>NZ_AUIE01000001.1 GCF_000423545.1 Metapseudomonas resinovorans DSM 21078
GCGATCCACAACAGCGCGGAGATCAGCCCGCTGGTCTACCTCGACGGCGCCTACACCACCACCGCGCCGGCCTTGGCCGCTGCTTGCTGAGGACGCCGCATGACCGTGATGGAGCAGAGCCCGGAAGACCCGCTGCAGGTGGTTGACGCTGCGCAGCTCAATTGGGATGACAGTACTGACCTGCTGGTGGTCGGTTTTGGCGGCGCCGGTGTCTGCGCTGCTCTGGAGGCTCGCGACCAGGGAGCTTCCGTGCTGGCGTTGGATCGCTTCGCTGGTGGTGGCGCGACGGCGCGCAGCGGTGGCGTGGTCTATGCCGGCGGTGGAACTCCGCAACAGGCCGAGGCGGGGGTCAGCGACTCGTCCGAGGCGATGTTCGATTACCTGTGCCAGGAAGTGGGCGACGCGGTGTCCGCCGAGACGCTGCAGGATTTCTGCGAGCGCAGTAGAGACAACCTGGCCTGGCTGGAGCGGCAAGGCGCCGCCTTCCAGGGCAGCGTGCCGCCGATGAAAACCTCCTACCCGAGCGATCAGTACTTCCTCTATTACTCCGGCAACGAAGCCGTGCCGAGCTATGCCGCTACGGCCCGGCCCGCACCGCGTGGCCACCGTGCCCTGGGCTCCGGGATGTCCGGTTACAACCTGTACGCACCGCTCAAGGCCAGTGCCCTGCGCCAGGGTGTGCGTCTGCGCACTCAGTGCGAGGTACGTCGCCTGGTGCTGGATGGCACCGGTCGGGTTATCGGTGTCGAGGCCTGGGAAATTCCGGCGGGCAGCCGCGCCGCGCGACGCCATGCACGGCTGGCGCGCTGGACCGACGCCTTGCACCCCTATGCACCGGCCCTGGCCGAACGCCTGCGGCGCAAGGTGCGTGGGCTTGAACTGGCCCATGCGGAGCGGCGGCTGATCCGTGCCCATCACGGCGTACTGCTCAGTGCCGGCGGATTCGTGTTCAACCGCGCCATGCTCACCGTCCATGCGCCGCGCTACCTCGGTGGGTTGCCGCTGGGTACCAGCGGCTGCAACGGCAGCGGCATGCGTTTGGGTCACAGCGCAGGCGGTACGCTGCAGCGTATGGAAAAAGTCAGCGCCTGGCGCTTCATCAATCCCCCCTTGGCCTGGGCCAAGGGGGTGATCGTCAACGGCGCCGGGTATCGCTACTGCAACGAAGAGGTCTATGGCGCCAAGCTCGGCCACGCCATGGTGGAAGAACAGGGTGGCCGCGCGATCCTGATTATCAATCGTGCGCTGTTCCGCGAGGCGTTCGCGCAGATCGGCCCGGGCAAGGTCTGGTCCTTCCAGCGCCTGCCGGCCCTGCTCAACCTGCTGTTCAATGCCAAGCGCGGCAACAGCGTCGGCCAGTTGGCTGCACGGGTCGGTCTGCCCCGTGAAGCCCTGGAGCAGACGCTGGCGGACTACGGTGATGCCGCTCGTGGCCTGCGCGAGGATGCCTTGGGCAAGTCGCGCGGTTTCCTCGCGTCGCTGGACGAGGGGCCCTGGTATGCCCTGGACCTGTCCTTCACCAGCACGCTCTATCCCTGTCCGGTGATCACCCTGGGCGGCCTGGCTGTTTGCGAGCGCAGCGGCCAGGTGCTGGACCGCGACGGTCAGGCGGTCTCCGGTCTGTTCAGTGCCGGCCGCAACGCGGTTGGCGTTGCCTCCAACTTTTACGTATCCGGTCTGTCCCTCGCTGACTGCGTTTACTCAGGGCGCCGTGTTGGCGCTCACGTGGCCGGTCTGGTTCGGGCTGCCAAAGCTTCCCAAGGAGAACAACAATGAAACGAGTCGAAGGCAAAGTCTGCATTGTCACCGGCGCCGCCAGCGGGGCTGGGCGCGAGGACGCACTGCTGTTGGCCAGAGAGGGGGCGAAGGTGGTGCTCACCGACCTCAATGACGAGGCCGGTCGCCAGGTCGCCGCTGAGATTGGCGAGAACGCGCTGTTTATCCGCCAGGATATTTCCAGCGAAGCCGACTGGCAGAACGTCATCAGGCTCACCCTGGAAACCTTTGGCCGTCTCGATGTGCTGGTGAACAACGCCGGCATTCTGGCCCTGGCCAGCATCGAAGACACCAGCCTGGAGCTCTGGCAAAAGATCCAGCGGGTCAACAGCGATGGCTATTTCCTCGGCTGCAAGCACGCTATCGCGGCGATGAAAGACAGCGGTGGCGGTTCCATCATCAATATGTCCTCGGTGGCGGCGCTGGGCGGAATGCCGGCCTTCTGCGCCTACTCCGCCTCCAAGGGAGCCGTGGCAGCGCTGACCCGCTCGGTGGCGCTGCACTGCAAGGAGCAGGGTTACCGCATCCGTTGCAACAGCGTGCACCCGGACGGTATCAACACCCCCATGACCCAGCCCCTCACCGGTCTCCAGGACGTGCCGCAGGACGTGCTGGACCAGAACCCGAAGAATCGCATGTGCGCCCCACGCGACATTGCCAATCTGGTGCTCTTCCTGGCGTCGGACGAGTCACGCTTCATCAATGGCAGTGAACTGCGCATCGACAACGCGCAGACCGTCAGCGGCCTGTTGTAACGCGGAGATGGCCATGGGCAGCGCGCAGCCTCTCGTGATCGAACCCCAACACTCCGGCGCCTTCCACCTGGAAGTGGCGGAGGTAATCGCCGAAACCCACGACAGCCGTTCTTTGGTGCTGCGGATTCCTGCAGGGCTGGAAGAACGCTTCCGCTACAAGGCGGGGCAGTATCTCGGCTTTCGCGTGATGCTCGGTGGCAAGCGGCTGACGCGTTGCTATTCCATGTCCAGCTCGCCGGATTGCGATGCCTTGCCCAAGGTCACCATCAAGCGGGTGGAAGGCGGCCGGGTGTCCAACTGGTTCAACGACCAGGTGGGCCCCGGCGACTTGCTGGAGGTGCTGCCGCCGGCCGGGCACTTCCACCTGCGCCCCGGCGAGCATGACCTGGTGCTGTTCGGCGGTGGTTCGGGGATCACCCCGGTGTTCTCCATTCTCAAGTCGGCACTGAAGACCACCCGGCGTCGAATCAAGCTGGTGTACGCCAATCGCGACGAGGCTTCGGTGATCTTCCGCGACGAGCTGAAGGCGCTGGCCAAGGCCCACGTGGAGCAGCTGGAAGTGGTGCATGTGCTGGACTCGCTGCAGGGCTTTCTCAGCGAAGGCGAGGTGCACCAACTGGTACGTGGCCATGCGGGTGCGGAGTTCTACATCTGTGGGCCGGGGCCGTTCATGGATACCGTGGAGCGCGCGTTGCTGGCGCGAGGAGAAGCGCGTGAGCGCATTCATGTCGAACGCTTCGTCTCACCGCCCGACGCGGATTTGCAGGCGGTCATGCCAGTACCCGCCAGCGCGGCGGTGGAGGAGCTTCTGGTGGAGCTGGATGGCCAACTTAGCCCAGTGACCGTTCAACCCGGTGAGACCCTGTTGCAGAGCATGCGCAATGCCGGCCTCGATGCGCCCTATTCCTGCGAAGAGGGCTTCTGCGGCGCCTGCATGTGCAAGGTGGAGGAGGGCGAGGTGGTGCTCTCCCGCAACGATATTCTCAGCCCCGCCGAGCTGGCCGAAGGCTGGACCCTGGCGTGCCAGGGCCGCCCAGGCAGTGCGCGGCTGAAACTGAAGTTTCCGGGGTGACAGCCGGAGGCTACCGCCCTCGCGGGTGGTATTGAGCGTGTATGTCTGTGCCTTTACGCCCGGCTTCGGCCGGGTTTTTTCTTGGTGCGGAAATTGGTGGTGCGCTTGATACCAAGCCTGCCGGGTCTGAACCGGGGGAGAGGTTTTGTGGGGGCGATTTAAATCGCCATGCGGACCGAAGGTTCGCCCGATGGCTCTGCGGGGGCAGTTGCGCCGCTCTTTGCGAATGAATTCGCCGCCGCATTGATCCGTGTGAAACCCTCCCTGCAGGCGTAGTCCCAATGGACGATCATCCACCGTACCGGTTTCTGTAGACTCGCTGAAAAAACCATTCCAAGAACAAGTAATGAGGTTTCCCATGGCACGTCTGTCTAGCAAAGTCGCGGTCATCACTGGCGCCGCATCGGGTATTGGTCTGGCTTGCGTCCGGCGCTTCGTTGCAGAGGGTGCGCAGGTAGTCGGGCTGGACGTGGGGGAGCCTCGCGCGGATGTTGCGGCGAGCCTGGAGGGATTGATCCCGGCACCGCTGTTCATGGCCCTGGATGTACGTGACGAGGCGCGGGTGCAGGCCGTGATGGAAGAGGTGGTGCGCCGCTTCGGGCGTATCGATGCGCTGGTCAACGCCGCCGGAGTCGCCAGCCAGGGCAACATCACCAGCGCGCCCACCAGTGAATGGCAGCGGGTGCTGGACATCAACCTGACCGGCAGCATGCTCACCAGCAAGTACGCCCTGGTGCCGATGCTGGCGCAAAGGAGCGGCTCCATCGTCAACGTCGGCTCGATCTTCGGTGAGCAGGGCTGCGACAACAACACCGCCTACAACGTCTCCAAGGGCGGCATCAGCCAGCTCACCCGCTCCCTGGCTATCGACTACGGCCATGCCAACATTCGCGTCAACGGCCTTTGCCCGGGACTGATCGATACCCCCATGACCCAGATGGTCAAGGAGCAGGAAGCCTTCCACGCTTTCTTCGCCTCCCAGCACATGCTGTGCCGCGCGGGGCGTCCGGAGGAGGTGGCCAATGTCGCGCTGTTCCTCGCCTCGGACGATGCGTCCTTCGTCAGCGGGCAGATGATCGGTGTCGACGGCGGCTTCTCCGCCGGTCGCCGCTTCGCACCGCCACAAGCCTGATTTCTTTGCCTTCACCACGGCCGGGGTTGCCCGGCCGCTGTCCCGTCGCGCCCGAGAAAAGCCCATGCCAAACCTGGAAAGCGCCCTGACCATTCCTGAACTGCTGGCCGCTGCTGCAACGCGCTACGGCGAGTCCATGGCCATCGAGGACGACAACACCCGCATCAGCTATCACCGGCTTGACCAGTTGCGCCGTCAGGCCGCGCGCGCCTTGTTGGCGCTGGAGGTGCAGTCCGGCGAACGCGTGGCGATCTGGGCCCCGAACATCCACGAATGGATAGTCGCCGCCATCGCCCTGCAGAGCGTGGGGGCGGTGCTGGTGCCGCTGAACACGCGGATGAAGGGCTCCGAGGCGGGCTTCATCCTGCGCGAGAGCGGCGCGAGTCTGCTGTTCGTGATCGGAGAGTTCCTCGGCACGGACTACCCGGCATTGCTGGCCGGTGAGGCGCTGCCGGCCTTGCGTACGCGGGTCTGTCTGCGTGGCATGGCCGAGGGCTGCGTGAGCTGGGACGCCTTCATGGCGCTCGCCGAGGAGGTTTCTCCGGCGGAACTGGCGGTGCGCGAAAGCCAGGTTGGTCAGCACAGCCTGTCCGACCTGCTGTTCACCTCAGGCACCACCGGCAAACCCAAGGGCGTGATGACGGGGCATGGCCAGAACCTGCGTATCGTCCGCGACTGGAGCGCAATGGTCGGTTTGCGTCCCGGTGATCGCTACCTGATCGTGAACCCGTTCTTCCACAGCTTCGGCTACAAGGCCGGCTGGCTGGCGGCGTTGATGCGCGGCTGCTGCATCCTGCCGCAGCAAGTGTTCGACGTGCCGGCAATGCTGGAGCGCATTGCTCGCGAACGGGTCAGCGTACTGCCCGGTCCACCGACGTTGTACCAATCGATCCTGGCTTTCCCCGAGCGTGAGCGTTATGACCTGTCCAGCCTGCGGGTGGCGGTGACCGGCGCTGCCTCGGTGCCGGTGGAGATGGTGCGGCGCATGGGGTGCGAGCTGGGTTTCGAAACCATCGTCACCGCCTATGGCCTGACCGAAGCCTGTGGTTTCGTCACCATCTGCCGGCCGGGAGACTCGGCGGAACGGGTGGCGACTACCTCGGGTCGTGCCTTTCCAGATGTGGAAGTGCGCTGCGTGGACGGCACCGGCCAGCCGGTGCCGCCGGGCCAACCGGGGGAATTGCTGGTACGGGGCTACAACCTTATGCAGGGCTACTTCAACGACCCCGAGGCGACGGCCGAAGCCATCGATGCCGAGGGCTGGCTGCACACCGGGGATATCGGGGTACTGGACGAGGGGGGTTACCTGCGGATCACCGACCGCATCAAGGACATGTTCATCACGGGTGGCTTCAACGTGTACCCGGCGGAGATCGAGCAGGTCATCCTGCGTTATCCGGGCATCGCCCAGGCAGCGGTGATCGGTATCCCCGACGAGCGCCTGGGGGAAGTGGCCATGGCCTTCCTGCTGCCGGCTGCCGGGCAGCACGTGGATACCTGTGACTTCCTCGCCTGGTGCCGCGAGCAGATGGCCAACTACAAGGTGCCGCGTCGCGCGCAGGTGGTGGAGGCCATGCCGCTGAACGCGGCGGGCAAGGTCACCAAGGATGCGTTGCGCAGGATGGTGGAAGTCAGTTGAGTTCGTCCTGACCAGGAAGGATGCCGAGGCCACACGGCTCAGAGCGTGAAGCCTTCCTTCTCCATTCGCGCCAGCAGGCCTTGCCAGAACGGCAGTTCGGTGGTGCTGCCGACGCGTTTGAACGCACGGCCATTCACTGCGTAGAGGCCTTGGGTGTCGAAGGCGTAGCGCAAGGCCAGGTCCGTGCGGCGGGAGGCGGGGAGGATGTCGTCGACCAGGTTGTCCAGCACCAGGGGCTCGGCATCAGGGGTTTCGTAGTAGGTCACCACCATATGCGCCTGGTTCAGCTCCAGCGCGCGCGCGTAGGTGATGCGCAGCTTGTCCGGGGCGATGCCCAGTTGCAGCAGGGTGAAGTACTTGGCGAGGGCGAAGTCCTCGCAGTCACCGGCGCCCTTGGCCAGGGTTTCCACGGGAGTGGCCCAGTAGTCGCGGCGCTGCCAGAGTGCAGTGTCGTCGCTGAAGCGTACTTGGCGGTTGATCTCGCGGTTGACCGCCTGCAGCTGTTGCCGTTCGGTCAATCGACGACCGCCTTCCAGCAGGTCGTGCCAGGCCTGGAGACGGTCCTTGGCCGGGCCGCTTCGGCCGTAGCGCTTTTCCGCCTTGCGCAGCACCGGATCGACGCTCCAGGCGGCGTTGGCATCGCCAGTGCCGAGCAGCAGGCTGCCGCTGAAAAGGGTGACTGCCAGCAATTGCCAGGAAAGGGGTACGCCGAAGCGGCGTGAGACGGGCTTCTGCAACGGGTTGACTCTCCAGTGGAAAGCGGCCGGAGCCGGGTTCTGCGGTGGATCAATCCGTTGAGCGAATCACCGGAAAAGGAAATACCCTCCGCCGGTTCGAGGATGTGGGAACACTAGGGTCAGTACATGTGGCACCGCAAGCAGCAGGAGACGCACGGCAGAGTTGGCGAAGTTCCGGGAGCGGCCCAATGGCTCTGGGGCGAGGTCCGGCGTTTCTGGCCGGTTGTCGGAAACTTCGCTAACTGTCTGCCCGACGGGCGCGTAGGTTTGGGCGCGCACCCGACGGGCGGTCATTACGGGGTTACTTCCCGTATTCGACCCTCTGTTGGTGGATCAACGACTGATACTTCGGCTTTTGTCGCTCATCGGAGCGCATGCCTTCATCCTCATAAGACTGGCCAGCTGCGGTCGGCTGTTCCTCGACCATCCGGGTAAAGCTCTCGCTGGAATCCTCCCTCATCTGCAGCAGTTGCTGGTTGCGTATCCGGTACTCGTCCAGGCGGTCGCTTCCATTCTCCGCGAGGACCGTACCCGATCCCGTTATCACCGCCAGGGCCAGGAAAAGGCCGCTGAGGGTGGTCGTGCTGAATGTCGATTTCATCGTCGTTTCCTCTTGTTGCCCACTCGCCTCCCCACGAGTTGGATGAACAGGATCGGCCATTGTTACAGCGCGTGGCGGTGGCCTGACCGATGGCAAGGAAATGGACCGACGGGCACAGGCAAGCCAATGAATGGCATGGAGTTTTCCGAATTTCATGCCCGTTTTTGGGTGCCCTGTTGCAGGGCATCGGGGTGGTTGTGGCAGGCTGCGATGGGCGGAAAAATTACGCCCCCGCCAAGCATCGCGGGGGCGCCGCGTGGATTCCTCGTCCCTGAGGATAGGGGAGTCGCGGATCAAGCGTTCGGGGAGCTTTCTCCTT
The DNA here is from genome assembly GCF_000423545.1 of Metapseudomonas resinovorans DSM 21078. Taxonomy (GTDB): domain Bacteria; phylum Pseudomonadota; class Gammaproteobacteria; order Pseudomonadales; family Pseudomonadaceae; genus Metapseudomonas; species Metapseudomonas resinovorans. The sequence goes on from NZ_AUIE01000001.1 coordinate 8,032, forward strand.
GTTCTTTCCAGCCGCCGCCGAGGGCCTTGTACAGGTTCACTTCGCTGGCGAGCTGGTTGAGGCGGTCACCGATCAGTTGCTGGCGGGCGCTGAACAGCTGGCGCTGGGCGTCCAGCAGGGTCAGGTAGCTGTCGACGCCGGTGCGGTAGCGACGCTCGGCGAGGCGGTAGTACTCCTCGGTGGTTTTCACCAGGGCGCGCTGGGCGCCGAGCTGCTGTTGGTAGGTCGTGCGCGCCGCGAGGCCGTCGGAAACTTCCTGGAAGGCGACCTGGATGGCCTTCTCGTACTGCGCCACCTGAATGTCCTTCTGCAGCTCGGTGTAATCGAGGTTCGCCTTCAAGCGGCCGGCGTTGAAGATCGGCAGGCTGATGCTCGGCTGGAACAGCCAGCTGCCGGAGCCGGCGTCGAACAGCCCGGAGAGCTCGTTGCTCATGCTGCCGGCGTTGGCGGTCAGGCTGACGCTGGGAAAGAACGCCGCGCGTGCCGCGCCGATGTTGGCGTTGGCCGATTTGAGCAGGTGCTCGGCCTGGACCACGTCCGGCCGACGCTGCAGCAAGTCGGACGGCAGGCCCGGCGGTACTTCGGCGAGCAGGTCCGCATCCAGCGCCAGGCCTTTGGGCAGGTCCGCCGGCAGGCCGGTGCCCACCAGTTGCGCCAGGGCATTGCGGTCCTGGGCCACCAGGCGGGTGTACTGCGCCAGGCTGACCTGGGCACTTTCCACGGCGGTGCGCGCCTGGCTCAGGGCCAGGGCGTCGGCAACCCCTACGTCGAAGCTGCGCTGGGTAAGGGCGTAGCTTTCCTGGTAGGTCTTGAGGGTGTCCCGGGTCAGTTGCAGCAGGGCCTGGTCGGCTTGCCAGTCGAGATAGGCGGTGGCCACAGAGGCCACCAGGCTTATCTGGGTGCTGCGGCGCGCCTGCTCTGTGGCGAAGTACTGTTCCAGGGACTGTTCGTTCAGGCTGCGCAGGCGGCCGAAGAAGTCCAGCTCCCAGGCGCTGGCGCCGAGGGTGGCGCTGTACTGGCCGCTGGTGGTGGCCTGGCCACTCTCGCTCAGGGAGCCGGGGAGGCGCTGGCGAGTACCGGTGCCGTCGGCCGAAACGCTGGGAAACAGCTCCGAACGCTGGATGCGGTAGAGCGCGCGGTAGGCCTCGACGTTCAGCGCGGCGGTGCGCAGGTCACGGTTGTTGTCCAGGGCGAGCTGCACCAGTTGGTGCAGCGCCGGGTCCTGGAAGAACTCGCTCCAGTCGAGGTCAGCAGCGGCGGTGTTCACCTGGGCCTCGCCCTGGCTGTACGCCTCGCCCTGGGGCCAGGCATTGTCCACGGGCGCCTCCGGGCGCAGGTAATCGGGAATCATGGAGCAGCCACCGAGCAGGGTCGCGGCGATGGCCAGGGAAATCAGGGAACGCCTCACTGCAGGGCCTCCTTCTTGATCGCGGCCTTGCTCGCCTTGTCTTTGAACAGCGAACAGACCAGCACGTAGAACAGCGGCACCCAGAAGATGGCCAGGACGGTGGCGGTGAGCATGCCGCCGATCACGCCGGTACCAATGGCGTGCTGGCTGCCGGAACCAGCGCCGTTGGAGATGGCCAGGGGCACCACGCCGAGGATGAACGCCAGCGAGGTCATGATGATCGGGCGCAGGCGCATGCGGCAGGCTTCCACGGCGGCATCGAACAGGCTCTTGCCCTGTTCGTGCAGCTCCTTGGCGAACTCGACGATCAGGATCGCGTTCTTCGCCGAGAGGCCGATGGTGGTGAGCAGGCCGACCTGGAAGAACACGTCGTTGGACAAGCCGCGCATGCTGGTGAACATCAGCGCACCGATGACGCCAAGCGGAACCACCAGCATCACCGAGAACGGGATCGACCAGCTCTCATACAGCGCCGCGAGGCAGAGGAACACCACCAGCAGCGACAGGGCGTAGAGCGCCGGGGCCTGGGCACCGGACAGGCGTTCCTCGTAGGAGAGGCCGGTCCAGGAGTAGCCGACGCCGGCTGGCAACTGCTTGGCGATTTCTTCCACCGCAGCCATGGCTTCACCCGAGCTGTGGCCCGGAGCCGCCTCGCCGAGGATTTCCACCGCCGGCACACCGTTGTAACGGGCCAGCTTGGGTGCGCCGTAGGTCCATTCGCCGCTGGCGAAGGCACTGAACGGCACCATCTGGCCCTCATCGTTGCGTACGAACCACTTGTTCAGGTCTTCCGGGTTCATTCGGGCTTCGGGTTCACCCTGCAGGTAGACCTTCTTCACCCGGCCACGGTCGATGAAGTCATTGACGTAGCTGGCGCCCCAGGCGATGGAGACGGTGTTGTTGATGTCGGCGAGGGAGATGCCGTGGGCACGGGCCTTCTCGTCGTCGATCAGCAACTGGTACTGGGGCTCGTCGCGCAGACCGTTGGCGCGCACGCGGTTGAGCACCGGGTTCTTCGCCGCCAGTTCGAGGAACTGGTCACGGGCGGCGTTCAGCGCTTCATGGCCGACACCTGCACGGTCCTGCAGGAAGAAGTTGAAGCCGGTGGCGTTACCCAGTTCCATCACTGCCGGCGGGGCGAAGGCGAAGACCATCGCGTCGCGGAAGCTGAAGAAGTGCTGCTGCGCGCGCTGGGCCAGGTCGAACACGCTCTGGCCTTCGGCGGTGCGCTCTTCCCACGGCTTGAGCATGATGAAAGCCATGCCCGAGCTCTGGCCACGGCCGGCGAAGTTGAATCCGGTCACGGTGAACACGGATTTCACGGTGTCTTTCTCATTCTCCAGCAGGTATTCGCGCATCTGGTCCACGACCACCTGGGTGCGCTCGGCACTGGCGCCGGACGGCGTCTGCACCTGGGCGAAAAGCACGCCCTGGTCTTCCTCGGGGAGGAAGGCGGTGGGAATGCGGGTGAACAGCCAGCCCATGGCGATGAGGATCACCACGTAGAGCAGCAGGTAGGGCGCCTTGCGCTTGAGGATGCCGCGCACGCCACGCTCGTAGCTCTGCACGCTGCGGTCGAAGCTACGGTTGAACCAGCCGAAGAAGCCGCGCTTCTCGTGGTGGCCCTTGGCGACGGGCTTGAGCAGGGTGGCGCACAGGGCCGGGGTGAAGATCAGCGCCACCAGCACCGACAGGGCCATGGCCGAGACGATGGTGATGGAGAACTGCCGGTAGATCACGCCGGTGGAACCACCGAAGAAGGCCATCGGCAGGAACACGGCCGAGAGCACCAGGGCAATGCCCACCAGTGCGCCCTGGATCTGGCCCATGGATTTGCGGGTGGCCTCCAGCGGTGACAGGCCTTCCTCGGCCATCACCCGTTCGACGTTTTCCACCACCACGATCGCATCGTCCACCAGCAAGCCGATGGCGAGCACCATGGCGAACATGGTCAGGGTGTTGATGGTGAAACCGAACATCGCCAGCACGCCGAAGGTGCCCAGCAATACCACGGGCACGGCCAGGGTCGGAATGATGGTGGCGCGGAAGTTCTGCAGGAACAGGAACATCACCAGGAACACCAGGACGATGGCTTCGCCCAGGGTGTGGATAACGCCTTCGATGGAGGCGGAAACCACGGGGGTGGTGTCGTAGGGGAAGACCACTTTCATCCCGGCGGGGAAGAAGGGTTCCAGTTCTTTGATGGTGGTGCGGATCGCCTTGGCGGTATCCAGGGCGTTGGCGCCGGTGGCCAGCTTGATGGCCATGCCGGAGGCGGGCTTGCCGTTGAACTGGGCGCTGATGCTGTAGTTCTCGCCACCCAGTTCGATCTTCGCCACGTCCTGCAGGCGCACCTGGGAGCCGTCGCGGTTCACCTTCAGCAGGATGTTGCCGAACTGCTCGGGAGTCTGCAGGCGGGTCTTGCCGATGATGGTGGCGTTCAGCTGGGTCCCGGGGGAGGCGGGCAGGCCGCCGAGCTGGCCGGAGGAGATTTGCACGTTCTGCGCCTGGATGGCGGTCTTCACGTCTACCGGGGTCAACTGGTAGTTGTTCAGGCGCGCCGGGTCCAGCCAGATGCGCATGGCGTACTGGGCACCGAATACCTGGAAGTCACCGACGCCCTTGGTCCGTGAGATCGGGTCCTGGATGTTGGAGACGATGTAGTTGGCCAGGTCGTTCTTGTCCATGCTGCCGTCTTCGGAGACGACGCCGATGACCAGCAGGAAGTTCTTCACCGCCTTGGTCACGCGGATACCCTGTTGCTGCACTTCTTGCGGCAGCAGCGGGGTGGCTAGCTGGAGCTTGTTCTGTACCTGCACCTGGGCAATGTCAGGGTTGGTGCCCTGCTCGAAGGTGGCGGTGATGCTCATGCTGCCGTCGGAGTTGCTCTCCGACGAGATGTAGCGCAAGCCGTCGATGCCATTGAGCTGCTGCTCGATGATCTGCACCACGGTGTCCTGCACCGTCTGCGCCGAGGCACCGGGGTAGCTGACCTGGATGCCCACCGCAGGCGCGGCGATGCTGGGGTACTGGTTGATCGGCAACTTGAGGATGGACAGACCGCCGGCGAGCATGATCACCAGCGCGATCACCCAGGCGAAGATCGGGCGATCGATGAAGAATCTCGACATCTATGGGCTCCTCAGTGGCTCTTGGCCAGGTTGTCACCCGCGGGCTGCTGGGCAGCCACATTGGTCGCCGGCGCGGCATTCACTTCGACGCCCGGGCGCACGAACTGCAGGCCTTCGGTGATCAGGCGGTCGCCCGGGTTCAGGCCTTCGCTGACCAGCCAGCGGTCACCGACGGTGCGCTCTGCTTTCAGTTGGCGCAGTTCGACCTTGTTCTCGGCGTTCACCACCAGCGCGGTGGCCTGGCCCTTGAGGTCGCGGGTCACGCCTTGCTGCGGCGCAAGGATGGCTTGTTGCTTCACCGCCGAGCCCAGGCGGGCGTGGACGAACATGCCCGGCAGCAGGGTGTGTTCCGGGTTGGGGAAGACCGCGCGCAGGGTCACCGAGCCAGTGCCTTCGTCCACCGAGACTTCGGAGAACTCCAGGCTGCCCTTGTGCGGGTACTCGCTGCCGTCTTCGAGCAGCAATGAAACTTTTGCGCCATTGCCCCCGGCCTTTTCCAGCTGACCTTCAGCCATCTCTCGCCGTAGGCGCAGGAGGTCCTTGGTGGACTGGGTGACGTCAACGTAGATCGGGTCGAGCTGCTGGATGGTGGCCATGGCCAGTGTCTGGCCGTTATTCACCAGGGCACCTTCGGTGACCGTCGAGCGGCCGACGCGTCCGGAAATCGGTGCCAGCACCTTGGTGTAGCGCAGGTCGATCTTCGCTTTCTCCAGCGCGGCCTCGGCCTGCAGGCGGGCAGCCTGGGATTCGTCATAGGCCTGCTTGCTCACGGCCTGGTCGCTGACCAGATCCTTGTAGCGATCCGCCAGCGACTGCGCCGACGCCAGGCTGGCCTGGGCGCTTTTGTAAGTGGCGGAGTAGACGGACGGGTCGATCTGGTAGAGCTGCTGCCCGGCCTTGACCTCGCTGCCTTCGGCGAACAGGCGCTTCTGGATGATGCCGTCCACCTGCGGACGCACTTCGGCAATGCGGAATGCTGCGGTGCGGCCTGGGAGTTCGGTGGTCAGGGTGAAGCTCTGGGGCTGGAGGGTGACGACGCCAACCTTGGGCGTCTCGGCGGGCGGGGGAGCCGAGGCTTCCTGACAGCCGGTCAGGGCGAGTGTGGCCAGAGCGATGGCGGAAACCAAGGCGGCAAAGGCTGGCTTCATGGGCATCTGAAGGGACCTCATTGTTTCTGGGATGCGGCCCTGGGGGAGGGCCGGGCGCAAGGCGGGTTCTGGATTCTTACAGAGGTGTACGAATATACTTACATGCGTGAATGTTTGTAAATCGAATCTTCCAGAGCCGGTGTCAGAAATTATTTCGGCGGAATGATGATTTTTCCTTTGTCAGCAATCAGATAGGTCCCAGTGGCGAATGGCCAGACGTACCAAAGAGGAAGCCGAAGAAACCCGCGTGCAGATACTCGACGCCACCGAGCGGGTATTTCACGAGAAGGGGGTTTCCCGCGCCTCGCTGGCTGAGATTGCTGCTGCCGCCGGAGTGAGCCGCGGTGCCATCTATTGGCATTTCGAGAACAAGACCGATCTGTTCCAGGCCATGCTGGAGCGAATCCACATGCCCCTGGAGGAACTGGCCCGCGCCAGCGAGAGCGAAGACGAGCCCGATCCCCTGGGACGCATGCACCAGTTGCTGGTGCGCTTGCTCAAGCGCGTGGAACTCGACCCGCAGAGCCGGCGCATCCACGAGATCCTGCGGCACAAGGTGGAGTACACCGAAGAGCTGGGTGACTTGCGGCAGAAGATGCAGGACCAGAGTGCCGAGTGCGACTTGCGCATCACCAAGGCCCTGCGCAATGCGGTGAGTCGTGGCCAGCTACCCGCCAACCTGGACTGCCGCCGTGCCGCCATCAGCGTGCATGCGTACATGGAAGGCATCCAGACCAACTGGCTGCTGGTGCCGGACGGATTTTCCCTGGCCGGCGAGGCGGAGAACCTGGTGGATAGCCTGATGGATATGCTGAATTTCAGCCCGGCGCTACGGGTCAGGACGGCGTGACACTCGGTTGCAACGCTTCAGTCCTCTTCCTGGACCGTGTGTCGGCTGTGGGGGCGAATTCGTCGACGAACCGCTGAAGCGCCACTTACTGCGACGCATCAGGCTCCACCCGCTCCACCTGCGCGCTGTGACCGCGCGGAAGGGTGGATGGAGGCGTTCGGTTCACGCGGAATCGGTGCGGCCTCTTTCCCGGTATCCGATGGGTGTGTCATTTATCCGGCGCCAATTCGGCTCGCCAACTCCCCTCCAGGTGTCTTCATTTTTCTCGAGAATCAGGCTGCACGCCGTCTGGAACGGTGCTTTCAGGGTTAATACGAAGTTCTCTCATCCGTCCGCTGGTGTCGCTGGTCGGGGTTAATCCCGCAGCCGTCCGGCAGGTGGGGTCCGTCACTGGCGGCCAGCATGAGACTTGGCTAAGGATGTCTGTAGGCTTCTGTGGGGGCAGCGCCGTTTCGCTCCAGGGGCTCGAACTATAAGAAGGCGGCCGGACCATCGCCTAACCCATCACTCAGCCAGTGGATCGCCGAGATGAAGAATTTCTCGCAGCCCCGTACCGAGTTGTCCGAAGCCCTGAACCGCTTGCGCCGCACGTTCTATGTCGTTGGCGGTTTCAGCGGGGTTATCAACCTGATGATGCTGGCGCCCGCCCTCTACATGCTGCAGGTCTACGACCGCGTGCTGGCGAGCAGCAACGTCACCACCCTGTTGATGTTGACGGTCCTGATGCTTGGGCTCTACGTGCTCATGTCGTTGCTGGAGGTGGTGCGCTCGACCGTGCTGATCCGCCTTGGCAACCGACTGGACATGAGCCTGAACAAGCGCATCTTCAATGCCTCCTTCGAACGCAACCTGCGCCGCGCCGGTGGCAATCCGGCCCAGGCCCTGCAGGATCTGTCCATGGTCCGCCAGTTCCTCACTGGCAACGGCCTGTTCGCCTTCTTCGATGCCCCCTGGACACCCATCTATCTGCTGGTGATCTTCCTCGTGCACCCGCTGCTGGGCATTATCACGCTGGTCGGTTCGGTCATCCTGTTCGGCCTGGCCCTGCTCACCGAGGTGATAACCCGTGGCCCGTTGGCGGAGGCCAACCAGGCGTCGATGGCGTCTGGCTCCTTCGCCAACAACAATCTGCGCAACACCGAAGTGATCGAAGCCATGGGGATGCTGCCGGCGATCCGCGAACGCTGGTACGGCAACCATCAACGCATTCTCGAGAAACAGACCCTGGCCTCTGACCGCGCCGCCTACATCAACGGCGCCAGCCGTTTCGTGCGCATCACCCTGCAATCGCTGATCCTCGGCGCTGGCGCGTTGCTGGCGATCAAGGGAGAGATCACGGCAGGCATGATGATTGCCAGTTCGGTCCTCAGCGGTCGTGCCATGGCGCCGGTGGAACAGGCCATCGGGGTATGGAAGCAATTGCTGTCCGCCCGCACTTCCTGGGAGCGCCTGTCCAAACTGCTGCAGGACTTCCCCGCACGCAAGGACGCCATGGCGCTGCCCAAGCCCCTGGGCGCGCTGTCGGTGGAACAGGCCATGTCGGCGGCACCCGGCGGCGTATCGACCATCCTGCGTGGGATCAATTTCAGCCTTTCGCCTGGTGAGGCCTTGGGCATCATCGGGCCGTCGGCTGCCGGCAAGTCCACCCTGGCCCGCCTGCTGGTGGGCGTCTGGCCGGCGCAGTCGGGCAAGGTGCGCCTGGACGGTGCTGACATCTACCAGTGGAACAAAGAAGAACTGGGGCCCTGGATCGGTTATCTGCCGCAGGACGTGGAGCTGTTCGAGGGCACGATTGCCGACAACATCGCCCGCTTTGGCGAGCTGAACAGCGAAGAAGTGATACTCGCGGCCAAGCGTGCCGGGGTGCACGAGATGATCCTGCACTTCGAGAAGGGCTACGACACGCCGTTGGGGATAGACGGCAGCCCGCTGTCCGGTGGGCAGAAACAGCGCATCGCCCTGGCCCGTGCCATCTATGGCGACCCTTCGTTGATCGTGCTCGACGAGCCCAACGCCAACCTCGACGACCTGGGCGAGGCGGCGCTGGTGGAAGCCATCCTCGACCTGAAGAAGCGCGGCAAGACACTGATCCTGATTTCCCACCGCCCCAGCGTGCTCAGCACGGTGGACAAGGTCCTGCTGCTGCGCGATGGCGGCATGCAGTTGTTCGGTCCTCGCGACGAGGTGTTCGCAGCGCTGCGCCAGGCCAGCGTCATGCCCTCTGTGGGCACGCCCAACCTGGCCTCGATGCGGGCAAAGGAGTAATCGATCATGCAAGCGGCAAGCGAAAGCAAGGCCCTGGTACGGGTCGAACAACCGATACAGGTGGACATGGATGACACCCGCCCGGCCCGTTGGGGCATCTGGATGGTGCTGGCTGGCTTCGGCGGCTTCCTGGTCTGGGCCGTGCTGGCTCCCCTGGATGCTGGCGTAGTGGCCAATGCCACGGTCAACGTCACCAATGCCCGCAAGACCGTCCAGCACCTCACCGGCGGCACGGTGGACTCCATCCTGGTACGCGAGGGCGACAAGGTGCGCGCCGGCCAGGAGTTGGTGCGTCTGGACCCGACCCAGGCGATTGCCGAGCAGGGTGCCCTGAGCTCCCAGTACATCGTGGCCAAGACGGTGGAAGATCGCCTGTCCGCCGAGCGTGATGGCGCTGATTCGGTGACCTTCACACCGGACCTGCTGGAACGTTTTGCTGGCGACCCGCGCCTGCAGGAGGCAATAGCCTTGCAGCAACGGCTTTTCCACACCCGGCGCAAGGCCTTGTTGGGCGAGATCAGCATCCTGCACGAGAACCTCAATGGCGCCGAAGAGCAACTCAAGGGGCTGCGCCAGGTGCAAGCCACCCGCGCCAGCCAGTCGAGCCTGCTGGGGCAGGAGCTGGAAGGTGTGCGCAGCCTCGCCGCGGAAGGCTACATCCCGCGTAACCGTATGCTCGAACTGGAACGCAGTGCCTCGGAACTGAACGGCTCCATGGCGCAGAACATCGCGGACATCGGCCGCACCCGGAACCAGATCGCCGAACTCAAACTGCGCATCCTCCAGCGGGAGCAGGATTTCCAGAAGGAAGTGGAGTCGCAGTTGACCGATGTACAGAAGGAAACCACTTCCTTGGGCGAACGCCTACGTTCGGTGGATTACCAGGTGGAAAACACTGTGATCCGTTCCTCCATCGACGGCATCGTCCTGGGCCTGAACGTCGCCACCGTCGGTGGTGTCATCCAGCCCGGTGAGCGGATCATGGACGTGGTGCCGGACAAGGAACCCCTGCAGGTGGATGCCCAGGTGCCGGTACAGGCTATCGACAAGATGGTGCCAGGACTGCCTGTGGATATCACCTTCCCGGCCTTCAACCATGCGCAGACACCCAACATTCCCGGTCGGGTGATGACGGTCGCGGCCGACCGTCTGGTGGACGAAGCCAGCAAACAGCCCTATTACTTGACGCAGGTGGAAGTGACCGAGGAAGGCATGAAGCTGCTCGGGCCTAACAATATCCGGGCAGGTATGCCGGCCACCGTGACCATTAAGACCGGCGAGCGCAGCCTGATGAGTTACTTGATGAAACCCCTGCTGGGCCGCGTCGGAAGTGCATTCAAGGAGCAGTAAAATGAGACTCCGGAAGGCTCTAGCCGGTTTTCTCGGAGCCGTCGCCCTGCCTGCGACGGCCATGGACCTCAGCGAAGCTTGGAACGTTTACCAGAATCAGGGGCCGACCTACCTGGCCTCGGTGCACGAACGCCAGGCCGGCCAGGAATACAAGGAACTGGGCAAGGCCGGCCTGCTGCCGAACATCAGTAGCACCGTCTACTGGAAACGGGTGGACGGCACCAGCGAACAGGACAATGTCTTCGGTAGCTCCGTGGAGAGCGACCTGGAGTACGACTCAAGGGGGGCGGTGGTGGAGCTGCGCCAACCGCTGTTCAACAAGCAGCGGATGGCGGAGTTCCGCCAAGGCAAGCAACGCACCCTGTTCAGTGACGCAGTGTTCGATGCCAAGACGCAGGAATCGGCAGTCAGTCTGGCTAGCCGCTACTTCGCCGTGCTGCTGGCGCTGGAAACCATCGACCTGGCCAACGCCAAGCTGAAGAACCTGGAGAACCAGGTGATGGCCGCCAAACGACGCTACGAGCTGGGTGACGGGACGGTGATCGATGTCGATCAGGCGTCCGCTCGGCGCGACCTGGCCCAGGCGGAGCTGATCGAAGCCGAGGACAACCTGCTGGTGGCACGGCGCCTGCTGCAGGAACTGCTTGGCGTGCTGCCGGAGCAGATGTCCACCTTGCGTACCGAGTTCCCTACGCCACCATTGGAGCCCCCAAGCCTGCAGGACTGGATCAACGACGCACGGGCCAATAACCCGACCATCATTGCCCGTAGCCGCAGTCTGGACATCGCCGATGAAGAAGTGAGCCGGGCCAGGGCCGGGCACTGGCCGACCCTGGACTTCGTCGCGGCCTACAACGATTCGGAAAGCGATTCGGTCTCTACCCAGGACCAGACGAACAAGTACGGTTCGGTGGGCGTGGAGTTCCGCATGCCGATCTTCGCCGGCGGCGCCACCAGCGCCCAGGTGCGTCAGGCGTCTGCCAACCGCGAGCTGGCCAACGACCAGTTGAACTCCAGCCGCGAGGAAGTGCTGTCGGGCACTACTCGTGAGTTTCGCGGTGTGCAGAGCGGCGAGCAGCGGGTGCGCGCACTGGAGACCGCAGTGGTGTCCAGCGAACGGGCGCAGGACTCGGCGCGCAAGGGCTTCCAGGCGGGCACCAGTACCAACCTGGACATCCTCAATGCCGAGGAGCAGGCCTTCATCGCCCGCCGTGACCTGTTGGAGGCCAAGTTGCGATATCTGCTGTCGCGCCTGCGCCTGGCTTCGTCGGTGGGCTCACTGGGTGAGGACGACATCCAGCAGGCGAATGCCTACCTGGGGCCGACAATTCCGATGCGCCCTTGAGGTGATCGAAGGGCGCGAAGCTACGGACTGACAGGTAGGGTGGATGTCGCTTTTCACATCCACCAGCCCTTTGTCGGGCCTGGCTTCGTTCTAGCAAAACACCGCCCGTCATATCAGGCGCGAGTCACCGGTGAGGGACTGTTCAGCGCGCCGCACATACCCCTTCAAGGGTGGCAAACGACGTGTCCTTGGCCGTCAGCAGGAAGTCGCGCATGAAAGGCGCATCCAGCATATCGGCACGGATCGCCGCGAACAGGGTGCAGTACAGGCCTTTCTCACCCAGACGCTTGGCGGTGACGTAGCCGCGCGAGCTGTACTCGTGCAAGGCCCAGTTGGGCAGGCAGCAGACGCCGCGACCGCTGGCGACCAACTGCATCATCATCACCGTGAGTTCCGAGGTGCGCACCTGGGCGGGCTCCACGTCGGCCGGCTCGAGGAAGCGGGTGAAAATATCCAGGCGGTCGCGTTCCACCGGGTAGGTAATCAGGGTCAGGCTGGCGAGGTCATCGGGAACGATGAATGGCTTGCTGGCCAGGGCGTGCTGGTTGTCCACCGCCAGCAGCGCCTCGTAGGTGAACAGCGGCACATAGGTGATGCCGGCGAGGTCGATGGGGTCGGACGTCACCACCAGGTCCAGGTCCCCTCGGGCCAGGGCGGGCAGGGGGGCGAAGGAGAAGCCTGAGGCGAGGTCCAGCTCCACCTCGGGCCAGGCATCGCGAAACTGGTCGATGGTCGGCATCAGCCACTGGAAGCAGCTATGGCACTCGATGGCCATGTGCAGACGGCCTGCGGTGCCGCCGGCGAGGCGAGCCAGGTCCCGCTCGGCGCTGCGCAGTTGCGGCAGCACGCTGTCGGCCAGCTGCAACAGGCGCAGGCCGGCGCTGGTGAATCGAACGGGCTTGGTCTTGCGCACGAAGAGCTGCATGCCGAGGCGCTCTTCCAGTTCCTTGAACTGGTGGGAGAGGGCGGACTGAGTCAGGTGCAGGCGTTCGGCAGCTTCCACCAGGCTGTCGGCTTCGCGCAACGCGTGCAGGGTTTTGAGATGGCGCAGCTCGAGCATGGTGCTCTCCATGAATGGAATTTGAGATCAATGCGAATAAGTTGAGTTTGTCTCAAGTGCCATGGGCTGTCGACAATTGGCTCCATCATTTGCATGGAGATTCGACAACATGGCCCTGTCTCATTCCCTCGGCTTCCCGCGCATCGGCCGTGACCGAGAGCTGAAGAAAGCCCAGGAAGCCTTCTGGAAGGGCGAGCTGGATGAAGCCGGCCTGCGCGCCGTCGGCCGGCAACTGCGTGCCGAGCACTGGCAATTGCAGAAGGAAGCCGGCATCGAGCTGCTGCCGGTGGGTGACTTCGCCTGGTACGACCAGGTGCTGACGCATTCCCTGACCTTCGGCGTGATTCCCGAGCGCTTCCGGCCAGAGAACGGCAACGCCAGCCTGAACACCCTCTTCGCCATGGCGCGAGGCGTCAGCAAGGGCTGCTGTGGCGGTGCCCATGCCCAGGAAATGACGAAGTGGTTCGACACCAACTACCACTACCTGGTACCGGAATTCTCCGCCGACCAGCAATTCACCCTGAGCTGGGAGCAGTTGTTCGAGGAAGTGGAAGAAGCTCACGCCTTGGGCCACGCAGTGAAACCGGTACTGATCGGCCCTCTGACCTACCTCTGGCTGGGCAAGGCCAAGGGGGGCGAGTTCGACAAGCTGGACCTGCTGGAGCGACTGCTGCCGGTCTACGGCGAGATTCTCCAGCGCCTGGCTGCCCAAGGTGTGGAATGGGTGCAGATCGACGAACCGATCCTGGTGCTGGACTTGCCGCAGGACTGGAAGAACGCCTTCGAGCGCGCCTACAACCTGCTGCAGAGAGATCCGCTGAAGAAGCTGATCGCCACCTATTTCGGCGGCCTGGAAGACAACCTCGGCCTGGCTGCCGGCCTGCCGCTCGATGGTTTGCACATCGACCTGGTGCGCGCGCCCGAGCAGTATCCGACCATCCTCGACCGCCTGCCGGCCTACAAGGTGCTGTCCCTTGGCCTGGTCAACGGCCGCAACGTCTGGCGCTGCGACCTGGACAAGGCGCTGGACGTGCTGCGCCATGCCCACGAGCGCCTGGGCGACCGTCTTTGGGTGGCACCGTCCTGTTCGCTGCTGCACAGCCCGGTCGATCTGGTTCGCGAAGACGAGCTGGATGCCGAACTGAAGAGCTGGCTGGCCTTTGCTGTGCAGAAGTGCGAGGAGGTCGCCGTATTGTCCCGCGCCCTGACCGAGCCGGAAGCGCCGCACGTGTTGCAAGCCCTGGCCGCCAGCCGTGCCGTGCAGGCCGGCCGTGCTGCCTCGCCGCGCATCCACAATCCGGCCGTGCAGGCTCGCGTGGCGGCTCTGAAACCGGAAGACAGCCAACGTCCGTCGCCCTTCGCCGTGCGTATCGCCAAGCAGCATGAGCGTCTGTACCTGCCGGCGTTCCCGACCACCACCATCGGCTCCTTCCCGCAGACCTCTGCCATTCGTCTGGCGCGCCAGTCCTACAAGCAGGGCAAGCTTTCCCACGCTGAATACACCGAGGCCATGCACAGCGAAATCCGGCACGCGGTGGACGTGCAGGAGAAGCTGGGCCTGGACGTCCTGGTGCATGGCGAGGCTGAGCGCAACGACATGGTCGAATACTTCGCCGAACAGCTGGATGGCTATGTCTTCACCTGCTTCGGCTGGGTGCAGAGCTACGGTTCCCGTTGCGTGAAGCCGGCGGTGATCTTCGGCGACCTGAGTCGCCCGAAAGCCATGACCGTGGAGTGGATCACGTACGCGCAGGGTCTGACCGCCAAGTGGATGAAGGGCATGCTGACCGGCCCGGTGACCATGCTGATGTGGTCCTTCCCCCGCGAGGACGTGCCCCGCGAGGTGCAGGCCAGGCAGCTGGCGCTGGCCATCCGCGACGAAGTGCTGGACCTGGAAGAGGCCGGCATCCGCATCGTGCAGATCGACGAAGCGGCTTTCCGCGAAGGCTTGCCGCTGCGCAAGGCCGATTGGCAGGCCTACCTGGACTGGGCGACCGAAGCTTTCCGCCTGACCGCCAGTGGCGTACAGGACGAAACCCAGATCCACAGCCACATGTGCTACAGCGAGTTCAACGATGTGATCGAGTCCATCGCCGCGATGGATGCCGACGTCATCACCATCGAGACCTCGCGCTCGGACATGGAGTTGCTGGATGCCTTCGAGGCCTTCGCTTATCCAAACGAGATCGGGCCGGGCGTCTACGACATCCACTCACCACGGGTGCCGGACAGTGCCGAGATGGCCAAGCTGCTGCGCAAGGCCGCCGAGCGCATTCCTGCCGAACGTCTCTGGGTCAACCCCGACTGTGGCCTGAAGACCCGTGGCTGGCCGGAAACCGAGGCGGCGCTGGTGAACATGGTCGCGGCCGCGCGGCAGTTGCGGGCGGAGTTCAACTGCCGTTGAAGGGGGGCTTCCTTCCCCTCTTCGCAGTGGGGAAGGGGGCTCAGACGTGCAGTGCGCTGCTGGCCAGGTCATCGAGAAATGCCCGCAGTATGGGCGGCGGCGCCACGCCACGACGGGTGATGGCGTCGAAGCTGGCCGACGGCGCCAGGCGTTCGGGAAGCAGCGGACGCATGTCGCCACTGTCTACCCAGCGGGCGGCGAAATGCCGGGGCAGCAAGCCCAGGTAGGCGCCGGAGATGATCAGGATCGCCAGTGCCTCGATATTGTCGACCGTTGCGGCGGCGCGGTTTGCGCCCACCAGTTCCAGATCGCTTTGCTGCATGAATCCGCGTGCCACCAGCTTCGAGGCAGCGATCTGCCGCTGCAGTTCGTCGTCATCCGCTTCGCAGCCGTACAGCGGGTGGTGGCGGCCGCAGTAAAGGCCTAGCGCCTCCTGGTAGAGCGGCGAGTAGTTCAGGCCTGGAACACGGAACGGGAAGTGGCCGATGGCGAGGTGCAGGCGGCCGTCCAGGACCCGTTCTTCCAGCTCCGACGGGGTGCCCACATAGACGCTGAGATGGACATCGTGCCCACGCGCGACGAAACGCTGGGTCGTGCTTGGGAGGGGGGAGTCCGGGTCGGTGATGGTGGTGTCGATGATGCCGAGGTTGAGGGTGCCGCTGATGTGCTGTTTCAACACGTCGGCATCCATGCAGAAGGCCTCCACCGCCGATAGCAGGCGCTGAGTCGCTTCGTGGATGGCCACGCCCTGCTCGGTGAGGCGAAAGCCGCTGCGCCCGCGCTGGCAGAGCTTCACCCCGAGGCGGGCCTCCAACTGGGTCATTTGTTCGCTGATGGTGGACTGGCCGACATTGAGAGCGGCCTGGGCAGCAGAGAAGCCGCCGCATTTGACGATGGTCTCGAAAACTCGCAGCAGTTTCAGGTCGACGTCATAGAGCTGGATCATCGCAACCTCCCGCCATCAGATGCTTCGGTAAACGCCGATTCATGTATCTGATATTTTGCATTTTACCAATGTTAGGCCGGGGCCATAGTCAGCTCAACGGCGATCCCTGGCAAGACCTGTTCGCCGTCATTCCCTCCACGCGACCTGCGCATGAAGACGAGAGCGACGATGGACACCAGAACAAAAAACTACCTGCAGCAATTCGGCGTTTCCGAAGCGACCCAACACTTCCTCTCCAGGCCCAGGAAGCTGTTCATTGGCGGGGCCTGGCAGGACGCCTCCGACGGTGCCAGCGCCGACGTGATCGAACCCTCCAGCGAAGGTGTGCTCGGGCGCATTCCCATGGGCACGGCTGATGATCTGGATCACGCCGTGCAAGCCGCCCGCGCGCAATTCGACGGCGGCCCCTGGCGCCAACTCAAGCCCCTGGAGCGGGAGCGTCTGCTGCATCGACTGGCCGACCTGATCGAAGCGAATGCCGATGAGCTGGCTGAGATCGAATCCATCGATATGGGCAAGTCCGTGACCCAGGCCCGCGCGGTGGATATCCAGGGCACCATCGACACCTTCCGCTATTTCGCCGGCTGGGCCAGCAAGATTCATGGCCGTACCGTGGAGCCGTCGCTGCCCGGCAATTACCTGGCCTACACCCGCAAGGAGCCGGTGGGCGTAGTGGGGGTGATCGTGCCCTGGAACTTCCCGCTGCAAACCATGGCCTGGAAGCTTGGGGCTGCGCTGGCGGTAGGTTGCACCGTGGTCGTGAAGCCTGCGGAGCTGACTTCCCTCTCGGCCTTGCGCTTCGCCGAGCTGGTACAGGAGGCGGGCATTCCCGGCGGCGTGGTGAACATCGTTACCGGGCGCGGCAGCGTGGTGGGGGCGGCCATGGCCAGCCACCCGGGCATCGACAAGCTCAGCTTTACCGGCTCGACCCCGGTGGGATGTTCGGTAGGCAAGGCAGCCATGGACCAGATGAAGCGCCTGACCCTGGAGCTGGGCGGCAAGTCACCGGTGATCGTCCTGGCCGACGCCGACCTGAAGGCAGCGGCCCAGGCGGTGGCCAACGGGGTGTTCTTCAACTCCGGGCAAGTCTGCGACGCCGGCACCCGTGCCTATGTCCATCGCAGCGTCTACGCCGAGTTCCTGCGCGAGCTGGCCGATTACACCGCAACCCTGAAGATTGCGCCCGGGTTGGACCCCGATTGCTTCATCAGCCCGATGGTGTCCCGCGAGCAACAGCAACGCGTGTTGGCGTACATCGAGGCCGGCAAGGCGGAAGGTGCGGAGCTGTTCTACGGCGGCGAGCCCGTGGAAGGCCCCGGCTTCTTCGTGCAACCGACCATCTTCGCCAACTGCCGCAATGACATGCGCATCGTCCAGGAAGAGATCTTTGGCCCGGTGCTGGTGACCGCCCCCTTCGACGATGAGGAAGAGGTGCTGGCCCTGGCCAACGATTCGCCTTTCGGGTTGGCCGCCGCGCTCTACTCCAACGACCTCGGTCGCGTTCACAGCCTGATTCCGCGCCTGCGTGCCGGTTCGGTGTACGTCAATGCCCACAGCACCATCGACCCTTCCATGCCCTTCGGCGGCTACAAGCAGTCGGGCTATGGCAAGGACCTCGGGGCGGAGCAACTGGAATACCTGCTGGAAACCAAAGCCGTGTGGATCACACTGCCCTGAGGAGTGGGGCGGAACCCGCCACCGGGGCTTCGGCGCCGGTGGCCACTGGCCGGGATGCATCGAATTTCAATAACAAGAACCCCTTGAGGTGATGCCCAGATGAACAGCCAACCCGATATCGAGCGTGCGCAGGAGCTTGAAAGACGCATACGCGTGTATGAGCAGTTGGAAGAGAGCAAGGAGTGGCCGGGGGCGTTGACCGCCGTCGACTACATCGCAACCACCCTGATGACGCTGGTCCTGGTCGTCGGCTTCTACCTCTGGGGGTATTGAGCCATGGCCAATCACGAACCCGTCAATCACAGCCTAGAAGCGGAGCGGGGAGACACGCCGCTGCTACCCGCCGAACGCATGTGGGGTTTCTGGGAATTCACCTACGCCAACTCCGCCCTGGCCATCGCTACCTGGGCCTTCCTCATCGGTGGCGCCACAGCGCTGTTCGTCGGGCCCATGCAGGGCATTGCCGCCATCGTCATCGGCAACATTCTCGGCGTGCTGCTGACCACCTTCGCTACCTGCGTGCCGTGCGGCAAGTACGGCACCGAGCAATTCACCTTTCTGCGCAGCATGTTCGGCGGCAACGGCAGCCGGCTGGTGTACGTGCTGGCGGTAGTGTTCCTCACCATGGGCTGGCTGGCGGTGCTGGGGCTGATGTTCGGCCGCTCCATCGACGGTCTCACCGGTCTGGTGTCCGAGCACAAGACCGATGCCGACGGCTGGCTGGTACTGGCCTCCGGTTTCTTCGCCATCGTCCTGACCGGCTTCGTGGTCGCCAAGGGGCCGACGTCGATCAAGGTGTTCAACACCATCGTCGCGCCGGCGCTGGTGCTGATCATGGGCGCGATGTTCTACATGATCCTCAGTGAGCATGACTTCTCCGAGCTGATGGCCCTGCCCGCGCTGGACGCACCCTTCGACGACAAGCGAGTGAACTTCATGATCGCCGTCGAGGTGAACATGGCCGCCGGGTTCTCCTGGTGGCCCTATGTGGGCAACCTGGCGCGCCTGTCGAAGAACCAGCGGACATCCTACTGGCCGAACATCATCGGCATCTTCGCCGCCGCCGTTCTGGGCGAAGTCGTGGGGCTGCTGGCCGCCTCCGCGCTGGGTGACAGCGACCCGACGGTGTGGATGACCCGCATCGGCGGCCTGACCTTCGGCGTGATCGCCCTGGGCTTCGTGGCCTTCGCCAACGTCACCAGCATGGTGAACATCCTCTACACGTCCATTGTCGGTTTGCGTCAGTTGGCGGGGCAGACGTTGCGGGAGATGAGCTGGGAGTGGCTGGTGGTGCTGTTCTGCGTGGCGCCGGGGCTGATCGTGCTGTTCGCACCGGGTATCTACGACGGCTTCTTCATCTTCCTGGTGTGGACCTCGGCCTTGAATAGCGCCCTGGCGGGCATCGGCATAGCCGACTACTTCTTCCTCCGTCGGCAGCGCCTGAACCTGCGCCATCTCTACGCAGACGAAGCGCACTCGCCATTCCGCTTCTGGCGCGGTTTCAATCCGGCCGCCTTGGTTGCGCTGGTAGCGGGCTTCGCCATCTACGTGGTGGTGTTCAACCCGCAGACCCTGGCCAACACCACCTTCTTCACGTTCGCCACCGCCTCCCTGCCGTCCTGCCTGCTGGCCGGGGTGGTCCACTACGCACTGACCCGCGTGCTGGCTGCCCGCCTGGGCTGGGGCGCCTACCCAAAGAGCAGCGACCGCAAGACCGAGGCCCTGGGCCTCACCGCAAAGGGTTACAGCAATGAATAAGCGATACGACTACATCATCATCGGTGCGGGCTCTGCAGGTTGTGTGCTGGCCAACCGCCTGACCGAGGACGCCGGCACGTCCGTGCTGGTCCTGGAGTTCGGCGGCAGTGACCGCAGCGTGCTGATCCAGATGCCCAGCGCCTTCTCCATTCCGATGAACACGAAGAAGTACAACTGGCGCTACGAGACGGTGGCCGAGCCGCATCTCGACGGCCGTCGCCTGCACTGCCCAAGGGGCAAGGTGCTCGGTGGCTCGTCCTCCATCAACGGCCTGGTCTACATCCGCGGCCACGCCTATGACTTCGACGAATGGGAAAGCCTGGGGGCGAAGAACTGGGGCTACCGGAACTGCCTGCCTTACTTCAAGCGTGCTGAGACGTACAAGTTCGGCGGCGACGACTACCGCGGCGCCAGCGGCCCACTGGCCACCAACAATGGCAACAACATGCAGAACCCGCTGTATGGCGCCTGGGTGGAGGCGGGTGCGCAGGCTGGCTACATCAAGACCGACGACTGCAACGGCTACATGCAGGAAGGTTTCGGCGCCATGCACATGACGGTGAAGGATGGCGTGCGCTGGTCCACCGCCAACGCTTACCTGCGCCCGGCCATGGAGCGGCCCAACCTGACGGTGGTCACCCACGCCATGACCCGGCGCATCCTCCTCGAGGGCAAGCGCGCGGTGGGCGTGGAGTACGACCAGGGTGGCCAGACCCACACCGTTCACTGCAATCGCGAGGTGCTGGTGTCCTCGGGCCCCATCGGCTCGCCTCACCTGCTGCAGCGTTCCGGCATTGGCCCGACGGAGGTGCTGAGGCAGGCTGGCATCGAAGTCCGTCACCATTTGCCGGGTGTGGGGGAAAGCCTCCAGGACCACTCGGAAATCTATATCCAGTACGCCTGCAAGGAGCCGATCACCCTCAACGGCAAGATGGGGCTGCTGGGCAAGGCTCTGATCGGCCTGCGCTGGTTGTTGTTCAAGGACGGCCTGGGTGCCAGCAACCACTTCGAGGCGGGTGGTTTCATCCGCTCCGAACAGGGGCTGCGTTGGCCGGACATCCAGTTCCACTTCCTGCCGGCGGCGATGCGCTACGACGGTGACAAGCCGTTCCGTGGGCACGGGTTCATGGTGCTGACCGGCCCCAACAAGCCGAAAAGCCGGGGGCATGTCCGCGCCGTGTCGGCCGACCCCTACGAGCATCCGGAAATTCGTTTCAACTACCTGGAGAGCGAGGAGGACCGTGAAGGCTTCCGTCGCTGTGTGCGCCTGACCCGCGAAATCATCGGCCAGCCCGCCATGGACCGCTACCGTGGTGAAGAGTTGGCTCCCGGCCCGGCGGTGCAGACGGACGAGGAGATCGACGCCTTCGTGCGTGCCAACATGGAAAGCACCATGCACCCCTGCGGCTCCTGCCGCATGGGCGAGGACGATATGGCGGTGGTGGATTCCGAATTGCGGGTGCGCGGCATCCAGGGGCTGCGGGTTATCGATTCGTCGGTCTTCCCCACGGAGCCCAACGGCAACCTCAACGCGCCGACCATCATGCTCGCCGAGCGTGCCTCGGACCTGGTGCGCGGGCGCCGGCCACTGGCGCCCGAGGACATGCCGGTGGGGCTTGCCGACAACTGGGAAACCGCCCAACGCACTAGCGCCCCTCTGCGCCAGGTGGGCGCCTGAGTCCAGGCCCGAGGCAGCGGCCGGATCGGCCGCCGCCCTGGGCCTGGCAATGACCGTTCAGCGCTCGTCATGAAATTGTCACGGTTCTGTGGCAGTGCGAACGCAAGGAATTCATCAGAATCGCGTTCAACTGGGGTTTTGCGTTCTGGATTTCCATCATGCGTGTGCTGATCCTGCTCGCCGCGCTCATTTGCGGCCTGCCTTCCTTTACTTTTGCCGATACCCGCTGCGATGTGACCGCGCCGACGGAGACTGTCGACCTGGGCGAGGTGCGCCTGGCGTACCAGATCGTGGGCCGTGAGCGGGACCCGGCACTGCTGCTGATCATGGGCCTGGGCGGGCAACTGATCCATTGGCCGGACGAGGTGGTGCAGCGCCTTTGCAAGAGCGGCTTCCGGGTGATTCGCTTCGACAATCGCGATGTCGGCCTGTCCGCCTGGACGGGTGCCGCACCCACGGCGAACCTGGCCTATGAAGTGGTGCGCTACCGCCTCGGCCTGCCGGTCTCGGCGCCTTACGGCTTGCGCGACATGGCCGGCGATTCGCTGCGCCTGCTGGATGCGCTGCATATCCGGCAGGCCCACGTGCTGGGCGCCAGCATGGGCGGGATGATCGCCCAGCACCTGGCCGACCTGGCGCCGGAACGGGTACTCAGCCTGACCCTGGTGATGACCAGTTCGGGGGCCCAGGGCCTGCCGGCTCCCAACTCGGCCCTGCTGGAACTGCTGGCGCGGCGCGAGGCGCCGAGTCGTGAGGTGGCCCTCCAGCACCAGGCAGACCTGCTGGCGGCGTTGGGCAGCCCTGAGATCAGTGATGATCGCGAGCAGTTGCTGGAGCAGGCCGCCCGCGCCTATGACCGCTCCTTCAACCCCGAAGGTGTGCAGCGGCAGATCCTGGCGATTCTCGCCGAGCCGAGCCGCGTCGACATGCTCAATCGCCTGCAGGTGCCGACCCTGGTGGTGCACGGTACTGCCGATCCGCTGCTGCCCGTGATGCACGGTGTGCATGTGGCAGCGCACATCAAGGGTTCGGAGCTGAAGTTGATTCCCGGCCTGGCCCATCGCTTCCAGGACGCCTTCAAGGAACCGCTGTTATCCGCCGTGTTGCCGCACCTCATGGCCCATCGCGCCGAGGGGCATGTGGCGCAGCTCTGAGCCGCCTTGCAGTTGGGAGGGTAGGGATTGCTCGCGGATGGTTGGCTTACGCCGCATCCGCCCGTGGCCGGCGCGGGTATTCGTGTTTGAGGTACTGGGACAGCCGAGCCTGCTGGCTAGCGCTCATGAACAGGCCCAGCTTGGTGCGACGCCAGAGGATGTCTTCGGCGCTGACGGCCCATTCTTGCTGGCAGAGATAATCCACTTCCCGCGTGTAGAGGCCGGCCCCCAGGTGTTCGCCGAGGTCGGCCAGCTCTCGCACGTCGCGCAGCAGGTGCCAGCAGCGGCTGCCGTAGAGGTTGACCCAACGCCGGGCGATGTGGGTGGGCAACCAGCCGAAGCTCGCGCATAGGGCTTCCACCAGGGCGCTGCGGCTTTCCATCTTTTCGCCACCGGGTAGCGGCGCGGTCGCCGTCCAGGCGCCCTTGGCGAGCGGGAACCAGGGGGTCAGTTGCTCCAGGGCCGCTTCGGCGAGCCTGCGGTAGGTGGTGAGCTTGCCACCGAACACCGAGAGCAGTGGTGCGTCGCCGGGGTGGGCGGAAAGCGCCAGGGTGTAGTCGCGGGTCACTGCCGACGGGTCGGCCGACTCGTCGTCGCACAGCGGGCGCACGCCCGCATAGCTGTGGAGAATGTCCTGCTCGCTCAGCTGACGCTTGAAGTGGCGGTTGACCACCTCCAGCAGGTAGCGGGTTTCCTCGGGCGTGATCGCCACTGAGGCCGGGTCGCCGTGGTATTCGCGGTCGGTGGTGCCGATCAGGGTGAAGCGTTCCAGATAGGGAATGGCGAAGACGATGCGGCGGTCTTCGTTCTGCAGGATGTAGGCCTGCTCGCCGTCATGCAGGCGCGGCACGATGATGTGGCTGCCTTGGATCAAGCGGATGCCGTACGGCGTCGACTGTTTGAGGTCCTGTTCGATGAAGCGAGCCACCCAGGGGCCGGCGGCGTTCACCAGGGCGCGAGCGCGGATCGACAGCAGGCTGCCGTCGGCGCGTTCCAGGTGGATATGCCAGAGGCCCTTGCTGCGCCGGGCGCTGACGCAGCGGGTTCGAGTATGAACATGGGCGCCGCGCTCGCGGGCCGCCATGGCATTGAGCACCACCATTCGGGCGTCGTCGACCCAGCAATCGGAGTACTCGAACCCATGGGTGATTTCCGCCTTCATCGGGCTGCCCGCACCAAAGCGCAGGCCACGGGAGGCAGGCAAGTGCTTGCGCTTGCCGAGGTGGTCATAGAGGAACAGGCCCGCGCATATCATCCAGGCCGGACGCAGGTGGGGCCGGTGGGGCAGGATGAAACGCAGGGGCTTGACGATGTGCGGCGCCTTGGCGAGCAGCACTTCGCGCTCGGCCAGGGCTTCGCGCACCAGGCGGAATTCGTAATGCTCCAGGTAGCGAAGGCCGCCGTGGATCAGTTTGCTGCTGGCCGAAGAGGTGTGTTGGGCGAGGTCATCCTTCTCGCAGAGAAATACCGACAGACCCCGGCCGGCTGCGTCGGCGGCGATGCCGACGCCATTGATGCCGCCGCCGACGACCGCCAGGTCATAGACTTCGGCGATGGGGGAGTGATTGTGGTTCATGGGCAGGCACCAAGGTCGAAATCGAACTTTCAATGTTCAGTTTCGAAAGTAGCCTAGTCGAGCGAGCGGAAAATGACTAGCCCGATGCGCGGTTTCGCGCCGGGTGGTCATGAAAAATTCATACAGTTGGGAAGGGGTCAGACCCGCTCGAGATGCACCTTGTGCTCGGCCAGCAGGCGGGTCAGGGCAGGGGAGGGCTGGTGGTCGGTGAACAGCCGGTCGACCTGGGTGATGGAGCCCAGGCGTACCACGGCGTTGCGGCCGAATTTGCTGGAGTCGGCGGCGAGGAACACGTGTCGTGCGTTCTCGATGATGGCCTGGGAGACGCGTACTTCCTGGTAGTCGAAGTCCAGCAGGCTGCCGTCTTCGTCGATGCCGCTGATGCCCACCAGGGCGTAGTCCACCTTGAACTGCTGGATGAAATCCACCGCTGCCTGGCCAACGATACCGCCGTCGCTGCGCACCGTTCCGCCCGCCACCAGGACTTCGAAGTCCGGCTTGTCGGCCAGTTGCGCGGCCACGTGCAGGTTGTTGGTGATTACCTTCAGGCCCTTGTGGCCCATGAGGGCACGGGCAATCGCTTCGGTGGTGGTGCCGATGTTGATGAACAGCGATGCATGGTCGGGGATGTACTCGGCTACCGCGTCGGCGATGCGCTGCTTTTCGTCGCGGTTCTGCCCGGCGCGCATGGCGTAGGCCGTGTTCTGGGTGCTCGAGGCTTCGCTGGCCGCGCCCCCGTGGGTGCGCCGCAGCAAGCCGTGCTCGGCGAGCTGGTTGATGTCGCGGCGGATGGTCTGCGGGGTGACGGCGAACGCCTGGGCGAGTTCGTCGATGCTGACGTAGCCGCGCTCGCGGGTGAGGTCGAGAATGTCTTGTTGCCGGGGGCCCAGGTTCATGCTGGCTCCTTGTTTTGCGCGGCATTATAGCGGCGGGCTGTCGAATGACGGTTTTTCCCGTTAAGGTACGCTGAATCTGTCGCCGGATTTTCATAATCGAACATGACGCCTGCCATCGACCTGCTGAAGAAAGCCAAGGCTGAGCACAAGGTGCACAGCTACCAACATGACCCCAAGGCGCCCTCTTATGGCCTGGAGGCCGCCGAGAAGCTCAACCTGGATCCGGCGCGAGTGTTCAAGACACTGCTCGCCGCCACCGAGAAAGGCGAGCTGCTGGTCGCCGTGGTGCCGGTGGTGGGCAGCCTCGACCTCAAGGCGCTGGCCCATGCGGCGGGCGTCAAGAAAGCGGAGATGGCCGATCCCAATCTGGCGCAGCGCACCACCGGTTACCTGGTGGGGGGCATCAGTCCGCTGGGGCAGAAGAAGCGTCTGCGTACCTTCATCGACAGCACTGCGCGCAATTTCGACACCGTGCACGTCAGCGCTGGCCGGCGCGGGCTGGAAGTCGAGCTCTCCGCCGACACCCTGGCCGCCCATACTCAAGGTCAGTTCGCCGATATCGGTCGTCCATAAAAAGCCCAGAACAAGAACAAGGAAGCATCGCCATGGCCCATTACCTGCTCGCCATCGACCAGGGCACCACCAGCAGCCGCGCCATCGTTTTCAGCGCCCAGGGCTTGCCAGTGGCGCGTGCCCAGCAGGAGTTCAAGCAATACTTTCCCAAGGACGGCTGGGTGGAGCATGACGGCGAGGAAATCTGGCTGACTACCCTGAAGGTCTGTCGCGAGGCCATCGAGCAGAGCGGATTGAATCCGGCCGAGATCGCCGCCATCGGCATTACCAACCAGCGTGAGACCACCCTGGTCTGGGACGCGGTGACCGGTACTCCCATCCACCCGGCCATCGTCTGGCAGGACCGCCGCACTGCCGACTACTGCGCCACGCTCAAGGCCGCCGGCCATGAAGCGGATGTGGCCCGTCGAACCGGTCTCCTCATCGACCCCTACTTCTCTGCCACCAAGCTGCGCTGGGTGCTGGAAAACGTGCCAGGCGCCCGCGAACGCGCCGAGCGCGGCGAGCTGCGTTTCGGCACCGTGGACTGCTTCCTGCTCTGGCGCCTGACCGGCGGCAAGGTGCATCGCACCGATGCCACCAACGCCTCGCGGACCCTGCTGTTCAATATCCACAGCCAGCAATGGGATGCAGAGCTGCTGCGTCTGTTCGACATCCCCGCAAGCTTGTTGCCGGAAGTCCTCGACTGCGCCGCAGAGTTTGGCGATACCGAAGTCAGCTTGCTCGGCGCCAGCATCCCGGTGCGCGGCATGGCCGGAGACCAGCAGGCGGCGTTGATCGGCCAGGCCTGCTTCCAGCCGGGCATGGTGAAGAGTACCTACGGCACCGGCTGCTTCATGATCCAGAACACCGGTGAGCAGCCAGTGGTCTCGCGCAACCGCCTGCTGACGACGGTTGGCTATCGCCTGAATGGCAAGGTGACCTACGCGGTGGAGGGCAGCATCTTCGTTGCCGGCGCTGCGGTGCAGTGGTTGCGTGATGGCATCAAGCTGATCAGCCACGCCCGCGATACCGAGGCCCTGGCCGAGCAGACCGGCGATGCCTGCGGCGTTTACCTGGTGCCGGCCTTCACCGGCCTTGGAGCGCCCTACTGGGACCCGCGCGCGCGCGGCGCCATCTTCGGCTTGACCCGCGATACCGGCATCAAGGAAATCGTCACTGCCGGGTTGCAGTCGGTCTGCTACCAGACCCGCGACCTGCTGGAGGCCATGGCCCAGGACGGCGCCGCCGCGCCCAGTGCCCTGCGAGTGGACGGCGGTATGGTGGAGAACAACTGGGTGATGCAATTCCTTGCCGACATCCTCGGGGTACCGGTGGAACGCCCGGAAGTCACCGAGACCACGGCCCTGGGCGTGGCCTACCTCGCAGGTTTGCAGGTGGGGCTCTATCGCGATCTGGACGAAGTGGCCAGTCACTGGCATCGTCAGCAACGTTTTGCCCCACGCATGGCCGAAGACCACCGCAAGAAACTTTATGACGGCTGGCTGGATGCCGTGCAAAGGGTGCGCAGCGGTGCGTGAAGGCACCGCATAGACACCGGGAGGCAGGATGGGAGAAGGGCGAGGGTCGCTGAAGCGCCGCTGGCAGGTACTGGGCCTGCTGGTCGCACCTTTGCTCTTCCCGTCGGCTCATGCTGAGACCCTGGTGATCGCCGGGGACATCTGGTGTCCGATCAATTGCCAGCCCGGCTCGGAGCGGCCCGGCATCTTCGTCGAACTGGCGCAGGAAATCTTTGGTGAGGCGGGTATCCGCGTGGAGTACCGCCAGGTGAGCTGGGCACGAGCTGTCCACGACACGCGCAATGGTCGCCTGGATGCGTTGATCGGTGCCGGCGTCCAGGACGCTCCCGACTTCGTGTTCACGCCCACCGCGCCTGGTGTGTCGCGTATGTGCTTCTACGCTGCCCGCGGTGCCACGTGGCGCTACCAGGGCCTGCTTTCCCTTTCCGGGATCAGGCTGGGCAGTATCAACGGCTACAGCTACGGGCAGGAGCTCGATACTTACATCCGTATCAACCGGGACAAGCCGGCGCATGTCCAGGTGGTATCCGGTGACCAGGCCCTGGAAATGAACGTGGAAAAGATCCTGCTCGGGCGTATCGACGCCACCATCGAGAATGCCTGGGTCATGGATGCCTACCTGGCCGGAAGTGGCCAGCAGGCCAAGCTGGTCAAGGCTGGCTGCCGATCGCCCGATGTACCCATCTACCTGGCATTTTCACCGGCCCTGGAGGCCAGCCCGCGTCATGCGGCGATGTTCGAGGCCGGGCTCCAGCGTTTGCGCGCGTCCGGGCGGATGAACGAGCTGCTGCAGCGCTATGGCCTGCCTCCGCTAGACTGAGCTGGCTGTATCCGTGATAGAACCTGGCCACTGTACGGTGCGTGGGGCGTTGCTGGCTGGCATGCTGAATCTTCCCGTCCCCACTCCAAGGAGCGTGTCATGCAGCTGGATTTCCATCAGGTCGATGCCTTCACCCAGCGTCCTTTCGGCGGCAATCCGGCCGTGGTCTATCGCCTGGATGCCTGGCTCGACGAGCAGCTCATGCAACGCATTGCCGCCGAGCACAACCTGTCGGAAACCGCCTTTCTGGTGAAGGAAGGCAATGCCTGGCACATCCGCTGGTTCACCCCCAGGGCCGAGGTGCCGCTTTGCGGTCACGCCACCCTGGCCGCCGCCCATGTGCTGTTCGAGCTCTATCAGGAGCCCGGGAATCGCCTGGAGTTCATGAGCAAGTCCGGCGAGCTGCGGGTGACGCGCGAAGAGGAAGGCCGCCTGGCATTGGACTTCCCGGCCCAGGTACCGCAGGAGGTGGGCGTGACCCTGGACCTGGAGCACGCCTTGGGTGTGGCGCCGGTGGATGCCTTGGGAGCCAACTTCCTGCTGGCAGTGCTGGAGTCGGAACAGGCGGTGCGCGAGTGCACGCCGGACTTCAAGGCGTTGGCCAAGTTGCCCTGGTCCGGCGTGATCATCACCGCACCGGGTATGAAGCACGACTTCGTCTCGCGCTTCTTCGCACCGGTGATCGGCATCGAGGAGGACCCGGTGACCGGGGCCGCCCACTGCGCACTGATTCCTTACTGGGCGAATCGCCTTGGCAAGCGCGTGCTGCGAGCCGAACAGTGCTCCACCCGCAGCGGCGATCTCTGGTGCCGCCTGGATGGCGACAGGGTGAGCATTGCCGGGCATTCAGTGCTGGTGGCCAGCGGGCGGCTGTGGGTGTAGGTGCGAATTCATTCGCCAAGCAGGCCGAAGGTCTGTCTCGGGAACTCTGTCAGGGGCAGCTGCGCCACCCTTGGCGATTGAAATCGCCCCTACAGGTTTCAGAGTGCACCGCTGATGCGGCGTACTCCGGATTCCTGTGGGGTGAAATGGGCGGCGACGCTCCCCTGTGCGGGGAATACCACCAGGTGATCGGCGGCGATACGGATGCCGACATCCTGCCCGGGCTGGTGGTCGGCATGGCTGGGGAATATGGACTCCAGCTGACTGCCGGTGGCCAGTTGCAGGCGATAGAGGGTGGCGGCACCGAGGAAGGTCTTGCCGATCACTGTGGCGCGCAAGTCGCTGTCCGGTGCGTGGACAATGTCGTCCGGGCGTAGCAGGACATCCACTGCCGAGCCCTGGGGCCAGGTATAGGCGCGGTTGCCGCGGATGGTGCCCAGTTCCGTATTCACGGCGTCGGCGGAAATCAGCTGGCCGCGTATGAAATAACCCTGGCCGACGAAGCTGGCGACAAAGGGGGTCAGCGGCTCGTGGTACAGGTTATAGGGCGTGTCCCACTGCTCCAGCAGGCCGTTTCGGAACACGCCGACATGATCACTGACGGCAAAGGCCTCTTCCTGGTCGTGGGTCACCAGGATGGCGCTGGTACCGCGCGCCTTGAGAATCTCGCGAACCTCCTGGCTGAGGCGTCTGCGCAGTTCGCCATCGAGGTTGGAGAAGGGCTCGTCGAGCAGCAGCAGGCGTGGTTCCGGCGCCAGGGCACGGGCCAGGGAAACGCGCTGTTGCTGGCCGCCAGACAGTTCATGGGGATAACGCCTGGACAGATGACCCAGCTTCACCAGCTCCAGCAGCTCGGCGACCTTGCGTTCGCAGTCGGGCTCCTTGCGGATGCCAAAGGCGATGTTGTCAGCCACGGTCAGGTGCGGGAACAGGGCGTAGTCCTGGAAGACCATGCCGATCCGTCGCTTCTCCGGTGCCAGGGTGAAGCCGGCGCGGGAGATGACCTCGTCAGCCAGCTGGATTTCACCTTCCAGCACCGGTTCGAAACCAGCGATGGCACGCAGGGTGGTGGTCTTGCCGCAGCCGGAGGGGCCCAGCAGACAGCCGATATCACCGGCATTGAGATGCAGGTTGAGGCCACGCACAACCTGCTGGTCGTGATAACCGCAGGTAAGGTTGCGCAGGCTGAGGAGCATTTCGCGATTCATGCGTGATGGGCGTGTTCGACCAGGAGTTCGAGCAGGGCCTTTTGGGCGTGGAGACGGTTTTCCGCCTGGTCCCAGGCTACCGAGCGCGGATCATCGAGCAGGTCGACGCTGATCTCTTCACCGCGGTGGGCTGGCAGGCAGTGCATGAATATCACGTCTTCCGCGGCCAGGTCGAGGAGTGCCTTGTTCACCTGGTAGGGGGCGAACAGCGCCAGGCGCCTGGCGGTTTCCTCCTCCTGGCCCATGGACGTCCAGACATCGGTGCTGACCAGGTGGGCGCCGGCCACGGCTTCACGCGGGTCGCGCACGACCTTGACGCGGTCGCCGGCTGTGGCGAGGAACTCGGCCTTGGGTTCGTAGCCTTCGGGGCAGGCGACACGCAACTGGAAGTCGAACTGGATGGCCGCTTCTATATAGGTGTTGCACATGTTGTTGCCGTCGCCGATCCAGGCCACGGTCTTGCCCTGGATGTTGCCGCGATGTTCGAGGAAGGTCTGCATGTCGGCCAGCAGCTGGCAGGGATGCAGATCGTCGGACAGGCCGTTGATCACCGGCACCCGCGAATGGGCGGCGAACTCGGTCAGCTTGCTGTGGGCAAAGGTCCGGATCATCACCGCGTCGAGCATGCGCGACATGACGATGGCGCAGTCGCTGATGGGTTCTCCACGGCCGAGCTGGGTATCGCGCGGCGACAGGAAGATGGCCTGGCCGCCGAGCTGGATCATGCCGGCCTCGAAGGAGAGACGGGTCCGGGTGGACGCCTTTTCGAAGATCATGCCCAGTACGCGGCTTTTCAGGGGCTCGTAACGCACGCCTCGGTTGCGCAGATCCTTCAGCTCGGTGCCTCGACGGATCAGGCTGTTCAGCTCCTGGGGAGTACAGTCCATCAGGGAGAGAAAATGCCTAGCGCTCATGGTTACTACCTTTCTTCTTTTGCCACTGGCCGCGTGTCCTGGCCGGGTATTGCGGGAACAATGCAGGCGGGACGGGCGGTTGAAGCCGCACGGGGCGACGATTTAGGGGGAAGGCGCGATCTTATAAGGAAATGTCGCATGATGCCAACAGAGGCCAGACAGGGCGCGGCCTAGAGGGGTATCGCTATTTTTCCTGTACCAATTTCGTACCAATTTGCTGGTTTTCCAGCTTCTGCAACTCGCTCCAATCCGAGGTGGAATTGAGCCACTTCGCATAGGTCGAGAGCAGCATTTGTACACTGTGCCCCAACTGGTTCGCAATGAAGGCAGCATTCATGCCGGCCATCAGGCACATGGTGGCGTAGGTGTGGCGGGTGTCGTATTGGCGCCGCACGCGGATGCCCAGGGCGCGAAGGGCCTGGTTGACGTAGCCCTTCGTCGTGCTGTCACTCCTGATCCAATCCTGTCCCTCCTCCATCCTCGCCGGCGCGAAGACGAAGGCACTCCGTGCCTGGGTCAGCGTCCGCGCCTCCTTCAGGGCATGTGGCGCCCTGTCATTCAGCAGCACTTGCCGGTGGTGCTTGGTCTTCACGCGATCCTTGATCGCGTCGTCGACCACGATCCGGCAGACGTGTGCGTTCCTTCCTTTGAAATCGATCTCCTCCCAGCGAAGCGCCATCAACTCGCCCGGCCGCATTCCAGTGAAGAACGCGAACTCGAAGTAGCAGGCATGGATGCGGGTCAGCCCGGCCAGCTTCTTATAAAAGGTGCTCGATCACCGCTTCGGCTTCCTCGCGGGTGAACGGGTCCATCACCTTCTTCGTCACCCGTGGCCGCGCGATCGAGGCCACTCGGTTGCGTGCGATCAGCCCATCCTTTACCGCTGCCTCCATCACGCTCGACAGCGTGTCCCGGGCATTGCGGCGCACCGTGGCGATGACCAGGTCGTCTCGGCCAACACCTTGAAGCCGGATGCCGGGTGGTTAGGAGCGGTACGACGGGAAACTATCTGAACGTCTTTTCGGAAAGCATGAACTGATGCTTCGCGGCGCTGGTTGGTAGGTTTGCGGGTCCCCGGAATCGGGTGATTCCCGGGGACGGCATCCGCGCTAGGAACATCAGCGGAGCCGCTCAGACTTTCAATGATCCATGGAGATCCCAATGAATAAGTTCCTCGTTCCCGCCGCCCTGGCTGCTGCCCTTGCTGCCCTGACCGGTTGCAGCAGCTACAACGTCAGCCAGCCGACTTCACCGCTGAATGGCAAAGTGAAGACCGACCTGAAGGCTGATGTCGCTGTGGGCGAGCAGATCAGCGGACAGTCCGAGGTGAACATTCTGTTCAACGTCCTGCAGTTCGGTGGGGACTCTCAATTTGCTGATGGCGTAGCCTACGGTGGCGGTAGCAGTGGTGGACTGCCCTTCGGTCCGGACCCGATTTCCTCCGTCAAGTCCGCAGCCGCCTACAAAGCGGTCAAGGAGTCCGGTGCCGACCTGATCGTCGCGCCGCGCTATGAACTCACCGTGCAGGACTATGTCGTGTTCAAGAAGGTGACCGCCAAGGTCACCGGCAACAAAGGCACCATCAAGTCCATCCGCTGACCGGGGTGGCGAATCGGCAGGCATGATGCCTGCCGATTCATGGCGCTGACGCTGCTGGTCGAGCAGCGAATCTGGCTCCATAGTCTTGTTCTTGCGACCCAACCGGTCGTCTCGAACAAGAATAGAGGCCAGGCCATGACCAAGACCCTCCACCACCG
The DNA here is from genome assembly GCF_000423545.1 of Metapseudomonas resinovorans DSM 21078. GTDB lineage: Bacteria > Pseudomonadota > Gammaproteobacteria > Pseudomonadales > Pseudomonadaceae > Metapseudomonas > Metapseudomonas resinovorans. The sequence continues at coordinate 40,352 of NZ_AUIE01000001.1, forward strand.
TGCGTGCCATCTCTGCGAGGCCATCTGCGGCCTGACCATTGAGACCGAGGATCAGGATGACGGCACGCGTCGCATCCTTTCTATCAAGGGTGACGCCCAGGATAGCTTCAGTCGTGGCCATATCTGCCCCAAGGCCGTGGCCCTGCAGGACATTCAGAACGATCCAGATCGCATCCGTCAGCCCATGCGCCGTGCCGGAAACGAATGGATGCCCATTGAATGGAATGAGGCCTTCGCCCTGGTCGCCGAGCGCCTGGCTGACATCCAGGCGCGCCACGGTAACAACGCGGTGGCCGTGTATCAGGGTAATCCGAGCGTGCACAACTATGGGCTGATGACCCATAGCAACTACTTTCTCGGCCTGCTCAAGACCCGAGGGCGTTTCTCCGCCACCTCGGTGGACCAGTTGCCCCATCACCTGATCAGCCAGCAGATGTACGGCCATGGCCTGCTGATTCCGATCCCCGATATCGATCACACCCAGTTCATGCTGATCCTCGGCGGCAACCCGCTCGCCTCCAACGGCAGCATCATGACCGTACCGGACGTCGAGAAGCGCCTGAAGGCCCTGCAGGGGCGAGGCGGCAAGCTGGTGGTGGTGGACCCGCGCCGCAGCGAAACCGCGGCCATGGCCGACCAGCATCTGTTCGTGCGGCCGGGGCAGGATGCGGCGTTGCTGTTCGGCCTGCTCAATACCTTGTTCGAAGAAGGGCTGGGCCGCGCAACCCATTTGCAGGTCGAAGGGCTGGAGCAGGTGCGGGACGCCATCGCTCGCTTCACGCCGGAAGCCATGAGCCTGCGTTGCGGTATTCCGGCAGATCAGATTCGCCAACTGGCGCGGGATTTCGCCGCAGCGGAAAGCGCGGTCTGCTATGGCCGGATGGGTGTGTCCACTCAGGCCTTCGGTAGCCTCTGTCAGTGGTTGATCCAACTCATCAACCTGGTTACCGGTAATGTGGATCGGGTTGGAGGCGTGCTCTGCACCGAGCCGGCAGTCGACTTGGTGGCTGCGACCTCCGGTGGCCACTTCAATCGGTGGCAGAGCCGCGTATCCGGTTTACCCGAGTACGGCGGTGAGCTGCCAGTGGCAGCGCTTGCCGAGGAGATGCTCATCCCCGGTGAGGGGCAGGTAAGAGCATTGGTGACAGTCGCCGGCAACCCGGTGCTGTCCACACCCAACGGCCGGCAACTGGAACAGGCCCTGGACGGTCTGGAGTTCATGCTCAGCATCGACTTCTACATCAACGAGACCACCCGTTACGCCGACCTGATCCTGCCACCCACCGCACCGCTGGAGCACGAGCACTACGACACCACGTTCAACCTTTTCGCCGTGCGCAATGTCACCCGTTTCAACGAGGCGGTGCTGACCAGGCCGGTGGGGGCGCTGCACGATTGGGAGATCTTCGTCGGTTTGGCCAAGGCATTCGCCGCGCGTACCGGCATCGAACTGAAGCCGACCCTGGCACCGGAGCAGATGATAGACCTCGGCCTGCGTGCGGGCCCCTACGGCGACCGCACCGAGCACAAGCTTTCCGTGGCTCACCTGCGTGACTATCCCCATGGCATCGACCTTGGACCGCTGAAACCCAATCTGGCCGGTCGCCTGAAGACCGCCAGCGGCAAGGTGGAGGCCGCGCCGGCGATTCTTCTCGGCGACCTCGAACGCTTCGCGTCGCAACCTGCGCCCCGTGAAGGTGAGCTGGTGCTGATTGGTCGCCGCCATGTGCGCAGCAACAATTCCTGGATGCACAACTATCACCGTCTGGTGAAGGGCAAGCCGCGCCACCAGTTGCTGATGCATCCGCGCGATCTGGAAGTCCGCGGACTGGTGGACGGGCAGCGGGTAAAAGTGCGCTCGCGAGTGGGCATGATCGAGGTGGAGGTGGGCGCCAGCCTGGACATGATGCCCGGAGTGGTCAGCCTGCCCCATGGCTGGGGTCACGCGCGGCCTGGTGTGCGCATGGGCATCGCCAGCGAGCAGCCGGGCGCCAGTGCCAACGACCTGACCGACGAGCGCCAACTGGACGCGCTTTCCGGCAATGCGGCGCTCAATGGCGTTCCTGTGGAAGTGGTGGCCGCCTGAGGACAAGGGAAGCCCGAGCGCGCCGCTCGGCTTTCCGTTACAATGCCGCCATCCTGCCGACTCGACAGTCGGAAAGTTCAGCCGAGGTGCCCAATGGATATCATCGAAACCATCAAAGAGCAGATCGCCAACAACACTGTCCTGCTGTACATGAAAGGCTCGCCGAACGCTCCGCAGTGCGGCTTCTCGGCCCGTGCCGCGCAAGTCCTCATGGCTTGCGGCGAGAAGTTCGCCTACGTCGACATCCTGCAGAACCCGGAAATCCGCGCCAATCTGCCGAAGTACGCCAACTGGCCGACCTTCCCGCAGCTGTGGGTAGGCGGTGAGCTGGTTGGTGGCAGCGACATCATTACCGAGATGTTCGAGAAGGGCGAGCTGCAGACCCTGGTCAAGGAAGCTGTGAGCAAGGCTAGCGCCTGATCCTCCCTTGAATAAAAAAGAGCCCCGCAAATGCGGGGTTTTTTTTATTTCTAATGGTTCTTCGTATATATCGGTGTTCTATTTGCTAATTGAAAACAATCTTGTTTGGAAGGTTTTGATTTGTAGACGTTATAAATGAAAGAGCCCCGCATATGCGGGGCTCTTTGTCCGGTTCCAGATTACTCGTCCATCTGCGATTGCAGGTAATTTTCCAGGCCGACTTTCTCGATGAGGCCCAGTTGGGTCTCCAGCCAGTCGATGTGTTCTTCTTCGGACTCGAGGATATCTTCCAGCAGTTCGCGGCTGCCATAGTCGCCCACGCTTTCACAGTAAGCGATGGCGGCCTTCAGGTCCGGTATGGCCTGCTGCTCCAGCTTCAGGTCGCTGGCCAGCATTTCCTTGGTGTTCTCGCCGATCATCAGCTTGCCAAGGTCTTGCAGGTTGGGGAGGCCTTCGAGGAAGAGGATGCGCTTGATCAGCGTGTCAGCGTGCTTCATCTCGTCGATGGACTCGTGGTACTCGTGGTCGCCCAATTTCTTCAGGCCCCAGTCTTCGTACATGCGGGCGTGCAGGAAGTACTGGTTGATCGCAACAAGTTCGTTGCCGAGGATCTTGTTGAGATGCTGAATGACCTTCTTGTCGCCTTTCATGTGGAGTCCTGCCGTCGGAATAGTTGAAGATCAGCAAATTTTGATCTCCGTATTGTTGTATGTCAAATATAAGTAGTTGAATTGCAAATGAATTTGAATATGAATAAGAATGTTTAACTTCTACATTTGAAGTCTAAATATTTGAAAAACAGGCACAAAAAAACCGGACGCTGAGGTCCGGTTCTTTTCGTTTCCGCCAAACGGTCAGCCGATAGCGTATGCGGCAGGGTAGGCGAGGGCGGCCTGGCTGCTCTGCACCTCGGCGAGGGTTTCCTTGACCACCTGTTTGGCGAGGCAGGCGCACTTGCCGCATTGGGTACCCACTTCGAGGGTGTTGCGTACTTCGCGGTAGCTGCAGCAGCCTTCGTAGATGGCTTCGCGAATTTGACCGTCAGTGACACCTAGACAGAGACAGACGTACATGGCGACTCAAAGCTCGGAGGGAGTTATTGGATGGATGGGATACTAATAGTAATGAGAATGATTGTCAAAACTTTGGCTGAAAGACCCGGACTAGAGGCTTTCCTGGCCTCTCGGACGGGGATTCGTCGGACTTGACCCACTAGTCGAAAGCGGTGGGCGGAGACCTTTGCCGAGTGTATGATTGCCAGTCGTTTTTGGAGCGGGTGTCATGGCGTCGCCACATTGGTCGGCCAGGCTGTGACGCCCGGCCCCGTTGATTACTCATGACAACTCAGGAGACATGGAATGAGCGTACTCGTAGGCAAGCAGGCTCCGGACTTCACCGTTGCCGCCGTTCTGGGCAATGGCGAAATCGTTGACAGCTTCAACCTGTCCTCGGCCATCAAAGGCAAATACGGTCTGGTGTTCTTCTACCCGCTGGACTTCACCTTCGTTTGCCCGTCCGAGCTGATCGCCCTGGACCACCGCATTCCCGAGTTCCAGGCTCGCGGTGTGGAAGTGATTGGCGTATCGATCGACTCCCACTTCACCCACAACGCCTGGCGCAACACCCCGGTAGACAAAGGCGGCATCGGCCCGGTCAAGTACACCCTGGCCGCCGACATGAAGCACGAAATCGCCAAGGCCTACGACGTTGAGTCCGAAGACGGTGTGGCTTACCGTGGCGCTTTCCTGATCGACAAGAATGGCGTTGTCCGTTCCCAGATCGTCAACGACCTGCCGCTGGGTCGTAACATGGACGAGCTGCTGCGTCTGGTCGACGCCCTGCAGTTCACCGAAGAGCACGGTGAAGTCTGCCCGGCCAACTGGAAGAAAGGCGACAAGGGCATGACCGCTTCTCCGGAAGGCGTTGCCCAGTACCTGGCCGAGAACGCTTCTTCCCTGTAAGCGTTTCCAGGCTGAAAGAAAAAGCCCCGAAAGTTCGGGGCTTTTTCATGTCTGGCGTTTCGCCGACGACTCAATCGTCGTCGTCGATCCAGCCGCCCATTTCCTTCCAGCGGTTGACGATGCCGCAGAACAGTTCGGCAGTCTTCTCGGTGTCGTAGCGCGCCGAATGGGCCTCGCGCCCGTCGAACTCGATGCCGGCTGCCTGGCAGGCCTTGGCCAGGACGGTCTGGCCATAGGCGAGGCCGGCCAGCGTCGCGGTGTCGAAGCTGGAGAAGGGGTGGAAGGGGTTGCGCTTGAGCGCGGTCCGGTTCACCGCGGCGTTGAGGAAGCCGAGGTCGAAGCTGGAGTTGTGGCCGACCAGGATGGCGCGCTTGCAGCCATTGGCTTTGATCGACTTGCGCAGGCCACGGAAGATTTCCGTCAGCGCGTGCTCCTCGCTCACTGCCATGCGCAGTGGGTGATCCAGCTTGATGCCGGTGAACTCCAGCGCGGCCTGTTCGATGTTGGCGCCTTCGAATGGCTCGACGCGGAAGAAGTGGGTGTGATCCGGGTAGAGGAAGCCCTGCTCATCCATGGCGATGGTGGTCGCGGCGATTTCCAGGAGGGCGTCGGTGGCGGCATTGAAACCGCCGGTTTCCACGTCCACCACAACGGGCAGGTAGCCGCGGAAGCGCGCCGCCATGGGGTGGCGGGGGCCTGACGGCAGGCTGCCGTCCAGTTCGTCGTCGTACAGGTCTTCGCTCACGCTTGTTCCTCCAGCAGGCGCCAGCGCAGTTTCTCGCCGGCACGCAGCGGCACCACTACCTGTTCGCCCAGCGGCAGGGTGGCGGGTGCGGTCCATTCCTCGCGCACGAGGGTGATGCGGTCGGTGTTACGCGGCAGGCCGTAGAAGTCCGGGCCGTGGAAGCTGGCGAAGGCTTCCAGCTTGTCCAGGGCGTTGCGCTGCTCGAAGGCTTCGGCGTACAGCTCGATGGCCGCATACGCGGTGTAGCAGCCGGCGCAGCCGCAGGCAGCTTCCTTGGCGTGCTTGGCGTGCGGGGCCGAGTCGGTGCCCAGGAAGAACTTGGTGTTGCCACTGGTGGCGGCATCCAGCAAGGCTTCCTGGTGCACGTTGCGCTTGAGGATCGGCAGGCAATAGAAGTGCGGACGGATACCGCCTACCAACATGTGGTTGCGGTTGTACAGCAGGTGGTGGGCGGTGATGGTGGCACCGACGTTGGCCGAAGCTGACTCTACGAACTGCACCGCGTCGCCGGTGGTGATGTGCTCGAACACCACCTTCAGGGTCGGGAAACGCTCGACCACGCGGGTCAGGTGCTCGTCGATGAACACTTTCTCGCGGTCGAACACGTCGATCTCGCCGCGGGTCACTTCACCGTGGACCAGCAGCAGCATGCCGACTTCGGCCATGGCTTCCAGGGCCGGGAAGATCTTGTCGACGCTGGTGACACCGGAGTCCGAGTTGGTGGTGGCGCCGGCCGGGTAGAGCTTGGCGGCGTGGACGAAACCGGAAGCCTTGGCCGCGCGGATGTCCTCCGGGCTGGTGCGGTCGGTGAGGTAGAGCACCATCAGCGGCTCGAAGCGGCTGCCGGCCGGACGTGCCGACAGGATGCGCTGGCGATAGGCATCGGCTTCCTCGGCATTGCGTACCGGGGGCACCAGGTTGGGCATGATGATGGCGCGGCCGAAAGTACGGGCAGCATCGGCGACGGTATGGGCCAGGACGGCGCCATCACGTAGATGGATGTGCCAGTCGTCGGGACGCAGGAGGGTCAAACGGTCGGACATGGGGGGCTTCCAGGCGGGCAGAACTGGGCCGACATGCTACCGGAAAAGCCCTCCAGGGGCACGCGGGGCTTGAGCCAGCGGCAATCGGGCAACCAAATTCGCGCTCAAGTTTTGCCGAGCGGCACCGATATCCAGCAGGAACGCCGTAATTCCCCGTGGAGCCCGCCGTGCGCCAGCGCTATCTCGTCTTCCTGAGCTTGTTCGCCAGCCTGCCGGCCATGGCCATCACCTTCCAGACGCGTCTGGAGAAAGTCGAGTGGAAGGTCGAGGGGGACAAGTTCGAATGCCGCCTCTCGCAGCCCATCACGGACTTCGGTGCGGGCGAGTTCGTGCGCCGAGCCGGCGAGCAGGCCACCTTCCGCCTGAAGGCGCGCGAGCGTTGGATGGGAGCCGGCTCCGCCACCTTGCTGGCGGCTGCGGCGCCCTGGCAGCCGGGGAGGGGGGACATTAACCTCGGCGTCGTCAGCGTCGGGGGCGGTGAAGTACCCTTCAACAGTTCCCAGCAACAGGCCGGACGCCTGCTCACAGGTCTTTTGGAAGGCCGCAGCCCGCTGGTGCGCCACCGCACTCTGCAAGGCGGCGATGCCATGGAGGTACGCCTGCTGCCGGTGAAGTTCAATCAGGCCTATCAGGATTACCTGGCCTGCACCGCCAAGCTCCTGCCGGTGAACTTCGACCAGATCAGGCACCTGCAGCTCGGTTTCCCTGGCGGTGGCGTCGAGCTGGACGACATGGCCAGGGCCAAGCTGGAAATCATGCTCGACTTCATCAAGGCCGACCCCAGCGTCAATCACATCGAAATCGACGGTCACTCCGACAACAGCGGTAACCGCCTGACCAACCGCGATCTGTCACGTCGCCGCGCGTTGGCCGTGTTCGACTACTTCAAGGCCAATGGCTTCCCGGAGGCGCAAATGGTCATGCGCTTCCATGGTGAGCGTTATCCGCTGGCACCGAACAACAGCTCGGCCAACCGGGCGAAGAACCGCCGCGCCACCGTACAGCTTTCCCGCGTCGAGTTGCCTGTGGAGGCCCCAGCGACCGCTCCGGCTTCGACCACCACTCCGGCAGAGACACCTGCTCCCGCCGCTGCCCCGGCCGAAGCTCCCATCAAGCCTGGCGTCCAGGGTGCGGCCCCAAAATCCCAGTCGCCGGCCGGGTCCTGACCCGACCACTCGTCGCGCGGCCGACAGAATCTGTCGCCTCGTCGTCATAAGCTGTCGCGCCACTGTAATTTGGCCGCCAGGGTCAGTAGAATCACGGGTTTTTCGTACAACCCCCGTGGAGTTGATGGCATGGCGGACGTGAAGAAGGTTGTCCTGGCTTATTCCGGTGGCCTGGACACCTCGGTGATCCTCAAGTGGCTGCAAGATACCTATAACTGCGAAGTGGTGACCTTCACCGCTGACCTCGGCCAGGGCGAAGAGGTCGAGCCGGCCCGCGCCAAGGCCCAGGCAATGGGCGTCAAGGAAATCTACATCGACGACCTGCGCGAAGAGTTTGTTCGCGACTTCGTGTACCCGATGTTCCGCGCCAACACTGTCTACGAAGGCGAGTACCTGCTGGGTACCTCCATCGCCCGTCCGCTGATCGCCAAGCGCCTGATCGAAATCGCCAACGAGACCGGCGCCGATGCCATCTCCCACGGCGCGACCGGCAAGGGCAACGACCAGGTGCGTTTCGAGCTGGGCGCCTATGCGCTGAAACCGGGCGTGAAAGTGATCGCTCCCTGGCGCGAGTGGGACCTGCTGTCCCGCGAGAAGCTGATGGACTACGCCGAGAAGCACGGTATCCCGATCGAGCGCCACGGCAAGAAGAAGTCCCCGTACTCCATGGATGCCAACCTGCTGCACATCTCTTATGAAGGTGGCGTGCTGGAGGACACCTGGACCGAGCACGAAGAAGACATGTGGAAGTGGACCACTTCCCCGGAAAGCGCGCCGGACTCCCCGACCTACATCGAGCTGACCTACCGTAACGGCGACATCGTTGCCATCGACGGCAAGGACATGACCCCGGCCCAGGTGCTCACCGAACTGAACCGTGTCGGTGGCATCAACGGCATCGGTCGCCTCGACATCGTCGAGAACCGCTACGTCGGCATGAAGTCCCGCGGCTGCTACGAGACTCCCGGCGGCACCATCATGCTCAAGGCTCACCGCGCCATCGAGTCCATCACCCTGGACCGCGAAGTGGCCCACCTGAAAGACGAGCTGATGCCGAAGTACGCCAGCCTGATCTACACCGGCTACTGGTGGAGCCCGGAGCGTCTGATGCTGCAGCAGATGATCGACGCCTCCCAGGCCAACGTGAACGGCGTAGTGCGCCTGAAGCTGTACAAGGGCAACGTCATCGTGGTCGGCCGCAAGTCCGACGACTCCCTGTTCGACGCTAACATCGCCACCTTCGAGGACGATGCCGGCGCCTACAACCAGGCTGACGCTGCCGGCTTCATCAAGCTCAACGCTCTGCGCATGCGCATCGCAGCAGGCAAGGGCCGCAAGCTGTTCTGATAAGCTTGTCGGCATGAGCCTACGAACCCCGGCCACGAGCCGGGGTTCGCATTTATAGCCCGGGATAGCGGGCAACCGATGAGGAAGCAACGATGAGACTGCTGCATACCATGCTGCGAGTCGGCGATCTGGACAAATCCATCGCCTTCTACACCGAAGTGCTGGGCATGACCCTGCTGCGTCGCAAGGACTACCCGGATGGCCAGTTCACCCTCGCGTTCGTCGGCTACGGCGACGAAGCCCACAACAGCGTGATCGAGCTGACCTACAACTGGGGTGTGGACAAGTACGAGCTGGGTACAGCGTACGGTCACATCGCCCTGGAAGTGGATGACGTCTACAAAGCCTGCGAGGACATCCGCGCCCGTGGCGGCAAGGTCACCCGTGAGCCGGGGCCGATGAAACACGGCACCAGCATCCTGGCGTTCGTGGAAGATCCCGACGGTTACAAGATCGAATTGCTGTCTCCCTCTCGCAACGACTGAAGCTCTGTGCTGATATGAAACCGGGGCGTCATCGCCCCGGTCAGGAGGCGTGGGTCTATGGATGGTTCCGCAGTCAGCTACGAACGTAATCTCGAATGCCTGGTTCGGGCCATCCAGGAGCTTTCCCTGGCGCGTGATCTCGACCGTATCGCCGAGATCGTGCGCAGCGCGGCGCGGGAGTTGGTCGGTGCCGACGGCGCTACCTTCGTCCTGCGCGATGGCGATCGCTGCTACTACAAGGACGAGGACGCCATCTCGCCATTGTGGAAAGGCCTGCTGGCGCGTCTTGGCGGTGGTGAGTTCCTCGTGCTGACCACCGGCTACGGTGATCCGGATGCCGTGCTGCAACGCCTGCGTGCCGGTCTGGGTGCCTTCAACCGTGCCGCAGAGCAGAGCCTGACGCTGCGCATTGGCCATGCCGAGTCCACTCGCGGTCAGGACCTCGAGCAACTGCTGCTTGAAGCAGACAATGCCCTGCATCGCAGCGCGCCGGAAATCGACTGACGCCCGATTCTGGCTGGACGCAGCGCTTCGCTATATACTTCGCCACATAGCGAAAACCGATCATCCGGCCAACCCATGGATTTCCCCCTCGACCGTACCGACCTGGCCGCCATCTGGCTGACCCTGGAACTGGCGACCCTCACCACGGTGCTCCTGCTGGTGGTGGGTACGCCCATCGCCTGGTGGCTGGCGCGCACCCGCTCGCGCTTGAAGGGTCCGGTGGCCGCCATCGTCGCCCTGCCACTGGTGCTGCCGCCCACCGTCATCGGCTTCTACCTGCTGGTGAGCATGGGGCCCCATGGTTTTATCGGCCAGTTCACCCAGAGTCTCGGCCTCGGCACCTTGCCTTTCACCTTCGCCGGCCTGGTGGTGGGTTCGGTGATCTACTCCATGCCCTTCGTCGTGCAGCCCCTGCAGAACGCCTTCACCGCCATTGGCCAGCGCCCGCTGGAAGTGGCTGCGACCCTGCGCGCCAGCCCCTGGGACACCTTTTTCTCGGTGGTACTGCCCTTGGCGCGCCCCGGCTTCGTCACCGCCTCCATCCTCGGTTTCGCCCACACGGTTGGGGAGTTCGGCGTGGTGCTGATGATCGGCGGCAATATCCCCGAGAAAACCCGCGTGGTCTCGGTGCAGATCTTCGACCATGTCGAAGCCATGGAGTACGCCCAGGCCCACTGGCTGGCCGGCGGTATGCTGCTGTTCTCCTTCCTCATCCTGCTGGCGCTCAACACCAGCCGGCGCCTGAAACCCGGCTGGACCTGAGCCATGCAACAGATTCGTGCACGTTTCCGCCTGCGCCACCCGGGTTTTGCCTTGGAGGCGGACCTCGAACTGCCCGGCCGGGGCGTCAGTGCCCTGTTCGGCCATTCCGGCTCGGGCAAGACCAGCCTGCTGCGCTGCATCGCCGGCCTCGAGCAGGCCGCGGAGGGGTTCCTGGAAGTCAATGGCGAGGTCTGGCAGGACAGCGCCCGTGGCCATTTCCTGCCCACCCACAAGCGTCCCCTGGGCTATGTGTTCCAGGAAGCCAGCCTGTTCGAGCACCTCTCGGTGCGGCACAACCTGGCGTTTGGACTGCGGCGCATTCCTTCGGGGCAGCGTCGTGTCGAGCTGGACCAGGCCGTGGCGTTACTGGGAATCGGCCATCTGCTGGAACGCATGCCGGGCGGTCTGTCAGGCGGAGAACGGCAGCGCGTCGGCATCGCCCGCGCCCTGCTGACCAGCCCGCGCCTGCTGCTGATGGACGAACCCCTGGCGGCGCTGGACCTCAAGCGCAAGGCCGAGATCCTGCCCTATCTGGAGCGCCTGCACGACGAACTGGATATTCCGGTGATCTACGTCAGCCACTCGCCGGACGAAGTCGCGCGCCTGGCGGACCACCTGGTGCTGCTGGACAACGGCCAGGTGCTGGCCAGCGGTCCGTTGGACCAGACGTTGGCGCGCCTGGACCTGCCCACCGCCCGGGAAGATGAAGCGGGCGTCGTCATAGAAGGGCGGGTGCAAGGTTTCGATGCCCGGTACCAGTTGCTGACCCTGGGGCTGCCCGGCAGCTCACTCAGTGTGCGGGTGGCCCACTCGCCAGTCGCCGAGGGCCGCTCCCTGCGCTTCCGGGTGCTGGCGCGGGATGTCAGCCTGAGCCTGGAGAAGCAGCGCGACAGCAGCATCCTCAACCTGCTGCCGGCGCGGATGGTGGAAGAGTCTCCCGCCGCCAATCCGGCCCACGTTCTGGTACGCCTCGATGTGGATGGCACGCCGATGCTGGCGCGCATCACTCGCTTCTCCCGCGACCAGCTTGGTCTCTACCCGGGCCAGTCACTCTGGGCACAGATCAAGTCGGTGGCGCTGCTGGCCTGAGGTTGGTGGCGATGGGGGATTGTGGGAGCGAATTCATCCACGTATGAATTCGTTCCCACAGGATCACACGGCGTCGTGGTTTCCCGAAGGCTCCACGCACACGCAGTTGCGTCCGGACTGCTTGGCCCGATAGAGGCCACGGTCGGCGCGGCCGATCAGGCTGTCGAGCGAGTCATCCGGATGCATCTGGGCCAGGCCGATGCTGGTGGTCACCTGGAGGTTCACGCCTTTGAAGGGATAGCGCTTGGCGGCCACTTCGCTGCGGACCTTCTCGGCCAACTGGTGGGCGGTGGAATTTCCGGTGTCCTTGAGCAGGATGATGAACTCCTCGCCACCCCAGCGACAGATGATGTCTGACTGGCGCAGGCTGTCCCGCAGGTTTTGGGCGAAGCCCAGCAGCACCTCATCGCCAGCCTGATGGCCGTAGGTGTCGTTGAGCATCTTGAAGTGGTCGAGGTCCAGCATCAGCGCCACCAGCGGCTTGCGGTCGCGCCGGGCTTCTTGCAGTGCCTGGCCGGCGAGCAACTCGAAGCCGCGCCGGTTCGGCAGGCCGGTCAGGCTGTCGGTGGTGGCCAGCGCGGCGATGCTGTGCTGGTAGCGGCGCATCAGGCGGATCACCAGCACCAGCACGACGGCGGTGACCAGCAGGCAGATCAACAGGTTGAGGTAGAGGGTGTTGCGCAGGCTGGCGAGCAGGCCGCCTTCGTGTTTGTCGACGAACAGGTACCAGTCCAGCTCGGGGATGTAGCGCACATTCAGGTAGTGGTCGCGGCCGTGCTCGTGGTACTCGAATTTGCCGGTCTGTGGGCGGCGCAGCTTGGCCTGAAGGCCCTCGAGGCCCGGCACCTCGGCGAGCGACTGGCCGACCCGTGCACCCTGCGGGCCGCCATCCGCCCCGGTGAGGACGATGCGTCCAGTGGTATCGACGAAGTAGACGCTGCGGTCGTAGCGGCGCTGGTATTCGTCTATCAGTTTGATCACTGCATCTACCGTCAGGCCGACGCCGGTGGCGCCGAGGAACTTGCCGTCGTAGTCGAATACCTTGTAGTTGATGAAGATGGTCAACTGGTCCTGGTTGGCCATGTCCACATCGACGTTGATCTCGTAGGGCTCCTTCATGTCCCGTACGCGGAAGTACCAGATGTCCCGTGGCTCCTTCGGGTTCACCTTTTTCAGCACACCCTTGGTCTGGTAGTAGGTGAGCGTGCGTTCGGAGATGAAGAAGCTGGTGAAGGCGCCGTAGTGCTCCTGGATCTCGCGCAGGTAGCGGGTCATCGGCTCGATGTCTTTCTCACCCTGCATCACCCAGTCACGCACGAAGGTGTCGCGGCTCATCATCGAGGAAATCAGGATGGGCCGGACCAGGTCCTTCTGGATTTCCGAGTAGACGTTGTCCGAGGTCAGCGGCAATTCGGTGTTGATGATGCTGTTGCGAATGGACTTGAGCGACGCCTGGTAACTCACCAGAGAGGTGGCCAGGAAGCCACTGCCAAGCAGCAGTACCAGGGTGAGGACCAACAGGCGATGGCTTTGCTTGGCGTGTTCTTTTAACGGCATCGGGCAATCTGGCCTCTGGGTAGTGGCGCAATGCTAGCGTGCGCTAATGCGAGCGTCACGGACGGGTACTTGACGCCAGGCTAACGGCGTCTCCTGCCTTTGCGCGGGGCCCTTCGCGCGGAAACTCCGGGGGCGAATCGATCCAGGGCTCCAGGCGCTGGCCGACACTGAGCCACAGTCGAAAGCGCGGCGGTGTGTCGCCATTGCGGTTGCGCGCCAACTCCTCGTCCAGCCTTTCGCGCCAGGTGTGGGGGACGTTGATTTCAGTGATGCGCAGTCGGCTGATCTGACCGGTCAGGTGCCCCTCGCGTACCCAGGCGCTCACGTGGCCGGGCACGATGGCGTAGCGGCTACGGTCAGGGTAACGACTGCGCAGGACCTCCCTCTCCACGCCCACATCCACGGCAAGAAGTCGGCTGTCGCGTTGCTCTGCATCTTCAACATAGTCGCGGGCGGCGCTTTCGGCGTCCTGCAGGCGCTTATCGGTTGGCGCGGCGTGCAACTCGCTGCGGGCCTTCCTCAGTTGTTGGTTAGCGCGTTCGAGCTCGGCCCTGTGTGCCGGGCCGTCCAGTTCCAGCACCACCAGCGCTTCGCGGTTGCGGTGGTCGAAACGCCGTCCATCGCGCCCTTCGGTGGTGAAACCCAGGCCCAACAGCTGGGCCTCGCTCAGCATCAGGCTCTGGTAGCGGTCATCGCTGGTGGGATCGCTGGGACGGCGCCAGTCCAGACGCAGGGCCAGGCCGCTGTTTTCTCGGTCGGCCCAGTCGTGGCTGCGGCGCAGTTCCCGCTCGGTGAGCAGCAGGCGGCTATCCGGCTCACCGCTGCGGTTCAGCCAGACGCCACCAAGGGCGATGGCGTTGGTCAGGCCGATCAGGGCGAGTCCGCCGAGCAGTGCGTTGCGGTTTCTCATGTGCGCTGGCCCCCTTTGTGGGTGCGACGCAGGCGACCAAGCACCAGCAGGATGAGCACGGCGACCAGGCCAAGGACGAGGAAGAACAGGTACTTGGGCATTACCTCCCACCACCAGTCGAACAGCTTGATATAGAGGAAGAGGACGAAGAACAGCAGGCTGGTGTGCACCACTTCCGGCCAGTCGCGGCGGTTGCCGAGCCAGATGGCCAGGGCCGCGCCGCCGAAGCCGAGTAGCTGATAGATGACTTCCACCAGGTCGCGCGACCAGGGCAGGTAGCTGCCGTCAGCCCAGGTGGCCAGTACCAGCACCGGCACGAACAGGCCGAACAAGCCCAGTACCCGGAAGATTGCGGCGAAACCGCTGTAGCGCGCCTGAGAAATGAACTGCGGCACCAGGAAGATCAGCAATCCGGCAGGCAGCAGGTGTTCCGGCCGCTCGGTGCAGTCCAGCCAATAGAGCCCGCTCCAGCTCGCCAGGCGGGTGGCCACGAACGCCATGATGCACGCCAGTCCGGCCCCCAGCAGCAACCGTACCTCGCAGGCGTAGGCCAGCAGCAGGGCGTAGGCGGCCCAGGGCAGCAGGGCCTTGTCGCTGGGGGTGATATTGAAGATCTGCCCGAGCATGACCACATTCAGCACGAAGCAGGCGAAGGCCAGGATCGCCGCCAGCTTGGTGAAATACCCGGAGGGCGCGCGCTGGCGCAGCAGCAGGGTCAGCAGCAGGCTGCCCACGGAGAAGCCAGTGAGAATGCCCACCTGCGCGGTTTCCGGGAACAGGCCCCAGAACTGATAAAAGAAGAACAGCAGGCTGGCGGCCAGGGCCAAAGCGCCCAGCAAGGAAGCGATGCGCATGCCCAGCGACAGGCGTCTGGCCTGGGCGTCAGAGTCAATGTCGAAGGCGGTACGGTAATCCGCCAGCAACTGACGATGGTGCTCGCCGAGCTGCTCGATCTGTTCGGGGGAAAGCAGCAGCGCCTGCTCATCGTGCAGGCGCTCCACTTCCCGGTAGAAGGCCTGGATGTCGTCGGCGCGGTGTTGTGCCTGGTCGCGGCTGAGCGGCGGCATTGCGGGTCCTTTTGCGTGCGGTGCCGCTTGAACTGTAGGGCCGCGGATGGGGAGCGGCAATGGGGACTGGATGTTTCTGTAGGGGTTTCAGCCCAAGAGATTCCTCACGCCTCCTCCATCACCACCACCCGCTGCCCGGCGCGCACCGGCGAACCCGGCTGCACACGTACCTCGCGCACGACGCCATCACGGGGTGCGGTGAGGGGGATTTCCATCTTCATGGATTCGAGGATCACCAGAATGTCCCCGGCCTTCACGCTGGTGCCTGCTTCCACCTGCACCTGCCAGAGGTTGCCGGCGATATGGCTTTCCACAGCATGCTGGCCGGCCCCCAGCGGGGCATCCTCGCCGAGGTCGGCGGCGACGTCTTCGCTTTCGAAATGTGCCTGGCCAGTGGCGATCCAGCGTTCCCGCTCGGCATTGAAGGCCGCTTGCTGCTGCTGGCGGAAGGCGGCGATGCCCTCGGCTTCGCGGGTGAGGAAGGCCTGGTAGTCGGCCAGGCACAGCTCGCTTTCTTCGATTTGCAGTGGATAGCGACCCAGGGGGAAGTCGCGGCGGATGTGCAGCAGTTCTTCGGCGGATACCGGGTAGAAGCGGATCTGGTCGAAGAAGCGCAGCAACCAGGGTTTGCCGGCGAAGGCTTCCACTTCGCGGTAGCGGTTCCACATCTGCAGGGTGCGGCCGACGAACTGGTAGCCGCCGGGGCCTTCCATGCCGTACACGCACATGTAGGCGCCGCCGATACCCACCGAGTTCTCGGCGGTCCAGGTACGCGCCGGGTTGTACTTGGTGGTCACCAGGCGATGGCGCGGGTCCAGCGGCGTGGCCACCGGAGCACCGAGGTAGACGTCGCCCAGGCCCATGACCAGGTAGCTGGCGTCGAACACGGTGCGCTGTACGTCGTCGAGGTTTGGCAGGTCGTTGATGCGGCGGATGAACTCCAGGTTGCTCGGGCACCAGGGGGCGTCCTTGCGCACCGTGGTCATGTATTTCTCGATGGCCAGTTGGCAGGCCGGGTCATCCCAGGAGAGCGGCAAGTGGATGATCCGCGACGGCACTTTCAGGTCGCCGGCAGCGCAGACGCCATCCCAGAGTCCGGCAATGATTTCCAGCAGCGCCTCCAGGGGCAGGGTTTCCGGCTGGTAGTGCACCTGCAGTGAGCGAATGCCTGGCGTCAGGTCGATCACGCCATCCAGGGCTTTGGCCTCCAGCGCCTGCATCAGTGCATGGGCACGGAAGCGCAGCACCAGGTCCAGCTCCGGCGCACCGATCTCCAGCAGCAGGTGGGTGTCGCCGGAGAGGCGTGCGACCAGGCGTTTGTCGGCGTCACCCAGGTCGAGCACGACGGGTGAATCTGTAGGAGCGAGCTTGCTCGCGAATTCGACGCTGGGATGTTCGCGAGCAAGCTCGCTCCTACACAGCAGTGTCCGAGCCAGTTCACGTGCCTCGGCAATGCTCACCGGCACGAACCTTACCTTGTCCCCCGCCTTCAGCTGCCCCAGTTGCCACAGGTCCGCTTCGATGAGGGTTACCGGGCACACGAAGCCACCCAGGCTCGGGCCGTCCGGGCCGAGGATCACCGGCATGTCGCCGGTGAAGTCCACGGCGCCGATGGCGTAGGGGTTGTCGTGGATGTTGGAGGGGTGCAGGCCGGCTTCGCCGCCGCTCTCACGCACCCATTCCGGCTTGGGCCCGATCAGGCGCACGCCGGTGCGGCTGGAGTTGAAGTGCACTTCCCAGTCGGTGGCGAAGAAGGTCTCGATGTAGGCCGGGGTGAAGTATTCCGGTGCGCCATGGGGACCGTAGATCACCCGCAGGGTGCGAACTTCCGGCAGCGCGGTGCGCAGGGCCGGGGCCAGGGACTGACCGGCGCTGCAATCGGCCAGGGGTGGCAGGTGCAGCACATCACCGGCGCGCAGGGCGCGGCCGCCGTGACCGCCGAACTGACCAAGGGTGAAGGTGCTCTTGCTGCCGAGGTAGTCCGGCAGTTGCAGGCCCCCACGCAGGCAGAGGTAGCTGCGTGCGCCCGCACCGGCGATAGTGCCGAGGGCGAGGGTAGCGCCGGCCGGCACCCGCAGGGCGGTATCCATGGGCTGCGGCTGGCCATCCAGCGTCAGCGGGATTGGCGCACCGGTGACGGCGACCACGGCGTCGCAATTGAAGCGCAGGCTGGGGCCGCTCATGGTGATTTCCAGGCCTGCCGCACCTTCCGGGTTGCCCAGCAGGCGGTTGCCCAGGCGCAGGGCGCGGCTGTCCATGGGGCCGGACGGCGGCACGCCAACCGCCCAGTAACCGAGGCGGCCGGGGTAGTCCTGCACGCTGGTCTGGGTACCGGCGGCCAGCACTTCGAAGGTGCTGGCCCGGTAGCTCAGGCCTTCCAGGCAGCGGGTCCAGGGCGAGCCACTGGCGAAGGGCGCGTCCCTGAGTATCTGCCGCAAGTAGTCACGGTTGCTTTCCACGCCATACAGCAGGCTCTGCTCCAGGGCCTGGTCGAGGGCCGCGCTGGCCTCATCACGGCTCGGCGCCCAGGCGATGAGTTTGGCGATCATCGGGTCGAAGTAGGGCGGGATTTCGCACCCGGCTTCCACCCAGGTGTCGATGCGCAGCGCGCGGCCATCGGCAGGCGGGAACTGCATGGCGGTGAGCAGGCCGGGGCAAGGCTGGAAGTCGCGGCCCGGGTCTTCGGCATACAGCCGTGCCTGGATGGCGTGGCCGCTGGGGCTCAGCCCTTTGGCCAGTTCGGCGAGAGGCGGCAGGTCACCGGCGGCCAGTTCGACCATCCAGCGCACCAGATCCACGCCCCAGACCTGCTCGGTGACGCCGTGCTCCACCTGCAGCCGGGTGTTCACTTCGAGGAAGTAGAAGCGCTCGGCTTCGCTGTCGTAGACGAATTCCACGGTACCGGCACTGCGGTAGCTGACGGCCTTGGCCAGCTTGATGGCGGCGGCGCAGAGCGCTTCGGCCATGCCAGCGGGCAGGTTCGGCGCTGGCGTTTCTTCCAGCACCTTCTGGTTGCGTCGTTGCACCGAGCAGTCGCGTACGCCCAGGGCGATCACCTCGCCACGGCCGTCGCCGAATACCTGTACTTCCAGATGGCGTGCGCGCTGGATGTACTTTTCGATGAACACCCCGGCATCGCTGAAGTTGTTCTGCCCGAGGCGCTTCACGGCGTCGAAGGCTTCGCTCAGTTCGGCCGCGCTGCGGCACACGCGCATGCCGATGCCACCGCCGCCGGCAGTGCTTTTCAGCATCACCGGGTAACCCACCTGTTCGCCGGCGGCGAGGGCCGCGGTGAGGTCTTCCAGCAGTTCGGTGCCTTCGAGCATCGGCACGCCGTGCTGCTTGGCCAGGGCGCGGGCGGTGTGCTTGAGGCCGAATACGCGCAGCTGCTCAGGCGTCGGGCCGACGAAGGCGATACCCGCGGCCTCGCAGGCTTCGGCGAACGCGGCGTTTTCCGAGAGGAAGCCGTAGCCGGGGTGAATGGCCTGGGCGCCGCTATCGCGGGCAGCTTGGAGGATCTTGTCGACCACCAGATAGGTGCTGGCTGCCGGGCCGTCGCCCAGGCTGATGGCCTGGTCCGCCTGCTGGATATGCAAGCTGGCGGCGTCGGCTTCGGAATACACCGCTACACCGCGAACGTCGAGTTGGCGCAGGGTACGCAGGATGCGGCAGGCGATGGCGCCGCGGTTGGCGATCAGGAGCGTCTCGAACATGGAGTCTTCCCCATGTGGTGGCGGGTCGTCCCGCCGCTATTGGGTCTGTGCCACGGTCGTCCGTGGCTGAACTCTAGAAGTCGCAGGGTGGGTCGGGCGGCGTTCCGCGAGCGGAGCGAAACCCATCACCGCTCGATGGGTTTCGCAGGCTCTACCCATCCTACGGGGGGTGTATGCAGGCACTGCCCCGAGCGGCTCTGGCAGAGCAGGAAGAGCCAGGCGCGCAGTTGCTTCAGTCCCATACCAGCACCTCGGCGGGCGTCGGGTTGTAGGCGTTGCAGGGGTTGTTCAGCTGCGGGCAGTTGGAGATCAGCACGATGATGTCCATGTGCGCCTTGAGCTCGACGTACTTGCCAGGGGCGGAGATGCCGTCCTCGAAGGTCAGGCCGCCGTCCGGGGTGACCGGCACATTCATGAAGAAATTGATGTTGGCGCTGATGTCGCGCTTGCTCAGGCGGCCGTCGTGCAGGCTGGCGCGCAGGAAGTTGTCGCGGCAGCTGTGCATGTAGCGCTTGTCCAGGGCGTAGCGCACGGTGTTGCTTTCCTGGGCGCAGGCGCCGCCGAGGGTGTCGTGGCGACCACAGGTGTCGGCGGTGATGGTCAGCATCGGGTTGCCGAGGTTGGAGTAGAGCACGCTGCCGGCGCTGAGGTAGACGCGGTTCTGCCGGCGCAGGGTGCGCTGCACGTCATAGCGCTCACGCGGGTTGCTGGCGCTGTAGAAGAGGGTGTCCACCGCCTGGTTGCCTTCCAGGTCCAGCAGGCGCAGGGTCTGGCCGGCCTTCACTTCGGTCATGAAGGGCTCGCCGGCGGCGATCACGGCGCGGTAGACGGCGGCTTCGGGGTGTTTTTCGCTCGGGGTCTGGTGCATGGCGTCGGACCTCAGATGTACAGGCGTTCGGTGTTGTGGAAACCGCGGTCGTTTTCCGGGCGCGAGGTGCGGCAGAGCAGGGTGATGCCGTCGCTCTGCACCTGTTGCCAGGCGAGTTGCACCGGCTTGGGCGCATATTCCGGGGCGGGGTCCATGGGGTGCTGCAGGGCGGTGAGCACCACCAGGGTGTCCATGGGGGCGTAGAGCTCGATGTAGTCACCGGCCGTGGAGTTGCCGGGCTGGAAGTGGAAGCAGCCGTCACTGTCCACGGTGACCTTGCTGAACAGGTTCAGGCACATCAGCAGGTCTTGCAGGTTGAGGTCCCACTTGCCCATTTCCACCAGCAGGTTGTCCACGCCGTTGCGGAAGAAGCCATTACGCAGTTCCTGGTAGCGCCCGGCGCCGTACTTTTCCTTCACCTCGTCTGCATTGAGCACGCCGCCGAAGCTGTCGTGCCAGCCGCAGGTGTCGGCGGTGATGGCCGCCAGCACCCGGCCCATGTCGGAGTAGAGGCAGTGACCCGCGGTGAGCTTGGCGGTGTGCTGGCACTTGAGGCTGTCGGGCAGGTTCAGGCGCTCGCTCTTTTCTTGCGCGTTGAGCAACAGCAGGCTGACGTTGGCACCGCCTTCGATATCGGTGACGCGCAACTGCTGGCCGCGCTTGAGCACGAAGGAGGTGTGGCCGCCGCCGGGGACGGTTTCTTCATAGAGGGTCGGGCGCAGGGCCAGGGAAGCGGTCATGGGCAGGCTCCTTGTCAGTGGGCGATGGCGGGCTGCAGGGCGGAAGTGACTCGCTCCGGCAGGGCCTCGACGGCCGCGCGGGCGGCGCGGCGGTCGCTGTTCAACGGAATGTCGTAGGTGATGCGCGCGCCATAGGCATTGGGTGCCTGCGGGTCGTGGCGCACCTTGTCGAAGACCATCAGCCGAGTGCCCAGGCTGAAGCCCTCGGTGAGGTCGTGGGTGACCATGAAGACGGTCAGCCGGGTTTCGTTCCAGAGGCTGAGCAGCAGTTCGTGCATGTCCTTGCGGATGCCTGGATCGAGGGCGCCGAAGGGTTCGTCGAGCAGCAGCACGCGCGGTTTCATGATCAGTGCCTGGGCAATGGCCAAGCGCTGCTGCATGCCGCCGGAGAGCTGGCTGGGGTACTTGTCCAGGGCGTGGCCCAGACCGACCTTGCCGAGAATGGCGGCGGCCTCTTCGCGGGCGGATCGCTTGGCGCCACCGAAGAGCCGGCCAAACAGGGGCGAGCGAGGCAGTTCCAGACCCAGGGCGACGTTGTCCAGCACGCTGAGGTGCGGGAACACCGAGTAGCGCTGGAACACCACGCCGCGGCTGGCGTCGGGCTCGGCCATCAGTGGCTGGCCGTCCAGCAGGATGCTGCCGCGGCTGGGGGATTCCTGGCCCAGCAGCATGCGCAGGAAGGTGGATTTGCCGCAGCCGGAAGCGCCGACCAGGGTGCAGAACTCGCCTTCGTTGACCGACAGGTTAAGGTTTTCGAGGACGACCTGGTCTGCGTATTCCTGCCAGAGGTTTTTCACTTCAATGAACGCGCTCATGCCTTGGCTCCCTCGTACCAGGGGAAGGCCAGCCGCGTGAGCTGGCGCAGGCCCAGGTCCATCAGCCAGGCGAGCAGGGTGATCCACACCACGTAGGGGAGGATCACATCCATGGCCAGGTAGCGGCGGACCAGGAAGATGCGGTAGCCCAGGCCATCGGTAGAGGCGATGGCTTCGGCGGCGATGAGGAACAGCCAGGCCGAGCCCAGCACCAGACGCAGGGAGATCAAGAGGCGCGGCATGAGCTGCGGCAGGACCACCCGCAGGATCAGGGTCCAGGTGTTGGCGCCCAGGGTCTGCGCCTTGATCAGCAGCTCGCGGGGGATTTCCCGGGCGCGCTGCTCCATGTCGCGGGCGATGCAAGGCGCGATGCCGATGACGATCAGCATCACCTTGGACAGCTCGCCAAGGCCGAAGACGATGAACAGGATCGGCAATATCGCCAGCGGCGGAATCATCGACAGCACGGTGAGCAGGGGCGACAGCGGTGCGCCGAACAGCGGCAGGGTGCCGGCGGCGATGCCCAGGGTGAGGCCCAGCAGTGCGGCAATGGAAAGCCCCAGCGCCAGGCGCTTCAGGCTCGAGGCGCTGTCCTGCCAGAACAGGTAGTCGCCGCTGCGCTTGTCTTCGGTGAAGGCCAGACGTTCCACCGCGTCACTCATCTGCGCCGCGCTCGGCAGCAGCTTGTCGTTGGGGTTTTCCGTGAGCCGCGCCGCCGAGCCGGTGAAGTAGGCGAACAGCAGCAGGGCGAAGGGCAGCAGGATCAGGATCAGGCGGCCGGCGCGGTCCGGTTGGCGGTTGATCAGGCGCATGGCGGTGTACTCGTGTGTGGAACGGGCCATTTCGTAGGTTGGTGCGGGCCACGTTGGGCCGCGCTTCGCTCGGCGCCAACCTACGATCGGGTGCCGGCGGTCAGAGCTTCCCTTCGGCGGCCATCTGCACGTAGGTCGGGTCGAAGCGCAGCTTCACGTTGCCCTTGTCACCCGTGACCACGCCCTTGGCGAAGCTCATGCCGACTGCGTTGGCATCCTTGGCGCCTTCACCGAGCAGGCCGTGGTGGAAGCTGAAGTTGGCCACCTTGTCCATGGTTGCCGGCAGTTTCGGGCTGGTGACGAAGGCCAGGGCATCGGCCGGAGTGTGGAACAGGCGGGTGGCGTCCAGTTGGGCCTGGTAGCCGGCCAGGTCGGTGCCGGAAGCCTTGGCCATGTGTTCCAGGGCGGCAGTGCTTTCGGCGGTGTTGGCGTTCATCAGCGCGACGATCTCGAACCAGGCGCCGGTCAGCGCTTTGCCCAAGGCGGGGTTGTCTTGCAGGGTCTCGGTGTTGACCACCATCATGTCCATGATTTCGCCGGGAACCTTGCTGGAGTCGAATACCAGGCTGGTGCCGGGCTTGGCCTTGATGTCGGCGAGCATGGGGTTCCAGGTGGTCACGGCCTGGACTTCGGCGGTATCGAAGGCGGCGGCGATGTCGGCGTCGGAGGTGTTCACCACCTTCACGTCTTTCTCGGTGAGGTCGGCGCGCTCCAGGGCGCGGGCCAGCAGGTAGTGGGAGACGGACAGCTCCACCAGGTTGATGGGCGTGTCCTTGAGATCGGCCAGGGTCTTGCCTTCGCCCTTGAGCACCACGCCGTCGTTGCCGTTGGAGAAATCACCGACGATCAGTGCCGTGCTGTCCACGCCGCCGGCGGCGGGAATGGTCAGGGCATCCATGTTGGTCATGGTGCAGCCGTCGAACTGGCCAGCGGTGTATTGATTGATCGATTCGACGTAGTCGTTGAGCTGGGTGACCTGGATCTCGATCCCATACTTCTTCGCCCATTTGTCGACGATGCCCTTGGTGGCGCCGTACTCCCAGGGCATCCACCCGGCGTAGATGGTCCAGCAGACGTTGAAGCTGTCCTTCTGGGCGGCGGAAGTGTTGAAGCTGAGGGCGGCGGCGAGGCCGGCGGCGGCGAGAGCGAACAGACGGGACTTACGCATGGAGAACCTCCAGTTCGGTTGAGGGCGGGCGGAGCTGCGCGGCACTTTCCCTGTAAAGGGGCGCGTTCTCCCGGGCTTTTGTCCCGCCGTGTAACCTCGCTGGAGGTCGCCAGCTCTCGGACCAGTCATCCGCTTTCGCGAACCGGAACCCTAGCCAGCCATTGCAAATTGTGGTGCCGCGAACCCGGTGGTCCGGGTAGCTCCTGCACGCCTTCGTCAAAGCGAAGGCCGTGCCAAGTTGGTGAGAGGGCTCTGCCACGGGCTTTTCGCCGACCGGCAAGGGCGGCATGAAGGTGAGGGATGCCCGCTCATGGGGCGGCTGGCTTCAAACTGGTGCGTAGCAACAACTGGAAAAGGATTTTTCCGACAGGGAGCGAGCGCTGTTCTGTAGGACTCGTTGTCCAACGCAGTGGGAGCAATCCCGGGCGCCGACATCTGTCTGCGCCATCCCTAGCGGTCGAAGGAGGCCGCCATGTCCTACCGATCATTCTTCCTTGCCGTGCTGAGCCTGACCCTGGGCGGCTGCGCCGTCTATGACTACGACAACGATTACTACGGACGTCGGTACTACGACGGTGACGACTACCGTGTTAATCGCTACTACGACACACCCAAGACGACGTACCGCGTAGCTGACCAGCGCTACGACGACCGGCACTACGAGCGCCGCCACTACGACGGTCGCAAGGACTATTACAAGTCCGACAAGCACCGCTACGACAAGCGCTACTACGACAATGACCGCAAGTACCGCCACGACCGGCGTTACCACCAGCCGCGCCAGGACAATTACCAGGAACGCCGCCACGACTACACGCCGCGCCTGCAGACCTGGGGCAAGAACAACCACCTCCAGCCCGGTTACCGTCAGCCCGGCAACCACCAGAAAAGCTATCGCCAGAGCAACTACCGCCAGCAGTACCGGGTGCAGCCGGGCTACGAGGCGCGGCCGCACAACAATCCCCGCTATAACAACCGCAGCAGCTGGTCGATGGAGAACCGCCGTTAGGCTCTGTACGAAGAGTGCCTGCGCTCGGTGATGCTGCGTTGAAATCGGCCTCGAGCGCGAGTCTGATCAGAATGCTCATTTACAGCACGTAAACTGCGCTTCTTCGGCCGATTTCGCCTTGCCTGACCTTCGCTCGACGACTTTTCGTACAAAACCTAGTCGGCAGGAAAGCGGCTGTCCTCTTCCAGCAACAGCGCCCGCATTGCCCGCGCAGCCGGAGACAGGCTGCGTGCGGCAAGGCTGACCACGCCATAGGCCGATGAGGTCCCGGTGCTGGCCAGTGGCTCCAGCACCGCCAGGCGACCGGCGATCACGTCCTCGGCGACGACATCCCAAGGCGCCATGCTGATCACGTCGCTCTCGGCGACTACCGCCTTCAACACCATGAAGTTGTCGCACTCGATGCCCAGCGGCTTTTCGCTGCCGGCGAGTTCACCTATGGCCTGCGCCACCTCGACGGGCAGCTGAGTGCCGGCCAGGGCGTAGCGGCCCAGGTCGTTCAGTCGAATCCGGTCCTGCTCGAGCAACGGATGGCCCGGACGGCAGAACAGAGTGCCGGCGTGGCGCCGCAAGGGAACGATGTCCAGCATGGGATCGCCCTGAAGTTCGCGAATGTCGGCGACGAATAGCTCGATGGCGTCATCCACCAGTTTCTGGCGAAGGCTGTGCCAGTTTTCCAGGCTGAGTTGCACCCGAACGCCCGGGTGCTGGCTGGCGAAGCGTCCCAGGGCACGCGGAACCAGGCGCGCGGCGGGGTAGGGGCCGGCGCCCAGGCGCAGTTCGCCGCTGTCGAGGTTCTCCAGCTGGGTTACCGCGCTGCGCAGGGCGCGGCTGCCATCGAGCAGGCGCCTGGCATGTTCCAGCACCAGGCGGCCGTGGGCGGTCAGGCTGACCTGGCGTGGACCACGGTCCAGCAGGCTGCAGCCGAGGCTCGCTTCCAGGGCCTGGATGCTGCGGCTGAGCGCTGGTTGGCTGAGATTGACCGCTTCCGCGGCGCGGGCGAAATGGCCGTGTTCGGCAAGGGCCACGAAGTGGCGGAGCTGGCGAAGATCATTCATGCGTGGTTTGCATCGATATAGGGAAAAGAATGCATTGGAATTATTAGCAGGCGCCTGCCAGCCTGTCTCGGCCTATAACAACAATCCCCGAGCGAACCATGCGCATCTCCACCCGTTTCAGCGGCCTGCTCCTGGCGGCCGCACTGCCCCTGGGCGCCGACGCCGCACTGCCGGAAGAGTCCATCGCGCCCAGCATCAACGCCGAACTGGCCGAGCACACCAAGCACTTCAGCGAGAAGGTCTACAAGATCGCCGACAACGTGTACTCGGCGGTGGGCTGGAACCTCGCCAACAGCGTGATGATCGAGGCACCCGAAGGCCTGATCATCGTCGACACCGGCGAGTCGGCCGAGCAGTCGCGCAAGGTGCTGGTGGAGTTCCGCAAGATCAGCGACAAGCCGATCAAGGCCATCGTCTACACCCACTTCCATCCCGATCACATCAACGGTGTGAAGGGCTTCGTCAGCGAAGAGCAGGTGAAGCGCGGCGAGGTGCAGATCTACGCCCAGGAAACGCTCCTGGAAAACGTCGTCACCCAGGGCGCGCTGGTTGGCCCCATCCTCGGCATGCGCTCGGGCTACAGCTTCGGCGCCGCCCTGCCGGATGCCGACAAGAAGGACATGAACGGTGGAATCGGCCCGCTGGTCCATGAAGCCAGCTCCACCTTCATTGCGCCCACCATTACCTTCAAGGACAAGCTCGATACCACGATCGCCGGTCTGCAGGTGCAGTTCCTCCATGTGCCCAGTGAGGCGCCCGACGAGATCGTGCTGTTCCTGCCGCAGAACAAGGTGCTGATCAGTGCCGAGGTGACACAGGGCCCGACCCTGCCGAACATCCACACCCTGCGCGGTACCAAGTTCCGTGATCCGGTGGTCTGGGTGAACAGCCTCGACAAGCTGCGCGCCTTCCAGGCCGACTACATGGTGCCGCTGCACGGCCAGCCGGTGTCCGGCAAGGACAAGGTGGAAGAGGTACTGCGCATGACCCGCGATGCCATCGCCTTTGTCCACGACCAGACGGTGCGCTGGATGAACAAGGGCCTGACGCCCGACGAGCTGGTGGAGAAGGTCAAGCTACCCCCATACCTGGCCGGCTACACGCCCTACCTGCGTGAGTACTACGGCACCGTGAAACACAGCGTGCGGCAGATCTACCAGGGCTACCTGGGCTGGTTCCAGGGCGACCCGGTGGACCTCGACCCGATTCCGCCGATGGAGAAGGCCAAGCGCCTGGTCGATCTGATGGGCGGCCGCGAGAAGGTGTTGATGGCGGCCGGTGAGGCCTACCTCAAGGGCGACTACCAATGGGCCGCCGAACTGGCCAGCTACGCCATCCGCATCGACCACGACGACCAACTGGCCCGCGAGATCAAGGCCCGCAGCTTCCGCCGTCTGGGCTACGCCAGCATGAATATCAACTGGCGCAACTGGTACCTGATGAGCGCCATGGAGCTGGAAGGCAAACTCGACGGCGATGCCGCCCTGCAACTGTCCCAAGGCATGCGCAATGCCTTCCTGTCCCCGGACATGCTGAAGAACCTGCCGGCGCGCATCTTCCTGCAGAACTGGGTGACCCGTATCGATCCCGAGAAGAGCGCGGAGGTGAACCTGACCCTGGGCTTCGTCTTCCCCGACATCAAGGAAGCGTGGGCCCTGGAAGTGCGCCGAGGCGTGGTGGAACTGCACAAGGGCATCCCCGAAGGCACCACGCTCAAGCTGACCTTCGACAAGACCTACCTCGATACCGTGATCAGCGGCGAGAACGGATTGCTCAAGGGGGCTCTGCTGGGCGACGTGAAGGTGGACGGCAACCTGCTCGACATCAAGACCTTCCTCGGCTGCTTCGACTTCGAGGACGCGCCCATCGCCCTGACGCTGCGCTGAGTCTCCAACCGAAAGTGCGGAGAGCCCGGTGGTTCCAGGCGGCACACTGGCCGCCTGGTCCGCACATTCGGGAGACATCATGCACCTGCCATCCTTTCTCAAGGGCGCCCTGGCCATGTTCTGGCTGGTGGCTCTGCTCAACCTCATCCATCCCTTCGGCGAGCCGTTGCAACAGCCCTTGCTGTTGGCGGCTGGCGCGATCCTGCTGGCCCACGTGGGCGAGGCAGCCGTGTTCAATCGCAAGCTGAAAGCACGCCCCCATCCCTGGCTGGAACGGCTGCAAGTGCTGCTGTTCGGATTCCTGCATCTGCGCGGTCTGCGCTGAGAGCGTCTCCCGCCTCGTTGTGGCTGATCTCTGCGAAGCCCAACACATCCGGTGTTTCACTTTGGGTCGCTTGGTGTAAGGCCCCGCGTGGCCCGCACCAGACGGCGTCGTGATACTGCCCGGTGAGGGCAAAATGCCATTGTTTTTTTCAGGGCCAGCCCGCACCATTCGCGCCGTGTTCCATGGGGCCCCGATGGCCTCCTAGACGGGATGGTGGATGTTCCAAGGTTGCGTTCAGGCCTGGCGTGCGCGCAGGGGATGGCGGATGCCGGCCCTGGTCGCGGCGTTGCTGCCGATGCTACTGGTCGGCGCATTGCAGGCGGACTGGGATTTCACCCTGATCAGCCGGCGTGCCGAATCCCTCTACGGCCCCCTCGGTCCCGGCAAGCAGCGCATCGATGACTGGCAGGCCATGTTGGGGCGCCTGGCCGGTGTCGATGAGAGAAAACAGCTGGAAGAGGTGAACCGCTTCTTCAACGCCAAGCTGCGCTTTACCGATGACATCCGCCTCTGGGGCGAGACCGACTACTGGGCGACGCCCGTACAGGCCTTGCGCACCGGCGCTGGCGACTGCGAAGACTTCGCCATCGCCAAGTACTTCAGCCTGCGCCAGCTCGGTGTGCCCAGCGAGAAACTGCGCATCACCTACGTCAAGGCGCTGCGCCTGAACCAGGCGCACATGGTGCTGACCTATTACGCCTCGCCCGGCGCCATGCCGCTGGTGCTGGACAACCTGGTGGGCGTGATTCGCGCTGCCGATCAACGCACCGACCTGCTGCCGGTCTACGCCTTCAACGCCGAAGGCCTGTGGTTGGCCGGGAGCGGCGGTGGCAAGCAGGTGGGCGATGCCAAGCGCCTGTCCCGCTGGCAGGAATTGCTCAAAAAGATGAAGGCCGAAGGTTTCCCCGTGGAACCGGCCGGATAGGAGTCGAGATGTCTCTGTTCAAACAGCTGTTGATCGCCATCTGCCTGTTCCTGGTGGTCGCCTTCAGCGGCAGCTTCATGGTCGGCCTGGAGAGCTCGCGGGAGCAGTACGTCAACCAACTGCGCTCCCACGCGCAGGATGCGGCGACTGCCCTCGGCCTCTCGCTGACGCCGCATATCGACGATGCAGCGATGGTCGAGCTGATGGTCAGCTCCATTTTCGACAGCGGTTACTTCGCGAGCATCCGGGTAATCGACCTGCAGAGTGGCACGGTGCTGGTGGAGCGCACCGGTGTACCCGACGCGGCGGGTACCCAGATACCACAGTGGTTTGTCGAACTGATCGGCCTGCAATCGGCCGGCGGCGACGCCATCGTCAGCCGTGGCTGGCAGCAGGCGGCACGCGTGGAAGTGCAGAGTCATCCGCTATTCGCCCTGGCCCGACTCTGGCAGAGCGCGCTGGGCAGCCTCGGCTGGCTGCTGGCCTGTGGCCTGGCCAGCGCCGGCCTCGGGGCCTTCCTCCTGCGTCGCCAGCTCAAGCCGCTGGATTACATGGTCGAGCAGTCCCATGCCATTGCCCGCCGCGAATTCCTCAGCCTGCCGGAACTGCCGCGCACCCCGGAATTGCGCCGCGTCGTACAGGCAATGAACCAGATGGTGGAAAAGCTCAAGGCACTGTTCCAGGAGCAGGCCGAGCGCAGTGAACGACTGCGCGATGAGGCCTACCGCGACAGCCTGACCGGCCTGGCCAACCGCCGCCATTTCGAAATGCAGTTGCAGGCACGTTTGAGTGCCGACGACCAGGCCAGCACGGGGTACCTGCTGCTGCTACGGGTACATGATCTTGCTGGCCTCAATCAGCGCTTGGGCGGTCAGCGCACCGACCAGCTGTTGTTGGCGGTGGCCGAACTGTTGACTCAGGCTGCGGCGGGGCAGGGCGCCGGTCAATTGGTGGCGCGCAGCCGGGGTGGTGACTTTGCCCTGTTGATGCCCGGCCTGGTGGCCGAAGAAGCCGATCAACTGGCGCAACGCCTGGATGCCGGACTGGCCAATCTGGTGACCACAGGTGCCGCGGACACCTTGCCGGTGGCCCACATGGGCCTGGTGCCTTTCAGCCCGGGCGATGCGCTGGCGGATCTGCTGCGCCTGGCCGATGAGGCACTGGCCAAGGCGGAAAGCCAGACCGACCGGACATGGGCGACGCTGACCCAGGGCGAAGCGCCCAGCGTGGGCGATGAGCGCCATACCTGGCACCAGTTGCTGGATCAGGCCCTTGGCCAACGCCAGTTGCAGCTCTATTTCCAACCGGTGGTGGACAGTCGCGATCGCTCGCGGGTACTGCATTACAAGGTGCTGTCACGCCTGCGCGACGAGCGCGGCGAGAACATCCCGGCCGGTCGTTTCCTGCCCTGGCTGCAGCGCTTCGGCTGGATGGCGCGCCTCGACCTGCTGATGCTGGAGCTGGTGCTGCAGCAGATGGCCAGCCATGGTGAAACCCTGGCGCTCAACCTTTCCGGCGCGTTGCTGCGCGAACCCCAGGCGCTGGACAAAGCCTTCGAGCTATTGCGCAGGCACGCCCAGTTGGGGCCGCGTCTGGTGCTGGAGCTGGAGGAGGATCAACTGCCCGAGCAAGCGGTCCTGGAACGGCTCACTCGCCGCCTGCGCGAACTGGGTTTCAGTCTGAGCCTGCAGCACTTCGGTGGCCGCTTCAGCATGATCGGCAACCTGGCCCGTCTCGGCCTGGCCTACCTGAAGGTGGATGGCAGCTATATCCGTGCAATTGACCTGGAAGCCGACAAACGCCTGTTCATCGAGGCCATGCAACGTGCGGCCCACAGCATCGACCTGCCACTGATTGCCGAGCGAGTGGAAACCGAAGGGGAGCTGGAAGTGCTGCGGGGAATGGGGTTCCAGGGCGTACAGGGCCAACTGTTCGGCGCACCCGCCCCCTGGCGTTAGTGCCATCGGGGGAAGGTGATCGAGACCTCGGGGCTCAGATCAGCCCCGAGCCCGCGTCTTCCTCTTCGTCGACGATCAGCCGTGAAATCCCCCCAAGGGCTTCCCGCGCCTGATTCCGGCTGAGCAGCTTGGACTGTGCTGCCGGCGGCAGGTCGGTGATGCGGATCACGCCTTTGGCCATCAGCACAGTGATCAGGTCGTCGAGCACCCGGATCATGTCCAGGTCGCTCTGCTTCAGTTGCAGCAGGCTGCTTTGCATCGCCAGATTGGCGTACCAGGCCTGGATATCCTGGTCGTCGGCCGGCAGGCTGCCGGTCATCTCGTCGAACTCGGCCGCTTCGACGCGAACCAGCCTTCCTTCTTCGTCGCGCTGGATGTAGAGCATGGAGGTTCTCCCTGGAAGATTGCCGCAGGATGAAGGCAGAGCCTCCCTGCCCGCAACCACCGGGGTGATTGCGGGCAGGGACAGCCGTCAGCTGTGGTCGATCTTGATGGTCGGGTCGGCACCTGCGATCAACGAGTTGATCGACGCCCCGCTCAACTGGTTGGCTGCGCCTTCCAGGGTGATGGCCAGGTCGGCGTGGTTGGCCGCGACCTCGCTGTCGTTCAGGTGGCCTTCCTTACTGACCAGCAGGGTAGCGTGGCCGGTGCCGGTGCCGGTGCCGGTATCGACGATCAACTTGAGGAAGTTGTCGATGCTGGCAGTGGTTTCCCCTTGCAGCAGATCGCTCAGGTCCAGCTTGTCGCTCTCGCTGGTCTTGAAGTCCTGCACCACATCCAGGTCGGGGTCGCCTGCGGTACCTGCATCCCCGGCCTTCCAGACGAAGGTGTCGGCGCCCTCGCCGCCCCACAGGGTGTCGCTGCCCTTGCCTCCAGTGAGGGTGTCGTCGCCGACGCCGCCAATCAGGTTGTTAGCTCCGGCTGCGCCACCCAGGGCGGTGCCAGTAGAGCCCGCCTGGAGGGTGTTGTCCGAGTCGAAGGTGATCTGCAGGGGTTGGCTGGCCGTGCTGTCCTGGTCTCCGTCCGTTGCCTTGACGCCCAGCGTAATCCGCTGGTCGTAGGCTTCGGTCTGTCCGGTGAGAGAGTCGATGATCAGCTTGTACGAGGTGCCGGAGCCCGCACCGAATTTGATGGTGCTGAACTCGAACTGGCCACTGTTGAGCTTGCTGGCGTCAATCGTGAAGGTGGTTGTGCCACTGGACACGCCATTCAGCGTCCCGGCGCCAACGAGGGCTCCGGACGAGTTATAGGCCGACCAGGTGAGGGACTCGTTGTTGCCTAACTTGTCTGTGGTCAGTGTGACAGACGTCAAGTCAGTCGTCTGATTGGTGCTCTTGTCGATGAAAGTGAAGTTGAGCAGATCACCCGTATCGATCGATTGGCCGGTACCGACTCCGAAACTGTTGTTGCTGGTGTTCACGGTGTCAGCTACGCCGTTGGCCGTAGCCGAGGCTTGAAGCGAGAACCTGCTATTGGTGCCCAAGTCGTAGAGACCCGAATTTCCGCCCGAGAGATTGAAGTTGCTGAGTACCGAGGAGGGCGAGTCCAGATCGACGAAGTTGGTGACCTTGTATTGGCCACTGATTGGGTCTGCAGTAATCCTGAATACCTCGGTTCCATTGGCCGCCAAGGCGCTCACGGAATTGGTCCCGGTCACGTAATGCAGCTTGCTCCCCTGGTAAGTCAGATAGCTGGAAGTACTGATCTCGTTACCGCTTTTGTCCAGAGTGGTGCTGAGGATGTATCCGCTGCTGTCGACGGATACACCGGTGGTTGTGCTGAACTGAATCGATGCACCATTGGCGTCGGCGCCAATCGACAGATTGAGTTCACCAATGGCTGTGGCACTGGACGAGTCGAGAAGAATGCATTGCATCGGGGTCGCCATGACTGGCGCATCGTCTTCGACGTTGATCTGTAAGGTCCCGCTGGAGGAATTCACGCCGTCGCTGGCAGTCACCGCCACTGTAAAGCCACGCACATCCTCCGCATTCGCCACCGCATGATCCAGCTGGCCGAGCAATGTAACGGTATAGGCGCCCGAGCTGGTGATACTGATGGTCATGATTGTCTGGCCACCAGCTGTAGCGCTCAACGTAGACGTACCACTGCCGGACCACGCAAGGGGAATCCCATTCGAGGTCAGGGCAGTGGTTGGCGCCGTCAGCGTTACATTCAGGCTTGGCCCGTCGATGTCGCTGATAGCGAAGGTGCCGTTCGCGACCTGTGCATTGGTTGAGTCAGTCGGTGCCCCGGTAGTGTCCGGCGAGCCGCTGGTCAGCCCCTCTTCAGAGACGGTTGCGGTTCCGCTGGCGGTACCGAATACCGGTGCATCGTTGAACGGGTTGACGGTAATGGTGCCGGTTGCCGGGGTGGCATCCGCCAGGCCCTGGTTGTCGGTGGAGGCGTACTGGAAGGTGGTTGTGCCATTCCAGTTGGCGTTGGGTTTGAAGTAGATGGTCGCGCCATTGCTCGCCGCGTTGATGACGCTGCTGGTGCTGAGCGGGTCGGTGGCGGCGGCATCGCTGTAGAAGGTGCCGTTGGCCGGCAGCGAGGTCAGCTTGAAGCTGGCGACGGTGCCGTCGATATCCGAACCGCTGAGGTTGACGGCGATCACCGTGTCTTCATTACCGCTGCCAGTGGCTGCAATGGTTTCCGGCGCGTCGTTGGCCGGAGTTACGGTGATACTCAGCGTGCTGCTGCTACCGGTATTGGTGGTGTAGGTGACCTGCGGCACCGAGCCGTTCCAGTTGGCGACCGGGGTGAAGGTGTAATCACCGTTGCTGCCGAGGGTGAAGCTACCCACGTTGGCGATGGTTGCAGTCTGGCCGGCGGTGAAGCTGCCAGTGACGCCAGCCACGCTGAAGCTGGCAACGGTGAGCGTGTTATCCACATCGCTGTCGTTGCTCAGCACGTTGCCGGTGGCGGGGTTGTCCTCGGTGACAGTGTTGCTGTCGGCGACCAGGGCGGAGGCATCGTCCACCGGCGTGACGGTGATATTCAGCGTCGAGCTGCTGCCGGTGTTGGTGACGTAGGTTACCTGCGGCACCTCGCCGTTCCAGTTGGCCGCCGGAGTGAAGGTGTAGTTGCCATTGGCGGCGATGGTCAGGGTACCGACGCCGGCGATGACCGCGCTGGAACCGGCGGTGAAGCTGCCGGTGACGCCGGACACGCTGAAGCTGGCGACGCTGAGGGTGTTATCCACATCGCTGTCGTTGCTCAGCACGTTGCCGGTGGCGGGGTTGTCCTCGGCGACGGTGTTGGTGTCAGCGATCAGGACGGAGGCATCGTCTACCGGGGTGACGTTGCCGAAGCTCAGCTCGGCGGTGTCGGTGAGGTTGCCATCGGAAACGGTATAGATCGCCGTCGGTACCGGGCCGTTGTAGTTCGGCGCCGGAGTGAAGGTGAAGCTGCCGTTGGCATTGATCACCAGCGAGCCGACGCCATTGATAGTCGCGGTCTGGCCGGCCGCATAGGTGGTGCCGTCCACTTCGAACTGGGTGACGGTCAGGGTGTCGCCATCGATGTCGCTGTCATTGGTCAGGACATTGCCATTTACCGGGGTGTCTTCGGTGACCGCAATCGGGCCATCGTTGGTCGCCAGCGGCGCGTCGTTCACCGGGGTGACGCTGATATCCAGCGTGCTCTCGCTGCCGGTGTTGGTGACGTAGGTGACTTGCGGCACCTCGCCGTTCCAGTTGGCCACCGGGGTAAAGGTGTAGTTGCCATTGGCGGCGATGGCCAGGGTGCCGACGCCAGCGATGACGGCACTGGAGCCAGCGGTGAAGCTGCCAGTGATACCGGCCACGCTGAAGCTGGCGACGCTGAGGGTGTTATCCACATCTCTGTCGTTACCCAGCACGTTGCCGGTGGCCGGGTTGTCTTCGGTGACAGTGTTGGTGTCAGCGATCAGGACGGAGGCATCGTCTACCGGGGTGACGTTGCCGAAGCTCAGCTCGGCGGTATCGGTGGCGGTGCCGTCGGTGACGGTATAGGTCGCGGTGGGCACCGGGCCGTTGTAGTTCGGGGCCGGGGTGAAGGTAAAGCTGCCGTTGGCATTGATCACCAGTGTGCCGACGCCCGCGAGGGAGGCTGTCTGGCCGGCCGCATAGGTGGTGCCGTCCACTTCGAACTGAGTGACGGTCAGCGCGTCATTTTCCGGGTCGCTGTCGTTGGTCAGCACGTTACCGATGGCCGGAGTGTCTTCGGTGACCGCAATCGGGCCATCGTTGGTCGCCAGCGGCGCGTCGTTTACCGGGGTGACGCTGATATCCAGCGTACTCTCGCTGCCGGTGTTGGTGACGTAGGTTACCTGCGGCACCTCGCCGTTCCAGTTGGCCACCGGGGTGAAGGTGTAGTTGCCGTTGGTGGCGATGGTCAGGGTACCGACGCCAGCGATGACCGCGCTGGAACCTGCGGTGAAGCTGCCGGTGACGCCATTGATGCTGAAGCTGGCAACGCTGAGGGTGTTATCCACATCGCTGTCGTTGCCCAGCACGTTGCCGGTGGCGGGGTTGTCTTCGGTGACGGTGTTGGTGTCCGCGACCAGGACGGAGGCATCGTCCACCGGCGTGACAGTGATATCCAGCGTGCTCTCGCTGCCGGTGTTGGTGACGTAGGTGACTTCGGGCACCGCGCCATTCCAGTTGGCCGCCGGAGTGAAGGTGTAGTTGCCATTAGTGGCGATGGTCAGGGTGCCGACGCCGGCGATGACGGCGCTGGAACCGGCGCTGAAGCTGCCGGTGACGCCAGCCACGCTGAAGCTGGCAACGGTCAGGGTGTTATCCACATCGCTGTCGTTGCCCAGCACGTTGCCAGTGGCCGGATTGTCCTCGGCGACGGTGTTGCTGTCGGCGACCAGGGCGGAGGCATCGTCGACCGGAGTCACGGTGATATCCAGCGTCGAGCTGCTGCCGGTGTTGGTGACGTAGGTGACTTGCGGTACCGAACCGTTCCAGTTGGTGGCCGGGGTGAAGGTGTAGTTGCCATTGGCGGCGATGGTCAACGTGCCAACGCCAGCGATGACGGCACTGGAGCCTGCGGTGAAGCTGCCAGTGACGCCAGCCACGCTGAAGCTGGCGACGGTGAGGGTGTTATCCACATCGCTGTCGTTGCCGAGCACGTTGCCGGTGGCCGGGTTGTCTTCGGCGACGGTGTTGCTATCGGCGACCAGGACGGACGCATCGTCGACCGGAGTCACGGTGATATCCAGCGTCGAGCTGCTGCCGGTGTTGGCGACGTAGGTGACTTGCGGCACCTCACCGTTCCAGTTGGCCACCGGAGTGAAGGTGTAGTTGCCATTGGTTGCGATGGTCAGGGTACCGACGCCGGCGATGACCGCACTGGAACCTGCAGTGAAGCTGCCGGTGACGCCATTGATGCTGAAGCTGGCGACGCTGAGGGTGTTATCCACATCGCTGTCGTTGCCCAGCACGTTGCCGGTAGCGGGGTTGTCCTCGGTGACAGTGTTGCTGTCGGCGACCAGGGCGGACGCATCGTCCACCGGCGTGACGGTGATATCCAGCGTGGAGCTGCTGCCGGTATTGGTGACGTAGGTGACTTGCGGTACCGCGCCGTTCCAGTTGGCCACCGGAGTGAAGGTGTAGTTGCCATTGGCTGCGATGGTCAGGGTACCGACGCCGGCGATGACCGCGCTGGAACCGGCGGTGAAGCTGCCAGTGGCGCCAGCCACGCTGAAGCTGGCAACAGTCAGGGTGTTATCCACATCGCTGTCGTTGCCGAGCACGTTGCCGGTGGCGGGGTTGTCCTCGGCGACGGTGTTGGTGTCCGCGACCAGGACGGAGGCATCGTCGACCGGGGTGACGTTGCCGAAGCTCAGCTCGGCGGTGTCGGTGGCGGTACCGTCGCTGACGGTGTAGGTCGCTATCGGTACCGGACCGTTGTAGTTCGGCGCCGGAGTGAAGGTGAAGCTGCCGTTGGCATTGATCACCAGCGAGCCGATGCCAGTGATAGTCGCGGTCTGGCCGGCCGTGTAGGTGGTGCCGTCCACTTCGAACTGAGTGACGGTCAGGGTGTCGCCATCGATGTCGCTGTCATTGGTCAGGACATTGCCGATGGCTGGGGTGTCTTCGGTGACCGCAATCGGGCCATCGTTACTGGCCAGCGGTGCGTCGTTCACCGGGGTGACGGTGATGTTCAGCGTCGAGCTGCTGCCGGTGTTGGTGGTGTAGGTGACCTGCGGCACCTCACCGTTCCAGTTAGCGGCCGGGGTGAAGGTGTAATCACCGTTGCTGCCGAGGGTGAAGGTACCCACGTTGGTGATGGTGGCAGTCTGACCTGCGGTGAAGCTGCCGGTGACACCAGCCACGCTGAAGCTGGCAACGCTGAGGGTGTTATCCACATCGCCGTCGTTGCCCAGTACGTTGCCGGTGGCCGAGTTGTCCTCGGTGACGGTGTCGGTGTCAGGAGCCACCACCGACGCATCGTCCACCGGCGTGACGGTGATGTTCAGCGTGCTCTCGCTGCCGGTGTTGGTGACGTAGGTGACTTGCGGTACCGAACCGTTCCAGTTCTGCGCGGGGGTGAAGGTGTAATCACCGTTGCTGCCGAGGGTGAAGGTACCCACGTTGGTGATGGTGGCAGTCTGACCTGCGGTGAAGCTGCCAGTGACGCCCGCCACGCTGAAGCTGGCGACGCTGAGGGTGTTATCCACATCGCTGTCGTTGCCTAGCACGTTGCCAGTGGCCGGGTTGTCTTCTGCGACGGTGTTGCTGTCGGCGACCAGGGCGGAGGCATCGTCGACCGGAGTGACGTCAGCAAAGCTCAGCTCGGCGGTATCAGTCAGACTGCCGTCGCTGACGGTGTAGGTCGCGGTCGGTACCGGGCCGTTGTAGTTCAGCGCCGGGGTGAAGGTGAAGCTGCCGTTGGCATTGATCACCAGCGAGCCGACGCCATTGATGGTCGCGGTCTGGCCAGCCAGGTAACTGGTTCCGCCGAAGCTGAAACCGGTAACGGTCAGGGTATCGCCATCGGCGTCGTTGTCATTGGTCAGTACATTGCCGCTGGCGGGGGTGTTTTCGGCCACCGCAGTCGGGCCGTCATTGCTGGCGACCGGTGCATCATTGACCGGGCTGACGTTGCCGAAGCTCAGCTCGCCGGTATCGGTGGCCGAACCGTCGGTGACGGTATAGGTCGCAGTGGGTACCGGGCCGTTGTAGTTCGGGGCCGGAGTGAAGGTGAAGCTGCCGTTGGTGTTGATCACCAGGGTGCCAACGCCGGTGAGGTTGGCGGTCTGGCCGGCGGTGTAGGTCGTGCCGCCCACCGTGAACTGGGTGACCGTGAGGGTATCGCCTTCTACATCGCTGTCGTTGGTCAGCACGTTGCCGGTGGTCGGGGTGTCCTCGCTTACCGGGACCGGACCATCGTTACCCGCTTCGGGGGCATCGTTCATCGGGGTGACGCTGATGTCCAGCGTCGAGCTGCTGCCGGTGTTGGTGGTGTAGGTGACCTGCGGCACGTCACCGTTCCAGTTGGCTACCGGAGTAAAGGTGTAGTTGCCGTTGGCGGCGATGGTCAGGGTACCGATGCCTGCGATTACCGCGCTGGAACCTGCGGTGAAGGTGCCGGTGACGTCGGCCACGCTGAAGCTGGCAACGCTGAGGGTGTTATCCACATCGCTGTCGTTGCCGAGCACGTTGCCGGTGGCGGGGTTGTCCTCGGCGACGGTGTTGCTGTCAGCGACCAGAGCGGCCGCATCGTCCACCGAGGTGACATCGGCGAAGTTCAGTTCGGCGGTATCGGTCGTGGTGCCGTCGCTGACGGTGTAGGTCGCGGTCGGTACTGGGCCGCTGTAGTTCGGCGCCGGGGTGAAGGTGTAGCTGCCGTTGGCGTTGATCACTAGGGTGCCAACGCCGGTGAGGTTGGCGGTCTGGCCGGCGGTGTAGGTCGTGCCGCCCACCGTGAACTGGGTGACGGTGAGGGTATCGCCGTCGGAGTCGCTGTCGTTGGTCAGCACGTTTCCGGTGGCGGGCGTGTCCTCGGTGACCGCAGTCGGGCCATCGTTGGCTGCAACGGGGGCGTCGTTTACCGGATTCACGCCAATGGTGACGACGATCGTGTCGGTGCCGCCTTTGCCGTCATCGACGATGACCGTGAAGTTGTCGGTGCCGTTGAAGTTCGGGTTGGGCGTGTAGGTGTAGGAGCCATCCGGGTTGATCGCCACGGTGCCGTTGCGCGGGGCGTCGCCAGGCGCATAGGTGAGCGGGTCGCCATCGGGGTCGGTGGCCCCCAGCTGTCCTGTGATCGGGGTGTCTTCGTCAGTGGAGATGCTGGCGTCCTGGCCTTGCGGGGACGCGTTAGGGCTATCCGGCACATCAGGGATGGGCTGCTGGCTATCGTTCGACGGGAGCGTGGCATCTACGGTCGGAGTGCCGTCCTCTTCGACCAGCGCTGCGCCGGCCAGTGGCTCGGTTCCAGTGGGGAAACCAATGGTTGGGTCGACGCGGTCACCCGTCGCATCCAGCATCACGAAACTATGGCCGCCACCGGCGGCACCACCACCAGCGCCACCCGCGCTCGGGCCGGCCGCAGTGGCTTCGAGTTCCCTGGTCGGGTCGACACCCGCCTCGATGGCCTTCTGCAGTTGTGCAACGTCATCGGCGGGCGTCTGCGTGGCCGGCTGGGGCGCCTGGGCTCCAGTGCTGGCGTCCGTATCGGATTCGCTCCACTGGCTATCGCGGCCGAGGTCGACGGTGCGGCCATCGGTGAGTTCGAGCGTCACCATGCCTTCGAGGCCGGTTTGCAACTGATCGCCCTTGAAGAGTCTGTCGCCTTCGATGAGCAGGCGCTGGATACCCTCGGGCGACATGGCAAATACCTGGCCGACAATGCTTTTGACGATCGCAACGACACTGCTCATGGGGTGACTCTCCTGGAGTGGCTCTCAGCTGGCTTGTCGTCGCTGGGGGTCGTTCCGTCGACGACCAAGCGCAGGACTGACATTCCCTTTCTATAGTTAAGGCGTGGCGTAAAGGTGGCGCCAATAAATTGGCTTATTACGATTGGCTATTGGGAATATGCCAAAGTATTGACCAATTGACTCTCATCCTAAACAATCGAATGCATGCTGTCACTTTGATATTCATCGCTCGTCCCGTGCCGTAAAGTGTGACTCGTATCACGACGTCCCAGCCTCGAAAAAAGGCCGCTTCCGGTGAAGTTTCCGGACCTCCAATTCAACGAAAAGGATGCCAAGAACATGCGTCTGCGCTTCTCCGCCGTTCTCCCGTTTGCCCTGGCTGTCAGCCTGCCCGCCCACGCTCAGAGCCTCTCCGAGGCAATGCAACGTGCCATGGATGCCCATCCGGAGGTCCAGGCTGGGGTGAACAGCCGTCTGTCGGCCGACAAACAGCTTCAGGCTGCCAAAGGGGGGTATCTGCCTTCGGTGGACCTGCTGGGGGGATATGGCCGTGAGGGCACTGACAACACCACCACTCGCGCCACCGGCGACGACCACTGGAAGACCATGACCCGTGGTGAGTCCAGCCTGCGTCTGCAACAGATGGTGTTCGATGGCTTCGCCACCAAGAACGAGGTCGGCCGCCAGCAGGCCACTGTCAACTCCCGCGCGTACTCGTTGCTCGGTACTTCCGAGCGCACCGCGCTGGACGTGGCCCAGGTCTATAT
Organism: Metapseudomonas resinovorans DSM 21078; assembly: GCF_000423545.1. Classification (GTDB taxonomy): domain Bacteria; phylum Pseudomonadota; class Gammaproteobacteria; order Pseudomonadales; family Pseudomonadaceae; genus Metapseudomonas; species Metapseudomonas resinovorans. Next base: position 80,416 of record NZ_AUIE01000001.1, read on the forward strand.
CGACGTGCTGCGCCGCCAGGAGATGGTGCGCCTGGCCCAGGAAAACCTGCGCAGCCACGAACGCATCTTCGACCAGATCACCCTGCGCAGTGAGCGTGGGGTAGGGCGCCTGGCCGACCAGGACCAGGCAGAAGCTCGCCTGGCCCAGGCCCGCAACAACCTGATCACCGAACAGACCAACCTGAGTGACGCTCGCACCAATTTCTACAGCGTCGTGGGCGTGGATCCGGTGGAACTCAGCGAGCCGGCTGGCCTGCCAGGGCAATTGCCGGAGTCCCTGGAGTCGGCTCGCCAGACCCTGCTTGCCAACAGCCCGATCCTGCGCTCCGCGGAGTCCGATGTCGCCGCTGCCGAGAAGCAGTATGACGCCGCCAAGTCCTTCTTCTATCCGCGCTTCGATGCCGAATTGTCCCGTGGGGCGGACAATGACCTGGACGGCGAGAACGGCCACGTCAACGAATGGCAGGCAATGTTGCGCATGCGTTACAACCTGTTCGCCGGTGGCAGCAACAAGGCTGACCTGGAGTCCAAGGCCTACCAGATCAACGAAGCGCTGGACATCCGCAACAACGCCCTGCGTGTGCTGAACGAGGAACTGGGCCTGTCCTGGAACGCCCTGAATAACGCCCGAGAGCAGGTGCCGATTGCCCAGCAGTACGTTGACTACAGCACCCGCGTGCGTGCGTCCTACCAACAGCAATTCAGCATCGGCGAACGTACCTTGCTCGACCTGCTGGACAGCGAGAACGAACTCTTCACTGCCTCGCGTCGCTTGGTGGATCTGCGTTACACCGAGCTGTTTACTCAGTACCGCATCAAGGCGACCATAGGCGAGTTGCTGAAGAGCCAGGGAGTGGTGGCACCGATGGCAACGGTCGTACAGACCGAACTGAAGCCACAGGCAACCCTTCCCGGCTTGAACTGAATCCCTGGATCCCACCTGCACCGCCAGGGCGAAGCGCCTGCTTCGCCCTGGCGGTGAGTCCGGCTCCAGGCAGAGTCTTTCGTAGAACCCAGAGCAGAGTGCCCAGGCGTGGATCCAGAAGTCAGCCCGATTCAACTCAATACCGATCCCCGTGGGCAGCATGACGATCCGTTGCTGGATTCGCTGCTATCCCTTTGCGTCCTGCACCGCAAACCCGCCAACCGGGCCATGCTCACCAGTGGCCTGCCGCTGCCTAAACAGCGCCTGACTGCCGAACTGCTGCCCCGCGCCGCGGCCCGTGCCGGTCTGCAGGGGCGCCTCCTGCAGCGTCGCCTGGAGCAGATCCCGAAGATCGCCATGCCCGCGCTGCTGCTGCTCAAGGAAGGCCGTTGCGCGGTGATGCTCGGCTGGAGCGACGATGGAACTGCTCGCCTGCTGCTCAGCGAGAGCGATGGCGGCGAGGTGAAGGTTTCCCGCGAGTTGCTGCAGGAGGACTACAGCGGCCAGGTGTTCTTCGCCCAACCCCAGCACAAGTACGACCTCAACCAGGGCAGCCTGATTCCGCGCACCCAGTCCTGGTTCCGCGACACCCTGAAGCGCTCGCGCTGGCTCTACATCGATGCCGTCGCCGCGAGCCTGCTGATCAACCTGATCGGCCTCGGCGCGCCGCTTTTCGTGATGAACGTGTACGACCGCGTAGTGCCCAACCAGGCCGCCGCGACCCTCTGGGTGCTGGCCATCGGTATTTCTGGCGCCTACTTCTTCGACCTGCTGCTCAAGACCATGCGCGGCCTGTGCCTTGACCTGGCTGGCAAGAAGACCGACCTGATCATCTCCGCCACCTTGTTCGAGCGCATCGTCGGCATGGCGATGAAGTACCGCCCGATGCGGGTCGGCAGCTTTGCCCAGAACATCCATGAGTTCCAGACGCTACGGGACTTCCTGGCCTCGCTGACCCTGACCAGCGTCATCGACCTGCCGTTCACCCTGTTGATCCTACTGGTGATCGGCCTGCTGGGCGGACATCTGGTATGGATTCCGATCCTTGCCTTCCCGCTGGCCATGGGCATCAGCTGGTTGTTGCAGAAGCCGCTGGTGGCAACCATGGACCGCACCATGGCGCTGGCCGCCGAACGTCAGTCGAGCCTGATCGAAACCCTCGCCGGTCTCGATGCGGTGAAGGTCAACAACGCCGAGAGCGACCGCCAGTACCTCTGGGAGCAGACCATCGGCACCCTTGGCCGCCTCGAGCTGCGGGTGAAGATGCTCTCCAGCCTGGCGATGAACCTGACGCTGATGATCCAGCAACTGGCCGGTGTGGTGATGATCGTCGCCGGGGTGTACCTGATCATGGACGGGGACCTCAGCATGGGCGGGCTGATCGCCTGCTACATGCTCAACGGCCGAGCCCTTGGGCCGCTGACCCAACTCTCTGGCCTGCTCACGCGCTATCAGCAGGCGCGCCTGACCATGATTTCCGTGGACCAGATGATGGACCTGCCCCAGGAGCGCCAGGAGGGCGAGCAACCCCTGGTCCGTTCCAAGCTGCAGGGCAGCCTTGAGCTGCGGCAGATCAGCTTCACCTACCCGCATCAGCAGATCCCGGCCCTGAGCGATGTCAACCTGATCATCCGCCCGGGCGAGAAGATCGGCATCATCGGCCGCAGCGGTTCGGGCAAGAGCTCCCTGGCCAAGCTGATCGTCGGGCTCTACCAGGCTGACTCCGGCAGTCTGCTGGTGGACGGCACCGATATCCGCCAGCTGGACGTCAGCGAGCTGCGCCACAACGTCGGCTACGTCCCTCAGGATATCCAGTTGTTCAGCGGTACCCTGCGCGACAACCTGATGTCTGGCGCCCGCTATGTGGAAGACGAATTGGTATTGCAGGCGGCGGAGCTGTCCGGCGTGCACGAATTCGCCCGGATGCATCCGCAGGGCTATGAGCTGCAGGTCGGGGAGCGCGGGCAGAACCTCTCCGGCGGCCAGCGGCAGAACGTTGCCCTGGCGCGCGCCTTGCTGCTCGACCCGCCGATCCTGCTGCTCGACGAACCCACCAGTTCGATGGACAACCCTGGCGAGGAGCGCCTCAAGGAACGCCTCGCCTCGGTGATCGCCAACAAGACCCTGTTGCTGGTCACTCACCGCGCCTCGATGCTTTCGCTGGTGGATCGTCTGTTGATCATCGACCGTGGCCGGGTCATTGCCGACGGCCCGAAGGAAGCGGTCATGGAAGCGCTGAAGAAGGGGCAGATCAGTGTCGCATAAGGGCTTCGGCGCGCTGCGCCAGTACTTCAAGGGCGGTGACTCGCTGTCCGACCAACCGCTGCCGGAGGTCAACAAGGCCCTGGTGGAAGATGCACCGCGCGTCGTGCGGCTGACCATCTGGACCCTCATCGGCTTCACCCTGTTCATGGCGCTCTGGGCGCACTTTGCCCAGGTGGATGAAGTCACCCGTGGCGAAGGCAAGGCGATTCCCTCCTCGAAGTTGCAGAAGGTGCAGAACCTGGAAGGCGGCATCGTGTCCGAGCTCTTCATCCACGAGGGCCAGGTGGTGGAAGTGGGTGATCCGTTGCTGCGTCTGGACCCGACCCGTTTCGAATCGAACGTCGGCGAGACCGAGGCTGACCGCAACGCCATGCAGCTGCGGGTCGAGCGCCTGAGCGCCGAGGTTGACGACCGCCCGCTGGAAATCTCCGAAGCGCTTCGCAACGTCGCCCCCGAGCAGGCGGGCAGCGAGGACGCCCTGTACCGCAGCCGGCAGCAGCAGCTCCAGGAAGAGGTGGCCGGCCTCGAGGAACAACTGGTGCAGCGCCGCCAGGAACTGCAGGAGTTCATCTCCAAACAAGGCCAATACCGCAACAGCCTGCAACTGCTGCGTCAGGAGATCGCCATCTCCGAGCCCCTGGTGGCCCAGGGTGCGATCTCCAAGGTGGAAGTGCTGCGCCTGCGCCGTGCCGAAGTGGAGAACCGAGGCGAGCTGGAAGCCACTAGCCTGGCCATTCCCCGCGCCGAGTCAGCGATCAAGGAAGCCGAGCGCAAGATCGCCGAGACCCGCTCGCGCTTTCGCAGCGAGGCGCTGGCCCAGTTGAACGAGGCGCGTACCGAGCTGAACAAGGCCAACGCCACCGGCAAGGCCCTGGAGGACCGGGTCAAGCGCACCCTGGTCACCTCGCCGGTGCGGGGAATCGTCAAGCAGTTGCTGGTCAACACTATCGGTGGCGTAATCCAGCCGGGCAGCGACCTGGTGGAGATCGTGCCGCTGGACGACACGCTGCTGGTAGAAGCACGCATCCGGCCGCAGGACATTGCCTTCCTGCACCCCGGACAACGCGCCATGGTCAAGTTCACCGCCTATGACTTCACCATCTATGGCGGGCTGACCGCCGATCTGGAGCAGATCGGCGCGGACACCATTACGGACGAAGACGGCAACAGCTTCTACCTGATCAAGTTACGCACCCAGAAGAGCCACCTGGGTAGCGACCAGAACCCGCTGCTGATCATTCCCGGCATGGTTGCTTCGGTGGATATCATGACCGGCAAGAAGAGCATCCTGAGCTACCTGCTCAAGCCTATCGTCCGCGCCAGGGCTGAGGCTCTGCGCGAGCGCTGATCGAGCCAAGGGTGGATAGTGCGCTTCTATCCACCGCCTACGGGTTCCCGCCCAGCGCCTCCTGACCTCACTCCGTGAACAGCTTCTGCACCACCGAGAAATCCTTCTTGCCCTTGCCCTGCTTGAGCAGCAGGCGATAGAGCTGCAGCGCCAGGGCGCCCATGGGGGTGCTGGAGAGGCTGTGCTGCGCGGTCTCCTGGGCCAGGCCCAGATCCTTGGTCATCAACTCGGCCATGAAACCGCCGTCGTAGTCCCTGCTCGCCGGCGCGTTGGGCATCACGCCCGGCCAGGGGTTGTAGCGTTCCAGCACCCAGTTGCCGCCCGAGCTCTGGCGCATGATCTCGGCGAGGATGGCCGGGTCGAGGCCGTTGGCCACGCCCAGGGCCATGGACTCGGCGGTGCCGATCATCTGCACCGCCAGCAACTGGTTGTTGCACACCTTGGCCACCTGGCCGGCGCCGTCAGGGCCGGCGTGGAAGATGTTCTTGCCCATGGCCTCGAAGACCGGCCGTGCCTTTTCCAGTGCCGCCGCTTCGCCGCCCACCATGAAGGTCAGGGTGCCCGCCGCCGCACCGGCCGTGCCGCCCGATACCGGCGCATCCAGTAGCTCGATGCCGCGCGCCTTGGCCGCCGCATGCACCTTGCGCGCGGATTCGGGGGCGATGGTCGAGCATTCCAGCAGCAGGCTGCTGGGGGCGATGGACGCCAGCAGGCCGCCGTCTCCGAGCAGCAAGCCTTCCACGTGTTTGCTGGCCGGCAGCATGGTGATCACCACCTGGGTACCGCTGACTGCGTCCCGCGCGTCCCGTGCCGGCTTGGCGCCTTCGGCCGCCAGTTCGTCGATGGCGGCTTGCACCAGGTCGTAAACCCGGAGGTCATGGCCGGCCTTGAGCAGGTTGCGGGCCATGGGCAGGCCCATGTGGCCCAGTCCGATAAAGGCGATCTTGCTCATCGTGGTTCTCCTTGTCCGGTGCTGCGCGGTAGCGATCAGCGTCTCAGAGATCGTCCAGCGGGTGCCGGCCTTCCCACACCGGCTCGAAATGGGCATCGATCACCGCACGGGGAATGGCCGCCACATCTGGCCAGTGCCAACGCGGCGCGTTGTCCTTGTCGATCAGCCGTGCGCGCACGCCTTCGGGAAACTCCGGGTGGCGGCAGCAGTTCAGGCTCATGGCGTATTCCATGCGGAAGACGTCGGCGAGCGACAGGTGCTTCGCCCGGCGGATCTGTTCCCAGACCAGGTGGGCGGTGAGCGGGCAACCTGCGGCCAGTGTCTTGGCGGCGCGCGCCAGCGGTACGTCGCTATCGTGTTGCAGGGCGGTCATGGCTTTCCAGGCCGCCGGCAGGTCAGCTACATCCAGCAGCTCGTCGATGCGTTTGCGCCGCGGCAGCCACTGGGCTTCCGGCAATTGACTGCGCGATTCGTGCTCCAGCGCCTTGAGCAGGCTGTTGAGCTGGGCGTCGGGCTGGTCTTGCCAGTTGAGCTGGACCAGGCCGGCGAGCAGGGCATCCTGCTGGTCTTCCAGGAGGAATCGGTCGGCCAGGTCGAGATCCAGCGCGTCGTGGGCGTTGATGGTGCCGGCCCCCAGGCCCAGGAACAGGCCGAGCTTGCCGGGCAGGCGGGTGAGGAACCAGCTGCCGCCCACGTCGGGATAGAGGCCGATGTTGATTTCCGGCATCCCCAGGCGGCTGGACGGAGTGACGATACGGATCGAGGCACCCTGCATCAGGCCCATGCCACCGCCCAGCACATGGCCATGGGCCCAGCAGATCAGCGGTTTGGGGTAGGTGTGGATGCGGTGGTCGAGGCGATATTCGTCGGAGAAGAAGCGACCCGCGAGCGGCGGCACCACGCCAGGCTGCTCGCGGCAGGCGTCCACCAGCTTGCGCACGTCGCCGCCGGCGCAGAAGGCCTTGGGACCATTGCCGCGCAGCAGCACACAGACGATTTCCGGGTCTTCGGCCCAGGCGCGCAGCTTGGCGTCCAGGGCCTCGATCATCGGCAGGGACAGGGCGTTGAGGCTGGCCTCGGCGTCCAGGCTGGCGATGCCGATACGGGCACCGTGCAGGCCGCTGCGTTCTTCGAAACTCACATTCATAGTCGTTCTCGTCCAGCGTTCGGTCATTTGTTGCGCCAGTGCGCGTCGCGTTTTTCCAGGAAGGCGTTGACGCCTTCGCGGGTGTCGTCGGCGTCGAACAGGTCGACGAAGCGCTCACGCTCTTCCGGCAGCCAGCCATTCGGCCCACGCTCGCGTGCGCCCTGGATCAACGGTTTGATGGTGCGTACGGCAACCGGGCTTTGCCGCGCCACCTTGGACGCCAGCAGCAGGGCAGTGCCACGGGCTTCGCCGCTGTCCACCACCTGTTCCACCAGGCCAATGCGCAGGGCGGTTTCCGCATCCACGCGCTCGCCGCACAGGATCATGCGCTTGGCCCAACCTTCGCCCACCAGCCAGGGCAGGGCCTGAGTGCCACCGGCGCAGGGCAGCAGGCCCACGGCGGCTTCTGGCAGGGCCATCTGCGCCTGGCGCTCGGCGATGCGGATATCGCAGGCCAGGGCGCATTCCAGGCCGCCACCCATGGCGTAGCCGTTGATCGCGGCGATGGACACGCCACGGAAGTCGCGCAGGGCCTCGAACGCCTCGCCGAAGCGCCGGGCCATCTCACGGGCGCGGGCCTTGTCGCCATCGGCGAAGAGATTGAGGTCGGCCCCGGCGCTGAAGAACTTCTGCCCCTGGCCGGTCACCACCAGGGCATAGATGTCGTCGTCGCGGTTGAGGTGCTCGATCAGTTGCTTGAGGCCGATCAGCGACTCGCGGTCCCAGGTGTTGGCCGGCGGGTGGTTGATGGTGATCAGCGCAGTGTGGCCATGCTTCTCCACCGTCAGCTTGTGGGTCAGGTCGAAGATTCCGGGCTGATAGGGTTCTACGGCAGTGCTCATGTGCATCTCCTTACAACAGACGGTCAAGGGTTCCGCCCTGTTCCAGTAAACGGCGCGCCACGATGACGCGCATGATTTCATTGGTGCCTTCGAGGATCTGGTGCACCCGGGTATCGCGCACCCAGCGCTCCAGAGGATAGTCGTTCAGGTAGCCGTAGCCGCCATGCAGCTGCAGGGCTTCGTTGCACAGCGCGAAGCACTGGTCGGTGGCAAAGCGCTTGGCCATGGCGCAGTAGAGGCTGGCCTCCGCGTGATGCTGGTCCAGGCGGTGGGCGGCCAGGCGCACCATCTGCCGGCTGGCGGTGAGTGCCGTGAGCATGTCGGCGAGCTTGAACTGCAAGGCCTGGAAGTCGGCCAATGGCTTGCCGAACTGCTTGCGTTCCTCCACGTAGCGCAGGCTCTGTTCCAGGGCCGCCTGGGCGGCGCCAAGGGAACAGCTGGCAATGTTCAGGCGGCCGCCGTCCAGGCCCTTCATGGCGTAGACGAAGCCTTCGCCTTCTGGGCCAATGCGATTGCCCGCCGGGATTCGCACCCCCTCGAACGTGATGGTGCGGGTCGGCTGGGCACGCCAGCCCATCTTGTCTTCGTTGCGGCCGTAGCGGATGCCTTCGGCATCGGCGGGCACCAGGAAGCAGGAGATGCCCTTGGCACCGTCCTGCCCGGTACGCGCCATGACGATCAGCACCTGGGTGCTGCCGGCGCCGGAGATGAAGCATTTGCTGCCGTCCAGCACGTAGTGGTCGCCGTCGCGGCGGGCGCGGGTACGCAGGTGGGCGGCATCGGACCCGGCATCCGGTTCGGTCAGGCAGTAGGAGGCCAGCAGCTCGCCGCTGATCAACCCGGGCAGCCAGTGTGCCTTCAGCTCGCTATCGCCGAAGGTGGCGAGCATCCAGGCGGCCATGTTGTGGATGGTCAGGTAGGCGGTGGTGGCCACGCAGCCGGCGGCCAGTTGCTCGAAAATCAGCGCGGCCGACAGCCGGGAAAGGCCCAGGCCTCCATCGTCTTCGCTGATGTACAGCCCCAGGTAGCCCTGTTCGGCGGCCCGGCGGATCACCTCCAGCGGGAAGTGATGGTCGCGGTCCCACTCCGCTGCGTGAGGGGTGAGTTCGTGGCTGGCAAAGGCGCGGGCGCTGTCCACCAGCAGGCGTTGTTCTTCGGTGAGGTCGAAATCCATATGTCGTCTGCCTGTACTCGGTTCCGTGGCGATGCTGCGCACCGCTTGGCGAATGAACTCGCCCCTACTTCAGGTGGATGGTCATGTTCGGGCCGGTGACCGGTGTGTCATCGAACCAGCGCGTGGTGACCGTCTTGGTCTCGGTGTAGAAGCGCACCGCCTGCTTGCCGTAGGCGTGCAGGTCGCCATAGAACGAACCCTTCCAACCGGTGAAGGAGAAGAAGGGCAGGGGCACCGGAATAGGGACGTTGATCCCCACCTGACCGACCTCGATCGCGTGCTGGAAGTGCCGCGCGGCGCCACCGGAGCGGGTGAACAGACTGGTGCCGTTGCCGTAGGGGTTGGCGTTGACCAGGGCGATGGCCTCTTCCAGGGTGTCTGCCTCCATGCACAGCAACACCGGGCCGAAGATCTCCTCACGGTAGAGGCCCATCTTCGGCGTCACGCCGCGGAACAGCGTGGGGCCCAGCCAGTTGCCGTTCGGGTAGCCCGGCACCTGGCATTGAGAGCCGTCCAGCAGGCATTCGGCGCCTTCGGCCTTACCCTCGGCGATCAGCCGCAGCACGCGCTGACGGGCCTGTTGGCTGATCAACGGGCCGAAGGCCGAATGGGCATCTTTCCAGTGACCAGGGCGCAGCTCGGCCATCTGCGCAGCCAGTTCGGGAATCCACTGGCGCGCCTCTCCCACGAAGATCGCCACGCTGATGGCCATGCAGCGCTGGCCGGCGGCGCCGCAACTGGCGCCGACCAGGTTGCTCAGCACCTGGTCCTTGTGGGCGTCGGGCAGCACCACCATGTGGTTCTTGGCGCCGGCAAAGGCCTGTACCCGTTTCAGGTGGGCGGTGCCTGTGCGGTAGATGTGCTGGCCTACCGGCACCGAGCCGACGAAGGAGATGGCACGTACGTCGGGATGGGTGAGCAGCGCGTCCACTTGCTCGCGGCCACCGTGGATAACCTGCAGCACGCCCTTGGGCGCACCGGCTTCGATGAATAGCTCGGCGAGGCGGTTGGGAGTCAGCGGGTCTTGCTCGGACGGCTTGAGGACGAAGCTGTTGCCGCAGGCGATGGCCAGCGGAAACATCCACAGCGGGATCATCGCCGGGAAGTTGAACGGGGTGATGCCGACGCATACGCCCAGCGGCTGTACCCAACTGGCCGTGTCGATTTCGCGGGCGACGTTCTCCACCGTCTCGCCCATCATCAGGCTGGCCACGTTGGCGGCGTGTTCGGCCACTTCGATTCCGCGCCAGACGTCGCCCTTGGCATCGGCGAAGGTCTTGCCGGTTTCACTGGCCAGCAGTTCGGCCAGTTCGTCGTGATGCTCCTTGAGCAGTTGCTGGTAGCGCAGCATCAGCCGGGCGCGCTCCGGCACCGGGACTTCGCGCCAGCTCTGGAAGGCACTCTTGGCGCTGGCGACAGCGGCCTCGATCTCCTCGGCAGTGGCCTTCGGCGCAAGGGCCAGGACCTCCTGGGTTGCCGGGTCAGTGACTTCGATCAGCTCGCGGGCGCGGCTTTCGCGCCATTCACCGTCGATCAGTTGTGGGAGTGTCTTGGCCATCTGGTCCTCCACCCGTAAGACGGGACCTTGTCGTTTCTTGCTTTTATAGCGGCCGCCGATCCAGTTGTGGATTGACGATCTTGGTTGCGGGATGGACGATCTTGGTATTGCAGGCCACTACAAGAACGAACATGAGCCGCTCCGTCGAGACATCCAACTGGCCCCTGCCGGCCAACGGCGTGCGCTTCACCACGCCGCCCCGGTTGCGCCGTCTGCTGGCCCGTCATCCGTTGACTTCCGCTTGTTATCCACTGGCCCTGGGCTACTACCCGGAGGCCTTGGGGCACCGTATGGAGCGCCTGGAACCGGAAGACAGCCTGCTGATCTACTGCCGTTCCGGGCAGGGTTGGCTGGAAAGCGGGGATGGACGATTCGAGGTGGCAGGGGGTGACCTGCTGCTGTTGCCCAAGGGCCGTGCCCATGCCTATGGCTCGGACGCCCTGCGCCCCTGGAGCATCTACTGGGTGCATTTCGAAGGCGAGCTGGTGGAGGACTACCTGCGTCCGTTGGGCCAGTCGGTCATGCGTCGGATCGGCGTGCAACCGAGGCTGCTGGCGGACCTGGATGGCCTGCTGGGACTGCGCAAGCAAGGCTTGAACCTGCCGCATTTCGTCCATGCCGCCCATCAATTGCAGACCCTGCTGACCTCCCTGGCAGTACTGCCGGTGCGGGGCTATCTCAAGTCCGGCCGGGTGCTGGACGTGGACGCGGTGCAGGCGGTGATGCGTGCCCATCTTCACGACAGCCTCAACCTCGACCAGTTGGCGGCGCAGTTCAAGCTGTCGCGCTTCCACTTCGCCAAGACCTACCGTGCCCTGACCGGCCATGCGCCGATCCAGGATTTCATTCAACTGAAAATGGCACATGCCTGCCGCCTTCTCGACGAAGGCGATCAGGGGGTGAAGCAGATCGCCGAGCAGTTGGGTTACGAAGACGTCTACTACTTCTCGCGGCTGTTCCGGAAGGTGGTGGGGATGGCGCCCAGTCATTACCGGGCCTTGCACCAGGGGTGATTGGGTGGGGCAGAGCCCGGTGAGGAAGAACTCATTGGCCGAGCAGCCGAAGGGCTGCCTCCCGAGCTGCTGTAAACCCACCGCTCCTGACCCTCCGGTTCATATCTTTCCGGAGGGGGAGGCGCTGTGAACAAGCCCGTCAGTCGGTCTCCACCGCTCGCCCACCCAGCAATTTCATCCACAACGCCACGACTTCCGCCAGTTCGGCGCGTAGCACCTGCGGTGCCGGTAGCTCCATGCGCTGGTAGGCGGGCAGCCGGGCCAGGCGGTCGTCGTCGCGGGGTTCTTCCAGTAATTGGCTGGCGACCTGCACCACGTCCGCCAGATCCACCGGGCCCTTGTGCTGGCGGCACCAGTCGCGGCGCAGGCGGGCGCAGTCCTGCATGTTGCCGGGCAGTTTCCAAGCGCTTAGCAACAGCACGCCCAGTTCGGCGGAGAGTTGTTCACAGAGACGCTGCAGGTCGACTTCCAGGCGTGACACTTGCGGCCATTGGTGCAGTTCCTTCAGCAGCGGCAGGCTGCCGACGTCCTGCAGCAGGCCGGCCAACAGGGCGTCTTCTGCCTCCAGGTGGGGCAGGTGTTGCGCCAGGCCGGCACTGAGGGCCGCACGTTGCAGGCTGAGACGCCAGCGCTTGTTGAAGACTTTTTCCAGGCTCGGTTCGCTGCCCTCGTACAGCTGCCGCAGTTCGAAGGCCAGCACCAGGTTGGCCAGGCGCCTGCCGTCCAGTTGCCTGACTACGTCCGTCAGTTGCGCGCCGGGGTGGATGTGGCCGAGCAGAGGCAGGCTGGCGAATTCATTCAGGCGTTCGGCCAGCACGGGACAGGCCTCCAGAAGGGCGCTGGCTTGTTCGTGGGTGGCCGCGTCCGCCGTCTGCAGCTGGCGCAAGCGCAGGGAGGCCTCCGGCATCGGCGGCAGTGCACCGACGTCCTTGAGAAAGCGCTCGTAGAGCGCGAGTTTCACGTTGTCGTGACGGTTGTCCATGTGGGATTGCTCCTGGCGTCCTTGATTGACAAGGGTAGTGGGCATTTCTTAGGGTGCCCGACCATCGGGCGGGAAGCGCCCCGGCAACCGCCACGGAACAGATAACGCGATGACTGAAAGCGACGACCGGATCAAGCTCGAAGCGAGCTGGAAAGAAGCCCTGCGGGATGAGTTCGACAAGCCCTACATGCAGGCCCTGAGTGAGTTCCTGCGCCAGGAGAAGGCCGCGGGTAAGGTGATCTTCCCGCCGGGACCGCTGATCTTCAATGCACTGAACTCCACGCCGCTGGAGCGGGTGAAGGTGGTGATCATCGGCCAGGACCCCTACCACGGCCCGGGCCAGGCCCACGGCTTGTGCTTCTCGGTGCAGCCGGGCGTGCCGGCACCGCCGTCCCTGCAGAACATCTACAAGGAGCTCAAGCGCGACCTGAACATCGAGATTCCGTCCCATGGCTACCTGCAGTCCTGGGCCGATCAGGGCGTGCTGATGCTCAACACCTCCCTCACTGTCGAACAGGCCCGCGCCGGTTCCCACGCCGCTGCCGGCTGGCAGCCTTTCACCGACAAGGTGATCGAAGTGGTCAGCCAGAGTCGTCCGCGCCTAGTGTTCCTGCTCTGGGGTTCCCACGCGCAAGGCAAGGAGCGCCTGATCGACCCTACCAAGCATCTGATCCTGAAGTCGGCGCATCCGTCGCCGCTGTCGGCGTACCGGGGCTTCCTCGGCAACGGCCATTTCAGCCGCTGCAACAAGTTCCTGGCCCAGCATGGGCTGGAGCCGATCGAGTGGAGCCTGCCCGCGCTCTGAGCGGTCAGCGCGGGTAGCAGGCCAGGCCGCGCAGGTCGCTGGCCAGGTCGGCCAGGCGATTGTCCAGGTGCCGGCGCTGGTCCGTCTCGGCCTGGTTGAACAGGTCGGCAAGCAGGCTGGCGAAGGTCTGGAGCTGCTGGGCCTCGAAAGTCCGGAACGCAGCGGTCCCGTGGGTTTTCGGGGACTGCAGCAGGCTGGTCAACTGCGCCGCGAAGTCGGGATTGTGGCGCGCGTACAAGGTGCGGCGCAGGGCCAATTGCCAGGCCTGGCGATTCTCCATCCAGATCCGGTTGTACTCGCCCTGGGCTTTCGACCACTCGGCGATTCTCGCCCGCTGGCGGGCTGTGGCCCGGCCCATCCAGTCCTCAACCCGCTTCACCATGCGCTGGGTGCGTTGGTCCACCTGCTTGGTCATGGATGGCGCCAGGTACTCGTCGTGCAGCGCCTCGTTCTTCTCGTCCATGGCGACATAGAGCTCACCCACTTGCCCGGGGCTCAGGTTCTCGGTCAGCCCGATCACCGTTGGCGTGATTTCAACGGAAATGCGCTTCACCGAGCCCTGCACGTTGTCGATCCAGCCTTGCACTGTGGCTGGCTCCAGATGCGGTTGTTTTGTCTGGAGGCGGACGCTTTCCAGCCAGTCGACATAGATCGGTAGTTGCGTACGGCAATGCCATGCCAGGTGCTGTTGCAGGTGAGAGTCCAACCATTGCTCCTGTCGGTCGTCGAGCGTGACGTAGCTCTTGACCCACAAGGGAATGATCAGGTCGAGGTTGCGGTAGGCCAGGTCGAGACGGCTGCAGGAGGCCAGCAGCAGGGCGGTAGCGAACAGCAGGAGACGAAGCGGTGCGATGCGTCCGGACATGGCGGTCAGCCTTGGCAACCATCGGATAGGAAGAGCATAGGCGCGTCTTGTTGCGAATGATTTCGCAGCCGCAACCGGATGTTGCCGGGGCAAAAAGAGCCCGCACGAGGCGGGCTAAGCGTGGGTCTCTTGCTTCTGCCAGCGCCGGAACACCGGCTCGGCGAGGAACAACACCAATAGCAGTCGCAGCACCTGCAGGGCGGTGACCAGGGGCACCGACAATTGCAGCGCTTCAGCGGTGAGGCTGAGTTCGGCGATGCCGCCCGGCATCATGCCCAGCATCAGCGAACGGTGGTCGAGCCCGTCCAGCCAGCCCAGCAGCTCTGCAGCCACGGCGGCGAAGGCCATGCCCAGGGAGGTGGCCAGCAGGGTGCGGGCGATGAAGGAGGGCGCGCGGCGGAAGAACGCGCGATCGAAATGGCAGCCCAGGGCACTGCCGATCAGCCACTGGCCGAGTTGACTGGCGCCTTGCGGCAGGCCCAGCTGCAGGTCGAAGCCGATGCTCATGGCGGCGCTGACCAGCAGCGGGCCGATCAGCCAGGGGTTGGGCTGGTGGGAACGCTGCATCAGCATCGCCAACAGTGCGCCGCCGGCCAACAGTGCCACAAGCCAGCTCCAGTCCACAGTCGCGGCCTGGTGCTGGATGGCCGGAACGCCGAGAAAGAACTGGAATAGCGCCGGCACGCTCAGCACCACCAGCAGCAGGCGCAGGCTCTGGCCGGCGGCGACGCGGCTGAGTACCGCGCCGTTACGCTGGCCGAGGTTGACCATCTCACTGGCGCCGCCCGGCATGCTGGCGAAGAAGGCGGTGGCGCGGTCCTCGCCGCTGCGCAGCATCAGGCTGATGCCAATGACGCTGGAAAGGGTGGTGGCCACGGCCCCGATCAGGATGATCGCGCTGTTGGCCAGCACCTGTTCGATCACCGCCGGGGTGAAATGCAGGCCGATGCCCACGCCCACGATCCACTGACCGCACTTACGGCCGCCGGGGACTTCCGCCAGTGGCAGATTGCCGATGCAGCGTACGGCGATCACCGCCAGCAGCGAGCCCACCATCCACGGCAGCGGCCAACCCACCAGGCTGGCCAGCCAGCCGCCGCCGGCACCCACCAGCGGCGTCAGCAGCCACTTAGGCATGGGCCAGCTTCGCCTTGGCCCGAGCGCGCATCCAGCGAATCCCCGGCAACGCCAGCATGATCGCCGTCAGCACCCAGAGCGCGATGGTGATCGGACTGCTCCAGAGAATGCCGAGGTCGCCATTGGTGATGGACAGGGCGCGGCGCAGGTTGGACTCCATCAGCTCGCCCAGGACAAAACCGAGGATCAGCGATGACAGTGGGAAGTCCATCTTGCGCAGCAGGTAGCCGAACACCCCGAGGGCGGCCATCAGCACCAGGTCGAAGGTGGTGCTGTGAACGGCATACACACCGACGACGCTGACGATGGTGATTGCCGGCACCAGGATCCAGGTCGGCACGCTGAGCATGCGCGCGAACAGGCCCACCAGCGGGATGTTCATCACCAGCAGGATGACGTTGCCGATGAACAGCGACGCGATCAGGCCCCAGACGACGTCGGGCTGTTGCTCGAACAGCAGCGGGCCGGGGGTGATGTTGTAGAGGGTCAGGGCGCCGATCATCACGGCGGTGGTGCCCGAGCCCGGCACGCCGAGGGTCAGCATGGGGATCAGCGAGCCACAGGCCGAGGCGTTGTTGGCCGCTTCCGGAGCGGCCACGCCGCGCAGGTCGCCTTCACCGAAGCGGCCACTGCTGCCGGCCATGCGCTTCTCGCTCATGTAGGTGATGGCGCTGGCGATGGTGGCACCGGCACCCGGCAGCACGCCGATGACGAAGCCTGCCAGGGAGCTGCGCACGCTGGTCCACCAGGTAAAGGAAAACTCCTTGAAGTTGAACAGCATGCGCCCGCTGGCCTTGACCGCCTGCTGGCCGGTAGCGGTGTGTTCGAGCATCAGCAGCACTTCGCTGACGCTGAACAGGCCGATCACCACGATCACGAACTGGATGCCGTCGGAGAGGCCGACGCTGTCGAAGGTGAAGCGGTAGACCCCGGTGGTGGCGTCCACGCCGACCGTGGCCAAACCGAGGCCGATCAGCGCCGAGAGCAGAGTCTTGACCGGTTTGTCGCCGACCATCCCGCCCAGGCAGGCGATCGCGAAGACCATCAGCACGAAGTACTCCGCCGGGCCGAAGGCTACCGCCCAGTTGGCCAGGATCGGCGCGAAGAGCACGACGCCCATGGTGGCAATGGTGCTGCCGATGAAGGAATTCATGGCCGACAGCGACAGGGCGATGCCGCCCTTGCCTTGGCGTGCCAGGGGGTAGCCGTCGAGGGTGGTCATGATGGCGGCGGCGTCGCCGGGTACGTTGAGCAGGATCGCCGAGATGCGTCCGCCGTACTCGCAGCCCAGGTACACGGCGGCCAGCAGGATCAGCGCCGTCTCCGGCGGCAGGCCGAGGGCGAAGGCGAGTGGCAGCAGGATGGCCACGCCATTGATCGGGCCCAGGCCCGGCAACAGGCCGACGACGGTGCCCACGAAGGCGCCGAACAGTGCCACCAGGAGGTTGATCGGGCGCAGGGCGACGTCGAAGCCCTGGGCCAGGAAGTTGAGGGTTTCCATCTCAGTTCTCCAGGAAGGCCAGCAGGCCCAGGGGCAGCGGGACGTCCAGCAGGTAGTCGAACAGGCCGTAGAGCAGCACGCCCATCAGCACGCCACTGACCAGGCTCGGCAGCGGCCGGCCCATGAACAGCAGGCCGAGGCCGAAGCCGACCAGGGTGGTGCTGACAACGAAGCCCAGGGGTTCGAAGAGCAGGGCGTAGGCGAACAGTGCAGCGACGCAGAGTGCGACCTTGCGAGCCAGCGGCCAGGAAATCGGCAGGTCTTCGGAGTCGCCCGGCTTGTACAGAAGCCAGAGTGCGGCCGTTGCCATCAGGAAGAGGAGCAGCAGGGGGTAGGCGCGTGGGCCGACCGGGTCGTAGCTGAAGGGGGCCTGAAAGCCCCAGGCGACCACTGCGAGCAGGGCGCAGACGAGCAGCCAGACCGCAGCGAAGATTCGTACGTACATGGCGATTTACCTAGGAATCATTGATCTCCCCTCTCCCGTTGGGAGAGGGGGCCGGAGCGGCGTGTTACTGCGCCAGGCCGAATTCGCCGGCGAGCTGCTTGTACTGCTTCACCTGATCGAAGACGTAGGCCTTCAACTGGTCGCCGGTGAGGCTGAGGGGGAACAGGTCGCGCTGTTCACGCAGCTTGGAGAAATCGTCGCTGGCCAGCAGGGTGTCGAACTGCTGCTTCCACCAGTTGAAGTCTTCGTCGCTGACTTCCGGGCCCATGTAGAAGCCACGGATCACCGGCCAGGTGATAGCGAATCCCTGCTCCTTGGCGGTGGGGATTTCGGCCAGCTTGCCTGGCAGGCGCTGGTCGGAGAGCACGGCGAGAACACGGATCTTGCCAGCTGCCAGTTGCGGGGTGATCTCGCCGAGGCCGCTGCTGGTCACCTGCACGTGGCCACCGAGCATGGCGGTGAGGGTTTCGCCGCCGCCCTCGAACGCAACGTAGCGCAGCTTCTGCGGGTCGATGCCGGCGGCGCGGGCGATCAGCGCGGTCTGCATCCAGTCCTGGCCGCCGATGGTGGCGCCGGCGCCGAAAACAATGGAGGCGGGGTCTTTCTTCACCGCTTCCACCAGTTCGCCCAGGGTTTTGTACGGGGAATCGGCGCGTACGGAGATGGCGCCGTAGTCGGTGCCGATGCCGGCCAGCCAGCGCACGGCGTTCTCGTCATAGCGGCCGAACTTGCCCTGGGCAAGGTTCAGCAGGGAGCCCGATGAAAAGGCGGTGATGGTGCCGGCATCTTTCGGACGCTGGGCTACCACGGCGTTGTACGCCACGGCGCCGACGCCTCCAGGCATGTAGGTGACGCGCATCGGCGCTTCGAGCAGGCCGCCGTCCTTCAGGCCGCTCTGGGCCAGCTTGC
Organism: Metapseudomonas resinovorans DSM 21078; assembly: GCF_000423545.1. GTDB lineage: Bacteria > Pseudomonadota > Gammaproteobacteria > Pseudomonadales > Pseudomonadaceae > Metapseudomonas > Metapseudomonas resinovorans. Next base: position 98,284 of record NZ_AUIE01000001.1, read on the forward strand.
AGGTGAGGTCGAAGCCGCCGCCAGGTTTGGCCGGGGCGATGCACTCGGGGCGCTTGGGTTCTGCCAGCAATTGGGTGGACAGCAGCAGGCCGGAAGTGATCAGGGCGATGCGGGAGAGGGCAGTTTTCATCGGGGTTCTCCTGTGGAGTTTTATTTTGGTTCAGTCATCACCAGATCGGCAGTGCATAACTGACGATCAGGCGCAGTTCATCCGCGTCGCGGGCGAAGCTGGAGCGGAATCCGGCATGGCGTGCACGCAGGGTGAGGTTCTTCAGGCTGCCGCTGGGCACGACGTACTTGAACTCGACGTCGCGCTCCCACTCGCGGCCTTCCTCGCTGCTGCCAGTGACTTCAGCGTTGTCGCTGGTGATGTAGCGGGTCATGAAACTCAGGCCGGGAACGCCCATGGCGGCGAAGTCCAGGTCGTAGCGGGCCTGCCAGGAACGCTGGTCGGCGTTGGCGAAATCGTTGATCTGCACGAAGTTCACCAGGAAGGGGTCGCTGCCATCGATGTAGGCGTAACCGGTGTCGCCGCTCATGCGCTGATAGCCCAGGCCCACCTTGTGGCTCCCCTGGCCGTAGCTGACCATGCCGTTGAGGGCACGGTTGTCCACCTTGCCGGCCTCGGCGCGGCCGGTGTCGTCGCTGATGGCGTAGCGCAGGTCAGCGCTCAGGGTGCCGGCAGCCAGCGGCTGGCTGGCGAGCAGGCTGAAGAAGTGCTGGCGGTAGACCTCATTGAGCTCGGCGAAGTAGTACCGGCCGGTGTAGTGCTTGCTGAAGGCGTAGTCGGCACCGGCGAGGTCGAAGTGATCGCCGGTGGCGGCAGCAGCGAAGCGCTTGTTCTTGTTGTTGATGGCCAGGTCTTCGGAGTTGGTGGAGGCGCGGTCCTTGACCTCCGACAGACGTCCGCCGGTGAAGGTCAGGTTGCTGATCTCCTTCGAGGTGAGCAGGCCGCCTTCGAATACCTGAGGCAGGATGCGGCTGTCGCTGGCTTTCACCACGGGCAGTTCGGGAATGTGGCTGCCCAGGCGCAGTTCGCTCCTGGACGCGCGCAGCTTGGCGGTCAGGCCGAGCTTGCTGTACTCGTCCGGGGTGCCGCCGTCGTCCTGCACGGGCAGCAAGTCGGTGCCGCTGCGGCCGGGGCTGGAGTCGAGCTTGATGCCGAGCATGCCAAGGGCGTCGAGGCCGAAGCCGACAGTGCCCTCGGTGTAGCCGGATTCGAGGTTGAGGATGAAGCCTTGCGCCCACTCCTCGCGTTTCGACTGGCCGGAGCCTTCGCGGAAATCGCGGTTCAGGTAGATGTTGCGGGCTTCGAGGGTGGCCGAACTGTCCTTGAAGAACTCGGCATGGGCCTGGGTGGCCAGGGTGCTGCTGGCGATGGCGAGACTGAGGGTGCAAACAGGCGCAAATGCCTGCCGTGCGGCAGTGAGCATCGAGTGGTCTCCGTTGTTGTTCTTGTTAGCCGGCGCAACCACGGGCCGGCTTTTTTACGGGTGGTCATTGCCACCCTGTCGCGATGCTATGCAGTGAAACTTTCGCCAGCCTTTCAGCGTGAAAGAAAGTTCGTGCGACGTTCACAGCCTTCAATCGGCCGTTAAACTTCCGAGTGATCGCTGCCATTTCGGAGACCTTCTCGTGCGAATCCTGCTGGTCGAAGACCATCCCCAACTGGCTGAAAGCGTTGCCCAGGCGCTCAAGGGCGCGGGCTGGACGGTGGATGTGCTGCATGACGGCGTGGCCGCCGACCTGGCCCTGGCCAGTGAGGATTACGCCCTGGCAGTACTGGACGTGGGGCTACCGCGTATGGATGGCTTCGAGGTGCTGGCGCGTTTGCGTGGACGTGGCAAGACCCTGCCGGTGCTGATGCTCACCGCCCGTGGCGAGGTGAAAGACCGGGTTCACGGCCTCAATCTGGGGGCGGATGACTACCTGGCCAAGCCCTTCGAGCTGACTGAGCTGGAGGCGCGGGTGAAGGCACTGCTGCGCCGCAGCGTGCTCGGTGGTGAGGCGCAGCAGCGTTGCGGGGCGCTGGTGTATGACCTGGGCACGCGGCGCTTCAGCCTGGAGGACGACATCCTCAGTCTGACGTCGCGTGAGCAGTCCGTCCTGGAGGCGCTGATCGCACGGCCGGGGCGGGTGATGAGCAAGGAACAACTGGCTTCCCAGGTGTTCGGCCTGGATGAGGAAGCCAGTCCCGACGCCATCGAGATCTACATCCACCGCCTGCGCAAGAAGCTGGAAGGCAGCGCGGTGCGCATCGTTACGTTCCGGGGGCTGGGCTATCTGCTGGAGAGCCAGGATGCGTGAAGCCGGCAGCCTGCGCGGGCGGCTGCTGCGTCGCCTGGCGCTGATGCTGGGTGCCTTGCTGCTGATCGCCAGCCTGAGCTCCTACTGGAGCGCCCGCGAGGCCGCCGACACCGCCTACGACCGCACGTTGCTGGCGTCGGCCCGTGCGATTGCCGATGGTCTCTACGAAACCGACGGTCGCCTGAGGGCGGACGTTCCCTATGTGGCGCTGGATGTGTTCGCCTACGACAGCGCGGGGCGCATCTTCTATCAGGTGATCGACCCGGACGGGAAGCTGGTGTCGGGCTATGAGCATCTGCCGGCGCCACCGCCGGGCACGCTGCGCACTGACGACTATCCAGCGCTGGCGCGCTTCTACGATGCCGAGTACGAGGGCGTTGGCGTGCGGGTGGTGAGCCTGCTGCAACCGGTCAGCGAACCGCGCCTGAATGGCATCGCCGAGATTCGTGTCGCCGAAACCGAAAGCGCACGCGAGCGCCTGGCCCGGGGCCTGCTGGTGGACAGCCTGTGGCGGCTGGTGCTGCTGGTAGTGGCGGCGCTGGTACTGGTGTGGCTGGCGGTCAGTGCGGCGTTGCGGCCCTTGAACAAGCTGCGCCTGGCGGTGGAGGAGCGCCAGGCCGATGACCTTCGGCCCTTGCCCGAGGTGGCGGTGCAGCGCGAGTTGCGTCCCCTGGTGGACGCCCTCAACCAGTTCACCGAACGCCTGCGCGGATTGTTCCAGCGCCAGGCGGATTTCATTGCCGATGCTTCCCACGAACTGCGTACCCCGTTGGCAGCGCTCAAGGCGCGGGTGGAGCTGGGCCTGCGCGATCAGGAACCCGCGGTCTGGCGCTCGACCCTGGAAGAAGCGGCGCAGAACACCGATCGCCTGACTCACCTGGCCAACCAACTGCTGTCCCTGGCACGCATCGAGAGCGGCGCGCGGGCCATCGCCGAGGGCGGCGCCGAACGTATCGAGCTGGGTCAACTGGCCCGTGAGCTGGGCATGGCCCTGGCGCCCCTGGCTCATGCCCGCGGTGTCGCGCTGGCGCTGGAGGCGGAAGACCCGGCCTGGGTCATGGGCGAGCCGACGTTGCTCAATGAGCTGCTGTGCAATCTGGTGGACAACGCCCTGGCCCATACCCCCAAGGGTGGCAACGTGACCTTGCGGGTGTGCTCACCGGCGGTGCTGGAGGTGGAGGATGACGGCAGCGGCATCCCGCCCGAGGAGCGCGACAAGGTGTTCCAGCGTTTCTACCGGCGCAACGTGCAGAGCCGTGGGGCGGGATTAGGGCTGGCTATCGTCGGCGAGATCTGCCGGGCCCACCAGGCCGAGATCAGCCTGCACGATGGCGAGGCGGGTGGGTTGAAGGTGCGGGTGAGCTTTCCGCCGGCCTGATGCTCGCTGTGGCAATGACTACCGCAGGTTTCCACCGTCGGCCGGGAGTCGCCGGATCGATAGGGTGTGATCCCTACGGCGCCAGGCTGAGCGGCTGCTGCACTTCCAGCAGGTAGCGGGCGACCTTGCCGCTTTCCCGCAGCTGCAACAGCCCCTTGTTGAAGCGTGCAATCAGCTCGGCATTGCCGGGCACCTCGCGGGAGAGCATCAGGTGCAGGCTATCGCTGCGTAGGGGGTGTGGGTGAAAGCTCATCTGTGCGCGTTCGGCGGAGCTGAACTTGTCGTTCAGCAGGGCGAATGCGACGACTTTGTCCATGGGAAATGCGTCGAGCCGACCGGCCAGGATCATTCGAAGGCCTTGTTCTTCACCGCTCAGGCGCTTGACCTGGATCTGGCCGTGACTTTCGGCGCGCTGGAAGTCCGCGCCATAGTCGTAGCCCAGGGCGCCGCCGAGCTGCCGGCCCTTGAGGTCGGAAACCTGTTGCCAGTCCAGGGGGCGGTCCTTGCGGTGGAAGAAGTAGTAGGTGCTGTCCACCACCGGCTCGCTGATGAAGAAGAGCGCTTCCCGCTCCGGGCTGCGCAGCCAGACGGCCGTGCCAGCGCGCTCGCCGCGCTCGGCCAGGTGCATTGAGCGGGCCCAGGGGTAAAACTCCCACTTCACCTCGATGCCTTCCAGGGCGAAGGCTTCCTCGACAATGCGCGAGGCCACGCCCTGGTGGGGAAGCCTGGCGCCCAGGTAGGGGGCCCATTCTCCGTTGGTCAGGCGCACTTCTTCTGCAGCGACCAGGCCGTGGCAGAGCAGGCATAGGGAGAGAAGGAGTACGCGCATCCGGGTCCATCCAGCGACGTCAGGGGAAGCCTGAGTCTAGCGCTGGATGGGGGGATGCGCGCGGGTTTTACTGGAGCAGGCCCATAGCCGCCTCCATGGCGGCGGAGAGGTCTTCGTCGGCCTGCATGTCGACGTTCGGGTCGAGGCCGAGCTTGGCGAATGCGGGCACCTGGCTCCAGTCCAGTTGGGTGTAGGGGTGCTCGCTGCCGAGGTAGCTCTGCAGGGTGGCCACCTGGACGATGTCGATGTAGTCGACGCGTGCCGAGTTGCGGCTGAAGTCCAGGTACTGGCTGGGCACTGCGGCGATCGGCTCGGGGAACTCCCAGGCGCGCAGGATGCGGTCGCCGATCAGCGGGTGGATGCGCTCGATCACATGATTGAGGCTGATGGAGTCGGCCAGCAGCTCGTTGTGTTCCTCGGCATAGGTGAGGATGGGCAGCACGCCGATCTGGTGCACCAGGCCAGCCAGGGTCGCCTGGTCGGGCATCAGGCGGGTGTAGTGGCGGCAGAGCACGTGGCAAATGCCGGCGATTTCGGTGCTCTTGTTCCAGACTTCGCGCATCTTGCGGTCGACCACGTCCGTGGTGGCCTGGAACATCTGCTCCATGGCCAGGCCGGTGGCCAGGTTGCTGGTGTAGTTGATGCCCAGCCGGCTGATGGCCATCTGCAGGTCGGTGATTTCCTTGTTGGTGCGCAACAGCGGGCTGTTCACCACCTTGATGATGCGGGCAGTCAACGCGGCGTCGTTTCCAATCACCTTGGTCAGGTCCTGGATGCCGGCGTTCGGGTCTTCGGCGGTCTCGCGCACCTTCAGCGCGACTTCCGGTAGGGTCGGAAGCACCAGTTCATCGCTTTCGATGGCCTGGGTGAGCTCTTGTAGGACTTTGTCGGCAAGCTTGCTCATTGGATATCTCGTCAGTGGCCGGCAGGGGGTAGCTAGCGTTGGATTTCGCGGTCGGCGTCCAGCGTGTAGGGCAGGTCGAGCAGGCTTAGCGCCGGGCCATCGGCCGTGCCGAGGTGGATGCGCCCGTCGTTCACGGCGTCTTCCTGCAACACGGCGAGCAGCTCGCAACCGTCCGTCGTCGGGGCGGCCAACACCACTTCACCCACCGAACTCTGGTGCACCGGGGAAAAGAGCTCGACGCCCGGTTGGGGCCGCTCGCCTGCAGCCAGTGCCAGGCGGTAGAGACGACGCTTGAGCTTGCCCAGGTACTGCATGCGGGCGACGATTTCCTGGCCGGTATAGCAGCCTTTCTTGAAGCTGACGCCGCCGAGCGCCTGGAGGTTGATCATCTGCGGGATGAACAGCTCACGGGTAGCACCGAACACCTGGCCGATGCCCGCGCGCACCTGGGCCAGCAGCCAGGCGTCCAGCGGTGCCTGTGGCAGTTGCGCAGCCAGGCGGGCTTCCAGGGTGGTGGCTTCTCCCGAGGGGGCCCAGAGTTCGGCGCGGCCGTCGGAGAGGCGTACGGCGATCAGGTCGCCTTCGCGAGTGACGCTGTCAGCGGACTGCGGCAGGTCCAGGCCCAAGGCGAGCAGGGCGCCATCGCCCTGGCTGAGGCCGAAGCGCACCCAGTTGGCGCTTTCATCGGTCAGGGTGGACTTGGAAAAGACGGCGTATTTTTTAAGGTCGGCCAGTTGGGCTTCGACCAGGTCACTGGCCAGGGCCAGCAGGAAGCCCTCGCCCTGGGTGAGGATGCGGAAGCTGGAGATCATTCGGCCCTTGGGCGTGCAGCGGGCGCCCAGGCTGGTGGTGGTCTCGTCCAGATAGCTGAGGTTGCAGGTCACCTGGCCCTGGAGGAATTTCGCGGCATCCACGCCGCGGACGGCGAGCAGGCCTTCGTGGGAGAGCGGACAGAAGAATGCTGAGTCGGCCATTGCGGATCGCTGGAAAAATGTCTGGGGCGTCATCATAGAGTTCCGCTGGTGGCTTGTCAGCGGGTGCCCGGGGCGACGGCTGTGGTTATAATGCGCGCCTCTTTCCTGGAGGCGCTGTGATGGCCGACTCAATTGAACTGAACCGACTCTTCTGGCACAGCCGTCGCGGCATGCTTGAACTGGACGTGCTGCTGGTGCCCTTCGTGAAGGAGGTGTATCCGAGCCTCGACGCCGAAGACCAGGCTCGTTACCGCAAGCTGCTGGAATGCGAGGACCAGGATATGTTCGGCTGGTTCATGCAGCGCGGCGAGCCGGAAGATGCGGATCTGCGCCGCATGGTTCGCATGATCCTGGACCGTGTCCAGCCCAAGTAACACCTTCGAATGCCACTGGCGCCCATCGCGGCGCCTGCTGGCGCTCTACCTGATCCTCTCATGCCTGGCGGTCCTGGCCCTGTCGGTTGCCAATGTTCCTCTCTGGGCGCGGATTGCCGGCTTCATGGCTTGCGCGGTGCACGCCGCCTGGTGCCTACCCAGGCAGATTCTTCTGACCTCTCCCAACGCCTTTACCGGCTTGCGTCTTGACGACGACGGCTGGCAGCTCTGGTGCGCGGCCGATGGCTGGCGGCCGGTGCAGTTGCGCCCGGACAGCCTGGCGCTGCCGTTGGCGGTGATCCTGCGCTTCCGCGTGCCGGGGCAGTGGTGGGGGAGGGGGCTGTGCATACCGGCGGATGCCCTGCATCAGGAGCAGCACCGCCGGTTGCGGGTGAGGTTGGCGTTCAGTCGCCGAAGATGGGCGGAACCAGAATAGTGTCCTTGGCCTCGGGCAGCAGATCCGGATAGTCCAGGGTGTAATGAAGGCCACGGCTCTCGTGGCGCTGCATGGCCGAGCGGATCATCAGTTCCGCCACCTGCGCCAGGTTGCGCAGTTCGATCAGGTCGCGGCTGACTTTGTAATTGCTATAGAACTCGTCGATTTCGCTGAGTAGCAGGCGTACCCGGTGCTGGGCGCGCTGCAGGCGTTTGTTGGTGCGCACGATGCCGACGTAGTCCCACATGAAACGCCGAAGTTCGTCCCAATTGTGCGCAATGATCACGTCCTCGTCCGAGTCGGTCACCTGGCTGGCGTCCCAGGTTGGAAGGTGGGTGGGCATCGGCACTTCGCCCAGTTGGCTGAGGATGTCCGTCGCGGCCGAACGGCCATACACGAAGCATTCCAGCAGGGAGTTGCTGGCCATGCGGTTGGCGCCGTGCAGGCCAGTGAAACTGGTCTCTCCGATGGCGTAGAGGCCGGGGATGTCGGTTCGCCCCTGCTGATCCACCACCACGCCGCCGCAGGTGTAGTGGGCCGCCGGTACCACTGGAATCGGCTCACGGGTGATATCGATTCCGAAGTCCAGGCAGCGCTCGTAGACCGTGGGGAAGTGGCTCTTCACGAACTCGGCTGGCTTGTGGCTGATGTCCAGGTAGACGCAGTCCACGCCCAGGCGCTTCATCTCATGGTCGATGGCGCGGGCCACCACATCGCGCGGGGCCAGTTCGGCGCGCGGGTGGAAACGCTGCATGAAGCGTTCGCCATTGGGCAGCTTGAGCAGGCCACCTTCGCCGCGCACGGCTTCAGTGATCAGGAAGCTCTTTGCCTGAGGGTGATAAAGGCAGGTGGGGTGGAACTGGTTGAATTCCAGGTTGCCCACCCGACAACCGGCGCGCCAGGCCATGGCGATGCCGTCACCGCAGGCACTGTCGGGGTTGCTCGTATAGAGGTAGACCTTGGCCGCGCCGCCGGAAGCGAGCACGGTGAAGCGGGAATGGAAGGTATCCACTTCGCCATTGTTGCGGTTCAGCACGTAGGCGCCCAGGCAGCGCTGACCCTCGCGGCCGAGCTTGCGCTCGGTGATCAGGTCGACGGCGACGCGCTGTTCCAGTAGCTGGATGTTCGGCCGTTTCTTCGCCTGCTCCAGCAGGGTGTTGAAAATGGCAGCGCCAGTGGCGTCGGCAGCATGAATGATGCGCCGGTGGCTGTGGCCGCCTTCGCGGGTGAGGTGGAATTCGAAGCCGCCGTCTTCGCGGGCGCTTTCATCGTCGCGGGTGAAGGGCACACCCTGGTCGATCAGCCATTGGATGGCCGCCCGGCTGTGCTCTACCGTGAAGCGCACGGCGTCTTCGCGGCACAGGCCGGCGCCTGCGATCAAGGTGTCTTCGACGTGGGAATCGACTGTGTCGGTGTCGTCCAGCACAGCAGCCACACCGCCCTGGGCCCAGTAGGTCGACCCATTGCTGAGGTCGGCCTTGCTCAGTACGACGATGTTCAGGTGCGAGGGCAGGGTGAGGGCCAGGGTCAGGCCGGCGGCGCCGCTGCCGATGACCAGTACGTCATGCTGGAAATGTTGGCTCATGTCGGTTCCCGCGAAAAAAGCGGCGGCTAGTATATAGCCGGGGTGGGCGGCACAATAGCGCGCTTATGATCCTGCGTGGTGCCACGGAACTTTTTTAGTCGTTCAGGTTCCATTCAGGGTCACCATTTTGAAGAGACGGTGCTTGCTTACACTTACGCAACGAATGCACATGAAATGTGCAGCCCGGATGCCTGTAGATCAAGCGACTTATATTCGGCGCAGCATGGCCGCAGGCTCTGCTGCGTCATTCCGTGCAGATGAAAAAACAATCTGCAGGAAGCTTGCTTGGAGGGGAGAACTTTTGCGCAACGCCCGAGTCTATTTTGGCAAGCCGATCCACTGGCTGGCGCAGCACCCCTTCGAGATCGACGAGGAGTGTTCATGCTAACCCAGGAAGAGGATCAGCAGCTGGTCGAACGGGTGCAGCAGGGCGACAAGCGGGCTTTTGATCTGCTGGTGTTGAAGTACCAGCACAAGATTCTCGGGCTGATCGTGCGATTCGTGCATGACGCCCAGGAAGCCCAGGACGTAGCCCAGGAAGCCTTCATCAAGGCTTACCGCGCGCTCGGAAACTTCCGCGGCGACAGTGCGTTTTATACGTGGCTGTACCGCATCGCCATCAACACGGCGAAAAACCATCTGGTGGCGCGTGGAAGACGCCCGCCAGACAGTGATGTAAGTGCTGAGGACGCCGAGTTTTATGACGGTGACCACGCCCTCAAGGATATCGAGTCGCCGGAGCGAGCCCTGCTCCGCGACGAGATCGAGGCCACAGTGCACCGGAGCATCCAGCAACTGCCGGAAGATTTGCGCACGGCGCTAACCCTGCGCGAATTCGATGGTCTTAGTTATGAAGACATTGCCAGCGTCATGCAGTGTCCGGTGGGTACTGTGCGATCCCGTATCTTCAGAGCGCGGGAAGCCATCGATAAAGCCTTGCAACCCTTGTTGCATGGAACCTGAGACAGCGGCGACAGCCAAGAGGGGAACCGCCATGAGTCGTGAAGCTTTGCAGGAATCGCTGTCCGCGGTGATGGATAACGAGGCGGACGAACTGGAGCTGCGTCGAGTTCTCGCCGCCAGCGAAGATCAAGAACTACGGGCTACCTGGTCGCGTTACCAGATTGCCCGTGCCGTGATGCACAAGGAGCTGCTGGAGCCGCGCCTGGACATCGCTGCCGCGGTATCGGCCGCCCTGGCCGAAGAAGCCGCGCCGCCGGCGAAGGTGGTACGCGGTCCGTGGCGCAGCCTGGGACGACTGGCCGTTGCCGCTTCGGTGACCGTGGCTGTGCTGGCCGGTGTACGCCTGTATAACCAGGACGAGGTCGTAGGCACCCAGCAGCTGGCGCAGCAGCAGGGCAGCCAACCCACGATGGTTATGCCGCAGGCGCAGAAAGGTGCCGTTCTGGCTGGCTATAGTGAAGATGCCCAGCAGGTTCAGCAGCCCATCGGCGCGACACAGTCGTCTTCCGGTTGGCACGAGAAGCGTTTGCCGGCCTACTTGCGGCAGCACGCGCAGCAGGCTGCGATGAGTGGTAGCGATAGCGCATTGCCCTATGCCCGTGCTGCCAGTCTGGAGAGCCGCTGAGGAGGAACATGCGCGCACTTCCGGTATTCATCTTGCTAGGCGGCTGGCTGGCCCAATCAGCCCAGGCCGCTGACGCTCAGGACTGGCTGCAGCGCCTCGCTGACGCGGAGCAGCGCCAGAGTTTCCAGGGAACTTTCGTCTACGAACGAAATGGGAGTTTCTCCACCCATGAGGTCTGGCATCAGGTCCAGGAGGGTGGGGAAGTGCGCGAGCGTCTGTTACAGCTCGATGGCCCGGCGCAAGAGGTGGTGCGCGTCAATGGACGCGCCCAGTGCGTGAGTGGCTCCCTTTCCGATCAGATGTCCGATGGTCAGGCCTGGCCCGCCCGTACGCTCGATGCCAAGCAGCTTTCCGAATGGTATGACCTGCGCCTGGCTGGCGAATCTCGCGTAGCCGGTCGACCGGCCATGGTCCTGACCCTGGCTCCCCGTGATCAGCATCGTTATGGCTTCGAGCTGCATCTGGATCGTGACACCGGCTTGCCGCTCAAGTCCCTTCTCCTGAGCGACAAGGGACAGTTGCTGGAACGGTTCCAGTTCACTCGCATCAATACCACGACCCCCCCGGCTGATGCCGACCTGCAGCCCAGTTCGAGCTGCAAGTCTGTGCGCGTCAGCGAGACGCAGGCCGACAAGCCAGCCCATTGGCGCTCCGAATGGCTGCCGCCGGGCTTCAGTCTGACCAGCGCGCAGGAGCGTCGCAGCCCGGCATCGTCCGATCCTGTGTCCAGCCTGCTCTACAGCGATGGCCTGGCACGTTTCTCGGTGTTCCTCGAGCCGCTGCATGGCGCAGTGGTCGAAGATGCACGCAGCCAGTTGGGGCCGACAGTGATGGTGTCCAAGCGGCTCAGTACTGCGGACGGCGACGTGATGGTGACTGTGGTCGGCGAAATCCCGCTGGGAACGGCCGAACGGGTCGCCCTGTCCATGCGGGCAGTGGAGGCATCTGCGACACAATGATCCCTGCTACAGGATCTATAACCGCATCGCGGTGCGGGCGTTTCGGCTCCCGCTTTGTCTTTTTCACGATGTTCCACCGAGCCTGGGGCTGACGCTCCGGGCTCGTTTTGCTTTTATGTTTCTGCTTTGCTCGTCGGGCCGGGCGGCTCGGCGAGTTCATACCACTCGTTATGCGACGGGAGCTGTATGTCGATGCTTAACCTTAAATCCTGCATGACTGCCATGGCAGCCTTGCTGTTGCTTGGTCAAACCCTTGTGGCTCGTGCCGAATTGCCGGACTTCACGCCTCTCGTCGAAGAGGCGTCTCCGGCAGTCGTCAACATCAGTACCCGGCAGAAGCTGCCCCAACGTGGTGCGGCCGGGGCCCAAGTGATGCCGGACCTGGAGGGTCTGCCGCCGATGCTGCGCGAATTTTTCGAGCGCAACATGCCGCAGATGCCGCGTAATCCGCAGGGAGGTCGCCAGCGCGAAGCACAGTCGCTTGGTTCTGGCTTCATCATCTCCAGGGACGGTTATGTCCTGACCAACAACCACGTGGTGGCTGACGCCGATGAGATCATCGTGCGCCTGTCCGACCGCAGCGAGCTGGAAGCCAAGTTGATTGGTGCCGATCCGCGTACCGACGTGGCATTGCTGAAGGTCGAGGGCAAGGACCTGCCGATCGTGAAGATCGGTAAATCCGACGAGCTCAAGGTGGGCAGCTGGGTGCTGGCCATCGGTTCGCCGTTCGGCTTCGACCACTCGGTGACGGCCGGTATCGTCAGCGCCAAGGGGCGTAGCCTGCCGAACGAGAACTATGTGCCGTTCATCCAGACCGACGTCGCCATCAACCCGGGCAACTCCGGTGGCCCGCTGTTCAACCTGGATGGCGAAGTGGTTGGTATCAACTCGCAGATATTCACCCGCTCCGGTGGCTTCATGGGGTTGTCTTTCGCCATCCCGATCGACGTTGCCATGAGCGTCGCGGATCAGCTGAAGTCCGAGGGTAAGGTGAACCGCGGCTGGCTCGGCGTCGTGATCCAGGAAGTGAATAAAGACCTGGCCGAATCCTTTGGTCTGGATAAACCTGCCGGTGCGCTGGTGGCCCAGGTTCAGGAAGGTGGCCCGGCAGCCAAGGGCGGCCTGCAGGTGGGGGATGTCATTCTCAGCATGAATGGTCAGCCCATTGTGGTTTCCGCTGACCTGCCGCACCTGGTCGGAAATCTCAAGCCGGGTAGCAAGATCAGGCTGGAAGTCGTGCGTGGCGGTAGTCGCAAGACCCTCGATATGGCCATTGGTGCCCTGCCGGAAGATGGCGAGGAAATGGCCGCCGCAACCGGCGATGGCGTCGAACGCAACATTAATCGCCTTGGTGTGAGCGTGGTCGAACTGACCGATGAGCAGAAAAAGGCGCTGGATATCCAGGGTGGCGTTGTGATCAAGGAGGTCCAGGACGGTCCGGCGGCCATGATGGGCCTGCGTCCGGGTGATGTGATCACCCACTTGAACAATCAGGCCATCACCTCGGCCAAGGCTTTCACCCAGGTGGCGAAGGAGCTGCCGAAGAACCGTTCGGTATCCATGCGCGTACTGCGTCAGGGTCGTGCCAGCTTCATCACCTTCAAACTGGCCGAATAGCGCGGTTGCAGTGCATAAGGGCGGCCAATGGCCGCCCTTTTTCGTTTATGCCTTCCGCCGCATGGGCGTGACGGGCTGGCCGCCGATCAGGTAAACTCCCCCGCTATTTTTCGGCGAGCAACCTGCTTGCGGCTTTCTTGAGTGTTGACCTGTGAGTGACCTGAGTCATATCCGCAATTTCTCCATCATCGCCCACATCGACCATGGCAAGTCGACCCTGGCAGACCGCTTCATCCAGATGTGCGGCGGCCTGTCCGACCGCGAGATGGAGGCCCAGGTACTGGACTCCATGGACCTGGAGCGCGAGCGTGGCATCACCATCAAGGCCCACAGCGTCACGCTGCACTACAAGGCGCAGAGCGGTAAGACTTACCAGCTGAACTTCATCGACACCCCCGGTCATGTGGACTTCACCTATGAGGTCAGCCGTTCGCTGGCCGCGTGCGAAGGCGCGTTGCTGGTGGTGGATGCCGGCCAGGGCGTGGAAGCCCAGTCCGTGGCCAACTGCTACACCGCCATCGAGCAGGGCCTCGAGGTCATGCCGGTGCTGAACAAGATGGACCTGCCCCAGGCCGAGCCGGAGCGGGTCAAGGAAGAGATCGAACACATTATCGGCATCGACGCCACCGACGCCGTGCCCTGCAGTGCCAAAAGCGGCATGGGCGTGATCGATGTGCTGGAGCGTCTGGTCGAGGTGATCCCCGCCCCTGAAGGCGAGATCGACGCACCGTTGCAGGCCCTGATCATCGACTCCTGGTTCGACAACTACCTGGGCGTTGTCTCTCTGGTCCGCGTCAAGCACGGCCGGGTGAAGAAGGGCGACAAGATCCTGGTGAAATCCACCGGCAAGCTCCACCAGGTGGACAGCGTTGGTGTATTCACTCCGAAGCACACCGAGATGGCCGATCTGAAGGCCGGCGAGGTGGGCTTCATCATCGCGGGCATCAAGGACATCCATGGCGCGCCGGTGGGCGATACCCTGACCCTGTCCAACACTCCTGACGTGGACGTGCTGCCGGGCTTCCAGCGCATCAAACCGCAGGTTTACGCCGGCCTGTTCCCGGTCAGCTCCGATGACTTCGAAGACTTCCGCGAAGCCCTGCAGAAGCTGACCCTGAACGACGCCGCCCTGCAGTACGAGCCGGAAAGCTCCGAAGCCCTGGGCTTTGGTTTCCGCATCGGGTTCCTCGGCATGCTGCACATGGAGATCATCCAGGAGCGCCTGGAGCGCGAATACGACCTGGACCTGATCACCACCGCTCCCACCGTGGTCTTCGAGATCGTGCAGAAGAACGGCGAGACGATCTACGTCGACAACCCGTCCAAGCTGCCCGACCTCGCGTCCATCGACGAAATGCGTGAGCCCATCGTCCGCGCCAATATCCTGGTACCCCAGGAGCACCTCGGCAACGTCATCACCCTGTGCATCGAGAAGCGTGGCGTCCAGCGCGACATGCAGTTCCTCAGCTCGCAGGTCCAGGTCTGCTACGACCTGCCGATGAACGAGGTGGTACTGGACTTCTTCGACCGCCTGAAGTCGGTAAGTCGTGGCTATGCGTCGCTGGACTACAGCTTCGATCGTTTTCAACCGGCTAATCTGGTGAAGCTGGATGTGCTGATCAACGGCGAGAAGGTCGATGCCCTGGCACTCATCGTGCATCGCGATCAGGCCCACTACAAGGGGCGTGCGCTGACCGAAAAGATGAAGGAACTGATCCCGCGGCAGATGTTCGACGTGGCGATTCAGGCGGCGATCGGTGGACAGATCGTTGCGCGTACTACCGTAAAGGCGCTCAGGAAGAACGTTCTGGCCAAGTGCTACGGCGGCGACGTCAGCCGTAAGAAAAAACTGCTGGAGAAGCAGAAGGCCGGTAAGAAACGGATGAAGCAGGTTGGCAGCGTGGAAATCCCGCAAGAAGCCTTCCTCGCTGTGCTCAAAGTGGATAGCTAGGGTCTATGTCGATCAATTTCCCGCTGTTGTTGGTTATCGCCGTGGCAGTCTGCGGCGTGCTCGCGCTTATCGATCTGGTTCTGCTGGCCCCGCGCCGGCGCTCTGCGATTGCTGCCTACGAGGGGCAAGTCGGCGAGCCCGACCCGGAGGTGGTCGACAAGCTGAACAAGGAGCCACTGCTGGTGGAGTACGGGAAGTCCTTCTTCCCAGTACTGGCCATCGTACTGGTGCTGCGCTCCTTCCTGGTGGAACCCTTCCAGATCCCGTCCGGCTCGATGAAACCGACCCTGGAAGTGGGTGATTTCATCCTGGTCAACAAGTTCGCCTATGGCATCCGCCTGCCAGTGCTGGATAACAAGGTGATCGAGGTGGGTGATCCGCAGCGCGGTGATGTCATGGTGTTCCGCTATCCCAGCGACCCGAACATCAACTACATCAAGCGGGTGATCGGCCTGCCGGGCGACCGCATTGCCTACAGCAGCGACAAGCACCTGACCGTCAACGGTAAGCCAGTCGCCGAAAAGCTGCTGGGCGAAGAGCCGGGAACGTTGGGTAGCGCCATGCTCTACGAAGAGAAACTGGGCGAAGCCGAGCACCTGATTCGCAAGGAAATGAAGCGCTACCGCATGGAGCCGGGTCGCGAGTGGGTAGTGCCCCAGGGTCATTACTTCATGATGGGCGACAACAGGGACAACTCCAACGACAGCCGCTACTGGAACGATCCGCGTATCCCGAAGGACCTGCTCGGCATGGTCCCGGACCGGAATGTCGTCGGCAAGGCGTTTGCCGTGTGGATGAGCTGGCCCGATCCCAAGATGCGTAACCTGCCGAACTTCTCCCGAGTGGGCCTGATTCACTGATAACCCGCTCGCCATTGCGGTTTTGCGGCGTTGTTCATGACAGCGCCGCAGTCGCTATATAGTCTTGCTTGCGGGCCAACCGGCCTCCATAAAAACACAGACATTGAGGTCGATCATGACGTTCGCGCGTAAGCAGAAGGGTATGTCGGTTATGGGCTGGCTGCTGGTTCTGGCCATAGTGGCTTTCCTGGCCAGCACCGCCTTCAAGGTCATCCCGCACTATCTCGATTTCTTCTCCCTGGAGAAGATCATTACTTCGGTGGAAACCGAGAAGGCCCTGGAAATCAGGTCCATTCCCGATTTCTACAGCCATGTCAGCAAGGGCATGCAGGTGAATGGCATCCGTGACCTTGACCTGGAAAAGTCCCTGAAGGTAACCCTGGAAAACAACGAGTTCCAGGCCCACCTCAAGTATGAAAAACGCGAACCTCTGGTCGAGAACCTCGATCTGGTGGTGCGCTTCGATAAAGAATTCCGTGTGCGAGCCCAGTGAGCGTATCCCTCAGCCGTCTCGAGCGTAAGCTCGGCTATACCTTCAAGGACCAGAGTCTGATGATTCTGGCCCTGACCCACCGCAGTTACGCGGGGCGCAACAACGAGCGTCTCGAGTTCCTCGGCGATGCCATCCTCAATTTCGTCGCCGGCGAAGCGCTGTTCGAGCGTTTTCCGCAGGCCCGTGAGGGCCAGCTGTCACGGCTGCGCGCGCGACTGGTGAAGGGCGAGACCCTGGCGCTGCTCGCCCGCGGTTTCGAGTTGGGCGAGTACCTGCGCCTGGGCTCGGGTGAGCTGAAGAGTGGTGGTTTCCGCCGTGAATCGATTCTCGCTGACGCACTGGAAGCGCTGATAGGCGCCATCTACCTGGATTCCGGCATGGAGGCCGCGCGTGAGCGCGTACTCGCCTGGCTGGCCAACGAACTCGAAGGCCTTACCCTGGTGGACACCAACAAGGATCCCAAGACCCGTCTGCAGGAATTTCTGCAGTCCAGGGCGTGCGAACTGCCACGTTATGAAGTGGTGGATATCCAGGGTGAACCGCACTGCCGGACGTTTTTCGTCGAGTGCCAGGTCACCCTGTTGAATGACAAGACCCAGGGCCAGGGCGTCAGCCGGCGTATCGCCGAACAGGTGGCTGCGGCTGCCGCCCTGGTTGCCCTCGGCGTGGAGAACGGCAATGACTGATATCGATACCCCCCGCTGCGGCTACGTTGCCATCGTCGGCCGCCCCAATGTGGGCAAGTCCACGCTGCTCAACCACATCCTTGGGCAGAAACTGGCGATCACCTCGCGCAAGCCGCAGACCACCCGGCACAACATGCTCGGCATCAAGACCGAGGGTAATGTCCAGGCGATCTATGTCGACACCCCCGGCTTGCACAAGAAGAGCGACAAGGCGCTGAACCGCTACATGAACCGTAGCGCCTCGGCGGCCCTGAAGGATGTGGACGTGGTTGTCTTCGTGGTCGACCGTGACCGCTGGACCGAAGAAGACCAACTGGTGCTGGAGCGCGTGCAGTACGTGCAAGGCCCAGTGCTGATCGCGGTGAACAAGACTGACCGCCTGGAAGAGAAGGGCGACCTCATCCCGCACCTGGCCTGGCTCCAGGAGCAACTGCCGAACGCTGAACTGATCCCGGTTTCCGCCCTCCAGGGACACAACCTGGACACGTTGGAGCGCCTGGTGTCGGAGCGTCTGCCGGAAGGTGACCACTTCTTCCCGGAAGACCAGATCACCGACCGCAGCAGCCGCTTCCTCGCAGCCGAGCTGGTGCGCGAGAAGATCATGCGGCAGTTGGGCGCCGAGCTGCCCTACCAGATCACCGTGGAGATCGAAGAGTTCAAGCAGGAAGGTCACATCCTGCACATCCACGCCCTGATCCTGGTGGAGCGTGACGGCCAGAAGAAGATCATCATTGGCGACGGTGGCGAGCGCATCAAACGCATCGGCCAGGACGCTCGCAAGGACATGGAGACCATGTTCGACTCCAAGGTCATGCTCAACCTCTGGGTGAAAGTGAAGGGAGGCTGGTCCGACGACGAGCGTGCCTTGCGTTCCCTGGGCTACAACGACCTCTGAGCCTCCTCATGATCAGCGCGGCGCTACCGGCGTTTGTCCTGCACAGCAGGGCCTATCGGGAAAGCAGCGCGCTGGTCGACTTTTTCACCCCTCAAGGCCGCCTGCGCGCCGTAATGCGGGGTGCTCGAGGCAAGACCGGAACCCTGGCGCGACCCTTCCTGCCGCTGGAAGCCGAGTTCCGTGGCCGCGGCGAGCTGAAGAATGTCGCGCGCCTGGAGGGCGGCGGTATCCCCAACCTGCTTGCCGGTGAAGCGCTGTTCAGCGGGCTCTACCTCAATGAACTGCTGATTCGCCTGCTGCCGGCTGAAGACGCGCAGCCGGCGCTCTTCGAACACTATGCCGTTACGCTCCAGGCCCTGGCGGCCAACCGACCGCTGGAACCTTTGCTGCGCGCGTTCGAATGGCGCCTGCTGGACGAGCTGGGCTATGGTTTCGCCCTGGATTCGGACCTGGCAGGACAGCCCATTGCCCCCGACGGTATCTATCGCTTGTTGCCCGACGCAGGGTTGGAGCCGGTGGGGCAGTTGCAGCCCGGTCTTTTCCATGGCCGCGAACTCCTCGCCCTGGCCGAAGCCGACTGGAGCGCCCCCGGCGCCCTCGGCGCGGCCAAGCGCCTGATGCGCCAGGCCCTGGCACCTCATCTGGGCGGCCGACCTCTGGTCAGCCGCGAGCTATTCATGACGATCAAGGAACCTCCCCGTGACTGAAGCCAACCGCGTACTTCTCGGCGTCAACATCGATCACGTCGCCACCCTTCGCCAGGCCCGTGGCACTCGCTATCCGGACCCCGTCAAGGCGGCGCTGGACGCCGAGGAAGCGGGTGCCGATGGCATCACCGTGCACCTGCGCGAAGACCGCCGGCACATCCAGGAGCGCGACGTACGCCTGCTCAAGGACGTGCTGCAGACCCGCATGAACTTCGAGATGGGCGTGACCGAGGAAATGATGGCCTTCGCCGAGGAGATTCGCCCCGCGCATGTCTGCCTGGTTCCGGAGACCCGCCAGGAGTTGACCACTGAAGGCGGACTCGACGTCGCCGGCCAGGAAGCCCGCATCAAGGCCGCGGTAGAACGCCTGGCCAAGGTCGGCAGTGAAGTGTCGCTGTTCATCGATGCTGATCCGCAGCAGATCGAGGCGGCCCACCGTGTCGGTGCACCGGCCATCGAGCTGCATACCGGTCGTTACGCCGATGCCCACACCCCGGAAGAAGCCGCTCGCGAACTTCAGCGCATCCAGGAGGGCGTCGCCCTGGGCCTCAAGCTCGGCCTGATCGTCAACGCCGGCCATGGCCTGCACTATCACAACGTCGAGCCTGTGGCGGCGATTCCGGGCATCAATGAGCTGAACATTGGCCACGCGCTGGTGGCCCACGCGCTGTTCGTTGGCTTCAAGCAGGCAGTGGTGGAGATGAAGCAACTGATCGTTTCGGCCGCGGCCAAGGGCTGATCAAGTCAGGCCTCGGGCCTGTTCAGCGAATGAGCTCACCCCCATATGGCGTTCGTTTCATGTGTGGGTGTGTAGGGTGGGCTCCAGCCCACCCTACGCGCTCCCACGACGTAACCAGTATCAAGGCTTGCGGGCGATCATCACGGCACGGGCCGGCGCGGGCAGGCCTTCGATGGTGCGGCTATGGTCAGCGGGATCGAGGAACTCCGGGAGAGACTGGAAGCGCATCCATTCGGTGCTGCGCTGCTCTTCCACGCTGGTGTAGCTGACATCCACGCAACGGATATCCACGTAGCCTGCACGGCGTAGCCATAGTTCCAGGGCCGGAGCCGAAGGCAGGAACCAGACATTGCGCATCTGCGCGTAGCGGTCCTCGGGCACCAGCACCTGTTGCGCATCGCCTTCGACCACCAGGGTTTCCAGTACCAGCTCGCCGCCTCGGCGCAGGCAATCCTTGAGGTCGAGCAAGTGGTCGATGGGGGAGCGGCGATGGTAGAGCACGCCCATGGAGAACACGGTATCGAAGCCTTCCAGCTTCGGCGGCAACTCTTCCAGCGCCAGAGGCAGGTGCCAGGCGGGGAGGTCAGGGAGGAAGCGTTTCATGGCCAGGAACTGGCAGAAGAACAGCCAGTTGGGATCGATACCCACCACGCTGTCGGCGCCGGCACCAAGCATGCGCCACTGGTAGTAACCATTACCGCAGCCGACATCCAGCACGCGGCGTCCACGCAGGTCGAGATGGGGCGACACCCGGGACCATTTCCAGTCCGAGCGCCATTCGGTGTCGACGTGTACGCCGAACAGCTCAAAGGGGCCCTTGCGCCAAGGAATCAGCCCTTGCAGCGCAGTTCTCAGTGCAATGCGTGTGGCGTCGTCGCAGGGGCCGTCGAGCAGGAAGCGCTGCGCCAGTTCCACGTGCTGTGGTTGTAGCGGCGGCAGCGCGTTGACCGCAGCGCTCCAGCGCTCCAGATCGCCATGACCAACCGCCAGCTTGGCGTCGAGCTGAGCGGGCAGATCGGCTGCCCAATCCTGCAGGGGCGTGCCTGCCAACGTTTGCTGCAGAGTGTCCAGGTCCAGCGTACGAATCATGGTAGGGCGATCAGCGAAGCGAAGTTGAGGCATTGGAACCAGGGCACGACCTTGGAGAAGCCGGCCGCCAGCAGGCGTTCACGGTGTTCTTCCAGGCTGTCCGGGTGCATGACGTTTTCCAGGGCACTGCGTTTCTGGGCGATTTCCAGTTCGCTGTAGCCATTGGCGCGCTTGAAGGCAATGTGCAGGTCGGTGAGTAACTGGTGCTCGTCGGCGTCCTCGAAGCGCAGCTTTTCCGAGAGGATCAGCGCGCCGCCGGGCAGCAAGGCCTGGCGAATACGGCCGAGGAGTTCCGTGCGGCGCTCGCGGGGCACGAATTGCAGGGTGAAATTCATCGCCACCAGGGAGCAGGGCTGGAAGTCCAGGGCAAGGATGTCGGCCTCCATCACCTCCACCGGCAGCAGCTCCTGAAACATGGCGTCCTGAGCGTGCAGGTACTCGCGGCAGCGCTCCACCATGGCGCTGGAGTTATCCACAGCAATGACCCGGCAACCGTCGGTCTTCACATGGCGGCGCAGGGCCTGGGTCACGGCACCGAGGGAACTGCCCAGGTCATAGAGTGGGGTACCGGCCTGGGCGAACTGAGCTGCCAGCACGCCGATGTTCTCGACGATGGTGGGGTAGCCTGGCACCGAGCGCTTGATCATGTCCGGGAACACCCGGACCACGTCTTCGTTGAAGGCGAAGTCGCCGACTTGGGCCTGGGGATTGGCGTAGATGCGATCAGGGCTTTCGGTCACGGGCCGGTACCAGCAGTGGAAAAGGCCGGCATTCTAACGGACTGCGCGACGCGGCCAAACCACCCTTACTTCAACTGATCGGAAAAGAACTCGCCCGCCCCCTGCAGGGGGCCAAGCGGGTTTCGCTTGACCTCGTGGCGGCGGATGTTCGGTTCGCCGTTGCTCACCTTGTGCACGACCACGTCGTCCACCAGCACGAATACGGCGCGGAATACCCAACCCTGCAGTTCGCGATTCTTGCGGAAATTGAAGACGTCAGCCCAGAAGCTGCCGACCCGCTGGGTATCGGTTTTGGTGAATTCGAAGGCGTAGCCAATGCAGCGGTCCTTGGCTTCGAGGCACTTCATCAGCCCTTCGGGCAGATAATCGATCGGGACGTTGGGCTGGACGAACATCAATCGCACGTCGATGAACGAGAGCATCTTGCCGTTGCCCTGGATCAGCGGGTCGAAGCCCAGGGAAAAAAGCTCGGGGCGGGTCGTTCTGCCCGGCATCGCCTGGGAATAGCGGGCCTCGGCATCGCTGTAATCCCGAAACGGCGACAACACTTCGGCCCGTTCGCTGGGCAATAGACTGCCGCAACCTGCGAGAAGAACTGCATAGCACAGCAAGCTCCACAGTCGTACCAGGCCGCCCATTGCTCGCTCCCTTTTTTTTGAGTGTCCGCCTATTTGCTATAGCCGATTTCCCGGGAGGGTGCCGGGGGTTTCTTCGCGGATGGGATGGAGGTCGACAACGTCACGGCGGAGGAAGTGATGCCCCATTGGCCGAGCCAGTAGCTGAGAATGATCAAATAGCTCGCGGCACCAAAGGGGGAGACGAAGCGGTTGAACCCGATCAGGCTGTCGGATAGCACGAAGAGCGCTGCACCCCCGGCTGCCAAGAGCGCCGATTGGCGGTCGAGATCCGCACCCAGGCGGGCCAGTGCACGCCAGAGCATGGCACTGATGGCCAGTGCGTAGCAGGCTACCGGAACCAGCAGGACGCCCAGGCCGCCCGAGGCGAGCAGGGCGAAGATGGCGCCTCCACTCCCAATCGAGGTCAGCAGGGCCATCGGGGCCAGCCGACGGGTGTCCAGCAGATAGGCGCGCAAGTAGGCCAGATGGGCTAGCAGGAAAGCGCCAAGGCCGAAGACGAACAGATCGGCAGGCCACTGCAGCAGCATGTCGCCGAGCAGCGACAACGCCAGGCCGATGGCTATCCAGCGGCGGTAAGGGCCGGATGGTGCTCGGCGCAGCCAGAGCAGCAGGGCGATGATGGGAACCGGTTTGCTGACGAAGCACAACCAGTCGAGTTCCAGCGCGAGGCCAGTGAGAAAAGCCAGCACGCCGGCCAGCCCGA
Source organism: Metapseudomonas resinovorans DSM 21078 (assembly GCF_000423545.1). Classification (GTDB taxonomy): domain Bacteria; phylum Pseudomonadota; class Gammaproteobacteria; order Pseudomonadales; family Pseudomonadaceae; genus Metapseudomonas; species Metapseudomonas resinovorans. The sequence goes on from NZ_AUIE01000001.1 coordinate 120,736, forward strand.
AGATCAAGATTCCCATGAGTGCTCCTGCAGATCGGTCAGGGCATCACTATGGGAAGCTGCCGATGCGCCCGCCAGGCGGCGGACGCCAACGGTGCAGTCATTTGGCGCTACTTGACGCTGATCTGGCAGTCGAAGGATTCGGCCGGCGCCACGTCGGTCTCCCAGGGGCGCTGGTAGTCGAGGTGCAATCGGCCTTCGCCGGGTTGGCTGGCCTTGAAGCGCCAGGTGGATTGGCCCGCGCTGCCCACCAGGCCTGCATCTTCCGGCGTCGAATAGACCTCCGGGCCGAGGCTCTGCAGCACGTTGCTCGCGGCGTCGCGCACCACCCAGCGAAAGCCAGTGGTGGGGTTGCTGGGGAGTGTCAGCACCAGAGGTTGGCCCTCGCTGAGGGAGAGCGGGCAGTCATCCTGTTGGTCCTGGACCACCATCGGGCCGGTCTTCTGCTGGGCGCAGGCGGTGAGCAGGGCGAGGCCCAGGGGTAACAACAGGCGAGGGGAGGGAACGAAGAACATCGGCGGCTCCGTCGGTCAAGGGCGGGGTCAGCATAACGGCTGACTCCGCCCTTGCGTAGGCTTGGTTCGAAAAGTGCCAGCGACTTTTCTAGAACAGGAGCGGTCCCTCAGTCGAACAATACCTTCGCCACATCGCTGAAGCGTCGGGCAAAGTGCACGGTCAGGCCTTCCTTGAGGTAGTCCGGCAGTTCTTCGAACGAACCTCGGTTGGCCTCAGGCAGGATCAGCTCGAAGATTTTCTGCCGGCGTGCGGCGATCACCTTCTCGCGTACGCCACCGATCGGCAGCACCTGGCCCGTGAGGGTCAGTTCGCCGGTCATGGCGACGCCCTTTTTCGGTACCTGGTTGCGTGCCAGGGAGAGCAACGCGCTGGCCATGGTGATGCCGGCACTTGGGCCATCCTTGGGCGTGGCGCCTTCCGGTACGTGGAGATGGACGAATGCCTGGTCGAAGAAGGTCGGGTCGCCGCCGTAGCGCTTCAGGTGCGAGCTGATGTAGCTGTAGGCGATCTCGGCCGACTCCTTCATCACATCACCCAGTTGGCCGGTGAGCTTGAAGCCGCGGTTGAGGGTGTGGATGCGCGTCGCCTCGATGGGCAGGGTTGCTCCGCCCAGGCTGGTCCAGGCCAGGCCAGTGATCACGCCGACCCCCGACAGCAGCTGCTCCTTGCGGAACGGCGCCAGGCCCAGGTAGTGCTCCAGGTCCTTCTGGCCGACCTTGATATTCGTCTCGGGCTCCTCCAGCAGGCGGACCACCGCCTTGCGGATGATCTTGCCCAACTGCTTCTCCAGTTGACGCACGCCTGCTTCGCGGGCGTAGCCCTCGATCACGGAAGTCAGGGCGCCATCGGTAATGGCCAGGCGCCCCTTCGGTACGCCGGTACGCTCCAGCAGGCGCGGCCAGAGGTGGCGCTTGGCGATGGCGTGCTTTTCCTCGGTGATGTAGCCGGAGAGGCGAATGGTCTCCATGCGGTCCAACAGGGGCCCCGGAATGGAGTCCAGTGTGTTGGCGGTGCAGACGAACAGCACCTTGGACAGATCCAGGCGCAGGTCCAGATAGTGGTCGAGAAACTCGACGTTCTGCTCCGGGTCCAGGGTTTCCAGCAGGGCCGAGGCTGGATCGCCCTGATAGCTGGCCCCGAGTTTGTCGATCTCGTCGAGCATGATGACCGGATTCATCACCTCCACCTCTTTCAGCGCCTGCACCAGCTTGCCGGGCAGGGCGCCGATGTAGGTGCGGCGGTGGCCCTTGATTTCAGCTTCGTCGCGCATGCCGCCAACGCTGAATCGGTAGAAGGGGCGCCCGAGGGATTCGGCGATGGACTTGCCAATGCTGGTCTTGCCCACGCCGGGCGGGCCTACCAGCAGGACGATGGAACCGGATATCTCACCCTTGAAGGCGCCCACCGCGAGGAATTCGAGGATGCGGTTTTTCACGTCATCCAGCCCGGCGTGGTGTTTGTCCAATACCTTGCGGGCATGCTTGAGGTCGAGCTTGTCTGCCTTGTAGACGCCCCATGGCACCGAGGTGGCCCAGTCCAGGTAATTGCGGGTGACCGCGTACTCCGGCGATCCGGTTTCCAGGATCGACAACTTGTTCAGCTCTTCATCGATGCGCTTCTTCGCCTGGCTGGGCAGCACCTTGCCTTCCAGGCGCTGGGTGAACTGCTCACTGTCGGCACTGCGGTCGTCCTTGGTGATGCCGAGTTCCTGCTGGATCAGCTTGAGCTGCTCCTTGAGGAAAAACTCGCGCTGGTGCTGGCCGATCTTGCGGTTCACCTCGGCGGACAGCTCGCTCTGCAGCCGCGCGACTTCCACTTCCTTGCGCAGTAGCGGCAGCACCTTCTCCATGCGCTTGAGGATCGGTACGGTGTCCAGCACCTCCTGCAACTCACGGGCGGGCGCAGTGGTCAGGGCAGCGGCGAAGTCGGTCAGCGGCGAAGGATCGTTGGGGCTGAAGCGGTTGAGGTAGTTCTTCAGTTCTTCGCTGTACAGCGGGTTGAGCGGCAGCAGTTCCTTGATGGCATTGATCAGCGCCATGCCGTAGGCCTTGACCTCGTCACGCGGGTCCAGCGGGCTATGTGGATAATCCACCTCCACCAGATAGGGAGGGCGGTGACGCTTGAGCCAGCCCCGGATGCGCACCCGTGACAGGCCTTGGGCCACGAACTGCAGTTTGCCGCCCTCGCGGCTGGCATGGTGCACGCGCACCAGGGTGCCGTGCTCGGGCAGGGTGCTGGGGTCGAAATGGCGCGGGTTCTCCGGCGGGTTTTCCATGAAGAACAGCGCCAGGCAGTGGTGTTCGGTCTTGGCCACCAGCTCAAGGGTTTCCGCCCAGGGCTCTTCGTTGACGATGACCGGCAGCACCTGGGCCGGGAAGAACGGGCGATTGTGGATGGGAATGACGTAGACCTTGTCCGGCAGGGTCTGGCCGGGTAGCACCAGGCCGGTCCGCTGGCTTGAAGTGGCTTCGTCGACGATGTCGGCGTTGATATCCTGATCGCTCATGGGGGCACCTGGCTAATGGCTTACCCTGGCTAGATGGGGTAACGCGGCGGGCATTTCAACTGCGCTGGGCCGTAGCACTCTGCCAGGTGGCGCTGTGCAACCCGGGTTGCGACGGCTAGAATGCGCAAAATTCGATCAAGTCACCCCATGCTCGAAGCCCGCCTCCTGCGCCTGGACGATCAGGCCCACCACCACGCCCACGACCATCACCAACTGGTGATGTCCGTCGCCGGCCGCGCCGCGTTCGAGGTGGATGGACGTGGCGGTGAGGTTTGCCGGATGCGCGCTTGTCTGGTGCCGGGGGATGCCAGGCACGAGTTCGCCGGCGTTGGGGACAACCGCATGCTGATTCTCGATCTGGATGAGCAAGGCACCCCGGCCGAGGACCTCGAACTACTGGGTCGCCTCTTCGAGACCCCGCGCTACCCCGAGCTGGATGCGGACTTCCACAACCTCTTGAGCTACGCCGGCGCCGAACTCGCCCGCTACGGCAGCGATCCTATGCTGGCCCGTTCCCTAGGCGGCATCCTGCTGCGCGCCCTGTACCTGCGCCTGTTTGGCGAGATGCAACGGCGTCCGGTCAGCAATCTCGATATCGAGCGGCTGGACGGCTACATCCAGGACAACCTGTCGCGGCGGATCAGTGTGGCGGAGCTGGCCCAGGTCGCTTGCCTGAGTCCCAGCCACTTCCATGCGCAGTTCAAGGACAGCCTGGGCCTGACCCCACATCAATACCTGCTGAAAACCCGCCTGGATCGCGCGGCCCGCCTGCTGCGCGAAAGTGAGCAGCCGCTGGTGCGCATCGCCGAAGAATGCGGGTTCTCCAGTCAGAGCGCGCTGACCACGGCCATGCGCCGCTATCTTGGCCTGACGCCCAAGCGCCTGCGTGGCGCAGACATGACCTCCATGCCCCACGATTAGCCGTACTGCGCACAGTCGTTGTGAATCACTCTTATTTGTTACGTTATAACACTATATAGTTGTACCTCGCAGTGATCATCCCTGCGCGTGTCTGCCAACAGCACCGTGCAATGCGGTGCGTCATACGGATATCAGAGGTACAACATGAAAGCGTTTCACCATCGTCTCGCCTTGGCCATTGCCCTGGCGCCGAGTGCGGCTGCCCTGGCTGACGAGGCCAGGACACCGTTGGAGCTGGAGAGCAACGTCATCAGCGCCAGCGCCCTGTCCAGCTCACCCAACGACATGGTCAGCCCGGCGGCCGTGCTACAGGGCGACCAACTGATGCTGCGTCGCGAGGCGACCCTGGGGGAAACCCTCGACGGCCTGCCAGGCGTGCATTCCAGCAGCTTCGGCGCGGGGGCCAGTCGCCCGGTCATCCGGGGCCTGGATGGCGCTCGGGTGCGGGTCCTCAGCGATGGGGTCGATGCCCTGGATGCCTCCACGATCAGCCCTGATCACGCGGTCAGCCTGGAGCCGATGCTGGTTGAACGTATCGAGGTGCTCAAAGGACCGGCGACCTTGCTCTATGGCGGTGGAGCCATCGGTGGTGTGGTCAATGTGATCGACAAGAAAGTGCCTACCTACATTCCCGAGAAGGGTTACGAGGGGGAAGTCGAGCTGCGCGCCAACAGCGTGGCCAACGAAGGTGCCGGGGCCTTCGGCCTGACTGCCGGAGCAGGGCAGTTCGCGATGCGTGTAGAGGGGGTCAAGCGCCAGGATGACGCGTACGAGATTCCCGGTGCCGGAGGCGAGCCTCGTTCCAGCAAACAGACGGGCTCCTACAACGACACCGATACTGCCACCCTCGGTGGCAGCTGGATCGGTGACCGTGGTTACCTCGGCCTGGCCTACACCCAGCAGAACAATCGCTACGGTCTGCTGGCCCACGAGCATGCTGACTGCCATGTGCACGATCCGCGCGACTGGCACTGCGCGAGCCATGACGATGAAGGCCATGACGACGATCATGACGAAGATCACGACCACGAGGATGCCGAAGGCGGCGTGCCTTACATCGACATGGAGCAGCGTCGCTGGGACCTGCGTGGTGAGTACCGTGAACCGCTGCCGGGTTTCGAGCTGGGCCGACTCCGGGTGGGTCACAGTGACTATGAGCACCGGGAAATAGAAGGAGGCGAGACCTCGACCACCTTCCGCAACGACGCTACCGATGCCCGTCTGGAGTTGACCCATGCGCCGCTGCTGGGCTGGCGTGGTGTGCTGGGTGGTCAGACACTGCGGCGCGATTTTCAAGCGCTGGGTGAAGAGGCCTACGTGCCGCCAACACTCACGCGCAACCATGGCCTTTTCCTGCTGGAGGAGTACCGGGTTGGCGATTGGCGCTACGAGCTCGGTTTGCGTCACGAGTGGCAGGACATCGACGCTGAAGGCCAGCGAGGCGCCAGTCATCGCGGTACCTCGGCTTCGGCCGGGGCGGTCTGGAGTTTCGCCCCGGAATATTCACTTGGCCTGACCCTGTCGCGCTCGCAGCGCCTGCCCACCGCCGAGGAGCTTTATGCCAACGGCCCTCACGCGGCGACTCGCACAGTAGAACTGGGCGATCCGGAGCTGGAGGAAGAAACCTCCCACAATGCCGAGCTGTCATTGCGCAAGCACACCGGCCGTATCCAGTTCAGTCTCAGTCTGTACCGCAACCAGGTGAACGACTTCATCTACGCCGCCGACACGGGACGTGACATCGGTGGTGGCATGCGCGAGATCCAGTACAGCCAGGACGATGCCGTGTTGACCGGCGCAGAAGGTGAGGTCAGCTACGGCTTCACTGCTGCCACCCAGGCGAGCCTGTTTGGTGATCATGTGCGTGGAAAACTGCGTGATGGCGGCGACCTGCCGCGTATTCCGGCGGATCGGTTGGGCGTGCGCCTCGATCAACGCCTCGCCCCGTCGCTGGCCGGCCAGCTGGAGTTCTACCGGGTGCAGCGTCAGGACGAGGTCGCGGCGTATGAGAGCGAAACGGGTGGTTACAACATGCTCGGCGCTTCGCTGACCTACGACGGGCGTTTGCAGAATACCGACTATCAGGTTTATCTGAAGGGGAGCAACCTGCTGGACTCCGTTGGGCGCAACCACAGTTCCTTTATCAAGGATGAGGTTGTCCTTCCTGGGCGCAACCTGACGCTGGGGCTGCGCCTCGTGTTTTGAGGCGATGTACCGGCTGCTCTACGGGGCAGCCGGTTGCACCTTTTGGCGGAAAGTTCCCTGAATCAGAGGATTCTGAAAATGAATCAGAGAATCTGACAAGAAAGGCGTAAGGCCATGTCTCTAAATTCCGCACTCGCCTTGCGACCGCCGGCAGTCTGGCGTGCCCTTGCGAGCCGGAATGGTTGTACTAGACCAAAGTAGTAGCGATCCCGGTGAGTAAAGGGGCGTGATGTCGATAGCCAGTCACGTCGGTTCGGTGTTGGTCCGCCAAGCCCACCCGCTTGACGTTCTCTTCATCGCGGTCCATGGCAGCGCGGCCTCCGTAACCCATGAGGCGCCGAAAGGAATTCATTGATACGCCTGGTGGACTGGACCCCCGGTCCGGATTCACCAGTCGTACTGGCAGGGCCGGATGCTCTGTGACCATTGCCCGACCGGGATTGCATCGGCCCCATGGCTGACGTGGTCGGGAAGTAAACCGGTAGCCGCCAAAAGCGTCTGCCAAATAGCAACCACGGAGCGGATACCCGCCGCATCCGAATAAAAACAAACGAGCAGGGGAGACCCCCATGAGTGTGAGTAACCCGACACTGATCACTTTCGTGATCTACATCGCGGCCATGGTGCTGATCGGCTTCTATGCCTATCGCTCCACCAACAACCTTTCCGACTACATCCTCGGTGGCCGCAGCCTCGGTAGCTTCGTTACCGCACTGTCCGCCGGCGCCTCAGACATGAGCGGCTGGCTGCTTATGGGCCTGCCGGGTGCCGTCTACCTCTCCGGTCTCTCTGAAAGCTGGATCGCCATCGGCCTGATCGTTGGTGCCTACCTCAACTGGCTGTTCGTTGCCGGCCGTCTGCGCGTGCAGACCGAGCACAACGGCAACGCCCTGACCCTGCCGGACTACTTCACCAACCGCTTCGAAGACAACAGCCGCATCCTGCGCATCTTCTCCGCCGTGGTGATCCTGGTGTTCTTCACCATCTACTGCGCATCCGGCATCGTGGCTGGCGCCCGTCTGTTCGAGAGCACCTTCGGCATTTCCTACGAAACCGCCCTGTGGGCCGGTGCTGCCGCCACCATCTGCTACACCTTCGTCGGTGGTTTCCTGGCGGTAAGCTGGACCGATACCGTCCAGGCCAGCCTGATGATCTTCGCCCTGATCCTCACCCCGATCATCGTGATGATCGCCACCGGTGGCGTCGATCCGACCTTCATGGCCATCGAAATGAAGGACGCGACCAACTTCGACATGCTCAAGGGCGCTACCTTCATCGGCGTGATCTCCCTGCTCGCCTGGGGCCTGGGCTACTTCGGCCAGCCGCACATCCTGGCGCGCTTCATGGCTGCCGACTCGGTCAAATCCATCCCCAATGCCCGTCGCATCTCCATGGCCTGGATGATCTTCTGCCTGGCTGGTGCCGTGGCCGTCGGCTTCTTCGGCATCGCCTACTTCTCCGCCCATCCGGAGCAGGCTGGTGCCGTGGGTGAGAACCACGAGCGCGTGTTCATCGAACTGGCCAAGATTCTGTTCAACCCCTGGGTTGCCGGTGTACTGCTGTCGGCAATCCTGGCCGCTGTGATGTCCACCCTGAGCTGCCAGCTGCTGGTGTGCTCCAGTGCCCTGACTGAAGACTTCTACAAGGCCTTCTTCCGCAAGAATGCCAGCCAGCTGGAGCTGGTGTGGGTCGGTCGTGCCATGGTGCTGCTGGTGGCCGTGATCGCTATCGCCATCGCCTCCAACCCGGAAAGCAAGGTGCTGGGCCTGGTGTCCTACGCCTGGGCTGGCTTCGGTGCCGCCTTCGGTCCGGTGGTGATTCTCTCCCTGGTGTGGAAAGGCATGACCCGTAACGGTGCGCTGGCCGGCATGGTCCTTGGCGCGGTCACCGTGGTCCTGTGGAAGAACTTCTTCGGCTGGACCGGTCTGTACGAAATCGTTCCGGGCTTCATCCTCTGCACCCTCGGCATCCTGATCTTCAGCCGCATCGGCAACGGCCCGTCCGCCGCCATGCTCAAGCGCTTCGACGAAGCCGAGAAGGAATACCAGGACGCCCACGTCTGACTCTGTATGGCGCGCGGCCGGTCGTCCGCGTGCCATCAGCCGGGCTTGATGTCCGGGCTCTCACCAACGACCCGATAGTGCTTCGCCGGCCCATATTCTCGGATATCGGGCCGGTTTTTTTTCGCCCCGGAAAAGGTTGTGGCGTGCTTGGGCGGAGCCTGTTCGCCAGGCCGCAGCCGTACGTCATTTTTGCAGCTTCGACCATAGTCCGGGTTTGGTAAGACCATGGTCGAATGGCCCTACAGAAGGGTGGGGGATACAAAAGACGCCATACAAAAACAACTACCCACCGAGGTAAGACCCATGAGTGCTGCTTCTCTGTATCCGGTCCGCCCTGAAGTGGCCGCCCAGTCCCTGACGGACGAGGCGACCTACAAAGCCATGTACCAGCAGTCCGTGATCAATCCCGATGGCTTCTGGCGTGAACAGGCCAAGCGCATCGACTGGATCAAGCCTTTCACCAAGGTGAAGCAGACCTCCTTCGACGACCACCACGTCGATATCAAGTGGTTCGCTGACGGCACCCTCAACGTTTCCGCCAACTGCCTGGATCGCCACCTTGCCGAGCGTGGCGACCAGGTCGCGATCATCTGGGAAGGCGACGACCCTTCCGAGCACGAGCACATCACCTACCGCGATCTGCATGAGCGCGTCTGCAAGTTCGCCAACGCCCTGCGCGGCCAGGATGTTCACCGCGGCGACGTGGTGACTATCTATATGCCGATGATCCCGGAAGCCGTGGTGGCCATGCTGGCCTGTACCCGTATCGGTGCCATCCACTCCGTGGTGTTCGGCGGCTTCTCCCCCGAAGCCCTGGCCGGTCGCATCATCGACTGCCGCTCCAAGGTGGTGATCACCGCCGACGAAGGCTTGCGCGGCGGCAAGAAGACCCCGCTGAAAGCCAATGTCGACGACGCGCTGACCAACCCGGAAACCAGCAGCGTGCAGAAGATCATCGTGGTCAAGCGCACGGGCGGCGATATCAAGTGGAACCAGCATCGCGATGTCTGGTACGAGGATCTGATGAAGGTGGCGGGTAGCACCTGCGCGCCAAAGGAAATGGGCGCCGAGGATCCGCTGTTCATCCTCTACACCTCCGGTTCCACCGGCAAACCCAAGGGCGTATTGCACACCACTGGGGGTTACCTCACCTACGCGTCGCTGACCCATGAGCGCGTATTCGATTACCGCCCGGGCGAGGTGTTCTGGTGCACCGCCGACATCGGCTGGGTCACCGGCCACACCTATCTGGTCTACGGTCCGCTGTCCAACGGCGCGACGACTGTCATGTTCGAAGGCGTGCCGAACTACCCGGACATGACCCGCGTCGCCAAAATCATCGACAAGCACAAGGTCAACGTTCTCTACACCGCCCCCACCGCCATTCGCGCCATGATGGCCGAGGGCAAGGCTGCGGTCGAAGGCGCTGACGGCTCCAGCCTGCGCCTGTTGGGTTCGGTGGGTGAGCCGATCAACCCGGAAGCCTGGCACTGGTATTACGAGAATGTCGGCCAGGGCCGTTGCCCGATCGTCGATACCTGGTGGCAGACCGAAACCGGCGCCTGCCTGATGACTCCGCTGCCGGGCGCCCACGCCATGAAGCCGGGCTCCGCTGCGCGTCCGTTCTTTGGCGTGCAGCCGGCACTGGTGGATAACCTCGGCAACATCCTGGAAGGCGCGACCGAGGGCAACCTGGTGATCATCGATTCCTGGCCGGGCCAGGCGCGCACCCTGTACGGCGATCACGACCGCTTCGTCGACACCTACTTCAAGACGTTCAAGGGCATGTACTTCACCGGCGACGGCGCTCGTCGCGACGAAGACGGCTACTGGTGGATCACCGGTCGAGTGGATGATGTGCTCAACGTCTCTGGCCACCGCATGGGTACTGCAGAAATCGAGAGCGCCATGGTCGCCCACCCGAAAGTGGCCGAGGCCGCGGTGGTGGGTATGCCCCACGACATCAAAGGGCAGGGCATCTACGTCTACGTCACTCTGAACGCTGGAGAGGAGTCTTCCGAGCAGCTGCGTCAGGAACTGAGGAACTGGGTGCGCAAGGAGATCGGTCCGATCGCTACCCCAGATGTAATCCAGTGGGCTCCGGGCCTTCCGAAGACCCGCTCGGGCAAGATCATGCGCCGCATCCTGCGCAAGATCGCCGTCGCCGAATATGACTCCCTCGGTGACATCTCCACCCTGGCTGATCCCGGCGTGGTGCAGCACCTCATCGATACTCACCGCACCATGCAAGCCGCCTGATCGGGGCTTGTCGCAAACCCCGCCCTGGCCACAAGCCGGGGCGGGGTTTTGCATTTCAGGAGCTGTGCGCTCGCACGTTGCCGTTGCGTTCAGTCGCGCCGGGCAAGTAGCGCGACTGCAGTCGGCCCCGCGGGTCGGGCATCAATGCCTCGCTGCAAATACCGATTTCTTATCGAGTTTTCGGCCGGAGAGGGGTGGTCGAGTAACAGTCCCCGTTACAGGTCGCACCATTCTGGTTCCATTGGGAACGCGTTGTCCTTAATTGGGGCGTTATTCGGGCCTCGAGAAACAAGGTGAAACTCGCAAGGTCGCGGAATAAAAGGGGCTTAAGTTTTGTGGTCCGATAATTGCCTTGCTATTGGGTTCTGCATCTAATCCTTTCGGCATTTTTCTTAGTGCCTGTCAATGCTCTTCATCCCCCTCTTCGGTGCTTCTGTAATTTGTTGTCGCATTGAAGAAATATCGACTTAAGGGCTGTGGCTAGAATGCCGCACACCCAGTCGGAGCCTTTTGCCTACAGCTTTCAGACAGCAAAGACGACGACTCTTCCTACAATTCGTGGACCGTCTGGGCGAATTCTCACGCTGCCAACAGAAGCCATATCCCTTTGAAGGAGTCATAACATGAAGAAGATTGCACTTCTCGGCGCCATGGCGCTATCCCTGTTGTCGCCGTTGGCCGCCATTGCTGAGGACGCCAAGCCCCTGCGCATCGGTATTGAAGCCGCTTACCCGCCCTTCGCCTTCAAGACGCCGGAAGGCACCATCACCGGTTTCGACTACGACATCGGCAACGCCCTGTGCGCGGAAATGAAGGTCGAGTGCAAGTGGATCGAGCAGGAGTTCGATGGCCTGATCCCGGCCCTGAAAGTACGCAAGTTCGACGCCGTATTGTCTTCCATGACCATCACCGAAGAGCGCCTGAAGTCGGTGGACTTCACCAAGAAGTACTACCACACCCCCGCTCGCCTGGCGATGAAGGAAGGCACCGTCATCAATGACCCGCTGACCGACCTCAAGGGCAAGAAAGTCGGCGTGCAGCGCGCCTCCATCTATGACCGCTACGCTACCGACGTCTTCGCGCCGGCCGGTGTTGAAGTGGTTCGCTACAGCTCGCAGAACGAGATCTTCCTGGACATGTCCGCTGGTCGCCTCGACGCCACCCTGGCGGACGTGGTGAATATCGACGACGGCTTCCTCAAGACCGACGCCGGCAAGGGCTTCGCCCTGGTAGGTCCGGCTTTCACCGAGAAGAAGTACTTCGGCGAAGGCGCCGGCATTGCCGTGCGCAAGGGCGACAAGGCCCTGGCCGAGAAGATCAACACCGCCATCGCCGCCATCCGCGCCAATGGCAAGTACAAGGAAGTACAGGACAAGTACTTCAAGTTCGACGTCTACGGCGAGTAATCGCTTTTCCCTGAAAGTGGCACAAACTTCACATAGCGGTTTGTGCCACTTTTTCGTTGTGGCGGTGCCGTCCGGAGCATTCCGGCGCGCTGCATGAGGATCTGAATCATGCTCAACGGCTACGGCTCGACCATTCTCGATGGTGCCTGGCTCACCCTGTTGCTGGCCCTGTCTTCCATAACCATGGCAGTGGTGCTCGGCCTGATCGGTGCGGCTTTTCGACTGTCCCCGATCAAGTGGTTGTCCTTGCTGGGTGAGACCTACGCCACCGTGATCCGCGGCATTCCTGACCTGGTGCTGATCCTGCTGATCTTCTACGGCGGTCAGCAGATCGTGAACGTCGTCGCGCCGATGGTCGGCTACGACGACTACATCGACCTGGACCCCTTCTGGTCCGGCGTCTTTACCCTTGGCTTCATCTTCGGCGCCTACCTGTCCGAGACCTTTCGCGGTGCCTTCATGGCGATTCCGAAAGGGCAGGGCGAGGCGGGGATGGCCTATGGCATGAGCGGCCCCAAGGTGTTCTTCCGCATACTCGTGCCGCAGATGATTCGCCTGGCGATTCCCGGCTTCACCAACAACTGGCTGGTGTTGACCAAGGCCACCGCGCTGATTTCGGTGGTCGGCCTGCAGGACATGATGTTCAAGGCCAAAAGTGCAGCGGACGCTACCCGTGAACCTTTCACCTTCTACCTCGCGGTTGCCGCGTTGTACCTGGTGCTGACCAGCGTTTCCCTGCTGGCGCTGCGCTACATGGAGCGACGCTACTCGGTAGGCATCAAGGCGGCTGAACTATGATCTTCGACTACAACGTGATCCTGGAGAGCCTGCCGCTCTACTTCGGTGGCGTGCTGGTGACCTTGAAGCTGCTGGCCATCTCCCTGGCGCTCGGGCTGACTGCAGCTGTTCCGCTGGCGCTGATGCGTGTATCCAAGCAGCCTTGGGTGAACTTCCCGGCCTGGCTCTACACCTATGTGATCCGCGGCACTCCGATGCTGGTGCAGCTGTTCCTGATCTACTACGGCTTGGCGCAGTTCGAGGCCGTGCGCGAGAGCGTCCTCTGGCCCTACTTGTCCAATGCGACCTTCTGCGCCTGCCTGGCCTTTGCCATCAATACCAGCGCCTACACTGCGGAAATTCTTGCTGGCAGCATCAAGGCCACGCCCCACGGCGAAATCGAGGCGGCCAAGGCCATGGGCATGTCCCGCGGCAAGCTCTACCGCCGCATCCTGCTGCCGTCGGCCCTGCGTCGTGCGCTGCCGCAGTACAGCAACGAAGTCATCATGATGCTGCACACCACCAGCCTGGCGTCCATCGTCACCCTGATCGATATCACCGGCGCCGCGCGCACCGTGAACTCGCAGTACTACCTGCCGTTCGAGGCGTTCATTACCGCAGGCGCGTTCTACCTGTGCCTGACTTTCGTCCTGGTGCGCCTGTTCAAGGCCGCCGAGCGTCGCTACCTGGCCTATCTGGCCCCGCGCAAGGCCTGACGTCATGCAACGTATTGACCACGAGCTGCCCTGGGGATGCCTGGGAACCCGCCGCCAACTGACGGTCTTCCGATTCGGCAATGGCGCGCGCAAGGCCTACATCCAGGCCTCGCTGCATGCTGATGAGTTGCCGGGCATGCGCGTTGCGGTCGAGCTCAAGCGTCGCCTGCGTGAGCTGGAAGGGCAGGGCCGCCTGAGCGGTGTGATCGAACTGGTGCCAGTGGCCAACCCCCTGGGGCTTGGCCAGGTGCTCCAGGCGGTCCAGCAGGGTCGCTTCGAGCTGGGCAGCGGCAAGAACTTCAACCGTGACTTCGCTGACCTGGCCGGCCTGGTGGCCGAGCGCCTGGAAGGTCGTCTGGGTGTCGACGCCACGGCCAACGTGGCGCTGATTCGCCAGGCCATGGGCGAGGCACTGGCCGCACTGCCCCCGGCCGGTTCCGAGCTGGCGGGCATGCAGCGTTTGCTGTTGCGGCATGCCTGCGATGCCGACCTGGTGCTGGACCTGCATTGCGACTTCGAGGCGGCGGTGCATCTGTACTGCCTGCCTCAGCACTGGTCAGGGTTGCGTCCGCTGGCGGCGCGCCTGGAGGCCGGTGCGGTGTTGACGGCCGAAGATTCCGGTGGCAGCTCTTTCGATGAATCCTGTTCGCTGCCCTGGCTGCGCCTGGCCCAGCGCTTCCCCGAAGCGTCGATTCCTCCGGCCTGCATGGCGACGACCGTTGAGCTTGGCAGCATGGCCGATACCGACAAGCCGCTGGCCGAAGCGCGCGCCGAAGCCATCCTGGCCTTCCTCGCCGACCAGGGTCTGATCACTGGTGACTGGCCGGTGGCGCCCGAGGCCTGCTGCGAGGCCACGCCTTTCGAGGGCGCCGAGTACCTCTACCCGCCGCATTCCGGCGTGGTGAGCTTCCTGCAGCCCGCTGGCGCGAAGGTCAAGGCGGGTGAGCCGCTGTTCGAGGTGATCGATCCACTTGAAGACCGCCACGCTGTGGTTTGCGCCTCGGTCGACGGCGTGCTGTTCGCGCGTGAGCGGATGCGTTTCGCGCAACCTGGACTGTGGCTGGCCAAGGTGGCCGGCCGTGAACCCATTCGTCAGGGACGCCTGCTGAGCGACTGAGCCAAACGAGACCGAAACCATGTACAAACTGGAAGTCCAAGATCTGCACAAGCGCTATGGCAGCCACGAAGTCCTCAAGGGCGTGTCCCTGGCGGCGAAGGCTGGCGACGTCATCAGCATCATCGGCTCGAGCGGCTCGGGCAAGAGTACCTTCCTGCGCTGCATCAACATGCTGGAGCAGCCCCACGGCGGCAAGATTCTCCTCAATGGCGAAGAGCTGAAGCTCGTGGCCAACAAGGACGGTGGCCTGAAAGCGGCCGATGCCAAACAGCTGCAGCGCATGCGTTCGCGCCTTGCCATGGTGTTCCAGCATTTCAACCTCTGGTCGCACATGAGCGCCCTGGAGAACGTGATCGAAGCCCCGGTGCATGTGCTTGGTGTGCCGAAGAAAGAAGCCATCGAGAAGGCAGAACATTACCTGGCGAAAGTGGGTGTGGCCCATCGCAAGGACGCCTACCCGGCGCACATGTCCGGTGGTGAGCAGCAGCGCGTGGCCATCGCCCGCGCCCTGGCCATGGAGCCGGAAGTCATGCTGTTCGACGAACCCACCTCGGCACTGGATCCGGAGCTGGTGGGTGAAGTGCTCAAGGTCATGAAAGACCTGGCGGTGGAAGGCCGCACCATGGTGGTGGTGACCCACGAGATGGGCTTCGCCCGCGAGGTTTCCAACCAACTGGTGTTCCTGCACAAGGGACTGGTGGAAGAGCGTGGTTGCCCGAAGGAAGTGCTGGCCAATCCGCAATCCGATCGCCTCAAACAGTTCCTTTCCGGCAGCCTCAAGTGAGCTCCGTCGCGGCGGCCCCAGGGCCGCCGCGACGCATTCGAAACCTGTCCTTGTCTTGTCCCTTTCCTTTTACCGGGGTCTGCTAAGCTGCCTGCCATGACTGCCCATCGAATCGCTTTTCTCCTCTGGCCCGGTACCAAGGCGCTGACTCTGGCGCTGGCTGAGGAAGCTCTGCGCGTTGCCCAGCGACTGCATCCGGAAGTGGTTTACGAGATGTCCTTCTTGCAGGCCGAACCGGCTGCCGAAGCGGCGTGGCGCCTGCCCGGCGAAGCCTGGACCGGCAAGCTGGAGGGTCTGCAGCGCCTGTTCCTGTTGGCCGACGAACCGCCGGCGCAGATGTCGCCAGCGCTGTCGGCGGCCATCAAGCATGCGGTACGTGCCGGCTGCGTGATTGGCGGCCTGTCCGCGGGTGTCTATCCATTGGCGCAACTGGGCCTGCTGGATGGCTATCGCGCAGCAGTGCACTGGCGCTGGCAGGATGATTTCGCCGAGCGCTTCCCCAAGGTGATCGCCACCAGCCATCTGTTCGACTGGGATCGTGATCGTCTTACTGCCTGCGGTGGTCTGGCGGTACTCGACCTGCTGCTGGCAGTGCTGGCCCGTGACCATGGTGCCGAATTGGCTGGGGCAGTATCCGAAGAGCTGGTAGTCGAGCGCATCCGCGAAGGCGGCGAACGGCAGCGCATTCCTCTGCAGAATCGTCTGGGTTCCAGCCACCCGAAGCTGACCCAGGCCGTGCTGCTGATGGAGGCCAATATCGAAGAGCCGCTGACCACCGACGAGATTGCCCAGCATGTCTGCGTGTCCCGTCGTCAGTTGGAGCGGATCTTCAAGCAGTACCTCAATCGTGTACCCAGCCAGTACTACCTGGAGCTGCGCCTGAACAAGGCACGCCAGATGCTGATGCAAACCAGCAAGTCGATCATCCAGATCGGTCTGTCCTGCGGCTTCTCCTCCGGTCCGCATTTCTCCAGCGCTTACCGCAACTTCTTCGGCGTCACCCCTCGCGAAGACCGCAACCAGCGTCGTGGTTCCAGCCCCTTCGACACCCAGCAGCCGGTCGCAGTGGCCGAGCGCGGCTGATCCCTCACCGCACTTCTCTTGTAGGGGCGAATGCATTCGCCAGGCGGGCCGCAGGCCAGCCTTTCGGGATTCCATGGGGCAGCTGCGCTGCCCTTGGCGAATAGGTTGGCTATGTCTGCGTTAGCTGTTGCGAGAGATTTACCATTGGGCCAGGAGCCTTGTAGGAGCTGGCTTGCCAGCGAAGCGGGGCCATTCGCTGGCAAGCCAGCTCCTACGGGCAATGCATCTGCTTGCAACACGTACTGCAGACGGATCCAACAAATTCACCCCCACAGATATTCCAATCCCTTCGAGCATCAATACCCATCAGTCACCCTGTGGAGAAAATTTCCCTGCGGGTGCGTAGCAGCGGCGATCAGCGTTTAAACTGCGCCTTCCCGACGCTTTCTGTCGCATTTCCATAAGCGCCGGTTTTCGCGGGGTTGGTGCTGTAAGAAGTTGTCGCATGGCGGCAATGCCAACCCCGAATCAGTCCCTACAATCCTTTCATCACTAGCCGTTCATGGCAGGAGAAACTGATGTCCGTTGAGCATGCGCAGGTCGAGCGCGCCGATTTCGACAAGGTGATGGTTCCCAACTACGCCCCCGCCGCATTCATTCCGGTGCGTGGTCAGGGTTCCCGAGTCTGGGACCAGTCCGGTCGCGAGCTGATCGATTTTGCCGGCGGTATCGCAGTGAACTCCCTGGGCCATGCGCACCCGGCGCTGGTCAAGGCGCTGACCGAGCAGGCCAACAAGATCTGGCACGTCTCCAACGTCTTCACCAACGAGCCTGCCCTGCGCCTCGCCAAGAAGCTGGTAGACGCCACCTTCGCCGAGCGTGTGTTCCTCGCCAACTCCGGTGCCGAGGCCAACGAAGCCGCTTTCAAGCTGGCCCGTCGTTATGCCCATGACGTCTATGGCCCGCAGAAGCACGAGATCATCTCCGCCACCAACAGCTTCCACGGTCGCACCCTATTCACCGTGACCGTTGGTGGCCAGCCGAAGTATTCCGACGGCTTCGGTCCGAAGATGGAAGGCATCAGCCATGTGCCCTACAACGACCTGGAAGCCTTGAAGGCGGCCATTTCCGACAAGACCTGTGCTGTGGTTCTGGAACCCGTGCAGGGTGAGGGTGGCGTTCTGCCGGCCGACCAGGCTTACCTGGAAGGTGCCCGCAAGCTGTGTGACGAGCACAACGCGCTGCTGATCTTCGATGAAGTGCAGAGCGGCATGGGTCGTACCGGCCACCTGTTCGCCTACGAGCACTATGGTGTGACGCCGGACATCCTCTCCAGCGCCAAGAGCCTGGGCGGCGGTTTCCCCATCGGCGCCATGCTGACCACCAGCGAAATCGCCAAGCACCTGTCCGTCGGTACTCATGGCACCACCTATGGCGGTAACCCGCTGGCCAGCGCTGTCGCCGAAGCCGTGCTGGACGTGATCAACACCCCGGAAGTGCTCCGCGGCATCAACGCCAAGCACGGCCGTTTCAAGACCCGTCTCGAAGCCATCGGTGCCAAGTACGGCATCTTCACCGAAGTTCGCGGCCTGGGCCTGCTGATTGGCGCCGTCCTCTCCGACGCCTGGAAGGGCAAGGCCAAGGACGTGCTGAATGCCGCCGAACAGGAAGCCGTGATGGTCCTGCAGGCCAGCCCGGACGTGGTGCGCTTCGCGCCCAGCCTGGTTATTCCGGATGCGGACATCGATGAAGGGCTGGATCGCTTCGAGCGCGCTGTCGCCAAGCTGACCCAGGCGTAAGCCTCTGCTGGACGCGGCGCAGGGAAGCGCTGCGCTGCGATCCCAGGGATGGAACAGATTCATGCGTGAGCGCGGGCCATAGGGGCCCGGCTTTCCTCCGAATGGAACCACTGGTTCGTTCGGGGTTTTCAACAAGAAAAGGAGTGACCCCCATGTTGGTGATGCGCCCCGCGCAAATGGCCGATCTCGCTGAAGTCCAGCGCCTGGCCGCGGACAGCCCCGTGGGTGTCACTTCGCTGCCGGATGACGCCCAGGTGCTGGGCGAGAAGATTGCCGCGTCCGAGGCTTCCTTCTCTGCCGAGGTGAGCTTCAACGGCGAGGAGAGCTATTTCTTCGTCCTTGAGGACAGCAAGACTGGCCGTCTGGCAGGTTGCTCGGCGATCGTCGCCTCGGCCGGATTTTCCGAACCCTTCTACAGCTTCCGTAACGAGACTTTCGTGCATGCCTCTCGTTCGCTGTCGATCCACAACAAGATCCATGTCCTGTCGCTCTGCCATGACCTCACCGGCAACAGCCTGCTGACCAGTTTCTACGTCGAGCGCGACCTGGTGAACACTTCCGTTGCCGAACTCAACTCCCGCGGTCGTCTGCTGTTCATGGCAAGCAACCCGGAGCGCTTCGCCGACGCGGTGGTGGTGGAGATCGTCGGCTACAGCGACGAGCACGGCGAGTCGCCGTTCTGGGATGCGGTGGGGCGTAATTTCTTCGACCTCAACTACACCGAGGCCGAGCGCCTGTCCGGCCTGAAGAGTCGTACCTTCCTCGCCGAGCTGATGCCGCACTACCCGATCTATGTGCCGCTGCTGCCGGATGAAGCCCAGGAATCCATGGGGCAGGTGCATCCGCGTGCGCAGATCACCTTCGACATTCTGATGCGCGAAGGCTTCGAGACCGACAACTACATCGACATCTTCGACGGTGGTCCGACCCTTCACGCCCGCACTTCGAGCATCCGCTCCATCGCCCAGAGCCGCATGGTGCCGGTGAAGCTGGGTGACCAGGGCAAGGGTGGCCGCCAGTACCTGGTGTGCAACGGCCAGCTGCAGGATTTCCGTGCGATCGTCGCCGAACTCGACTGGGTGCCCGGCAAACCTGTGGTGCTTGGCGAAGAAGCCGCCGAAGCCTTGGGGGTTGGCGAAGGCGCCAGCGTTCGACTGATTGCCGTTTGAGTCTTAGACCCTCCTCCCGTCGGGAGGAGGTGGCCCCTGGTTGGGCCGGATGAGAGCACCGCTCTCTCCCTGGCTTTCTTCCCGGACGGAAGGAAGCGCAATTTCTGGAGGCACTATGATCGTTCGTCCCGTACGCAGCGCCGATTTACCGGCCCTGATCGACCTGGCGCGCAGCACTGGCGCAGGCCTGACCACGCTGCCGGCCAATGAAGAGCGCCTGGCGCATCGAGTCGGCTGGGCGGAGAAGGCATTCCATGGCGAGGCCGAGCGCGCCGATGCGGACTACCTGTTCGTCCTCGAAGACGACGATGGCACCGTTATTGGCATTTCCGCCGTGGCCGGCGCCGTGGGCTTGCGTGAGCCCTGGTACAACTACCGGGTCGGCCTGACCGTCAGCGCCTCCCAGGAGCTGAATATCCACCGCCAGATTCCCACGCTGTTCCTGGCCAATGACCTGACTGGCAACTCCGAGCTCTGCTCGCTTTTCCTCCATTCCGGTCATCGCACGGGGTTGAACGGCCGGCTGCTGTCCAAGGCGCGCTTCCTGTTCATCGCCGAGTTCCCGGAGCTGTTCGGTGACAAGGTGATTGCCGAGATGCGCGGCATGTCCGACGAGCACGGTGTTTCCCCGTTCTGGGAAAGCCTCGGGCGGCACTTCTTCAAGATGGAGTTCTCCCGCGCCGACTACCTTACCGGCGTGGGCAACAAGGCCTTCATCGCCGAACTGATGCCCAGGTTCCCGCTCTACACCTGCTTCCTGTCTGAAGCGGCGCGCAACATTATCGGCCGCGTGCACACCGATACCGAACCCGCGCTGGCCATGCTCAAGAGCGAGGGCTTCAGCTATCAGGGCTACGTCGACATTTTCGACGCCGGTCCGGCCATCGAGTGCGAGACCGCGAAGATTCGCGCCGTGCGCGATAGCCAGAACCTGGTGCTGGCTGTTGGCACGCCGGGCGACGACGCTACGCCTTTCCTGATCCATAACCGCAAGCGCGAAGACTGCCGCATCACTGCCGCGCCCGCCCGTCTGGCCGCCGGTACCCTGGTGGTGGATGCGCTGACCGCCAAGCGCCTGAAACTCTCCGCCGGCGCCTCGGTTCGCGCCGTGCCGCTGTCGGCCAAGGAGTCCGTATAAATGAGCACTCACTTCATTGCTGGTAATTGGCAGGCAGGGCGGGGCGAGGCGTTCGATTCGCTGAACCCTGTGACCCAGGCGGTCGTCTGGTCCGGCCGCGGCGCGACTGCTGACCAGGTCGAGGAAGCCGTCAAGGCTGCGCGCGCTGCCTTCCCGGCCTGGGCGCGCCGCCCGCTGGAAGAGCGCATCACCATCCTCGAACAGTTCGCTGTGACCCTGCGTAACCACGCCGATGAGCTGGCTCGTTGCATAGGCGAAGAAACCGGAAAACCGCTGTGGGAGTCCGCGACCGAAGTGACCAGCATGGTCAACAAGGTCGCCATCTCCATTCAGAGCTACCGCGAACGTACCGGCGAAAAGAGCGGCCCCCTGGCCGATGCCACCGCCGTGCTGCGCCACAAGCCCCACGGCGTGGTGGCGGTGTTCGGCCCCTACAACTTCCCTGGTCACCTGCCCAACGGCCACATCGTGCCCGCGCTGCTGGCTGGTAACGCGGTGATCTTCAAACCCAGCGAGCTGACCCCAAAGGTCGCCGAGCTTACCGTCAAGTGCTGGATCGAGGCCGGATTGCCGGTTGGCGTGCTCAATCTGGTTCAGGGCGGCCGTGAGACCGGCATCGCCCTGGCGGGCAATCCAGGTCTGGACGGCCTGTTCTTCACCGGCTCCAGCCGCACTGGCAACCTGCTGCACCAACAGTTCGCCGGCCGACCGGACAAGATCCTCGCCCTGGAAATGGGCGGCAACAACCCGCTGGTGGTGGACCAGGTGCAGGACGTGGACGCCGCGGTCTACACCATCATTCAATCGGCCTTCATTTCCGCCGGCCAACGCTGCACCTGTGCCCGCCGCCTGCTGGTGCCGGAAGGCGCCTGGGGCGATGCCCTGCTGGCACGCCTGGTGAGTGTCGCCAGTACCATCAAGGTCGGTGCCTTCGACGCCCAGCCCGCACCGTTCATGGGGTCGGTGATTTCCCTGGATGCCGCCCGTCATCTGATCAAGGCGCAGGACCATCTTGTCGCGGGTGGAGCCAAGGTACTGTTGGCCATGTCCCAGCCGCTGGCGACCGCCGCACTGCTGACCCCCGGCATTCTTGACGTGACCGCCGTGGTCGATCGCCCCGACGAGGAGTTCTTCGGTCCGCTGCTGCAGGTAATCCGCTACCGCGACTTCGATGCCGCCATCACGGAGGCCAACGCCACTCAGTACGGCCTGGCTGCCGGTCTGCTGTCGGACTCCGCCGAGCGCTACCAGCAGTTCCTCATCGAGAGCCGCGCCGGCATCGTCAACTGGAACAAGCAACTCACCGGTGCCGCCAGCAGCGCACCCTTCGGTGGTGTAGGTGCGTCCGGCAACCATCGCGCCAGCGCCTACTATGCCGCTGACTACTGCGCCTACCCGGTGGCGTCGCTGGAAAGCGAAACCCTTGCCTTGCCTGCAACCCTTACTCCAGGAGTCAGCCTGTGAACGCCTATGAAGTGAACTTCGACGGACTGGTCGGTCCGACCCACAACTATGGCGGTCTGTCCTACGGTAACGTCGCCTCGCAGAGCAACAGCCAGGCGGTTTCCAATCCGAAGGAAGCTGCGCTGCAGGGCCTGGGCAAGATGAAGGCACTGATGGAAATGGGCTTCAAGCAGGGCGTATTCGCCCCGCAGGAACGCCAGGACGTCGCTGCCCTGCGCAGCCTGGGTTTCTCCGGCACCGATGCCGAAGTGATCGCCAAGGCCGCCAAGGAAGCCATGCCGCTTCTGGCTGCCTGCAGTTCCGCCTCCAGCATGTGGACCGCCAACTCCTGCACCGTCAGCCCCAGCGCCGACACCGCGGATGGCCGCGTGCATTTCACTGCTGCCAACCTGAACTGCAAGTTCCATCGTTCCATCGAGCACCCGACTACCAGCCGCGTGCTGGGCGCGATGTTCGCCAATGACAAATTCTTTGCCCACCATACTGCCCTGCCCGCAGTTGGCCAGTTCGGCGACGAAGGTGCGGCCAACCACACCCGCTTCTGCAAGGGCTACGGTGATGCCGGTGTCGAATTCTTCGTGTTCGGACGCAGCGCCTTCGACAGCCGTTTCCCGGCGCCGCAACGCTACCCGGCGCGGCAGACCCTGGAGGCCAGCCAGGCGGTCGCCCGTCTGCATGGTTTGGGATCTGAAGGCGTGGTCTACGCTCAGCAGAACCCGGCGGTGATCGATCAGGGTGTGTTCCACAACGACGTGATTTCGGTGGGGAATGGCGAAGTGCTGTTCTACCACGAGGATGCCTTCCTCGAGACCGACAAGGTGCTGGCCGAGCTGGACAGCAAGCTGGGCAAGCATGGTGGTCGTTTCCAGGCGGTGCGCGTACCGCGCAGCGCAGTGGGGGTGGAGGACGCAGTGCGTTCTTACCTGTTCAACAGCCAGCTGCTTAGTCGTGCTGACGGCAGCATGCTGCTGATCGTGCCGGAAGAGTGCCGCAGCAACGCCAACGTCTGGAACTACCTGAACCAGCTGACTTCGGACCAGGGCCCGATCCGCGAAGTGAAGGTCTTCGACCTCAAGCAGAGCATGCAGAACGGCGGCGGGCCGGCTTGTCTTCGCCTGCGCGTGGCGCTGAAGGAAGACGAGCTGGCAGCGGTGAATCAGGGGGTGATCATGTCCCCGCAACTTCACGCCACCCTGACCACCTGGGTCGAGAAGCACTACCGTGACCGCCTCAGTGAAGCCGACCTGGCCGACCCGCAATTGCTGGTGGAGTGCCGGACGGCATTGGATGAACTGACGCAGATCCTTAAACTGGGCGCTGTTTATCCCTTCCAGCTCAACTGAGAAACCTGAAATGTCCGATGCCCTGCAACTTATCCTCGAAGATACCGACGGCACCCAGCTCGAAACCTCCTGCACCCGTTTCGCCGTTATCTGGCAGGGCAAGGAAGTCTGGATCCAGCAGGCCGGCAACGGTCAGCTTCTTATTGGCGTAGATGTGGAGGAAGGTGACACCGAGTACGCCAACCTGCTGCTGCGCCCGCTGGCTACCAACCTGGTCAGCCTGCAACTGGAAATGGAACCGGCCGACGCCGACGCTGACGACGACCATGTCCATGGTCCCGACTGCGATCACGATCATTGAGGTAACAGGATGCTAGCCCTCGGAAAACTGCTCGAATTGACCCTCGCCGGCCGTGAGCCGACCGAGAAGATCCAGCTGACATCCGGGGGCGTGCGCCTGCACTGGTTGGGCGAGGGGGCGCTGGACGTCACCCCGCCAGCCGCCGAAGACAGTGGGCTGGACCTGCTGCTTTCGGCAGGGGTGCATGGTAACGAGACCGCCCCGATCGAACTGCTGGACCGCCTGGTCCAGTCCATCGCACGCGGCCAGCTCAAGCCGCGCGCACGTATACTTTTCCTGCTGGGCAACCCCGAGGCCATCCGTCGTGGCGAGCGCTTCGTCGAGCAGGATGTCAACCGTCTGTTCAATGGCCGCCATGCCGAATCCAGTGGCTTCGAAGCCATGCGTGCCGGAGAACTGGAGCGATACGCTGCTGCGTTCTTCAGCAAGCCTGACCGCGACCGCCTGCACTACGATCTGCACACCGCCATCCGTGGCTCCAAGATCGAGCAGTTCGCGCTGTACCCCTATGTCGAGGGCCGCGAGCATTCGCGCCAGGAACTGGCCCGCCTGCGCGACGCCGGGATAGACGCGGTGCTGCTGCAGAACAAGACCGGTATCACCTTCAGTTCCTACACCTACGCGTGCCTGGGGGCCGAAGCCTTTACCCTGGAGCTGGGCAAGGCGAGGCCTTTCGGTAGCAACGAGGAGGTCAACCTCGATCGTCTGGAGGCTCGCCTGCGTTCGATCGTCGAAGGCTGCGAGCCGGCCACTGACGGAGAAAGCCTGGATGGCTTGCAGCTGTTCTCGGTATCCCGGGAGATCATCAAGCACAGCGAGTCCTTCCGGTTGCACCTGGCACCGGACATCGAGAACTTCAGCGAGCTGCCCGTGGGCTATCTGCTGGCGGAAGATATCGCCGGTACCCGCTGGGTGGTGGAAGAGCAGGGCGCGCGGATTATCTTCCCCAATCCCAAGGTGAAGAACGGTCTGCGGGCGGGCATCCTGATCGTGCCGGCCGACGTCTGACGATTCATCCCTTTCTGTACCTGTACCCGCACGGCGCCGGGCTTTAGGATCGGGCTCTTCGCCCATCCAAGGAGCCCGGCATGAGCCTGATTGATCTGCGTAGCGACACCGTCACCCAACCCACTGCCGGAATGCGCGAGGCCATGCAGCGCGCCCAGCTGGGCGACGACGTCTATGGCGAAGACCCGACTGTCAATCGCCTGGAAGCCACTCTGGCCGAGCGCCTGGGCTTCGAAGGCGCACTTTTCGTACCCACGGGCACGATGAGCAACCTGCTGGGGCTGATGGCCCATTGCGAGCGCGGCGACGAATACATCGTCGGCCAGCAGGCGCATACCTATAAGTACGAAGGTGGTGGCGCCGCCGTGCTGGGTTCTATCCAGCCCCAGCCGATCGATGGCGAGGCCGACGGTAGCCTGGGCCTCGCCAAGGTCGAAGCTGCCATCAAGCAGGACGACTTCCACTTCGCCCGCACCCGCCTGCTGGCCCTGGAAAACACCATGCAAGGCAAGGTGCTGCCGCTAGCCTACCTGGCGGCGGCCCGTGAGCTGACTCGCCGGCGTGGCCTCGGCCTGCACCTGGATGGCGCCCGGTTGTACAACGCGGCGGTAAAGCTGGGCGTGGACGCCCGTGAGATCACCCGGCACTTCGACTCGGTTTCCGTATGTCTGTCCAAGGGCCTGGGGGCGCCGGTGGGGTCGGTGCTGTGCGGCAGCGCGGCCCTGATCGGCAAGGCGCGGCGCCTGCGCAAGATGGTCGGCGGTGGCATGCGTCAGGCTGGCCTGCTCGCGGCAGCGGGCCTCTACGCGCTGGACTATCAGGTCGAGCGCCTGGCTGAGGATCACGCGAACGCCGAGCGTCTGGGCGCTGGGCTGCGGGAGTTCGGTTTTGCCGTAGAACCGGTGCAGACCAACATGGTCTACGTGCAAGTCGGTGATCAGGCCGGCGCATTGGGCGCGTTCCTTTCCGCTCGCGGTATCCGCGTGAGCCCGGCCGCGCGCCTGCGCCTGGTGACCCACCTGGATGTGCAGGCCGCCGATGTTCCACGTGTGATCGAGGCTTTTGCGGCTTTCCAGCAGGCCTGAGTCGGCGGCGCGCATAAATAGCCGCCATCTATCGCACAAAGAGACTATCCCCGTAGCGCAGGGCCGATATAATGCGGCCCTTTGCCGGTGATTCGTATGTCCGTCGCCAGACGGCTGCGAGTTTCGCGCGCAATGTTGGAAACAGGCGGGAAATGCCGGGATATTCTGGAAAACCTGCTGCTTTCTCGCCGATTTCCACTTGCCGTCCTTCGCCGATAACGATTTGCACCCGCCGTCGTGGCCGCAGTTTCCGTGGAAGAACCTATGAAAAGCGCAGAAATCCGTGAAGCCTTCCTGAGCTTCTTCGAAGAGAAGGGGCATACCCGTGTCGCTTCCAGCTCCCTGATTCCGGGCAACGACCCGACCCTGCTGTTCACCAACGCGGGGATGAACCAGTTCAAGGACTGCTTCCTTGGCCTGGAAAAGCGCGCCTACACCCGTGCCACCACCAGCCAGAAATGCGTGCGCGCCGGCGGCAAGCACAACGACCTGGAAAACGTCGGCTATACCGCACGTCACCACACCTTCTTCGAAATGCTGGGCAACTTCAGCTTTGGCGACTATTTCAAGCGTGATGCCATCCATTTCGCCTGGGAATTCCTCACCGGCGACAAGTGGCTGAAACTGCCGAAAGACAAGCTCTGGGTCACCGTCTACGCCACCGATGACGAGGCCTATGACATCTGGACCAAGGAAGTCGGCATTCCCCACGAGCGCATGGTGCGCATCGGCGACAACAAGGGCGCTCCGTACGCCTCCGACAATTTCTGGGCCATGGGCGATACCGGCCCGTGCGGTCCCTGCACCGAGATCTTCTTCGACCACGGCCCCGACATCTGGGGCGGCCCGCCCGGCTCCCCGGAAGAAGACGGCGACCGCTACATCGAGATCTGGAACAACGTGTTCATGCAGTTCAACCGTACTGCTGACGGCGTGATGCACCCGCTGCCGGCCCCGAGCGTGGACACCGGCATGGGCCTGGAGCGCATCAGTGCTGTGCTGCAGCACGTGCATTCGAACTACGAGATCGACCTGTTCCAGAGCCTGCTGAAAGCCTCCGCGGATGCTGTTGGTTGCGCCAACGACGACGCGCCGTCGCTGAAAGTAGTGGCCGACCACATCCGTTCCTGCTCCTTCCTGATCGCCGATGGCGTGCTGCCGTCCAATGAAGGCCGCGGCTATGTGCTGCGCCGCATCATCCGTCGCGCCTGCCGTCACGGTAACAAGCTGGGCGCCAAGGGCAGCTTCTTCCACAAGATCGTTGCCGCCCTGGTTGGTGAGATGGGCGAAGCCTTCCCCGAGCTCAAGCAGCAGCAGGCGCATATAGAGCGCGTGCTGAAGACCGAGGAAGAGCAGTTTGCCAAGACCCTGGAGCAGGGCCTGCGTATCCTCGAACAGGACCTGGCGGGCCTCTCCGGTACCGTCATCCCGGGCGACGTGGTGTTCAAGCTGTATGACACCTACGGCTTCCCCATGGACCTGACCGGCGATATCGCTCGCGAGCGCGGCCTGACCCTCGACGAGGAAGGTTTCGAGCGCGAAATGGATAAGCAGCGCGAGCTGTCCCGTGCTTCCAGCGCCTTCGGTATGGATTACAACGCGCTGGTCAAGGTCGACGCCGATACCGATTTCACCGGTTATGTCTGCACCCATGGTGATGCCAAGGTCGTCGCCCTGTTCAAGGACGGCCAGGCCGTCGAACAGCTCGCCGAAGGCGAGGAGGGCGTGTTGGTCCTCGATCGCACGCCTTTCTATGCCGAGTCCGGTGGCCAGGTGGGTGACTGCGGCTTCATCGCCGCCAGCGGTCTGCGCTTCGACGTTCGTGATACCACCAAGGCCGGCGGCGCATTCCTGCACCACGGCGTGGTCGACCACGGCACCCTGCGTGTGGGCGCTGCCGTCACCGCCCAGGTGGACGCTACCGTGCGCCAGGCCACCGCGCTCAACCACTCTGCCACCCACCTGTTGCACGCGGCCCTGCGCCAAGTGCTGGGCGATCATGTGCAGCAGAAAGGCTCCCTGGTGGACAGCCAGCGCCTGCGCTTCGACTTCAGTCACTTCGAGTCGATAAAGCCTGAACAGTTGAAAGCGCTGGAAGACATCGTCAACGCCGAAATCCGCAAGAACAGCGAAGTCGAGACCGAGGAAACCGATATCGACACAGCCAAGGCCAAAGGCGCCATGGCCCTGTTCGGTGAGAAGTACGGCGATCAGGTTCGCGTACTGACCATGGGTGGCGATTTCTCCGTCGAGCTCTGCGGCGGCACCCACGTGTCCCGCACGGGTGACATCGGCCTGTTCAAGATCACCAGCGAAGGCGGTGTGGCTGCTGGCGTTCGTCGTATCGAAGCAGTGACCGGCGCTGCTGCGCTGGCCTACCTGAACGGTGCCGAAGAACAACTCAAGGAAGCCGCGGGCCTGGTCAAAGGCAGTCGCGACAACCTGCTGGACAAACTGTCCGCACTGCTGGAGCGCAATCGCCAGCTCGAGAAAGAGCTGGAGCAGCTCAAGGCCAAGGCGGCCAGCGCTGCCGGCGACGATCTGGCGTCTTCCGCCATCGACGTCAAAGGCGTGAAGGTGCTGGCTGCGCGTCTGGATGGACTGGACGGCGATGCGCTGTTGGCGCTGGTCGACCAATTGAAGAACAAGCTCGGCCGCGCGGTGATCCTGCTCGGCGGTGCGCTGGAGGGCAAGGTGACACTGGTCGCCGGCGTCACCCAGGACCTGACCGGCCAACTCAAAGCCGGCGATCTGATGAAGCAGGCCGCGGCAGCGGTTGGCGGCAAGGGCGGTGGTCGCCCTGACATGGCGCGTGGCGGCGGTACCGACGCTGCGGCCCTGGAACAGGCTCTGGCCTTGGCCGTACCGTTCGTCGAGCAGGGGCTCTAAAGCCCTCCGCCATCGGCCCGCCCCACGCCCGGCGGGCCTTGGCAGTGTTCTGCGTTGATTGTTTAATGGGCGCCCTTCACGGGATTAGGCGGCTTTTGAAATGGCTTTGATCGTACAGAAGTTTGGGGGGACCTCGGTCGGCACTGTCGAACGCATCGAACAGGTGGCCGAGAAGGTGAAGAAGTTCCGCGAAGGCGGCGATGACATCGTGGTCGTGGTTTCCGCCATGAGCGGCGAAACCAACCGCCTGATCGATCTGGCCAAACAGATCAGCGACCAGCCGGTGCCGCGTGAACTGGATGTGATGGTTTCCACTGGCGAGCAGGTGACCATTGCGCTGCTGGCCATGGCGCTGATCAAGCGCGGTGTACCGGCGGTTTCCTATACCGGTAACCAGGTGCGCATTCTCACTGACAGTGCCCACAACAAGGCGCGCATCCTGCAGATCGACGACCAGAAGATTCGTGCCGACCTCAAGGCCGGTCGCGTGGTCGTGGTCGCCGGCTTCCAGGGCGTGGATGAGCACGGCAACATCACTACCCTCGGTCGTGGCGGTTCCGACACCACCGGTGTGGCGTTGGCTGCGGCGCTGAAGGCCGACGAGTGCCAGATCTACACCGATGTAGATGGTGTCTACACCACCGATCCGCGCGTAGTGCCCCAGGCGCAGCGCCTGGACAAGATCACCTTTGAAGAGATGCTGGAAATGGCCAGCCTCGGTTCCAAGGTGCTGCAGATTCGCTCGGTGGAATTCGCCGGCAAATACAATGTCCCGCTGCGCGTGCTGCACAGCTTCCAGGAGGGTCCGGGCACCCTCATTACCCTTGATGAAGAGGAATCCATGGAACAGCCGATCATCTCCGGCATCGCCTTCAATCGCGACGAAGCCAAGCTGACCATCCGTGGCGTGCCGGATATCCCCGGCGTGGCCTTCAAGATCCTGGGCCCGATCAGTGCCGCCAACATCGAAGTGGACATGATCGTGCAGAACGTGGCGCACGATAACACCACCGATTTCACCTTCACTGTTCATCGCAACGACTACCAGAACGCCCAGCGCGTGCTGGAGCAGACCGCCAGCGAAATCGGTGCTCGCGAAGTGATCGGCGACACCAAGATCGCCAAGGTCTCCATTGTCGGCGTCGGCATGCGCTCCCACGCTGGCGTTGCCAGTCGCATGTTCGAAGCCCTGGCCAAGGAAACCATCAACATCCAGATGATCTCTACCTCGGAAATCAAGGTATCCGTGGTCATCGAGGAAAAATACCTGGAGCTGGCGGTCCGTGCTTTGCACACCGCATTCGAGCTCGACGCCCCGACTCGACAGGGCGAGTAAGGCAATTTTCAAAAGGCGCGGCTCACCCCGCGCCTTTTGTCGTTTTTGGCTGCTACGGCGGAGCTTTCCTTTTGCCGGGGCTGGTCAATACTTGGGTGTAAGCTCCAGCGGCTAAACCGTGCCGGGGCCGTAACCATTTCTTTTTTGCAGACTGTTGTCCCGAAACGAATCCGTAAGGAGAAAGGAATGCTGATTCTGACTCGCCGGGTCGGAGAGACCCTGATGGTGGGTGACGATGTCACTGTGACCGTGTTAGGCGTGAAAGGTAATCAGGTGCGCATTGGAGTGAACGCTCCCAAGGAGGTAGCCGTGCACCGCGAAGAAATCTATCAACGCATACAGAAAGAGAAAGACCAAGAACCAAGCCACTAATTTTTCTGCAATTTTTGGCTTTGCAAACGGGGAAAACATGGTTATCATGCGCCCCGTGTTGCGGAGAGGTGGCCGAGTGGCCGAAGGCGCTCCCCTGCTAAGGGAGTACACCTCAAAAGGGTGTCGGGGGTTCGAATCCCCCCTTCTCCGCCATTTTTAGTGTTGTAGGGTGGTTCAAGGCTAGATCGATAAGTTATTGAAACTTCTCGAAAAAGCAGTTGACCGAAGCAAGAAATTCCCTATAATGCGCGCCCACAACGCACTCATAGCTCAGCTGGATAGAGTACCCGGCTACGAACCGGGCGGTCGGAGGTTCGAATCCTCCTGAGTGCGCCATTTTCAAGATCTTCGGCTTATGCCGGAATCCTGAAAACCAGCGGTGATCTGGTTTAAAAACACCAACTGCGCACTCATAGCTCAGCTGGATAGAGTACCCGGCTACGAACCGGGCGGTCGGAGGTTCGAATCCTCCTGAGTGCGCCATACCCAAAGGGCCTGCAGAAATGCAGGCCCTTTTTTATTGTTTCAACGCCCGCCTTTCACGCAACCCGCCTCATCGAATTGCACCAGGTGGCGGGCTCCCTTCTTTGGCTGATAGTGATAGAGAAGCCGACCATTCTTGCCGCTTATGCGATCGGGTTTTCCCAGGGCGCTCTCGACATCGGCGCGGGACATGCCGCTGCGAATCTGCTTGCGAATGATGGCTTGGCGTCGCTCCTGCGGAGAAATCAGGTTTCCGCATCCGTCCTCTCGCTCGCCGACCACTACTATTTCCTGACGCTGTTCTGAAATTCCCCAATTCTGAGTCGGAAGATTCCTGCTGCCCAATTCTTCCTGTATCGGCTCGTTGCTTAGCAGATTCGGCGTCCGGGTGCGTTGTTGTTCGGTTTGGCTGCCGGGTGGACAGCCGTGTTGGTTGTAGCTGATGTTCCCGTCGGCGTCGCTGCAGCGGTACACGGAAGCCGCCTGCGCCGGGCCGTAGAGGCAGCAGGGTAGGGTGGTGAAGAGGAGGATCGAGAGCATTCGCATAGTGCCTTTTCCTTGGCGTGGGCTCTCGAGGGTATCCCGTGATTTTCCGTGCGTACGCGTGTCCTACAGAGGGCTGCCATCGTCGCAGCAGGGTGAAGACAATCCCAGCTTTGCGATGCAAGCGATTGTTCTTTCCATGATTTTGTAACGCGTGAGTGGAACGGCGGTGTTATCATTGCGCGGTCAGCCCCGCCGGGGCCTTCGGACAACCATCATGGACTTACCCAGTAGTTACTCAGAATCCCGATTGCACAATCGCGAAATGACTGTCTGACCCCTTCTGGCGTGCTCTGCCACTGGGGGTGGAGCGCGCTATATGACTGAAGTAGAAGCCAAAAAGCCGCAAGAGAGCCTGCAGGACCGCCTGGCCCAGGTTATCGAATTGCTGCATCGCCACAAGCTGGTGGAAGACCTGACCCACCGTCAGGAAGGCCAGCACCGTGACCTCGTCGAGAATCTCGTTCACCGGCAGAACCTTGCCGAGCTGCAACGAAAGCTGGACGAGCTTCACCCGGCCGACATCGCCCACATCCTCGAAGCCCTGCCGCTGAACGACCGCCTGACGGTCTGGCAGTTGGTCAAGGCCGAGCGTGACGGCGACATCCTCCTCGAAGTTTCCGACGCCGTCCGCGAATCGCTGATCGCCGACATGGACGATCACGAGCTGCTCGCCGCCGCCAAGGAGATGGACGCCGACGAGCTGGCCGACCTCGCGCCAGAGCTGCCGCGAGACGTGATCCACGAGCTGATGGAGTCCCTCGATGCCCAGCAGCGCGAGCGCGTGCGCTCCGTGCTGTCCTACGAGGAGGATCAGGTCGGTGCGCTGATGGACTTCGAGATGGTCACGATCCGTGATGACGTGACCTTGGAAGTAGTTCTGCGCTACCTGCGTCGGCTCAAGGAGCTCCCCGGTCACACCGACAAGCTTTTCGTTGTGGACTACGACGGCATCCTCCAGGGCGTACTGCCTATAAAACGCCTGTTGGTGAATGACCCGGACAAACAGGTGGCCGAGGTGATGGCGACCGACCCGGTGAGCTTCCATCCGGATGAGGACGCTTACGATGCCGCCCAGGCATTCGAACGTTACGACCTGGTGTCGGCTCCGGTGGTGGACAAGAACGGCAAGTTGATCGGTCGTCTGACCATCGATGAAATGGTCGACCTGATTCGTGAGGAGAGCGAGACCGAAGTTCTCAACATGGCCGGTCTGCGCGAAGAGGAAGATATCTTCGCCTCGGTCTGGAAGTCAGTGGGCAACCGCTGGGCCTGGCTGGCCGTCAATCTGATCACTGCCTTCATCGCCTCGCGGGTCATCGGCCTGTTCGAGGGCTCCATCGAGAAGCTGGTGGCCCTGGCCGCGCTCATGCCCATCGTCGCCGGCATCGGCGGCAATTCGGGCAACCAGACCATTACCATGATCGTGCGCGCCATGGCCCTGGACCAGATGGGGACAGGCAATACGTCGCGCCTGGTGCGCAAGGAGCTGGGCGTCGCATTGATCAATGGCCTGGTCTGGGGCGGGGTGATCGGTCTGGTGGCCTACTACCTCTACGGGAGCTGGTCGCTTGGCGTTGTGATGACGGGCGCCATGACTTTGAACTTGCTGCTCGCGGCGCTGATGGGCGTTTTGATTCCCATGACCCTGGTGCGCATGGGGCGCGACCCGGCCATGGGTTCCAGCGTGATGATCACGGCCATGACTGACAGTGGTGGCTTCTTCATCTTCCTTGGCCTGGCCACCTTGTTCCTGCTCTGACCTTTCCGCAAGCGAAGAAGCCGCCTCAAGAGGGCGGCTTCTTCGTTTTTGGGGTAGCGCGGGGTGCAGGGGCTGCTTCGATGCCAAATCGAAGGCATGAAAAAACCGGCAGTTGCCGGCTTCTTCAATCGATGTGGAGTGGTCTCACGACTCTTCGGCCGCCAGCTCCGCATCGTGTGCGATCAGTGCAACCAGCGCGTTTTGCTGGCGCCGCGACAGCTGACGGAAACGCTGCAGCAGCTCGCGCTCGTGCAGGGTCAGCTCCGGGCTGTCCAGGCGCAGGGAAACACCTTCATCCAGTGCGCCTTCCTGGAGCATGCTCTGCTCGAGGCGGGCAATGATTTCGGAGTTCATGCTGCGGTGGTGGTTACGAGCGACCAGAGCGATGCGCTCGCGCATACCCTCGGGGAGGCGAACGACGAATTTGTCAGCCGTGCGACTGGAATAAATAGCCTGTTTCATAGGGCGCATACATTCAACCGGTTAGTTCAGGAAAGCGATGCTGGCAATGAGCTGCAGATTGTCACCGGTTTGACTGTCCTTGGCAGCAATTGTTCAACCAGTTTCGCGATTCGAATCGGTATGACCCTTGGGTCAGCAAAACGTTTCCTTGACGTCAATTTGGTGTCAGATTGTGATCGTTATAGCGGCTTTTGGCCAGCACCAATTGTCCGAATTGAGAGTGGCTGAACAATTCGCACGTTTCCGATGCACCTGTGGGACTAAGCCGCTTTGACCGCAGTCTTCTCTCCTGCGAGCACCCTGTTACTCGTTACAGATAATGAAGGCACTGTGATGCTGTCTAGCCATCACGCTAAAGGGTAGCTGCTGTTGTCTGACCACGCCCAGTGCAAAAGAATTCCTTTGCGCTGTCATAAAAGCGGTTCAAAATTTTCCTTTCGGATTTCCGCTCGCTGGCGGCCACAACCCATCCTCTCCAGGTGCCCCATGACAGGCAGGCTCATTTACCTCATAGGCCCTTCCGGTTCTGGCAAGGACAGCCTGCTCGATGCCGTGCGTGAGGGCTCGGGCAGTCACGGTTGCCGAGTGGCGCGTCGGGTCATTACCCGCTCGGCGGAAGCCAAGGGTGAGCTGGCCGAAGCGGTCAGTCCCGAGGAGTTCGCCCAGCGAGAGGGCCGTGGCGACTTCGCCATGAGCTGGTACGCCAATGGGCTGTCCTACGGCATCCCCCGAGTCATCGACGAATGGCTGGATGCGGGCGACGACGTGCTGGTGAACGGCTCTCGCGGTTACCTGCCTGAAGCGCGTCGCCGCTATCCGCACCTGCTGGCCGTGCTGCTGACGGTAGAGGACGAAGTCCTGCGTCGGCGCCTGCACGCCCGTGGCCGCGAATCGGCGGAAGAGATCGAGGTCCGCCTGGCACGTAACGCCGGTTTTGCCGACACCTTGCTGGCTGGAGAAAACGCCGACCTCTGCCTGCTGGACAATTCCGGTTCCCTCGCCCAGTCCTGCGAGCGCCTGCTAAAGCTCATCGAAGACCACCGCCCCATCGCTTGGCCGGACTCGGCCTGACCCTCAATCCAGCGGCAGCTCGGTGGTGCGCTTGACCTCGCTCATGGCGATGTTCGAGTGCGCCTCCAGTACATGAGGGCGTTGCAGCAACTGGTCCCGCAGAAAGCGTTCGTAGCCGGCGATGTCCTTGGCCACCACCTTCAGCAGGTAGTCCGAGCCGCCGGCCATGGTGTAGCACTCCAGCACTTCCGGGTAGCCGACGATGGCTTCCTCGAACTCGGTGAGGTTGTTGCGGCCGTGGGCAGACAGCTTGATGTTGACGAATACCGTGATCGAGAAACCCAGCAACTTGGGATTGAGCAGGGCGACCTTGCGTTCGATCAGCCCGTCCTCCTGCATGCGGTGGATGCGCCGCCAGCAGGGTGACTGGGACAGCTCCACCTTCTCCGCCACTTCCGCGGCGGACAGGTCAGCGTCATGTTGCAACAGGCGCAGGATCTTACGATCGATGGGGCTTAGCGGGTTCTGCATGAATCTGTCCGAAATCTTGTTTTTGTTGGAAGGATCATGCGCAAGTCTGGCGTTGGAATCCGAAAATAGAAAGAAAAAATCAGCACCGTCCGGTCATATTCTTATCCACGCGTCCGAGGCAGCGATCCTGCGTCGGGCTGAACAAGAGATGGCACCCACCGTTGCCATCAAGGTCGCCATAAAAACAAAAGGAGCGCCCGCATGTCTCTGGCCGAGATCCGCCTGGATGACAAGTACCGCCTTGAAACCGGTCACCTGTACCTCACCGGCACCCAGGCACTCACCCGCCTGCCGATGCTGCAGAAGCAACGCGATAAGGCCCACGGCCTGAACACCGCCTGCTTCATCTCCGGCTACCGGGGTTCGCCGTTGGGCAACCTCGACAAGAGCCTCTGGGAAGCCAAGTCCTTCCTCAAGGAAAACCACGTTCACTTCCAACCGGGCGTCAACGAAGAACTGGCCGCAACCGCCTGCTGGGGCAGCCAGCAGACCAGCCTGTTCCCCGGTGCCAAGTACGATGGCGTGTTTTCCATGTGGTACGGCAAAGGGCCGGGCGTGGATCGCTGCGGCGACGTCTTCAAGCACGGCAACTCCGCCGGCGTCTCGGCCCATGGCGGCGTCTTGCTGCTGGCCGGCGACGACCACGGTTGCAAGTCCTCCAGCATCGCCAACCAGAGCGAGCATGCCTTCATCGGCGCCTCCATCCCGGTACTGAATCCGGCCAACGTCCAGGAAATCCTCGACTACGGGATCATCGGCTGGGAGCTCTCGCGCTACAGCGGCTGCTGGGTGGCGCTGAAGACCATCGCCGAAAACGTCGACTCTTCCGCCGTGGTGGAAGTCGACCCGCTGCGCGTGGATGTGAAAATTCCGCAAGATTTCGTACTGCCGGAAGACGGTGTTCATATCCGCTGGCCGGACCCGCCCCTGGCGCAGGAAAAGCGCCTGAACATGTACAAGATCTACGCCGCCCGCGCCTTCGCCCGTGCCAACAACCTCAATCAGGTGATGCTCGACTCGCCGACCCCGCGCCTTGGCATCATCACCACCGGCAAGTCCTATCTCGACGTGCGCCAGGCCTTGAACGACCTGGGCCTGGACGAGGAACTCTGCGCCAAGGTCGGCCTGCGGGTGCTCAAGGTTGGCATGAGCTGGCCGCTGGAACCCGTCTCCGTCCACGAGTTCGCCCAAGGCCTGGATGAAATCCTGGTGGTGGAAGAGAAGCGCAGCGTCATCGAAGACCAAGTCACCGGCCAGCTCTACAACTGGCCTGTGGACAAGCGCCCGCGCGTGGTGGGCGAGTTCGACGAGGAGGGCACCTCGCTGCTGCCCAACCTCAGCGAACTGACTCCGGCGATGATCGCCCGCGTCATTGCCAAGCGCCTGGCGCCGATCTACTCCAGTGAGCAGATCGAGTCCCGCCTGGCCTTCCTCGCCGCCAAGGAAAAGGCCCTCGCCGAGCCCAAGCACACGACCACGCGCACCCCGCATTTCTGCTCTGGCTGCCCGCACAACAGCTCCACCAAGCTGCCGGAAGGCAGTCGCGCCCAAGGTGGCATCGGCTGCCACTACATGACCCAGTGGATGGACCGCAACACCGACACCTTCACCCAGATGGGCGGGGAGGGCGCCACCTGGATCGGCCAGGCGCCCTTCACCGACACCCCGCACATCTTCCAGAACCTGGGTGACGGCACGTATTTCCACTCCGGCCAACTGGCCCTGCGCGCGGCCGTCGCCGCCGGGGTCAACATCACCTACAAGATTCTCTACAACGATGCCGTGGCCATGACCGGCGGCCAGCCGATCGACGGCGAGCTGCGCGTCGATCAACTCAGCCAGCAGGTCTTCGCCGAAGGCGTGAAGCGCATCGCCCTGGTCTCCGACGAGCCGGAGAAGTACCCGACCCGCGCCACCTTCGCGCCCATCGTCACCTTTCACCATCGCCGCGAACTGGATGCCGTGCAGCGCGAGCTGCGTGAGTTCAAGGGCGTGTCGGTGCTGATCTTCGACCAGACCTGCGCCACCGAGAAGCGCCGTCGCCGCAAGCGCGGCAAGCTGGTCGACCCGGCCAAGCGCGCCTTCATCAACCCGGCTGTGTGCGAAGGCTGCGGCGACTGCAGCGTCAAGTCCAACTGCCTCTCCGTGCTGCCACTGGAAACCGAGCTGGGGCGTAAGCGCCAGATCGATCAGAACGCCTGCAACAAGGATTTCTCCTGCGTCGAAGGCTTCTGCCCGAGCTTCGTCACCGTGCATGGCGGCAGCCTGCGCAAGCCCGAAGCCGCCGGTGCCAAGGCGCTCTTCGTGGCCCTGCCGGAACCGCGTCAGCCGAGCCTGAACCGTCCCTGGAACATTCTCCTGCCCGGCGTCGGCGGAAGTGGCGTAACCACCGTCGGCGCGCTGTTGGGTATGGCCGCGCACATCGAAGGCAAGGGCTGCACCGTGCTCGACCAGGCCGGCCTGGCACAGAAGTTCGGCCCGGTGATCACCCACATCCGCATTGCTGCCAAGCAGGACGACATCTACGCCGTGCGCATCGCCGCCGGCGAGACCGACCTGCTGCTGGGCTGTGACCTCGTCGTGGCCGCCAGCGAAGAGGCCCTGGCCAAGCTCAATGACCGCATCGCCAACGCGGTGGTCAACAGCCATGAGGCTGCCACTGCCGAGTTCACCCGCAACCCCGACGCCCAGGTACCGGGCCAGGCCATGCGCGAGGCACTGGTGGAAGCGGTGGGCGAGGCCAAGACCCATTTCGTCGATGCCACCCGCCTGGCCACCCGCCTGCTGGGCGACAGCATCGCCACCAACCTGTTCATGCTCGGTTACGCCTACCAGCGCGGCCTGGTACCCATCTCCGCTGACGCCATCGACAAAGCCATCGAACTCAACGGCGTGTCGGTCGCCCTCAACCAGCAGGCCTTCCTCTGGGGTCGTCGTGCTGCCCACGACCTGGCCGCGGTAGAGAAACTGGCCAAGCCTGTCGAAGTGGAAGCACCTCGCTGTGAAACCCTGGAAGAGATCATCCAGTACCGCGCCGACCACCTGCGTGCCTACCAGGACGCCGCTTACGCCGAGCGTTACCGCGCTCTGGTGGAGCGCGTGCGCAAGGCCGACAGCAGCGAAGACAAGGCCCTGACCCGCGCCGTCGCCCGTTACTACGCCAAGCTGCTGGCCTACAAGGACGAGTACGAAGTGGCGCGCCTCTACAGCGACGCTACCTTCCGCAAGCAACTGGACGCCCAGTTCCAGGGTGATTACCACCTGGAGTTCCACCTGGCGCCGTCCTGGCTGGCCAAGGCTGACCCGGTCACCGGCGAGCCGCGCAAGCGCCGCTTCGGACCCTGGATGCTCAAGGCGTTCGGCGTGCTGGCCGGGTTCAAGTTCCTTCGCGGCAGCGCGTTCGACCTCTTCGGTTACAGCGAAGAGCGCAAGCTCGAACGCCAGTTGATCGCCGAGTACGAAGCCACGGTCGACCTGCTGATCAAGGAACTGAAGCCAAGCAACTACGCAGCGGCAGTCGCCCTGGCCGAGTTGCCGGAGCAGATTCGCGGCTACGGCCCGGTCAAGGAACGCGCCCTGGCCAAGGTCCGCGAGCAAGAGAAGCAGCTGCGCACCCGCCTCACCGCCAGCGAGATCCAGGTGCTGCACCTGTTCGACCCGGCTGCCTGAACCCACCCACTCAAGCTCACCTCCCTCTTCCGTTCGCGGAGAGGGAGGCGAGCACCTGTTCAATTCGCAACACGTCACCACAGAATCGAGGAACACCCATGTCCGTCTTCACACACGTCGAGTTCGATCATCACGAGCAGGTGGTCTACGGCCACGACAAGGCCTCCGGACTCAAGGCCATCATCGCCATCCACAACAGCAACCTCGGCCCGGCCCTGGGCGGCTGCCGCATGTGGCCCTACCTGAATGACGAGCAGGCCCTGCGCGATGTGCTGCGCCTGTCCCGTGGCATGACCTACAAATCCGCCCTGGCCAATCTGCCGCTCGGCGGTGGCAAGGCGGTGATCATCGGCGACCCGCACCGCGACAAGAGCGAAGCGCTGTTCCAGGCCATGGGCGATTTCGTCGACAGCCTGGGCGGCCGCTACATCACCGCCGCTGACTCCGGCACCGGGGTCACCGAGATGCGCATCATGGCCGAGCGCAGCCGCCATGTGGCCGGCGCCGGCACCCGCGAAGCCCTGGGCGGCGGCGTGCGCGACGGCAACCCGTCGCCATCCACCGCCTACGGCACCTTCGTTGGTATCCGTGTCGCGGCGAAGCATCGCCTCGGACGCGATGACCTTTCCGGCCTGCGCGTGGCCATCCAGGGCGTCGGCCAGGTGGGGTTCAGCCTGGCGCAGTACCTGAAAGAGGCTGGTGCCCAGCTCTGGGTCTGCGACATCCACGACGCCAACGCCCGCCGCGCCGCCGAGCAACTGGGCGCTCAGGTAGTCGGGCAGAACGATATCTATGGCCTGGACGTGGACGTCTTCGCCCCCTGTGCCATGGGCGGCATCGTCAACCCGCAGACCCTCGAAGCCCTGCGTGCGCCGATCATCGCCGGCGCCGCCAACAACCAGCTGGCCGACGCCGGCCTGGCCGAGGAACTGCGCCGTCGCGGCATCCTCTACGCACCGGACTACGCCATCAACGCTGGCGGCATCATCGACGTCTGGTACGAGCGCAGCAACGGCAGCGAAGCGGCGCTGCGCCAGCACGTGGAAGGCATTGGCGAGACCCTGCGGGAAATCTTCGTGCGCGCCGACAGCGAAGGCCGCACCACCACCGCGGTGGCCGACCGCCTGGCCGAGGAGCGCTTCGGCCGCGTCTGACGGCTGTTCCCAGCCGGCCATCGGCGAGCGCCCCTGGCCGGCCCGTACCTCACTACAACAACAAGACGGTATGCCCCATGACTCAAGAAAGCCTCGTATCCGGCCATGCCGGTGATGCCTCCAGACCCGCCGACGCCCGTGGACAATGGTCGTCGCGCTGGGCCTTCTTCCTTGCCGCAACCGGCTCCGCCGTGGGATTGGGCAATATCTGGAAGTTCCCCTACATCACCGGTGAGAACGGCGGCGGCGCGTTCGTTCTCGTCTACCTTGGCTGCATCCTGGTGATCGGCATCCCCCTGCTGATGCTGGAAGTAATGCTGGGCCGACGCGCCCGGGCCAACCCGGAGCAGGCGATGAACCTGGCAGCTCTCGATGCCGGTGCTGGGCGCCATTGGCGACGCCTGGGCAGCATGGCGGTGCTCACCGGCTTCCTTATCCTCAGCTTCTACACCCTGGTGGCGGGCTGGGCCGTGGCCTATGTCCCGGATGCCCTGGCCGGCCGCTTCGCCGGGATCGACGGCAAGGCCAGCGAGGCCCTTTTCAACGGTCTGCTGGCCAACCCGCTCAAGCTCCTGGCCTATGGCAGTGCTGTGCTCCTGGCCACCCTGTTGATCGTCGCCCTGGGTGTGCAGAAAGGGCTGGAGCGCTCGCTGCGCTTCCTCATGCCGGGGCTGTTCCTGCTCCTGCTGGTGCTGGTGGGCTACGCCGCCACTACCGAGCACTTCGGCACTGCCGTCCACTTCCTCTTCGATTTCGACTTCAGCAAGCTCACCGGCCAAAGCGTACTCATCGCCCTGGGCCATTCCTTCTTCACCCTCAGCCTCGCCAGCGGCGCCATGATGGTCTATGGCTCCTACCTGCCCGCCGGCACGTCCATTGCCCGCACCTCGATCATGGTGGCCATCGCCGACACCAGCGTCGCCCTGCTGGCGGGTCTGGCGATCTTCCCGCTGGTGTTCGCCAACGGCCTGGAGCCTGGCTCCGGCCCGGGGCTGATCTTCGTCACCCTGCCCATCGCCTTTGGCCAGATGCCCTTGGGCAGCCTGGTAGGCGGGCTGTTCTTCGTGATGCTGGCGATCGCCGCCCTGACCTCCGCCATCTCCCTCAGTGAACCCACCATTGCCTGGCTCACCGAGCGCTTCGGCATCGGAAGGGTCAAGGCGGTGCTGCTGAGCGGCCTCGGTCTGTGGGTGCTGGGGCTGGGCTCGGTGTTCTCCTTCAACCTTGGCGCCGAGTACACCCTGTTCGGCAAGACTTTCTTCGACGCCCTGGACTACCTCACCGCCAACCTGCTGATGCCTGTCGGTGGCCTGCTGACCGTGCTGTTCTGCGGCTGGGTGCTGGGCCGTGCCAAGGTGGAGGAGGGCGTGGGCATCGCCAGCCCGGCGCTGTTCCGTCTCTGGTGGCAAATGCTGTGCTACGTCACGCCGCTATGCATTCTCGTGGTCTTCCTCCACAGCCTGGGCCTGTTCTGAGCCCGTCGGGATGGCATGACAAACGCCGCGAACGTCGTTAACATGCCGCCCGTCCTCACGACCTCGCCACCCGGCGGGGTCGCCGCGTCCCAGTAGCTCAATTGGATAGAGCATCCCCCTCCTAAGGGGAAGGTTGGTGGTTCGAACCCACTCTGGGACGCCATTTCCTCGCCGCTCCGGCCACCGCTTCCTGTCGTTCAACCCTGTGCCAGTAGCCATTCCCGCGGACTCGCCCCGGTCTTGCGGCGGAACGCCCGTGCCAGCGCTGAAGGGCTTTCGTAGCCCACGGCGTCCGCCACATGGGGAATGGGCCGGCCATCGCGGAGCAGCTTCTGCGCCAGGCCCACGCGCCAGTGCACGAGGTAGTCGGCCGGGGTCTGGCCGGTGACCTCGCGGAAGTGCGCGGCGAAGGCAGCGCGGGACATGTTGGCCGCGCTGGCCAGCTCGGCCACGGTCCAGGGGTGCTTCGGGTCTTCGTGCATCAGGTTCAGGGCCCTGGACAGGCGCGGGTCGGCCAGGCCCGCCAGCATGCCGGTGGCGAGGCCGCTGTGGGCCAGCAGGTGGCGCAGCAACTGGATCACCAGTAACTCGAACAGGCGATCCATCACCGCGCGGCGACCGCATTCCTCGCCGAATGCCTCGGCGAACAGCCAGTCCAGGTTGCCCGCCAGCAGCGGCAAGTCTTTCAGCGGCAGCACCAGATAGTCGGGCAGGGCGCCCGCCAGCGGATTGCCCGAGGCACCGCCGAAGGCCAGGGTGGCGCACACCAGTCGGGTGCCGTCGCGCTCGGCGGACTCCA
The DNA here is from genome assembly GCF_000423545.1 of Metapseudomonas resinovorans DSM 21078. Lineage (GTDB taxonomy): Bacteria > Pseudomonadota > Gammaproteobacteria > Pseudomonadales > Pseudomonadaceae > Metapseudomonas > Metapseudomonas resinovorans. The sequence continues at coordinate 162,819 of NZ_AUIE01000001.1, forward strand.
GGCGATGTGCGTAGGGCCGGGGAAAGAAGGCCAGGGTGGGCTCCTCCAGTTTCCAATGACTGCCATCCGCCATGTGCAGGTCCGCCCGGCCCCCCTGGAGCAGGTGGACGTGGCCGCTTTGACCTTCCCGGCCGAAGGCTTCCAGGCCGCAGAAAACGCCACTGAAGAAGGTGCCGGCCTGGACGCCGAAGTGCCCCAGCAGGACGGAAAGACGGTCCATGGTCGGACTCCTGTCAAAAAACTAAAGTCTGGACGATTGGTTGCAAACTGGCGAGTTCCTGCGTCCAAAGAGGCTGGGCAGGCCCCTAGGATGGACGCCGTATCCAACAGGTATACCCATTCACAGGAGAGTCCGTCATGCCCCGTATCGCCATTGCCACCACCGAAGAAGTCTCCACCGCTGCCCGTCCGCTGCTGGACGGCGTGCAGAAAATGATCGGGTTCGTCCCCAACCTGTTCCAGACCCTGGCCCACGCACCCTCCGTGCTGTCCGGCTACCTGCAGCTTTCCCAGACGCTGTCCCGGGGCACCCTGGGTGCCCGGGAGCGGGAGCAGATCGCCCTGGCGGTTTCCGAACTCAACGGCTGCGACTACTGCCTGGCCGCTCACGGCTACTTCAGTGCCAAGGCCGGCCTTTCCGACAGCGAGATCCAGGCTGCGCGGGCCGGTGAGCTGGACGCCCTGACCCGTGTCGCCCGCCAGGTGGCCGAGAATCGTGGCGCCCTGGACGACGCCCAACTGGCGACTGCCCGTGCCGCCGGGATCTCCGACGCCAAGCTGATCGAGGTGGTGGCCCAGGTCGCGCTGATGACCTTGACCAACTACCTCAACAACCTCGCCCACACCGACGTGGACTTCCCGCCGGCCCCGTGACCTTCTACCTACGCGGGCAGGTGACTGCCCGCTCGCCAGGAGCTTCGCCATGAACGATGTGATCCTCTACACCACCCGCACCTGCCTCTACTGCGTCGCCGCCAAATCCCTGCTGCAGCGCAAGGGTGTGCTGGCCACCGAGGTGGATGTCCAGCTCGACCCGGAGCGCTTCCGGGAAATGCTCGAGCGCAGCGGCGGACGTCGCAGCGTGCCGCAGATCTTCATCGGTTCGCGCCACGTCGGGGGCTTCGACGACCTGGCGGCGCTGGAGCGGCAAGGGCAGCTCGATCCTTTGCTGGGACGTGACTGATGCGGCTTCAGTCGAAGGCGTACTCCAGCGCCAGGCCGGCGTACCAGCTGCGCCCGGCCCCCGCCTCGTAGTAGCGCTGGTTGCCCTCGCCAATGATCACCGAGCCGACGTAGTCGCGGTCGAAGAGGTTGTCGAGCCGCAGGGTCTGGCTGAAGGTCCAGGAGCGCTGGCGCTGCTCCAGGCGCAGGTAAGCGTTGGCCAGGGCGAAGCCCGGCGCGGCGCGGGCCCGGGCGCTGTCCTCCACCTCCAGGCTGCTGCGCCACTGGCCCTCCAGGCCGGCGTCCAGGCCGCTGCGGGGCGACCAGGCCAGGGTGGCGAAAAGGGTGTGTTCGGCGATGCCGGGCATGCGCTTGCCCGACGGGATGGTTTGCCCGGCGCTGCTGAAGGACTCCGTGTAGCGGGCGTCCAGCCAGGTGTAGGCCAGCTCGAGGCGCCAGTCCTGGTGCAGCGGTTGCTCCAGGCCCAGCTCCAGGCCTCGGCGGCGGGTCTCGGCGGCGTTCTGGTAGCGGGTGCGTCCGCCCAGGGACGCGGCCACCACCAGTTCGTCTTCGGTGCGGATCTCGAACAGCGCCAGCTCCAGTCGTCCGTCGCGCGGCAGCAGGGCCTTGAGTCCGACTTCCAACTGACGGCTGCTGGCGGGTTGCAGGCCGAAGCCGAACCCGCCATCGGCGCCGGAATAGGACAACTCGTTGAGCGTCGGCGTCTCGAAGCCCCGTGCCCAGCTGGCGTACAAGTTCAGGTCCGGCGTCAGGGCGTAGGTCAGGCCAAGGCTGGGCGTTGTCTCGCGATAGGTGACGCGGCCGCTGTCGTCACCATTGGCCAGGTAGCGGTCGTCTACTTCGAACGCCACCTCGTTGTGCCGCAGGCCCGCCAGCACCCGGAAATCGCCGCGTTCCCAAGAGAGCTGCACGTAGGGCGAGGCGCTGGTTACCTCGTCGCGCTCATCACGGCGCAGCGCCCCCTTTACCCCCAGGCTGTCGCCGATGAAGTTCTCGTAGCCCTGGCGATCGTCGCTGGACTGGTCGTAGTCGACGCCCGCGGTGGCGGTGAAACGTCCCAGGTCGGTGTCGAAGGGCTGGATCCAGCGGCTGCCGATGCCCTGGTAGTCGCGTTGGAAGTCGATCACTCCACCGGAATGCCGGGGGTTGGCCTGTACCGCCACCGGGATGGATTGGAACTGGATCACCCGCCGGGTGCCGCTGTAGAGCGTCGTCTGCCAACTGGCCTCACCGAAGCGGCGTTCCAGATTGAGGCCGCCCTGGCGCTGGTCCACCGTCTTGCGGGTGTTGAACAGCAGGGTGTTGGCCGACACCGAACGCGGGTCCTGGCGATAGGCCTGCCAGCTCAGTCCTTGCGGGTCCTGGGTGCCGTTCTGATCAAGGTCGCTATAGATCAGCGCCAAGCGCGTATCGGCGTCGGGGCGCAGGGTGAGTTTGGCGAATGTCTTGTCGATCAGCGCGGCGCTGTGGTCACGGTAGCCGTCGGTTTCGAAGTGAGAGCGGTTGACCAGGTAACCGACACGGCCGTCACCACCTTCCAGGGTCAGCCTTTCCCGCTGGGTCCCCCAGCTCCCCAGGGTGGTACCACCGGACAGGCGCGGCGGATCTTCGCCGTCGCGGGAGAACAGTTGCACCACACCGCCGGAATTGCTGCCGTAGGTGGTCGCGAAGGGTCCGCGCAACACCTCGATATGGTCCAGCACGTCCAGGTCGAAGCTGGAGGCCTGGCCCTGGCCGTCCGGAGTCGTCGCGGGAATACCGTCGCTGAGTAACTTGATGCCGCGCACACCGAAGGCTGACCGGGCGCCGAAGCCGCGGGAGGAGAGTTGCGGCTCCTGGGCGTCGTTCTGGCGGTTCTGGATGGCCAGGCCGGGCACGCCGGAGAGCTGCTCGGAAAGGTTGATGCCGGGTTGCGCCCGTTGCACCGGGTCGACCCTGTCCACCGAGAACGGCAGGTCGAAGGCCGGTGCCCGGTAACGGCTGCCGCTGATCACCAGCGCGGGGGCTTCCAGCGGTTGTGGATCGGCCGCACTCAACTGCTCGCCACCCAGCAGGCAGAGGAGGGCGGTGTAGCGGGAAACGGTCACAGCATCGGCCATGGCGGGTGTCGTTTTGATAGCTTTTGACAGTCTTTTATCTTTCCTGAAGGTAGCATCGCGCACAGGCTGTAGGTTCCACCGGCAGGTCTGTGTCTTGCTTCGCCAATGAACTCAGTCCTGTTGGGCCCTGGCAGACGGAGCCCGGCACAGTCGAGTAACGGTGGTTTGCCGGGCCGCGCTTCGCTTGACGCCAACCCTCGGGGGACTTCGTCCTCCTCTGCGAATGAATTCGCCCCCACAGCTATCGGAGCTGTCCTGGTGTACGGCTAGAATGCCCGGACTTCCCAGCTCCGAGGTTCCATCGCCATGCTCAGCGCTGAGCTCAAGGCCTTCTACATGGTCGCCCGCCTGGGCAGCATCACCCAGGCGGCGAAGAAGCTCGGCCTCAGCCAGCCCACGGTGACCACCCAGATCCGCAACCTGGAAAGCCAGTACGGCGTCGAGTTGTTCCACCGGGGCGGCCGCCGCCTGACGGTGAGCGAGGAGGGCGCGCGGTTGCTGCCCATGGTCAAGGTGCTGCTGCAGCAGGAGGCCGATATCGAGTTCTTTCTGCGTAACTGCGGGCAGATTCAGGGCACGCTGCGCATCGGCGCCACCGCGCCTTACTACATCCTCGATCTGGTGCGGGTCTTCCGTACCCGCTTTGCGCAGACGGATGTCTCCCTGGAGATCGGCAACTCCCAGCAGGTGATCGAATCCCTGGAGGAATACCGCGTCGACCTCGCTGCCTCCTCGCAGAAACTGGACGATGCCCGCCTGACCCGCATCGTCCTCGGCAGCGACCCGCTGGTGCTCGCGGTGCACCGTGAACACCCCCTGGCGCGGCGCAAGTCCGTCAGCCTGGACGATCTCAAGGGCCACTGCCTGCTGATGCGCGAATCCGGCTCCACCACGCGCCAGCTCACCGAAGACATGCTCAAGGAGGCCGGCATCTCCATCGGCCCGCTGCTGGAGATCGGCAGCCGCGAATCCATTCGCGAAGCGGTGATCCGCAACCTCGGTATCAGCATCATCGCGCGCCACGAAGTGCCGGATAACCCCGAGCTGCGGGTGATCGAACTCAAGGGCGCGCCGCACATCGACGAATACCTCTACTGCCTCAAGGAACGTCGCCAGGCGCGCTTGCCGGCGGCCTTCCTGGCCCTGGCCCGCGAAGTCTCGGAGTAGGGGATCACACTTCATCGATCCACCGTCGGCATCCGCCCGGGCGCCGCTGGTGGACATGAAGAGCGATGTCCACCGTGCTCGACGCCCACCCGCCTATACCAAATCCACCAATGCCACTATCGGCGTACTTTGCCTAACCGCCATCTAGCCTTCGCAATCCCTCCCTAGCATCAACCTCGTCGAGACATGCACCTGTGCATGCCAACCGCTTAACGAGGTACCGCCATGACTCCAGCCAATCAGCACGCCACCCATATGAAGGTGCGCGATATCCACAAGCGCTTCGGCCAGTTCACCGCCCTGGGCGGGGTTTCCCTGGATATCGCCGAAGGCGAGCTGGTGTGCCTGCTGGGGCCGTCCGGTTGCGGCAAGACCACACTGCTGCGCTGCATCGCCGGGCTGGAGCAGCAGGACAGCGGCACGCTGCACATCGGTGCGCGCGACATTTCCCGCCTGCCGCCGCAGGCCCGTGACTACGGCATCCTGTTCCAGTCCTACGCGCTGTTCCCCAACCTGACCGTCGAGCAGAACATCGGCTACGGGCTGGCCGGCAGCAGCCGCGAGCAGGCCCGCGCCCGCGTCGCCGAGATGCTGGAGCTGGTAGGGCTGGCCGGCAGCGAGAAGAAGTTCCCCGGCCAGCTTTCCGGTGGCCAGCAGCAGCGCGTGGCTCTGGCCCGTGCCCTGGCGCCGGCGCCGTCCTTGCTGTTGCTGGACGAACCCATGTCGGCCCTGGATGCCCGTGTCCGCGAACACCTGTGTACCGAGCTGCGCCAGCTGCAGAAGCGCCTTGGTATCACCACCCTGATGGTCACCCACAATCAGGACGAAGCCATGCTGATGGCCGACCGCATCGCGGTGATGAACCAGGGCCGCGTCGAGCAGTACGGCACCCCGCAAGACATCTACCGCCAGCCGGCCACGCCCTTCGTCGCCGAGTTCGTCGGCCAGGGCAACTGGTTGCCTTTCGAGTCCCGCCAGAACGGCCATGCGCGTGTCGGCAGCCTCGATCTTCGCCTGCCCGAGTCGGCCAACGGTGCAGCGAGCGGGCGCCTGTTCTGCCGGCCGGAAGCCATTGCCATCAACCCGTCTGAGCAGCAGGACAACCGTTTCCGCGCCCAGGTTCGGGAGATCACCTTCCTCGGCAACCGTTGCCGCATGAGCTTCGAGCTGGAGCAACTGCCGGGCCATCCGCTGCTGGCCGAGCTGGACCCAGAAAGCCTGCCGCGCCTTGGCACGCCGGACATCTGGGTGGCCTTGCCCGCCCGCAGCCTGCAGGTGTTCGCCTGAGATGGAAGCCGTGATCAAGCTGGAAAAATCCCGGGCCAAAGGCTCCCTTCGCGCCGAGTTGGGCGACCGACTCTTCGTGGCGGGTGGCAAGTACCTGATGCTGGGCTTTCTGACCCTCGCCGTGCTGCTGCCGCTACTGGCCATCTTCTGGCGTGGCTTCAGCGGCGAAGCGGGGCAAGGTGGCGGATTCGCGGCGGCCCGTGAGCTGTTCGCCAGCGCCAACTTCCACTGGTTGCTGGGCAACAGCCTGAAGGTGTCCCTCAGTGTGGCCGCCATCGTGGTGCCCACCGCCTACCTGTTCGCCTACGCCCTGCAACGCACGCTGATTCCGGTCAAGGGCCTGTGGCGTGGCATCTCCCTGCTGCCGTTGCTGGCGCCCTCGATGCTGCCGGGCATCGCGCTGATCTACCTGTTCGGCAACCAGGGCCTGTTGCGCGATTGGCTGCCGGACAACATCTACGGCTTCTGGGGCATCGTCCTGGGTGAAGCCATCTACACCTTTCCCCATGCGTTGATGGTGCTGCTCTCGGCCCTGGGCATGGCGGATGCGCGCTTGTTCGACGCCGCCGCCAGCATGGGTGCCGGTCCCTGGAAGGCCTTCCGCAGCATCACCTGGCCGGCCACCCGCCAGGCCGTGTTCGCCGCCTTCTGCCTGGTGTTCACCCTGACCATCACCGACTTCGGTGTGCCCGTGGTCGTCGGTGGCGACTATCAGGTGCTGGCGCTGGAGGCCTACAAGGCCGTCGTCGGCCAGCAGCAGTTCGGCCGTGGCGCGCTGATCGGCATGGTGCTGCTACTGCCGGCGCTGCTCAGCTTTGGCGTCGATGCCTGGCTGCGCCGCCGACAGGGCGAGGCCATGAGCGGTCGTGCGCAGGTCTTCCACCCGGCGCCGTCGCGGGGGCGCGATGCCTGCTTCCTGGCCTTGGTGCTGGTGGTCTGCGCCATCCTCCTGCTGGTGCTGGGCATGGCGGTGTATTCGTCCCTGGTGAAGTTCTGGCCCTACAACCTGTCGCTGTCCCTGCGTCATTACGCCTTCGAGGAAACCGCAGGCGGCGGCTGGCTGGCTTACCGCAACAGCCTGACCCTGGCCACCTGCACGGCGATTTTCGGCAGCGCGCTGATCTTCACCGGCGCCTACCTGATGGAGAAGACCCGTGGCCAGCAGTGGCTGAACCAGGCGCTGCGCTTCCTGAGCTTCGTGCCCATGGCGGTGCCCGGCCTGGTGCTCGGCCTCGGTTACGTGTTCTTTTTCAACCTGCCGGGCAACCCGCTGCATGCCCTGTACGGCAGCATGGCCTTGCTGGTGATCTGCTCCATCGCGCACTTCCTCACCACTGCGCAGATGACCGCCACCACCGCGTTGCGCCAACTGGATGGCGAGTTCGAAGCCGCCGCGCTGTCGCTCAAGGCTCCGCTCTGGCGCCACTACCTGCGGGTGACGGTGCCGATCTGCCTGCCGGCGCTGCTGGACATCATCCGCTACCTGTTCGTTTCGGCCATGACCACGGTGTCCGCCGCCATCTTCCTCTACAGCCCGGACAGCATCCTCGCCGCCGTGGCGGTGCTGAACATGGACGACGCCGGCAACGTCGGCGGCGCGGCCGCCATGTCCACCCTGATCCTGCTCACCTCGGCTGCCGTATCCCTGCTGCTGGCCTGGACCTCGCGCGGTTTGCTGCGCCGGTCCCAGGCCTGGCGCCAGGGCACGCCGGCCACAGTCTGAACAACCACAACCGTAAGCCAATCCCGACAAGGAGCTTTTCATGTTCAAACGCCTCGCTCTCGCCGCCGCCGTGATGGCCGGCTTCAGCCTCCAGGCCCAGGCCGCCACCGAGCTGACCGTCTACACCGCCCTGGAAGCCGAACAACTGTCCGCCTACAAGAAGGCCTTCGAAGCGCAGAACCCGGATATCGAGATCAAGTGGGTGCGCGACTCCACCGGCATCATCACCGCCAAGCTGCTGGCCGAGAAGGATCGCCCGCAAGCCGACGCCGTCTGGGGCCTGGCTGCCTCCAGCCTGGCCATCCTCGATGCGCAAGGCATGCTGGAGAAGTACGCGCCCAAGCACCTGGAAACCATCGGCGCGAACTACCGTGACGCCGCCAACCCGCCGGCCTGGGTGGGCATGGACGTGTGGGCCGCCACCATCTGCTTCAACACCGTGGAAGCCGAGAAGCAGGGCCTGACCAAGCCCGGCAGCTGGGAAGACCTGACCAAGCCTGAGTACAAGGGCAAGATCGTGATGCCGAACCCCGCGTCCTCCGGCACCGGTTTCCTCGATGTCAGCGCCTGGCTGCAAACCTTCGGCGAGAAGCAGGGCTGGGCCTACATGGATGCCCTGCACCAGAACATCGGCCAGTACGTCCATTCCGGCTCCAAGCCGTGCAAGCTGGCCGCTGCGGGTGAGTTCCCCATCGGCATCTCCTTCGAATACCCAGCCGTGCAGCTCAAGCGCCAAGGCGCGCCGCTGGACATCGTCCTGCCCAAGGAAGGCCTGGGCTGGGAAATCGAAGCCACCGGCGTCGTCAAGGGCACCGACCAGATCGAGGCTGCGAAGAAGCTCGCCGACTTCTCCGCCAGCCCGGCTGCCATGGAGCTGTACAAGGAAAACTTCGCGGTACTCGCCGCCCCCGGCATCGCCAAGCCGCAGACCGAACTGCCAGCCGACTACGAGCAGCGCCTGATCAAGAACGACTTCGCCTGGGCCTCGCAGAACCGCGACCAGATCCTCGCCGAATGGCGCAAGCGCTACGACGGCAAGTCCGAGAAGCTGCCGCAGTAACTAACAGGCCCGCACTTCTTCCCACCTCACCACTTTCCCCCTCTCCCTCTGGGGCGAATAGGCACGCTTTTGGAAGCACTGCTTCCAGTGCCTATGAGCGCCTGAGCGCGAAGCGCCAGGCAGGGGCGCGGAGCGGGGCCGGGGTGAGGGAAGTGGGGTGGCACGAGCTTTCAAGGAGAACCCCATGCCCCTGCAAGACACCGATATCGCCATCGTCGGCGCCGGCATCCTCGGCCTTTCCCACGCCTACGCCGCCGCCCGGCGCGGTCTGCGCGTCAGCGTCTTCGAGCGCAGCGCCACACCGCTGGGCGCCTCGGTGCGCAACTTCGGTCAGGCCCTGGTCACTGGCCAGCCGCCGGGCCCCATGTTCGCCCTGGCCCGTGACAGCCGTGAAATCTGGGCCGACTGGGCCGAAGGCGCCGGCTTCCAGATCCGCCGCAACGGCTCCCTGTTGTTCGCCCGCACCCGCGCTGAGGAAGAGCTGCTGGAAGCCTTCTGCGAAGTGCGCGCACCGGAGCACGGCTACCGCGTCGACCTGCTGCGTGGCGAGCGCCTGCACGACCTCTACCAGGGACAATTCAGCCACCACCGCGCGGCATTGCTCGGCCTGGACGACCAGCAGATCTATTCCCGCGAGGCCATTCCCGCGCTGGTGGACTACCTGCGCCGCGAGCATGGCGTCGAGTTCCATTTCTCCACCCTGGTGCGCGAAGTCGAACCGGGGGTTATCCACAGCACCAAGGGCAGCTGTCGCGCGGAGCAGATCGTCATCTGCTCGGGGCACGACTACCAGACGTTGCTGGCCGAACAGATCGCGCCGCTGCAACCCCAGGTGTGCCGCCTGCAGATGCTGCGGGTGCGTCCGGAGCGCGACTTCGGCCTGAACCAGGCGGTGCTCACCGGCCTCAGCTGCGTGCACTACGGCGCCTTCGCCGACCTGCCGGAAGCCGAGGCCATCCGCGAACAGATCCAGAGCCAGCAACCGGAACTGGAAGAGCACGGCATCCACCTGCTGGTGAGCCCGACGCCCTACGGCGAGCTGATCGTCGGTGACTCCCACCACTACGGTGTGGATGCATCGCCCTTCAACGCCGAAGCCGTGGACGACATCATGCTGGAACTCGCCGAGCACACCCTGGGCACCCGCCTGACCGTGGTGGAGCGCTGGCAGGGCGTCTACGGCGCCCGTGGGCCGGGGCCGTTCTCGGTGCTCAAGGCAGCGCCCGGGGTGACCGCCGTGCTGATGCACAGCGGCGTCGGCATGAGCATCGGCCCGGCGCTGGGTGAGCGGACCATGGCGGGGTTGCTGGGCTGATTCGGGTAACGAATGGGTATGCCTTCTCAATCCAGCCGCTTGTGCACCCGCATGACCGCAACGGTGAGCATCACCAGGGTGAACACCAGCAGCACCACCAGCTCCAGCCAGAGGTCGGCCAGGCCTGCGCCGCGCAGCATGATGCCGCGGGTCAGGCGCAGGAAGTGGGTGAGCGGCAGGATTTCGGCGATCCACTGCGCCGCCTTCGGCATGCCGGCGAAGGGGAACATGAAGCCGGACAGCAGGATCTGCGGCAGGAAGGTGAAGAAGGCCATTTGCATGGCCTGGAACTGGCTCTGCGCCAGGGTGGAAATGAACACCCCCAGGGTCAGGCTGGCGAAGATGAATACCAGCGAGGCGCCGTAAAGCTCCAGCAGCGAACCGCGTACCGGCACGTCGAACAGCCACAGCCCCACCAGCAGGATCACCGTCACTTGCACCAGGCCGATGCCGACGAAGGGCAGCACCTTGCCCAGGGTCAGTTCCCAGGGTGACAGCGGCGTGGTGATCAGCAGTTCCATGTTGCCGCGTTCCCGCTCGCGCACCAGGGCGATGGCGGTGAACAGCACCATGGTCATGGTGAGGATCACGCCGATCAGCCCTGGCACGGTGTTCAGCGGCGCCAGGCGTTCAGGGTTGTAGAAGTTCACCACTTGCACGCCCGTGAGGCTGGGCCAGCCGGGCAGCGGGTAGGCCGCCAGTTGTCGTGCCGAGGCCTGCACCACCTGGTCGGAGCCATCCACCACCAGTTGCAGCGGCGGGCGGTCGCGGCGTTGCAGGCGGGACTCAAAATCGGGCGGGACCACCAGGGCGGCGCTGATGCTGCCTTCGCGCAGCAGCTCGTCCAGTTGTTGCGGGCTGCTGAGCTGGTAGCGGAAGTCCAGCACCTGGCTGGCGCCGAGTTCGGCCACCGCTTCGCGGGAGCGGGCGGTGTCGGCCTGGTCCAGCACGGCCGCGTGCAGGCCACGCACGTCCATGTTGATGGCGTAGCCGAAGAGCACCAGTTGCATGACGGGAATGCCGACGATCATGGCGAAGGTCAGGCGGTCGCGGCGCAATTGGCGCAGTTCCTTGAGGACGATGGCTCCCAGGCGGCGCAGGTTCATGACGACGCTCCGGCTCGCTCGTGCGGGCGGTGGGTGACGGCGACGAAGACGTCTTCGAGGTTGGCTTCGGTGGGGGTCACCTCGGCTTCGATGCCAGCGGCGGTGAGGCGTTGGGCGATGCGCTCCTGGGCATCTTCCACGGCACTGAGCACCCGCAGCGAGGCGCCGATCTGCGCCATGGCGATGACTTCTTCGGCACCTTGCAGGCAACGCTGGGCCTGGCGTGGCTGGGCGCATTCGACCAGCATCGGGCGGCCGGGCAGGGCGGCCATCAGTTCCGCCGGGCTGCCGTCGGCCACCAGGCGGCCGGCGTCGAGAATGCCCAGGCGGGTGCAGCGCTCGGCTTCATCCATGTAATGGGTGGAGACCAGCAGGGTAGTGCCGGCTTCGGCCAGCTCGAACAGCGAATCCCAGAATTCCCGGCGCGATTGTGGGTCCACCGCGCTGGTGGGTTCGTCGAGCAGCAGCAGGTCGGGTTTGTGCAGTACGGCGCCGGCCAGCGCCAGGCGTTGCTTCTGGCCGCCGCTCAGGGTCCCGGCGAGTTGCTTGCGGCGGTCGGCCAGCCAATAGCGTTCCAGCAGTTCGTCGATGCGCTGGCGCGCTTCGCGGCGGTCCAGTCCCTGGACGGTGGCGAGGAACTCCAGGTTCTCGCCCACCGTCAGGTCTTCGTAGAGGGAGAATTTCTGGGTCATGTAGCCGATGCGTCGTTTCAGTGCTTCGGCGTCCTGGGGGATGCGGCAGCCGAGCACTTCGATCTCGCCGGCGCTGGGTAGCAGCAGGCCGCAGAGCATGCGGATGGTGGTGGACTTGCCGCAGCCATTGGGACCGAGGAAACCGAACACTTCGGCGCGGTTGACGTGCAGGTTCAGCCCGTCGACGGCCGTGAGCTGGCCGAAGCGCTTGGTCAGGCCTGTGGCGCGGATCACCGCTTCAGGGTTGTTCATGGCTGACTCGCTCCGCCTGCACCGGCAGGCCCGCGGGCAGCTTGCGTGCCGCCTCGCCCTGCAATACCAGTTCGGCGCGATAGACCAGGCGGCTGGCGTCCTTGCCGGTCAGGGCGAAGTAAGGGGTGAAGCTGGACTCGCTGGCGATACTGCGTACGGTGGCGTTGAAGGGTTCGGCCACGCCTTCCACCTTCACCTTGAGCGCATCGCCGATGGCAATCTGCGGGCGCACCGAGGCCGGCACATAGACTCGGGCATAGGGCGAGTCGCCCACCAGCAGGCTGACCAGTTCGGCGTTCACGGGGGGCTGGTCACCGGGTTTGAAGGGCAGGGCGTCCACCCGGCCGGCACGGGGTGCACGCAGGCTGAGGTGTTCGCGGGTGACCTGCAGCTGTTCCAGGCGGCCCTGGGCGGCCTGGAGCAAGGCGGTGGCCTGCTCGATCTGTTCCGGGCGGGTGCCGTTGGTGAGTTCGCGCAGCTGGGCGTCGGCGTTGTTCACCGCGGCAAGGGCCTGGTCGCGCGCGGCGCGGGCGCGGTCCAGTTCGGCGATGGCCACCTGGCGGCGTTGATAAAGGGCCGAGATGCGTTGGAAGTTGCGCTCGGCATCGGTCAGCTCCGCGCGGTTGCGGGTGAGGGTGGCGTGGGCGGCGTCCATGGTTTCGCTGCGCGCACCATTGGCGAGTTCGTCCAGTCGCGCCTTTGCCTGGCCGACATCGCCCTCGGCTTCCTTGAGGCGAGCGTCGAGTCGGCGTGGGTCGAGTTCCAGCAGCAGTTGGCCTTCCTGCACCCGGTCACCTTCGGCCACACGCCAGGCGAGGATGGTTTCCGAGGCTTCGGCAGGCAGGCCGATGCGGTCCCATTCCAGGGTGCCGAGCAAGGGTTCCCGGGCGGGGTCTTCACAGCCGCTGAGCAACACGACGGCCATCAGGCAAGGAAGCAAGCATTTCATGGCTTCACCTCCAGACCACGTTCGAGCAGGGCAAGGATGTGCTTCACCATGGCTTCGTCGCCCAGCTCCGGGCTGGCGAAAATGCCGCGCCAGATCTGTCCGGCGGCGTAGGGCAGCATCACCAGGCCGACCAGAGAGACCACCAGCAGGCGGGGGTCGATATCGGGGTTGAGGCGCCCGCCCGCCTGGGCCTTGGCGAAGCGTTCGGCCAGCAGCATGGGCACCATGGGGGCGAAACGGGACGTGAGCATTTCGCGCAGAGCGCCGCCTTCGCAGAGTATCTCGCGTACCCAGAGCGGCGGCAGCCAGGGGTTCTTGCTGAGGTTGGCGCTCATGCCGCGAACGAAGGCACTGACCAGTTCCAGTGGATCATCGCCAACCTGCTGCAGGCGCTCGGCCATGCCCTGGAACAGGGGCAGCAGGCGTTCTTCCACCACGGCATCCACCAGGCGTTCCTTGTTGCCGAAGTAGTAGTTGACCAGGGCGGGCGTCACGCCAGCCTGTTGGGCGATGCCACGCAGGCTGGCCGCGTGGATGCCGATATGGGCGAAGGCGTCGGTGGCAGCGTTCAGCAGGCGTTCGCGCTGGAACTGGGAATCGCCTGTGGGGCGGCCGGGGGAGCGGGGGCGGGTCACGGTAACCATCTCCGGACAAGTGAAGATGGTTTATTTAAATATGCATTTAATTAATTAACAACGAGAAGCCGACGAATGCACAGGTGCCTCTAGACGACATTAAGATAGCAAGCTAATAATAAGGTTTATATATAGCCCGTCGATTCCGACGGGCTATCTTCATTCCCTATCTGGATCACCCTTGGACCTTGCCTGTGCGCGATACCCTGCGTGCGTTCCTGGCGCCTGATATCCCGGCGCTGCAATTCGCGATCAAGACCCTGCTGGGCGGCGCCATTGCGCTCTGGTGCGCGTTCCGCTTCGACCTGCAGCAGCCGCAGTGGGCGTTGATGACCGCCTTCATCGTTGCCCAGCCGCTGTCGGGGATGGTGGTGCAGAAGGGCCTGGCGCGATTGCTCGGCACCCTGGTGGGCACCGTGATGTCGGTCACGATTGTCGGTCTGTTCGCCCAGACGCCCTGGTTGTTCCTGCTGGCACTGGCCACCTGGCTGGGTATCTGCACCGCCGCCTCGACCATGATGCGCAGCGCCTGGTCCTATTCTTTCGTGCTGGCCGGCTACACGGTCGCGATCATTGGCCTGCCCGCCATCGCCCATCCGCTGACGGTGTTCGACCAGGCTGTGGCGCGCTCGACGGAGATTTGCCTTGGGATCATCTGCGCCACGGCCACCAGTGCATTGCTATGGCCGCAGCGGGTCGAGCGCCAGTTGGCCCGCCAGGCGCGGGATGCCTGGCAGTGCGGCATCCAGGCGGCGATTTCTGCCCTGAAGGGCGAGCATCAGGAGCGTCAGGGCCTGCTCGGTGTGCTGGGACGCATCGTGGCTGTCGACGCCCAACGCGAACACGCCTGGTTCGAGGGGCACCGCGGTCGCCAGCGCGCAGCGGCCCTGCAGGTACTTAGCCGGGACCTGCTCAGTCTTCTGCGCCTGTCCCGTGGCGTGGCGCGTCAGTGGCGGCAATTGGGTGAAGGCGAGGCGGAAGGCTTGCGGCCTTGGCTGGAAGAAGTGGAGCTGGCCCTGGCCGAGCCGGATGTGGCGCGGCTGGATGATATTCGCCAACGCCTGCTGCACGTGTCGGAGGACGAGTCATTTTCCACTGTCCAGCAATACTGCCTGGGGCGCATGGCGGTGGTGATGCGCCAGGCCGCCGAGGCGGTGGCTGCCATGCGCGCGGTGGAGCGGGGCGAGGCACCGACGGATGCGCCGCCGCCGCTGTCGACCCATCGTGATATCCAGACCGCCACCATCTACGGGCTGCGCAGTGCCTTGGCTTTCCTCGGTCTGTCGGCGTTCTGGCTGGCCACCGCCTGGACCTCGGCGGTCGGGGCGTTGACCCTGACCTGCGTGATCTGCGGCCTGTTCGCCAGCCGCGAGAACGCCGAGCAGATAGGTATGCTTTTCTTGCGCGGGATTGTTTATGCGCTGCCGGTGGCCTTTGTCGTTGGCCAGGTACTCCTGCCCCAGCTCAGCGGCTTCCCGATGCTCTGCATGGCGCTGGGCGTGCCGCTGTTCTTCGGCGCGCTGGGCATGGCCAAACCGGCCCTGGGCGCTACGGCTACGTCCTTCTGCCTGCATTTCATCGTGCTCTGCGCGCCGCAGAACCTCATGCGCTTCGACGTCGGGCTGTTCTTTAACGAGGCAGTTTCCATGTTGCTGGGGGTGGGCTTCGCGGTGGTCGCGTTCCGCCTGATTCCGCTGCGCAATCCCATGTGGCATGGCCGGCGCCTGCTCAAGGCGTCGCACGCCGATCTGGCGCGCCTGACCGGCGTGCGGTTGGCCGGTGCGGAGAACTGGTTCGGTGGACGCATGGCCGACCGTCTGTTGCAACTGGCGCGGCTCTACCCGGTGCTGCCGGAGCAGAGCCGTAGTCGCTGGGACGACGGCATTGCCAGCCTGGACCTGGGAGACGAACTGCTGCATCTGCGGCGTTGCCTGGCAGCTGCGGACAGGCCGCTCGGGGTGTCGGAGGGCCGCTTCCTGCGCAAGCTCGAGCGCATCCTGCTGCAAGGTCCGGCGCCCGGTCGCGCCCAGCTCCTCGATGAACCCGTCAGAGAGTTGTTGGAGGCGTTGCGCGGCACGGGACGGAGCATCGACCGTCGCCTGGCCCAGGCAGCATTGCTGCAGTTGCAGCAGAGCTGGCGGCAATGGTGTGAACAACAGGAGGCGAGCCATGGGCTTGCGTGAATGGTCCCTGGGCGGCGTGCTGCTCAGCCCCTTTCTGCTTTATGCATTGCTGGCGCTGCTGGTGACCGGCGTGCTGCGCATCGGCCTGGCGCGAGTCGGGCTGGCGCGCTGGATCTGGCACGAAGCACTGTTCGATTGTGCCCTGTATGTCTGTGTGCTGGCCGCGCTGGTTGCGCTGACCGGGCACTGGTAGAGGAGAAAAAGATGCGTTCCATGCTGCGTGTGCTGGTAACCCTTACCCTGGTCGTGGTGGCCCTGGTGGCCGGCTATGGCCTCTGGCAGCACTACATGCTTGCACCCTGGACCCGGGACGCGCGGGTCCGCGCCGACGTGGTGGTGATATCGCCGGATGTGTCCGGTTGGGTGATGGACCTCAAGGTCCAGGACAACCAGCAGGTGAAGGCCGGTGACTTGCTGCTTTCCGTTGACCGCGAGCGCTATGTGGCGGCGATGGAAAAGGCCCGCGCCGTGGCCGATACGCGTCAACACCAGTTGCGCCTTCGTGAGCACGAAGCCTCCCGCCGCCAGCACCTCGGCCCCCAGGCCATCAGCGCGGAACTGCGCGAGAACGCCCTGATCACGGCGGAGGTCGCCCGTGCCGAATTCCGCGAGGCCCAGGCTGAACTCAAGGTGGCCGAACTAAACCTCGCTCGCAGCGAACTGCGCGCGCCGCGCAACGGGCAGGTGACCAACTTGCGCCTGGCCCAGGGCAACTACGTGAGTGCCGGTCAGCCGGTCATGGCGCTGGTGGACGACGGCTCGTTCTATGTCCAGGCCTACTTCGAGGAAACCAAGCTGCCGCGCATCAAGGTCGGCGCACCGGTGAAAGTCTGGCTGATGAGTGCCGGCGAACCCCTTGCCGGCAAGGTGGAAAGCATCAGCCGTGGCATCACCGACCGCAATGCGATTCCGGATACCCAACTGCTGGCCAATGTCGAACCCACCTTCAACTGGGTGCGCCTGGCCCAGCGGATTCCAGTGCGGATCAAACTGGACAAGGTGCCGGAGGACGTGATCCTGAGCGCCGGGATGACAGCCAGCGTGACGGTGGAGGAGTAGGGCAGGCCTTCGGCCTGCCTGGCGAATGAATTCGCCCCCACAGGTGCGGCAACTGAGCGCCAACAAAAAAGCCCGGATCAAGTCCGGGCGTCTTCGTATCCAGCGAAACCTCAACCGATGGTGATCGGCGGCAGTTCCGGCAGTTCCACCGACAGCTGCTGCTTGGGCGCCAGCACTTCGGCTTCGCCATCGACCACCTGCTCGGCATTCTGGTTGAACACGCGGGTGGCGATGCGCACGCGGTTCTTCGGCAGTTTCTCGAGGATCTCCAGCTCCACGGTCAGGCTGTCGCCCAGTTTCACCGGGCGGGTGAACTTGAGCTGTTGGCCAAGGTAGATGCTGCCCGGGCCTGGCATTTCGCAGGCGATGGCGGCGCTGATCAGGGCACCGGTGAACATGCCGTGGGCGATGCGCTCCTTGAACATCGTGCCGGCAGCGTACTCGGCGTCCAGGTGCACCGGGTTGCGGTCGCCGGAGACGGCGGCGAACAGCTGGATGTGGCGCTCTTCGACGGTGGTGGAGAAGGTGGCTTTCTGGCCGACTTCCAGGGCGTCGTAGGTGAAGTTGGTTACCTGGCTCATGCGGTCTCCTTGGCTTGCGTTTGGTTGGGTCGACTGTGGGCAAGGGTCTGCTCCAGCCAGTCGATCAAGTCGCGGGTCACCTCGTCGCGGTTGCTCTCGTTGAGCAGCTCGTGGCGGGCGCCGGGGTAAATGTTCAGCTGCACGTTCCTGAGGCCGGCCCGGCGCAAGGCCGCGGCCAGATCCTGCAGGCGCCGGCCTTCGCTGACCGGGTCGCGTTCACCGCCTATCACCAGCAGCGGCAGGTCGGGGTCGATCTGCGCCAGGTGCTTCGGCGGGGTGATGTTCTGAAGCCCGCCGAGCAGGTCGAGCCACAACTGGTTGGTGCAGCGGAAGCCGCAAAGCGGATCGTTGACGTACTTGTCCACTTCCTGCGGGTCGCGGCTGAGCCAGTCGAAAGCCGTGCGGTTGGGCTTGAAGGCCTTGTTGAAGGAACCGAAGGAGAGGAACTCGATCAGCGGGCTACGGCCCTCTTTGCCCTGGCGCCAGCGCTCGAACCGCGCTACGAGGCTGGCCACCCTGTACAACGCCACTGGCTGGTAGTTGGAGCCGGAGAGGATGGCGCCCTGCAGGCTGCAGCTGTGCTGCATCAGGTAGGCCTGGCCGATGTAGCTGCCCATGCTGTGGCCCAGCAGGAGGATGGGCGTTTGCGGATGTTGTTGGCGGATATGGTGGTTGAGGCTGGCGAGGTCGTTGATGACCTTGCTCCAGCCGTCATCCGCGGCGTACTGGCCGAGGACGCCATGCTCGGCGGTGCGCCCGTGTCCGCGCTGGTCGAGGGCATAGAGTTCGAACCCGGCGGCCACCAGGGCCTCGCCCAGGCGAGCGTAGCGGCCGCTGTGCTCGGCCATGCCGTGGGACAGCATCACCACCGCCCGGGGCGGTGCCTCGCCGGACCAGTGATTGACGTACAGGGGCACTGCATCGCTGGCGTCGAGCCAGAAGGCGTCGTGGCGCATGGCCGATCCTTTTGCCGGGGAATCGACGCATTGTGCACGGGTGCGCTGGTGGCGCAAAGCCTGCTCAGCGGGGAGGGGTATTCTGGCGTTCGAGTATGCGCATGTATTCGCCGCTGGCCAGCAGGGTCTTGAGCCCGCGCTCGTACACGTGCGCCCAGTCCGGCTGCCCGGGCTGCGGTGCGGTGAATCCCGCCAACAGGGGGATGCGTTCCAGGGCCGGGGACTGCCATTGGAGCTTGCCGCGCAGGTGCTCGTCCTTCGCGATTAGATACTGGCCCACCACACGCTCCAGCAGCACCAGGTCAAAACGCCGTGCCTCCAGCTTGCGCAGGTTGGAGATGTCGTCCACCGCTTCCTCGGCGCTGAAACCCGAATGCAGCACGCTGGCCGGGTAGCCGTAGCCCCGGACTACGCCCACCTTGCGTCCCTTGAGTTCGGCGAGGTTGTTGAACCGGACCGGCGAGTCGGCGCGCACGAAGAATCCCAGCTCGCTATAGAACAGCGGCCGCGAGGCACGCAGGTTTTCCTCGACCACTTCCCGTGGCCAGAGGGCCAGGGCGCCCTGGTAGTGGCCGCTGTGCAGGGCGGCGCGAACACGGGCCCAGGGCATAAAGTCCACCTGGACCTTGTAGCCCTGGGATGCGAAGGCGCGGGTGGTGAGCTCGACGATGCTGCCGCCTTGCGGCAGGTACTGCGAGCAGTAGGGAGGGTATTCCAGGGTGGCCAGACGGAGGTCGGCCCGAACGCCGCAGCTGAGGAGCAGGCAGCACAGCAACGCCCAGTGGGCCAGAGGGAAACGCATGAGTGATAAGTAATCCAGATGTCATGTTCTTGTTCTGATGCTAGGCGAATCTAACTGGACTATCGGCAAGATTCACGCGGTCAATGACGCCCGCTCGCATATTTGCGCGTTGCCTAGGAGCTGCTAAGTTCCGGGCAGCCCCGCAGCGCGGGCCAGACTATTTCAGGGCTAAGAGGACAAGAACAATGCAACCTGATTTCTGGAGCGACAAACGCCCGGCCGGCGTGCCCAACCAAATCGATCTGGCCGCCTACAAGTCGGTGATCGAGGTGTTCGAGCGATCCTGCAAGAAATTCGCCGACCGCCCCGCCTTCAGCAACCTGGGCGTGACCCTGACCTATGCCGAGCTGGACCGCCTGTCCGCCGCCTTCGCCGCCTACCTGCAGAAGAACACTGACCTTGCGCCCGGCGACCGTATCGCCGTGCAGATGCCCAACGTCCTGCAGTACCCCATCGCCGTGTTCGGTGCCCTGCGCGCCGGGCTCATCGTGGTCAACACCAACCCGCTCTACACCGCCCGCGAGATGCGTCATCAATTCAAGGACGCCGGGGTGCGCGCGCTGGTCTACATCAACCTGTTCGGCAAGCTGGTCGAAGAGGTGCTGCCCGATACCGAGATCGAATACCTGATCGAAGCCCGCATGGGTGACCTGCTGCCAAGCCTCAAGGGCTGGCTGGTCAACACCGTGGTCAAGAAGCTGAAGAAGATGGTCCCCGACTACCACCTGCCACAGGCGGTGTCCTTCAAGGAGGCGCTGAAGCTGGGCCAGGGCCATGCGCTGAAACCGGTGCGGGTGGGGCTGGAAGATATCGCCGTGCTGCAGTACACCGGCGGCACCACCGGCGTGGCCAAGGGCGCGATGCTGACCCACGGCAACCTGGTGGCCAACATGCAGCAAGTGGACGCCTGCCTGTCGCAGCTCGGCCCGGAGGGTGCACCGCTGATGAAGCAGGGCCAGGAGATCATGATTGCGCCGCTGCCGCTGTACCACATCTATGCCTTCACCGCGAACTGCATGTGCATGATGGTCAATGGCAACCACAACATCCTCATCACCAATCCGCGCGACATCGGTGGCTTCATCAAGGAGCTGAAGAAGTGGCGCTTCTCCGCGCTGCTGGGCCTGAACACCCTGTTCGTGGCGCTGATGGACCATCCTGAATTCAAGAACCTCGACTTCTCCAACCTCAAGGTCACCAACTCCGGCGGCACTGCGCTGGTCAAGGCCACTGCCGAACGCTGGCAGGCGATGACCGGCTGTTCGGTGGTGGAAGGCTACGGCCTGACCGAGACCTCGCCTGTGGCCAGCACCAACCCGTATGGCAGCCAGGCACGCTTGGGGACCGTGGGCATCCCGGTGCCGGGCACCGCCTTCAAGACCATCGACGATGCGGGCAACGAACTGCCCCTTGGTGAGCGCGGCGAGCTGTGCATCAAGGGGCCGCAGGTGATGAAGGGCTACTGGCAGCGTCCCGAGGCAACCGCTGAGGTGCTGGACGCCGAGGGTTGGCTGAAGACCGGTGACATCGCCGTGATCGACCCGGACGGCTATGTGCGCATCGTCGACCGCAAGAAGGACCTGATCATCGTCTCCGGCTTCAACGTCTATCCGAACGAGATCGAAGACGTGGTCATGGCCCACCCGAAGGTGGCCAGTTGCGCGGCCATCGGTGTGCCTGACGACAAGTCCGGCGAGGCGGTGAAGCTCTTCGTGGTGCCGCGCGATGGCGGCGTCAGCGTCGAGGAGCTGAAGGCCTACTGCAAGGAAAACTTCACCGGCTACAAGGTGCCCAAGCACATCGTGCTGAAGGACGCCCTGCCGATGACCCCGGTGGGCAAGATCCTGCGTCGCGAGCTGCGCGACATCGCCTGACCGAAAAGGGCAGGGCGGGTCCTCCGTCCTGCCCTCGCTCTTCCCCCCGCGTGTGACCCGCCTTCCGCCCCGGACGCCCTGTCCGATTCGCTCATCACGCTTCCCAGAACCCGTGAAAGCCCCGAAATACGCCGTTTGTCGGCGAATTAGAGTCTGGACTCCAAAAGTGACTGATATGCACTGTTTTGGTCACTTTAATGACTGCATGGGGCTGGTTTGGTGCTGGTGGGCCCTTGGTAAAGCTGTTAATCTCGGCGCGTTTTTTTGCCCGCACGGGCGCACAATTGCACAGAACACAACAAACAACTGCCCCTCGGAGGGTAGTGAAATCAGCTGTTGCTTAGGAGTGGGCCTCCATGACCGATAACTTCTGGAAGGACAAGTACCCAGCGGGTGTTCCTGCCGAGATCAACCCCGATCAATACCCCAACGTCCAGGCGGTATTGAAGGAGTCCTGCCAACGCTTTGCCGACAAGCCCGCATTCAGCAACCTGGGCAAGACCCTCACCTACGGTGAGCTCTACGAACTTTCCGGCGCCTTTGCCGCCTTCCTGCAGAACCACACGGATCTCAAGCCCGGCGATCGCATCGCCGTGCAGCTGCCGAATATCCTGCAGTACCCGGTGGTGGTGTTCGGCGCCATGCGTGCCGGCCTGATCGTCGTCAACACCAACCCGCTCTACACCGCGCGGGAAATGGAACACCAGTTCAACGATTCCGGCGCCAAGGCCCTGGTCTGCCTGGCCAACATGGCTCACCTGGCCGAAGAAGTCCTGCCCAAGACCGGCGTGAAACACGTCATCGTCACCGAAGTCGGTGACCTGCTGCCGACCTTCAAGCGCCTGCTGGTCAATGCCGTGATCAAGCATGTGAAGAAGATGGTGCCGCCGTTCAGCCTGCCCCAGGCAGTCAAGCTCAACGATGCCCTGGCCAAGGGCCGTGGCCGTGCCGTCAACGAAGCCAGCCCGCAGGGCGGTGACATCGCCGTGCTGCAGTACACCGGTGGCACTACCGGCGTGGCCAAGGGGGCGATGCTGACTCATCGCAACCTGATCGCCAATATGCTGCAGTGCAAGGCATTGATGGGCGCCAACCTGAACGAAGGTTGCGAGATCCTCATCACCCCGCTGCCGCTCTATCACATCTACGCCTTCACCTTCCATTGCATGGCGATGATGCTGACCGGCAACCACAACGTCCTCATCTCCAACCCGCGCGACCTGCCGGCCATGACCAAGGAGCTGGCGAAGTACAAGTTCACCGGTTTCGTGGGGCTGAACACCCTGTTCGTGGCCCTGTGCAACAACGAGGACTTCCGCAAGCTGGACTTCTCCGCGCTGAAGCTGACCCTGTCCGGCGGCATGGCCCTGCAACTGGCCGCTGCCGAGCGCTGGAAGCAGGTCACCGGTTGCGCCATCTGCGAAGGCTACGGCATGACCGAGACCAGCCCGGTGGTGTCGGTGAACCCGTTCCAGAACATCCAGATCGGCACCATCGGCATCCCGGTGCCCTCCACCCAGTGCAAGGTGGTGGACGACGAAGGCAATGACGTTGGCCTGGGCGCGCCCGGCGAGCTGTGCGTGAAGGGGCCGCAGGTCATGAAGGGCTACTGGCAGCGCCAGGAAGCCACCGATGAAATGCTCGATGCCGACGGCTGGCTGAAGACCGGCGACGTTGCGGTGATCCAGGACGATGGCTTCATGCGCATCGTCGACCGCAAGAAGGACATGATCCTGGTCTCCGGCTTCAACGTGTATCCGAACGAACTGGAAGATGTGCTGGCGACCCTGCCGGGCGTGCTGCAGTGCGCCGCCATCGGCGTGCCGGACGAGAAATCCGGCGAGGCGATCAAGATGTTCGTGGTCGCCAAGCCCGGCGTCAGCCTGACCAAGGAGCAGGTGATGGAGCACATGCGCAGCAACGTCACCGGCTACAAGGTGCCGCGCGCCATCGAGTTCCGCGACGCGCTGCCGACCACCAACGTCGGCAAGATCCTGCGCCGCGAGCTGCGCGACGAAGAGCTGAAGAAGCTCAAGGCGAAGCAGGAAACGGCCAAGGTCTGATCCCGCCCCGCACGACAAGGCCCCGCACTCGCGGGGCCTTGTCATTTCAGGCCGGAAAAGTGTGTGAGCGAAATCATTCGCGAAAGAGCCGTAGGATGGGTTGAGGCACGAAACCCATGCGGACCACGGTTGTTGGGTATCGCAAGCTCGCGGAACGCCGCCCGACCCATCCTACGCACTGCATGGCGCCCTACAGGCTCTCGCCGGAAATCTGCGACAATTCCGCCCTTGCCGAAAACGACAGCAGAATCAGCGGACCCGATGAGCGAGCAATCCCCCAGCCCCGAACAACTCCTCAAACGCCTTGAACAGGCCATGGGTGCCGACCGGCATCGCCTGCGCCGGCAGCTCCATGAGCTGCGCAAGCACCCGGATGACGCCAAGTTGGCGCAGTGGGTCGAGCGCTTCCAGGCGTCCATCGCGCGAGTCGAGGCCAGGCGCGCCAGCGTGCCGGTGATGCGTTACGACGACGCCCTGCCCATCGCCGCCAAGCGCGACGAGATCAAGGCGGCGCTGGAAAAGCACCAGGTGCTGGTGATTGCTGGCGAGACCGGCTCGGGCAAGACCACCCAGCTGCCGAAGATCTGCCTGGAAATCGGCCGCGGTACCCACGGTCTGATCGGCCACACGCAGCCGCGTCGGCTGGCGGCACGCAGCGTGGCGACCCGGGTGGCGGAGGAAATCGGCAGCCCGCTGGGCGAACTGGTGGGCTACCAGGTGCGCTTCGAGGACCAGTCCAACGAGCGCAGCCTGATCAAACTGATGACCGACGGTATCCTGCTGGCGGAAACCCAGCACGATCGCTTCCTCGAACGCTACGACACGATCATCGTCGACGAGGCCCACGAGCGCAGCCTGAACATCGACTTCCTCCTCGGCTACCTCAAGACGCTGTTGCCGCGCAGGCCCGACCTCAAGCTGATCATCACCTCCGCGACCATCGACCTCGAGCGCTTTTCCAAGCACTTCAACGACGCGCCCATTATTGAAGTCTCCGGCCGGACCTACCCGGTGGACACCTGGTACCGGCCGCTGGCCGCCGAGGTGGACGAGGATGGTGAAGCACTGTTCGATGACCTTTCCGTGGACCAGGGCATCCTCCGAGCCCTGGACGAGATCGCCGCTCACGAACGTGAAGTGGGCAAGCGTCCCGGCGACGTGCTGGTATTCCTCCCCGGCGAGCGAGAAATCCGCGACTGCGCCGACGTGCTGCGCAAGGCCAACCTGCGCCACACCGAGGTACTGCCGCTGTACGCGCGGCTGACTCCGGCCGAGCAGCAGAAAATCTTCCAGCCCATGGCGGGCCGCAAGATCGTTCTTTCCACCAACGTCGCGGAAACCTCCCTGACGGTCCCGGGCATTCGCTACGTGATCGACAGCGGTACGGCGCGCATCAGCCGCTACAGCTACCGCGCGAAAGTCCAGCGCCTGCCGGTGGAAGCGGTATCCCAGGCCAGCGCCAACCAGCGCAAGGGTCGTTGTGGCCGGGTCGAGCCGGGTATCTGCGTGCGCCTTTATAGCGAGGAAGACTTCCTCTCCCGCCCGACCTTCACCGATCCGGAGATCCTACGCACCAACCTGGCGGCGGTGATCCTGCAGATGCTGCACCTGCGCCTGGGCGATATCGAGGCCTTCCCCTTCATCGAGCCGCCAGACGGCAAGGCGATCAA
Source organism: Metapseudomonas resinovorans DSM 21078 (assembly GCF_000423545.1). GTDB lineage: Bacteria > Pseudomonadota > Gammaproteobacteria > Pseudomonadales > Pseudomonadaceae > Metapseudomonas > Metapseudomonas resinovorans. The sequence goes on from NZ_AUIE01000001.1 coordinate 187,474, forward strand.
GGACGGTTTCACGCTGCTGCAGGAGCTTTCGGCAGTCAATCGCGAGAGCCAGCTCACCCCCATCGGTCGCCAGCTTGCGCGCCTGCCCATCGACCCGCGCCTGGGCCGGATGGTGCTGGAAGGCGCGCGCCAGGGCAGCCTCGACGAAGTCCTGATCGTGGCCGCTGCGCTGTCGGTGCAGGACCCGCGCGAGCGTCCGATCGAGCGCCAACAGGCAGCCGACCAGGCCCATGCGCAGTGGAAGGACGTGGACTCCGACTTCGCGGCGCTGATCAACCTCTGGCGCGGCTTCGAGGAACAGCGCCAGGCATTGGGCTCCAATGCCTTGCGTTCCTGGTGCCGGAAGAACTTCCTCAACTACCTGCGCCTGCGCGAATGGCGTGACGCCCACCGCCAACTGGTGCTGATCTGCCGCGAGCTGAAGCTCTTCCCGGAATCCGGTAAAGGTAGGAGCCAGCTTGCTGGCGAACGGCAGAACGCGCCGGGCGTTCGCCAGCAGGCTGGCTCCCACAAGAGCGGCGAGGCGGCCGAGCGCAGCATCGATTACGCCAAGGTGCACAAGGCCATCCTCTGCGGCCTGCTGAGCCAGATCGGCCAGAAGACCGAAGACGGCGACTACTTGGGCGCGCGTCAGCGGCGCTTCTGGATTCACCCCGGCACCGCCATCGCGAAGAAGCGCCCGCAATGGATCATGGCCGCCGAACTGGTGGAAACCACCAAGCTGTTCGCGCGCATGGTGGCGAAGATCGAACCGGACTGGCTGGAGCCCCTGGCCGGCCACCTGGTCAAGAAGAACCACCTGGAGCCCCACTGGGAGAAGCGCCGCGGGCAGGTAGTGGCCTATGAACAGATCACCCTCTATGGCCTGATCATCGTCGGTCGTCGCGCCGTGCATTACGGCCCGGTGGACCCGGAGGTCTCCCGCGAGCTGTTCATCCGCGAAGGCCTGGTGCGTGGCGAGATCAACAGCAAGGCGAAGTGCCTCACCGCCAACCGCCAACTGCTGGAGAGGCTCGACGAACTGGAAGCCAAGGCGCGCCGTCGCGACATCCTGGCCGACGAGGAAACCCTCTTCGCCTACTATGCAGCGCGCCTGCCGGCGGATATCTACCAGACCGCGACCTTCGAGAAGTGGTATGAGCGGGAGCGGACGAACACGCCCGACCTGCTGATCATGCGCGAGGAAGACGTGCTGGCCCGCGAAGCCAGCGAAGTCACCGCCGCGCAGTACCCGGACACGCTGCACCTGAGTGAGCTGGAGCTGCCGCTGTCCTATCACTTCGAACCGGGCCACCCACGCGATGGCGTGACCCTGCGAGTGCCGGCGCCGCTGTTGCCGCAACTGCCGCCGGAGCGCCTGGAATGGCTGGTGCCGGGCCTGCTGGAAGCCAAGTGCGTGGCCCTGGTGCGCAACCTGCCCAAGGCCATCCGCAAGAACTTCGTGCCGGTGCCGGATTTCGTCAAGGCAGCATTGGCCAAGCTGGTGTTCGCACAGGGCTCGCTGCCCGAGTCCCTCGGCCGCGAGCTGCAGCGCATGACTGGGGCCCGCGTGCCCGAGGAAGCCTGGGTCGAGGCCGCTGCCCAACTGGAAAGCCACCTGAAGATGAACCTGGAAGTGGTGGACGCCCGCGGCAAGTTCCTTGGCGAAGGCCGCGATCTGGTCGAGATCACCGCCCGTTTTGCCGAAGCCAGTCAGGCGGCGCTCGCCATCCCGCAGGCGCAGAAAGAGCAGAAGCCGGTGGAAGCCAAGGGCTTTGCCCAGGTCGCGGAAAAGACCCAGCAGAAGGTCGCCGGCCTTTCCATGACTGTGTACCCGGCGTTGGTGGAGGAGGGCGGCAGCGTCAAGGAAAGCCGCTTCCCGACCCAGGCCGAAGCCGAATGGCAGCACCGCCGTGCCCTGCAACGCTTGCTGCTGCAGCAACTGGCGGAAACCGCCAAGTTCCTTCGCGGCAAGCTGCCCGGCCTCACTGACCTGGGCCTGCTCTACCGCGATATGGGGCGTGTGGATGCGCTGGTAGAGGACATCCTCCTGGCCAGCCTGGACAGCTGCATCCTTGACGGCGAAGCCAGCCTGCCCCGTGACGGCGCGGCCCTGGCCTCACTGGCCGAGAAGAAGCGCGGCGCCTGGGCCGAACATGCCGAGCGCCTGGCGCGGTTGACCCTGGAAATCCTCAAGCTCTGGCATGGCCTGCAGAAACGCTTCAAGGGCCGCATCGACCTGGCCCAGGCAGTGGCGCTGAACGACATCAAGGCGCAGCTGGCCAACCTGGTCTATCCGGGGTTCGTCCGGGAAACGCCGGCGGAATGGCTGAAGGAGCTGCCGCGTTACCTCAAGGCCATCGAACAGCGCTTCGACAAGATCGCCGCGCAGTTGCAGCGCGACCGCGTCTGGTCGGGCGAGATCGCCGGCTACTGGGAGCAATACCGGGCGCGCCTGGCCAAGCATGCCCAGGAAGGCAAGCGTGACCCCGAGCTGGTGCTCTACCGCTGGATGCTGGAGGAATACCGCGTCTCGCTGTTCGCCCAGCAACTCGGAACGCGCATGCCGGTTTCCGACAAACGTCTCAACAAACAATGGAGCCAGGTAGAAGCCTGATGAGCCCCTTCGAGATCCGCCCCATGAGCCCTGAGCTCTACCGCCAGCAGACCCGTCGCATCACCCTGGTGGTCGCCGGCCTGTTCATTGCCCTGGCGCTGCTGCTTTCCACCTTCTGCGTGAAGGCGTTCGGTACGCCCGGCGGTGACAATTTCCGCTGGAACCTGATCGGCGTGCTGGCCGGGCTGGCGCTCACCGTCGGCGTGGTGCGCATCCAGTTGTGGCCGCGGCCCTGGATGGCGCCGGCGGTCTACGGCTGGCAGCTCAAGCGCAGCCTGATGCGCGTTACCAATGTCATGCACAAGGTCAAGGCGGGCGTGGCGGCCGGTGATCCCGCGGCGATGAAGCTGCTGCGCTTCTATCACCTGGGCCTGACCCAGATGCACCAACTGGACGGCAACAGCGCCGACCTCAACCACCATGTACGCGAGATCGACCAGCACCGCGAAGCGATGGAAGCGCAAGGGCTGGAGGTCGAGCAGAACCGCCTCGAACCAGCCTGGCTGGAGGCGGTGAAGGGATACGGCAACTGAATACGGCCTGCTCGGAGTAAGTTCCTGCATGGGCGGATCACGCTTCACCGATCCACCCATGCAGGGCTGCAATGGCTCCGCAGGTGATTACTGCAGATGTTTCAGCAGGCGTGCCTGCAGCGCTTCCAGCTCCGCCGGGTCAGCCTTCTTGCTGGCGTGGATGCCCAGCGACTCACCTTCGAAGCGCGGCACGATGTGCATGTGGATATGGAAAACGGTCTGGCCCGCGGGCGCACCGTTGAACTGCGCCACCTGAACGCCGGCGGGTTCCAGTTCCTTCACCAGCACATGGGTCAACCGTTGCACCACGGCCATGACCTTGGCCAGGGCATCGGTCTCGATATCCAGGATGTTGCGCGCAGCGGAGCGCTTGGGAATGACCAGGGTGTGGCCGAAGGACTGCGGGAAGATGTCGAGGAAGGCGAGCACGTCGTCGTCCTCAAAGAGTTTGTAGCAGGGGGCTTCGCCGCGAATGATCTGGGCGAAGACGTTCTGCGGGTCATAGGTGCCGTGCAAGCTCATCGAGGCGCTCCATTTGCCGGTTGCGAGAGCCGTGCACCTTACCCTTCGCAGCGGCGGCAGAAAACCCCACCAACCCGGTTCGAACTCCGGCCGGCCCGCGTCCGGGCTGTGTCTTTCTCGGCCAGCAGCTACGCGCCCCCGAGCATCCAGGACCCGCAGGCAGGGGCGCAGGAGAGTTGCCCGCTCAATGTCAGCAGCCAGTCCGAGCGAGCCCTGGTCACGGCGTCCCTCCTCGCCGGGCAAGGCGTTGCTACGCTTTGCCACCTCAAGGTCGCAAACTGACCGATTATTCTCGTCACTTCGCCGATGATTTGGCGAAAGTCCCCGTCGCCAGCCGTCGTTTCTGGCGTTACCCTTCGCATCTGGATAAGAAAGTGGGGCACCCGCCAAGAGAATTCCGGCGAGATCGCTGACTGGCGCCAAGGGCGTCGGCGGGGCACGGCAAAGGATGTTCGTGTTGTGGCCTCCACCCTGTTTGCTGTTCCTTCCCGCGTTGCGGGACGACCATTTTCCGCTGCCGGCCGCCTGGGCCGGTGGCTGACTGCCTGAACCGGCCGTTCGCGCGAGCGGCCCAGTATCGAGAGGATCGACCGTGCACAACGTCGTGATCAGTGGCACCGGCCTGTACACCCCACCCAACAGCATCTCCAATGAAGAGCTGGTGGAGTCCTTCAATGCCTACGTGCAGGCGTTCAATGCCGAAAACGCCGCCGCCATCGAGCGTGGCGAGATGGAGCCCCTGGCCGAATCCAGCGTGGCTTTCATCGAGAAGGCGTCCGGCATCAAGAGCCGTTTCGTGGTGGACAAGGACGGTATCCTCGATCCCAAGCGCATGGTGCCGCGCATCCCTGAGCGCTCCAACGACGAGTGGGGCATCCTGTGCGAGATGTCCGTGGCCGCGGCCAAGCAGGCCTTGGAACGCGCCGGCAAGACGCCAGCCGATATCGATGGTGTGATCGTCGCCTGCTCCAACCTGCAGCGCGCCTATCCGGCCGTGGCCATCGAAGTGCAGGCCGCCCTGGGCATCAATGGTTTCGGCTACGACATGAACGTCGCCTGCTCCTCGGCGACGTTCGGCATCCAGGCCGCTACCAACGCCGTACAGACCGGCCAGGCTCGCGCCATCCTGATGGTCAACCCGGAAATCTGCACCGGCCACCTGAATTTCCGCGATCGCGACAGCCACTTCATCTTCGGTGATGCCGCGACCGCCGTGATCATCGAACGTGCCGACCAGGCCACCTCCAGGCACCAGTTCGACGTAGTCGGCACCAAGCTGCTGACCCAGTTCTCCAACAACATCCGCAACAACTTCGGCTTCCTCAACCGCGCCGCCGAAGAGGGTGTGGGTACCCGCGACAAGCTGTTCGTCCAGGAAGGCCGCAAGGTATTCAAGGACGTCTGCCCGATGGTCGCCGAGCTGATCGCCGCCCACCTGGGCGAGAACAAACTCAATGTCGGCGACGTGAAGCGTTTCTGGTTGCACCAGGCCAACCTCAACATGAACCTGCTGATCGCCCGCAAGCTGCTGGGCCGTGATGCCGAGCCGAGCGAAGCGCCGGTGATCCTCGACACCTATGCCAACACCAGCTCCGCCGGCTCGGTGATCGCCTTCCACAAGCACCAGGACGACCTGCCCAGCGGCGCGCTCGGTGTGCTCAGCTCCTTCGGTGCCGGTTACTCCATCGGTAGCGTGATCCTGCGCAAGCACTGATGAACCACCCGGCCGACGCTGACCTGCTGCCCCGGCTGCTTGCCGGGGAGCAGGGCGCCTATCGCGAGCTGATTGGCGCCTATCAGGGCGCCATGCGCGCGGTCGCCTACGCCATCGTTGGCTCGCGTCTCGCCGACGAAGTCGTGCAGGACGCCTGGCTCGCCGTGGTGCGCAACCTGGACGGCTTCCAGCAGCGCTCCAGCCTCAAGACCTGGCTGCTGACCATCGTCGCCAACACCGCCCGCAGCCGGCTCAGGCAAAGCCGACGTGAAGTCCTGCTCGACGACCTGCCCGCACCCCACGGGACGGTGGATGAAGGGCGATTTTCCGAGGACGGCCACTGGGCCGCCACGGTTCCCGCCTGGCATCAAGACTCGCCCGAGGCCCTGTTGACCGAAGAGGAACTGCGCGAGTGCCTGGAAAAGACCCTGCTCGGCCTGTCGGAGATGCAGCGCAGTGTGGTGCTGCTGCGTGAGCGTCAGGGGCTCGAGTTGGAAGAGATCTGTAATTTATTGGAGCTATCGCTCTCCAATGTCCGGGTGCTGCTACATCGCGGACGCCTGAAGCTGTTCGCCACGCTGGAACATTTCGAGGAGACAGGCCAATGCTGACGTGCAAGGAACTGGTTGCCCGCTCCAGCGGCCTGCTCGATGGCGAGTTGAACTTCCGTGAGCGCATGGCCGTGCGCCGTCACCTGATGCTCTGCCGCAATTGCCGGCGCTTCATCAAGCAGATGAAGCTGACCCAGGCCGTTGTCCGCCTTATGCCCGAAAGCCAGGGTGCCGAAGTGGATGACCTGGCCGTGCACCTGGCGCAGAAACGCCGCGACTCCCTCTAGGCTTTGCACGAAAAGTGCCTGCGCATCGGTGATGCTGCGTTGAAGTCAGCCTCAGAATGCTCATTTACAACACGTAAACTGCGCTTCTTCGGCCGACTTCGCCTTGCCTGACCTTCGCTCGACGACTTTTCCTACAAAACCTAGGCCTTTCGATCGTTCGATCGGAGCGGGTAGTCGCGAATCGCGATTTCCGCAACCCGCTGTTTTCAGCGTCATCTACTGCATATAAACCACTGAAATTGGCTGAAAGGCCCGTTCCAGAGCGTTTCGTTGCTTATGAAAAATCGAAGTAAAAAAGTTCCGTTGTCACAAAATATTTATATAGAAGCAACTGAGCTGAAATAACCCGCCGCCAAGATTCCCCACCAGCACCGACGAGCCCAGATGCTCTCGTGTTTTCTAACGCTAAAGACCAATAGGGGAACCCTTCGATGATCCGTAAGCACTTCGCCGGTTTTGCCGCCAGCGCCATGGCCCTGGCCATTTCCGCCCAGGCTTTCGCCGGTACCGTTACCACTGACGGGGCCGATATCGTCGTCAAGACCAAAGGCGGCCTGGAAGTCGGCACCACCGACAAGGCCTTCAGCTTCAAACTGGGTGGTCGTCTGCAGGCTGACTACAGCAGCTTCGACGGCTTCTACACCAAGGACGGTGACGCCGCGGACGCCGCGTACTTCCGTCGCGCCTTCCTGGAACTCAGTGGCGTTGCGTACACCGACTGGGCTTACCAGATCAGCTACGACTTCTCCCACAACGCCGGCAGCTCTGACGACGGTTACTTCGACGAAGCTTCCATTGCCTACACCGGATTCAACCCGGTTGTGATCAAGGTAGGCCGTTTCGACCCCGACTTTGGCCTGGAAAAGGCTACCAGCTCCAAGTGGGTAACCGCCCAGGAGCGTAACGCTGCTTACGACCTGGTGCCCTTCGCCAACGCCCATGAGAACGGCATGGGTATCCAGGTTTCCGGTGTAGCCGGTGACTCCCTGTACGGTTCCGCGGGTGTCTTCGCCAAGGACGTGAACGACGAAGACGGCGAAAGCGTCAAGCAGTTCAACCTTCGCGGTGTCTTCGCTCCGATGCACGAAGCTGGCAACGTCCTGCACGTTGGCGTGAACTACGCCCAGCGCGATCTGACCGACGTCACCAACTTCGATGCCTCGACCAAGAGCCGTCTGGGCATGCGTGGTGTTTCCACCCTTGGTGGTAACGACGCCGGCGCCAACGGCAACCGCCTGACCCTGGGTGGCACCAGAGGCGCGTGGGCTGACGACGCCGCTCTTGGCCTGGAAGCTGCAGCCGCATTCGGTGCTTTCTCGGCACAGGCCGAGTACATCAAGCGTGAGCTGGACTCCGACAGCGATACCGTTGATGACGTCGAGGGTGATGGTTTCTACGTGCAGCTCGCCTACACCCTTACCGGTGAAGCTCGCGACTACAAACTCGGCAAGTTCGACAAGATCAAACCGTCCAACAAGCAGATCGGCGCCTGGGAAGTGTTCTACCGCTACGACGACGTGAGCATGGACGACGACCTCGTGGGTGACGTTGCCACTGACGAAGTCGAGGCCAAGGTGCACAACCTGGGCGTGAACTGGTACGCCAACGAAGCCGTGAAGATCGGTGGCTACTACGTCAAGGCCCAGGTGGACAACGCCACCAACGCCAACGGCGACGACGACGGCGACGGTTTCGTAGTTCGCGCCCAGTACGTGTTCTAAGAAGACACGGGATTCCGCTCCTTTTTCAGCCCCGCCATCTGGCGGGGCTTTTTCATGAGTGCGGAAAAGGGCGGAGCCGTTGGGCGTTGCCGTTGGCACCGGCCTGCCTTCAGCCCATTCCGTACTCCCGCTCGACATACGCCACCCGCGTACGAAACGCCCGGTACCACTGCTCGCGGCCGCGCCGCTGCGCTTCCCGGTGTTCGGCCTGGGTCCGCCAGGTGCGAATTTCCGCTTCGCTACGCCAGTAGGACACCGTGATCCCCAGCCCATCGCTGCCCCGCGCGGATTCCACGCCCAGGAAGCCTGGCTGGTCGCGGGCCAGCTCCAGCATGCGCTCGGCAGTGGCGGCGTAATCCTGTTCCGTCTCGCTGCGCAGGGAGGTGAAGATCACTGCGTAGTAGGGTGGCTCCGGTGTGCGGGCAATCATCGGGCGTTCTCCTGGCAGGCGTTGACGAAGGCGCGTACCAGCGGCGGCAGGCGGCCGATCAGTGCGGCGCGCTCCGGTTGGAACAGCGTGGCCACGAAGAAGGGATGGCCGTCCAGCTCCACCGCCCTCACGGCGCCAAGGGCATCGGTGGCGGCAACCTTCAGTGGCCCCTGGGTGAGTGCTTCGCGGAAGTCGGGATTGAGGCCGTAGCCACAGAAGTAGCCCTCGAACGCTTCATGCGCGCCATAGGCTTGGGCCAGTTTCGAGCCGGGCAGCAACTGCACCCGTTCCAGGGTTTCGCGCAAGGCGCAGGGCAGGGGACTGATCACCGCGCGCGGTGCATCGGGCGAGTTTTCGGCGTGTTCCGCGTCGGTCCAGCCCAGCACATGGCGCGCATGCTCCAACAGTGCGTGCTGGAAGCCACCACAGGTACCGAGAAAGGGCTGGGCATTGCGCCGCGTATGGGCGATGGCCTGCAGTACGCCCTCGGTGTCGCGGTAGGGGCTGCCCGGGACGCACCAAAGGCCGTGGTATTCGTCCAGGCGGGCTTCGCCGAGGCGCTCGGTGGCCAGCCAGACACCTTCCAGCGCGCGGCCTGTGGCCTGCGCGGCGAGCTCCAGGGCGCGTGGAATGGCGCGGTGTGCGGTGATGCCGTCGTCCCTGTCGCCGATCAGGCCGATGCGCAGTTGCTTCATCTCTGTCCTCCCATGCCGGGCACGGCTTGCACCCGTTCAGGCGAACTATATAGTTGCGTCGAAGCAATCAATATTGGCGAATTGGCAAGGTGGGATTGCAGTGACGCAATACAGCATCGATCACGCCGACCTGGCTTTGGTCTTGGCGCTGGTTCGTGGCGGCACCCTGGCGCGGGCCGCCGAGCAACTCAAGGTGGATGTCTCCACCGTGTTCCGTTCCCTGCGTCGCCTGGAGCAGGCATTGGGCAGCGCGCTGTTCGAGAAGAGCCGCGCCGGCTACCTGCCCAATGCGGCGGCACAACTGCTGGCGCAGCAGGCCGAGCTGGCGGAGCGGGCGCTCGAGGCCGCGCGCCTGGGGCTGGAGCAGGGGCGCGAGGCTGTCAGCGGCACCCTGCGCCTGACCTGCACGGATGCCGTGCTCCATGGTCTGCTGCTGCCCGCCCTGGCCCGTTTCATGCCGGCCTATCCCGCACTGGAACTGGAGCTGACCACCTCCAACGATTTCGCCAACCTCAGCCGCCGCGACGCCGATGTCGCCCTGCGTCTGACCACCGCGCCGCCCGGTCATCTGGTGGGCCGCTGCCTGGGCCCTGTGCCTTACGTGCTCTGCGCGGCGGACAGTTACCTGGCGCGCTTGCCGGAACGCGACCCGGCGCGAATGAGCTGGATTGCCCCGGACGATTTCCTGCCCAACCACCCCAGCCTGGTCTGGCGCCGCCAGCGTCACCCCGAGGTGCAGCCAGCCTACCGTTGCAACAGCATGCTGTCAGTGGCGCAGCTGGTGCGCGCCGGCCTCGGCGTGGCGGCGCTGCCGGAATTCCTGGTACGTGGCGAGCGGGGCCTGCAGGTCCTGGAAACCGACCTGTCCGGCTGCGCCAGCGCGCTCTGGCTGCTGACCCGGCCGGACTGCCGAGCCCTGCGTTCGGTTACCACCCTGTTCGAGGAACTGGCGCGCCATATCACGCTAGCGGGCACCGCCGCGCAGAGCGGCTAACCTTGTTCAAGCTGTACTGCCCAAGTGCCAGTCCACCCGCCCGCAAGCCCCTGGAGGGCGCCATGTTCAAAGCCATCGTTGCCATCATCGTTGTCGCGATAGTCGGCGTGCTGGGATACGCCGCGATCAGCCCGGATCGCTTCCGCATCGAACGCACGACCACCATTGCCGCGCCGCCGGAAAAGGTCTTCCCCCTGATCAACGACCTGCACCAGTGGAAGGCCTGGTCACCCTGGGAGAAGATCGATCCGGCGCTCAAGCGCAGTTACAGCGGCCCGAAGGAGGGTGTGGGCGCGGTCTATGCCTGGCAGGGCAATAACGAGGTGGGCACCGGTAGCATGGAGATCACCCGGAGCGAGCCGGCATCGAAGGTAGAGATCAAGCTGGACTTCCAGATGCCCTTCGAGGCCCACAACACGGCCGAATTCACCTTGCAGCCGCAGAATGGCAGCACCCAGGTCACCTGGGCCATGTACGGGCCTTCGCCCTATACGCACCGGCTGATGCAGGTGTTCTTCGACATGGATGACATGGTCGGCAGCAAGTTCGACCAGGGCCTGATCAACCTCAAGGCCGCCGCCGAGAAATAGTCTGCTACGAACCGCTCGGCCCCTGGGCGGGCCGGGCGGATTCTCGCGGCTATCCTTCCTCTTTCGGCGACGAAAACCTGTAGCGGTCCATTCTGACGAAGAACGGAAATTTCCATCGGCCTTGTCGATTCCCGTAGTGGCCGAACGACCAATGGGTGTCAGTACCCTGCAGCCACCCGAGGAACCCACCATGAAATACCTGTGCCTGATCTATATCGAGGAAGCCAAGCTCGCCACCCTGACCGATGCCGATTACCAGGCCATCGCCGGCGAATGCATCGACTACACCGAGCAGCTCACCGCCAGCGGCCACTACCTGGCGTCCAATGCCCTGGAGTCGGTGCGCACCGCCACCACCCTGCGCATGCAGGGCGGGCGCGTATCCATGACCGACGGCCCCTTCGCTGAAACCAAGGAGCAACTCGGCGGCTTCTATCTGATCGAGGCGCGTGACCTCAACGAAGCCCTGCAGATTGCCTCCAGGATTCCGCCGGGACGCCTGGGCTGCATCGAGGTGCGTCCGGTACGCGAGCCTGAGGTGCGACCCACGCTGGGTGCCGCCTCGTGAAGACACGGAGGGCCTGATGGACGAGGCTGAACTGCGCCAGCGGGTCGAGGCGATCTACCGCAGCGACTCGCGTCGCGTGCTGGCCACCCTGATTCGCCTGCTGGGGGATTTCGACCTGGCCGAGGAAGCCCTGCACGACGCCTTCATCGCCGCCGTGCAGCAGTGGCCCCGGGATGGCATGCCGGCCAACCCGCGCGCCTGGCTGGTGTCGGCGGGGCGCTTCAAGGCCATCGACAGCCTGCGCCGACGCGCCCGTTTCGATGCCTCGAAGCGCCACCTGGTGGATGAGCTGGAGGAGGCCGCCAGCGCCTTCGAAGAGGGTGAGGATGTGGAGGACGACCGCCTGCGGCTGATCTTCACCTGCTGTCACCCGGCACTGCCGGCTGACGCCCAGGTGCCGCTGACCCTGCGCGAGGTCTGCGACCTGAAGACCGAGGAAATCGCCCGCGCCTTCCTCAGCAGCCCGTCCACCATTGCCCAGCGCATTGTCCGCGCCAAGGCGAAAATCCGCGACGCGCGCATTCCCTATCAGGTGCCGGCCCTCGCCGAGTTGCCGGAGCGGCTGGAAAACGTCCTGCGGGTCATCTACCTGGTCTTCAACGAGGGCTATTCGGCGTCCTCCGGCGATTCGCTGATCCGTACCGACCTGTCCGCCGAAGCCATTCGCCTGGCGCGGCTGCTTCTCGAACTGCTGCCGGACCCGGAAGTCATGGGCCTGCTCGCGCTCATGCTGCTGCACGACTCGCGCCGCGCCGCCCGCGCGACCGAGGATGGCGAGCTGATACTGCTGGACGACCAGGACCGCAGCCTGTGGGATCGGGCGCAGATCGCCGAGGGACTTGCCCTGGTGACCCAGGCCCTGGCCAGCCGGCGCGTCGGTGTCTATGCCCTTCAGGCTGCCATCGCCGCCGTACATGCCCAGGCTGCGGATGCCGCGCGCACCGACTGGGGGCAGATCGTGGGCCTCTACGACGTGCTGCAGCGCCTGGTGCAGTCGCCCGTGGTGGCACTCAACCGAGCCGTGGCCATCGCCATGCGTGATGGCCCCGAAGCGGGCTTGGTTGAGGTGGATGCGCTGCTTGAGGCTGGCGAGCTGAATGACTACCACCTGGCCCATGCCGCCCGTGCTGACCTCTGTCGCCGCCTCGGGCGCAAGGCCGACGCGCAGGCGGCCTATCGCAGTGCCCTGGCGCTGGCGCGCCAGGAACCCGAGCGACGCTTCATCGAGAAGCGCCTGCGTGAACTGGAGCGTTGAGGGCACCGCTCGTCGGCCTTGACCGGAGTGGTGTCGAAGTCGGGCAGCGGCCCACGACTAAGCGAGAGTCCGCCGGCAGCGCGCTCGGCGGAACCCCTTACCGGAACCCAAGGAGATGCACTATGAGCAGCGAAACCCTCAAGGCTACCGCCGAACTGGAAGTGCACGAAGTCTTCAACCAGTGGCTGAAGGCGGCCCGCGCAAAGGATGTGGATGCCATCCTGGCCTGCTATGCCGATGACGTGATCGCCTTCGATGCCATCCTCAAGCTGCAATTCAAGGGCCTCCAGGCCTACGGGCAGCATTGGCGTTTTTGCACGGAGATGTGCGGCGGCGACGGAATCTTCGAACCGGCCGATCCGACTATCCATGCCGACACCAGCGTCGCCTTCCTGCATTGCCTGGTCCGCTGCGGCGGCGAGCAGGACGGCGAGGTGAAGACCAGCTGGATGCGCGGTACCCAGTGCTACGTCAAACGCGGCGGGCACTGGAAGATCGTCCACGAGCATTTCTCCGCGCCCTTCGACATGGAAAGCGGCAAAGCGCTGTTCGACCTCCAGCCCTGACCCGGACGCGACGGGGCATCATGCCCCGTCGCAGGGGGGATGGGCTTACGCCGCGAGGCGCGCTGCCAGTTCCGCCAGCGTCACATGCCCCTTGAAGCCGCCACGGCTGAGCGCCGGCTCGCCGTCCTCGATGGCGCGGGCGAAGGTAATGGCCGGGTCGGCCTTCAGCTTCAGCAAGTAGCGCTGCAGGTGCGGGAAGGCCTGCCCCTGCAACAGGCGGTCCAGGTTGGCGCATTGCCCCCGAACATCCTCGGCCCCTTTCTTGCGCAACACGGCCTTGGTGGAGTCAGAGCCGTCGGCCATCTCGTAGGCCTCCCAGCTGCCACGCTCGACGGCGGTGGAGGTGCTGCTCAAGTGCGACCTGGCCCGGGCCGCCGAAGAACTGGACAGCGGCATCGGCCTGCTGGAGCCGCTAGAGGAAGGCGTTTTGCTGCGCACCCGAACCGACAGCATGGGCTGGTTCGCCCGCCAACTGGTGAAGCTGTCCTTCGAATTCGAGGTGCGCGAGCCGGAAGCGCTGCGCGAGGAGATCCGCACCTGCGCGGAGCGGTTGTTGAAATGGGTGGGTCCGTAGCCGGTCTCCCCGCTCCCTTTGGGAAAGGGGTCGAGGGTGAGGGAAGCGCCAGGCCGGCTCGATTTCGCCAATGAAATCCCCCCGCAGGCAATCCACCCCGGCCTTTCAGCCGTTAAACTCGGCCGTCCCTTCAGTACCCGAGCAAGCCCATGGATATCGACCTGGCGCGTACCTTCCTGGAGATCGTCCGCAGCGGCAGCTTCGTCGCCGCCGCCGAGCGCCTGCATGTCACCCAGACCACCATCACGGCGCGGGTGCAGAACCTGGAGCAGCAACTGGATTGCCGGCTTTTCGTGCGCAATCGTGCCGGCGCGAGGTTGACCGCCGATGGCGAGGTGTTCGTCGCCTATGCCAACCAACTGGTGCAGACGTGGGAAGCGGCCCGGCGTGACCTGCCCCTGCCTGAGGGCTATCGCGACGTGCTCAACCTGGGGGGCGAAACGAGCCTGTGCAGCCCGCTGGTGCTCAACTGGGTGATTCGTCTGCGCCAGCGCATGCCGTCCCATGCTGTACGTGCGGAAGTGGGTGAGGCTGGCCACCTGCAGCAGCAGTTGCAGAGCGGCCTGCTCGATGCCGCCCTGGTCTATCGCCCTGATTACTGGCCGGGCTTGCAGGTTGAGTTGCTGCTTGAGGAAAAGCTGATCCAGGTGCGTTCGGCGAGTAACCCTGAGCCGTACATCTACAACGATTGGGGGCCGGAATTCCGCCAGCGCCATGATGCCGCGCTGCCGGAGAAGGCCAGCGCCGTGCTGGCCACTAACCTCGGCCCGTTGGCCCTGCACTACATCCTGCAGTGCGGCGGCTCCGGCTATTTCCGGGCGCGCGTGGTGCAGGGGCATCTGGAAAGCGGTGAACTGGAGCGCGTGGAAAGGGCGCCGGAGTTCACCAATCCCACTTACCTGGTCTATTCCCGCGAGAAGGATTCTCCGGCGTTGCGCCAGGCTATCGACATATTGCGCGAGGTGGTGGCCGAGGATATCGACTGGTCCCGGCGCTGGGACCCGATCTGAGTGCGGGTTTCAGCCACCGCCCAGAGCAAACCGTAGCCCGGATGAAATCCGGGGATGCTTCGCACGGTGCTTTCCGGATTGCATTCGGGCTACTCGACTCAGCTCGCCAATTGCAATGCCGGCGGCGGCTGCAGGTCCTGCAACCAATTGCGGTACAGCGCGGCGATCAGGTCGCTCTGGCTGACGATCCCTGCCACACGACCGCTGTCATCCAGCACCGGCAAGCAATGCAGACCCTGGTCCGACAGCAGCGACACCAACTCCACCACCGGTGTGTCCACGGTCACGCAGCGCACCGGGCGGCTCATCAGGCGTGAAACCGGCGCTTCGCGGCGGGCACGGAAACGTTCGGCGAGGTTGCGGGGGGCTGCGCTGGCGGCATGACCGAGCAGGTCGGAGAGGGTCAGGATGCCCACCAGATGCTGCTTGTCATCCAGTACCGGTAGGGCTTTCAGGTGATGCTGGTCGAGCAACTGCCACGCCTCGCTGACCGGCGCATGAGGGCTGATGCAGCGCAGATCGCGGGACATGATTCTCGCCGCCCGCAGGTCGCCCATGCTGCGCCGCAGCGCGTGTTTCTCTGCAAGTTGCAGCAGGCGCTGGAGATCGTCGCGGGTCACGTCGACGAAGCTTCCGAACTCGGCCAGTGCGCGGTCCAGGTCTTTGTCGGCTATGCCATTACGCTCGCCTGGTCGCGGGTCAGCGGTCAGGTGCGGGCCACTGGCAGGATGAGCGACTTTGCGCGGGTAGGTGGAGCCGCAGAGGTTGTTGATCAGCAACGCTGTACCCACCAGCAGCAGGGACCCAACCAGTACCGGCAGCAACAGGTGCCAGCCTTGGGCAGCGAGGGCAGGTCCGCCAAGCGCAGCGCCAACAGCGATTGCGCAGCTCGGTGGATGCAGGCAACGCAAGGCTTGCATGGTCACCAGGGTCATGCCGAAGGCCAGCGCAGCGCTTGTCAGCAGCGGCAGGCCCCAGTGGGCGACCAGAAGGCCGATGGCAGCCGCCAGCACATTGCCGGCCACTACCGGCCAGGGCTGGGCCACGGGGCTGGAGGTCACAGCGAAGAGCAGCACGGAAGAGGCGGCGAACGGCGCAGCAAGGCGCAGTCCGAGGTCGGTGTCGAAAAAATGGATGCACGCCAGGGTGGCCAGGGCCACGGCGATGCAGCCGCCAACGGCGGCACGCAGCCACTCCCGCGGCGGGGCGGTGCTGGCGTCCGGCAGCAGGCGTTGCAGCCAGAGACGCAGGGGGTTCTGGGGCATGGGTACGACACTTGGCAGTTGATAAAAGGAGAGACCGCAAGGCTCTGTACGAAAACTGCCAACGGGTTTCGCGCCTGACGCGTCGCTCGGTGACCTTTCGTACGGGCCCTGGGTCCCTCAATCCCACTGGGGTGGGGGTTCCATCCTTGGATATGGAAATGTTTTCTTCTCGCGCACGGTTCCTCGGGAGGTCTGCTTGTGCAGGCCACTCCGGGCCGGGCGTCGGGGATGGCGGGAATCCTAAGCGATGGCTGGATAGCGGGCTAATGAATGTTATTGGGGTTTAAGTTCAGAAAAATTGCATCAAATGACGCTGGCCTGCCTGTCGCCGCAGCAACAACGTGCCCCAGGGTGCCGGTGTTATCTGTTCGTGCCAGATGACCTGGCTGAGGACTGGCCTGATTATTCTGCTGGTGCTGATACGCGGCGGGGACAGGTTGGCGTGGCTTGTTGAACAAGCGACCTGAAGTAATGACTGGAGCTGCAGGATGGGGGGAAAGCCATCCTGCGTATCCGGGCGGGGGCGATTGCTGGCAGGCAAGTCCGATATCGGCCCAGGCAGGCTTCGCAACAGCCGATAGGGGGCAGGAGGTCAGTCCATCACATCCTGGAGCACTTCATAGATGATCCCGGTGGCCACGGCCACCAGGATCAGGTCGGTGCCCGCGCGGACCCAGTCATAGCCTTCGTAGTGGGGCAGGCGGCTCACCAGTCGGCCGTCGAGCTTCTTGGCGATCCCCGGCGGCAGCGGTTTGCCGCGTGCCAGGTTCTTCTGGATGCCCGGCGGAAGAGACTGGGCCGGACCCCAGTAGTCACGGTTATCGTCGAGGATGATGCGGATACCGCCGATATCCACCTGCGGGCCGCCGGACCAGTTGCTGCCTTGAGAACTGGAATGGCCCTTGTCATGTCCCTTGCCTTTGCCGGGCTCGGCCAGCAGGGCGGGCGATCCGGCGATGAGGGCAAGGCTGGCGAGTGCTGCGGTGAGCGTCCGGGTTCTGGTCATGTCCGTGATCTCCATGAGGGACTGTTCCCTTTGCTGATGGACTGCGAAAGCAGGGGCGAGTGCCGCAACTATTGCAGAAATTCCGCTGCTGCGAGTTGGCCGAAACATGAACCGGTTCAAAGCCCGGAAACCCGGCTCCGATGGGCGCCTCCACTCGTCGTTCGGCGTTGAACCGGCGCATGGTCCCGGAGTCTCACCGTGTATCGTGAAGAAGCGCCTGTGGAGGTTCCAAATTGATCAATAAGAAAACCCTGTTGGCCGCGGCCACCTGTGTGATGGTCCTTGCGGCGGGTACCGTCCTGCCAGGCGGTGCATCCCTGGTCGACTCCGCCTATGCCCGAGGCAATGGCGGCGGCAATGGCGGTGGCAACGGTGGCGGGCATGGTGGTGGCCATGGCGGCGGATTCGGTGGTGGCGTTGGCGGCGGTCATGCCGGTAGCCACGACGGCAAGGGCCACGGCTACGGCAAGAGCGCCGATCACGCGGGTAAGGCGACCCGTAATGGCGAAGACAAGGGCAACCGCTATGGCAGCGTGCGTAACGATGACAACGGCCATGGGTACTCGACGTCTGCCGTTGCCCGCGACCAAGACAGTCGCGGCCTGGCAAACGCCCGCGCAGTTGCCGATACCACTCCCGGCGACCACAACGCCGATGGCCTGGGCAAGGCGGGCGTTTCGTCGAGCAAGAACGACGGCAAGAGCCACCGCTAGAAACGACTGGGGGCAACCATTCGGTTGCCCCCACTCTCACTTCATTTCGCCGCCAGCAATATCCCGCGGCATTCGCCGAAGCCGATGCTGGGGTAACCCTCGCGCTGGCAACGGGCACGCAGGATCACTTCATCCCCGTCTTCCAGGAAGGTGCGCTGCTCGCCGCTCGGCAGGCTGATCGCCTGTTTGCCGCCGACGGTGCTTTCCAGCAGGCTGCCGAACGCTTCCGGCTGCGGGCCGGACAGGGTGCCCGAGCCGAACAGGTCGCCCGGTTGCAGCTTGCAGCCGCCAACGCTGTGGTGGGCAACCATCTGCGCTACTGACCAGTACATGTTCAGGGTGTTGCTCAGCGCCAGGCGGTGAGGCGCCAGGCCCTGCTCGCGCATGGCCTTGGTGAGGATCAGCACTTCCAGCTCGATATCGAAGGCGCCCTTGGCCTGGTCCGCTTCGTCCAGCAGGTAGGGCAGGGGCTGCGGGTCGCCTTCCGGGCGGGCCGGCTGCGCGGCGCGGAAGGGTTCCAGGGCTTCGGCGGTGACCACCCAGGGCGATACCGTGGTGCCGAAGTTCTTCGCCAGGAACGGGCCGAGCGGCTGGTATTCCCAAGCCTGCACGTCACGTGCGGACCAGTCGTTGAGCAGGCAGTAGCCGGCGATGTGCTGCTGGGCGTCGGCGATGGCGATGGACTCGCCCATCTCATTGCCCTGGCCGATCCAGATGCCCAGTTCCAGCTCGTAGTCCAGGCGCTTGCTGGGGCCGAAGTTCGGGACTTCGTTGCCCGGCGGCATGGTCTGGCCGATGGGACGGCGCACCGGAGTGCCCGAGACGCAGACGGTGGACGCGCGGCCGTGGTAGCCGATCGGGACATATTTGTAGTTGGGCAGCAGCGGGTTGTCCGGGCGGAACAGGCGGCCGACGTTGTTGGCGTGGTGGATGCCCACGTAGAAGTCGGTGTAGTCGCCCACCTTGGCCGGCAGGTGCAGCCGGCAGGTGGAAGCGCTGGGCAGCAGGGCCTGGCCCATGGCTTCCAGGCGCGCCTGGGCGCTGCTGCCTTCGGCCAGCAACGCCTGCAGTTGTGCGCGCAGGGCACGGCGGGCAGAGGCGCCGAGGGCGAAGAAGGCGTTCAGGCTGTCGCTACAGGCGGAGCGGGCGGCCTCGGCGGCTTCACCGCTGAACAGGCCGGCATCGCTCGCCACCTTGAGGTCGAAGATGGCGTCGCCGATGGCCACGCCGCCGCGCGGGGAGGCGTTGGATGGGCTGAAGATACCCAGCGGCAGGTTCTGCAGCGGGAAGTCCGGGTGGCCGTTGGCGGAGGCGATCCAGCTACGGCGATTGTCTGTCTGGGTCATGTCAGATCCTGCCCTTGTCGAAGGTCTTGGCCATGCCGGCCCAGCATGCATCGTAGTCGCTCTGCAGCTGCGGGCATTCCAGCGCGTACTGGCTGGGGCGCAGCACACGGTTGGTCTCGAACATGAAGGCCATGGTGTTGTCGATCTTGTGCGGTTTCAGATCGGCGGCGATGGCGGTGGTGGTGGTGGCGTTGTCCGGGCCGTGGGCGCTCATACAGTTGTGCAGCGAGGCGCCGCCCGGGGCGAAGCCTTCTGCCTTGGCGTCGTAGGCGCCCTGGATCAGGCCCATGAATTCGTTCATCAGGTTGCGGTGGAACCACGGCGGACGGAAGGTCTTCTCGGCCACCATCCAGCGTGGCGGGAAGATCACGAAGTCGACGTTGGCCTGACCAAAGGTGTCGCTGGGCGAAGTGAGCACGGTGAAGATGGACGGGTCCGGGTGGTCGTAGCTCACGGTACCGATGGTGTTGAAGCGGTGCAGGTCGTACTTGTAGGGCACGTTGTTGCCGTGCCAGGCGACCACGTCCAGGGGCGAGTGGTCCAGTTCAGTGGCCCAGAGTTCGCCAAGGAATTTCTGCACCAGCGCGACGGGCGCGTCGATGTCTTCGTAGTGCGCCACCGGGGCGAGGAAGTCGCGCGGGTTGGCCAGGCCATTGCTGCCAATAGGACCGAGGTCCGGCAGGCGCAGGGCGGCACCGTGGTTCTCGCAGATGTAGCCACGGGCGCTGGCATCCAGCAGCTCGACGCGGAACTTCATGCCGCGCGGGATCACCGCGATCTCCAGGGGCTCCACGTCCAACAGGCCCAGCTCGGTCGCGATGCGCAGGCGGCCCTGTTCGGGAACGATCAGCAGCTCGCCATCGGCATTGAAGAACACGCGCTGCATCGAGGCGTTGGCGCGGAACAGGTGCACGCTGACGCCCGAGGCCTGCTCGGCATCGCTGGTCGCGGCGATGGTCAGCAGGCCGTCGATGAAGTCGGTGCGCTCGACGGGGATGTCCTGCGGGTTCCAGCGCAGGCGGTTGGGCGTCACCGGCCCCAGGCGGTTTCCGGCGATCTGGCGCTCCAGGCGCTGGTACCGAGGATGGTTGGCCGACGGCTTGATGCGGTACATCCAGGTCCGCCGGGCTTCGCTGCGCGGGACCGTGAAGGCGGTGCCGGAGAGCAATTCGGCATAGAGACCGTAGGGCGTTTTCTGCGGGGAGTTCTGGCCGACGGGCAGGGCGCCGGGCAGCGCTTCGCTGCTGAATTCGTTATCAAAACCGGATTGGTAAGTGAGCTGCGTGGGGGAGACCATGGCGACCTCGCTGTTTTTGTAATTTGATTACGCATAACGTAATTTGAAAGCCAAAAGGGGTCAAGCTATAACAGCGCCCTCCACACCGACCAAGGCCAGGACATGACGAGCGAGAACGACAGCGCGGGCGCACCGCGGCGGCAGAAGGTGCAGGCCGCGGAAGTGGGCACCGACATCCTCAAGGGCCTCGCCGAACTGGCGCCCGCCACCTCGTTGTCCAAGTTGGCCGAGCACGTCGGCATGCCGGCGAGCAAGGTTCACCGCTACCTGCAGGCGCTGATCGCCAGCGGCTTCGCCGAGCAGGACGCCACCACCAACCACTATGGCCTCGGCCGCGAGGCGCTGCTGGTGGGCCTGGCCGCCATTGGACGACTGGACGTGGTGAAGGTCTCCATGCCGCACCTGGTGGACTTGCGCGACACGCTGAACGAAACCTGCTTCCTCGCCGTGTGGGGCAACAAGGGACCGACCGTGGTCCATGTGGAGCAGGCCCTGCGTGCAGTGACCCTGGTGACCCAGGTGGGCTCAGTGCTGCCGTTGCTGGGATCGTCCACCGGCCTGGTGTTCAACACCTACTTGCCTGAAGCCGAAACCGCCTTCCTGCGCGACGAGGAACTGGCGTTGCCAGGGGCGCCGGCTGCTGCAGAGCTGCAGGAGCAGATGGCGCAGATCCGCGCGACCGGCCTGCACCCCGTTCATGGTCTGTTGATGCCGGGCGTGAATGCCTTGTCGGCACCACTGTTCGCCACCGGCAACAAGCTGGCCGGGGTCATCACCGTCGTTGGCGCCGCCAGCGTATTTCGCGCCGACACCCAGGGTTCGGCCGCCGAGCGTCTGCACCAGGCGGCCGAGGCCATCAGCCGGCGGATGGGAGGGCAGCAGCCGGCATAGGCAGATCTTCACCTGCGCGTGGGCGAAGCGTTTTGGGGGCGATTCCAATGGCTATGTCTGCGTTATCTGTTGCAACGTTGAATACAGCCCTCTAGCTCGAAACCTCCAGGCCTCCGTGCCAATCCTCCCCTCACCCCCGGCCCCTCTCCCAGAGGGCGAGGGGTGACTCGCGCCGGCGAGGCACGAACCATCCTGAAGCCCACACGGGCCTGACACCGGGCAGACAAGGTGGGGCAGCGACTGCGCCCCTTCAGGAGGCCGAGCGGAATCGTTGTGCAGGGGGACGAGCGGCATGGATGCCGCGAGAGGCGTGTGGGGCCATGGATGGCCCCTCGCGCCGGGCCCCCGAAGCAACGATGGAGGGAGGGTAGTTTGGCGGAGCCAAACCCGGATGCAGGGGCAAGCCCTTTGGTTCCTTTCGGCGCTTGAGAAAGGGACTCGTCCGGGGGGACGAAACCAGAAACATCCGCAGAACTCGGCAAGCAGCTGGGCTCAGGACGTTCTAGCAACACTTAACGCAGACATAGCCATTCCAATCGCTAAGCGAACCGCAAGTTCGCCCGCACAGTGAGCATTGATCACGCGGCCGTAGGTCACTCCGCCGATTCCGTGAGCATCTGGCTGCACTCCCTGGGGTCGCCGGTTTCAATGCCTACTTGCAGCCAGCGCATGCGCGTCTCGGCGTCGACCAGCGCCAGAGGGTCGAGCATGCCCGGCTTGCCCGGCATGGCCGTGCGCTCCTTGCTCAGTTCGGTCACGGCCTTGACGGCCGCTGGCAGGTCCTGGGGTTTCATCCAGGCGTACTTGTGCTGGGCATAGCTGATCCAGCTACCGACCAGGCAATCAGCCACCAGTTCCTGCGATTCCTGCAGGCGCTCGCTGCGTTTCGCCTGGTCGATGTCGACGTGGTACTCCTTGAACCAGCCAACTGCGCCCACGAGGTTGAGGACGTGGTGGGCGGCCGTATGGGCCACGGCATAGCTGCGGGCGAGGTCACCCACCTGTGGGGCGCGTTTCTGCAGTTCGTCCAGGTAGGCCAGGTCGATGTACAGACGCATGCCTTTTGGGCAGTAGAACGACCCGCTGAAGGAACCGGTCAGCGTGCAGGGGTCTTCGATCCTGTCTTCGAAAACCTCCACCTTGGGCTTCTTGTAGGCGTAGTCGCCACGGGCAAGGAACTCGCCCCAGATATCTTCGATGCTGTCGATCATCAATGTCACCAACTCCCGCGAGTCAGCAGGGGCCTGCACTGGAGCCGGCACCGGCGCTGCGGCGACCGGGGCCGAAGGCGCCTCGATGGTGTTTTCCGGGAAGGTCGGCGGAGGCGGCGCCAGCCGGTCGATCAGGCGCGCCGGGCCGAAGGCGAGATAGAGCGACACGCACAGCAGTGCCACGACAATCAACAGCCAGGCCAGGATGCGCAGCAGGCGGAGCAGAAGTCCCTTGCGGGGCATCGGGGCGGCGGTTTTTTCGGGCATGGCGATAGGCTCCGCAAGAGTGTCGAAACTCAGTGTTGTCGCTTCCAGGCAACCTCGCCATTTGTTTCTCGCCTGAGACACCTGTCACATGATGGCAATCTGGTGCTGTTTGAATGCGCGGCACCCATCAGTAGCCCGGAGTATCGATCATGGCAGCCGAAAGCAGTCTGGCTCGCCTGCTCAAGACCGTGGAGCCGCTGGCCCCGGACATGAGCATCAGTGATGTGGCCGATCGCCTGCTGACCCATGAGCACAAGGCTTTCCTCTCGCTGCCGGTGGTGGACGGGCAGGGACAGCCTCTCGGCCTGGTCAGCCGCTATACGCTGCAGGACATCTTCATGCAGCGTTTCGGCCGCGATCTCTGGGGGCGCCGCCCGGTGGTCGATGTGATGAATCCGGCACCGCTGACCGTCGCCCTGGCCTCCGGCCTGGAGTTGGCGGCCAAGCAGGTCACCGCACAATTGCAGTACCCGATTACCGAAGATTTCATCCTGGTGGACGAGCAGGGACGCTACTTGGGACTCGGCACGGTGCTGGACCTGCTGAAAGCCATGGAATTGCGTATCGCCCAGCGCAACCGGGTGTTGCGCCAGGCACTGGTGGACCTGAAGGAATCCCAGGCGCAACTGGTGCAATCGGAAAAGATGGCGTCCCTCGGCCAGATGGTTGCGGGTGTCGCCCACGAACTGAACACGCCGCTGGGTTATGTGAAGAACAACGTGCAGCTGATGGAAGAGCTGACCACGCCGCTCTTCGCGCTGGCCGAGAGCCAGGCCGCGCTGGCGGCCTGCCTGGATGATCCGTCCTGTGACGAACAGCGTCTGGCTGATGCATTGGAGTGCGCGGCCGCCAGTCGCGAAGCGGCAGCTCCCGATCTGCTGGCCGGAGACCTGCGCCAACTGTTCGGTGACACGCTCTACGGCCTTGGCCAGATTGCCGAGCTGGTTGCCGGGCTCAAGGACTTTGCCCGCCTGGACCGCGCCATGAGCGAGGAGGTGGACCTCAATGACTGCATCCGCAGCGCCCTGTTGATTGCCCGCAACCACATCAAGGACAAGGCCGAGGTGTACCAGCTCCTCGGTGAGCTGCCGCGCATCACCTGCGCGCCATCGCAGATCAACCAGGTGCTGTTGAACCTCTTCACCAACGCTGCCCAGGCCATGGATGGAGCCGGGCGTATCCAGGTGAAGAGCTGGGCTGACAACGACAACGTCTGCATCTCGGTGCAAGACAGCGGTCGCGGCATGCCGCCCGAAGTCAGGCAGCGCATCTTCGACCCCTTCTTCACCACCAAGCCGGTGGGCGAGGGCACGGGGCTGGGACTGTCCATCAGCTACAAAATCATTCGTGACCATGGCGGCAGCATCCGCGTGGCCTCGGAACCGGGGCGCGGAACGCGCTTTCTCATCAGCCTGCCGCGCAGTCAGGCGGTCGAACTGAAACGGAGTGCCTGAGCCCATGACTTCACCCGTCCGCATCCTCTTCGTCGATGACGAGGAGCGCATCCTGCGCAGCCTGGCGCTGCAGTTTCGTCGCCAGTACGAGGTGATCACCGAAAGCGACCCGCTGCGGGCGCTGGAACGACTGAAGGAAGAGTCGGTACAGATCATCGTCAGTGACCAGCGCATGCCGGGCATGAACGGCGCCGAGCTGCTGGCCCGCTCGCGGGAGATCGCCCCGGAGTGCCTGCGCATCCTGCTCACCGGCTATTCCGATCTGGATGCTGCGGTGGAGGCGTTGAACAGCGGCGGCATCTTCCGCTACCTGACCAAGCCCTGGGACCCGCAGGAAATGGCCTTCACCCTGCGCCAGGCGGCGGAAATCGCCGAACGCCAGGCCGCCGCGCCGGTCACTTCCGCCACCAGTGACCTGGCGGCGCCGCTGAACCTGCTGCTGATGGATGACGACCCGGAAACCCTGCACTGCGTCCAGGCTTTCTGCGAGGCTGGCGGCCACCGCCTGCTGCGTGCCCATAGCCTGAGCGAAGCGCTGGTCACCCTGAATCTGGAACCGGTGGACCTGCTCGTCAGCGACCTCAAGCTGGGCAGCGAGGACATGGCGCCGCTACTGAAATCCCTGGCCCAGGCTCACCCGCGCCTGCTCAGCCTGGTGGTGACGCCCTTCCGTGACACCCAGGCGTTGCTGAAGCTGATCAACGAAGCGCAGATCTTCCGCTACCTGCCCAAGCCGATCCGCCGAGGCCTGTTCGAGAAGGGGCTGAAGGCCGCCGCCGAGCAGGCTTTCCTCTGGCGCGCACAACCCCTGAACCTGGTGCCGCGTGTGGCTGACGTGCCCAAGGAAGCCGGCGAGAGCCAGCGGGTTGGAAGCATCCTCGGGATGCTGGCGCGATTGCGCGAGCGGGTGATCGCCTGAGATGAAAACCCGGCGCTGCGGTGGGGTTTCCCTGGATTTCATCCGGGCTACACGTCTTCTCCCTGCACTTTGCCGCGAGCCTCACGCGGCAATCTCAGGTCGGCGCACAAGCCGCTGCCTTCCCGGTTGTACAGCGTGATGCTGCCGCCCAGGCGCTGGGCGATCATCTGCACGATGGCCAGGCCAAGGCCGGCACCGTGGGGGTTGTCCTGGCTGTAGAAGCGTTCGAACAGGCGCTCCAGCTTGGCCTCGTCGATGCCCGGCCCCTGGTCCTCCACACGCAGCAAGAGGTAGTCGCGACCCTCCGGTAGCAGGCTGACTTTCACTTCGCCGCCGTCCGGGGAGAAGTTGGCGGCATTGGTCACCAGGTTCTGCAGGGCGATGCCGATGGCGGCGGCGTCGCTGGTGATTTTGAAGTTGCCCTCGGCCACTTCGAGGGCCAGTTCGAGGCCCTTGTCCAGCAAGAGGGGTGTCAGTTCGGCCAGGTGCTCGCGGACCAGGTGCCCGAGGTCCAGGGGCTGCCAATTCTGTCGCGCCAGTTCCGGCTCCACCCGGGCCAAGGTGAGCAGTTGGTGCACCACCCGGGTCAGACGGTCGACGCCCACGGTGAGAAAGCGCAAGGCCTCGGCGCGTTGCTCGTCGCTGCTGGCCTCCAGAGCGTTCTGCGCATGCAGGCGCAGCACCGCCAGCGGGGTGCGCATCTCGTGGGCGGCATCGCCGATGAAGCGCCGCTCGCGCTGGAGCATCTGCTCGATCTGTGCCAGCAGGCGGTTGATCGCTGCCTGCATGGGTTCCAGCTCTTTGGGCAGGGGCACGATCTGCAGTGGCGCCAGTGACTCGGCGTGGCGACTGCGGATCACCCGCGCCATGTTCTGCAATGGCTGCAGGCCCCAGCCGATGGCGAGCCAGACCAGGGCCGCGAGGATCAGGATGCCGATCAGGTTTGGCCAGAGCGTATGGCGGACGATGCGCTGTACCAGGTCCTTGCGTACATCGTCGCGCTCGCCTACCCAGATCAGCAGGCCCTGTTCGTTGTCCGGCAACACGAAGCCGCGCCACTGATAGCTGTCCAGCTTGATGTCGTGGAAACCGGTCCGTTGCGGTGCGTGGTCGAAGGGGGGAGCACTGGGCGAGCGCACCAGGCTGCGGCCGTCCTTGCCCCACACCTGGAAGGCCAGTTTGCTTTCGTAGGGGTGGCCAACCTTGTGCGGGCCGGCACTGCTAAGGGCGTCATTGAAGGCGCGATACAGCTCGTCCCGCCCGGTGCTGGCCAGCGGCATGCGCATCACGCCGAGCAGCAGACGTGCGTTCTGCGCCAGGTGGGCGTCGTAGATTTCTTCCACTTCGTGGCTGCTGTCGCGGTAGTTGAGGTAGACGATGAGCAAGGTGCCGAGCAGCAGGAGCACCATCACCAGCCAGAGGGTGCGTCGACGCAACGAGGTCATGGGCGTGCATCCACCAGGTAGCCGATTCCCCGCACGGTGCGGATGAGGTCGCTGGAGAGCTTCTTGCGCAGGTGGTGGATATGCACTTCCAGGGTGTTGCTTTCGGCTTCCTCGTCCCAGCCGTAGAGCGTCTGCACCAGGCGTTCACGGGTGAGCACCTTGCCCGGCTGTGAGAGCAGTTCGTGGAGCAACTGGTATTCCTTGGGGGTCAGCGGCACTGGGCTGCCCAGGTAGCTGACCTGCTGGCTGGCAGGATCGAGCACCACGCCGGCGTGTTCGATCAGCACCTGCGGCCGCCCGGCGCTGCGGCGCAGCAGGGCGCGCAGGCGGGCCTTGAGCTCATTGAGGTCGAAGGGTTTGACGAGGTAGTCGTCGGCTCCGGCGTCCAGGCCGATGATGCGGTCGTCGGTGGCGTCGCGGGCAGTGAGCACCAGCACCGGCAGGGTGGAGCCGCTGGCCCGCAACTGTTGCAGCACCTGTACGCCGTCCAGCCTTGGCAACCCGAGGTCGAGGATCGCCAGGTCGAATTCTTCGGTCTGCAGTGCATGCAGCGCGCTGGCGCCGTCAGTCAGCCAGTCGATGGTGTAGCCCTCCTGGCGCAGGCCGGCGCGCACGCCGGCCCCCAGGGCGTTGTCGTCTTCGACGAGTAGCAGTCGCATGGACGTCCTTAGTGTTTGGCGATTGCCTGCAGTAAAGCATCGATTTCCTGGCGGCGGCCCTGGTCGGCGAGCTCGCGTCCGGGGCGCGGGGCGGCGGCCTTGGCCTTGAGCAGAACCTCGCGGGCCTGTTCCGGGTGGCCCTGGCGGTACAGGTGGTCGCCCCAGAAATACAGGCTGTCGATGCCCGACGGATTGATCTGCAGGGCCTTGCGCAGCAATTGGTCGGCCTTGTCTTCGTCACCGAAGCTGACGGGCCAGCCGGGTACCCGGTCGTACAGTGCGCCAAGGCTGGTGTAGGCCGAGCCCTGCAGCGCCTGTGGGTCGAGCTGGATGGCACGCTCAAGCGCCGCGCGGGCATCCTTGACCTTGCCCAGCGCGCCCAGGCCGCCTTCGGCACCAGCCCAGCTGCTGGTGACGATGCCGTGCCAGATCCAGGCTTCGGCGGCCTGCGGGGTGCTGTGGGTGAAGGCACTGCTCTGGGCTGCGAGCTTCTCGAATTCGGCGGCGCGCTGCTTTTCCGGCACCTGGTACTGGATCTGTGCCCAGCGCTGCTGGATGTCGGCCAGGCGCTGGCTGCCGCTGGCGTCCAGGGCCCAGGCCGGGATGCTGAGGGTCAGGAACAGGCCGAAGGCGCAGAAGAGCTTGTTCATCATGGGTGGTCCTTGCTGTGGTGGGCGGTGCTGAAGCGGCGGATGATCGGCAGTTGCTTGTGCAGGGCGCGGTCCACTACACCCGGAAGCATGCCGTTGAGGCGGACGAAGAACTTCTCCGGCCAGCCCAGGTAGACCTCGCTGAGGTCCTTTTCGATGGCGGCGATCACCGCCCCGGCCACCTGTTCGGGCTCGTCCACCCCCACTTTGAGTTCGGCGTTGAGGGCCATGGCGGCCTGGCTGTTCATGCGGGTACGGGTGGCGCGCGGTGCGACGTACAGGACATTCACCGGGGTATCCGCCAGCTCCCGGCGCAGGGCCTCGGAGAATCCACGCAGGGCGAACTTGCTGGCGCAGTACACGGCGTATCCGGGGTAGCCGATGGAGCCGTAGATGGACCCGACGTTGACCACCAGGGCATGGCTCTGCTGGCGCAACAGTGGCAGCAGGGCACGGGTCAACTGCAGGGTGGCGGTGACATTGAGGGCAAGCATGCCCTCGATCTGGCTGTCGTCCACCTGTTCCAGCATGGCGAAACTGTTCACCCCGGCGGCGTTCACCAGGACATTGATGCCGCCCATGCTGCGTGCGTCGTCGAGGACCCGCTGGCGGCCCTGCGGTTCGCGCAGGTCGGCGCCGGTCCAGGTGAGCTGCTGCGCAAAGCGCTTGCGCAGTGCCGCCAGGGGTTCCTGGTGGCGGCTCACCGCCAATACCTGGGCGCCTCGTGCGCAGAGTTGTTCGGCCAGGGCCAGGCCGATGCCGCCGCTGGCGCCGGTGAGGAGCACGCGGCAATCAGTGAGGCGCATGACTCACCTCATGGGCACGGGGCAGGCCGCGGAACATCTCGGCGTAGAGCAGGTAGACCACCTTGGCGGCATGGATAACGGCCTGTTTGTCTTCTTCGTCTTCCAGGCGGTCCATCAGGCGGCGGTAGGTCGCCATGTGCTCCTGGTCGAGGACGCCGTGGGACGACAGGTAGCTGAAGGCGTCCGACGGCAGGCCGAGGCTCTCGCGGATGGTGTCGGCTGCCTGGGTGGCCAGGGCGATGCTGGTGCCTTCCAGTACGTTGACCATGCCGAAGAGTCCCACCGGATTGCCGCGGGCGATCTGGTCGTAGAGGAAGGCCACCATCAGCTCGATGGCAAGCGAGGGGCGGCTGCGGCTGACGGCTTCGGCATCACCGCCGCAGGCCGCGATGTCATTGAGAATCCAACGCTCGTGCCCGTACTCCTCCTCGATGTACTCGCAGACGGCGCCACGGAGCCATTCCAGGCGCGAGGGCAGGCGGGCGCCACAGGCCATCATCAGCGGCACGGTGTGGCGCACATGGTGGTAGGCCTGGTCGAGAAAGGCGCGGTAGCCTTCCAGGCTGACCTGGCCGGCCAGGGCCTCGCGTATCACCGGGACACTGAACAGCGCCTCGCGTTCACGGGCGGTGGCGGCTTGCAGTTGGTCGAAGAAACTCATGGTTTAACCTCATTCTCGAGTTCAAGCAGGGTGCCGCGATAGCGCGCGAGTATGGCCTCGCGGCGCAATCGGCCATTGGTGGTGAGCAGCCCGTCGGCGGCGCTGAAGGGGGTTTCCAGGCGATGCCATGCCCTGATCCGTGCGTAGTCGGGCAACTCGGCGTTGGCACCGGCCACGGCATCGGCGAGGGTTTGCGCATCGCATTGCGGGTCCAGTGGCCAGAGCAGGGCGAGGTTGCCGGGCAGCCCTTCGCCATGAACGAACGCCTGGGCGATCACGCCGCGCTGGGTGAGCTCGGCTTCCACCCAGTCCGGGTTCACGTTGCGACCGAAGCTGGTGATGAACTGATGTTTTTTGCGGCCCTTGAGGTGCAGATAGCCGTCGGCATCCAACTCGCCCAGGTCGCCGGTGGGCCACCAGTCGCCGGTGAACGGCGGTTCTCCCAGGTAGCCGAGCAGGGCGGAGCCGCTGACTTCCACTTCACCGTCGTCCGCCAGGCGCACCCGCACGTGGGGCAGGGGCCGGCCGACACTGCCCGGCCGGTTGGCGCCGGGGCGGTTCAGGCAGACCACAGACGCGCATTCGGACAGGCCGTAGCCTTCGAATACCGGCAGGCCGACCTTGGCCGCACGGCTCAGCAGGTCCTTCGATACCCGCGCGCCGCCTACCGCTACGAAGCGGAACTGCACGGCGCTGAGGAGTCCACGTTCAATGGCGGTGACCAGGCCCAGCAGCAACTGCGGTACCAGGATCAGGCTCTGTGCGCCGCTGAGGACGACGCTGGCCAACAGTTTTTGCCAGTCCACGCCGCTGGCTCCCTGGATGCCCATCTGTCGCTGCGGCAGCAGGGTCACGCAGGCGCCCGCCAGCAGGGCGGCGTAGATGCCGAGGTTCTCCAGCAGCACGGCCAATGGCAGTACCGCCAGGTAATGGGCCGGTGCCGTGGGACGGCTGGCCGTCTGCAGTTCATGGGCGACCCGCAGCAGGGCGTCCGCTCCCAGGCACACGCCCTTGGGCTGGCCGGTGGTACCGGAGGTGTAGGTGACCTTGGCGGTGCCGGCGGGCAGGGCGGCGTGGCCGCTGCGGGACTTGCGCCAGAAGGTGCCGTCGGCCTGGAATCCGGCTCCTTCCAGTTCGTTGGTGAAATTGGCGTCGACCACCGCCAGGCCGACCTGGCATTGCTCCAGGCAGTGGGCGCGCTGGGCGGGGCTGAAGAAGGGCGGCAGGATCAGGCAGGGGCGCCCGCTGAGCAGGGCGGCCAGGTCCCAAAGCAATGCCTCGGGGCCGTTGTCCAGGCCGAGGGCGAGCACGCCTTCGGGTTCGGCGCGCAGCAGGGCTTCGCGCTGTTCCACTTCGGCCAGCAATTGAGCATAGGTGTAGCGCCGGGTGTCGCCGCGCAGGGCCAGGGGCTGCGGCAGGTGGTTGGCGTAGCCGTGCAGGATCGCCCGCAAGTCCTCAGGCTGCATGGTGGGCTGCTCCTTCTGCCTCAGGAAAACCCAGGCGCGTGATGATCCCGCTGCGCTGCAACTGTTCGAAGCCGTGGCGGATGCTGCCGGTGAACACCTGGGGCTTCTGCTCGTAGTAGGTGCCCCATTGCTCCTGCTCTTGCCCGTTGAGGCGGCTGGGGTCGGCCTCGCCCAGGCGCAAGGGCTCCAGGCCGAGGCGGCGGAAGCTGTTGATCAGGCTCGGCGCACCGGTGAACACCACCCATTCCAGGCCGCGCAGGTTCAGCAGCCAGGTCACGGCGACGATGATCAGCCGCGCATTGCCGGCATTGATCGAGGCCAGGTTGCCCACTTCCACCACCTGCTCGCGTGTCACCGGGTGGGGCGCCAGGCGGGAGATGAGCGATTCCGCCGGTCCTTCCAGGTACTGCTCGAGGAACAGTGGCCCCTGCTCGGCGAGGCGAATGCCGGCCACGGCGCTGAGCGCGCCGTGGTAATTGCGCATGCTCAAAAGCTCCGGCATGAATTGGCGGATGTCCGCGCCATGGGCGCTGAGGAATCGGCGATGGACGAAGTCCTCCACCTGGCTGCGTCCGGAATCACCGGCCAACAGCAGGGACAGGGACTGTTGCTGCGACTTGTGACCGAAACGGAATGGGAACAGGGAGTTCCACTCGGCGCTGTTCATCGTTGCCCTCCAGGCGTTTGGCGTATGGAGGGCAGTATCTGTGGGAAGTCTTAAGGGACCCTGAAGGCGCGGACATGAACTCACACGACGTGGGTCGATGGAACATTCAGTGAGGCCACCGCTCTCGCAGTACCGTGCTAGCCGGATGAGCCGCACGCTGCCATTTTCTGGCCGTTCCCGCCGCGCTCCTTCACTTGGTACATGGATGTGTCCGCTGCTGCCAGGAGCTCATCCGGATTGCGGCCGTGATCGGGGTAACGCGCCAGGCCGATGCTGGCGCTGATGGAGCAGGTCTGTCCGTCGATTCGATAAGGACGGGCAATGCGTCGCACAAGGTTCTTTGCCATGGCGTCCAGGTCCGAAGACTGGTGGGGCGTCGTCAGTACTACCACGAACTCATCGCCACTCAGGCGGGCTACCAGATCGCTCCTGCGGACGCCCCCAAGCAGGCGACCGGCGACGGCGACCAGCAGTTTGTCGCCATAGGCGTGGCCGAAGGCATCGTTGACCGGTTTGAATTTGTCCAGGTCGATGAACATCAGGGCAAGCGGAACGCCATTCTGATCAGCCTCTTGCAACGCTTGCTGCAAACGCTCGAAAAGCAGGCGTCGGTTGGGAAGTCGGGTCAGGGGATCGTGTTCGGCTTCAAAGCGTACGCGCGATCGTTCCTGGTCGGTTTGAGTGAAACTGTGCTGGATGGCCAGCAACTGGCTGACCCGGCCCTGGTCGTCGAGCAGCGGTGTGATGACCTGGTTGACCCGGTAGAAGCTGCCGTCCCTGGCGCGCTCCAGCAACTCGCCCTGCCAGGGCTTGCCGCTCAGCACGGTGCTCCAGAGCCGGGCATAGAAATCGGGGTCCTGTTCCCCGGATTTGAGCAGCGCGGGAGTCTTGCCCAGCAACTCTGCGAGCGAGTAACCGCTGAGCATGCAGAAGGCCGGGTTGGCCCATTCGATGCGTCCATTGCAGTCGGTGATCAGGATGGCATTGGCGGCGCCTTCCATAGCCCTGGCCAGTAGCTGCCGGTCGCACTCGTTCAATTGGGTACTCCAGCGCGGCGAGAGGTCGCACACAGCCAAGACTCTATGTGATGGATTTACGGGTTTTCTTGATCGGCATCAGGCCTGTGGCACACCGCCATCCCCTACCTTGATCCAAGTCGTGCTGCTCGCTGGCAGCTAGAGTTTCCCTCCAGAGATTCGTATGGATCGACGCAAGAGACGGTGATCGAGATGGGTACCCATATCAGCTTTCTTGGCGGTGCTGGCACGGTGACCGGCAGCAAGTACCTGCTGGAGCATGAAGGGCAGCGGGTGCTGGTGGATTGCGGCCTGTTCCAGGGCTACAAGGCGCTACGGCTGCGCAACTGGGAGCGTTTCCCGATCCGCCCGCACCGGCTGGATGCCGTGGTGCTGACCCACGCCCACCTGGACCACAGCGGCTACCTGCCTGCGTTGGTGCGGGACGGTTACGCAGGCCCCATCTATGCCACCGAGGCCACGTGCGAACTCGTGGAAATCCTCCTGCGCGATAGCGCGCGCTTGCAGGAGGAGGAGGCCGAGTACGCCAATCGCCGAGGTTACTCCCGCCACCATCCGGCCAAGCCGCTCTATACCGAAGCCGATGCGGAGCAAGCCCTGAAGCAGTTGCGCCCGTTCGCCTGGCACCGTTCCTACGAGATCGCTTCGGGGGTCCGCCTGCAGTTGCGGCCGGCCGGGCACATCCTGGGGGCGGCGATGGTGGAACTGGAGGCGGGGGGGCGTCGCGTCCTTTTTTCCGGCGACCTCGGGCGCCCGGACGATCCACTGATGGTGGCGCCGGAAGTCGTCGAGGGCGCTGATTTCCTGGTGGTGGAGTCCACCTACGGCAATCGCCAGCACCCCTCGGAAGACACCCAGCGGGTGCTGGCCGACGTCATCAACCGAACGGCGCTGCGCAAGGGGATAGTGGTCGTACCGTCCTTCGCGGTGGGGCGGGCGCAATTGCTGATGTACTTGCTGTATCGCCTGAAGCAGGACGGGATGATTCCGGACCTGCCCGTCTACCTCAACAGCCCCATGGCCACTGACGTGACCACGCTCTACCAGCGCTTCCGGACCGAGCACCGCCTGAGTCGTGCAGAGTGCGAGGGCATGTGCCAGGTGGCGCGCTTCGTGCGGACGGTGGATGAAGCCAAACGCCTGGAGCAATTGCGTACGCCGGCGGTGATCATCGCCGGCAGCGGGATGGCGACCGGCGGGCGGGTGCTGCATCACCTCAAGGCGCTGGCACCTAACGCGCGCAACACCATCCTGCTGTCCGGCTTCCAGGCGGGCGGTACCCGTGGCGCAATGATCGCTTCCGGCGCCCGCGAGGTGCGTATCCATGGCGAAGACATCCCCATCCGGGCAGAGGTGGTGATGCTGGAGAACCTCTCCGCCCATGCCGATGCCGGCGAGATCCTCGACTGGCTGCGGCCGTTCTCCCGGATTCCGAAACACACCTTCGTGGTCCACGGGGAACCTGATGCTGCTGATTGCCTGCGCCGGCGCATAAGCCACGAACTGGGCTGGTCGGTTTCCGTCGCTGAGTATCGCCAGCGGGTGTCCCTGGATGCGCTGGCGGGGGAGGGCGACTGACATCGACCTGCAGTGATTCGGTCACCAACCGGTCATTTCCAACGGGCATCCTGCATGCAGGAACAGAAAGGGCACAGGACGTGCCAGGGTGCAAACTCAAGCTGCCGGCGATGGCAGCTTTTTTTTTTGCGCGCGATTTACCCAGCGGATGACAGGGCCGGAATCGTCGGGCTTCGCTGGGCACTGCCGCAACCTTAAAGCTTGTAGCCGATCTGCCTCAGCAGCCCCTTGCGCCAGGCGATGTCGTCGGCACCTTCGACTCCACTCGGCGAGAAGCCGTCTACCACGCCTAGAACGCCGCGGCCCTGCTCGGTCTCGGCGAGGATGACCTGGGTGGGGTTGGCGGTGGCGCAAAAGATCCGGCAGACCTCCGGCACCAGCTTCAGGCTGTTGAGCACATTGACCGGATAGAAACCGTCGCCGAGGAAGACGATGAAGCTGTGCCCGGCGCCGATGGCGAGGGCGTTCGTGCGGGCCAGTTCGAGCATGGCCTCATCGGTGCCGGAGCAGCGCACCAGGCATTTGCCCGAGGCTTCGCAGAAGGCCAGCCCGAAGCGGATTCCGGGCACGGCGCCCACCAGGGTTTCGTGGATGTCTTCGACGGACTTGATGAAGTGGGTCTGGCCGAAGACGAAATTGATCGACTCCGGCTTGTCGATACTGACGCTGATGAGTTGCATGTGGTGCGCCTCCAACCCCCATGGAACAAGCATAGCCAGGGGACTGGCAGCGGCGCGGTCACCCAGCAGTCAGCCAAGGCAGCGGGTGCCAACTCAGTATGAAAAAACCCGGCGGATGCCGGGTTTCTTGCTGGAAATAGCCGCTTATTCGGTGCTCAGCACGCCTCGGCGGATCTGGTCGCGCTCGATGGATTCGAACAGGGCCTTGAAGTTGCCCTCGCCGAACCCGTCGTCACCCTTGCGCTGGATGAACTCGAAGAACACCGGGCCCATCAGGGTTTCCGAGAAAATCTGCAGCAACAGGCGTTTGCTGCCGTCTTCGGTGGTGCCGTCCAGCAGGATGCCGCGCGACTGCAACTCGCCTTCCGGCTCGCCGTGGTTCGGCAGGCGGCCCTGGAGCATTTCGTAGTAGGTGGCCGGTGGCGCGGTCATGAAGCGCATGCCCAGGGATTTGAGTTCGTCCCAGGTCTTGACCAGGTCGTCGGTGAAAAAGGCGACGTGCTGGATGCCTTCACCGTTGAACTGCATCAGGAACTCTTCGATCTGCCCGGCGCCCTTGGAGGATTCCTCGTTGAGCGGGATGCGGATCATGCCGTCCGGTGCTGTCATGGCCTTGGAGGTCAGGCCGGTGTACTCGCCCTTGATGTCGAAGTAGCGGATCTCGCGGAAGTTGAACAGCTTCTCGTAGAAGTCCGCCCAGTAGGCCATGCGACCGCGGTACACGTTGTGGGTCAGGTGGTCGATGATCTTCAGGCCGGCACCCTTCGGGTGGCGGTCGACGCCCTCGATGAATTCGAAGTCGATGTCGTAGATCGAGGAGCCTTCGCCGAAACGGTCGATCAGGTACAGCGGCGCGCCGCCGATGCCCTTGATCGCCGGCAGGCGCAGTTCCATCGGTCCGGTGGGGATCTCGATGGGCTGGGCGCCCAGTTCCAGGGCGCGGGCGTAGGCCTGGTGGGCGTTCTTCACGCGGAAGGCCATGCCGCAGACGGACGGGCCGTGCTCGGCAGCGAAATAGGCGGCCAGGCTCCTGGGCTCGTTGTTCAGGATCAGGTTGATCTCGCCCTGGCGATACAGGTGCACGTCCTTGGAGCGGTGGGTGGCGACCTTGGTGAAGCCCATCATGGCGAAGATGGGTTCCAGGGTGTTCGGGGTGGGCGAGGCGAACTCGATGAATTCAAAGCCCATCAGGCCCATGGGGTTTTCGAAGATGTCAGCCATTTTTTGGCACCTCAAGCATTTGATAGAAAGTTATGGGTCAATGCGAGGTGGCAGCTGGTGGCGCGCAGGAAATGCCGCGTACGCTGCGGGCGAGGTAGTCGCCGATGGTGACTTTGAATCCGAGGCTTTTCATAGCGGTGGCCTCAGGCCGGTTTGTCGGCTTGTTGGTCGGGGTGCGCCTGGGTGAATGCCGGATGCTCAAGGGCAAGGCATTCGACCCGGGCGATCTTCGGATAGTGTGACAGGTCCAGCTCGAAGCGGCGGGCGGCGTAGACCTGCGGTAGCAGGTAGACGTCGGCCAGGCCCGGTTCGCCGAAGCAGAAACCTTCGTCGCCAATCAGCGCTTCGACCGCGTTGAAGCCCTCTGCGATCCAGTGACGAATCCAGTTAATCACCTCCACTTCCTCCACCTTCAGGCCACGCAGGCGATTGAGCACGGCGACGTTGTGCAACGGGTGGATATCGCAGCCGATGATGGCCGCTACCGCACGCTGGCGCGCACGTGCTTCCAGGTTCTGGGGCAGGAGTGCCGGTTGGGGAAAGCGCTCTTCGAGGTATTCGATGATGGCAGGGGACTGGATCAGTACCTGGCCGTTGTCGGTGCGCAGGCTGGGCACGCGGCCCTGGGGATTGATCGACTTGTATTCGGGGGTGTGTTGCTGGCCGCCGTCCTGGATCAGGTTCACCGGAATATTCCGGGCGTCCAGCCCCTTCAGCGCCAGGGCAATGCGCACCCGGTAGGAGGAGGTGGAGCGGTAATAGGTGTAGAGGTCCATGGCAATCGCTCGGCGGCAGGCGCTCCGGTGTGCGGTCCGGAAGCCAGCATTGTTATTTTCGTAATCAATTTACACTTTGCGTAATTTGCGGGCTTGGGGCGGGACTGTCAAGCAGCGAGCGGCGCCAGGAAAGGCTGTGGGGGGAATTTATTCGCTAAGGGATGCAACGCAGCCCCAGACGAATTCCGCAGGGCAGACCTGCGGTCTGCTTGGCGAATGAATAGGCGATGCCTGCGTTAGCTGTTGCGAGAGATTGACCAGCGGGCCAAGAGCCTTGTAGGAGCTGGCTTGCCAGCGAAACGGGGCCATTCGCTGGCAAGCCAGCTCCTACGGGCAATGCAGCTGCCTGCAACACGCCATGCAGACATAGCCAATGAATTCGCCCCCACGATAGAGCGCACAAAAAGAAGGCCCCGCATTGAGCGGGGCCTTTTCAGTCACTGGTGCTGCTTGGCGTCCTGCACGCCGGCGGTGTTGTTCAGCAGGCTGCCGGTGGCGGTCTGTAGGAAGGCTTCCAGGTACTTCTGCAGGCGCGGGTCGCTGTCGCCGGGGATGCGTTCGGCCTTCGCGTTGACCCCCAACTGGTACTGGTACAGGCGCGCCGGGAAGTCCTTGGGCTGTACCAGGATGCGGTCACTGCTGACGATGGCGACGGTCTGGTCGCTGCCGGACGGCTTGATCACGCCGATGCCCGGGTCGTCGGCTGGCAGGTTGAGCAGGTCGCGGCCCCAGCACTGGTGCCGAACCTCGCCGCCCAGGCGGCCCATGATCGTGGGCACGACATCGATCTGCGTACCGACGGTGTGATTCAGGGTGCCGAACTTTTCCTGCACGCCGGGGCCGATCAACAGCAGCGGCACGTTGAAGCGGAACAGGTCCATCTCGGTGAGTTGCTTGTCACTGCCAAAGCCATGGTCGCCGACTACCACGAACAGGGTGTCCTTGAAGTAGGGCTCCTTGCGCGCCTTCTCGAAGAACTGGCCCAAGGCCCAGTCGGAGTAGCGCATGGCGGTCAGGTGTTCGTCGTGGGCGCCGTGCCCGCTGACCTTTTCCACCGGCAGTTCGGTCGGCAAGGCGTAGGGCGTGTGGTTGGAGAGGGTCTGCAGCAGGGCATAGAAGGGCTTGTCGGTGGGCATCTTCGCCAGTTCGGCGGCGCCCCGGTCGAACATGTCCTGGTCGGAAACGCCCCAGGTCTTGTCCATGAACACCGGATTGACGAAGTCCTCGCGGCCGACGAAGCGGGTCATGCCCTGGTTGCTGAAGAAGCCGGACTGGTTATCCCACTGGAAGTTGCCGTTGTAGACATACAGATCGTTGTAGTCGCGGGCGCTGAGCAGTTGCGGCAGGCCGGAGAACTTGTGTGCGCCCTCGGGGGTACGCATCAGGTACTCGAAGCTGGGCAGGTTGGGGAAGCAGGCCATGGTGGCGAACATCCCCTGGTGGGTGTGGGTGCCGTTGGAGAAGAAACGGTCGAACAGCAGACCCTCCTTGGCCAGTTGGTCGAAGTACGGGGTAATGCCCTCCGGGCTGCCCATGGCGCCGACGTAGCGGCCAGCGAAGCTCTCCATGAGGATGACCACCACGTTGCGGATCGGCAGGGTGCCCTCGGCTGGCGGGGTGAAGTCACGACGGATGGCGGCCTTGTCGGCATCAACCAGATTGTCGTTGGGCGTCAGGAGCATCTGACGCACGGCCGCCAGGGCTTCATCCTCGGGCAGGGTGGCCTTCCAGGCGTTGTCGCGGTGGGAGGAGAAACTGTTCTTGGCGGCGTCCACCAGGGTCAGGGTGCCATTCAGGCCCAACTGGTTGGCGAACATCGAGTCGGTGGTGAAGGCATCGCCCCAGCGCAGCGGCGGACCTTGGCGCAGGTGGCCGCGGGCGGCAGTAGTCGCGACCACCAGGCAGACCAGGAAGACAGCCACACGGGCGAACCAGGGGGCGTGATGGTGAACGGCCGGACGGCCGTGCAGGGCAGGGGATCGTGGGCGGCTCAGCAGGTCCAGGCCACGGAACATCAGGTAGAGCACCGCAGTGGCCAGGGCCCAGGCGATCAGGTAGCGACCGACCGGGAAGCCGTTCCAGATCATGCTGGCAACAGTCCCCAGGTCCTCCTGCATGTACTGGAACACCAGGCTGTTCAGGCGCTGGTGGAACTCGCGATAGAAGTCCAGCTCACTGATGCCGAGGAACAGGGTAAGGCTGGCGAAGAGTGTCAGCCAGATCCGGTGCAGGCCCCGGGCGGCCATGGCGCGGACGCTGAGCAGGGAAAGCAGCAACGGAACGCAGGCGAACACCACCACGCGCAGGTCGAAGCGCAGGCCGTTGTAGAAGGCCTCGACGAAGACCGAGGCCGGGCTGTCGCCGATCTGGTCGCTGTTGTACACCAGCAGCGCCACCCGCAGCAGGCTGTACATCACCATCAGGGCGGCGGCGCTGAGCAGGGTGAAGACGAGGTGGCTCTTGACGGTGGGACGGTCCAGGTTGAACGAGGACTGCCGGGTGGTAACGGGTTCCTGTGCGGTCATGCGATCAAGCATCCATAGGTCTACTTCAAGTCGGGGCGGCATCTCTAGGGAACTGCTGCCGGAGGCAAGAAGACCACCTGATGGCACATTGGTTCCAATAAAGCCCGCCGAGGCCGGCGGACTGTGCCAGACAGAATGTGAAAAAAACGTCGAATGAACGGCGATTGGTCGCGTTGTGGGGCGTGTTCAGCCGCGATGATTGCCGATCGTCGCTCCAGTAGCCGCCCAGGGAGCCGAAGCTGCGCAGCGCTGTACTCAACCCTCGCGGCGTTCTCGAATGGCGGCGGCCTCGCGGGTCACCAGCTCGATGAACGACAGTGCCAGGGGCGAGCGTTCACTGCGTTTGCGTACCAGCCAGACGGCGGTAGTCGCGCCCGGGTCCAGTAGGGTGCGATAGACCACACCGTCGACGCGGGTGCGGCGGAACGAGGCGGGCAGCACCGATACCCCAAGTCCAGCCGATACCAGGCCGATGATGGTCATGGCTTCGCTGGCTTCCTGGGCGACGCGGGGCAGGAAGCCAGCATTGCGGGCGAGCTCGAGCATCTGATCGTAGAGGCCGGTACCGAAGGTGCGCGGGAAAAACACGAAGGGTTCCTCCGCCAGGGCGCTGAAATGGATGCCGTCCTCGCTTCCGACGGCCAGGGGGTGGTCGGCGCGCAGGATGGCCACCAGCGGCTCGCTGAAGAGCTCCACGGCCAGCAGGTTGTCCGGCAGGTTGAGCGGGCGTATCACCCCCACCTGCACGCTGTCGTCCAGCAGCGCCTTGACCGTTTCCGCGCTGCTGCCCTCGGTAAGTTCCAGGTGCACATCCGGATAGGCCTGGCGGAAGGCGTGGATGCTGCGGGGAATGCTGGAGGTGAACGGGGCGGACGAGGTGAAGCCCACCTTCAGCTCACCCAACTCGCCACGATGGGCGCGGCGCGCCAGTTGCACGGCCTTGTCCACTTGCACCAGCACCTGTCGGGCCTCGTCGAGGAAGCGCCGGCCGGCTTCGGTCAGTTCCACCCGGCGGTTGGTGCGTTCCAGCAGGCGTGCGCCGATTTCTTCTTCCAGGGCCTGGATCTGCTGGCTCAGCGGAGGCTGGGAGATGCCCAGTTGCTCGGCGGCTCGACCGAAGTGCAGTTCCTCGGCCACGGCGATGAAGTAGCGCAGATGTCTCAGTTCCATGGCGCGGCCTATTGATATGTTTAGCGTATTAAATGTGTCGAATAATATATTGGAGATAATATAAACCGCCCGATATCCTTCGTCCCATAACCCCAACAACGAATATTCCCAGCCCCTGATTCAGGCGGCACGGCCTCGTTGTGCCTGCTCGCCGCAATCTTCCGAAGGTGTCCCGTGAGCAAATCCCAGGCAGTACTCAAGACCGAAGACGACCCCGCGTTTAGCGAGGCGGTGCGTGACGCAGCCAGTGAGCTGCCGGATGCCGCCGCCAACGACCCCGACCTTCCCACCTACATTCGCAAAGGCACGCCGCAGTTCATGCGCACGTCGCTGGCGCTGTTTTCCGGCGGTTTCGCCACTTTTGCCCTGCTGTACTGCATGCAACCGATGATGCCGGTGCTGTCCAGGGCCTTCTCCATCACCGCTGCCCAGAGCAGCCTGGCGCTTTCGGTATCCACCGCCATGCTCGCCCTCGGCCTGCTGGTGACCGGCCCGCTGTCCGACGCCATCGGCCGCAAGCCGGTGATGGTGGTGTCGCTGATCGCCGCCGCCCTGTTCACCCTGGCCAGTGCCGTCATGCCGACCTGGGAAGGCGTGCTGGTGATGCGCGCCCTGGTCGGGCTTTCGCTGAGCGGCCTGGCCGCCGTGGCCATGACCTACCTCAGCGAGGAGATCCACCCGCATCACCTCGGTTTCTCGATGGGCCTCTACATCAGCGGCAACGCCATTGGCGGTATGAGCGGGCGCCTGATCAGCGGCGTGCTGGTGGACTTCGTCTCCTGGCACGCGGCGCTGGCCGTGCTCGGCGGCCTGGCGCTGCTGGCCGGCGTGGTGTTCTGGCGCGTGTTGCCGGAGTCAAAGCACTTCCGTCCTCAGCCGCTCAAACCGTCCACCCTGATGGAAGGCTATCGCCTGCACTTCCGTGATGCGGGCCTGCCCTGGCTGTTCCTTACCGGGTTCCTGCTGATGGGCGCTTTCGTCACCCTGTTCAACTACATCGGCTACCGACTGCTGGCATCTCCCTACCAGATGACCCAGGCCGTGGTGGGCGTGCTCTCGGTGGTTTACCTGTCGGGTATCTACAGCTCGGCCTGGGTCGGTTCCCTGGCGGACAAGCTGGGCCGGCGCAAGGTGCTCTGGGCTGCCATCCTGTTGATGCTGGGGGGGCTGGTGCTGACCCTGTTCAGCCCGTTGGGGGTGATCCTGGCCGGCATGGCGATCTTCACCTTCGGTTTCTTTGGTGCGCATTCGGTGGCCAGCAGCTGGATAGGCCGCCGCGCCCAGAATGCCAAGGGCCAGGCCTCGTCGCTGTACCTGTTCAGCTACTACGTCGGTTCCAGCCTGGCCGGCACCCTCGGCGGCCTGTTCTGGCACCACTACGGCTGGCAGGGTGTCGGCCTGTTCATCGGTGCCTTGCTGGTAGTCGCGGTGGCGGTGGCCTTGCACCTGGCACGGCTGCCGGCACTGCCGGGCAATGCCATCGTGCAGCCGGCGCATTGACCGTTCCACCCGGGCCCGCCAGGCGGGCCCGGGTGCGACAACACGTCTCCCTCCGGTCATGGCCAGGGCTGGCAGAATGCCCGCCTACCCACCGACCAGAGTGGGAGCGACCCTGCCTTTCATGCGTGCACACCCCAGTTCCTTCAACGCCGGGAAGTACAGCATGAGCATCACCTCCACCGACATCTGCAACGCCGCCGACGCCCTCCAGGGTTTTGTCGGCTTCAACCGCAAGCTGGGCAAGTACATCGTTCGTTTCAGCGAAGACTCGTTCGGCATGGACGTGCCCGACGACAGCATCACGCCGGCCTGCGAGTTCGTCTGGGTGGCGAAATCCGGCCAGGTGATGACGCTCAGCCGCGAATGCCTGCAGATCCTCCTGGAACAGAACATCAACGACCGCCTCAACCTGGGTGATGCGTTGCTGATTTACCTGCGCCGCACCGACCTGCCGGAAATCAGCGCCGAGCGCTTGCGGCTCTGATGCTGTAAGCGGAGCTGGAAGGCGTCCGGGTCGGTGCATGGCGGACCGAACCCTTCGATGCGGGGCGACGAGGCAAGGCATCGCAGGCCCTGCAGTGCGTGTGGTGCCGGGTGCTATAACTGAAAGCCTTGGGGGATTCACCGTGGAGGGCACCGTCATGGCACGCCTCGGAATCCTGCTATCAGTCCTGGCCGTGCCGGGCGCCTGGGCGACCGGCTATGGCGATTCCTATTACGGGGTCGGTCCCTACCTTGGTACTGCTTATTACCCCAGCCGCCCCCTGCAACCCTACGTCTCTCCGCCGCCCCAACCCTTCGCCGACCTGCCGCCGCAAACCTTCATCGTGGTGCCGGACTATCACCAGTTCCGCGACGCGCAGTTGCCTCGCGTCAGCACTGAGAAGCCGCAGGTTCTGATTCGCACCTTCGATCCGGCGCTGGGTGTGTATCGGGATACTGAGGTCAGGGAGGGGGAAGGAGAGGGGCTGCCCTAGCTCGCACTTCTGCGCCCAAACCGCCGCCGGTAATCCGTGGGCGACAGCCCGACCATCTTGTTGAACACCTTCCTGAAGGCCGCCGGGTCCTGGTAGCCGACTTCCCAGGCGATCTGGTCCACCGAGCGGTTGGTCAGTTCCAGCAGTTCACGGGCCTTGGCGGCGCGCAGTTGCTGGCAGTACTCGGTGGGTCGCAGACCGGTGGCCTGCTGGAAGCGGCGCAGGAAGGTGCGTTCGCCCAGCCCGGCCTGGTCGGCCATGGCGGGCAGGCTGACGTTGCGTGCGTCCTGGCGCTGCAGCCAGTGCTGCACCTTGAGCACGGCCTCGTCGCCATGGTTGAGGCGCGGGGTGAAGCGGCGGAAGTACTGCTGGGAGTGGCGGGGCAGGTCGAGCGCCAGGAAGCGCGCGGTGTCTGCGGCAATGGTTGGCCCCAGCAATCGGTCCACCAGGGTCAGGCCCAGGTCGGTCCAGGCCATCACGCCGCCAGCGGTGATGATGTCGCCGTCGTCCACCACCAGTTTGTCGGCATCCACTTTCACGTCCGGATAGCGCTCGGCCAGGTCCTTGGCCAGGCTCCAGTGGGTGGTCATGGCGCGGCCGGCGAGCAGGCCCGTCTGCGCCAGCACGAATGCACCGGCGCACACCGAGCTCAAGGTCACGCCCTCTGCATGCTGGCGGGTGAGCCAGTTGGCGAAGGGCTGCAGGGTTGCGGTCGAGGGCAGTGAACCGATGCAAGGCAGCGCCACCACCACCGCGACACGGCTGTCGGCGTCGGGGTGGCTGTCGAGGGTGCAGCGTAGCTCGCCGTCATCGCCAGCCGTCCAGTGGCGCACCCGCAGCAGGGGAAGGTCGGCGTCGGTGTGCTCGGCGGCCATACGATTGGCCACCGTGAACAGGTCGGAGAGACCGTGGGCCGCCGCGAGCTGGGCACCGGGATAGAGCAGGAGGCCGATCTCCAGCGTGGTCTTCATTGTCAGTTCTTCCTGCGAATTTGTCGGTTGCGCCGATCCCCGCCCGGCGCTGAAAGGTTCACCTTAGATCCCACGCAACCACCCCCACAACCTGAGGTGAACATCATGAGCAAGCAAGCCGTTATCGTAGTCGACATCCAGAAAGACTATTTCCCCGGTGGCCTCTGGACCCTCCACGGCGCGGACGCCGCAGCCGACAAGGCCGCCCGGATCATCGCCGGTGCCCGTGAGGC
Organism: Metapseudomonas resinovorans DSM 21078; assembly: GCF_000423545.1. Lineage (GTDB taxonomy): Bacteria > Pseudomonadota > Gammaproteobacteria > Pseudomonadales > Pseudomonadaceae > Metapseudomonas > Metapseudomonas resinovorans. Next base: position 231,471 of record NZ_AUIE01000001.1, read on the forward strand.
AGGCGACCTGGTGGTTCACATCCGTCACGAGTTCACCAGCCCGGATGCGCCCTTCTTCCGGCCTGGCTCGGAGGGCGCGCACATCCATCCGAAAGTGCTGAATGCACCGGGCGAGCCGGTGGTCCTGAAGCACTTCGTCAACTCCTTCCGCGAAACCGGACTGAAGGACATCCTCGACAGCAACGGCGTGGAGAAGGTGACGGTCGTCGGCAGCATGAGCCACATGTGCGTCGATGGCATCACCCGCGCAGCGGCCGACTATGGTTATCAGGTCACGGTGGTCCACGATGCCTGCGCCTCGCGGGACCTGGAATTCAACGGCAAGGTCGTCCCCGCTGAACAGGTCCATGGTGCCTTCATGGCTGCACTGGCATTCGCCTACGCCACTGTGATTTCCACTGACGAATACCTCGCGCAGCAGGGCCAGTAAGCCCGCCGCTGATGCAGTCGAGTGCAATCGAGAACCTTCCCACCCAATGGGGCCCCGGGCCGGGGCCCGACACCGAAGGAGTGCGCAAGATGGGCAGCATCACCACCCGAGACGGTACGCAGCTCTACTACAAGGACTGGGGCTCCGGTCAGCCCATTGTCTTCAGCCATGGCTGGCCGCTGACGTCCGATAGCTGGGAGTCGCAGATGTTCTTCCTGGCCAGCCAGGGCTACCGCGTCATCGCCCACGACCGCCGTGGTCATGGCCGCTCCAGCCAACCCTGGGAAGGCAATGACATGGACACCTACGCAGACGATCTGGCTGAACTGATCGAGGCGCTGGACCTGCGCGATGCAATCCTCTTCGGCTTTTCCACCGGTGGCGGTGAAGTGGCCCGTTACATCGGCCGCCACGGTACCGGGCGCTTGGCCAAGGCCGGACTGATCGCTGCCGTGCCGCCGAAAATGGTGCTGAGCGAGGACAACCCGCTGGGCACGCCGATCGAAGCCTTCGACGGCATTCGGGCCGGCTCCGTGGCGGATCGCTCGCAGCTCTACAAGGACATCGCCAGTGGCCCCTTCTTCGGGTTCAACCGCCCGGGCGCCAAGGTGTCGCAGGGGTTGATCGACTCTTTCTGGATGCAAGGCATGATGGCTGGCCACAAGAGCGCCTATGACTGCATCAAGGCCTTCTCCGAGACCGACTTCCGCGAAGATCTGAAGAAGTTCGACATCCCGACGCTGATCCTGCATGGCGACGACGACCAGATCGTACCGATCAAGGCCTCCGGGCTGGAGTCGGCCAAGCTGGTCAAGGACGCGAAGTTGCTGGTCTATCCCGGCGCTCCCCATGGCCTGACCGACACCCACAAGGAACAGGTCAATGCCGATCTGCTGGCTTTCATCAAGTCATAGGCAGGGTGGCGAAGGTGTGAGGCCCGGCGCTGCAATGTCGGGCCTCGCTCCATCCGGCCACTGACTACGCGAGCTTCTGTGCGATGAAGTCCACAAAGGTCCTGACCCGCGCCGACTGCCGCCGATTGGCTGGGGACAGGGCGTGGATGGGCAAGGTTGAAGGGGTGAAGTCCTGAAGCAGGGCAACCACCCGACCGGCCGCGAGGTCGGCCATGAACAGCCAGTCCGGCGACAGCGAAATACCCAACCCGGATAGCACCATCTCCCGTATCGCCTCCGAACTGTTACTGCGCGCATTGCCGCTCACCCGCACTGACTGTGTGTGCCCGTCGCGGATGAAGGTCCAGATGCCGGCATCCGGCAACAGGTTGAAAACCAGGCAGTTGTGTTCACGCAGCGCCTCCGGCGACTGTGGTGTGCCACGGCCTGCGAGGTAGGCGGGGGCGGCCAGTACCAGGCGCCGCATATGGCCGAGCCTGCGCGCGATCATCCCGCTGGCCGGTAGCTCGCCGATTCGCAGGCTGACATCGATGCCTTCGCTTACCAGGTCTTCGTTGCGGTCGCTGAGCTGCAAGTCGAGGCTGACCTGTGGATAACAGGCAAGAAACTCCCCGAGCACGGGAGCGATGCACGTGCGGCCGAAGCTCACGGACGAAGCCACCCGCAAGGGGCCAGCCACCTGTTCGCGACCGGTCTGGAAACTGAGTTCGGCGTTATCCACTGCCGAGAGAATCTGTCGGCACTGCTCGAAGTAGCGTTGTCCCTCATCAGTGAGCGAGAGCTGGCGGGTGCTGCGAGCGATCAGCCGGCCACCCAGGGACGTCTCCAGGGCCTGCACCTGCTTGCTGATGGTTGGCTGGCTGGTACCCAGTTCTCGCGCCACCGCCGAAAAGCTGCCGCTTTCCACTACCCGTACGAACACGGCCATTGCGTTGAGCTTGTCCATCACCGTTCCCACTCATTCTCATGTGGAATGAATGCTATGCCGTTTAGTGGTCTTCTGCGAATGAGCTGGCGGGCAAAGAATGGCCTCCACTGCAACCCGGAGGCCATAGCCATGATTGTCGAAACCCGTGACCGTGCACTGTTGCTCGAAACCGTCGATGCGCCTTTTAAACTCATCCATCCGATGCGCCCGCAACCCGGTCCGGGCCAGGTGCTGGTGCGTATCCACGCCAGCGGCGTCAACCCGCTGGATACCAAGATTCGCGCCGGCAAGGGCGGCCATGCCCGGCAAACGTTGCCCGCCGTGCTCGGGATGGACCTGGCTGGCGTGGTGGCGAGTGTGGGGGAGGGCGTCAGCAACTTCGCGCCGGGGGATGAGGTGTACGGCATGGCCGGAGGTATCGGCGGCAACCCGGGAACCCTGGCGGACTACCAGGCGCTGGATGCCGACCTGTTGGCGAAGAAGCCGGTCAACCTCGACATGCGCCAGGCCGCTGCATTACCGCTGGTGGCCATTACTGCCTGGGAGGGGATGGTGGACCGGGCAAGGGTCGGTGCCGGGCACAAGGTTCTGGTGCATGGCGGTGCCGGTGGCGTGGGCCATGTGGCGATCCAGATCGCCCGTGCTTTCGGGGCCGAGGTCTACGCGACCGGCTCGGCAGAGAACCTGGCGGTGATCGAAGGTTTCGGTGCCGTCGCCATCGACTACCGCAGTACCGCGGTGGAGGACTACGTGGCGCGTCACACTGACGGGAGAGGCTTCGACATCGTCTATGACACGGTAGGCGGAGCTACGCTGGATGCGTCGTTCCAAGCGGTACGCCACTACACCGGCCATGTGGTCAGCGCTCTGGGCTGGGGTGAGCACAAGCTGGCGCCGTTGTCGTTCCGGGGCGCCACCTATTCGGGGGTCTTCACCTTGTTACCGCTGCTCACCGGCGAGGGCCGCAAACATCACGGCGAGATTCTGGCGAAGGTGGCAAGGCTGGTCGAGGACGGCAAGCTGAAGGTTCGTCTGGACCTCCATCGCTTCAGCCTGGAGGAGGCCCTGGACGCGCACCGGCTGGTGGCCAGCGGTGACGCCCAGGGCAAAGTGGTGGTGGACCTCGTCGGCTGATTGTCAGCCGAAGCGCACCAGGTTGAGGGCTGGCAGGGGGCCGCCGGGGAACTGCACCAGGCTGCGCCGATGATTCCAATGCTTTTCATGCGTGTTCTCCGGATGGATCAGGCGGTGAAGCCGCCGTCGGCGATGATGTCGGCACCGGTGACGAAGGACGCGTCCGGTCCGGCGAGGAAGGCCACCACATGGGCGATCTCTTCCGGTTTGCCATAACGGCCGATGGCGATGCCGGGGCCGACGATCTGGCTCACGGGGCCGCCGTCCGGGTTCATGTCGGTGTCGGTGGGGCCGGGATGCACGGTATTCACTGTGATGCCGCGCGGTCCGAGGTCTCGTACCAGGCTGCGGTTGAAGCCGGCGATGGCACCTTTGGTCAGGGTATAGAGCGAGGCTGTGGGGAAGGCCGCGTAATGGGTCATGGAGGAGCCGATATGCACGATGCGCCCACCTGCCGACATATGGCGTACGGCTTCCTGGGTGGCCACGAACACGCCGGTGACATTCACCGCCAACATGCGCTCGTAGGTTTCGAAGGGGATTTCGTCGATGGGGCCGCCCAAGCCAAGGCCTGCGTTGTTCACCAGGATATCCAGGCTGCCGAGGGCGTCCACGGTTTCGGCGACGGCGGCGCGCACGGCGGCCGGATTGCCGGCGTCGGCCTGGATGGCAACGGCGCGGCCGCCGGTTGCCTGGATGGCACGCACGACTTCCGCGGCCTTGTCGGGCGAGGCGCTGTAGGTGATGGCGACGGCGGCACCGTCAGCGGCCAGGCGCTTGGCAATAGCGGCGCCGATGGAGCGGGAGCCGCCGGTAACGAGGGCGGTCTTGCCGGCGAGGGGGAGGGTGGTGGTCATGGCGGGTATCTCCGGGGGGTGGGTGTGAGTCCACTATCCCCTTCGGATTGATCCTTGATTAGCGGGTAATGCCTTGAATGATTTTCAAGCAATGATATAAGGTCGGCCGATGGAAACCCTCGCCAACCTGGAGTCCTTCGTGCGCAGCGCCGAGACCGGCAGCTTCTCCGCCGCCGCGCGTCGCCTCGCCCTGACGCCGGCCGCTGTCAGCCGCAACGTTGCCATGCTCGAGCGCAACCTCGGCGTGCGCCTGTTCCAGCGCTCCACCCGCAAGCTCACCCTGACCGAAGCCGGTGAACGCTTCCTCCAGGCCATCGGCGGAAACCTGGAGGCCCTGCAGTCGGCCATTGCAGCGGTGGGCAACGATCAGGGCGAGCCTTCCGGGATACTCAAGCTGAGCATGGCGCCGAGCTTCGGCATGACTCACATCCTGCCCTTGCTGCCGGCCTTCCGGGCCCGCTACCCCCAGGTGCGTCCGGAGTGGCACCTGGAAAACCGCCCGGTGGACCTGATTGCCGAAGGCTATGACCTGGCCATCGGCGGCGGTTTCGAACTGGCCCAGGGCGTGGTGGCGCGGCCATTGGCGCCGGCTCACATCATCGCAGTGGCGGCGCCGGCCTATCTGGCGGACCGCACCCTGCCCACCGATCCGGCCGGGCTGATCGACTTCGACGGCATCGTCATGCGCTCCTCCCGCACCGGCCGGATGCGCCACTGGAGCCTGCGTGACGCCGCCGGCAACGAAGTGGCCGCGCCACTGGCCGAGACCCTCATGCTCAACGACCCCGCGGCCATGCGCGAAGCGGCGCTGCTGGGCCTCGGCGTGGCCTTGCTGGCGGTACCCGACGTGCTGCCCTGGCTGGAGCGAGGCGAACTGGTGCGACTATTGCCCCAGTGGTACGCCGATGCCGGTACCATTGCTCTCTATTACCCCAGCCGCAGCCTGCTGCCGGCCAAGACCCGCGCCTTCATCGACTTTCTCACCGACCATTTCCAGCGCGAACGGCTGGACCGGCGCTTCGCCGGAAGCCTGGGCGCCTGACCTATGCTGGAAACCTGCTGATTCGCCCGAAACGGAGTCCCCATGAACGATCAAACCCTCCCTCCCGAGTACCTGGAGTTCGCTGAAGAGCTGGCTGATGCGGCGGCCCGGGTGACCCTGACCTACTTTCGCCTGCCTCTGGAGGTGGAGAACAAGGAGGCCGAGCGCTTCGACCCCGTGACCCTGGCCGACAAGGGCGCCGAGCGGGCCATGCGTGCGCTGATCGGCGAGCGCTATCCCGGCCATGGCGTGCTGGGCGAGGAGGAGGAGAACATCGCGGGCGAGGAACCCTGGACCTGGGTACTGGACCCGGTGGACGGTACCCGCTCCTTTATCAGTGGCATTCCGCTCTGGGGCACCCTGATCGCCCTCAATGACGGCACCCGCCCGGCGCTGGGCATGATGGACCAGCCCTTTACCCGTGAGCGCTTCGTCGGCGACGGCAGCAGCGCCTCGCTCAACGGCCGCCCGATCCAGACCCGTGCCTGCAGCCGGTTGGCCGATGCGACCCTGATGGTCACCAGCCCCGAGCATTTCCAGCAGCCGCCCTACAGCGACCTGTTCAAGCAGCTCTCGAACGACGTGCGGCTGGTGCGCTACAGCGGCGATTGCTACGCCTACTGCATGCTTGCCCTGGGGCTGGTGGACGTCGTGCTTGATCCGGGTCTCAAGCCCTACGACATCCAGGCGCTGATACCGATCATCGAGGGCGCGGGCGGTGTGGTGACCCGTTGGGATGGTGGCGACGCACAGCACGGCGGCGATGTCATCGCCTGCGGCGACCCGCGCCTGCACGCCCAGATCCTGGAACTGATGCGGTTGGCGTGATGAATGAACCGCGGCGGGGGCTGGTGGCTTTCTGGCATCCCGCCTGCGGAAATTTCTGCATTCGGCGCCTAAGCGCATGAATGCCAAGCGTATTCACCGGCGCAATTAATGTGCCTGAAAATAAACCTGTACATCCTGATCGAACCGCGTATAGTCGCGTCCACTGCTCTGCGATTGTCTCTGCGATACTTGGTTCGATGTTCTGATTGAAGTTATTTCATCTCCTCGATTCGTTACAGCTTTAGCACTTCAGTAATTTCCTGAGTTTTTATCAGGGTTATTTATTTTTATCTTGGAGTTATGAAATGTCCAATCGTCAATCCGGCACCGTCAAGTGGTTCAACGATGAAAAAGGCTTCGGCTTCATCACCCCCGCAGAAGGCGCTGATCTGTTCGTTCACTACCGTTCGATCGAAAGCACTGGCTTCAAGAGCCTGAGCGAAGGCCAGCAAGTGACTTTCGAAGTCGTACGTGGCCAGAAAGGCCTGCAAGCGGATAAAGTTCAGGTAGTCTGATACTTTACCGCCTCGAAAAGCCCCGTTCTACGGGGCTTTTCTATTTCTGCTCCAAAAAATTCCAATAGTTTCGCTGGCTTGTGAATTGGCAGCAGGAACTTACTTCGCTTTGCCTCCATGTACTGTCGATAGTTACCAATTAACTATCCAGTGCTGCGCATCTGGCGGCAACACTCACTGAATAGGGAGTTCCGCATGCCAGGCTATGAGGTCAGGTATCAAGATATATCCGTGGGCGATATGGACTTTCATATCCGCTCGTTGCTTGATCACCAGCAATATCACGATCCTGGAATGGTGGCAGAGAACCTGGGCATATCGCCCGAAAGCTGGCCGCTGTTTGGCCAGGTCTGGCCATCCGGGCAGGTCCTTGCGCTGGCGATGCTCACGATGGACCTGGAAGGCAAACGCATCCTCGAAGTGGGGGCCGGCCTGGCTCTGGCCAGCCTTGTGGTACATCGCCGGGGTGGCGATATCACCGCCAGCGACTATCACCCGCTGATCCCCGATTTCCTGAAAGAAAATTTGCGCCTGAACGATCTCGGCCCCCTCAAGTACCAGGCGGCGGACTGGTCCGACCTCGAAGATGGGTTGGGCGTGTTCGACATGATCATCGGTAGTGACCTCATCTATGAGCGTGGCCAGCCGGCGCTGCTCGCAGATTTCATCGACCGGCACTCGGCCGATACGGTGGACGTCTACATCGTCGACCCCAATCGCTCGAACCGGTCCAGCTTCTGTCGGGAAATGGTCGAGCTCGACTATGTGTCGAGCACCAGCAAAATGAACTGCCTTCTGGGCAATGGCGAAGCCTTCAAGGGGTCGCTTCTGCATTTCCAGCGCGACGACTCCCGATTCAATCTGTGAAGGCTCTGCAGGACCCGAACTGAATTCGAGATTCTGCTTCTCGCTGACTCTCTATCCGTCTTCTGGCCAGATCTCTCCCATGAGATCGACCAAAAGTGCCGCATTCTCTGTGCACGCAGAGCGATTTGGTCAGGGGCTATCTACACTGGCTCAGGTTACTGATTGTGCCGAGGCAGCGTCATGACCTACCCACGCGAGAGCAGCGGCCTGCTGCTGGTGGACCCGTATAACGATTTCCTGAGTGAAGGCGGCAAGCTCAATGGCCTGGCCAAACCGGTCGCCGACGCCGTGGGCACGCTGGATAACCTGCGCCGGGTGCTGGCAGCAGCGCGCAAGGCAGGGATTCAGGTTTTCTATGTGCCACACCATCGCGCGCGGCCGAACGACTTCAAGACCTGGAAGCACCCCAGCCCCTACCAATTGGGTGCCAGCCGCGCCCAGGTGTTCGCTGCGGGCAGTTGGGGTGGGGAATGGCACCCTGATTTCCAGCCGATGGAGCAGGACGTGATGATCCAGGAGCACTGGGGCGGTAGTGGTTTCGCCAATACCGACCTGGACTACCAGCTCAAGCAGCACGGCGTGCAGCAGGTGATCCTGATCGGGATGCTCGCCAATACCTGCATCGAATCCACCGGGCGTTTCGCCGCAGAGTTGGGTTACCACGTGACGCTGGTGACCGATGCCACGGCGGCTTTCTCGCCTGAGGCCATGCACGCGGCCCATGAGCTGAACGGGCCGACTTATGCCCATGCGATCCTCACCACTGAGGAAGTGCTGGGCGCGCTCCTGTAAGGGCGAGTTCATTCGCTATGTCTGCGTTTTGCGAGAGATTGACCATCGGGCCAAGAGCCTTGTAGGAGCTGGCTTGCCAGCGAAACGCCGCCATTCGCCGGCAAGCCAGCTCCTACGGGCAATGCAGCTGCCTACAAGACGTACTGCAGACATAGCCAATTCATTCGTCCTCAATACACATCCCTCACATAGCGCTTCTCCCGCGCCATGTTGCTGACATAGGTCTCGGCATCCGCTGCGCTGAGGCCACCATGCTCGCGCACCACCGCCTTGAGTGCGGCGTCCACATCCTTGGCCATGCGGCTGGCGTCGCCACAGACGTAGAAGTGTGCGCCGTCCTCCAGCCAGCGCCAGAGCTCGGCACCCTGTTCGAGCATGCGTTGCTGTACATACACCTTTTCCGCCTGGTCGCGGGAGAAGGCGGTATCCAGGCGATGCAGGTGGCCGCTGGCCTGCCAGGCATGCAGTTCGTCGCGGTAGTAGAAGTCGGTCGCTTCCCGCTGTTCGCCGAAGAACAGCCAGTTGCGGCCCTTGGCACCGAGGGCCTCACGTTCCTGCAGGAAGGCGCGGAACGGGGCGATACCGGTGCCGGGGCCGACCATGATCATCGGCCGCTCCGGATCGGCCGGTACGCGGAAGTGGGCCGCCTTCTGGATGAAGATCGACACCTCGCCCCGGCCGGCACGGTCGGCGAGGAACGCCGAGCAGACGCCGGCACGGCTTTGGCCCTCGCATTGATAACGGACGGTGGACACGGTCAGGTGCACCTCGTCCGGGGTCGCCAGGGGACTGGAGGCAATGGAATAGAGGCGAGGTTGAAGGCGCTTCAACCGGCCCAGCAGCTCGTCCGCGTTGATCTGGATGGGGCAGGTGCGCAGCAGGTCGGCCAACTGTTTGCCCCAGAGCCAATCCTCCAGCTCGGCCTTGTTCGCCGGTTCCAGCAGGCGTGCCAGCGCCGCGCTGCCAGAGCGTTCGGCAATGAAGCGCAGCAGATCAGGGGTGACCTTGGCGATCTCGAAATGTCGGCCCAGTGCCTTTGCCAGCGGCAGGACACCCAGGTCTTTCACCTCGACCAACTGATCGCCGTCCAGATCCAGTGCGCTGAGGACCTCGTTCACCAGCGACGGACAGTTGCTCGGCCACACGCCCAATGCATCGCCGGCCCGGTAGTCGAGGCCGCTGCCCTTGAGGTCGAGGACGACCTGCCGGGTCTCCTTGCTGGAACCCGGCGCATTCAGCACGGGGTTGCGTAGCAGCCGGCTGGCCAGAGGGCGCTGACGGCTGTACAGCGGTGGCGCTGCGTCCTCGGCGGGCGCACCAGCGGTTTCCAGCACCGGCAGCGGAACCGTTGCACCGGCCAGGGCACCGCGGACGGCGGCCAGCCAGGCGCGCGCCGGTTCTTCGTACTCCGGCTCGCAGTCCACGCGTGGCACCAGGCGGCGCGCACCGAGGGCTTCCAGGCGGGCATCGAGCTTGCGGCCGAAACCGCAGAACTGGTCGTAGTTGGAATCGCCCATGGCCAGCACGGCGAAGTCCAGGCCGCTGAGGGAGGGGGCGCTGTCCGCGTTCAGCGCGCTCCAGAGCGACGCACCGTTGTCAGACGGATCGCCGTCGCCGAAGGTGCTGGCAATCAGCAGGGCGGTGTCGGCGCTGGCCAGCTCGGCGGGCTGGATGGCGTCCATGCAGTGCACCTTTACCGCATGGCCCTCGCGTTTCAGTGCGTCGGCACAGGCGGTGGCGAAGCTTTCCGCATTGCCGGTCTGCGAGCACCAGAGCACCAGCAGTGAATTCCCCGCCGACGGCGTTGGGCCCGTGACGGCCGTAGGCGCTTCCCAGCTGCGGGAGAACAGCCCTGCGAGCACGCCGTCCAGCAGCAGGCGGGTTTCCGGGGCCAGCGGTGCGCTGGCCGGCAGGGTGGGCACGCCACCTTGCTTGCGGCTTTCCTCGCTGCGCAGGCCGAGCAGGTAACCCTGCAGGTAGCGTTGCTCGGTGGGCGCCAGGCTGAGATCGGCGCTGGCGTCTAGGTTCAGCAGACGGGCGAAGGCATTGATCGGCATGTCGGCGAGTTCCTCCGGAAAACCGGCAGCGGCGCTGGCCGCGACCGGCTCGACTTCTACCAAGGGGATGAGCGGGGGGCTGGCCGGGGCGACCGGCGCCAGGGCGACGGCGCTGTATTTGAACTCCGGCTGCAGCGAAATGGGGTCGATGGCATCACTGGTCACGGCGTTGATTGCCAGGTCTTCGCCATAGCGGTCGTTCCAGTGGAAGGGCGCGAAGCAGTTGCCCGGTTGCACGCGGTCGGTGACCACGGCCGGCAGCACGGCGCGGCCACGGCGCGAGCGCACTTCTACCTGGCTTTTGTCGGCGATACCGAGGCGGCTGGCGTCACTCGGGTGGATTTCCAGGAAGGTGCCGGGGTTGAGCTTGTTCAGGGTGGTCACCTGGCCGGTCTTGGTCAGGGTGTGCCACTGGTGCTGCACGCGGCCGGTGTTGAGCACCAGGGGGAAGGCGTCGTCAGGCAGTTCCGCCGGGTCCATGTGCGGCCGGGCGAAGAACCTGCCCTTGCCGTTGTCGGTGGCGAAGGCGATGGCCGGGCGTGTGCCGTCGGCACCGATCTTCACTGCCTGGCTCACCCCGTCGTTGAAGTAACGGATCGGGTTGCGCGCGTTGGCCTTCGAGCCGGGCGCGCAGGGCCATTGTTGCGGACCCTGGCGCAACAGCTCGTAGCTGGCGCCGCGGATGTCGTAGCCGGTCTTGGGGTTCCAGGCGAGTTTGATTTCTTCGAACACCTCGGCGGCGGACGCATAGTCGAAGGCCTCGGCGAACCCCATCGCGCAGGCGACGCGGGCGATGATCTGCCAGTCCGGCAGGCTGTCGCCGGGCGCGTCCACGGCCTTCTGGGTGAGGGTCAGGTTGCGCTCGGAGTTGATCATCACGCCTTCGGCCTCGGCCCAGAGTGCGCCGGGCAGGAGGATGTCGGCGTAGCGGTTGGTCTCGGTGTCGAGGAAGGCGTCCTGGGTGATCACCAGTTCGGCATTCTGCAGCCCCTCGATCGCCTGGCGGCGGTTGGGCACGGTGGCGACCGGGTTGGTGCAGATGATCCAGCAGGCTTTGATATCGCCAGCGCGCATGGCCTCGAACATGGCCACGGTGCCGTTGCCGCCGTCCTGGCGCAGGTGGCCGCGCGGCAGTTGCCACAGGTCTTCGATGAACTGGCGGTCGGCCTCCACCAGCAGCGAACGCTGGCCAGGCAGGCCGGGGCCCATGTAGCCCATCTCGCGACCGCCCATGGCGTTGGGCTGGCCGGTAAGGGAGAAGGGGCCGCTACCGGGTCGGCAGATGGCGCCGGTGGCCAGGTGCAGGTTGCACAGGGCGTTGGTGTTCCAGGTGCCGTGGGTGCTCTGGTTGAGGCCCATGGTCCAGCAGCTCATCCACTCTTTGGATTCGCCGATCCATTGGGCGGCTTTGCGGATGTCGGCTTCAGGCAGGCCGGTGATGGCGGCGACACGCTCCGGTGCGTAGTCCTCGAGGAAGGCCGGCATGGCCTCCCAGCCCTGGGTGTGGGCGGCGATGAAGGCCGGGTCGGTGTGGCCGTTCTTGTGCAACAGATGGAGCAGGCCGTTGAGCAAGGCGAGGTCGGTGCCGGGCTTGATCGGCAGGTAGAGGCTGGCTTTGTCGGCGGTGGCGGTGCGCCGCGGGTCGACCACGATCAGCTTCGCCCCGGCCTTGACCCGGTCCATCATGCGCAGGAACAGGATCGGGTGGCAGTCGGCCATGTTGGCGCCGGTCACCAGGAACAGGTCGGCCGTGTCGAAGTCCCGGTAGGAGCCGGGCGGGCCGTCCGAGCCGAGGGAGAGCTTGTAGCCGCTGCCGGCACTGGCCATGCACAGCCGCGAATTGGATTCGACGTGACGGGTGCGGATGAACCCCTTTGCCAGCTTGTTGGCCAGGTACTGCGCCTCCAGGGACATCTGCCCGGATACATAGAAGGAAATGGCGTCAGGACCGTGAGTCTCGAGCAGCGCGCGCAGACGGCTGGCGGTGTCCTGGATCGCCTCGTCGATGCCGGTGCGCACCGGGTCGCGACTGCGCTCGTGGCGCAGGTAGGCGTGCTCCATGCGGCCGGAGTCGGTGAGCGGTTGGGCGCAGGTATTGCCCTTGGTGCAGAGGCGGCCAAAGTTGCTTGGGTGGTTCTTGTCGCCCGTCACCTTGACCACGCGGTTGTTCGCGACCTCCATGACGATGCCGCAGCCGACGCCGCAATAGGGACACACGCTTCGCACTGTCTTGTTCGCCATATCCGTACCTTGCGCGGAAACGAAAAAGCGCCATGCCACCCACCGTCGAAACGGGGGAGACACGGCGCCTTTGTCGTGGGGTAGGGCAATCGGCATTGATTGCCTTGGCGGGGCTATCGCAAGGCACATGCCAAGTCCGCTGCAATCCTCGCCAAGGCTTTGCGTGGCGGCCCCTGCAGGCATTTATCAGGTGGAGTTCGAGTGGTGTTGGCTGGCTTCAGGATGGGGCGTGATGCGTGTTGTCGCACCGTTTTGGTTCCTTGGCGGGCGCTTGTCACGAGCGTCGCTGCAGCCGGGAATGGCGGCTGCACGAATCGCTGCAGGGCGCGCCATTACTGGTGCTGGACCTGACTCTGGAGGCGTTGGGAAGCGCCCTTTTGACAATCTGGCACAGCCACTGCATAGGCAGGACCAGGCCCACCACGAACAGTGCGGTGGGTGGCCCGGCAGATCAATGGCGATCGCTTCCCGGGCCAAAGCCTGTTCACGATCTCGCGAGCTAGAGAAGAACAAGGCGGGAATGGCTGAGGACGCGGAGTTTACGAGTTGTAAATGAGCAGTCCGAAGCCATTTTCAACGCGGTTGTTCCGACGCGCAGCAGATTGTGGATAGGTTTGACAGGTGCGCCAGGCAGTGTGGCTCGGCGGCACCCATGAACGAACAGGCAAAGGCGCCTGGGACGATAAGTCCCAGGCGCTTTTTTTTGCCCCCGAAAAACGTGATTGGCTTGGGCCGGGTGCTACCTATGAACTCCAACGTCGCTTCCACTCCTGATGTGCAAACGCTGATCGTCATCGGCAATGGCATGGTCGGCCATCATTGCGTCGAGCAACTGATCGAACGCGGCGCGCTGGACCGCTATCGCATCGAGGTCTTCAGTGAGGAACCGCTGCGCGCCTATGACCGCGTTCACCTGTCCGAATACTTCGGTGGCCGTGATGCCGAGTCCCTGGCCCTGGGCGAGGCCAGCCTCTACCGCACTCCGGGCGTGACGCTGCACCTGGGTGTGCCGGTACTGGAGATCGACCGAGAGCGTCGCGAGGTGATCACCGCCAACGGCTGCGTGGCCTTCGACAAGCTGGTGCTGGCTACCGGTTCCTATCCCTTCGTGCCGCCCATCGAGGGTGCCGAGGGTAACTCGCGGCTGGTCTATCGCACCCTGGCGGACCTCGACACCATTCGTGATGCGGCGGCCAATGCACGCCGTGGCGTGGTGGTGGGCGGCGGCCTGCTGGGCCTGGAAGCGGCCAATGCGCTGAAGTCCCTCGGCCTCGACGCCCATGTGGTGGAGTTCGCCCCGCGCCTGATGCCGGTGCAGCTGGACGACCAGGGCGGCCAGGCGCTCAAGGCGCGCATCGAGGCGTTGGGCGTGGGCGTGCACCTGTCCAAGGCCACCCAATCCATCAGTGCCGGCGCGGAGTACCGCTACCGGATGAACTTCGCCGGTGAGGATTTCCTCGAAACCGACCTGATCGTCTTCTCCGCCGGCATCCGCCCGCAGGACGCCCTGGCCCGCCAGAGCGGTCTGGAGCTGGGGGCGCGTGGCGGTGTGGCCATCGACGGTCAGTGCCTGACCTCGGACGCGAACATCTATGCCATCGGTGAGTGCGCGGCCTGGAACGGCAGCATCTTCGGCCTGGTCGCTCCCGGTTACCAGATGGCCCGCAGCGTCGCCGCGCAGCTCTGTGGCGAGGAGGCCGACCCCTTCATCGGCGCCGATATGTCCACCAAGCTGAAGCTGCTGGGCGTGGACGTGGGCTCCATCGGCGACGCCCACGGTGCATTGCCGGGGGCTCGCAGCTATCGCTTCATCGACGAAGCCACCTCCAGCTACCGCCGGCTGGTGGTTTCCGCTGATGGCAAGCAGGCCCTGGGGGCCGTGCTGGTGGGCGACAACAGCTACTACGACACCCTGCTGCAGTACGTGCAGAACGGCATCAAACTGCCGGCCGATCCGGCCAGCCTGATCCTGCCGGCGGGCGAGGGCGCCCCGGCCCTGGGCGCCGATGCGCTGCCGGCCACCGCCACCGTCTGTTCCTGCCACAACGTCAGCAAGGGGGCGATCTGCTCCGCCATCGACGGTGGCTGCACCGATGTCGCCGGGGTCAAGGCCTGCACCAAGGCGGCCACCGGCTGCGGCGGGTGCGCGGCGCTGCTCAAGCAGGTGGTGGAGCACGAACTGTCCGCCCGTGGCGTGGCGGTGGACAAGAGCCTCTGCGAACACTTCGCCTACACCCGCCAGGAGCTCTACGCCCTGGTGCGTGTGGAAGGCATCGAGACCTTCGAGGAAATGCTCGCCAAGCACGGTCGCGGCCATGTGGGCTGCGAGATCTGCAAGCCAGCCATCGGCTCCATCCTCGCCTCCTGCTGGAACCGTCCGATCCAGAACCCCTGGCTGGTGCCGCTGCAGGACACCAACGACACCTTCATGGCCAACATGCAGAAGAACGGCACCTACTCGGTGGTGCCGCGCATCCCCGGTGGCGAGATCACCCCGGAAGGCCTGATCGCGATTGGCGAGGTGGCGAAGAAGTACAACCTCTACACCAAGATCACCGGCGGCCAGCGTATCGACCTGTTCGGTGCCCAATTGCACGAGCTGCCGGACATCTGGGGCGAACTGATCGCCGCCGGTTTCGAGACCGGCCATGCCTATGGCAAGTCCACCCGTACCGTGAAGTCCTGCGTGGGCAGCACCTGGTGCCGCTACGGCGTGCAGGACAGCGTGAAAATGGCCCTGGACATCGAGAACCGCTACAAGGGCCTGCGCTCGCCGCACAAGCTCAAGTTCGCGGTCAGCGGCTGCACCCGCGAGTGCGCCGAAGCACAGAGCAAGGACGTGGGCGTGATTGCCACCGAGAAGGGCTGGAACCTCTACGTCTGCGGCAACGGCGGCATGCGCCCGCGCCACGCCGAGTTGTTCGCCACCGACCTCGATGACGAGACCCTGATCCGCTACATCGACCGCTTCCTGATGCTCTACATCCGCACCGCCGACAAGCTGCAGCGCACCTCCGTCTGGCGCGAGAGCCTGGAAGGCGGGCTGGATTACCTCAAGGCAGTGATCATCGACGACAGCCTGGGCCTGGGCGATGAGCTGGAAGCCCAGATGCAACTGGTGGTGGATCGCTACGAATGCGAGTGGGCCAACGCCATCAAGGACCCGGAGAAGCTCAAGCGCTTCCGCACCTTCGTCAACGACGGCCGTGGTGACCCGGATATCCATTTCGTCAACGAACGTGGGCAGATCCGTCCGGCGAAGGCGGCTGAGCTCACCCTGATTCCCGTAGCCGAGGAGGTGGTCTGATGGCCCAGCAGAGCGCACAACGCATCGACATATCGGAAAGCTGGCAGCGCGTTTGCTCGCGCCAGGACCTGGTGCCCAATTCGGGCGTGGTGGCCTGGTGGGAGGGTGCCCAGGTGGCGCTCTTCTACCTGCCCGAAGGGGAGGAAGGGCGCCAGCTCTTCGCGGTGGATAACCACGACCCGCTGGCCGGCGCCAATGTCATTGGCCGCGGCATCGTCGGTCACCTGGGCGGCGACCTGGTGATCGCCTCACCGCTTTACAAACAGCACTACCGCCTGGAAGACGGCACCTGCCTGGAGTATCCGGAACAGCAGCTGCGGGTCTGGCCCGTGCGCCTGGAGGGGGATGTTGTGGAAATCAGGGTGGAGTGAGTGCGCAACTGGCCCCGGAGCGGGGCCAGGGTTCAGGCCTTGCCGCAAGGCTGCCGATACGCGCGCGTATACATCAGGTGGGCATCCATCAGCAGCGCCTCCATGCCCGACAGCATGGCTTCGCGGCTCAGGTAGCCGGCACTGCCGGACGCCTGCTCAATTCGCAGGCGCTCGATGAGGCGGGTCACCTGCACCAATCGATAGTCGCCGAGGCGGCGGCAGGCCTCGGGGCTGGAGTCGGCGCGGACGTCCAGCACGTCGTCGGGGAATTCGTCGAGGGTGGGGAAACGGTGCGGAATCATCATGCGCTGGGTCGCTCGGGGCTGCAGTAGGCGGAGTAGGGGCGAAAAAGCTACCCAGTTGCCCTGTAGGGTTTCAAGGCATGAACCCTGTCCGATTTTTCGTGTTGGCAGGTAGGGATATTGTCGCGATGAGCCGCGAACGTACTGGGAAAGTGCACTCCAGAGCCGTCAGCTGAAACTCAGCGCGCCCTGCTTGCAGCAACGCACCAGGGCTTCTTCCAACTTGCGGTCAGGCATGGCGTGCGCGCGCAGGGTGTTCGCGGTCTTCTCCACGTAGTCGCGGGTGCTGCCGTAGTGGCCGCTGGCACTGTCGAACACCTGGCGCAGCACATGGTCCGGCAGCGCGCCGGCGTAGCAGGAAATATTGCGTCGCAGCACGAAGCCCAGGGCCTGCACCTTGGGCCCACGCTCCAGCTGGCAGCTCAGCCACTTCGGCTGGTACGCCGCATCGGGCATTTCCCGCTGCCACAAGGCGAAGAGATGCTCTTCCAGTTGCTCCTCCGGCAGGCGGTAGGCGAAGCCGGCGCAGGAGCCGCCACGGTCCAGACCCAGCACGAGGCCGGGGGTTTGCGGCGTGCCACGGTGGATCTGCGACCACAGATAGAGCCCACGATGGTAGCCATGCACGCGCGCGCGGCGTGTTTCCACCGTGGGGCATTCCGGACGCCAGATCAGCGAGCCATAGGCGAACAGCCAGACCGGTCCACCGCGATGGCGATTCATGGTGGTTTCGAGGGAGGCGAGTAATTCAGCGCGAGTCAGTTGCACCGGCTGTTCGAGCTGGGGCGGATAAAGCGTGAAAGGCGTTTCGGAATTGCTGCCTGTCATAGAAGTACTGCGGGTGCTGGTGATGTACGAACCCGTCCGGGATTCGCCTCTTCTTGTATCAGGTGTTGGGACGCTGGCGAACAGGCGGTCGTCGAATTCCGCAAAAAATTCCCGTTGGCGCAGCGGGTCATGAGCCGCTGATAAAGGAAAGGCATGATTTGGCGCCGGGTTATTGCGGATGGCGATAACCACCAGCGGCCGTAGGTTTGCCCCCGATGCGTGGCAACTGGCGGGGGCGCGCTGAACCGCCTGTGGGCCGGGTTCATTCCGTTCAGTCCAGGGGCTGAAGCTCGCGATATGACGACATCTTTTGTTGCAAGGAACGGCATCACACTGTCATGAAATGCTAAGAAGTTGTCATGAAATGCGAAGCCGTAGGGGGCGGCCGTCCCTAGTCTTTGCCGCCAGTCGGAAGGGGTGGAGAACCTGCACGGTTCGCCCCGACATTCATGGAGCCTTCTATGGTGAAACCGCTATTCGGATTTGCATTGGCTGGAATCGTCCTGCTTGGCAGTGGCTGTGCAAGCAACGTCACCCAGCCTGAGCAGTACTCGGGCTTCCTGGGGGATTACTCGCAGCTCGAGGAAGCGATGTCTGCCAGCGGCAAGCCGGTGCTGCGCTGGACGGCGCCGGATTTCGATCCGCAGCGCTATGGTTCGCTCCTGGTGGAGAAGCCGGTGTTCCATCCCGCCCAGGCACCCAGCGACAAGATGAGCCAGCAGACCCTGGACCAGATTGCCACCTACATGCGCCTCGCGCTGCAGCGCGAGCTGGTGGGCAAGTTGCGTCTGGTGGGGCAGCCCGAGGCGGACACCCTGGTGCTGCGCCCGGCCATCTCCGCGGTGGCGGTCTCGACCGAGCACCTGAAGGCCTACGAGGTCATCCCGATCGCCCTGCTGGCCGCTGCCGCGACCACGGCCGCGGGTACCCGTGACCAGGAAGTGACCCTCTATGCAGAGCTGGAGGCGGTGGACGCCGCCAGCGGCAAGCCCGTTGTCCGGATGGTGCGCAAGGGCCAGGGATTGAGCCTGGAGAACCGCAAGACGCCTCTGATACTGGACGACCTCAAGCCCGTGCTCGATGACTGGGCGCGAGACGCACGCCACTTCAGGCCCTGACAGGCCTCCCCCGATCAACCACCAGGCCGGAACCGGCGAACAGCCGGTTCGCCTTCGCGCGCGCTGAATCGAGCGCTACGGAGCGGCCTGGACGCGAATCCGCATTTTGTTCGACGCCGGGCATCACCCGGCCGGACGCGGATTTCCCCCCCTGCCAATCAGGTGATGACATGCTCAGTGATGGGTTTCTCGATTACTTCGCCCTAGGCGTGCTGTTCTTCGTTGTGATCGTGTTGTTCTACGGGATCATCGTGCTTCACGACATTCCCTACGGGATCGCCAAGCGGCGCAACCACCCGCACCAGGACGCTATCCATGCCGCCGGCTGGGTGAGCCTGTTCACCCTCCACGCACTGTGGCCCTTCCTGTGGATCTGGGCGATGTTGTACCGAACGGATCGTGGCTGGGGCTTTGGAGCCCCCAGGGCGGAGCTGGAGCAACAACTGGCCGAGATGCGCCAGCGCCTCGAACGGCTGGAGGGGGCGGGCGTCTCCCGTCCGGCCTCTGCAGTAGAGGAGGCCTGACATGGACCTGTTGCTGATCCTCACCTACACGGCCATCTGCGTCGCCATCTTCAAGATCTTCCGCATTCCGCTGAACAAGTGGTCGGTGCCCACAGCCGCCCTGGGCGGCGTGGTGCTGATCGGTGCGCTGATCTTCCTGATGAACTACAACCACCCGTACTCCGAAGTGGCGCGAAGCTATTTCGTGTCGACGCCGGTCATTCCGGCGGTCAACGGTCAGGTGGTGGAGGTGCCGGTAAAGACCAACCAGCCGCTGGAGAAGGGTGATGTGCTGTTCCGCATCGACCCGACGCCGTTCGAGAACCGGGTGAAATCCCTCAAGGCCCAGTTGGTATCGGCCCGCGCCGACCAGTCCCGCGCCCGGGAACTGGCCGCGCGCAATGTGGGCAACCGCCGCGACGTGGACCTCACCACCGCGCGGGTGGAAGACTTGCAGGCGCAACTGAACGTCGCCCTGTTCGAGCTGGACAACACCGTGGTGCGTGCCCCCGGCAAAGGTTTCGTCACCCATGTGTCGTTGCGTCCGGGGATGATGGCGACCAAGTTGCCGCTGCGTCCGTCCATGGTCTTCATCCCGGATGAAGGGCATTACTTCGCCGCCTGGATGCGGCAGAACAGCCAACTGCGCCTGAACCCGGGCGACGAGGCGGAAGTGGCCTTCGACGGCATTCCCGGTCGCGTATTCAAGGGCAAGGTCAAGGACGTGATCGCGGTGATCGGCGAAGGTCAGGTACAGCCCTCCGGCACCTTGCTCAGCTTCAGGGGCTCGCCGCCGCCAGGGCGGGTACCGGTGATCATCGAGATCACCGACCCCGACTACGCGCAGTACGCCACGCTGATGCCCGGTGGCTCCTACGGCCAGGCCGCGCTGTACAGCGAGCATTTCCACCATGTGGCGGTGATGCGCAAGATCCTCCTGCGCATGGCGTCCTGGATGAACTACATCTTCCCCTTCCATTGATCGGTACGTCCCCGCGCCCGGCTCTTGAGTCGGGCGCGGGTGCTTTGATCCTGCCGGGGGATGCCCCGGTGCAATCTGACGCGGAAGAATGCTGCGGAAACCAAGTCGGAGGCGCTTGTGTCATGCGCTTTGCTGCGAGGCGTGGGAGGCGGGAGATCGATGAGAAAGAGGGCGGCTCGCTGCCGGGGCAGGAGCCGCGAAGGGATCAGAAAGTGATGTCTGCGTAAGCTGCGTGGAATCCCTTGTAGGCGCTAGCGTGCTAGCGAATGCGGATTGGCAACAGCTAACGCAGACAGGGCCGATCAGAACAACAGGTAGGCGCTGGCGCTGGTCTGGTCCAGCTCGATGTCGCCGACCTTCAGCACTTCCTGCTCCAGGCGCACGCCGATATTGCGGAACAGGTCCAGTTCGACGCCGACGCCGTAGGTCAGATCCAGGTCGCTGCTGTCGCCGGTGGTGTCTTCTTCGGCATCCCAGGCATGGACGCCGGCACTGGCGAACAGGCGAAGGCGATCACCGATCGGCACGCCAAAGTGGGCCGCGGCCTGGAGCGAGTGGCCGTCGAAGTCGCCGCGGCTGCCTTCGAAACTGCCCAGGTCGACCCAGGCGCCTTCCACGGCCAGGTATGGGTTCAGGCGGTAGCCGACGTAGGCCTTGTAGCTGTTGTCATCGTCGCCGAGGGTGTTGTCGTCGATTTCTACGCGGGTCACACCTCCGCCCACATAGAGGCCTCGGTCATCGGCGAAGGCACCCAGGGAGGTCAGGGCAAGTAGGGTGGCTGCAAATTGCTTGCGGAACTTCATTTTTCTTCCTGCGGGGTTTGTTGAAAGTGAAAGGGACGAGGGGGGATCAGGCCGATCCCTTCGGCTGGAATTCCCTGTCCAGGCGCTCGCGAATCTGCCGCGCCGCAGCATCCATGGCGGGATAGATGTCCTCGACGACGGGCTTTTCGGATTGCTCGACGTTCCTGCCGCTGGCGCGGTCGACGGCTCGGACGAGGGTTTCGCCCGTGCGGCCATCGCTGACCTCGCTCTGGAAGAACACGTAGAGGGTTTCGTCGCGCACACCGGTGGCGTGCAGGGAGAGCCCGACCAGGAAGCCGATCGGGATGTACTCCATGACGCTCGGATCACGCGGTGTGCGCTTGAGATCGGTAATCGAGACGCGGAGCGACAGCGCTCCCGGGGTGGGGTTGTCCACCAGGCGGTAGCCGGCGCTGGAAAGTTGCCGTTCGAGTTGGTTGCGGAAGTGGAGAATCAGTTTGTTGGTATCCGCATCGGACTCGCTGAATGTCGAGTCGCTATTGGCGAGAGAAAGAGGAGTTGGCAAATCGATGAATATCGCCTTGTCGTGGTTACTTGATAGTGGTGCAGGGTATTTCTTCCAGGCGATGGTTTTTTCGTCCCGTTCGATGACCTGCAGCGGGATATTGGCTTGTTGTCCGGAAGATCCGGATGTGTCGATGCTGGGAGCCATCGAACAGCCGGACAAGAGTATCGAAAGTGAAAGGATGGAAAGTTCTTTGAGATGCATGGGGATTCCTGTTGAAGTCGCGTCGACCTGCCCATCCACGGCACTGGGAAGTGGCTGCCAGGAAAAGGCATCGATTGCGGCGGTCTGGCCTGCCCTCAGGCGTTCAGCCTTGAACTGCGGGGCGCGTAGCGCCTTGCCGCGCCCTCTCTGGCGCATCCGCACTCTGGGGCACGTGCGACGAAAACAAGAATCAAAAATCGTTATTTATGCCGTGAGGTGCACAGCGCAAAGTCGATGTGCGAGAGAATCCGCGTCCTCTCCCACGGGTAATGCAATCAATAAGCTCAGCAAATTTTCATGAAAAGCCAATTCAAGTTCTTACTGAAAAGTGGCGGCGAAGCAGTGTTCGATGCCGCAAATAATCAGTTGCATATAACCCCGAGTTCGGGCGAGCCGCGTGCGGTGACGCTCTCTTATTCGGAGTCGCGCCTATTGCAACTTCTGCTGGATAACCCGGGGGAAACCCGGAGTCGCAATGAAATAATGGAATACGCCTGGGACAATCGAGTCGTTGCGGCCGGAAGTCTGAACCAGGCGATATTCACCTTGCGCAATCTGATCGATGACGGCACCGATCATGAGTTGCTGCAGACGGTGCCGCGGCGCGGCTATCGGTTCAATGCACAGTACCTGATGGCCGAATCCACGCCGGCGCTGACGATACCCGTTGCTGATACTGCCGTCGGGAGTGCCGGAGCGGTGGACCCGCCTGCGCCCGATGCCGCGCCTGGCACGCGGGAACCTTGGCTGGCCGGACTGCTCCGCTCGCCGAAACTGCTGCTACCCGCCTATGCACTGATGGTTGGCCTGCTCGCCCTGGTGGCCTTGCAGCGCCTCGGCGTCTTCGATGGCGCGGCCTCGGACCAGGTGATCGAAGAGGTGGTGGCAGGGCCGCTGACCTACCACTTCATTGGCGACAGCGCCGAAGAGAACGCCCGAACCCGCGAGGCTTTCAAGGTGGCCGTGAACACCCGCGATGAGGGAATCGCCGGGCATATCTGGATCAATCGCTCGAACCGACTCTACGACCTCGGTTGCGTGCGTGCCGATGGCGCGACGGAGAACCTGATCTTTCTCGAGGACAACCCGGTGGCCAACCTGCAACTGGAGATGGTCCGGCGCTGCATGAGGGGCTGGCCATGATGCTGCGCCGCTACAAGCACGCCTTCATTCTCGGCGGCCTGGCTCTGCTGGCCATTGCCGGCCTGGTACTCGACCGCCCTGCCTATACCCGCGGCGTTTCCTACCACGGTGCCAGCGCCATCGTGCTCAACGACGGTACGCGGATCAGCCTGGAAGAGCGGCTCATCATGGGTGACGTGATGAGCTTCGCTGCCATGGAGCGGGTCGCCGGGGAGGTGAGCTACGCGTCCCTAGTGGCGGACGTCGTTCATTTCGGCCCCCGCAGCCTCGATGTCCGCCTGCAGAAGGCGCAGACCAGTCGCGCCAAGCCCATGGCGCGGATGAGCGAAATCCCCGATGTGCTGTTAGGTCGTCAGTACGGCCTGGCGATAGGGGCGACGCTGCGCCTGGAGTTCCTGCCGGTCGCCGATGACAAGGTGATTTGCTACTACGCGCGGGAGATCGACAACGTCCGTTGCCTGAACCGATGACGACCAGGCCGGCGGCCCTCTCCGCCGGCATCAGGCGGACTCCCGCAGGCGGATTTCGCTCCGTTGCGTGAGCCTTCCATCCAGCGTCCGGGTTTCCACGCTCAGGACGACCGTTGGCCGTTCTGTACGAATGACCTTGATGCGGGTGAGGGTGTCCGGCGTGCGCTGGATGACCAGGCTTTCCCCGACATTGCGACACAGAACCAGCATGATGAACGCTCCAGTGAAGTGGTCTCGCCGCCGATTCTCATCGCCACCCTACGCCTGATGCGAATCAATAGTGCTCATTGCCGGCGAAGCTTCCGACGCCACGCAGAAGGCGCCAGAGGTGGGCTTTTGCTCGTCCGGGGCGCGGGAGGTCAGGCGCTGGAGCCTGCTGACAGAAAATGAGGATTGGTAATTTTCATTTCCGCTTCTTCTTCCCAAGAATCCGGCCGTCCCGAGGTCGATGACCCGAGGGAGGCTGCGGCCTTCCGGGAACAGCCGGGGCCAGTCTTGCTACGAGAAGAGGCGTTGAATGAAGTTTGTACCTGTCATCCGGCTGATGTGCTGGACCGCGTGCTCGGTCCTTGTCGCCCTGTCCTTCGGGGTCATGCGCAGTTCCGTCATCGGTGGGCTATTGATGCTCTGCGGTGCGGTCTGGTTGTGCCCCGCGTCCTGGCGAGCGATCGAGAGCCTTTCCGGGCGAAAGGGCAGCGGCGTCGCCGTGGCCATCCTGGCCGTGCCGCTGTTTCTGCTTGGCATGCACATCGCCACCACCGCGCGGGACCTGGGCAAGGCCTCCGCGCCCTTGCGCTATTTCTCTGGCGGGGAGGAACTACCTCGCCAGGATGCCGCCAACCGTCCCGACGTCGACCCGGGTGCGCTGAACTTCTTCCGTCACATCATGGAGCAGGACTACCTGGTGGCCCTGGCTGGCGGGAAGTCGGCACTGAACAAGCTGTCGATGGTCAATCCGGTGGAGCGCATGCCCAGTTCGAAACTGGCGCGTTTCTATGAAGGGGACGAGGCGGTCGCTGACCCATTCTTCAAGGGCCGCAAACTCATCGTGACGGGCGAGATTCTGGCGGTGCGGGTCGACTACGCCGATGACGTGATCCTGGAGCTTCCGGGCGCCAGCGATATGTTCAACGTGCAGGCCGAACTCCATAGCGACCCGAGCAAGTACGCCAAGCCGGTAGTCGAGGGGAATTACGCGGAACTGTACTGCACCGTGTACGGCAAGGGCACTGAGGACAGCGCCAGCAACCTCTATCTGGAAGATTGCACCGAAGTCGACTTCACCCTCGACGCCGAGGCCTATGCCGACAACCTGACCGAAGCGCTGAGCGGCTGGCTGAACAGTGGTGGCAGGCATATTTTCCCCAACGACAATGCGGCCACCTATTTCCTGGTTTCCTATCTGGCGGGCACTCAGTTGCCGCCAGACAATCCCTGCCTGCGTAAAGACGCCCCGCTGGAGGATTGCGTGAGCTCGCTGGACAAGCTGCAAGCCGGCGCGCTGTTCGAGAAGGCGCGTGGCGACCTGCGCCGCTGGCAGGAGTGGCTCGGGCTGCCAATGCCGGAAGGCAACGGCCAGTTGAGCAGCCGCTGATGAGACCTTCCTTCCAGGCCCTGGCGCTCTGTTGCCTGCTCGGGCTGGCTGCAACCGGGCCGGTGCAGGCCGCGGATGTGCATCTGCGCAGCCATTGGCTTCAACCGATCGACGACGAAGACAGCCTGGTCGGTGTGCTGAGCCGCGACGAGGCGGGGGACGCAGTGGCAGCCGAACTTTACCTGGAGGCCTATAGCGACGGGATTCCCGTCGGTGAGGAGGTGCATCGCTTCGCACTACCGGAAACGGTGCGGCTGTTCGCCATCCCACTGGAAGAGGACGTCGACTGCTATCGGGTCGTGGGCATCGTTGGCCTGGACGCCGAGGGTGACCCCCTCAGCGCCGACGATGATTCGCCGCCTGCCGAGGGTGAATGCCACGCCCCCGGCCTGTTGCCGGTCGAAGCCTTGCGGCCGAGCTGAACCCACAGGCCGGCCATTGCGATCTGGCCAATTGCGGGCGCTGCGTGTCGGGGCAAGGGCTATGCTTTGAGGCTTGGCGGTCAGACGGGCCTTCCCGCAGCCGGAGGGCCGCGTTTGGCCGCTTCGAGCGGGGGCGCTGCTCACCGGGGGAAATGACCTGGAGCAAGAGCGGCACCGACCGCCAACGATACGATTTCAGCGCAGTAGCGACCTCAGGGAGAGCGTGTTGTGTTGCTGAAGCAGATGGTTTGTTGCCTGGCTGTTGCCGCTGCAGCAGTCGGGGTAGATCGGGGAGGCGCAGTGCCATGAGCGGGGCGCCTTCCATTGACGTTCACTCATCGGGCCTGAGCATCGCCGGGGACTGGACCCTCGCCCACTTTGGCGAGTTGCGCGGCCGGGTAGCCGCCCTGCGCGACACGCTGCTGCCCGGACAATCGGTGAACCTCGACGGACTCGGCAGCCTGGACACCGCCGGTGCTGCCCTGCTGGTGGAGTTGCTCGGCAACGCGCGCATGGCGGACCTGGATCGCCTGGCCCCGCACCTGCCCAGCGAGCGTCGGGCCTTGTTGCAGGCCGTGGCTGCAGCCATGGCCGGGGACGGTGAGGTGTCCTCACCCCCCAGGCAGTCGGCCCTGGTGGAACTGCTCGGACGTATCGGTGCCGCGATGCAGGGGCTCTGGGAGCAGAGCCTGGCGTTGCTCGGCTTCATCGGCCTGACGCTTTCTTCCATGTTCGCCATCCTCTTGCGGCCGCGCCGCTGGCGGGTTACCTCGCTGGTGGCACATCTGGAGCAGAGTGGCCTGGATGCGGTGCCCATCGTCGCGCTGCTGACCTTCCTGGTCGGCGCGGTTGTCGCCTTCCTCGGTGCCACGATCCTTTCGGACTTCGGGGCCACCATCTATACGGTCAACCTGGTGGCCTTTTCCTTCCTGCGTGAGTTCGGCGTGTTGCTCACCGCCATTCTCATGGCTGGCCGCACGGCCAGCGCCTTCACCGCGCAGATCGGTTCGATGAAAGCCAACGAGGAGATCGATGCCATCCGCACCCTGGGCCTGAGCCCGGTGGAACTGCTGGTTCTGCCACGGGTGTTCGCCCTGCTGATCGCGCTGCCACTGCTGACTTTCATTGCCATGCTCAGCGGCATGGTCGGCGGTGCGGTGGTCTGCGCCCTGGCTCTGGATATCTCGCCTTCGATGTACCTGTCGCTGCTGCAGGAGAATATCGAGCTGCGGCATTTCCTGGTGGGCATGGGCAAGGCGCCGTTGTTCGCATTCCTGATTGCGGTGATCGGTTGCCTGGAGGGCTTCAAGGTCACGGGCAGCGCCCAGTCGGTGGGTGAGCGCACCACGTCCAGCGTGGTGCAGTCGATTTTCGTGGTCATTGTGTTGGACGCGGTGGCTGCGCTGTTCCTGATGGAGATGGGCTGGTGACGGGAGAATCCATCATCGAGGTGCGCGGCCTGCGCAACCAGTTCGGCGCCCAGGTGGTGCATGAAGACCTCAATCTGGACCTGCTGCGCGGCGAGATACTTGGCGTCGTGGGCGGCTCGGGCACGGGCAAGTCGGTGTTGTTGCGCTGCATCCTCGGCTTGCGTCGGGCCAACGTCGGCACGGTGCGGGTGTTCGGCGAAGAATTGCTGGCGTTGCCGGCCGAGCGCCGCTCGCAGCTGGAGCGCCGCTTCGGGGTGCTCTACCAGCGCGGGGCGCTGTTTTCGTCGTTGACGGTGGTCGAGAACATCGCCCTGCCGCTGATCGAACACGCCCGTCTCGACAGGGCGGACGCCGAGGCCCTGGCCAGGGTCAAACTGGCACTGGTGGGGCTGCCGGCCGATGCCGGTGGCAAATATCCCACCGAGCTGTCCGGTGGCATGGTCAAGCGCGCTGCCCTGGCGCGCGCCCTGGCGCTGGACCCGGACATCCTGTTTCTCGACGAACCCACGGCGGGGCTCGATCCGATCGGTGCGGCGGCCTTCGACCAACTGATCCGAACCCTGCGCGATGCCTTGGGGCTCAGCGTGTTCCTGGTCACCCATGACCTGGACAGCCTCTACAGCCTGTGCGACCGGGTCGCGGTACTGGCGCAGAAACAGGTGCTGGTGGCCGACCGCCTGGAAGTAGTCGCCGCCAATGAGGACCCCTGGGTCCGCGAATATTTCCACGGACCGCGCGGGCGTGCGGCCGAGCAGGCGGCAATGCGCGCGCCGGGGAGTCCATGAATGGAAACACGAGCCCATCACGTTCTGATCGGTCTGTTCACCGTGCTGGTCGTCGGCGCGGCAATGCTCTTCGCCCTCTGGCTGAACAGGGCCGGCTCCGAAAGCCAGTTGCAGGAGTACGAGGTGATCTTCACCGAAGCGGTCAGCGGCCTGTCCCAGGGCAGTGCGGTGCAGTACAGCGGCATCAAGGTCGGTGACGTGGCGCAGTTGCGCCTGGATCCGAAGGACCCGCGCAAGGTGATGGCGCGCATTCGTATCGTTGGCGCCACGCCGATCAAGGAGAACACGCGGGCGCGGCTGTCCATCACCGGCGTCACCGGCACCGCGGTGATCCAGCTGCACGGCGGTACGCCGTCCAGCCCGCTGCTCAAGGGCAAGGGTGGTAAGTTGCCGGTGATAATCGCCGATCCATCGCCCATCGCCCGGTTGATGGCAGGCGGGGAAGACGTGATGCTCAGCGTCACCCGATTGCTGGAGCAGGCCAATAAGCTGTTCTCCAGCAAGAACGTCGAGCACGTGTCCCAGACACTGGCCCATCTCGAACAGACCACCGCCAGCATCGCTGAGCAGCGGGATGAGCTGCGCCGGACCCTGGAGCAGGTGAATACCGCTACGAGCGAAGCCAGTACGCTATTGCGCACCGCCAATAACCTGCTGGATGGCGATGGTCGGCAGGCCTTCGCTAGCGCAGAGCGGCTGCTGGCCTCCCTGGAACGCAGCAGCCGCAGTATCGAGCAACTGCTGGATGGCAACCGCCAATCCCTCGATGGCGGCATGAAGAGCATTGGCGAACTGGGCCCGGCCATCGGCCAGTTGCGCGACACCCTGGAATCGCTGCGCAACTTCTCCCGGCGCCTCGAAGAAGACCCGGGCGGCTATTTGCTGCGCAGCGACAGCATCAAGGAGTTCCGACCATGAAGCCTCTGTTTCCCCTGGCGTTCCTGTTGCTGCTGGGTGCGTGTTCCATTTTGCCCAAGGGTGAGGAGCTGGTGGTCTACCAGTTGCCTGCCAGCAGCGCCGCGCCCATGAACGGGCGGACGGTGGATTGGGCCTTGCAGGTCAACAAACCCCTGGCCAGCCCGCTGCTGGACAGCACGCGCATCGCTGTATTGCCGGAAGGCGACCGCATCAGTGCCTATCAGGGCGTGCGCTGGGAGGACCGTGGCACGCTGTTGCTGCGTGATCGCCTGATCGATGCCTTTCGCAATGACGGTCGCATCGGTGCGGTGAGCAGCGACGATAGCCGGTTGGACACCGACCTGGTGCTGGCGGGCGATCTGCGCGCCTTCCAGGGGGAGTACCGGGCGGGGAGGGTCGAGGTGCATATCCTGCTGGAAGCGCGCCTGGTGCAAAGCGGCAACCGGCGCATGCTCGCCAGCCAACGCTTCGAAGTGCGTGAGACGGCCAGCGACAAGGCACCGGCTCAGGTGGTGGCGGCCTTCGGCCAGGCCGCCGACCGGCTTGCGGCCCAGGTTCTGGACTGGACGCTGGCCCAGGGCGCACGCAGTGCCGCGCTCAGCGCGCGGGACTGAGGTCGATCAGCGGGTCGCTCCGCCATGGGGCGGACGGCACATCGTTGGCGAACTTCATCTGTTCGACCTGCGTATGGCAGCCGTGCGCCAGCAACAACCTCCGAGGCATTCCCAATGGGGCAATCAGGCAAAAAAGCACGGCTTTTTGATTCATAAAATCGCCGACTTTGCAAGATTGCGCCGGGGTCCTCCGGGCGGTGGCAAACACCGGATTAACGGGTGGTGTCTCCATCGAAGGCTCTAGAACGGGTGTTATGGCGTGGTGCACGGGTCCTCTATGTGGGCAAGGAGGCCCCCGAAGTGCCACGCATTCTCTTCTTTGTAAGAAGTTATTTCACTGAAAATTAATTATAAAACAATTAGTTAATGTGATTTTTTGCTGAAAAGTGACCAGGATGACGGTCGCTTGACAGTGTTTTTGGCCGAATCTTTAGTCAGGTATGTAAGAAATTGTTTCGAATTGCGGGCAGCTGCATCGTGAGGGCGCTGCAGCCTTAGCCGGGAAACAATAAAAGCTAGGGAGAACGTCATGAGCCTTGCATCGCGCGACCTGTTCCAGTGGGCGATCTCGCCCATTTCCTTGCACCTTTCCGAATACCACGGTCCGCCGGGTCGATGACCCCGGCGCCGGCACCCGATTGCCGGCACCGTCAGGGATAGAACCTCCTGCTGAAGAGCATGACTCGCGCTGCCACCAGCGTCGCTTCGAGGTAGGCGTCATCTAATCCCCCAAATCCCGAATCAAGTCGAAAGCGTGGAGCCCTGTCCTTGCTGCCATGGCGCACGCCCCTACGCAGTCGGAATTGAGGAATCAGCAAATGGCCAATTTCAACCTCGCAGACCTGGATTTCATCCTCCAGCAGATTCTTATCTCTGAAGCTCACGCCAATGGGGAGGAGCTCCGTGATCTTCTGCCCAACGTGCAGGTGCCTTTCGGTCTGCGCACCATCGATGGCTCGTTCAACAACCTGTTCTTAGGGCAAACCGAGTTTGGCGCTGCAGATAACGTCTTCCCGCGCTTGCTGGATCCTGTGTTCCAGCCCGCAGAGTTGGGAACCTCCTACGCGCAGACAACCGGGACTGTGATCGACTCCCAGCCGCGCACCATAAGCAACCTGATCGTCGACCAGACCGCGAACAACCCGGCGGCGGTCGCCGCTGCTGCACAGACTCCCGGTTCGGCCACGGTGGCCAGCCCCGGTCTGGATGGTCTGTTCGGTACCGCCGATGACGTACAGACGCAGTTCATCCCGAATATCTCCCCGGATGAAGGGCTGTCCGCGCCATTCAACGCCTGGATGACCTTCTTCGGTCAGTTCTTCGACCACGGCCTGGATCTGGTCACCAAGGGCGGCAATGACATCGTTTTCATTCCGCTGCAGCCGGACGACCCGCTCTTCGTACCGGGCAGCCCGACCAACTTCATGGTCATCACCCGCGCCACCATGTTGCCGGGTGCAGATGGGATCCTGGGTACTGCCGACGATATCCATGAGCAACAGAACACCACGTCGCCCTTCGTCGACCAGAACCAGACCTACAGCTCGCATCCGTCGCACCAGGTGTTCCTGCGTGCCTACGAGATCGGTGCCGATGGGCAGCCGCATGCCACCGGCAAGCTGATCACCAACCGCGCCCTCGGGGCGGACGGCGAGTTCGGCACCGCCGACGACGTGGAAATCGGCGGCATGGCGACCTGGGCGGTGGTCAAGGCCCAGGCCCGTGACATCCTCGGCATCGACCTGACCGACGCGAACGTGTTCGATGTGCCGCTGCTGGCCACCGATGCCTACGGCAACTTCATCAAGGGGCCGAACGGGTTCCCGCAGGTGGTGATGAAAGGTGCGGATGGATTGGCTGGCACCGCTGACGATGTCCTGGTGGAAGGCAACCCGCTGGCCCCCATCAGCCTGGCCAACGCGGTCGGCACCGGTCACCAGTTCCTCATCGACATTGCCCACAGCGCCGATCCCAGCGGCGGCCTGACGGCGGACGCCGACGGCATCGTCAACGTCGGTACCACGCCCGCAGCCGGGACCTACGACAATGAGCTGCTGGACGCCCACTACATCGCCGGTGATGGCCGGGTCAACGAGAACATCGGCCTGACCACCGTGCACCACGTGTTCCACTCCGAGCACAACCGGCTGGTGGAGCAGACCAAGGACACCCTGCTGGCCTCCGGCAACCTGGCCGAGCTGACGCCCTGGCTGATGCCGGGTACGGCCCCTGTCGCGTTCCCAACCACCCAGGCACAGATCGATGCCTTGCAATGGAACGGCGAGCGGTTGTTCCAGGCCGCCAAGTTCGGCACCGAGATGCAATACCAGCACCTGGTGTTCGAAGAGTTCGCTCGCACCATCCAGCCCCAGGTGGACGGGTTCCTCGCGCCGAGTGGCTATGACACCACCATCGATCCGTCGATCGTCGCCGAGTTCGCCCATACGGTTTACCGCTTCGGCCACTCGATGCTGACCGAAACCATCGACCGCCTGGACCCGAGCTTCAACCCGGTCACCGCCGACCCGTTGCACCCCACTGCCGACCAGCAGATCGGCCTGATCGCGGCCTTCCTCAACCCCCTGGCCTTCGCCGCCAGTGGACCGAGCGCCGAAGAGGCCGCAGGGGCCATCGTGCGTGGCGTGACCCGTACCGTGGGCAACGAGATCGATGAGTTCGTCACCGAGGCGCTGCGCAACAACCTGGTGGGCCTGCCGCTGGACCTGGCGGCGATCAACATCGCCCGTGGCCGCGACACCGGTATCCCCTCGCTGAATGCCGCGCGTCGCGAGTTCTTCCGCATGACTGGCGACGAGCAGCTGAACCCCTATTCCAGCTGGGTGGACTTCCTCGACCATCTCAAGCACCCGGAATCGTTGATCAACTTCATCGCCGCCTATGGCACCCACTCCAGCATCACCGGTGCCAGCACCCTGGCGGCCAAGCGTACCGCTGCAACTCTGCTGGTGCTGGGCGGCGCTGGTGAGCCGGCTGATCGCCTGGACTTCCTGCACAGCACCGGGACTTGGGCGAGCGGACCGGATGGTGTCACCACGACCGGCCTGGATCTGGTGGACTTCTGGATCGGCGGCCTGGCCGAAGAGAAGATGCCGTTTGGCGGCATGCTCGGCTCGACCTTCAACTTTGTCTTCGAGACGCAGCTGGAGGCGCTGCAGGACGGTGACCGCTTCTACTACCTGTCGCGTACCGCGGGGATGCACTTTGGCACCGAGCTGGAGAACAACTCCTTTGCCAAGCTGGTGATGCTCAACACCGACGTCACTCACCTGTCCAATGCGATCTTCTCTACCCCGACCTGGACCCTGGAAGTCAACCAGGCTATCCAGCACACGGGGTTGGGCGTTGGTGGCCGTGATGACCCCACCGGCGGCATCCTCATCAACGGCGTGGAAGTCACTCCGCTGGTGATCCGTGACGACCCCAACACCGCGGCCGTGGAAACCAACTACTTGCGCTACACCGGTCCGGACCACGTCGTGCTCGGCGGTACGGCTGGCGATGACACCATCATTTCCAGCGAGGGCGACGACACCCTCTACGGTGATGGCGGCAATGACGTGCTCGAAGGTGGCTATGGCAACGACACGGTCATGGGCGGGGCCGGCGACGACATCATCACGGACGCCGGCGGCGACAACCGCATGGAAGGTGGTGACGGCAATGACGTGATCCATGTTGGCAGCATGATGGCCGGAGGCGTTGGCAATCTGATCCTCGGTGGCAGCGGCAAGGACTTCATCGTCACCATCGAGGACCTGTCCACCACCTTCGGTGGCCAGGGCGACGACTTCATCTACAGCGCCAAGACCAGCCTGCCGCCCACCGGCAACGAGGGCGACGACTGGATCGAGTGGGGCACCCAGGACGGCGCGCCCGGCGACAATTTCGCCCCCTTGCTGGCTGACAACGTGATCGGCCACGACGTCTTCATCGGCGGTGGCGGCTTCGACGAGATGATCGGGGAGGGCGGCGACGACATCTTCGTGGGCAGCGATGCCCAGGACAAGATGGATGGCATGTCCGGCTATGACTGGGTCACCTACAAGAACGACAACATCGGTGTCACCGTTGACCTGGCCCTGGCGGCCTTCCTCGGCATCGGTGAGGTGGGCGACCACATTGCCTTCCCCGTAGCGCAGTCGCCGGCCTCCATCTTCGACCGTTTCGCCGAAGTGGAAGGCCTGTCCGGTTCTGACTTCGCCGACATCCTGCGCGGCGACGACGTGGACCCGACCACCATCATCAACCATGGTGGCGCCACCGGCGGTGCGCTGACCAACCTGGACCTGATCACCGGCCTGCGGGCCTTCCTCGGCGATCAGGCCTCGGTGGGTGCGGACGCCATTCTCGGTACCGGGGATGACTTGGTCGACACCTTCGTCGGCGGCAATATCATCCTCGGCGGCGGTGGCAGCGACATCATCGAGGGCCGCGGCGGCAACGACCTGATCGATGGCGACCTGTGGCTGAACGTGCGCATCAGCGTGCGCCAGAACCTCGACGGCACGGGTCCCGAGATCGCCACGTTCGACAGCATGGTGGATCTGATTCCGCTGATGCTGAACCGCACCTACAACCCCGGCCAACTGGTGGCGGTGCGTGAACTGCTCAATGGCGGTGCGGACTTCGATACCGCCAACTACCAAGGCCTGGCAAGTGACTATTCGGTGGTGGCCAACGCCGACGGCTCCTTCACCGTGACCGATTCGGTGGCAGGGCGTGATGGCATCGACCGACTGACCAACATCGAGCGCATCCGGTTCTCCGATGACACCCAGGTGCTGGTGCCGGGACTCAATGCAGAGCCGACGGGCTCCCTGACCATCACCGATACCAATGGTGGATCGCTGCAGGTCGGTGACTTCCTCAGCGTGTCCGCGGCCGGCGTCAACGACGCTGACAACCCCGGCGGCGGCATCACTGACGTCACCTACGTCTGGCAGGTGGAACGCAATCCCGGCACCGGTGTGTTCGAGGACATCATCGCCGCTCCTGCGGGCGACCTGGCCTTCCAGAGTGCCAACGGCATCCGCTTCCGCATCACTCCGGACCTGGCCGGTCTGGTAATCCGGGTGAAAGGCGTTTACGCCGATGCTGATGGGGTGACCGAGCAGGTGTTTTCCGCGCCCACCGTTGCGGTCGACCCCTTCACTCCGCCACCGCCCACCACGGCGGTCGACCCGGGGCCGGCGATCACCGCCAGCGGGGCCGGTGTGCAACTGGTCCGGGCTGACCTGGACTTCATCCTCAACCAGATCCGCATTGCCGAAGCTCACGCCAATGGTGCCGACCTGCTGTCCCTGGTGCCCAACGTGCGCGCGTCGGCCGGCCTGCGTACCGTAACCGGTGAGTTCAACAACCTGCTGAACTTCTCCGGCATCGACCAGAGCCAGTTCGGCGCCGCTGACAATGCGTTCCCGCGCCTGCTGCCGGCAGAGTTCACTGATGAGCAGGACGAGGCTGCCTTCAACGGCATCACCAACACCAACTACAACTCTTCCACCAACGTGGTGGACAGCGACCCGCGCACCATCTCCAACCTGATCGTCGACCAGACCAACAACAACCCGGCGGCGGTAGCCGCTGCGGCAGGTACCGATGGCTCCACACTGGTGACCAGCCCCGGCCTGGATGGCTTGTTCGGCACCGCTGATGACCAGCAGGTGAACTTCGTCCCCAACGTCAGCCCGGATGCCGGCCTGACCGCGCCGTTCAACGCCTGGATGACCTTCTTCGGTCAGTTCTTCGACCACGGCCTGGACCTGGTAACCAAAGGCGGTAGCGGGGCCGTGTTCATCCCGCTGCAGCCGGACGACCCGCGCTTCGTCCCCGGCAGCCCGACCAACTTCATGGTCCTCACTCGCGCCACTCAGGTAGGTGGCGTACCCGGGCAGAACGAGAACACCACCTCGCCCTTCGTCGACCAGAACCAGACCTACAGCTCGCATCCGTCGCACCAGGTGTTCCTGCGTGAATATGTCTCCACGCCGAACGGACCCAAGGCCACCGGTGATCTGATCACCAACCGCAACCTGGGGGCCGACGGCGAGTTCGGCACTGCCGATGACGTGGAGATCGGCGGCATGGCCACCTGGGCGGTGGTCAAGGCACAAGCTCGTGACGTCCTCGGGATCAACCTGACGGACGCCAATGTGTTCGATGTGCCGCTGCTGGCCACTGATGACTATGGCAACTTCATCCAGGGGCCGAACGGCTTCCCGATGGTGGTTTTCGTTGGCCCGGATGGGCTGCCGGGTACCCCTGATGACGTGCTGCTGGAAGGCAATCCGGCCGCCAACGGCGGCCTCGGGATCAGCCTGGCCGGTGCTGTCGGTACCGGGCACCAGTTCCTCATCGACATCGCCCACGCCGCCGACCCGTCGGCAGCACCAGGGCTGGTCCGCGACAACGACGGTGTGATCAACAGCCAGGCAGGTGTTCCCCAGCCGGCCGGCACCTACGACGGTGACCTGCTGGATGCGCACTACATGGCCGGTGACGGCCGGGTCAACGAGAACATCGGCCTGACCGCCGTGCACGCGATCTTCCACTCCGAGCACAACCGCCTGGTGGAACAGACCAAGAGCACGGTGCTGGCGAGCAATGACGTGGCCTTCATCAACGAGTGGCTGCTGAACCCGGTCGCTACCTTCCCGACCACTCCGGCCGAGATAGCCGCACTGCAGTGGAACGGCGAGCGGCTGTTCCAGACCGCCAAGTTCGGCACCGAGATGCAGTACCAGCACCTGGTGTTCGAAGAGTTCGCGCGGACCATCCAGCCCAACGTCGACCTGTTCTTCGCGCCGACGCAGGTCTATGACGTCAACCTCGATCCCTCGATCGTTGCCGAGTTCGCCCACACGGTTTACCGCTTCGGTCACTCGATGCTGACCGAGACGGTCGACCGCTTCGACGCCAACTTCAACCCGGTCACCGTCGATCCGCTGCACCCGACCAACGACCAGCAACTGGGCCTGATCGCCGCCTTCCTCAACCCGCTGGCCTATGCGGCCAGCGGGCTGACCCCGGAGGACGCCACCAGCGCCATCGTCCGTGGTGTGACCCGTACAGTGGGTAACGAGATCGACGAGTTTGTCACCGAGGCCCTGCGTAACAACCTGGTGGGCCTGCCACTCGACCTCGCCGCACTGAACATCGCCCGGGGCCGGGAAACGGGTGTGGCATCGCTCAACCATGCCCGTGCGCAGTTCTATGAAGCCACCGGCGACGCCAACCTGAAGCCCTACGTCAGTTGGGCGGACATGGTGATGCACCTGAAGCATCCGGAGTCGCTGATCAACTTCATCGCGGCTTACGGCACCCACCTGGATATCACCGGGGCTACCACCCTGGCCGACAAGCGTGCCGCCGCGACCGCGATTGTCCTGGGTGGCGCTACCGCCCCGGCCGACCGGCTGGACTTCCTCAATGGCACGGGTACCTGGACCGGCGTGGAAACCGGCCTGAATCTGGTGGACTTCTGGATCGGTGGCCTGGCCGAGAAGATCATGCCGTTCGGCGGCATGCTGGGCTCGACCTTCAACTTCGTGTTCGAGAACCAGCTGGAGAAACTCCAGGACGGTGACCGCTTCTACTACCTGGAGCGCACCGCCGGCCTGAACTTCAACGCCGAGCTGGAAGGCAACTCGTTCGCCAAGCTGATCATGGCCAACACCCACGCGACGCACCTGCCGGCCATCGTCTTCCTCACTCCGGGCTTCACCCTGGAGGTCAACCCGCTGCTGCAGCACACCGGCCTCAACGATGCAGGGCTCGATGGCATCCAGGGCACGCTGGACGATGTGGTGGGGGCCGACGGCATCGCCGGCAACTCCGACCCGCTGGGTGACAACCCGCTGCTGCCTCTGGTGGTTCGCGACAACCCGGCAACGCCGGGTGCCGATACCAACTACCTGCTGTACCGCGGACCCGACCATGTGGTGCTGGGCGGTAGCGCCGGCAACGACATCCTGCGCTCCAGCGAGGGTGACGACACCCTCTATGGCGACGGCGGCAACGACCGCCTCGATGGCGGCTACGGCAATGACTTCATCAATGGTGGCGACGGCGACGACATCATCACGGACGTGGGTGGCGACGACAACATCAAGGGTGACAACGGCAACGATGTGATCCAGGGCGGCAATGGCGTCAACCTGATCCTCGGTGGTTTCGGCAACGACTTCATCATCACCGGTGAAGACGCCAGTGAAGCCTTCGGTGGACAGGGCAACGACTTCATCCTGGGCTCCAAGGCCAACGAGCAGGACATGGGTAACGAAGGGGACGACTGGCTGGAAGCCGGTACCTCGGACGGCGCCCCTGGCGACAACTTCGATCCGGCCGGCAACGACCCCATCGCCGGCAACGACGTCTACGTCGGCAGAGGCGAGGGCGACAAGTTCAACGCCGAGGGCGGCGACGACATCATGGTCGGCAGCGCCGGCCTGGGCGATCGTTACATCGGTGCTTCCGGCTACGACTGGGCGACCTTCAAGAACGACTCGCGCGGCGTCACGATCGACATCAGCGACCGCTTCTTCGATCAGCCGCAACAACCGGGATCGGGCGCTTCCGTGCTGGCTCGCTTCGACTTCGTCGAAGGCCTGTCAGGCTCTGCCTTCGGTGATGTGATCAGCGGCGACGACTCCGATGCCACGACGCTGCCGACCGCTGGCGCCAAGGGCAGCGTGCTGGCCAACATCGCGCTGATCTCGGGCCTGCAGGAGTTCCTCGGCGCCGGGGTCACCTTCTTCGACGGCGGCAACATCATCCTCGGCGGCAGCGGCAGCGACATCCTCATGGGGCGCGGCGGCGATGACCTGATCGATGGCGACAAGTGGCTGAACGTGCGCATCAGCGTACGTCAGAACCTGGACGGCTCAGGACCGGAAATCACCAGCTTCAACAGCATGGCCGAGATGGTGCCGCTGATGGTCAACGGCACTTACAACCCGGGGCAGCTGGTGATCGTGCGGGAGATCCTGCAGGGCGATGCGGCGCTGGATACCGCGGCCTATCGGGGCCTTTCGTCAGAGTACGACTTCGTCACCAACCTGGACGGCTCTATGACGGTGACCGACCTGGTGGCTGGTCGCGATGGCGTTGACCGCCTCACCGGCATCGAGCGGCTGCAATTCACCGACGGGATCATCGATCTGTCGGGCACCGATGCCCTTCCGGTGGGCGCCGTGAGCATCAGCGACGGTACGCCTGAGGTTGGCTCGTTGCTGACCGCATCCCTGGCCGGTGTCACCGATGCCGACAATGCCGGTGGCACCATCACCGGTCCGGTGTCCTACTACTGGCAGGTGGAAACCGTCGCGGGCTCGGGCATCTTCGAAGACATCGTCTTCATTGCCGCCGGTGAGGCATCCCGCGCCACCGGCCAGACGTTCCGCGTCACCGAGGATCTGGCTGGCCTGGCCCTGCGGGTGATGGCCATCTACAAGGACGCCAACGGCGTGCTGGAGACTGTCCTGTCGAATGTGACGGATACGGTAGCCACCACCCAGGTCAACGATGCTGCGACTGGCGCCCCGACCATCAGTGACACCACACCGACCCAGGGTCAGGTTCTGACGGCCACGCGCGGCACCATCGCCGATCCGGACGGCACCACCACCTCGGTGTTCAGCTTCCAGTGGCAGTCCTCCGCTAACGGCACGACCTGGACCAACATCGGTGGTGCGACTGCCGCCAACTTCACGCCCGGCGCCGCACAGCTCGGGTTGATGCTGCGGGTGGTGGCGAGCTTCACGGATGACCAGGGCTTTGCCAATACGCGGGCTTCGGAGGCGACCGCCGTCATCGGCGGGACATTCAACGGCGATGCCGGAAACAACACCCTGACCGGCACCGCTGGTGACGATGTGATGAATGGCGGTGGTGGTAACGACAAACTCAATGCCGGCGCGGGCAACGATGTCATGACCGGCGGTGCGGGCAACGACACCCTCAACGGTGGTGCGGGTAACGACGCCCTTCATGGCGGAGCGGGCAACGACCAGATGGCGGGAGGGGCCGGAGATGATCTGTATGGAGTCGACAGCGCCGGGGATGTTGTGACCGAGACTGCTGGCGGCGGTAATGATGTCGTGTGGACCTCGTTGTCTACCTACACCTTGCCGGCGAACGTCGAGTTCCTGCGCTACAGCGGTACGGGACCGTTCACCGGTACCGGGAACGCCCTGGCCAACAACATCATGGGTGACGTAGGTAACGATGTGCTCAGCGGTGGCGGTGGCAATGACACGTTGGCCGGTGGCGCGGGCAATGATGGTCTCCATGGTGGGGCCGGCAACGACCGGATGGTGGGCGGCGCAGGGGACGACCTGTACGGCGTTGACAGCGCTGGAGACGTCGTGATCGAAACCACCGGCGAAGGCAATGACGTCGTGTGGACCTCGCTGTCGACCTACACCATGCCGGCGAACGTCGAGCTCCTGCGCTACGCCGGTACGGGGTCGTTCACCGCTACGGGCAATGCGCTGGCCAACAACATCGAAGGCGGAGTGGGCAACGATGTGCTCATGGGGGCGGGAGGCAACGACGTGTTGGCCGCAGGCGTGGGTAACGACGCTCTCCATGGTGGGATAGGCAATGATCGGATGGTGGGTGGCGTAGGGAACGACCTGTATGGTGTTGACAGCGCGGGAGACGTGGTGATCGAGCTGGCGGGTGGGGGCAATGATGTGGTGTGGACCTCGTTGTCGACCTACACCTTGGCGGCGAACGTCGAACACCTGCGCTACGCCGGCGTGGGACCATTCAACGGCACGGGCAACGCCCTGGCCAACAGTATTGCCGGTGGCACGGGCAATGATGTGTTGGGTGGCGGTGGCGGCAACGACGTGTTCCAGTTCGGTGCTGGCTTCGGCCAGGATCAGATCCTGGACTTCGACGCCAACCCGGCAGGTGGGCAGGACCGGATGGACATCGCCGGTCTGGGCATCACCGCGGCGACCTTCGCAGCGAACGTCAGCATCGCCGACCTGGGGGCGAATACCCAGGTCACCCTCGGGGCCAACAGCATCACCCTGGTGGGCGTGGCGGATGCCACAACCGTGACCCAGGCGGACTTCGTCCTGGCATGAGGAGGCAGCCGGAACGCTCGTAGCGGTAACCAAAAAGGGGTGAAGCACCTGGTGCTTCACCCCTTTTTCATGTCCGGAGAAATTGCCTTTCGCCCCGCTTGATATTTCGAACAGCCGGTGCGTATTTTGTACAAGCCGCCATCCAGAGCGGCTGTAGTGCACAAGGACAATAACCATGACTACCAAAGTCCGCAGCCCGTTCGCCGAGCGACTGGCCGGCGTAGAAGAGATCGAGTGCGTCACCCCCGACCTGAACGGGGTGATGCGGGGCAAGGTGATGACGGGGGAGGGTTTCCTCTCCGGGCGCCGCTTGCAGCTGGCGCGGGGTGTGCTCCTGCAGTGCATCATGGGCGGTTACCCGCCGGCCCGTTTCTATGGCAGCGACGACGGCGACCTGGCCCTGGTCGCGGAGCCTAGCCAGATCCATTGCCTGCCCTGGGCCGATCGGCCCCGCGCCTTGGCGATCTGCGATGCTCAGGAGCTGGACGGCCGACCTTCGGGGTTGTCCACGCGAGGGCTGCTGCGCAAGGTGGTGGAGCGCTATGCCGAACACGGCTGGAAGCCCGTGGTCGCCACAGAGCTGGAGTTCTTTGTCTTCGCGCCCAACCCGAATCCGACGGAGGCTTTCCAGCCGCCACTCGGGCTGGACGGACGTCGTGAGATCGGTTGTTCGGCCTTCAGCGTGTCCTCCAACAATGGCCTGAGGCCGTTCTTCGAGGAGGTCTATCGCGGCATGGAGGCCTTCGGCATGCCCCGCGATACGTTCATGCACGAGATGGGCGTCAGCCAGTTCGAGATCAACTTCCTACATGGCGACCCGCTGCTGCTCGCGGACCAGACTTTCCTGTTCAAGCATCTGCTCAAGGAGGTCGCGCTCAAGCACGGCATCCAGGTGGTCTGCATGGCCAAGCCATTGGCCCATACGCCGGGCAGTTCGATGCATATCCACCAGAGTGTGGTGACGCTCGACGACGAGGCGAACATCTTCAGCGATACCCAGGGCGAGCCCACCGCGGCCTTTGCTCACTTCATTGGTGGCCAGCAGGCGGCCATGGCGGATTTCACCGCGCTCTTCGCGCCAAACGTGAACTCCTACCAGCGGCTTTGCCACCCTTATGCGTCGCCCAACAATGCCTGCTGGTCCCACGACAACCGGGCGGCGGGCCTGCGTATTCCAGCCAGCGCGCCGGTGGCCAGAAGGGTGGAGAACCGCTTGCCCGGCGCAGACGCCAACCCTTATTTGGCCATTGCGGCCAGCCTGGCGGCCGGGCTCTACGGGATGGAGCAGCAATTGCAGCCGAGCGCGCCGATCCAGGGCGAGTTCGAGGCGCCGGACGAGTTGTTGCTGCCCTGTACCCTGCATGCTGCGATCGAGCGTCTGAAACGCAGCGATCTGGCGCGTGAACTGTTCGGCAAGGAGTTC
Source organism: Metapseudomonas resinovorans DSM 21078 (assembly GCF_000423545.1). Classification (GTDB taxonomy): domain Bacteria; phylum Pseudomonadota; class Gammaproteobacteria; order Pseudomonadales; family Pseudomonadaceae; genus Metapseudomonas; species Metapseudomonas resinovorans. The sequence continues at coordinate 272,936 of NZ_AUIE01000001.1, forward strand.
ATCGAAGGCTACATTGCTACAAAGACGATGGAGCTCAGCAGCTTCTTCGATGAGATCACGCCCTGGGAACGGCGCATCCTCGCCTCTCAGGTCTGATCGCCCAAGGGCCGTCCGATCGGGCGGCCCTCCCTGTACAAGGAGCCGCCTGGAGCGCCGATGCATCGGATCTGGAAGTCGTTTCGCGCACTGTATTTCGCCACCCTGCTCATGCTGATCGGCTCCGGCCTGCTCAGTACCTACCTGGGTCTGCGCCTGGCCGCGGACAAGGTGGACGGGCTCTGGGTCGGCGCTTTGATGGCGGCCAACTATTTCGGCCTGATCCTCGGCGGCAAGCTGGGGCATCGGCTGATCGCGCGGGTCGGGCATATCCGCGCCTACGTGGCCTGTGCCGGGGTGGTGACGGCGGCCGTACTCGGGCACGGTCTGATCGACCTCCTGCCGGCCTGGTTGTTCATGCGGATGCTGGTGGGCCTGGGGATGATGTGCCAGTACATGGTGATCGAGAGCTGGCTCACCGAGCAGGCCGATGCGAGCCAGCGTGGCCAGGTTTTTGCCGGCTACATGGTGGCGTCCTACCTCGGCCTGGTATTGGGACAACTGGTGCTGGTCCTGCACCCTGGCCTCGGGCCGGAATTGCTGATGCTGGTGGCCATGTGCTTCGCCCTGTGCCTGGTGCCGGTGGCGCTGACCCGCAAGCTGCACCCGGCGCCTCTGCATCCGGCACCGCTGGAGCCGCGCTTTTTCATCAAGCGGGTGCCGCAGTCCATGACCACCGTGCTGGTTTCTGGTCTGGTTATCGGTTCCTTCTACGGCCTGGCGCCGCTCTACGCTACGGCCCAGGGCTTGCCTATCGACCAGGTCGGCCTGTTCATGGGGAGCTGCATCCTGGCCGGGCTCCTCGTACAGTGGCCGCTGGGTTGGCTGTCGGACCGTCATGATCGCGCGGTGCTGATTCGCAGCACGGCGGCCTTGCTCGCCGTGTCTGCCTTGCCCCTGGCGATCATGCCGACGGCGCCCCTCGAGGTGCTGTTCCCGGTAGGTTTCCTGGTCTGCCTGCTGCAGTTCAGCCTGTACCCGCTCGCCGTGGCGTTCTCCAACGACCATATAGAAGCCGAGCGGCGAGTGTCGCTGACGGCGATGTTGCTGATTACCTTCGGTGTGGGGGCGAGCATCGGCCCGCTGTTGACTGGCGCGCTGATGAAGCAGTTGGGGCCCAACATGCTCTATGCGTTCGTCTGCTTCTGCGCCACGATCCTGGTGTTGCGGGTACGACCGGATGCCGTTACCGGGCTACACCGGGTCGACGAGGCGCCGCTGCACCATGTGCCGACCCCGGACAACATGATCAGTTCGCCTCTGGTGGCGGCCCTGGACCCACGGGTCGACGAGAAGGCTGTACACGACCAGATGCAGAACGGGGATATCCCCCCGCCGCCAACGGAGCCAACCGAGGAGACGTCCGCGCAACCGCAGCCGGAAAAATAGTGGCCCAACGCCACATCGCTTTTGCCCAATTATTGACCAGTGTGGCTGCCTGAGCTTCAAGTCCGAGGCCTGCCTCGGGACTTCAAGGAGGACCTGGTCATGACGTTGAGCATCTCCCTGCATCTGCTGGCCAGTGCCCAGCAGGCTGGCAAGCTCCATCCCCGACTGGTTCCGGAATTGGGGGAGGAGGGGGTGAGCCGGTTGCACAGGCAACTGGTGGCACGCGTTCTCAATCTCCCGCCCATGGGCTTCAGCGAGCGGATCTTCTGGATCGAGGATGGTCCGGACGAGGCCCTGGAAGCCCTGGCCGAGGACAATGACTGGATGGTGGTGGGCCAGCCGGTCGGTGATCTGGGGGAGCGAATGCGACGTATCGCTGCCCTGGGCCTCTCCGAGAACGATGCCGTGGTGCTTATCGGCCAGCATTGCCCGATGCTGGATGCCGATTATCTGTCAGCTGCCTGCGAGGCACTGGATCAATATCATGCGGTGCTAGGTCCGACCGAGGACGGACGCTATGTGCTGCTCGGTCTTCGCCGCATCGATCCGCGCCTGTTCGAAGCCATGCCTTGGGGCAGTGACCAGGTGCTGGCCTTGACCTGTGAGCGCCTGCAGGAGCTGGATTGGCGGCACGGACTGTTGCCTTCGCTCTGGGTGTTGGACAGCCCTGAACATCTGCCGCGCCTGGGGCGGCTGGGATTCAAGCTCGGGGTTGCCTGAGCAGGGGCGGAAGCGATTGAAGCCGGCCAGGAGCAGAGACCTGGCCGCCGGGCATGCCTGATCGATCGCTAGAAGAGTTCGTCTTTCTCGAAGCGCCGGGCTTCGCGCTGCAGCTGGTAGACGAAGCGCTCGACATTGCGTTGCACCAGGCCGCTCATCTTGTGGAAACGGATTCCAACGAAACTCATGCCGAGCTTCTCGTCGAAATGCAGGTGGCGCAGCTCGACTGGTGTGGTGACCGGGCCGATCGGCATCTTCGCACTGAAACGCTCATAGACCTGGCCGGGTTGCAGGCGGCCATTCAGGTCGCCTTCGAAGCGAAGCTTGCATCCAGTGGCCGAGATATCCAGCATCACACCCTTGACCGGTGACGACATCTTGTCGCCGTCCAATTCGACGGGAACCAGTTGGCTCTGTTTGAGGGGCGCGCGGAAAGCGTTGCGGCGCTGGTGGTAGGTCACTTCATCGGGCAGGGCGCACCAGTAGCAGCGGTCACCCTCGAACTCGCCGACGGTGGCGGGTTGCTGCGTCTCCCAGGCGATTCGCACGCCCTCATGGAAGCTTTCGACCCGGAAGGTCTCGCCGTTCTTCAGGAAGCGTTCGCCGTCGTTCGGGATCAGTTCATCCAGGGCGATCAGGCCGCGGTCGCGGTCAACGTCCACCAGATAGCTCTGGAAGCGCTGGTTACGGTCATGGAAGGTGATGATCAGCGGATCGTGGTGTTGCTGCAGCAGACGAAGGTTGGCCAGGATTTCTACCTGTGCCTTGAGCACTTTTGGGGGCTGTGGGCCGTTCTCTTCGTGGAATGGGTTGGACACGGTCCAGGTCTCTCCAAACGCAAAAGCAGGTCACGCAAAGAGTAGTGGCATCATGCCTCTATGTCTTTGTGCTTTTCTTGTAGTGTCTTGTCAGGCCTGACTGAGCGGGCGCTGCTGGCCGATTCTAGCGGCAGCCCCTCGGCTGTCATAGAGGCTAGGCGTTTCGCCGCCGCGGAGGATGCCAAGCATGCTGCTGACCGATGCCCGGTTGGCGCGGATCAGGCGGCCATTGCGCTCGTTGGATGCCTTGCAGCGCTCCAGTAGCTCGCCCAGCTCGTCACTGCGGTCGAGCAGGTCCTCGCCCAGGGGAGAGGACTCGGCGAGTTTCTGCAGTCCGGCGCGGTCAGCGCTGAGTTGAAGGCTGGCCAACAACTGGCTGCGTTGGCGGCCATGCTGGTCGAGCTGGGCGAGAAGAGGCTGCTTGTCGGCAAGCAGCTTTTCGAGGCGCGCGAGATCGCGCTCGCCCATGGCCTGGAATTCTTCGTCCATCAGCTCAAGCAAACGTTGGGCGTGGCCGATATCGTCGGTGAACAGTTGAAGCAGGTTGGTGTCGTGCATACGCGCTCTGGGGCCTAGCGTCCAAGTTCCCCAGCGCTGCCCGTGGACTAGCGCTGGGATTCGAAGTTCAGCAGCTTGCTGGCCACGCGCTTGCTGTCGACCTGGTAAGAGCCGTCGGCAATGGCCTGCTTGAGTTTTTCTACACGCTCCTTGTCCACAACGGGCAGGTCGCGCAGTTTTTCACCGGCTTTCTGCAACACCTGAGCTTCACTGCTCAGTTGCACGGATTCGCCGCTCTTGGCAGCTGGAGCCTGCTCGCCGGTAGTCTGGGTCGATGCAGTCTGGCCGCTGGTGACGGTTTCGCTCTTGCCGGCCTGGGTGCTGCCGGTACGCCCCGTGCTTGCGGGCGTGGGGCCGTTATTGAGCCGGTTGAAGTCGATAACCATGATGCTGAACCTCGGACGCTAGTTGGACGCTTACCGTTTTATCGGCCCTGTCCGGGATAACTTTAGAAAATTCTTCAGTACTGGCTGAGTTTAGGAAATCAGCCCACTTTGGCGCCAGCGGAATCATGCCTACATGTCCACTTCGACCTGGCCCGGGCGCTTGACGCGTGCCCTGATCACACGGCCGGAACTCAGGTTGCGAACCCGGATCTGTTCGCCTGGCGCACCGTTGGCCAGCGCCTCGCCGGGCATCCGGACATTGATTGCCGGACTTTGAGCGCTGATCACCACCTGATCGCCCTTGCTCACCACCTCGGCCTGCTGCAGGTGAAGCGGTGCCAGTACCTGGTCGGGGAGCAGGGTGCGGGTGGTCTTCTGGCCGACGATCTGTCCCGGATCGCTCAAGAATCCCTGGCTCAGGGTACCCACGTCGCGCTCAGCCACCGTTACATCCTGAGGCCCGATGGGTGCCCCGCGGCGCAACGGCCGGGTGACCACCACCACATCGCGATACAGCTTCACCTGGGCCGGTACGAACACGGTCCAGGGCGAACTGCCGTCACAACGGATTCGAACGGTGACGCGCCCCAGCGGCTGTGCCGGGCTTTCCAGCTGGCTCGTCAAATCCTTGTCGCACTCCGCGAGACGCAGCCGCGGATCGAGGCGGTTGACCTGGATTTCGCTGCGGCCCTGGATATTGCTCCGTTGCAGATATTCTTCGACCGCATACTCAAGAAAGCCCTCGGCCGTGCCGATAAGCACCTCAGGCGACGTCACCGTTGCACTCGACGCCGGACTGTAGCCGAGACAGCACAAAGCGGGTAAAACAGCCGCAAGCGATTTGCGGCGTTTTGCTATCAGGTGTCGGAAAAGCGTCGTCATAGCGTTCATGCAAACTGAGAAGCAAGGCTCGTGCCGCCTGCTAGTCTGATGCGGGCGTTCAATGGCTTGTAATAGGAGTCTGGTCATGGCCGGAGTTTTGGATTCGGTTAACCAGCGTACCCAACTGGTTGGGCAGAACCGCCTGGAACTGCTGCTGTTCCGTCTCGACGGATCGCAGCTCTACGGGATCAACGTGTTCAAGGTGAAGGAGGTGCTGCAGTGCCCCCGCCTCACCCTGATGCCCAAGTCCAGCCCGGTGGTACGCGGGGTCGCCAATATCCGTGGGGGTACCATTCCGATTCTCGACCTGTCCATGGCGACCGGGCGCAGAGGCCTGGATGACCTGAAGAACAGCTTCGTCATCATCACGGAATACAACACCAAGGTGCAGGGTTTCCTGGTGCGCTCGGTGGAGCGCATCGTCAACATGAACTGGGAGGAGATCCATCCGCCACCCAAGGGAACCGGGCGCGATCATTACCTGACGGCGGTTACCCGGGTCGACAAGCAATTGGTGGAAATCATCGACGTCGAGAAGATCCTCGCCGAAGTGGCCCCTACTTCCGAGGTGGTGTCCGAAGGCGTGATCGACATCGAGACCCAGAGCAAGGCCGTCAGCAAGCGGGTCCTGATCGTCGACGACTCCTCCGTTGCGCGCAAGCAGGTGGTCCGCTGCCTGGAAACCGTCGGCGTCGAGGTGAAGGCCCTGAACGACGGGCGCCAGGCCTACAACTACCTGCGTGAAATGGTGGAGGAGGGCAAGGCGCCGGATCAGGAACTGCTGATGATCGTTTCCGACATCGAGATGCCGGAGATGGACGGCTACACCCTGACGGCCGAAATCCGCAACGATCCGCGCATGCAGAAGCTGCATATCCTCCTGCATACTTCGCTTTCCGGTGTGTTCAACCAGGCGATGGTGAAGAAGGTGGGTGCGGACGACTTCCTCGCCAAGTTCAAGCCGGACGACCTGGCGGCACGGGTAGTAGAACGCATCAAGGTAACGGATGGGGGCTGATGGCTCGGCCCCCGGACATGGAAATAGATTCGTGAGGCGCCCTTAGTGTCTTCAGGTAATGTGGAGTTCGAGCAGTTCCGGGTGTTCCTGGAAAAGACCTGCGGCATTCTGCTGGGCAGCAACAAGCAGTATCTGGTTTCCAGCCGGCTGAACAAGCTGATGGAGCAGAATGGCATCAAGACCCTGGGTGAACTGACCCAGCGCATTCAGGGATTCTCCCGCGGTGGCCTGCGTGAACAGGTCATCGATGCCATGACGACCAACGAAACCCTCTGGTTTCGAGATACCTACCCCTTCGAGGTGCTGAAAAGCCGGGTGTTGCCCGAGCTGATCAAGGCCAATCCGAACCAGCCGCTGCGAATCTGGTCGGCGGCCAGCTCTTCGGGGCAGGAACCTTTCTCCATTTCCATGTCGATCGACGAGTTCGAGAAAGTCAACCTTGGCCAGCTCAAGGCGGGGGCGCGCATCGTCGCCACCGACCTGTCCAGCTCCATGCTGGCTGCCTGCAAGGCGGGGGAATATGACAGCCTGGCCATGGGCCGTGGCCTGTCACAGGAGCGCCTGACCCGCTACTTCGACCCGAAGGGGCCGGGGCGCTGGGTGGTGAAGCCGGCCATTCGCAGCCGTGTGGAGTTCCGTCCGCTGAACCTGCTGGACAGCTATGCGGCGCTGGGCAAGTTCGACATCGTTTTCTGTCGTAACGTGCTGATCTACTTCTCCGCAGACGTGAAGAAGGACATCCTCACCCGCATCCATGCCACCCTGAAGCCCGGTGGCTATCTGTTTCTCGGCGCCTCCGAGGCGCTCAACGGTTTGCCGGACCACTACCAGATGGTTCAGTGCAGTCCGGGGATCATCTACAAAGTGAAATGAACGAGGGAGGCCAATGGCCTCCCTCCTCGTTTGTACACCGCTGACGTAGCCCGGATGCAATCCGGGCTACGGGGCTCACACCAGGGTCAGCGTCACATTGATATTCCCGCGCGTTGCGTTGGAATACGGGCAAACGATATGCGCCTTGTCCACAAGCTCTTTCGCCGCCTGCTTGTCCAGCCCGGGCAGGGAGATCTTCAGTTCGACCTCGATGCCGAAGCCCGTGGGCAAGGTGCCGATTCCCACCGCTCCTTCTATAGAGGTGTCCTCGCTCAGGGTGATCTTTTCCTTGCCGGCGACAAACTTGATGGCGCCGAGAAAGCATGCCGAATAGCCGGCAGCGAACAATTGCTCGGGATTGGTGCCGTCACCGCCGGGGCCGCCCAGTTCCTTGGGCGTAGTCAATTTCACATCCAGCACGCCATCCGAGGACACGGCGCGGCCTTCACGGCCGCCGTAGGCTTCGGCGTGGGCGGTATACAGGGCTTTCTCGATGGGCATGTCAGGTCTCCGGATTGGTGGCAGAGACAAGCAAGCCTAGTCAAAGGATTCGACCTGCTCACATCCGTCTGACTGAAGGCAGTCTTTCAACTCGTCAGCCAGTCAATGAACAGGGCGAACAGCTCCGCCTGGGAGCCGATCTCCAGCTTGGTGTAGAGATTCTTGCGGTGCATGCGTACCGTTTCCGGGGATATCTCCAGCACCTTGGCGCTGGACTTGGCCGAGTGGCCGCGCAGCAGCAGGTGGGCGATTTCCCGTTCGCGCTCGGTCAGGCGGTCGCAGCCGAAGTTCATGAATGCGGCGCGAATCTGCTGGTTGAACGCGGCGGGCATGGGGCTGTGCAACGGCTCTGGGCTTCGGCCGTCCAGGCTGCGGGCCAGGCCGCCGCGTTCGTCGAACTGGCGGATCAGCTCGCGTACCAGGGGTTCTGCGGCCCGCAGCAGGTCCAGTTCGGCGCTGCTGAAGCATGCACCGCTGCGGCCCTGGTAGACGCAGAGGGAGACTTTGCGCTGGCCGCCGAGGTCGACGATGAAATGGGCGTCTTCCACCGAGCCGCACTTGAGGTAGTAGGTGCGGTAGTACTCGCTGTTGAAGAAGTCGTCCGGGGCGATTTCCGAGAGGTGGTAGAAGCCTTCCGCCAGTCCGCTTTCAAGGGCCAGGCAGAAGGGGTCGAGCATGTAGCCACGGGCGTAATAGCGCTCGATCAGCGCCTCGCGGTATTCCGTCGGGATGCCACGCTGGTAGAGCGGGCGAGGTGGCAGGCCCTTGCATTCCAGCCCGAGCAGTATCGACTCGATGGGCACCAGGCTATCCAGCGCGTCGGCCAGGCGTTCGCAGAACGTCGGTTCGCCGACATTGAGCATGGCCTGCGCCAACCCTGCATGCCAGGCATGCAGGGTGGCGAGGGTCGGGGTTTGGGGCGCAGTGCTGTCAGTCATGTCCGGCAGTCTACTGGCGCCCTCCGGCCGCTGCAAAACGTCGTCATCGGCCCGCATAGTCACCGCTGCGCTGCAGGTCGGCAGCGGTTTCCAGGATGGCTTCGCGCAGCGTTTCGACGATTTCGTCGACCTGCGCGCGGGTGATGGTCAGCGGGGGCGACATCACGTTCAGATGCACGATTGGCCGTACCAGCAGGCCGCGCTTCTGTGCCCGCAGGTGGATCTGCTCGCCGATGTTCAGCTCATCGGGGAACAGCGTTTTGCTCGCCTTGTCGGCGACGAACTCCACGCAGGCCATCAGTTTCTGGCACCGCACGCTGCCCACCAGCGGCAGGTCGGCCAGGCTTTGCAGTCGCTCTTCCAGGTAGGCGCCCACTTCATTCACCTGGGCCAGCAGGTTTTCTCGCTGGATGATCTCGATGTTCTTCAGCGCGCTGACGCAACTCACCGGGTGCCCGCTGTAGGTGAACCCATGGCTGAAGCAACGGCCCTTGCCCGGCTCGCCGATCACCTGCCAGATGCGGTCGGAGAAGATGCAGGCACCCAGCGGCAGGTAGCCGGAGGTCAGGCCCTTGGCCGTGGTGATGATGTCCGGTACTACGCCGAAGACATCCTCCGAGGCGAAGAAGGCGCCGAGTCGGCCAAAGGAGGTCACCACCTCGTCCGAGACATAGAGCACGTCGTGGCGTTGGCAGACCTCCCACATGCGCTTGTGGTAGCCGGCCGGCGGAATGATCACACCGCCTGAACCCATGATCGGCTCGGCAAGGAACGCCGCCACCCGATCCGCGCCCAGGGTGAGTATCTTGTCCTCGAACTCGTTCACCAGGAAATCCAGGAACTGCGCTTCGTCCATGCCCTCCGGAGCGCGGTAGGGATTGGGGCAGGAAATGTGGTGGATGCGATCCTTGAGGAAATCGAACTCCGCCGGCCGGTCCGCTGCCTTGCCGCCCAGGGACATGGTCAGGTAGGTGGAGCCGTGGTAAGCGTTGACCCGGGTGATGACGTGCTTCTTCGCCGGCAGCCCACGGCAATTCTGGTAGTACTGCACCAGACGGTAGGCGGTATCTACAGCAGTGGAACCACCTGTGGTGAGGAACACGTGGTTGAGATCACCCGGCGCCAGTTCGGCGAGCTTTTCGCAAAGCTCGATGGCGGTGACGTTGGCCATGTCGCAGAAGGGATTTGAGTAGGCCAGGCGGCGCACCTGGTCGGCGATGGCCTCGGCCATTTCCTCGCGGCCCAGGCCGATGTTGGTGCACCACATGCCGCCCACGGCGTCCAGGTAGCGATTGCCGGCCGTGTCGAAAATATAGGCGCCGCTGCCGGCGGCGATGTTCAGCGCGCCGTTTTCCCTGTGGTCGTCGAAGACGTGATAGCCGTGCATGTAGTGCGCCTTGTCGGCGGCCACCAGGCGCTCATTGTCGAACTGGGCGAAGAAGTTGGCGTTTGGGGTGTTCATGTTCTTTACCTCTGATACAGGGCAGTTCAAATCACTTGCCGGTCTTGACCGCATTCCAGGTGCGGGTGATCAGGCGCATGGCCTTGGGCGGCTGCGGTTTCTGGGTGAAGAGCCGGGCGCGGGTCGCGTCGTCGGGGTAGATCGCCGGGTCGTTGCGCACCTCGGCGGCTACCAGCGGAGTCGCGGCCTCGTTGCTGTTGGCATAACGGATGTAGTCGGTGACCTGGGCGATCACCTTGGGCTGCAGCATGTATTCGATGAACTTGTGGGCGTTCTCCACATGGGGCGCGTCCTTGGGGATGTAGAAGTCATCGAACCAGATCAGCGAGCCTTCCTTGGGTATGAAGTAGTCCAGCTTCACCTTGGCGCCGGCTTCGGTGGCGCGGGCCTGGGCCGTGGCGTAGTCGCCGGACCAGGTCATGGCGATGCATTGGTCGCCGTTGGCCAGGCCGTTGAGGTAGCTCATGGAGTCGAACTTGCGGATATAGGGGCGCACCTTCATCAGCAGGTCCTGGGCGGCCTTGAGGTCGTCGGGGGCCGCGCTGTTGGGGTCGCGACCGAGGTAGGCCAGGGCGAGGGGGAGAACATCCGTGGGCGAGTCGATCAGGGTCACGCCGCAATCGGCGAAGCGCGACACCACCTCGGGGTCGAAGATCATCGCCAGGGAGCCAATGGGCGCATCGGGCATACGCGCCTTGATCATGTCCACGTTGTAGGTGATGCCGTTACTGCCCCAGGTGTAGGGCGCCGAGTAGGTCACGCCCGGGTCGAAGTGCTCGAGGCTGGCCAGTACCTGACGGTCCAGGTTGCCCCAGCTGGGCAGGCGACTCTTGTCCAGCGGCTGGAACACACCGGCCTGGAGCAGCGGTGGCACCAAGGCGGCGTTGAGCACCACCAGGTCGTAGCCGGAGCGACCCGGCAGCAGCTTGCCCTGGACCGTCTCGTAGGAATCGAAGGTGTCGTAGACCACCCTGATGCCGGTGGCTTTCTCGAACTCGGCGAGGGTGTGCTCGCCTATGTAATCCGACCAGTTGTATAGACGCAGGGTATTGCCATCGTCCGCTGGGCTCAGGGCCGGCAACAGGATGAGAGTCGTGCCAAGTGCTGCAACCAGTGTCTTGCGCATGTCGGTTCCGCCTGTATTGTCGTTATCGGGTCACCTGGGGCTACTCTCCGCCGGTTGCCCGGATGCAGCCATAACCCGAACGGGTAGGTGCAATTCACTTCCTCCTGTACAGTCGTTCAGATTCGCCGTATCACCACAGGAGCTTTCGGCATGACGACCCAGGATGTGCGCTACTCCCGTCTGGACCCTGAGTTGCGCAAGGCCCACCTGATCGAAGCGACCCTCACTTGTCTCAAGCGGCATGGCTTCCAGGGCGCGTCGATTCGCAAGATCTGCGCCGAGGCCGGGGTTTCCGTCGGGCTGATCAACCACCACTACGCCGGTAAGGACGAACTGGTCGCCGAGGCGTACCTGGCCGTGACCGGGCGGGTGATGAAACTGCTCCGTGATGCCATCGACGAAGCCCAACCCAGTCCGCGAGCACGGCTGTCGGCGTTCTTTCGGGCATCCTTTTCCGCGGAGTTGCTGGACCCGCAACTGCTGGAGGCCTGGCTGGCCTTCTGGGGCGCGGTGAAAACCGCCCAGGCCATCAACTCAGCCCATGACCAGTCCTATGGCGAGTACCGCGCCATCCTCGCCAAGTCGCTCAGCGAACTCGCGATAGAGGAGCGCTGGCAGGGATTCGATGCGGAATTGGCGGCCATCAGCCTGAGTGCGTTGCTCGACGGTCTCTGGCTGGAGTCCGGGCTGAATCCGCAAACCTTCACCCCGGAGCAAGGTGTGCTGATCTGCGAAGCCTGGGTGGATGGCCTCCAGGCCGGCGGCGTACAGCGGTTTCTGCGGCCCGTCGGGGTCTGTTGATCGGTCGTTCAACTGGCGATAACCTCCAGCCACCTCCAACAATAAGAACGCCCCGCCTGAACGCGGAGGCGGAGGACAATTGCAATGGCTCCCAGTGTGCTGATCGTCGACGACGATCCGCTGATTCGTGAACTGCTCCAGTCCTACCTGGCCCAGGAGGGCTACCAGGTACGTTGCGCCAGCACGGCCGAACAGGCGGAAGCCTGCCTGGCGGAAGCGCCGGTTGACCTGGTGATGCTCGACATCCGACTGCCCGGAAAGGATGGCCTGACCCTCACCCGCGAACTGCGGGTGCGCTCCGAGGTCGGCATCATCCTGATCACTGGCCGCAATGATGAAGTCGACCGAATCGTCGGCCTGGAGTGCGGCGCGGACGATTACGTCGTCAAACCCCTGAACCCCCGCGAACTGGTGTCTCGCGCCAAGAACCTGGTGCGCCGTGTACGCCATGCCCAGCAGCCCGCCGCACCGGCCAATGGCCAGTTGAAGCGCTTCTCCGACTGGAGGCTGGACAGCGACCGGCGCCGCCTGATCGACCAGGATGGCAGCGAAACCCTGCTCACCCACGGTGAGTTCCAGCTACTCAGCGTCTTCCTGCGTAACGCCGGGCACACCCTCAGCCGCGACCAGTTGATGGACCAGATCCGCAACCGCGAGTGGTTGCCCAACGACCGCTCCATCGACGTGCTGGTTGGCCGCCTGCGCCGCAAGTTGCGCGACGACCCGGCCGAACCCCAATTGATCATCACCATCCACGGCGCGGGCTACCTGTTCACCGCCACGGCCAGCGCTGCCTGAGCTCATGCTGCGCTTCTGGCCGCTGGCCTTCCTGCTGCTCTGTGGCGCCGCCCAGGCCGCGCCTGCGGTGCGTTACTGCGACTATCCGGTCTACCCGCCTATCTCCTGGAGCGACGGTAAGCAGGTACGCGGCCTGGCACCGAGCGTGGTGAAGGCCGTGTTCACCAACCTCGGCCTGGACGTGGAGATGGTTGTACTGGGCAACTGGAAACGCTGCCTGCTGGACGCCGCCCAGGGGCGCGTGGATGTGGTGCTGGCCTACCGCACGCCACAGCGTGACAGCGATCTGCTATTCGCCAACGTGCCGGTCCTGCGCGAGGAAGTTGCAGTCTTCTACAACACTCGGCGCCCGCTTCAGGTAGACACGCTGGAAGACCTTGCCCGCTATCGTGGCGGCCTGCTTTTTGGTGAAAGCTACGGCGAAGCCTTCGACCAGACCGTGGCCCGTGTCGGCAACATCGAATGGGTTTCCGATAGCCAGCAGAACTTCGGGAAGCTGATTCGTGGCCGCATCGACTTCATCCCTCATGAGCGGCGCACGGGCCTGCTGTACATCGAACATTTGCCGGGAGGTGGCGACATCCGCGCACTTCCCATGACCTTGGCTGTGGACCACTTACGCCTGGGCGTATCGCGGCATTCGCCCCTGGCCGGGCGCATGCCGGACATCGACCGCGAGCTGCAACGCCTGACCGACCGCGGCGATATCGAGCGCTGGCTGGCGGAGAGCGAAGCCACCTACCGCGACATGATCGCCCAGCCGGAGCCGCTTAGATGACCGGCCTGAAACCCACCAATGGCCTGTTGCGCCGGCTCCTGCTGTTCATCCTGTTGTTCAGTCTTTGTTTCACGCTGGTGGCCAGTGCCGTGCAACTGCACCTGGAATATCGCCGCGAGATGCGTGATATCGAAGCACGCCTGGAGCTGATCCGCGTCGGTTACCTGGCGAGCTTCGAACGCAGCCTCTGGGACCTCAACCAGGAGCAACTGAAGATGCAGCTGCGCGGTCTGGCGGACTTTCCCGACATCGCCCAGGTACGCCTGACCAGCAGTGACTTCGACTTGCAGGAGGGCGCCAGCGCACTCGCCGGACCGCTTCGCCGCGAGCGCTTTCCGCTGTCCTACCAACCGCCCAGTGGCGAGCGGCGCCAGCTCGGAGAACTGGAAGTCGCCATCGACCTCGGCGCCGTCTACCAGCGCCTGTATGCCACCGGCCTGACCAGCTTGCTCTGGATGGGGACATTCCTCTGCGGCCTGGCGGTGGCGCTGTCGTTTCTGTTTCACCGCCTCGTCACCCGCCACTTGAGGGTGATGGCTGATTTCGCTCGACGCATCGGTGCTGGTGACTGGTACGAAGCGCTGCGCCTGGATCGCCGGGCCGGACGCGGCGCCGATGAGATTGACACGGTCGCCCAGGCCCTGGATGAGATGCGTCGCGCGATCCTTGATGACATCCGGCGTCGCGAGGATGACCGCGCCGCACTGCAAGGTCTGGTGGAGCGGCGCACCGCCAGCCTCCAGCGAGCCAAGGAGGAAGCCGAGGCGGCCAACCTCGCCAAGTCTCGCTTCCTTGCCACCATGAGTCATGAAATCCGCACGCCGCTCAACGGCATCCTGGGCATGGCAGAGCTGCTGCGCGGCGCGGCCCTGGGCGAGCGGGACTGCAAGCGCCTTGAGGCTTTGCACAAGGCCGCCGAAGGCCTGCTGGCGATACTCAACGAAGTGCTTTATTTCGCGCGACTGGAGGAGGGCGAAGGCCGCCCCGAGCTGGTCGATTTCTCCTTGGCGGCGCTGCTTGACCAGGTGCTGACCCTGCTGGAACCCAAGGCCAGTGACAACGGCACCATCCTGCGCTCGCGTATCGACGCGCACGTGGCGACTCAGTGTCATGGCGCCGAGCAGTTCTTGCGTCAGGTGCTGAGTAACCTGTTGGCGAACGCGGTGAAGTTCACCGAGGAAGGGGAGATCCTCGTGGAGGTCCGGTGGCTCGAGGATCTCGAGGGTGCGCAGCGCTTGCGCATCAGCGTCACAGATGACGGCATCGGTATTGCCCCGGACATGCAGGCGAAAATCTTCGAGCGCTTCACCCAGGCCAGCGAGGCCGTCGCCCAGCGCTATGGCGGCACCGGCCTGGGCCTGGCCATCAGCAAGCGGCTGGTGGAGCTGATGGGCGGGCGAATCGGCGTGGACAGCCAGGAAGGCGAGGGCAGTTGCTTCTGGTTCGAGCTGACCTTGCGGGCCGCGCGAGGACAATCCAGCGAAATGACGGTCGCACCGCTGAGTCGCTCGCTGGACGTGCTGGTGGTGGAGGATGTGGCCCTCAACCGCGAAGTGGTGAGTGGATTGCTCGAGCGCGACGGTCACCGGGTCACCCTGGCGGAAGATGCCGCGCCGGCCCTGACGCTTTGTCGGCAGCGGCGCTTCGACCTGATCCTGCTGGACCTGCACTTGCCGGGCATGGCGGGCACCGAGCTGTGTCGGCTGATTCGACGCGATGGGGAGGGGGTCAACCGTGATAGCCGCATCCTCGCATTCACCGCCAGCCAGCAACCTGCGCTGGTGCGCAGCTGCCTGGACGCCGGCATGCAGGGCGCCCTGGCCAAGCCGCTGAAACTCGACGACTTGCGCCGTGCTTTGGCCGGACAGGCGCCGCGGCCGGCGGAGGAGGTCGATGCCGAACTGCTGGATCGGCGATTGCTCGACACCCACCGCAGCCTGCTCGGCGAGCAGAAGCTCCAGGGGCTGCTGGAATTGCTGCGGCGCATGCTCGACGAGCATCGGGACGGTCTGCTCGCCGCCCTGGTCGCACAGGACTGCGCCGAAGTCGGCCACCTCGCCCACCGTCTGGCCGGCAGCAGCGAGTCCCTGGGGTTGCGCGCCCTGGCCGCCTGCTTGCGGCAATTGGAGGCGATCGCCCTGGCCGGTGACGGCACGGCCTTGCCGGCACTCAAGCCGAACCTGGAAGCACTGCTATCGCGCTCCGCTCGGGCCCTGGATGGGGTGTTGCAGTCGGCCGGCTGAAATCGAACAAATTCCTTACGACTTTTTACAACTTCGATCCCGGTATTCAACGGCGTCTTACAAGTCGTTCCAATAATCGGTCCGAACCGCGTCCAACGCGGTCCCCGTGGCCTATTGGAGACAAGAATAATGACCCGCAAAGCCCACCTCTCCCGTCGTCGCCTCCACCTGGAGGTGCTGCATGTCTGAAGAACGCATCCAGCTCACCCGCGCGCTGAAAAGCCGTCACATCTTCATGCTGTCGCTGGGCGGCGTGATCGGCACCGGCCTGTTCATGGGCTCGGGCGTCATCATCAACCAGGGAGGTCCGGCTGGCGCCGTGCTGGCCTACCTGGTGGCGGGTGTTCTCATGTATCTGGTGATGGTCTGCCTGGGCGAGTTGTCGGTGCAGATGCCGGTTTCCGGTTCCTTCCAGGCCCACGCCACCCGTTACATCGGGCCGGGCACCGGCTTCATGATCGGCTGGGTCTACTGGATGAGCTGGGCCACCACCGTCGGCCTGGAGTTCACCGCCGCCGGCATGCTGATGACGCGCTGGTTCCCCGATGTCCCCATCTGGTACTGGTCGGCGCTCTTCGTGGCCGTGCTCTTCTCCCTGAACGCCCTGGCCACTCGTGCCTTTGGTGAAGCCGAATACTGGTTCTCCGGAATCAAGGTTGCGGCCATCCTCGGTTTCATCATCGTTGGCCTGCTCGCCATCTTCGGTGGCCTGCCGCTGGCCAGCGGCGAGCCGGCTCCCATGTTCTCCAACCTGATCGGCGACAGCCTGTTCCCCAATGGAATTTCCGCCGTGTTCGCCGTGATGATGGCGGTGGTCTACGCCTTCCAGGGCTGCGAAATCATGGGCGTGGCAGCCGGCGAAACCGACCAGCCGGAAAAGAGCATCCCCCGCGCCGTGCGCAATGTGGTGTTCCGCGTACTGATCTTCTACGTGCTGGCCATCGTCGTGCTCTCGGCCATCGTGCCCTGGCAGGAGGCCGGGCTGATGGAAAGCCCCTTCGTCCAGGTGTTCGATATGGTCGGCATTCCCTTCGCTGCCGATTTGATGAACTTCGTCATCCTCACCGCCATTCTCTCTGTCGGCAACTCCGGCCTCTACGCCTCCACTCGCATCCTCTGGGCGATGTCCAAGACCGGCATGGCGCCGCGTGGCCTGGCCCGGCTCAGCAAGCGAGGCGTGCCGCTCAATGCGCTGTCCGTCACCCTTTGTTTCGCCCTGGTTTCCCTGCTGACCAGCTTCATCGCCGCCGACACGCTGTTCATGGTGCTGATGGCCATCAGCGGCATGGCCGGCACCGTGACCTGGATAGTCATCGCCCTGGCCCAGTACCGCTTCCGTCGCGAACTGTACAAGTCAGGCGGCACGGTGCAGGACCTCAAGTACGCCGCCCCCCTGTTCCCGCTGATCCCGCTGGCCTGCATCCTGATGTGCAGTTCGCTGTTCATCTTTCTGGCCATGGACCCGACCCAGCGCCCGTCGCTCTACTGGGGCTTCGGCTTCATCGGGGTCTGCTACGCGGCGTACTACGTCCTGCAGTACAAGCGCCAGCGCAGCGCGGTGATTGCGCCAGCCGCCTGATGACCTGGTGCTGGCCTGATTCGTGATTACGTTGGCTATGTCTGCGTTAAGCGTTGCTAGACCGTCCTGAGCCAAGCCGATTGCCGAGTTCGGCGGGTGTTTCTGGTTTCGTCCCCCCGGACGAGTCCCTTTCTCAAGCGCCGAAAGGAACCAAAGGGCTTGCCCCTGCATCCGGGTTTGGCTCCGCCAAACTACCCTCCCTCCATCGTTGCTCCGGGGGCCCGGCGCGAGGGGCCATCCATGGCCCCACACGCCTCTCGCGGCATCCATGCCGCTCGTCCCCCTACACAACGATTCCACTCGGCCTCCTGAAGGGGCGCAGTCGCTGCCCCACCTCGTCTGCCCGGTGTCAGGCCCGTGTGGGCTTCAGAATGGTTCGTGCCTCGCCGGCGCGAGTCACCCCTCTCCTCTTCAGGGAGAGGGGCCGGGGGTGAGGGTTGTATCCGGCTGGCGCGGAAGCCTCGAAGGTGCGCGCTAGAGCGCTTCACTCAACGTTGCAATCGCTAACGCAGACATAGCCATTACGTTCGCTCCCACAGGTATCCTCACCACCTCCCATCCCGCATCAAGAAGCGGTCTGCCTCCCCAGGAATCCGGGTTTCGAGTTGTTCGAAGATGTAACAACTCTTCGCCCCGGGTTCTGTCTTCTTTTGAAAATCCCTTTAAAAACAACCTGATAGACGGTGAGCCTCTCCGTTACATACCCCATTTGGGCAGGATTGCCGGCTTCCTGAACACTCGTTTAGGATCGCTGCAACTTCCCAGCCTCACCTGCAAAGACAACAAGACGAGGGCTCCCATGACTACCCTGCTCAGCCAGGTCGAAGCCGGCATCGCCCGGATCACCCTGAATCGCCCGCAACAGCGCAACGCGCTGGATATCCCCACCCTGAAATCCCTGCACGCGCTTCTGGATTCGCACGAGGCTGATCCGGCGGTGCGCGTAGTGGTACTGAGCGGGGCGGGGCGCAGTTTCTGCGCGGGCGCGGACCTTGCCGAGTGGGCTGAAGCCGATGCCCGCGGCGCACTGGAAACCTACGGCTGGACTGAAACCGCCCACGCGCTGATGACTCGCCTCCACGGTCTGGCCAAGCCCACCATTGCCGCCATCAACGGCACGGCCGTCGGTGCGGGGATGGACCTGACCCTGTGCTGCGACTTCCGTATCGCCGCCGCCTCGGCCCGCTTCAAGGCCGGCTACACCGGCATGGCCTATTCACCCGACGCGGGTGCCAGTTGGCACCTGCCGCGCCTGATCGGTGCCGAGCAGGCCAAGCGCCTGCTGTTCCTCGACGAACTCTGGGGCGCCGAGCGCGCCCTGGCCGTCGGCCTGGTGGGCGAAGTCTGCGCCGACGAGCGACTTCAGGAAGTCGCGGGTGAACTGGCCGCCCGCCTGGCAGCTGGACCGACCTTCGCGTTCACCCAGACCAAGGCGCTGATTCGCGATGGCGCCAGCTGCAATCTGGCCCAGCAACTGGAGGCCGAGTTGGCCGCCGGTCTGCTTTGCGGTCGCAGCGAGGATGCGGCTGAAGCTCTGCGCGCCGTTGCCGAAAAGCGCGCTCCCCAATTCACCGGCCGCTGATGCGCCGAATCCGCCAAAGGACCTAGCCATGAACTTCCAATTGACCCAGGAACAGGAAATGCTCGTCGACGCGGTGCGTGCCTTCGTCGACAAGGAACTGCTGCCCCACGAAGAGGCTGTGGACCGTGCGGACGCCGTGTCTCCGGAGCTCGCCGCGGAAATTCGCGGCAAGGCGCTGGCTGCCGGTTTCTACGCCTTCAACATGCCGGAAGAGGTGGGTGGCGGTGGCCTGGATTACCTGTCCCAGGCCCTGGTGGAGCGTGAACTGTCCAAGGTGTCCTGGGCGCTGCACGTGTTCGTCGCGCGGCCCTCGAAGATCCTCATGGCCTGCAAGGGCGAGCAGATTCAGCAGTACCTGTTGCCGAGCATCCAGGGCGAGAAAATCGACTGCTTCGCCCTCACCGAGCCGGGGGCCGGCTCCGATGCCAACTCCATCAAGACCCGCGCTGTGCGCGAGGGCGACGACTTCGTGCTGAACGGCAGCAAGCACTTCATCAGCCATGCCGGCCACGCGGACTTCGCCATCGTTTTCGCTGTCACCGATACCTACGAGCACAACGGCAAGAAGCGCAACGCCGTCACGGCCTTCCTGGTCGACAAGGGGACTCCGGGCATGACCGTGCGCCGTGGTCCGAGGTGCGTAAGCAACAAGGGCTACCACACCTACGAAATCTTCTTCGATGACTGCCGCGTGCCAGCCTCCAAAGTCCTCGGCGAAGTCGGCAAGGGTTGGGAAGTGGCCAACGCCTGGCTCACTGCGGGCCGCGTGATGGTTGCCGCCAACTGCGTCGGCCAGGCCCAGCGTGCCCTCGACTTGTCTCTGCAATGGGCCGCCGACCGCAAGCAGTTCGGCCAGCCCATCGGCAGCTACCAGGGCATTTCCTTCAAGCTCGCCGACATGGCCACGCAGATTCGTGCGGCCGAGCTGATGACCCTGCACACGGCCTGGAAGATGGACCAGGGCACTATGACCGATGGCGAAGCCGGCATGGCCAAGCTGTTCGCCAGCGAAGTGCTGGGCAAGGTAGCCGACGAGACGGTGCAGATTTTTGGCGGCATGGGCCTGATGGATGAGGGCCCGGTGGAACGTATTTGGCGCAACGCGCGAATCGAGCGGATCTGGGAAGGCACCTCGGAAATTCAGCGCCACATCATTTCCCGCGAACTGCTGCGGCCGTTGCTGCGCTGACCGGAGGCCGAGCATGACTCAACGAGACAACCTCAAGCGCCTGCTGGCGCCACGTCACCTGGCCTTCGTCGGCGGCCGTAGCATGGCCCGCGCCCTCAAGCGTTGTGCCGAAGGCGGTTTTGCCGGCCAGATGTGGCTGGTCAATCCGCAGCATGCCGAGCTGGAAGGCGTCCCCTGCGTTTCCACCGTCGCCGAGCTGCCGTGCGGACCGGATGCGGTCTTCATCGCCACCAACCGCGAACAGACCCTGGAAAGCGTTGCCGCATTGGCGACGAAGGGTGCCGGTGGCGCCATCTGCTATGCCTCCGGCTTTGCCGAAACCGGCGCTGAAGGCCAGGCCCTGCAAGCGCAGTTGCTGGCTGCAGCGGGTGAGATGGCACTGCTCGGGCCCAACTGCTACGGCCTGCTCGACTACCTGCACGGCGCTGCCCTCTGGCCGGTGGCCCACGGCGGCAAGCAGGTCGAGAAAGGGGTGGCCGTGCTCACCCAGAGCGGCAACTTCGCCTACAACCTGTCCATGAGCGACCGCTCGTTGCCGGTGGCCTATATGGCTTCGGTGGGCAACCAGGCCCAACTGGGCGTGGCGGAACTGATGGACGTGCTGCTGGACGAGCCGCGCGTCACGGCCATCGGCCTGCACCTGGAAGGCCTGAAGAATGTGCCGGGCTTCGCCCGTGCGGCACACAAGGCGCTGGAGAAGGGTGTCCCGATCATCGCCCTGAAGACGGGTGTGTCGCAGATCGGCGCCGAACTGGCGCTCAGTCATACCAGCTCCCTGGCCGGTTCCGATGCGCTGTACGACAGCCTGTTCGAGCGCCTGGGAGTGATCCGCGTCAGCGGCCCGGTAAGTTTCATGGAAACGCTCAAGGCCGCTGCCTGCGGCACGCTGCCGGCCGGCCCCAGCCTTATCGCCCTGGCGTGTTCCGGTGGCGATGCAGGGCTGATCGCCGACTATGCCGAGGCCAACGGCCTGCACCTGCCGAAACTGGACGCTGGCCAGCACCACGCGCTGGCGCAGACCCTGCCGAGCTACGCCAACATCGCCAACCCGCTGGATTTCACCACGGCCATCTGGGGTAACGGCGACGCCTTGGAGCGCATGCTCGACAGCGCGCTGCGCAGCGCGGCCGACGCGGCACTGCTGGTGCTGGACTATCCCGGTGAAGAAACCGGTGAGCGACCGCAATGTGACCTGCTTCTGGAACTCTATTGCGAAGCCTTGGAGCGTCATGGCAAGGCCGGCTTCATCGCATCGGCCTTCCCCGAGTTGCTGCCTGCAGCCGCCCGGGACTACCTGCACGCCCGTGGCGTCGCTGCGCTGCAAGGCGTAGAGGAAGGCCTCGCCGCATGGGGCCGAATCGCCGCCTACCGAGCGCGCCGCGAGGCGCTGTTGGCCCGTGGCGAATCCGCCCTGGTGCCGATGAGCCCATCGCCGCTGGCCGATGGCGAGTTGTGGGATGAGTGGCAATCCAAACAGGCGCTGCGCGCCTTTGGCCTGCCGGTACCGCAGGCGCTGCTCAGTACCCCGGAGCGGGCATTGGAGGATGCCGACCAGCTCGGCTATCCGCTGGTGCTGAAGGCCGTCAGTGCGCAGTTGCCGCACAAGACCGAAGCCGGTGCCGTGGCCCTCAACCTGAAAGATGCCGAGGCGCTGGCACAGGCCCTTGGCGAGATGCGGCAACGCATTGCCGCCTATGCGCCGGGCGTCGTATTCGACCAGGTTCTGCTGGAGCGTATGGCCACGGCGCCATTGGCGGAGCTGATCGTCGGCATCAAGCGCGAGCAAGGCTTTGGCCTGGCCCTGGTGATCGGTTCCGGCGGCGTCCTGGTGGAGTTGCTCAAGGACAGCCGCAGCCTGCTGCTGCCCACCAATGACGCGGCCATCCGGGATGCCCTGCTGAGCTTGCGCAGTGCGCCGTTGCTCACCGCCTTCCGGGGGCGCCCGGCGGCAGATCTGGAGGCTTTGGTGGCCGCCATTCGCGCGGTGGCCGATTACGCCTGCGAGAACGCGGGGCAGTTGCTGGAGCTGGACGTCAATCCGCTGCTGGTGAGTGTCGACGGCGCCGTGGCGGTGGATGCACTGATTCGCATCGCGGAATGACATCCCCCCTGTAGGAGCGACCTTGCTCGCGAACGGCTGAGAACGAGAGTTTCGCCAGCAAGCTGGCTCCTACAGGCCTTGGCATCGATTCGAGGAGACACTTCATGCAACACCAGAACACCCTCACCGGCGGCCAGGCCCTGGTCCGTCTATTGGCCAACTACGGCGTCGATACCGTGTTCGGTATCCCCGGCGTGCACACCCTCGAGTTATACCGCGGCCTGCCCGGCAGTGGTATCCGTCATGTGTTGACCCGTCACGAGCAGGGTGCCGGATTCATGGCCGATGGCTATGCCCGCGTCAGCGGCAAGCCCGGGGTCTGCTTCATCATCACCGGCCCGGGCGTGACCAACGCCGCCACGCCGATTGGCCAGGCCTACGCCGATTCGATCCCGATGCTGGTGATCTCAAGCGTCAACCATACGGCGAGCCTCGGCAAAGGCTGGGGCTGCCTGCACGAAACCCAGGACCAGCGCGCCATTACCGCGCCCATCACCGCCTTCTCGGCCGTGGCCTTGACGCCCGAGGACCTGCCAGAGCTGGTGGCCCGTGCCTTCGCCGTATTCGACGGTGAACGTCCACGCCCGGTGCATATCTCGGTTCCGTTGGACGTGCTGGCGGCGCCTATCTCGAGGGATTGGAGTAGTGAAGTGGTCCGCCGACCCGGTCATGGGCTGCCCGCTGGCGATGCACTGCAAGCGGCGGCGAACCGACTGGCTACGGCGAAGCGGCCAATGATCATCGCGGGCGGCGGTGCGTTGGGGGGCGCCGATGCCCTCCAGGCCGTCAGCGAGCGCTTGGCCGCGCCGGTCTTTACCAGCGTTGCCGGCAAGGGGCTGCTACCGCCCGAGGCACCGTTGAACGCCGGCTCGAGCCTTTGCATGGCGCCGGGGTGGGAAATGATCGCAGAGGCTGATGTGGTACTGGCGGTGGGCACCGAGATGGCCGACACCGACTTCTGGCGCGAGCGCCTGCCGCTCACCGGCGAGCTGATCCGCGTTGATATCGACCCGCGCAAGTTCAACGACTTCTATCCCTGCACGGTCGCGCTCAAGGGCGATGCCCGGCAGACCCTGGAGGCCTTGCTGGTCCACCTGCCGGCGGCGGGCAGGGCAGGGGAGGCGGCCGTGGCGCGCGTCGACCGGCTGCGCGAGGCAATTCGCAATGGGCACGGACCGCTGCAGGCTATCCACCAGGCGATCCTCGACCGCATTGCTGCTGTGCTTCCGGCGAATGCCTTCATCAGTACCGACATGACCCAGCTGGCCTACACCGGCAACTATGCCTTCGCCAGCCGGGCGCCGCGCAGCTGGCTGCACCCCACCGGCTACGGCACCCTCGGCTATGGATTGCCGGCTGGTATCGGCGCCAAGTTCGGCGCGCCGACGCGGCCCGGCCTGGTCCTGGTGGGCGACGGTGGTTTCCTCTACACCGTCCAGGAACTGGCCACTGCCGTGGAGGAACTGGACAGCCCGCTGGTGGTGCTGTTGTGGAACAACGATGCACTGGGCCAGATCCGTGACGACATGCTGGCCCTGGACATCGAGCCGCTGGGCGTACTGCCGCGCAACCCGGATTTCGCCGGACTGGCCCGCGCCTTCGGCTGCGCCGTGCAGCAGCCACAGAGTCTCGACGAACTGGAACGCGACCTGCGCACAGGCTTCGGCCATCCCGGTATCACCCTGATCGAACTGAAACACGCCTGCGCTCGCTGAGCACGGGCCAAGGAGCTATCCATGCGCTTTTCCGACCTCACCCAACGTATCGCCGGCGACGGCGCCGCCGCCTGGAACATTCACTACCGTGCCCTGGAGCGCCAGGCCCGGGGTGACGACATTCTCCTGTTGTCGGTGGGCGACCCCGACTTCGACACACCGCAGCCCATCGTCCAGGCGGCCATCGACAGTCTGCTCAACGGCAACACTCACTATTCCGACGTGCGCGGCAAGTTCGCCCTGCGCCAGCGCATCGCCGCCTGGCACAACCAGCGCAGCGGACAAAACGTCGACACCGACCAGGTGGTGGTGCTGGCCGGTGCCCAGTGCGCGCTGTACTGCGTGGTGCAGTGCCTGCTTAATCCGGGGGACGAAGTCATCGTTGCCGAACCCATGTATGTCACCTACGAAGCCGTGTTCGGCGCCTGTGGCGCCAAGGTGATCCCGGTGCCGGTGCGCTCGGAGAACGGCTTCCGTATCCAGGCCGAGGATGTGGCCGCCGCCATCACGCCGCGTACCCGCGCTCTGGCCTTGAACAGCCCGCACAATCCTTCCGGCGCCAGCCTGCCGCGCACCACCTGGGAAGCCCTGGCCGAACTCTGCATCGCTCACGACCTGTGGATGATTTCCGACGAGGTCTACAGCGAGCTGCTGTTCGAAGGCGAGCACATCAGCCCGGCCAGCCTGCCGGGCATGGCCGAGCGTACGGCGACCATCAACAGCCTCTCCAAGTCCCACGCCATGACCGGTTGGCGCGTGGGCTGGGTGGTGGGATCAGAGGCGTTGGCCGGGCACCTGGAAAACCTTGCCCTGTGCATGCTCTACGGTTCGCCGGACTTCGTGCAGGACGCTGCCTGCATTGCCCTGGAAGCTCGCTTGCCGGAGCTGGGCGCCATGCGTGAGGCCTATCGCCAGCGCCGTGACCTGGTGTGCGCCAGCCTGGAAGGCTGCCCCGGCCTGCGCGCGCTGAAGCCGGACGGTGGCATGTTCGTGATGGTGGATATCCGCCCGACCGGGTTGTCTGCGCAAGACTTCGCCGACCGGCTGCTGGACAACCATGGGGTTTCGGTACTGGCAGGCGAGGCCTTTGGGCCGAGCGCGGCCGGGCACATCCGCCTGGGGCTGGTGCTGGGCAGTGAGCCGCTGCAAGAGGCCTGCCGACGCATTGCCCGTTGTGCGGCCGAATTGATTGGTCAACTGGAAATCGCGTGAATGAAGGTTTGCGTTGCGCGGCGAATCCCTGATTGTTGGGCTTCGCTACGCTCTGCGCCAACCTACGGACCGTCCCATAAGGAACACCCATGAAGATCCTGATCGTCCACGCCCACCCCGAGTCGCAGTCCTTCTGCAGTGCCTTGCGCGACCTGGCCGTGGAAACCCTGCAAGGGCAGGGACACGAAGTCCGGCAATCCGACCTCCACGCCCTGGAATGGAACCCGGTAGCCAGTGCCGCCGATTTCAGCGAGCGGCAAAACCCTGATTACCTGGTCTATGCCCTGGAACAGCGCGAAGGCGTGAAGGCCGGCAATATTGCGCCGGATATCCAGCGCGAGCTGGAGAAGTTGCTCTGGGCCGACCTGCTGATCCTCAACTTTCCGCTCTACTGGTTCTCCACTCCAGCCATCCTCAAGGGCTGGATCGACCGGGTGCTGGTATCCGGCGTCTGCTACGGCGGCAAGCGCTTCTACGACCAGGGCGGCCTGGCCGGCAAGAAGGCACTGGTGACCCTGACCCTGGGCGGCCGCGAGCACATGTTCGGCGAGGGGGCCATCCATGGTCCGCTGGAAGACATGCTGCGTCCCCTGCTGCGCGGCACCCTGGCGTATGTCGGCCTGGACGTCCTGCCACCCTTCGTGGCCTGGCACGTGCCCTATATCAGCAACGATGCCCGCCAGGGCTTGCTGCGCGCCTATCAGGACCGGTTGCAGGGGCTGGAACAGGACCTGCCACTTCAGTTTCCGCGGTTGGACTAGTTCGACGACAGGTTGTATCCACTGGCTCGTTGAGAGCACTGAGAGCACCAAGGCCGCCCGAGGGCGGCCTTCTTTTTTCTCCGCTGAGCTCTTTTTGTAGGAGCGAGCTCTGCTCGCGAAAGTCCCGGGCGCGATCATTCGCGAGCAAGCTCGCTCCTACCTGTTTTATCGCCGGATGCCCCCGGCAAAGCGGCAACCAGCGGCAAGTTGCCCTTGCCGCTTTGCCGCCCGTCCAGCGTCCATTGCCGCTTTTTGCCGCTCAAAATTTTCATAAGATATTGAAAATAAAGGAAAAACATATTTGGCACGGCCTTTGCTGAATGTCAGGCAAGCAACCCAGATTGCCACTGGCAAAGGTTCCGGACATGAGCATCAGTTTCGAAAAGGCCCTCGGCATCCATCAGCAAGCCCTCAGCTTCCGCGCTCAGCGTGGCGAGGTGCTGGCCAACAACATCGCCAACGCCGATACCCCGAACTACAAGGCTCGTGACCTCGACTTCGCCAGCGTGTTGGCCCAGCAGTCCGAGAAGGCTGTCCAGGGCGGCTTCCAGGCCGCCCGGACCAACGAACGGCATATCGCCGCCGAAGGCTTCGATCTGGCGGATGCCTCGCTGAAGTACCGCATCCCGTTCCAGGCCGCCGTCGACCAGAACACCGTCGACGCCCAGCTCGAGCAATCGAACTACACCGAGAACGCCATGCAGTTCCAGGCCAGCTTCACCCTACTCAACAGCAAATTCAAAGGGCTGATCGGCGCCCTGCGCGGCGAATAACGGAGAGCCAAGCCATGTCCCTGTCCAGCATTTTCAACATCGCCGGCACCGGCATGAGTGCGCAGAACACTCGGCTGAACACCATCTCCAGCAACATTGCCAACGCCGAGACCGTTTCCTCCAGCCTCGACCAGACCTACCGCGCCCGTCATCCGGTGTTCGCCACCATGTTCCAGGACAGCCTGGGCGGTGGTGACCGCGGCTCGCTGTTCGCCGACCAGGACCAGTCCGGCGCCGGCGTGCAAGTCCTCGGTGTAGTCGAAGACCAGAGCACCCTGACGCCGCGCTACGAGCCCAACCACCCGGCGGCCAATGCGGAAGGTTACGTCTACTACCCGAACGTGAACGTGGTCGAAGAAATGGCCGACATGATTTCCGCCAGCCGGTCGTTCCAGACCAACGTGGAAATGATGAACACCGCCAAACAGATGATGCAGAAAGTGCTGACCCTGGGTCAGTAACAGGGAGCGAACCCGCATGAGTGTCAGCAACGTATCGTCCACCGATGGCCAGTCCTTTCTCGATCAATACGCCATCAAGAACGAAACCAAGACCAGCAACGATCTTGGCAAGAACGAATTCCTTGAGCTGCTGGTCGCCCAGTTGAACAACCAGGACCCGCTGGCGCCCCAGGAGAACGGTGAGTTCATTGCGCAGCTGGCGCAGTTCAGCCAGGTAGAGGGCATCGAGAAACTGAACACCAGCATGGGCTCGCTGCTCTCTGGCTATCAGTCATCCCAGGCCCTGCAGGCCTCGTCCCTGGTGGGACGCAAGGTGATCGTACCGTCCGAGAAGGCCGTGGTGGACACCGCCGAAACCTTCAAGGCCAGCGCCAACCTGCCCATTTCCAGCAGTAACGTCTGGGTCAACGTCTATGACACCGCCGGCACCCTGGTGAATCGCATCAACCTGGGCGAGCAGCCTGCCGGCAGCGTCAGCTTCATGTGGGACGGCAAGGACTCCAGCGGCAAGGTCATGCCGCCCGGTACCTACAAGTTCGAAGCGCAGGCTCAGTACGGCGGCGAAACCAAGGCCCTCTACACCATGCTGCCGGCCAACGTCGACAGCGTCACCCTGTCGCAGAACGGCGGCGAGCTGATGCTCAACCTCGCCGGCATCGGCAGCGTCGGCTTGTCCAAGGTCCAGGTCATCGGTCAATAACTTCCCGGTTCAGAGCGCCGGGAAGCACCGGCAAAGGAGATAGAAATGGCGTTCAACATCGGTCTCAGCGGCCTGCGGGCGGCGACCAGCGACCTCAACGTCACCGGCAACAACATTGCCAACGCGGGCACTGCAGGTTTCAAGCAGTCCCGCGCGGAGTTCGCCGACGTCTACGCTGCCTCGGTGCTCGGCACCGGCAAGAACGCCCAAGGTAGCGGTGTGGCCCTTGGCGATGTGTCCCAGCTGTTCAACCAGGGCAACATCAACTACACCCAGAACGCGCTGGACCTGGCCATCAACGGCAACGGCTTCTTCCAGACCAGCAACAACGGCGAGATCAGCTACACCCGTGCCGGCTATTTCGGCACCGACCGCAACGGCTACATCGTCAACAACTTCGGCTACCGCCTGCAGGGTTACGGTATCGACGGTAACGGCAATGTGCAGAACGGCGTGGTCAGCGACCTGCAGATCCAGACCGGGAACCAGGCCCCCAAGGCCACTACCGAGATCCAGCAGAAGTTCAACCTGAACTCCACCACCAAGGCGCCGACCAATACCCCGTTCGACCCGAGCGACCCGACGACCTACACCTCGTCCACCTCGGTCAACATCTATGACTCCCAGGGCAATGCCCACGTCATGACCCAGTACTTCATCAACAACTCCGATCCGTCGGCCACCCCGCCGGTGACCAACGACTGGACCATGGCCGTGCTCGTGGATGGCCGGAATCCGTCCGACCCCACCAGCACCGATCCCCACACCACCAACCTGCAGTTCAATGCCGACGGTAGCCTGAACACGGCCGGCATGGCCGCGGGCGGCGAGCTGAACTACGACCCGGCCACCGGCCTGATGAACCTCGACGACTGGGTGCCCGCGGTTTCCGATGGCGGTACCCCGGCCACCTGGTCGGCCAACGGCGCCACTGCCAACGCCGGTGGCATCAGCGTCGACATCCGCGGCTCCACCCAGTACTCCAGCGCCTTTGCGGTGAACAGCATCAGCCAGGATGGCTACACCACCGGCCAGCTGGCCGGTCTGGAAATCGACGACACCGGCGTGATCTTCGCCCGTTACACCAACGGCCAGTCCAAGGTGCAGGGCCAGGTGATCCTCGCCAACTTCGCCAACGTCCAGGGGCTCAGCCCTGTAGGCAAGACCGGCTGGGTACAGTCCTTCGAGTCCGGTGAGCCGGTGGTCGGCACCCCGCGCTCCGGCACACTGGGTGCCCTGCAGGCCGGCGCCCTGGAAGACTCCAACGTCGAGCTGTCGGATCAGTTGGTGAACCTGATCGTGGCCCAGCGCAACTACCAGGCCAATGCCAAGACCATCCAGACCGAGGACGCCGTGACCCAGACCATCATCAACCTGCGTTGATGAGCGGCTGCGCGTCGGCCATGCGTCGTTGAAAGTGATCCGAGGAATGCTCATTTACAGTCGTAAACTCCGCTTCCTCGGACCACTTTCGCCTAGCCTGGCTCTAGCTCGCGCGCTCATCCGTACTATGGAGTCCTATGGATTCCGGGCGGCAAATCCCCTTGCCGCTGGCGGCAGCCCTTCGCCGCCAGCGCTTTGACAAGGCCCTGCAAAGGGCCTTTTTCTTTTCTGAAAAATCCTTTTATTTCAGTATCTTGGGAATGATATTCGAGTTTGGCATGGCGCTTGCTGGATAGCCTGCAAAGAGCCAAGGGCGGCAACGCCCACTCGGAGAGATTCATGGACAAGATGCTTTACGTCGCGATGAGCGGAGCCAGCCAGAACAGCCTGGCCCAGCGTGCTCATGCCAATAACCTGGCGAACATCTCCACCACCGGTTTCCGTCGCGACTTCGAACAGGCGCGCTCCATGCCGGTGTTTGGTGACAGCTTTCCGTCGCGGGTCTATGCCATGACCGAGCGCCCGGGTACCGACTTCACCCCGGGTGCCTTGCAGGAAACCGGTCGTGACCTGGATGTGGCCATCGAAGGAGAGGGCTGGATCGCGGTCCAGTCCCCGGACGGCAGCGAAGCCTACGTGCGTACCGCCAGCCTGCAGATCGATGCCCTCGGCCAACTGCGCACCGGCAATGGTTTGCCGGTCATGGGCAATGCCGGTCCCATTGCCATTCCGCCGGAGCAGAAAGTCGAGATCGGCCAGGACGGCACCATCAGCATCCGCGCCCTGGGCGAGAGTCCCAACGTGGTGGCGGAGGTGGACCGCATCAAGCTGGTCAATCCCGATCCCAAGCAGCTGGAGAAAGGCAGCGACGGCATGATCCGGGTCAAGGACCCGCAGCAGTTGGTGCAGGCGGATGCCAATGTGCAGGTGACCTCCGGCTTCCTCGAAGCCAGCAACGTCAATGCCGTGGAAGAGATGACGGCGATCCTCTCGCTGTCCCGCCAGTTCGAGCTTTCCGTGAAGATGATGCGTACCGCCGAGGAGAATGCCTCGGCGATGGCGCGGGTCTTGCAGTTCAGCTAATCACCAGTACGCGGCGCCATGATTCCGGCGCCCGAGGAGAGATAGATGCTTCCGGCACTCTGGGTCAGCAAGACCGGCCTGTCCGCCCAGGACATGAACATGACCACCATTTCCAACAACCTGGCGAACGTGTCGACCACGGGGTTCAAACGCGACCGCGCCGAGTTCGAGGACCTGCTGTACCAGATCCGTCGCCAGCCGGGCGGCCAGACCAGCCAGGACAGCGAGCTGCCTACCGGTCTGCAACTGGGTACGGGTGTGCGCATCGCCGGCACCCAGAAGATCTTCACCCAGGGCAGCCTGCAAACCACCGAACAACCCCTGGACATGGCGGTCAACGGGCGCGGCTTCTTTCAGATCCTGATGCCGGACGGCACCGTCGGCTACACCCGCGACGGCAGCTTCCACCTGAACTCCGACGGCCAACTGGTCACCTCCCAGGGGTTTGCCCTGGAGCCGGCCATCGTGCTCCCCACCGATGTGCAGACCTTCACCGTGGGTGAGGACGGCACCGTTTCCGTCACCACCGCCGGCAACCCTGCCGCCCAGGTGATCGGCAACATCCAGACCGCCGACTTCGTCAATCCGGCCGGCCTCCAGGCCATCGGCAACAACCTGTTCCTGGAGACCGCTTCCAGCGGCGCGCCGCAGGTCGGCACTCCGGGCCTCACCGGTCTCGGGACCGTGCAGCAGAACACCCTGGAAAACTCCAACGTCAGCGTGGTCGAGGAGCTGGTGAACATGATCACCACCCAGCGCGCCTACGAGATGAACTCCAAGGTCATCTCCACCGCTGACCAGATGCTCGCTTTCGTCACGCAGAACCTGTAACGCCTTGAGGTAGTCGCCATGAACCGGCTGATCATTCTTCTCCCGCTGCTCGGTATCGCCTTTATCCAGGGCTGTGTGCAGCCGGCTCCGCGGCCGAACGATCCGTACTACGCGCCCGTACTGCCGCGCACGCCATTACCGGCGGCGCAGACCAACGGCGCCATCTACCAGGCCGGCTTCGAGACCAACCTCTACGACGACCGCAAGGCCTACCGCGTGGGTGACATCATCACCATCACCCTCAACGAGCGCACCCAGGCCAGCAAGAACGCCAACTCGCAGATCCAGAAGGACAGCAACGCCAACATCGGCCTGACGTCCCTGTTCGGCGGCGGCGTCTCGGTGAATAACCCCAATGGCGGCCTCAATCCGCTGGACGCCGCGCGCCTGTCCCTGGACGCGGAGTACAACGCCACCCGCGATACCAAGGGTGACTCCAAGGCAGGGCAGAGCAACAGCCTGTCCGGCTCCATCACCGTCACCGTCTCGGAAGTGCTGCCCAACGGCATCCTCGCGGTACGCGGCGAGAAGTGGCTGACCCTGAACACCGGAGACGAACTGGTGCGCATCGCCGGGATGGTCCGCGCTGACGATATCGGTACCGATAACACCGTGCCGTCCAACCGCGTGGCGGATGCGCGTATCACCTATTCCGGCACTGGCGCCTTCGCTGATGCCAGTCAGCCCGGCTGGTTCGATCGGTTCTTCATCAGCCCGCTGTTCCCGTTCTGATGAGGCTGACCATGAAGCGACTGATATCAGCCCTCTGCCTGCTGATTGCCGCCGGCACCGTTCAGGCCGAACGCCTGAAGGACCTGGCGAGCATCCAGGGCGTGCGTAACAACCAGCTCATCGGCTACGGCCTGGTGGTGGGCCTGAATGGCACGGGTGACCAGACCACCCAGACGCCCTTCACCCTGCAGACCTTCAACAACATGCTGGCGCAATTCGGCATCAAGGTGCCGGCCAACGTCGGCAACGTACAGCTGAAGAACGTCGCGGCGGTGTCCATCCACGCCGACCTGCCGCCCTTCGCCAAACCGGGCCAGACCATCGACGTCACCATTTCCTCCATCGGCAACGCCAAGAGCCTGCGTGGCGGCAGCCTGTTGATGGCCCCCCTCAAGGGCATCGACGGCAATGTCTACGCCATCGCCCAGGGCAACCTGGTGGTGGGCGGGTTCGACGCCGAAGGCAGCGACGGTTCGAAGATTACGGTCAACGTTCCCTCGTCCGGCCGCATTCCCTCCGGCGCCACCGTCGAGCGCCCGGTGCCGAGCGGTTTCGAGCAGGGCAATACCCTGACCCTGAACCTCAATCGCCCGGACTTCACCACCGCGAAGAACATCGTCGACAAGCTCAACGAACTGCTTGGCCCAGGCGTAGCCCAGGCCATCGATGGCGGCTCCGTGCGCGTCAGTGCGCCGCTGGACCCGAGCCAGCGCGTGGACTACCTCTCGGTGATCGAGAACCTGGAGGTCGAGGCCGGCCAGGCCGTGGCCAAGGTCATCATCAATTCGCGCACCGGCACCATCGTCATTGGCCAGAACGTGCGGGTTCAGCCGGCCGCCGTGACCCACGGCAGCCTCACCGTCACCATCACCGAAGACCCCATCGTCAGCCAGCCGGAAGCCTTCTCCGGCGGCCAGACCGCGGTCGTGCCGCGGTCCAGGGTCAATGCCGAGGAAGAGGCCAAGCCGATGTTCAAGTTCGGCCCCGGTACCACGCTCGACGAGATCGTGCGTGCGGTCAACCAGGTGGGGGCGGCCCCGTCCGACCTGATGGCCATCCTCGAAGCGCTCAAGCAGGCCGGTGCCCTGCAAGCCGACCTGATCGTGATTTAAGGGCATGGCGATGAACTCGAAACTCTCCGCAGGTCTCGCCACCGGCTCCAGGCTGGACAGCGGCGCCTACACCGACCTGAACCGGCTCAGCCAACTCAAGACCGGCAAGGATCGCGACAGCGAGGGCAACATCCGCAAGGTGGCCCAGGAGTTCGAGTCGCTGTTCCTCAACGAAATGATGAAGTCCATGCGTCAGGCCGGTGAGGCCTTCTCCGAAGGCAACTACCTGAACAGCAACGAGACCAAGACCTACCAGGAGATGCACGACCAACAGTTGGCCGTGACCCTGTCCAAGCAGGGCGGTGTGGGCCTGGCCGATGTGCTGACCCGTCAGTTGTCCAAGACCCGCCACTCGGATCGTCCGAACCCCTTCGCCCAGGTCCAGTCCGGTGTTCAGGCCAACTGGCCGGCACAGGGCAGCAAGCCGGTGGCGAAGACCGAAGAGGCCAGCGCCCCCGCGCGTGATGACTCCAGGCTGCTCAACCAGCGTCGGCTATCTCTGCCGAGCAGGCTGAGTGACCGTCAGGTGGCCGGCATCGTGCCGTCGCCCGAGCAGGTCGCTGGCACATCGCTGGCCGGCAAGGATTGGACCCCGGCCAAGACCTACGCCGCGCCGGAGCGCGAGTCGGTGGCCGGCGTCGATTCCACCAAGTCCGCCGGCAAGCGTGTGTTCGCCTCGCGCAACGAGTTCATTGAAACGCTGCTGCCGATGGCCGAGAAGGCCGCCGAGCGCATCGGCGTCGACCCCCGCTACCTGGTGGCACAGGCCGCGCTGGAAACCGGCTGGGGCAAGTCGATCATCCGCGAGGGCGATGGCACCAGCAGTCACAACCTGTTCGGCATCAAGGCCCACAAGAGCTGGGACGGCGAGTCGGCGCGGGTCATGACCACCGAGTACAAAGGCGGCAAGGCGGTGAAGGAAGCGGCGTCGTTCCGCTCCTACAACTCCTTCGAGCAGAGCTTCAACGACTATGTGAGCTTCCTGCAGAACAACGACCGCTACCAGCAAGCGCTGGATTCCGCGGAGAAGCCGGAGCAGTTCGTGCGCGAGCTGCAGAAGGCCGGCTACGCCACCGACCCCCAGTACGCCCGCAAGATCACCCAGATCGCTCGCGGCATGCAGATCTACCAGGCCGTTGCCGCCGTCGACGGCACGACCACCAGGATATGAGGCTGAGTCATGGCTGACTTACTGAACATTGGCTTGTCCGGGCTGCGCGTCAGCCAGAGCCAGTTGACCGTCACCGGTCACAACATCGCCAACGTCAACACCCCCGGTTTCACGCGCCAGAGTGCGGCCCAGGCGACCACGCTGCCGCAGTTCTCCGGTTCGGGCTACATCGGCAGTGGCGTGAGCCTGACGGATATCCGTCGCAGCTACAGCGAATTCCTCACCGCGCAGCTGCGCAACACCACCTCACTCAGCAGTGACGTGGATGCCTACAAGAGTCAGATCGACCAGCTCGATTCGCTGCTGTCCGGTACGACCACCGGCATCAGCCCGTCGCTGAAGAGCTTTTTCGCCGCCATGCAGACGGCAGCGGAGGACCCTGCGAACATTCCGGCGCGGCAGTTGGTGCTGTCCGAGGCCGAGGGCCTGGCGCGACGTTTCAACACCATCTACGACAGGCTGGCGGCGCAGAACGAATCGCTGAACAAGCAACTGTCTTCCGTCACTGACCAGGTCAACCGCCTGGCCGGGTCCATCGCCAGCCTGAACGACGCGATTGCCGTCGCCTCGGCCAACGGCAAGGAACCGAACGACCTGATGGACGCCCGCGAGGAAGCCATCCGCCAGCTGTCCACCTATGTGGGCGTCAGCGTGGTGCCGCAAAGCGACGGCACCCAGAGCATCTTCGTCGGTACCGGCCAGCCGCTGGTGGTGGGTAGCACGGCGAACCGCCTGGAGGCCGTCCCCGGCAAAGGCGACCCGACCCGTTTCGAGCTGGAATTTGTCAGCGGCGACTCGCGCCAGGGCGTCACCACCTTGCTCAGCGGCGGCGAGTTGGGTGGCCTGGTCCGCTACCGCGAGGAGACCCTCGACGCCAGTCTCAACTCGGTGGGCCGTCTGGCCCTCGCCATCACCGAACAGGTCAACACCCAACTGGGCCAAGGCCTGGACCTGAAAGGGCAAGTGGGTACGGCGCTGTTCGGTGACTACAACGATCCGGCGTTGGCGGCGCTGCGGGTCAAGGCGTTCTCCGGCAACAGCAATGCCCAGCCGGCCTTGAACATCACCAACACCAGTCTGCTTTCCACCAGCGACTACCAGATGGAATACGACGCCACGGCCACGCCGCCCTACACGGTGCGCCGCCTGAGCGACAACCAGGAGATGGTGGTTACCGACAGCACTCCGTCCGGCACGCTGACCATCAAGGACAGCGCGGGACGCGATCAGGGCTTCCAGATTGCCCTGGGCACGCCGCCGCCCACCACCGGCGACAAGTTCATCCTCCAGCCGACCCGCTCCGGTGCGCTGGACATGAAGGCCGTGCTGGACCAGGCGGACCAGTTGGCCTTCGCTGCGCCGCTGCATTCGGAAGCCAACCTGCAGAACAAGGGCACTGGCGCCATTGGTCAGCCGTCCATCAGTAACGTGCTCAAGCCCATGAGCCAGGCACACCTGGCGGCGATTTCCTCGATCACCCTGGACTACACCGCAGGCTCGCCCAGCGGCACCCTGTCGTTTTCCGGCCTGCCGGCTGGGGTGACCATCAGCCAGCCGGCTTCCGGAACCCTGAACGTGACGCCGGGGCAGACCAACGAACTGAGCTACACGGTTTCGGTGACCACCGGCACGCCGCCGACGACCCAGTCGTTCGAGATCAAGCAGAGCTTCAGCGGTCGGGCGGAGACTGGCGACAGCTTCAGCCTTGCCGTCAGCGCCAATGGCGTCTCCGACAACCGCAACGCGCTGAAGCTGGCGGACCTGCAGACCAAGGCTGCCGTTGGTGTCGATGCCCTGGTCAATGGCACCGGTTCGAGCTTCACCGACGGCTACGGCGACCTGGTCGAGCGCGTTGGCACCCTCACTGCCCAGGCGCGGGTGGACAGCGAAGCCAGTGCGGCGATCCTCAAACAGGCCACCGACAACCGGGATTCCCTGTCCGCTGTCAGCCTCGATGAAGAGGCGGGCAACCTGATCAAGTTCGAGCAGTACTACAACGCTTCGTCGCAGGTGATTCAAGTTGCGCGCAGCCTGTTCGATACCCTGATGAACACCTTCCGCTGACGGACCCGGCCATGCGAATTTCTACCATCCAGCAATTCAATAACGGCGTGATGGGGCTGCAGCGGAACTACGCCAATGTGACCCGTACCCAAGAGCA
Organism: Metapseudomonas resinovorans DSM 21078; assembly: GCF_000423545.1. GTDB lineage: Bacteria > Pseudomonadota > Gammaproteobacteria > Pseudomonadales > Pseudomonadaceae > Metapseudomonas > Metapseudomonas resinovorans. Next base: position 308,869 of record NZ_AUIE01000001.1, read on the forward strand.
GATCAGCACCGGCAATCGCATCCTGACCCCCGCGGATGACCCGGTGGCGTCGGTGCGCCTGCTGCAACTCGACCAGCAGCAGGGCATCCTCGAGCAGTACAGCTCCAACCTGACGGCGGCCAAGAACAGCCTGACCCAGGAGGAGGCCACCCTGGAGTCGGTCAACACGGTGCTCCAGCGCGTGCGCGAGCTGGCCGGGGAAGCGGGCAATGGCGCCCTCAGCGCTGCGGACCGCAAGTCCATCGCCGCTGAACTGCGCGAACGGGAAGATGAGTTGCTGAGCCTGATGAACACCCGCAACGCACGCGGCGAGTACATCTTCTCCGGCTTCCAGGGCAAGACCCAACCCTTCGTGCGCAACGCCGATGGCAGCTACAGCTATGAGGGCGACGAAGGCCAGCGCAAGCTGCAGATCGCCAGCTCGCTGCAAGTGGCCATCAGTGACAACGGCAAGGCCATCTTCGAGAACGTGATCAACGCCGGCCGCCTGGACAGCGCCCTGACCAACAGCCCTGCCGGCTCCACCCTGAGCCCCTCGGCGCCGTTGGTGCAGGACGAGGTCGCGTTTTCCGGCAATCCGCCATTTCCCAATGCGGGTGTGGAGATCGTGTTCGGCAACCCGGACGCCAACAGCTACGAGATTTTCGAACTGGGTACGACCACCCCGGTGCTCGGCAGCGGTGCCATCGACAGTGATGACACCACCGCCGACCAGGTGGTGTTCCGGGGCGTCAATATCAAGTTCGACGGCCTGCCGGTTGGCGGGGAAACCATCGAAGTCACTCCCCAGGCCAGCCAGCAGAAACAGGGCATCCTCGACACCATCGCGAACCTGCGCATGACCCTGGACAACGCCCCCGACACGCCGGCCGGCAGCCTGCAGGTCCGGGATTCCGTGGCTGAGGCCCTGACCAACCTGGACAACGGCATGACCGTGGTCGACTCGGTGCGCGGTGGCATCGGCGCTCGCCTGAACGTGGTGGAGTCCACCCTGACTGACAACGAAGACGTGACCCTGGTGAACAAGGCCGTGCAGGCTGACCTGCGCGAGCTGGACTATGCCGAGGCCCTGTCGCGGCTGTCGTTCCAGTCGATCATCCTGGAAGCGTCGCAGCAGAGTTACGTGAAGATCGCGTCGCTGACGCTGTTCAATAAGCTGGGCTGATTGGCACGCCGCCGGAGCCTTGGGGAGCGGGAATGAATATCGGTGTTTTCGGGGCGGGTTACGTCGGCCTGGTGCAGGCTGCCGTGCTGGCCAACGTTGGCCACAACGTGCTGTGCATTGAAAGCGATGCCGGCAAGCGGGCGATGCTCGAGCGTGGCGAGGTGCCGATCTTCGAGCCCGGCCTGACGGGTATGGTGCAGTCCAATGTCCAGGCGGGGCGCCTGCGCTTCTCCGGCTCGCTGGAGGACGCCGTTCGCCATGCCCGGGTGCAGTTCATCGCCGTCGGCACGCCATCCGATGCCGAAGGGCAGGCGGACCTCAGCCAGGTGTTCGAGGTGGCCAGGGGCATTGCCAGCGTCACCGGAAACGACCAGGTCGTCATCAACAAGTCCACCGTGCCGGTGGGCACCGCCGACGAACTGCAGGCCTTGATGAGCCAGGTCCTTGCCGAGCGTGGTCGTCGCGAACTGCACATCGACGTGGTGTCCAATCCCGAGTTCCTCAAGCAGGGCGCGGCGGTGAGCGATTGCCAGCGGCCCGACCGGATCATCATCGGTTCCAGCGAGCCCGCCAGCATCGAACTGCTCCAGGAGCTCTACAACCCGTTCAACCGCAATCGCGAAAAGATCATGGTCATGGATCGGCGCAGCGCCGAGCTGACCAAGTACGCGGCCAACTGCTTCCTGGCCACCAAGATATCTTTCATGAATGAGATGGCGGGGCTTTCCGAACTCTTCGGTGCCGATATCGAAGCGGTGCGCCGTGGCATTGGCGCCGATCCGCGCATCGGCTACGACTTCATCTACCCTGGCTGCGGCTACGGCGGCGCCTGCTTCCCGAAGGATGTGAGCGCGCTGAAGGCATCGGCAAAAACCGCCGGCCACGAGCCAGCGATCCTGCATGCGGTGGCCACGGTCAACGAGCGGCAGAAACGCAAGGTCGGCGAAAGCATTCACCACTACTACGGCGGCGATCTGCGCGGCCGGGTCATTGCCCTGTGGGGCCTTGCCTTCAAGGCCAACACCGGGGATATGCGCGAAGCGCCGAGCCGGACCTTGCTGGAGCAGCTCTGGCGGGCCGGCGCGCAGGTTCGCGCCTACGACCCGGAGGCAATGCCGGAATGCCGTCGCCTCTACGGCGAGCGGCCTGACCTGGTCTTGCTGGACAGCAAGGAAGAAGCGCTTGAAGGGGCCGATGCGCTGGCCATCGTCACCGACTGGCAGAGCTTCAAGGCGCCGGATTTCGACCTGATCCGCAATACCCTCAGAGACGCCCTGATCTTCGACGGGCGCAACCTCTACGATCCCCGCGTGATGCAGCGCTACGGCCTGCGCTACCACTCTATCGGTCGTCTCCCGGCCTGATCGATCCCCCAGGATATCCACTCCGGCGAAAGCCTCTCGGCCGGGTGGCCTGCTTATTGCAGAACCTGGGCATCGAACAACAGCATGCCGACTAATTGACAGGTCGGTACGCCAGGGAGAGCACGCTCCCCTGGCCCCAAGGGGGTAGTGATGAAGGCGGTCATTCTTGCCGGAGGCCTGGGCACTCGCATCAGCGAGGAGTCCCACCTCAAGCCCAAGCCGATGATCGAGATCGGCGGCAAGCCAATCCTCTGGCACATCATGAAGATCTACTCCCATTACGGCATCCAGGATTTCGTCATCTGCCTGGGCTACAAGGGCTACGTGATCAAGGAGTACTTCGCCAACTACTTCCTGCACATGTCCGATGTCACCTTCGACATGTCGAAGAACACCATGGAAGTCCATCAGCGCTACGTCGAGCCCTGGCGGGTGACGCTGGTCGACACCGGGGAAGAGACCCTGACCGGTGGCCGCCTGCGTCGCGTCCGCGAGCATCTCGGCGACGAGCCGTTCTGCTTCACCTACGGCGACGGCGTGGCGGACATCGACATTGGCGCGCTGGTGGATTTCCATCATTCCCACGGCAAGCCGGCCACCGTGACCGCCATCCAGCCGCCGGGGCGTTACGGCGCGCTGGGCCTGGATGAGGAGCGGGTCGGCAGCTTCCAGGAGAAGCCTGCCGGTGATGGCTCCTGGATCAATGGTGGCTTCTTCGTGCTCGATCCCTCGGTCATCGACTATATCGACGGCGACCAGAGCAGTTGGGAAGGGGCGCCCTTGATGCAGCTGGCGGCCGATGACAAGCTCATGGCATTCCGCCATCGCGGCTTCTGGCAGGCCATGGATACCTTGCGCGACAAGAATCAGTTGAACGACCTCTGGTACGGCGGCCGCGCGCCCTGGAAGGTCTGGTAATGGGCCAATTCGCCGAGCGTTATCGCGGGCGCCGGGTCCTGGTTACCGGGCATACCGGCTTCAAGGGCAGTTGGCTGACCGCCTGGCTGGTCGAACTGGGGGCCGAGGTGACTGGCGTATCCCTGCCTGTGGAGGCTGATGGCGACGCCCGCCACTGGACAGCGCTGCAACTGCCGGTAACAGACCTGCGCGGCGACATCCGCGACGCCGAATTCCTGCGCGGAGTAGTCGCGGCCCAGCGTCCCGAAATCGTGTTTCACCTGGCTGCCCAGTCCTTGGTCCGGCCGTCTTACCGCGACCCGCTGCTTGCCTGGTCCAGCAACGTCATGGGGACCGCCAACGTGCTGGAAGCCTGCCGCCAGGTAGAAGGCGTCGAGGCCGTGCTGGTGGTGACCACCGACAAGGTCTACGAGAACCATGAGTGGTCCTGGGGCTATCGTGAGTCTGACGGGCTGGCCGGGTACGATCCCTACAGCGCCTCCAAGGCTGCTACGGAGTTGCTCTGCGACAGCTACCGCAAGTCCTTCTGGCAGGAACGGGGCCCGCTGCTGGCCACCGCGCGGGCCGGCAACGTCATCGGTGGTGGTGACTGGGCGGAAGATCGCCTGATTCCCGATCTGGTACGTGCCGTTCAAGCGGGCCGCGAGCTGGAAATCCGTTCCCCTTCGGCCACCCGGCCCTGGCAGCACGTGCTGGAGTGTCTCTCCGGCTACCTCTTGCTCGGCCAGCGCCTGCTGGAGGGTGATCGTGCCTGCGCCGAGGCCTGGAACTTCGGTCCTTCACCCGAGGCCAACCGACCGGTGGCGCAAGTGCTCGATGCGCTGCAGCGGCACTGGCCGGCCCTGGGTTGGCGTGCCACGTCCAGTGATGGCCTGCACGAGGCCCAACTGCTCTACCTGGACAGCGCCAAGGCGCGGGCGCGCCTGCGCTGGACGCCGGTCTGGGCGCTGGAGACTGCCCTGGAAATAACCGCTGACTGGTATCGCCGCGACCTCGCCGGCGAGGGGCCAGCCACTTTCGAACAACTGAAACGCTTCGGCGAGGCGGCGCGCCAGGCGGAGTGTGTATGGGCTTGAACCTGGCCACTACGCCCATCGACGGCCTGGTGCGCGTCGACTGTCCTTCGCATCGTGATGAGCGTGGCGCCTTCACCCGCCTGTTCTGTGCTGACAGCCTGGCGCCCTTGCTGGGCGAGCGACGCATCGTGCAGATCAACCAGTCCCGCACCTGCGCCGTCGGTGCCGTGCGTGGGTTGCATTTCCAGCATTTTCCCCATGCCGAGATGAAGCTGGTGCGCTGTACGCGCGGCCGAGTGTGGGACGTGGTCGTCGATCTGCGCCGTGGGTCGCCCAGCTTCCTGCGCTGGCATGCGGAGGAACTGAGCGCTGAGAACCAGCGCATGCTGGTGATTCCGGAAGGGTGTGCCCACGGCTTCCAGGTACTGGAGACCGACAGCGAGCTGCTGTATCTGCACACCGAGTTCTACCGCCCCGACGCCGAGGGCGGTCTGCGCCACGATGACCCCGCACTGGCGATCGCCTGGCCGTTGGAGGCGCGCGACCTGTCGCAACGTGATCGCCAACATTCTTTCCTCACCCCGGACTTCATCGGACTGGCCCCATGAACTGTCGGCATTGCCATACCGCGCTGCAGCACCCATTTCTGGACCTTGGTCATGCGCCGCCGTCCAATGCCTACCTGACCGCTGCCGACCTTGCCCGGCCCGAGCGCTATTTCCCGTTGCGCCTGTGGGTCTGCGACCAGTGCTGGCTGGTGCAGACCGAAGACTATGCCGAGGCCGGCGAGCTGTTCGATGCCGAGTACGCCTATTTCTCCTCCACCTCCAGCAGTTGGCTGGAGCACGCACGCCGCTATGCCGAGCGTATGCATGAAAGTCTCGGACTGGGCGCGGACAGCCTGGTGATCGAGGTCGCTTCCAATGACGGCTACCTGTTGAAGAACTTCGTTGCGGCGGGCATTCCCTGTCTGGGTGTCGAGCCCACTGCGAGCACCGCTGACGCGGCCGAACGTCTCGGCATTCCGGTGCTGCGCGAATTCTTCGGCGAGGCCCTGGGCCGGCGCCTGGCGGAGGACGGTCGTCAGGCGGACCTGCTGATCGGCAACAACGTGTTCGCCCACGTGCCGGACATCAACGATTTCTCCCGTGGCCTCAAGGCCGTGCTCAAGCCCGGTGGCACCCTGACCCTGGAGTTTCCGCACCTGTTGCGGCTGGTCGAACTGGTGCAGTTCGACACCGTCTACCACGAACATTTCTCCTACCTGTCGCTCTACAGCGTCGAGCGCATCCTGACGGCCGCCGGCCTGCGAGTACACGACGTCGAGGCGTTGACCACCCATGGCGGCAGCCTGCGAATCTTCGCCTGCCACCAGGAGGACGAGCGCCCCTGCTCGGCGGCAGTGGATGCCGTACTGCGGGCAGAGGCGAGCGCCGGCTTGCGTGACCTGGCGATCTACAGCGGTTTCCAGGCCAGGGCGGATCGGGTGAAGGACGATCTGCTCGGCTTTCTGCTGGAGCAGAAGCGGGCAGGGCGACGAGTCGCCGCCTATGGTGCCGCAGCCAAGGGCAACACCATCCTCAACTACGCCGGGGTCAAGCCCGACCTGCTGCCCTGGGTGTTCGACGCTGCGCCGTCGAAGCAGGGCAAGTACCTGCCAGGCAGCCATGTGCCGATCTGCTCCCCAGAGGAGCTGGACGACGTGCGGCCCGACCTGCTGTTGATCCTGCCGTGGAACATCGCGGATGAGGTGATGCGGCAGAACGAACGCATTCGCCAGTGGGGCGGGCGTTTCGTCACGGCCGTACCGACGTTGGAGGTCAAATGAACCCGCGTATCCAGTACACCCGGCCGTCCATCTCCGAGTTGGAGGTGCAGTACGTGACCGATGCTGCCCGCAATGGCTGGGGGCCGCGCTGCTACGAGTACATCGAGCGCTTCGAGGCTGCCTTCAAATCTCACTTGGGCGTGAAGCACGCCATCGCCACGTCGAGCTGCACTGGCGCCCTGCATATGGGCCTGGCGGCGCTGGGTGTCGGTGCCGGCGACGAGGTCATCCTGGCGGATACCAACTGGATCGCCTCAGTCGCGCCGGTCGTGCACCTGGGGGCGACGCCGGTATTCGTCGACATCCTCGAGGACTCCTGGTGCCTGGATCCGGCTCGAGTCGAAGCTGCCATCACGCCGCGAACCAAGGCGATCATTGCCGTGCACCTGTACGGCAACCTCTGTGACATGGAAGCGCTGCTGGCCCTCGGTGAGCGCCACGGCATCCCGGTGGTGGAGGACGCGGCCGAGGCCATCGGCGCCCAATACCAGGGGCATCGTGCCGGCAGCCTGGGGCGTTTCGGGGCGTTCTCCTTCCATGGCACCAAGACCATGACGACCGGCGAAGGCGGCATGTTCGTCACTAATGATGATGAGCTGTACGAGCGTGTGCTGAGCCTGTCCAACCACGGCCGTGTGCGTGGCCAGACGCGCCAGTTCTGGCCCGACTTGCTGGGCTTCAAGTACAAGATTTCCAACCTGCAAGCGGCCCTGGGGTGTGCCCAGGTCGAGCGGATCGACGAACTGATCGAGCGCAAGCGCGGGATTCTCACGGCCTATCGACACCGCCTTGAAGGTCTCGCCGGCCTCAGCCTCAACCCGGAGCCAGCCGGAACCCGCATCGGCGCCTGGATGCCCACCGTGGTGTTCGCTGCCGAGCTTGGTGTCTCGCGCGAACGGCTACTGGCGCGCTTCGCCGAGGACAATATCGACGCGCGGGTGTTCTTCTACCCGCTGTCGGACCTGCCGATGTTCGAGGGCTACCGGAAACCCGACGGCGGCAATGCGGCCAGCATCGCTGCACGGGCCGTCAACCTGCCCAGCTTCCACGACATGTCCGAGGTGGAGATCGATCGGGTTTGCGCGGTCATCGAGTCCCTGCACCGCGAGGCTGGCCGGTGAGCACCGTGGTGATTTCCCAGCCGATGTACTTCCCCTGGGTGGGGTTGTTCGAGCAATGGCGGCTGGCCGATGACTTCGTGTTCTTCGATGACGTGCAGTTCGCCCGCGGCTTCATCAATCGCGTGCAGTACAAGACGCCGACCGGCAGCAGTTGGCTGACTGTCCCGCTGCGCCAGCACAGCCGCGATGCGCGCATATGCGACCTGGAATGCTCGGAAGAGGGCGGTTGGCGCGACAAGCATCTGCGCAGCCTGGCGCTGTCAATGGCGGGAACGCCGTACCTGCAGGACGCCATGGGCCTCGCTGAGTCGGTGCTGCTGCGCCGCGAGCTGAGTTTCTGCGAGATGCTGATCGACGGCATGCAGGCGGTGGCTCGCTACTTCGACCTGCTGGAGGGAAAGCGGCTGCATCGCTCCTCGCAGCTCGGGTTACCGGGGCGTAAGAGCGAGCTGATCCAAAGGCTGGTGAGCCACCTGGGCGGAAGCCGCTACGTGACCGGTATGGGGGCGTTGAACTATCTCGATCACCCAGCCTGCGAACAGGCCGGTATCGAAGTCTGTTACATGGATTACCGCAAGCACGAATACCTGCAGAAATTCGCGCCCTTTACCCCCTATGTCACCATCCTCGATCTGGTGGCCAATTGTGGGCGGGAAGGTCGGAGTTTCATCGCATCGGGCGTTAAAGGCTGGCGGGAAGCTCAGGTCGCTGGGTGATGTCAAGCATGAACAAGCAGCGTGAAGACGGTTCCGCATACAAGGGAAGAGCCTGCCAGCCCGTTCTGGGAGTTTCGTCGCCGGGCCGCCCTGGTCGCCTGTCGTCTTGGGTCGAATCAGTCGTCTGCCGCTGTCGCTGGCTGGTTATCAGCATTTAAGGAACTGCCATGGATCAATCCAACCCACGCAATTACCTCGACGGCGAAAAACGATACTTCGCTGAAGTTGGCGATTATTTCGAGCAGAGCTCCGGCACCTTCACCGAGAAGGCGCATGCCATGGCGCGCTTCATGCCGCGTCAGTCGTTCAGTTACATGCTGGCGCGCGTCGAAATCTACAAACGTATCTTGTCTTTGCACGGCTCGGTGTTGGATTTCGGCATCCATCGCGGCGCGTCGTTCTTCACTTGGCTGCAACTCAACGCGATTTATGAGCCCTACAACCACAACCGGAAATTCATTGGCTTCGACTCGTTCAATGGCTTCTCGATGCTGGGAGAGAAAGATCACGGCGGTGAAGACATCGCTCTGAAATGCCAGGGCGGCATGGCGTTCTCGCAGGGTATGGCAGAGATACTTCGCGGCCTCGAGTTACACGACCTGAACCGTCCGCTTGGCCATGTGAAAAACGCTTTCGTGATTCCGGGCGATGCCGCAGAGGGGCTCGCGCAGTACTTGCAGGAGCATCCCGAAACGATCGTGGCCATGGCCAATTTCGGCCTGGGACTCTATCAGCCGACGTTGGAGTTGCTGTCGCAGATCAAGCCGCGACTGCAAAAAGGCAGCGTGTTGGCCTTCGAGGAACTCAATCAAGCCAACTGGCCGGGCGAGACCCGGGCCCTGTACGAGGTGTTCAGTCCGGACGAAATCCGGCTGCTACGCGACCCAATCTGCCCGCACCTCAGCTATCTGGTTTACGGAGACTGACTATGCCCAGTGCCGTGATCATCGGAGCTTCGATAGGCGGCCTAGTGGCCGCAGCCCAGCTGAGGAAGTTGGGCTGGAATGTCACCCTGCTTGAAAAAGGGCGAACCCTCGGGGGGCTGTACACGTCAGTGGATACCCCCTTCGGTGTTTGCGAGCTGGGTATGCACGTTCTCTACGTTGGGGATGCGCAGCGAGACCTGCTGGTCGAGATGTTCGGCGCCGACGTATTCATCGAGAAGCGCGGCGTGGAGGTGGATATCGGCTCTTCGTTCAATTGGGGGGGACTCAATCCCAACAGCATCTATCCCGATGTCCGTGGTCTGCCCGAGCGGGAACAGATACGTCAACAGATCCTGAAGCGACAGCAGCAGGGTAGTGGCGACAGTGCTATCAGCGAACTGTGCGCGCGCTTCGGGACCGTTGCGGCGCAACGGGTGGTCGCCCCCATTCTCGAAAAGCTCTGGAAACGGCCAGCAGAAGCGCTAGCTCCCGGAGCACTCCACTGCTTCTTTGACCTGCGGCGGATCGTCCTGTGTGATAAGTCGGAAACCGATTCTCTGAAGCAGGATCCATGGCTGGACGCCGTGATCGGGAACCCCTTGCAGGCTCAGCCAGCCGGGGAGGTTTACGGCGGTCGCAGAGCGTTGTTCTTCAGCTCCGCCGGCCATGACCTTTCCGTTCGTGCGCTGGATTACTTGCAGGGGTGTGGCGTTACCGTCGAGCTGGGTTGTGATGTGTGTCTGGAGGACGATGTGCTGATTTGCGATGGTCAGGCGCTGCACGAGCATTTCGATGCCTGCATCCTGGCCGGTCCGCTAGCCGCGCTGGACCCTGCCGTGATGGAGAGTCTCGACAGCGTCGAATTGTCGATCCTGTATTTCAGGGTCGAACCGCTGACGATGCCGATTTACTACGTGCTGTGCCATGCAAGCGAGTTGGCGGCCAGCCGCATAGTCAACTATGGCGCTTACAACTTCCAGCATGCGCCTCACCTTGATGGGATTATGGCCGTCGAGGTGGTACATGAGATCGGGCAGCCTCCGTCGCTGGAGCAACTGACCGGTGAACTGCAATCAGTGCTGCCCGAAATCATTGTGCTCGATAGCTATGTGCTGCCACGTCGACTTCGGGTTGCCACGCCGAGCCTGGCCAATGCCGCCAGGCTGGATGAGCTGACCCGGCGACTCAGCGATCGGTCGGGGTTCCAGGTGCTCCACTTCACCGGCACACGCACTGACAAGGGCGTGTTCTTCTCCCATCAGACTATTGGAGCCGCGCATGCAGCCGCACTGGATTGCTCACAAAAACTGCCTTGAGATCGCTTCGATGCCGTTTTACTGGCGGCTCAGTGATCGCAGTGTTTCCGTTCCCGGCATAGAGCCGCGCATGCCGGTACGCCTAAAGTTGAACGCTGAGTTCGACTACTTGGAGCTCGCACTGACGGCCACGGAGCAGGCCGGTCTGGATCTTGCTTATCGGCAGGATGCCAACATCGGTTTCATCAACCCCGAGTCCGGGCAGATCGATACCTATGGGGCGAGCGTGAATGCGTTCTTCCTGGAGTCGGTTCAAGCGGCCCAGCCGAAGAAAATCTTTGAGATTGGCTGCGGAGCGGGCTTCAGCATCGAGTTCATGCGTCAACGTGGCTGGCAGGTTACCGGTATTGATCCCTCCGAATATTCGTTGCGGTGGAGCAAGCGCCTAGGTTTCGAATTGATCAACCAGTTTTTTGATGTGGATGCTATGGGGTTGCACGCGGATTTCGTTTTCTGCAACGACGTCTTCGAGCACGTAGGGGCTGTGGTCGAGTTTTCCCGGAATGTCTGCAAGGCTCTGGTGCCTGGGGGTACCTTCGCTTTTGCGACGACCAACTCGACGCAGTCGATCATGGTCGGCGACATCTCGATGCTGGAGCACCAGCACGTCAATATGTTCACGGAAACATCCATTGGTCGAATCCTGCGGGCGGCCGGATTCAACGAGGTGCGAATCGACAGGGGCTCCTATGGCAATACGTTCCATGTCGTAGCACGCAAGGGAGCCGGTTCTTTCCAGTCGGAAGAGGGGCGGCCCGTTTGTGATGGCTATTTCGAGCGTGCACAGCAGAGAATCGAGGCATTCGCGGGGCTGTATTCGAACTTCGATGGTCGTTGCGGCTACTACGCACCGTTGCGCTGCATTCCTTACTTGGCCACGGTGGGCGATTTTGGTGAACACGACCTGTTCGACTCCAACCCAAGCTGGCACGACAAATTCATCGATGGCTATGCACGCCCCATCCGCTCGCCGCAGAACATCGTCCCCGGCGAGCATTGCGCTTTCTTCGTCGGGTCCACCACGTTCTTCGAGGAAATTCGCAAGGGGTTGGTATCACGGGGCGTTGCCGCCGGACTAATTCACGGCGTCGGTACCCTGGTATGAGCCAGGCCATCTTGAAGGCTTGATCTTGCCGGCTGCTGGTAGAGCATGGTTTTCAACATCATTTTCCGGAGAGACTTCCTGCATGAACGCGACTGACCCGTTCGATTCAGATATGCAGACTCAGATCGAGGGCCTCAAGGCTGACCGAGATGTTCAGGCGCTGTCGCGCATCTGGCTGCGTGAGACTTCACCTCACCGCTATGTCTACAACTTTAAGTGGATGGGGCGGCCGATCATCCAGTTTCCCCAGGACATGATGGCGATGCAGGAGATCGTCTGGGCCACCCGTCCGGACCTGATCATCGAGACCGGCGTGGCACACGGGGGATCGGTCCTCTACTACGCGTCCCTGCTCGAGCTGATGGGGCATGGCGAAGTCATTGGCATCGACATCGAGATCCGTGCACATAACCGCAAAGCCATCGAAGAACATCCAATGAATCGCCGCTTGCGGTTGATCGAGGGCTCCTCCATCGACCCGAACGTGATCGCGCAGGTGCAAGAGCTCGCGAAAGGCAAACGGGCAATAGTGGTGCTCGACTCCAACCATTCCCATGACCACGTTCTGGCAGAGCTGCGCGCGTACGCCCCTCTGGTCTGCAAGGGCGGGTACTGCGTTGTGATGGATACGGTGGTAGAGGACTTGCCCGCGTCGCTGATCGCCGAGGGTAGGCCCTGGAGCCTTGGAAACAACCCAAAGACGGCGGTTCACGAATTCCTCAAGGAAAGCGACGAGTTTGTTATCGACAGAGATCTCGAGGCGAAGTTGTTGATAACCGTCGCGCCGGATGGCTACCTGAAGCGAATTTGAAGTTCTGCGTTTATTAAATAATTGATGGGTGTGCTATGCAGCAGCCGATGTTGACGGTGGTTGTGACCTCCTACAACTATTCGAGATACATATCTCGATGTGTTGAAAGCATTCTGGATCAGGACTTCTCAGATTTTGAGTTGCTCATCCTGGACAACAACTCGACGGATGACACGGTCGAGATCGTTTCTGAGTACCTGAAGGATGAGCGGGTTCGGTTGATTCAGCATGAGCAGAATATTGGTGTATGCCTGAATTTCAGCCTGGCCTTCCAGGCCGGTACCGGGCGTTACCTGTCTATCGTCAGTGCGGATGACTGTCTGTTGCCTGGGCACTTTTCCCGCCTCGTCGGATCATTGCAGGAGAACCCATCCTGTGTGCTTGCCTATTCACCCATCATGCTTATGGACGCCGCCGGAGATCTGCAGGGTGCGCAGAAGCATCCGGGGTATGCCAAGACTTCGTATCAGGGGGGGAGGAGCGAGTTCGTAGATCTGCTTGCCTATGATTGCTATGTGACATTGTGCGGGGTTGTATTTGATCGCGAAAAGATAGCGAGTGATCTTTATTTAAATATTGACGCGTGGGGTGGGGCAGACTGGGAACTGTTTGTCAGACTTGCACTGAAGTACAAGGACTTTGCATTCGAAGTGGCCCCAGGGTCCTGTTATCGATCGCATGATAGCCAGTACTCGCGTACGAATTTCTATGGTTCCTTGGAACCGCTCTATACGCATCTTTTCATTTTGGAAAGATATGCGGACGAACTGCTACGTGATCATGCTTCCGCTGCAGCGAACGTTGCAGGATATCTGCGTATACGCATGGCGCAATACGACAGCTCCGTCTATGCGCATATCCAGCAGCGCCTGACATCTGTGCTCGACAAGCTGGAAGGAACCGCAGCAGCCGGTGTTCCCACGGACGGGAATGCCCTGATGGTCGTCGCAGTGCCTTCCTCGGGCGAAGCGGTAGTTGGCGATGAAACGTGGCGCGAGATATCGGACACTGCTGGCGACACGCTGTTCTTGAACGGGTGCACTCATGAAGGCTTGGCTTCGATAAGCGAAGAGGTCAAAGGCGCGTCCTGCCAGCATCTCCTGCTTGCTGAACCAGGCTTTGTACCGGACATGCGGCAACTCGTGTCGGCCCGAGAGCACCTCGACCGGAATGAGGACACTGCCGCAATCTGTTTCACAAAGGGCGATTGGGCGGGTGCGCACGCATCCTTCGATTGGTCGATCGGCGCACAAGCCGGGGCCGTACTGTGTCGAAAGTCGACTTTCGTCAAAGTGGGCGGCTACTCACCGGCAATGGTCCTTGGCGGCGGGCTGTGGGATTTCCTGATCAAGGTTTTACGCAGTGGATATGAGGTGCAGGCCCGCGCCCTGCCTTTCGACTCGCGCATTGACAGCGTGGACAGCGGACTTGCGTGGGCCTCTGTCGTCTTCAGGAACACCGAGTGCTTTGCTTCCGAGGAAATCATCCGTGCTGCCGGCCTGCTGCTGGAGAGCAAGGATGAGTGGTCAAACAAGGTCAACGAGGTCCTCCAACTTTCCCCTTCCTGTGGGTCTGCGCATTTCATGATTCAGTTAGGAGGGAAGAGCGCTGGACAGAAGTCTTCCTCTCCTTACTTTTCGGTGGTGCTGACCACTTTCAACCGCGCCAACCTCCTGCGTGATGCATTGGATAGCCTCGCTGCACAGCGATTCACCGATTTTGAGGTGATTCTGGTCAACGACAATGGTGAGCCGGTTGAGTCCATACTCACCGGCTATGACTTCCCCATAACCTACATCCGTCAGGGGCGTAACCGAGGTCCGGCCGCTGCCCGCAATGCGGCATTGCGCCTTGCTCGTGGCGAATATGTCGTGTACTTGGATGACGACGATCTGTTCCTCCCGAACCATTTGAAGGAACTGGTCCAGGCGATTGGAACCCATCCCGAGACTGTTGTGTACACCGATGCGGTTTTCATCACCGAGACTATCGACGGAGGCAGGCGGATCGAGCTGGCTCGTGAGCAACGATACGCTCATCACGGCTATTCCAAAGAGCGCTTGCTAGTCAATAACTACATTCCGATTAATACCTTCGCTTGTCCGCGGTCGCTTGCTCTCGCAGTTGGTGATTTCGATGAATCTTTGGCGGGGCTGGAAGATTGGGACTTCTTGATGCGGCTTGCGGCGCGCACGACGTTTCGGCACGTTCGTAGTGAAACGGTCGAAGTGCGGATGCGCCAGGTTGAGCCGGCCCGTCGCTCGGAGCAGGCATTAAAGGACTATCCGGCACTGTATCGCGAACTCTACTCGCGCCATTCCGATGGCGGCAGCGTTGCGGTGCGTGCTGGTCGGGACGAGATGCTGCGGCGGATAGGGGGATTAGGGACGGGAGTTCGTCTTCAGGACTGGCTGACGAAGCGTTCGCTGACTACCGTCCAACAGCGCTTAGTGGAGGAACGCCTGGCCCATTGCGGCGAGGGACCTTCCGTCGGGGTCGTGATGCTCGACCTCAAGGGCGACAAAGCGGCGCTGGCTGCCACCCTGGCGTCCCTCAATCCGTCGCGCCTGACCTATTGCAATATTCAGCCGTTGCTGCTGACCGTTGCGCAATCGGCTGCGGACGGCTTCTGCGGTCGGATCGTCGAGATATCTCCGGATGCCTGGGTGATGCCGCTCAACCAGGCGCTGCAGACCGCCGATTTCGACTGGCTCGTCCTAGTCAACGCCGGCGAGGAGCTAACGCCCAACGGTCTGCTGATGGCGTGCCTGGAATTGCTGACGGCGCCCGATTGCCGGGCTGTGTATTGCGACCAGATGTACCGTCAGGCGAATGGCGATCTGGGCGCCGCCTTCCGACCGGCATTCAACCTCGACTACCTGCTCAGCTTCCCGGCGGGCATGGCCCATCACTGGTTGTTCCGTCGGGATGTGCTGCTCGAGGCCGGCGGTTTCGATGCGGGGCTCCCACGGGCGGTGGAGCTGGACATGATTTTGCGGCTGATCGGCTCTGGCGGACTTGCCGGGCTCGGACACATCGCCGAGCCGCTGCTCATCACCGATGCGCCGGCCGTATTCGACATCGAAGATGAGCGCGTGGCGATCCTGCGTCATCTACAGGAGCGGGGCTACGAGCAACCCAGGATCGAATCCAGTGAGCCGGGGCAGTATTGCGTCTACTACGGGCACTCGCAGCAGCCGATGGTGTCGTTGCTGGTCCTGGCTGGCAGCCATCTGGCGCGACTGCAACGTTGTGTGGAAAGCCTGCTGGAAACGACCCGTTATCCGCACTACGAACTGTTGCTGATCGAGAGCGATCCTTCGGCGGGCGAGGTCAGGGACTGGCTGAAGGCTCTCGAAGGCATGGGTGAGGCGCGCCTAAGGACCGTCTGGCCTGCTGCTGCGCAACTCGGTGTGGCTGCTGCGCTGAATCTGGCGGCCGGCCAGGCGAAGGGCGAATACCTGCTCATGCTTTCGCCGGACACGGCGGTGATCGATGAGCAGTGGCTGGACGAGTTGGTCAATCACGCCCAGCGTCCGGAAGTCGGCGTGGTTGGGGGTAAGCTCCTTGCCGCGGATGGCACGATTCGCCATGCAGGGCTGATACTCGGCCTGGAAGGGCCGGTGGGGCGCCCGTTCGTAGGCGAATCCCCGAACGCCCCTGGCTACCTGCAGCGCCTGCAGGTCGACCAGGACTACAGCGCTGTGAGCCGGGACTGCTTGATGATTGCCCGGGAGCTGTACGAGGCCCTTGGCGGAATCGCTGAAGACCTGCCGGAGCGCTACGTCGACGCGGACATTTGCCTGCGTGCCCGGCAGGCGGGCTACCTGACGGTCTGGGCGGCGAGCGCGAAACTGATGCTCGATGCGGACGAGACGCCCGTTGCCTCCGGGGATGAGCAGGATGCCTTCTATGCTCGGTGGTTGCCGGTGCTGGCTCGCGACCCGGCGTACAACCCCAACTTCTCGCTGGCCCAGCCAGGCGGCTTCAAACTGGCCGACACCGCGCTGTCCTGGCGTCCGCTTTCTTCCTGGAAGCCGCTGCCGACAGTGCTGGCCCATCCGGCGGACCAGTTCGGCTGTGGTCACTACCGCGTCATGCAGCCCTTCGCGGCCCTGCAACAGGCAGGGATGGTCGACGGTGCGCTGTCGATGGGGCTGATGCACGTGACCGATCTGGAGCGCTATGCGCCGGACACTATCGTGCTGCAACGGCAGATCGGCGACGAGCGTCTGGAGGCGATGCGCCGGATGAAGGCTTTCTCCGGGGCATTCAAGGTCTACGAGCTGGACGACTATCTGCTGAACCTGCCCATGAAGAGCGCGCACCGCCAGCACATGCCCAAGGACATCCTCAAGTCCCTGCGGCGCGGCCTGGGGTTCGTCGATCGCTTCGTGGTATCCACCGAGCCGCTCGCCGAGGCCTTTGCCGGCATGCACGATGACATCCTGGTGGTCGAGAACCGTCTGCCGGTCGGCTGGTGGCAGGGGCTGCAGGGCCAGCGTCGGGTTTCCGCCAAGCCGCGAGTGGGCTGGGCGGGTGGTTCGAGCCATACCGGCGACCTGGAACTGATCGAGGACGTTGTGAAAGCGTTGGCGAACCAAGTGGAGTGGGTCTTCTTCGGCATGTGTCCGGAGTCCATGCGCCCCTACGTCCACGAGTTCCACCCCGGTGTGGCCATCGAGCAGTATCCGGCGGCGCTGGCGCGCTTGAACCTGGATCTGGCCCTGGCTCCGGTCGAGTTGAACCTGTTCAACGAGTGCAAGAGCAACCTGCGTCTGCTGGAGTACGGCGCCTGCGGTTTCCCGGTGATCTGCAGTGACATCCGCTGCTATCAGGGCGACCTGCCGGTGACCCGCGTGAAGAACCGCTTCAAGGACTGGGTGGAGGCAATCCATATGCACCTGGCTGACCTGGATGCCACTGCCCGCATGGGTGACGAGCTCCAGACCGTGGTTCGCCGGGACTGGATGCTGGAAGGTCGCAACCTTGAGCTCTGGCTCAAGGGCTGGACGCCCGGTTCGCTCTAAAGCTCCTGGCGTCGAAGCCGTCAAGGCCCCGCATGTGCGGGGCCTTGTCGTTTCCGGACGTGGGCAGGGCATCCTGCCGGATCGGTCAGCATCCCCCTAAAGTTTTCCGGAGGGTGGTCGAAAAGCTGACTGGATGGCGGACGTTGGCGTGGCAAGCCTCGGGCAAGAAATTTTTTTGAACGCCCCTAAAGCTTCCTCCGACACCGCCGATACGAAGTACGAATGCGAACTTTACGGGTGCCTGGGCGATGCCCACCCAAGGTCGCAAGCTCAGGCAAACAAGCAGTCCTCGGAGGACACCACCATGGCTTTGACCGTCAACACGAACATTGCTTCGCTCAACACCCAGCGCAACCTGAACACCTCCTCCCGTGCGCTGGACACTTCCCTGCAACGTCTGTCCACCGGTTCCCGCATCAACAGCGCCAAGGACGACGCCGCCGGCCTGCAGATCGCCAACCGTCTGAGCAGCCAGATCAACGGCCTCGGCGTTGCGGTGAAGAACTCCAACGACGGTATCTCCATGGCGCAGACCGCTGAAGGCGCCCTGCAACAGTCCACCAGCATCCTGCAGCGTATGCGTGACCTGGCCCTGCAATCGTCCAACGGTTCCAACAGCACCGAAGAACGCAAGGCCCTGAACGACGAAGTGACCGAGCTGAAGAAAGAGCTGGATCGTATTTCCAACACCACCACCTTCGGTGGTCGCAAACTCCTCGATGGCACCTTCGGCACCACCACCTTCCAGGTGGGCAGCGCCGCCAACGAAACCATCAGCGTCAAGATCGACGAGATGAGCACCGAGTCCCTGGAAGCTACCTTCAGTTCCGGTTCCGTCACTTCCGGCTCCGTTGCCACCGCTCCGGCCAGTGCTTCCGGCGCCATTGCCATCTCCGTCACCATGGCCGGCGGCCAGGCTCGTACCTTCAGCGCCACTTACGCCAGCGGTGCCACCGCTGCCGAGCAGGTGCAGGCCCTGGCTACCGTCATCAACGACGCCAACATCGGCGTAGGTGCCTTCGTCAACGACTCGGGCGACATCGACCTGGTTTCGTCGCTGACCTCCGGCTCCGCCGAAGGCAACATCCAGAACCTGACCTTCGCTTCGGGCGCCAGCGTCGCAGCTGCCGAAACCGCTGCCGGTACCGGTGCTAACCTGGCCATCTCCTCCGTGACCGATGACAACCAGGTGAAGGACATCGACCTGACAGAGGTGAAGTCTTCCCAGGAAGCTGTGATCATCATCGACCAGGCCATCCAGTCCATCGACGCCCAGCGCGCCAGCCTCGGTGCTGTGCAGAACCGCTTCGAGAACACCATCTCGAACCTGCAGAACATCGGTGAGAACGTATCGGCCGCCCGCGGTCGTATCCAGGACACCGACTTCGCAGCAGAAACGGCTAACCTGACCAAGAACCAGATCCTGCAACAGGCAGGTACCTCGATCCTGGCCCAGGCCAACCAGCTGCCGCAGGCGGTCCTCAGCCTCCTGGGCTAAGGCCCGGACGAGGCAAGGCGTTGAACGCGGGGGGAAGTGCTTGGCGCTTCCCCCCTTCTTGCCATTTGTGAGGTGAGCACAATGGATATCGGAATAGTCAACCTGACGGGGAAGGGCGTGAATGCCACTCCGGCCGGCAATGCGCAGGTTCGCGGGCCAGCGGAGAAGGAAAGCCCCGAGAAGGTTTCCGAGCAGGCACGGAAAAAGTCCGAGGCCGAAGAGCGCGAGCCGGTAGAAGCCGCCGCCTCCAGCATCCAGGAGTTCGTCCAGAGCATTCGCCGCAACCTGAACTTTGACGTTGACGACAGCAGTGGCCGGGTCGTGGTGCAGGTGACCGATTCGGAATCGGGTGAGGTCATTCGCCAGATTCCTTCGGAGGATGCGCTGAAACTGGCGGAAAGCTTGTCGGAAATGCGCAGCCTGCTGTTCAAGGCCGAGGCCTGATACATCGGCTGGTACTTGCGTGCGACATGGCACGTTTCTTGACTGCCTTATCGAACATTGCAGCAGGCGTCAGACGATTGGCGAGGTAACGGAAAAATGGCTGGCATAACCGGACTCGGTTCGAACATCGACATCGACAGCATCGTGAAGGCCCTTGTGGACGCCGAAAGAGCGCCCAAGGAAGCCCAGCTGACCCGAGTGGAAAAGACCGCTACATCGAAGTTCTCCGCGGTCGGCCAGCTTAAGAGTGCCATTAGCGAGTTCCAGACCGCGCTGAAGGACCTCAACTCCAGCGACCTGTTCGCCAAGCGCTCGGCCAAGTCCAGCAACACCGACCTGGCGACCGTTACCGCCACCAATAAAGCGAGTTCGGGGACCTATCAGGTCACCGTTGAGAAACTTGCTACCGCCAGCAAGGTCGGCACCGCCACCTTCGCCAAGAACGCCACCGCAGCCGCAGCCGGTACGCTCACCGTCAAGCTCGGACCCAGTGATCGCGGCGTTGACGTGCAGGTCGCTGCTGGCGCCACTCTTTCCGAGATACGTGACAGCCTGAATACCGCGCTCAAGGACAAGGGCGTCAGCGCCAACATCGTCAGCAACCCGGCGGATGGCTCATCGCGCCTGGTGCTCAGTTCCAATACCACGGGCGCGGGCAAGGATATCTATGTCCAGGCCTCTGCCGGACTCGAAGCCTTCCGCATCGGCAACTTCGCCGACAACGATCCGACTTCCAGCCCCACCGGTGCCCTGACCGCGCTGGACGGAAACAATGCCGCTAGCAGTGGCTACATCTCTCAGGCCCAGGATGCGGAATTCACGATCGACGGCCTGAGCCTGCGCAGCGCCAGCAATACAGTGTCCGACGCGATTTCCGACGTCACCCTCAACCTGGTCAGTGCTGAGCCCGGCAAAAAGTTCAAGGTAACGGTCGAGCAGGACACCGCGACCGTGAAGGGCAACATCAAGAAGTTCGTCGATGCCTATAACAAGCTGATGGGGGTGACCAAGACGCTGACGTCGGTGACCTCGGTCGGTGAGGACAAGGCTCCCGTGACTGGCGCCCTCGTGGGCGATGCCACGGTGCGCTCGGTGGTGTCCACCGTGCGCAACGAACTGGTGAATCCGTCGGGTCAGAAGGATGGCATCTCCTTGCTGTCCGACCTGGGTATAACCACCCAGAAGGACGGTACGCTGAAGATTGAAGACTCGAAACTCGACAAGGTCCTCAGCACCCAGTACGAGGCCGTCGCTGGTTTCTTCACTGGCGAGAACGGGCTGACTGCTCGCATGAATTCGAAGCTGGACGCCTATACCGGGACAGGGGGCATCCTCGCCAAGCGCCAGGACGGCCTGCAGGACACCCTCGATTCGGTCACGGACCAGCGCACCAAGCTCAACCAGCGAATCGAACAGGTCCAGAAGCGCCTGTACGCCCAGTACAACGCCATGGACTCCCTGATCGCCAGCCTGACCCAGACCAGTGACCGGCTGAGCCAGGCGCTTTCCAACCTTCCCGGCGTAGTCAAGCAGAGCTAAGTAATGGCCAATCCAATCGATACCTACAAGCAGGTCAAGACCAGCCAGGAAGTTACTCCCTACCGTGCGGTGCAGCTGCTGCTGGATGGCGCGCTGGAGCGCCTGTCCCTTGCTCGTCACGGCCTGGAGACCGGTAATCCGGAAGTGCGTGGCATGGCGGTCGGCTCGACCCTCAGCATCATCGGTGTGCTCCAGGCCAGCCTGGACAAGCAGCTCGGTGGCGAGATCGCCGAGAATCTCGATGCCCTCTACGACTACATGACCCGTCGCCTGTCTCGCGTCGCGCTGGACAGCTCGCCGCGTCCCATTGACGAGGTCGAGACGCTTCTGCTGGAGATCAAGCAGGCGTGGGATTCCATCGGTCCGGAAGTGGAAGCACCGGTCGCTGCGGAAATTTCCTGATATCCGCAAAGCTGCGGGCTAAAGCTCTCGCGGGTGCTGCCGATACATTAGGTATCCAAGCCCGACACACGAGCGAGAGCGAACATGAACGCGATGGCGGCCCTCAAGCAGTACCAGTCCGTGAACACCCAGGCCCAGGCCGTGGATGCCAGCCCCCATCGGCTGATCCAGATGCTCATGGAAGGCGGCCTGACGCGCCTCGCCCAAGCCCGTGGCGCCATCGAGCGTGGTCAGCTGGCGCAAAAAGGCGAGCTGATCGGCAAGGCAATCGCTATCATTGGCGGTCTGCGTGATGGCCTGAACTTCGAGCAGGGCGGCGATATCGCGGCCAACCTCGATGCACTCTACGAGTACATGGTGTCCCGCCTGCTCGAAGCGAACCTGAAAAGCGACGCTGCGCTGGTGGATGAAGTAGCAGGGTTGTTGCGTAACGTGAAAACCGGATGGGATGGCATCGCCCAGTGATGCCGTCCGGGTTGGCAGGAGAATTCCAATGAATGCATCAGTCCAGCGTCTTGAAGCAACCGGCAGCGCTCTGCGTGATGCGCTGGCTCGTCAGGACTGGGCAGCCATCGGTGAGCTGGACCAGCTCTGCCGTCAGGTGGTCGATGACGCCATGGTCGATGCGGTGGATGATGTCGAGGCGCTCGGCAGTCGCCTGCAAGAACTGCTTGGCCTTTATCGCGAGCTGGTTTCCATCTGTCAGTCGGAGCAGCAACGTATTGCGGGTGAGCTGGTCCAGCTCAATCAGGCCCAACAGGGCGCCAAGGTCTACAAGCTGTTCGGCTGATGGCGCTGCGATTCCCATCTGCCACTAGTTCGATACTGCTCCGACAACCGCTTAGCCATTCCGTCGGCTGAACCAAAAAAAGCACGCCATAAAATTGACTCGGCAAGGGTTTTTCACTTTACTAGTGGCCAATTGCCGGTCGATCCTCCTTTCGAGATGCACCGTCTGCCCATGCGCCGTGGAAAACGGCGTTCAGCCCTAAAAGCAAGAACCAGACAATGTGGCGTGAAACCAAGATTCTGCTGATCGACGACAATAGCGATCGCCGCCGCGACTTCGCGGTGATCCTGAATTTCCTCGGTGAAGAGTACCTGGACTGCGGCAGTGATGACTGGCGCGACGTGACGGGACCCTTGAGCTCCAGCCGCGACGTCTTGTGCGTCATGCTGGGCGAGGTCGGTGCCAAGGGCGGTGCGCTCGAACTGATCAAGCAGTTGCTGGCCTGGGATGAGTTCCTGCCGGTCCTGCTGATCGGTGACCAGGTCCAGGCCGACTGGCCTGAAGACCTTCGCCGTCGCCTGCTGGCCAGCCTGGAGACGCCGCCCAGCTACAACAAGCTGCTCGACTCCCTGCATCGCGCCCAGGTCTACCGCGAAATGTACGACCACGCCCGCGAGCGTGGCCGCCAGCGCGAACCCAACCTGTTCCGTAGCCTGGTGGGCACCAGTCGTGCCATCCAGCAGGTCCGCCAGATGATGCAGCAGGTGGCCGACACTGACGCCAGCGTGCTGATCCTGGGCGAGTCCGGTACCGGCAAGGAAGTGGTGGCGCGTAACCTTCACTACCATTCCAAGCGTCGCGAAGCGCCATTCGTACCGGTCAACTGCGGCGCCATCCCGGCGGAGCTGCTGGAAAGCGAACTCTTCGGCCACGAGAAGGGTGCTTTCACTGGCGCCATCACCAGCCGGGCAGGGCGCTTCGAGTTGGCCAACGGCGGCACCCTGTTCCTCGACGAGATCGGCGACATGCCGCTGCCGATGCAGGTCAAGTTGTTGCGAGTGCTGCAGGAACGCACCTTCGAGCGCGTGGGTAGCAACAAGACCCAGAACGTCGACGTGCGCATCATCGCGGCCACCCACAAGAACCTCGAACAGATGATCGAGGCGGGCAGCTTCCGCGAAGACCTTTATTACCGCCTCAACGTTTTCCCCATCGAGATGGCGCCGTTGCGCGAGCGTGTGGAAGACATCCCGCTGCTGATCAACGAACTCATCTCGCGCATGGAGCACGAGAAGCGCGGCTCCATCCGCTTCAACTCCGCCGCCATCATGTCGCTGTGCAACCACGACTGGCCGGGCAACGTCCGTGAATTGGCCAACCTGGTTGAGCGCATGGCGATCATGCATCCCTACGGCGTCATCGGCGTTAGCGAGTTGCCGAAGAAATTCCGCCATGTGGATGATGAGGACGAGCAACTCAAGGCCAGCCTGCGCGAAGAGATCGAAGAGCGTTCAGCCATCGGCGCCGGTCTTCCGGGTGTTGCCGCGCCAGCGCTGCTGCCGCCCGAAGGCCTGGATCTCAAGGATTACCTCGGCAACCTGGAGCAGGGCCTGATCCAGCAAGCACTGGACGACGCCTCCGGGGTCGTGGCCCGTGCCGCCGAGCGTCTGCGCATTCGCCGTACCACCCTGGTGGAGAAGATGCGCAAGTACGGCATGAGCCGTCGCGACGAGGAATTGGCGGAAGAATAATTCCGCTTTTTCCAAGTCGTTGTTTTTAAAGGATTAAATTTTAGGCACGGGTATTGCTATATCTCCCTCGACCGACCGTCTGCTGACGGTCGATGGAGCGAGAGAAGAGCATGAGCCACGCCGTTACGCCCGCACAGAATCCGGAAACCGCCCCCGTCGAACAGGCCAGTCGCGCGGGTCTTGAACAAGCCTTTGCGCTGTTCAACCAGATGTCGACCCAGCTCAGCGAGTCCTACAGCCTGTTGGAAGCGCGGGTCACCGAGCTGAAGGGCCAATTGGCCCTGGTCAGTGCCCAGCGCATGCAGGAGCTGGCGGAAAAGGAGCGGCTCGCCAACCGCCTGCAGAGCCTGTTGGACCTGCTACCCGGCGGCGTCATCGTGATCGATGGGCAGGGCGTGGTGCGCGAAGCCAATCCCGTGGCGCGCAACCTGCTCGGCCAACCCCTGGTGGGCATGCTCTGGCGCGAAGTGATCGCGCGTAACTTCGCCCCGCGCGAAGACGATGGCCATGAAATCTCCCTCAAGGATGGACGCCGTCTTTCCATTGCCACCCGCTCCCTGAATGCCGAGCCTGGCCAACTGGTTCTGCTCACCGACCTGACGGAAACCCGTCGCCTGCAGGATCAGCTTTCCCGCCACGAACGCCTTTCTGCCCTGGGGCGCATGGTCGCCTCCCTGGCTCACCAGATCCGCACGCCGCTGTCTGCGGCCTTGCTCTATGCCAGTCACCTGACCCAGCAGGTGCTGCCAACGGATCAGCAGCAGCGCTTTGCTGGTCGTCTCAAGGAGCGGCTGCATGAGTTGGAGCACCAGGTTCGCGACATGCTGGTGTTCGCCCGTGGCGAGCTGCCGCTACCGGACCGCCTGGCGCCGTCGGCGCTGTTCTCCGCCCTGCGCGCGTCGGCCGAGTCCCATGTGCAAGGCAAGGACGTGCGTTGGCAGTGCGACCTCGCCGAGGGCGAACTGCTGTGTAATCGCGACACCCTGGTCGGTGCGATGCTCAACCTGATCGAGAACGCCAACCAGGCCGCCGGTCGCGAACTGCGCCTCAAGGTCCACCTCTACCGGCGCGGTGGCGATCTGCACCTGACCATCAGTGACAACGGCCCCGGTATCGACGCCGCCACCCTGGCGCGCCTGGGCGAACCCTTCTTCACCACCAAGACCACCGGCACCGGACTCGGGCTGGCCGTGGTCAAGGCGGTGGCGCGTGCCCACCAGGGCGAGCTGCGGCTGCGCTCGCGTCCCGGTCGCGGTACTTGCGCCACCCTGGTCCTGCCGCTGATTCCCGCGGCACATTCGGTTTTTCAGGAGTAAAGGACGATGACTGCCAAAATTCTGCTGGTCGAAGACGACCGCGCCCTGCGTGAAGCCCTGGCGGACACCTTGCTGATCGGCGGCTACGACTACCGTGCGGTGGACTGCGCCGAGGCTGCCCTGGTGGCGCTGGGTGAGGAGTCCTTCGGGCTGATGGTCAGCGACGTCAACATGCCCGGCATGGACGGCCACCAACTTCTGGCCATCGTCCGTCAGCGCTACCCGCAGTTGCCGGTGTTGCTGATGACCGCCTTCGGCGCCGTGGAGCGCGCGGTGGATGCCATGCGCCAGGGCGCCGCCGATTACCTGGTGAAACCCTTCGAACCCAATACCCTGTTGGATCTTGTGGCGCGGCATGCCTTGGGGCGTGTGAGTCAGGCCATCAGCGACGGCCCCGTAGCCCTGGAGCCAGCCAGCCGCCAGTTGCTCGAACTGGCCGCGCGCGTGGCACGCAGCGATTCCACTGTGCTGATCTCGGGTGAGTCCGGCACCGGCAAGGAGGTGTTGGCGCAGTACATCCACCAGCAGTCCACCCGGGCCAACGGTCCCTTCATCGCCATCAACTGTGCAGCCATTCCGGACAACATGCTGGAAGCCACCCTGTTCGGTCATGAGAAGGGCGCCTTCACCGGTGCCATCGCCAGCGCGCCGGGCAAGTTCGAACTGGCAGACGGCGGCACCATCCTACTTGATGAAATTTCCGAAATGCCGCTGGGCCTGCAGGCCAAGTTGCTGCGTGTACTGCAGGAGCGTGAGGTGGAGCGAGTGGGCGCGCGCCGGCCGATCAGCCTGGATATCCGCGTGCTCGCCACCACTAACCGTGACCTCGCCGGCGAAGTGGCGGCTGGGCGTTTCCGGGAAGACCTTTACTACCGTCTTTCCGTGTTCCCCCTGGCTTGGCGCCCGCTGCGGGAGCGTCCGGCGGACATTCTGCCGCTGGCCGAGCGTCTGCTGGCCAAGCACGTCAAAAAAATGAATCACTCCGCCGTGCGCTTCTCCAGCGAAGCCCGGGAAGCGCTGCTGGCCCACGCTTGGCCGGGCAACGTGCGCGAGTTGGACAACGCCGTGCAGCGCGCGCTGATCCTGCAGCAGGGAGGGGTGGTGCAGCCTCACGACCTGTGCCTGACCGCCCCCATCGGCATGGCTATTGCGCCCGCCGCGCCGGCAGTCGCTCCGGTCACTGTTTCTGCGCCCGTGGTGCCGTTGCCGGTGGCTGCCGCGCCCGCCGAAGCGCCCAGTGCCCTGGGGGATGACCTGCGCCGCCACGAGTTCCAGATGATCATCGACACCCTGCGTTCCGAACGCGGCCGTCGCAAGGAAGCCGCCGAACGCCTGGGCATCAGCCCACGCACCCTGCGCTACAAGCTCGCGCAGATGCGCGATGCCGGCATGGACGTCGAGGCTTACCTCTACGCCAGTTGACGGCGGAAGTCAGCTCTCGTCGGAAGAGGTGGATGGCATTCCGCGAGCGAGGCGAAACCCATCATCCCGAACCGATGGGTTTCGCAGGCTCTACCCATCCTACGTTTGAAGCTATCCTGCGGCGCTTTTCCATCCACCAGCGGCGCGATGCCGGGGGGCGAATGGTGGATCGGTGAAGCGTGATCCACCCTTGCGGCTTCCCCGTAACACCCGTTCCTGAGCTTTTGGCACCCTTGTTGCAGATACCCCTTTATCGGACCGCGTAGCGTCAAAAAATCGCGGCAGTTGGAGGAATGTGATGAGCCAGGGTGTTGAATTCAATCGCCTGATGTTGGAAATGCGCTCCATGCAGATGGACGCGATGGCCCGTGCCAAGCCTGCCCCCGTGGCAGCGCCGGAGGCCGGAGCGCCGAGTTTTGCCGACATGCTCGGCCAGGCGGTCAACAAGGTCGCGGATACCCAGAAGGTCTCCACCGAAATGGCCACCGCGTTCGAGGTCGGGCAGAAGGGCGTTGACCTCACTGACGTCATGATCGCGTCGCAGAAGGCCAGCGTTTCCTTCGAGGCTATGACCCAGGTGCGGAACAAGCTGGTCCAGGCCTACCAAGACATCATGCAGATGCCGGTTTGAGGACGGATTGAGAAATGGCTGAAGCAGCTGTTGCAAAGGTCCCCGCCAAGGCAGATGCACCGGAAGAGAAGAAGCCGCTTTTCGGCCTGTCTTTCCTGGATAACCTCTCGCAGATGAGCATGCTGCGTCAGGTCGGCCTGCTGGTCGGCCTGGCCGCCAGTGTCGCGATCGGTTTTGCCGTGGTGCTCTGGTCGCAGCAGCCGGACTATCGCCCGTTGTACGGCAGCCTGTCGGGGATGGATGCCAACCAGGTGGTCGAAGCCCTGGGCGCCGCCGACATCCCCTACAAGATCGAGCCCAACTCCGGCGCCCTGCTGGTGAAGGCCGACGACCTCGCCCGTGCCCGCATGAAGCTTGCCGCCGCTGGCGTGGCGCCCAGCGACAACACCGTCGGCTTCGAGATTCTCGACAAGGAGCAGGGCCTCGGCACCAGCCAGTTCATGGAAGCCACCCGCTACCGTCGCGGCCTGGAAGGCGAGCTGGCGCGCACCATCTCCAGCCTGAACAACGTCAAGGGTGCGCGTGTGCACCTGGCCATTCCGAAGAGCTCGGTGTTCGTGCGTGACGAACGCAAACCCACGGCCTCCGTACTGGTTGAGCTCTACCCCGGCCGCAGCCTGGAGCCGAGCCAGGTGATGGCGATCGTCAACCTGGTGGCGACCAGCGTGCCGGAACTGGAGAAGTCCCAGGTCACCGTCGTCGACCAGAAGGGCAACTTGCTGTCCGACCAGCAGGAGTTGTCCGAGCTGACCATGGCCGGCAAGCAGTTCGACTACACCCGTCGCATGGAAACCCTTTACACCCAGCGCGTGCACAGCATCCTGCAGCCTGTGCTGGGCAGCGGTCGTTACAAGGCGGAGGTCTCGGCCGACGTCGATTTCAGCACCGTCGAATCCACCTCCGAGATGTTCAACCCGGACCAGCCAGCCCTGCGCAGCGAGCAGAAGCTTGCTGAAGAGCGGCAGAACAATGGCGGCCCGCAGGGCGTCCCCGGTGCCCTGTCGAACCAGCCCCCGGCACCCGGCGCCGCGCCGCAGCAGGCCACGGGCGCCGCAGCCGCGGGCGTGCAGCCGGGCCAACCGCTGCTGGATGACAACGGCCAGCAGATCATCGACCCGACCACCGGCAAGCCGATGCTCGCGCCGTATCCCACTGACAAGCGCGACCAGACCACGCGCAACTTCGAACTGGACCGCTCCATCAGCTACACCAAGCAGCAGCAGGGCCGCCTGCGTCGGCTTTCCGTCGCGGTGGTGCTGGACGACCAGGTCAAGGTCGACCCGCAAACCGGCGAAGCCACCCGGGTGCCCTGGACTGCCGACGAGATCACCCGCTTCACCCGTCTGGTCCAGGACTCGGTGGGTTACGACGCCAGCCGGGGCGACAGTGTCAGCGTGATCAACACCGCGTTCATCGCCGACGGCGCCGAAGAAGTCATCGACATTCCGTTCTACACCCAGCCCTGGTTCTGGGATGTGGTGAAGCAGGTGCTGGGTGTGCTCTTCATCCTGGTGCTGGTGTTCGGCGTGCTGCGTCCGGTGCTGAACAACATCAGCGGCGGCAAGGGCAAGGATCTTGAAGGCGGCCGCAACGGCGATGCCGACCTGGGCGAGATGGGGCTGTCCGGCGAGCTGTCGGATGACCGCGTCAGCCTTGGCGGACCGCAAAGCATCCTCCTGCCCAGTCCGAGCGACGGGTATGATGCGCAGCTCAATGCCATCAAGAACCTGGTGGCCGAAGATCCTGGCCGCGTGGCCCTGGTAGTCAAAGAATGGATCAACGCCGATGAGTGATAATCGCGCCCCTGCCAAGCTGAACAAGGTCGACAAGGCCGCCATTCTGCTGCTGTCCCTGGGCGAGACTGACGCTGCCCAGGTGCTCCGGCACATGGGGCCGAAGGAAGTGCAGCGGGTTGGCGTCGCCATGGCCCAGATGCGCAACATCCACCGTGAGCAGGTGGAGCAGGTGATGAGTGAGTTCGTCGAGATCGTCGGCGACCAGACCAGCCTGGGCGTCGGTGCCGACGGCTACATCCGCAAGATGCTCACCCAGGCCCTGGGTGAGGACAAGGCCAACAACCTGATCGACCGCATCCTGCTGGGCGGCAGCACCAGCGGCCTGGACAGCCTGAAGTGGATGGAACCGCGTGCCGTGGCTGACGTGATCCGCTACGAACACCCGCAGATCCAGGCCATCGTCGTCGCCTACCTGGACCCGGACCAGGCCGCCGAGGTGCTCAGCCATTTCGACCACAAGGTGCGCCTGGATATCGTCCTGCGCGTGTCGTCGCTGAACACCGTACAACCTTCGGCACTCAAGGAACTGAACCTGATCCTCGAGAAGCAGTTCGCCGGCAACGCCAGCACCACCCGTACCACCATGGGCGGCGTGAAGCGCGCGGCGGACATCATGAACTTCCTCGACAGCTCGGTCGAAGGCCAACTGATGGATTCCATCCGCGAAGTGGACGAAGACCTCTCGACCCAGATCGAAGACCTGATGTTCGTCTTCGACAACCTGGCCGATGTCGACGACCGCGGTATCCAGGCACTGCTGCGCGAGGTTTCTTCCGATGTGCTGGTGCTGGCCCTCAAGGGCTCGGATGAAGCCATCAAGGAAAAGGTCTTCAAGAACATGTCCAAACGTGCCGCTGAACTGCTGCGCGACGACCTGGAGGCCAAGGGCCCGGTCCGCGTCAGTGACGTGGAATCGGCGCAGAAGGAAATCCTTACCATCGCCCGCCGCATGGCCGAAGCCGGGGAAATCGTCCTCGGTGGCAAGGGCGGCGAAGAAATGATCTGAGGCGGCGACCATGGCCAGCAAGGAACAGGCAAGCGAACTGATCCGCGCCAAGGACGTCAACGTCTTTGACCGCTGGTCGTTGCCCAGCTTCGACCCGGACGCTCCCGAGCCGGCGGTACCAGAAGAGCCGTTGGCTGCGGCGCCCGAGCCTGAGCCCGAACCGCAGATCGAGGAAGTGCCGGTCGAAGACGTCAAGCCGCTGACGCTGGACGAGCTCGAGGCCATCCGCCAGGACGCCTACAACGAAGGCTTCGCCACCGGTGAGCGGGACGGTTTCCACGCCGGCCAGCTCAAGGCCCGGCAGGAGGCCGAGGTCGCTGTGAATGCCCGGCTCGCGCAACTCGACACGCTGATGGCGCAGTTGCTCGACCCCATCGCCGAGCAGGACCGGCAGATCGAGGAGTCCCTGGTGCATCTCACCAGCCTGATCACCCGCCAGGTGATCCAGCGCGAGCTGCGCGTGGATTCCAGCCAGATCCGCCATGTCCTGCGTGAGGCCCTGAAGTTGCTGCCCATGGGCGCCAACAACCTGCGCATCCACATCAATCCGCAGGACTTCGAGCAGGTGAAGGCGCTGCGTGAACGGCATGAAGAAACCTGGCGCATCCTCGAAGACGAATCGCTGGAGCCGGGCGGTTGCCGGGTCGAGACCGAGCATTCGCGTATCGATGCCAGCATCGAGACGCGCTTGAGCCAGGCCATGAAGCAGCTCTTCGAGCAGCAGCGCGAACAGAAGGTCCATCCGCCAGCAGCCGACCTGGTCATGGACCTGGATTCCCCGGACAGCCTCGACCATGCGTATTGAGCGCGCCAGCTTCGCCAAGCGTCTGGCGGGTTACAACGATGTGATCGATCTGCCCTCGCAACCCCTGGTGGAAGGCCGCCTGCTGCGCATGGTGGGCCTCACCCTGGAGGCCGAAGGCTTGCGTGCGCCGGTGGGCAGTCGTTGCCTGGTGATCAACGATGACAGCTACCACCCCGTGCAGGTGGAAGCCGAGGTGATGGGCTTTTCCGGCAGCAAGATCTACCTGATGCCAGTGGGCAGCCTCTCCGGTATCGCGCCTGGCGCCCGCGTGGTTCCGCTGCCGGATACCGGCCGCCTGCCCATGGGCATGTCCATGCTGGGCCGTGTGCTCGATGGCGCCGGCCGCGCCTTGGACGGCAAGGGCGGCATGAGGGCCGAGGACTGGGTGCCGATGGATGGTCCCACCATCAACCCGCTGAAGCGCCACCCCATCAGCGAACCCCTGGACGTCGGAATCCGCTCCATCAATTCCCTGCTCACGGTCGGTCGCGGCCAGCGCCTCGGCCTGTTCGCCGGTACCGGCGTGGGCAAGAGCGTGCTGCTCGGCATGATGACCCGCTTCACCGAGGCGGAAATCATCGTCGTCGGCCTGATCGGTGAGCGGGGCCGCGAGGTGAAGGAATTCATCGAGCACATCCTCGGCGAGGAAGGCCTCAAGCGCTCCGTCGTGGTCGCGTCCCCGGCGGACGACGCGCCGCTGATGCGCCTGCGTGCGGCCATGTACTGCACGCGCATCGCCGAATACTTCCGCGACAAGGGCAAGAATGTCCTGCTGCTGATGGATTCCCTGACCCGCTTCGCCCAGGCCCAGCGCGAAATCGCCCTGGCCATCGGCGAGCCGCCGGCGACCAAAGGCTATCCGCCATCGGTGTTCGCAAAACTGCCGAAGCTGGTGGAGCGAGCCGGTAATGCGGAGCAGGGCGGCGGTTCCATTACCGCCTTCTACACGGTCCTTTCCGAAGGCGACGACCAGCAGGACCCCATCGCCGACTCCGCGCGGGGGGTGCTCGACGGTCACTTCGTGTTATCCCGTCGTCTGGCCGAGGAAGGTCACTACCCAGCCATCGACATCGAGGCCTCCATCAGCCGGGTAATGCCCCAGGTGGTCAGCCCGGAGCACATGAAAATGGCCCAACGCTTCAAGCAGCTCTGGTCGCGCTACCAGCAGAGCCGCGACCTGATCAGCGTGGGCGCCTATGTTGCCGGCGGCGATCCTGACACCGATCTGGCCATTGCTCGCCAGCCGACCATGAGCGCCTTCCTGCGCCAGGGGCTCGACGAGAGCGAGAGCCTGGCCCAGAGCGCCCAGCGGCTGGCTGCCTCCCTGGGCATCCAGGGCTGATAGCGCATGTCCCGCAGTCGCGCGGCGCGCCTGGCGCCGGTCGTCGAAATGGCCGAACGTGCCGAGCGCGAAGCGGCACGCATGCTGGGTCGTTGCCAGGGCCAGGTGACCCAGGCCGAGATGAAGCTGGGTGAACTGGAGCGCTACCGCTCCGATTACCAGCAGCAGTGGATCGAGGAAGGCCGACGCGGCGTTTCCGGCCAATGGCTCATGAACTACCAGCGCTTTCTGTCCCAGCTCGAGTCCGCCATCGGCCAGCAGATGCAGAGCCTCAAATGGCACCGCGACAACCTCGACAAGGCGCGTGCGGCGTGGCAACAGCGCTACGCGCGACTCGAGGGGCTACGCAAACTCGTGCAGCGCTACCTCGACGAAGCACGTGCGGTCGAGGACAAGCGCGAGCAGAAGCTGCTGGACGAGCTGGTCCAGCGCCGGCCGGCCAGGGGTGAGGAGTAGGGGGCGTCGGTAGGATGGGTTTCGCTCCGCTCTACCCATCCTACGGTCCACAATCTGTTCTTCAACGCGTCATCTCAGAACCATAAATTCTTCCTAGGCGCCGCTTTCCAGTTGCCCTGCCTCAAGGGTGGGTGCTAAATCTTCACCACGCGTATTCCGAACTTGAACAAGGAGCTTTGCATGGCCATTACCTCGATGCCCTCAGACGATGGGCAGGAGCTGACCATCACCATCCAGGGACGATTCGATTTCGGCGCCCACCAGGAATTTCGCGACGCCTACGAGCGCGTCAACTTCACCCCCAAGCGCTACGTCGTGGACCTCAAGGGCACCACCTACCTCGACAGCTCCGCACTCGGCATGCTGCTCCTGCTGCGTGATCACGCCGGTGGCGAGCGGGCGCAGATTCGCCTCGCCAACTGCAACCCCGACGTCCGCAAGATCCTCGCCATTTCCAACTTCGAACAATTGTTCCAGATCGCCTGAGGCCCGCTGCCATGCCGTCGCCGCTGACGATCCTGATTGCCGAGGACAACGCGGCGGACAGGCTGCTCCTGTCCACCATCGTCAACCGCCAGGGCCATCGCGCCCTGACCGCCGCCAACGGTCGTGAGGCCGTGGCGCTGTTCCAGCAGGAACAGCCGCAACTGGTGCTGATGGATGCCCTGATGCCGGTGATGGACGGCTTCGAGGCTGCCCGCCAGATCAAGCAACTGGCGGGCGAAGCCCTGGTGCCGATCATCTTCCTCACGTCTCTGACGGAAAACGAAGCGCTGGTGCGCTGCCTGGAGGCGGGCGGCGATGACTTTCTCGCCAAGCCCTACAACCGGGTCATCCTCGAAGCCAAGATCAAGGCCCTGGACCGACTGCGTCGCTTGCAGGACACCGTGTTGCAGCAGCGCGACCTGATCGCTCGCCACAATGAGCACCTGGTGACCGAACAGCGGGTGGCCAAGGCTGTGTTCGACAAGGTGGCGCACTCCGGTTGCCTCAGCGCTCCGAA
Source organism: Metapseudomonas resinovorans DSM 21078 (assembly GCF_000423545.1). Taxonomy (GTDB): domain Bacteria; phylum Pseudomonadota; class Gammaproteobacteria; order Pseudomonadales; family Pseudomonadaceae; genus Metapseudomonas; species Metapseudomonas resinovorans. The sequence goes on from NZ_AUIE01000001.1 coordinate 342,326, forward strand.
CATTCGCTACCTGCAATCGCCGTACGCGCTGTTCAATGGTGACCTGCTGTTGGCGGCCTACAAGCCCTCGGGTGGCATGCACGTGCTGCTCGGCGACTTCACCGGCCACGGCCTGCCGGCGGCCATCGGTGCCATGCCCCTGGCCGAAGTGTTCTACGGCATGACCGCCAAGGGCTATGCCATGGCCGACATCCTGCGCGAGATGAACGCCAAGCTGAAACGCATCCTGCCGGTGGGGGTGTTCTGCTGTGCCACGTTCCTCAACCTGAGCTTCCAGCGACACCTGGTCGAGGTGTGGAATGGCGGCCTGCCCGATGGCTACCTGCGTCGCGCCGGCAACGGCGAACTGGTGCCGCTGGTGTCGCGCCACCTGCCGTTGGGGGTGCTCGACCAGGGCAGCTTCAACGCGCATTTCGAGTCCTACCCCATCGAGACCGGTGACCGCATCCTCCTGGTGTCCGACGGTGTGCTGGAAACCCGCAATGACAATGAAGAAACCTTTGGCGACGAGCGGTTGCGCGCCGTGCTCGACGCCAGCGGTGACGGCAGTCGTCTGTTCGACGAGATCCAACTGGCCCTGAGCGCCTTTCGCGGCCATGCCCAGGACGATGTGAGCATGATCGAGGTGCGCATGCTCGAAGAGTCCACCGAGCGTGCCAAGCTGGCCTTCACTGACAGTGGCCAGGCCAGCCCCCTGGACTGGTCCGCGTCCTTCGAATTCCGTGCCCAGACGTTGAAACGCTTCAATCCGCTGCCTTTTCTGCTGCAACTGCTGTTGGAGGTCCAGGGGCTGCGCGATCAGGGGGGCGCCCTCTACACGGTGCTCGCCGAGCTTTACTCCAACGCCCTGGAGCACGGCGTGCTGGGGTTGGATTCGTCGCTCAAGCGTAACGCCGAAGGTTTCGCCCGCTACTATCGGGAGCGCAGCGAGCGCCTGGCCGGGCTGGAGGAGGGCTACGTGCGTTTTCATCTGCAACTGGTCCCAGAAGGCCGGGGAGGGCGGTTGCTGATCCATGTCGAAGACAGCGGCAAAGGCTTCGACGTGGGCACGGTCCTGGCTCAGCAGCCCTCGACGGACAGCCTCTGTGGTCGGGGCCTCACCCTGATCAGTCAGCTGACGGCACGTTGCGAGCCCGCTGAAGACGGCAAGGGCATACACGTGGAGTTCCGTTGGCCCACTCGGGCATAATTTTCCGACGTTCAGTACAGGGAGTGACGGGTTTGTCCAATATCCATCTCGACCATTCTGTGCTGTCTTCCCTGCGGGAAGTCATGGAGGACGAGTTTCCAGTGCTGCTGGATACCTTCCTGGCGGACTCAGCGGAGCGCCTGCGGCAGATCCAGCAGGCGAATACTGTGCACGACAGCCAGGCCTTGCGCCTGGCGGCCCATAGCTTCAAGGGCAGTTGCAGCAACATGGGCGCTCCCGTGCTGGCGGGGCTGTGCAAGCAACTGGAAGACATTGCCCGGCGCGAGCAACTTGCCGATGCGGCTGCCGTCATCCCGCAGATCGAGCAGGAGTTCCTCATCGTCCGCGACCTGCTGCAGGAAGAACGTCGCGGCCTGGCGCACTGATCTGCCCCCCAGCTTTCGGCCAGCATGTTGGCCCATCCTTTGCACTTCCCTTGGCACGAACCAACCCGAGCGGAGAGTGCCCATGCCCGTTGCCCCCGATCTGCTTCTTCAGGCCAGGCCTGAGGTGAAGCCGAAAGCACCGGCCGCAAAAGCCCCGGAGAAACCGGCGGAAACCAGTAAGGGCGAGGCTTCCAGCTTCGCCCAGATGTACGCGAAAGAACGTCAGGCCAAGGCCGCTGAACGCAATGAAGCGGCGGCCAAACAGGCCAGCACGAAGTCGGATGAGACGGCAAGCCAGGACACGCCTGCGACCGACCCTGCCGCCAGCCAGCCGGTTGTTGCCGATAGCGGCAAGCCCTTGCCGGCCGAAGAAGGCGACGCCAAGGAGGCCCCCGACGAGCCTGTGATGGACCCGTTGCTGCTCATGGGAATGACTGGCCAACTGCCCGCCGATGCGGCACCGGTCGAGGCGGATGGCGCCGCCGACGCACTGTCGGCCCTGCCCGTTGCGCCGCCAGTGAACAGCTCGGCGCCGGCCACCCTGAGCGAAGCCGCCCTCGACCCGGACCTCGATCAGCTCAACGGCTTGCCGGCAGTGAAGATGACCCAGGACCAGGCGGCCCAGGCAGCAGCCCAGCAGGTGCAGAGCGCGACTCAGACTGCGCCTGGCGCTGACCAGGACTTCGCCAGTGCCCTGGCAGCCTTCGCCGATGAACCGCTGGAAGCCGGTGAGGGCGAGCTGGACAAGGCGCTGTCGTCCTCCGAACTTTCAGTTGAGTTGGCCGATGGGCTTGGCGAGAACAAGGGGGAGGTGCGTAACGAACTGCTCGCCAACCGTCTCAATGCCTTGAGCCAGGCCATCAGCCAGCAGACCGCCCAGGCCCAGCGCACGCCGGCCCTGGTGCCGGGACAACCGGTGGCCATGCAGCAGGGGGGCTGGAGCGAAGCGGTGGTGGATCGGGTCATGTGGTTGTCCAGCCAGAACCTCAAGTCCGCCGAGATCCAGCTTGATCCTCAAGAGCTGGGCCGCCTCGAAGTACGGGTGAACATGACCCAGGACCAGACCCAGGTGACCTTCGCCAGTCCCAATGCCAACGTGCGCGATGCGCTGGAAGGGCAGATGCATCGCTTGCGCGATATGTTCGCCCAGCAGGGCATGAACCAGCTCGACGTGAACGTTTCCGACCAATCCCTGAGCCGTGGCTGGCAAGGGCAGGGCGGTGACGGCGAACGCCGATCTGCCGGCGGCCGTGCCGACTTTGGTGGGAGCAGTGACGAAGATATCTCGGTGAGCCACAGCGAGATCCGCCCGGCCTCGACAAGTGGTGGGCGGGGATTGGTGGATTTCTACGCCTGACGCCCTCTCCCCCGGTCCCTCTCCTCTTCAGGGGGAGAGGGAACCCCGTGACAGCCGCCCCCCGACACTGGTATATCCGCAGCCCTGAAAGCAATTGCCCGAGCTGCCGATTGGCTGGCGAGCTGGCATAACACTTGCTCATTCCCCAGGAAAAGGCGGGCTTGCCCCGTTCGGCGACGGATTATTGGCATGGCGAAGAAAGAAGCGAAGGCCCCGGCAGAGGGTGGTGCAGCAGGCGGTAAGAGCAAGCTGAAGCTCATCATTCTGGGCGTGGCTGCGCTGTTGCTGGCAATCGGCCTGTCGGTGGGCGCTACCTGGTTTTTCCTCAGCGGTGGCGATAAAGGCGCCGAACCGGCCGAAGAGGAAGCCACCAGTGCGCCGGCCAAACAGCCAGCCATCTACCAGGAGCTGGCCCCCGCCTTCGTGGTGAACTTCAACCAGAACGGTCGCCAGCGATACATGCAGGTGAGCGTTGCGCTAATGACCCGCGACCAGGCCCAGATGGACGCCCTCAAGGTGCATATGCCGGTGCTGCGCAACAAGCTGGTCATGCTGTTCTCCAGCCAGAACTTCGAAGCCCTGGCCACGCCGGTGGGCAAGGAGATGCTGCGCCAGCAGGCCACCGCCACCGTGCAGGAGCTGGCCAAGCAGGAAACGGGCGCGGTGACCGTCGAACAAGTGCTCTTCACCAACTTCGTATTGCAGTAGGCAAGGTACAACCATGGCTGTTCAAGACCTGCTGTCCCAGGACGAAATCGACGCGCTGTTGCACGGTGTCGACGACGGCCTGGTTGAAACCGAAACCGATGCGGACCCGACCAGCGTCAAAAGCTATGACCTGACCAGCCAGGACCGCATCGTCCGGGGGCGCATGCCGACCCTGGAAATGATCAACGAGCGCTTCGCCCGTTACACCCGCATCAGCATGTTCAACCTGTTGCGTCGCTCGGCCGACGTGGCGGTGGGGGGCGTGCAAGTGATGAAGTTCGGCGAGTACGTGCATTCGCTCTACGTGCCCACCAGTCTCAACCTGGTGAAGATGAAGCCACTGCGCGGCACTTCGCTGTTCATCCTCGACGCCAAGCTGGTGTTCAAGCTGGTGGACAACTTCTTTGGCGGCGACGGTCGCCACGCCAAGATCGAGGGGCGCGAGTTCACCCCAACCGAGCTGCGCGTGGTCCGCATGGTGCTGGACCAGGCCTTCGTCGACCTGGCCGAAGCCTGGCACGCCGTGATGGACGTGAACTTCGAGTACATCAACTCGGAAGTGAACCCGGCCCTGGCCAACATCGTCAGCCCGAGCGAAGTGGTGGTGGTTTCCACCTTCCATATCGAACTGGACGGCGGCGGTGGCGACCTGCACATCACCATGCCCTATTCGATGATCGAGCCGATCCGGGAGATGCTCGACGCCGGCTTCCAGTCCGATGTCGATGACCAGGACGAACGCTGGATCAAGGCCCTGCGCGAAGACATCCTCGACGTCAGCGTGCCGGTGGGTGCCACCGTAGTGCGTCGCCAGCTCAAGCTGCGGGACATCCTGCACATGCAGCCGGGCGACGTGATTCCGGTGGAGCTGCCCGAACACATGATCATGCGCGCCAATGGCGTGCCGGCCTTCAAGGCCAAGCTGGGGTCGCACAAGGGCAACCTGTCGCTGCAGATCCTCGAACCGATCGAACGCCAGCGCTGATTGCGCGCTACCCACGAATTCAGAGCCAGCCGAGGTCAAGCGATGGCAAACGACATGGACACTACCACTCCCGAAGAGCAGGCCCTGGCCGACGAATGGGCTGCCGCCCTGGCCGAAGCCGGCGACGCGTCCCAGGACGATATCGACGCGCTGATGAACCAGGGTGCCAGCAGTGCCCCCAGTTCGCCGCGTGCCCCCATGGAGGAGTTCGGCAGCGTACCCAAGGCCAACGGTCCGGTGAGCCTGGACGGCCCCAACCTGGATGTGATCCTGGATATCCCGGTGTCCATTTCCATGGAAGTGGGCAACACCGATATCACCATCCGCAACCTGCTGCAGCTCAACCAAGGTTCGGTGATCGAGCTCGACCGCCTGGCTGGCGAGCCGCTGGACGTGCTGGTCAACGGCACCCTGATCGCCCATGGCGAAGTGGTGGTGGTCAACGAGAAGTTCGGTATCCGGCTGACTGACGTGATCAGCCCAAGCGAACGCATCAAGAAGCTGCGCTGAAGCCATGCGCCGTTTTCTGCTCGCGGGGCTGTTTCTCTTCCCCATGACCGGCTTCGCCGCCGAAACCGCCGAAACCGCAGCGACCGCTCCGGCGCCCGCCGCCGCTGCGGCTCAGGCCGGCACTGGCATGGCCGCCCAGCTCGGGCAACTGGCGCTCGGTCTGTTGCTGGTGGTGGGGCTGATCTTCCTGCTCGCCTGGCTGCTGCGTCGGGTACAGCAACTTGGGCCGCGTGGCGGCCAGGTGATCAAGTTGGTGGCCAGCCAGGCGCTGGGTCCGCGAGATCGGCTGGTGCTGGTCCAGGTGGGGGGCGAACAGATTCTGCTGGGCCTCAGCGCCGGGCGTATCACGCCGCTGCATGTGCTGAAGGAGCCCGTGCCCCAGGCTGACGCCGAAGTCGCCAGCCCGGAATTCGCCCAACGTCTGATGGAACTGCTCGGCAAGGACAAGCATTGATGCCCCTGCACCGCCTCCTCATCGCGCTGCTGCTGGTGCTGGCCGCGCCGCTGGCCCTGGGCGCTGACAACCCCTTGTCGGTGCCCGCCATTACGCTGTCCACCAATCCGGAAGGCCAGCAGGAATACTCGGTAAGCCTGCAGATCCTGCTGATCATGACGGCGCTGAGTTTCATCCCGGCGTTCGTCATGCTGATGACCAGCTTCACGCGGATCATCATTGTCTTCTCCATCCTGCGCCAGGCGCTGGGCCTGCAGCAGACGCCGTCGAACCAGATCCTCGTCGGCCTGGCGCTGTTCCTGACCATGTTCATCATGGCGCCGGTGTTCGACCAGGTGAATCGCGATGCCCTGCAGCCCTATCTCAACGAGCAGATGACGGCACAGGACGCAGTGGCCAAGGCACAAGTGCCGATCAAGAACTTCATGTTGGCGCAGACCCGCGCCAGCGACCTGGACCTGTTCATGCGTCTGTCCAAGCGCACCGACATCGCCAGCGCGGATGAGGCGCCGCTGACCATCCTGGTCCCGGCCTTCGTCACCTCCGAGCTGAAGACGGCATTCCAGATCGGCTTCATGATCTTCATCCCGTTCCTGATCATCGACCTGGTGGTCGCCAGCGTGCTCATGGCGATGGGCATGATGATGCTCTCGCCGCTGATCATCTCCCTGCCGTTCAAGATCATGCTCTTCGTCCTGGTGGATGGCTGGGCATTGATCATCGGCACCCTTGCCGGCAGTTTCGGCGGCGTATAGGAGGCTCGCGATGACCCCTGAAGTTGCGGTCGACCTGTTCCGTGAGGCGCTCTGGCTGACCTGTCTGATCGTCGCCATCCTGGTGGTGCCGAGCCTGGTAGTGGGCCTCATCGTCGCCATGTTCCAGGCGGCCACCCAGATCAACGAGCAGACCCTGAGCTTCCTGCCGCGCCTGTTGGTGATGTTGCTCACCCTGATCTGGGCCGGCCCCTGGATGACCCGCCAACTGATGGAGTACATCCAGACGCTCTATCAGAACATCCCGATGTTGATCGGCTGACCATGCTCGAACTCAGCGACGCACAGATCGGTGGCTGGGTCGGCAGCTTCCTGCTCCCGCTGTTCCGCATCGCCGCGCTGCTGATGACCATGCCGATCATCGGTACCCAACTGGTGCCGACGAGGGTCCGCCTGTACCTCGCGCTGGCCATTGCCGTGGTGCTGGTGCCAACGCTGCCGCCGATGCCGCAGGTGGACGCCATCAACCTGGGCAACATCCTGCTGATTGGCGAGCAGATACTGGTCGGCGCCTTGCTCGGCTTCATGCTGCAACTGTTCTTCCACGCGTTCGTGGTGGCCGGTCAGATCATTTCCATGCAGATGGGCCTGGGTTTCGCGTCCATGGTCGATCCCACCAATGGCGTTTCGGTGCCGGTGCTCGGCCAGTTCTACCTGATGTTGGTGACCTTGCTGTTCCTGTCCATGAACGGTCACCTGGTGGTCTTCGAGATATTGGCCGAAAGCTTCGTCACTTTGCCGGTGGGCGGCGGATTGCTGACCAACCATCACTGGGAAGTCGCCGGCAAGCTCGGCTGGGTCATGGGCGCGGGCCTGCTGTTGTCCTTGCCGGCGGTCACCGCGCTGCTGGTGGTGAACCTGGCCTTCGGCGTGATGACCCGCGCGGCGCCGCAACTGAACATCTTCTCCATTGGTTTTCCCCTGACCCTGGCGTTGGGGCTGGTGATCGTCTGGATCGGCCTGGCCGACATCCTCACCCAGTACCAGGTCCTGGCCAGCGACGCCCTGCAGCTCATGCGCGAGCTGGCGAGGGTGCGATGAACACGTCGTCTCGGTTTACGACGGTAAATGAGCAGGTTGAGGCCGTCCTCAACGCAGCATTGGCAACGCAGGTAGTTTTCCATGGCGGAGAGTGAGAGCGGGGCGGACAAGAGCGAGGAACCCACAGGGAAACGGTTGCAGGAGGCCCGCGACAAGGGCCAGATCGCCCGTTCCCGCGAGCTCAATACCCTCGCTGTGACCCTGGCCGGGGCGGGTGGCCTGCTGGCCAGCGGCGGTGGCCTGGCAGACATGCTGATGAAGCTGATGCAGTCCAACTTCGACCTGCCGCGAGCGGTGTTGATGGATGAGCGAAGCATGGGCATCTGGCTGCTGATGTCCGGCAAGATGGCGCTGGATGCCTTGCTGCCGTTGCTGATCACCCTGCTCGTGGTGTCCATTGCCGGCCCTGTTTCCCTCGGCGGTTGGCTGTTCTCCACCGAAGCCCTGATGCCCAAGTTCAGCCGGATGAATCCGCTGTCCGGACTCAAGCGAATGTTCTCCCTGCACGCGCTGGCTGAGCTGCTCAAGGCGCTGGCCAAGTTCGTGCTGATCCTGCTGGTGGCGCTGGCGGTGCTCAGCTCGGACCGCGACGATCTTCTGGCTATCGCCCATGAACCCCTGGACATGGCCATCCTCCACAGCGTCCAGGTGGTGGGCTGGAGCGCGGTTTGGCTGGCTTGTGGCCTGATCCTGATCGCTGCCGTGGACGTGCCGTTCCAGCTCTGGGACAACAAGCAGAAGTTGATGATGACCAAGCAGGAGGTGCGCGACGAGTACAAGGACACCGAGGGCAAGCCTGAGGTCAAGTCGCGCATCCGCCGTCTGCAGCGGGAAATGGCCGAGCGCCGAATGATGGCCGCCGTGCCGCAGGCTGACGTGGTCATCACCAACCCGACCCACTTCGCCGTGGCCCTGAAGTACGACGCCGATAAAGGTGGTGCGCCGGTGTTGCTGGCCAAGGGCAATGATTTCACCGCGTTGAAGATCCGCGAGATCGCCCAGGAGAGCCAGGTAATGGTGCTGGAGTCCCCGGCCCTGGCGCGGGCGGTCTACTACTCCACCGAGCTGGATCAGGAAATCCCCGCCGGCCTCTACCTGGCCGTGGCCCAGGTGCTGGCCTACGTCTATCAGCTCAAGCAGTTCCGCTCCGGCCGCGGCAAACGCCCGGCGCCGCTGAACAACCTGCCGATTCCGCCGGATTTGCGGCGCGACGAGTGACGCCAGCCCTGGTCTGCTCGTTTTTCTGTGGGGGCGAATTCATTCGCTATGTCTGCGTTAGCTGTTGCGAGAGATTTACCATCCGGCCAAATGCCTTGTAGGAGCTGGCTTGCCAGCGAAACGGGGCCATTCGCTGGCAAGCCAGCTCCTACGGGCAATGCAGCTGCCTGCAACACGAAGTGCAGACATAGCCAATTCATTCGCCAAGCAGGCCGAAGGTCTGCCCCGCGCGCCTGCATTGGGGCAGCTACGCTGCCCTTGGCGAATGAATTCGCCCCCACAAGTCATTGACCCACCTCGTTTCATTCCCGGATTTTTCTTCCGTCTAATCAATCTCTTAACGAAGTTGGAAAGCTTCTTGCAGCAGGCGGGGCAGGGCGCTTTCTCGCGTCAAAAGATTGGATGTGCGGAGCCAGGCTTCGCGAAAGGGGTAGGGGAGTACCAGTGGATCGTACGCAACTGATCGGCAATGTCCGCAACAACCTGGTGGGCATGGGGCGTGGCAACCTCGGTGTGCCGCTGCTGGTCCTGGTGATGCTGGGCATGATGACCCTGCCGGTGCCGCCGTTCCTGCTGGACGTCTTCTTCACCTTCAACATTGCCCTGTCGATCGTGGTGCTGCTGGTCAGCGTGTACGCCCTGCGCCCCCTGGATTTCGCCGTCTTCCCGACCATCCTGCTGGTCGCCACTCTCTTGCGCCTGGCGCTGAACGTAGCGTCCACCCGCGTGGTGCTGCTCCACGGCCAGGACGGCCATGACGCTGCAGGCAAGGTGATCCAGGCCTTCGGCGATGTCGTGGTAGGCGGTAACTACGTGGTTGGTGCTGTGGTCTTCGCGATCCTGATGATCATCAACTTCGTGGTGGTCACCAAGGGTGCCGGGCGTATCTCCGAGGTGAGTGCGCGTTTCACCCTGGATGCGATGCCCGGCAAGCAGATGGCAATTGACGCCGACCTCAACGCGGGCCTCATCGACCAGGCTGAGGCCAAGAAGCGCCGCTCCGAGGTTTCCCAGGAAGCGGACTTCTACGGCTCCATGGACGGTGCCAGCAAGTTCGTGCGCGGTGACGCCATCGCTGGCCTGCTGATTCTCTTCATCAACCTCATCGGCGGTGTGGCCATCGGCATGCTGCAGCATGGCCTGAGCTTCAGCGACGCCGGCCGTATCTATTCCCTGCTGACCATCGGTGACGGCCTGGTGGCGCAGATTCCTTCGCTGTTGCTGTCCACCGCTGCAGCGATCATGGTGACCCGCGTGTCTTCCTCCGAGGACATGGGCCAGCAGGTCAACCGCCAGATGTTCGCCTCGCCCAAGGCCCTGGCGGTGTCCGCTGCGATCCTTATCGCCATGGGCCTGGTGCCCGGCATGCCCCATGTGTCCTTCATCGGCCTGGGCCTGGTGGCTGCCGGTGGCGCCTGGTGGATCTGGCAGAAGCAGAAGAAGGTCACGGAAGAGGCTGTCCAGGAAGAAAAGCGCCAGCAGGAACTGTTGCCCGCCCAGCGCGCACAGGAAACCAAGGAACTGGGTTGGGACGACGTGATCCCGGTTGACCTGGTAGGCCTGGAAGTCGGCTACCGGCTGATTCCGTTGGTAGACCGTAACCAGGGAGGTCAACTGCTGGCGCGGATCAAGGGGGTTCGCAAGAAGCTGTCCCAGGAGATGGGCTTCCTGATGCCTTCGGTGCATATCCGCGACAACCTCGACCTGCTGCCCAACGCCTATCGCCTGACCCTGATGGGCGTCAGCGTGGCCGAGGCGGAGGTCTACCCGGACCGCGAGCTGGCGATCAACCCCGGCCAGGTGTTCGGCACCCTCAATGGCGTCGCCGCCAAGGATCCGGCGTTCGGGCTGGAAGCGGTATGGATCGACGCCAGCCAGCGCGACCAGGCGCAATCCCTCGGCTACACGGTGGTTGATGCGAGCACCGTGGTCGCTACGCACCTCAACCAGGTGCTGCATAAGCACGCTCACGAGTTGCTGGGCCATGAAGAAGTCCAGCAACTGATGCAGAACCTGGCCAAGAGTTCGCCGCGCCTCGCCGAAGAGCTGGTGCCGGGCATGATTTCGCTGTCGACCTTGCTGAAGGTGCTCCAGGCCCTGCTGCAGGAACAGGTGCCGGTACGCGACATCCGCACCATCGCCGAAGCCATCGCCAATGTGGCGCCCAAGAGTCAAGATCCCGCCGCTCTGGTGGCGGCGGTTCGTGTGTCGCTGGCCCGCGCAATCGTGCAAAGCATTGTGGGACTAGAGCCGGAGCTGCCTGTGATTACTCTGGAACCCAGGTTGGAACAGATATTGCTCAATAGTCTGCAGAAGGCCGGACAAGGTTCGGAAGATGGCGTTCTCCTCGAACCCGGAATGGCCGAGAAGCTGCAACGTTCCCTGGTGGAAGCGGCGCAGCGCCAGGAAATGCTCGGCAAGCAGGCGATCCTGCTGGTGGCCGGGCCGATCCGGGCGATGATGTCGCGCTTCGCAAGGCTCGCCGTGCCGACCATGCACGTACTGGCCTACCAGGAAATACCGGACAACAAGCAGGTCACCATAGTCGCGACTGTGGGGCAGAACTAACCGAGGTCAAAGACCATGCAGGTCAAACGCTTCTTCGCCGCCGATATGCGTCAAGCCATGAAGTTGGTGCGTGATGAACTGGGCGCGGATGCCGCCATCATCGGTAATCGCCGGGTCGCCGGCGGTGTCGAGCTGACCGCGGCGCTGGACTACCCGATGCCCGCACCGGCCCCGAGCAAGCCCAACCCCGCGCTCGAGGCCGAGTTGCGCAAGACTCAGGCACGCATCGCCGAGGCGCAGGCCGAACTGACCACCCGCGCCCAGGCTGACGCTGGCAAGGACCGTCAATTGTTCGCCGGCCAGCCCCTGACCGCCATCGAGTCGGAATTGCCAGAAGCCGCCCTGGCCGCCGCCATGAGCCGCCCACGCCCGGTGGCCCGCCCGGTGGAACCGGTCAGTGCACCCCGATCCGCCGCGGTGGACCAGGCTGCCCTGGACGCCATGCGTTTCGAGTTGAGTGGCCTGCGTGAACTGATCGAAGTGCAGCTGGGTTCCATCGCCTGGGGCCAGATGCAGAGCCGTCGTCCGCAACAGGCCAGCCTCTGGCGCCGCCTGCAGCGCATGGGGTTGCCGGCTGAACTGGCCCGCGCCCTGCTGGACAAGGTGGCCAAGGTCAACGAACCGCGTCAGGCCTGGCGCATGCTGCTGGCACACCTGGCCCATGCCATTCGCACGCCGCAGATCGAACCGATGGAAGAGGGCGGTGTGATTGCGCTGGTCGGCCCTGCCGGCATGGGTAAGACCACCACCCTGGCCAAGCTGGCCGCCCGCTACGTACTCAAGTACGGCGCCCAGAGCGTCGCCCTGGTGAGCATGGACAGCTTCCGCATCGGCGCCCAGGAGCAGATCAAGACCCTTGGCCGCATCCTCAATGTGCCGGTGACCCTGGTCGATCCGGGTCAGTCTCTGACCCAGGCCCTGGCCCCGCTGGTCCGCAAGCGCGTGGTGCTGATCGATACCGCCGGTCTGCCGGGCAACGATCCGGCCCTGGCCATGCAGCTCGAAGCCCTGGCCAGCCGGGCGATAAACGCGAAGAATTACCTGGTGATGGCTGCCACCAGCCAGAGCCAGGTGCTCAAGGCGGCCTATCACAGCTACAAACGTTGCGGCCTGGTCGGTTGCGTCATTACCAAGGCAGACGAAGCGGCCAGCCTGGGCGAGGTTTTGGGGCTGGCTATCGGCCAGCATCTCCCGGTAGCCTATCTGGCCGACGGCCCGCGAATTCCGGATGATCTGCAGGTTCCCCGCAGCCATCAACTGGTGAGCCGCGCGGTCAGCCTTCAGGCGCCTGAAGATCCGAGTGAAGAGGCAATGGCCGATCTGTTCGCCGGCCTCTACCAGAATCCGGCGCGTCGCGCCGGTTGAAGAATTGTGAACCGCCCCTCCGAGGGGCGGTGCTGGACCGCCAAATGGCCCCTAAGGCAAGGTATTTGAAATGGGTAGTATTCATCCCGTACAGGTGATCGCGGTGACCGGCGGCAAGGGCGGCGTCGGTAAGACCAACGTGTCGGTGAACCTTTCACTGGCCCTGGCCGAACTCGGCCGTCGCGTCATGTTGTTGGACGCCGACCTTGGCCTGGCCAATGTCGACGTCCTGCTCGGCCTCACCGCCAAGCGCACCCTGGCCGATGTGATCAATGGCGAATGTGACCTGCGCGACGTGCTGTTGCAGGGACCGGGGGGCATCCGCATCGTCCCGGCCGCCTCCGGCACCCAGAGCATGGTGCAGCTTTCGCCCATGCAGCACGCCGGCCTGATCCAGGCATTCAGCGATATCAGCGACAACCTCGACGTGCTGGTGATCGATACCGCCGCCGGCATCGGTGATTCGGTGGTCAGCTTCGTTCGCGCGGCCCAGGAGGTGATCGTGGTGGTTTGCGACGAGCCGACTTCCATCACCGACGCCTACGCGCTGATCAAGTTGCTCAACCGCGATTACGGCATGAGCCGCTTCCGCGTGCTGGCCAACATGGCCCACAGCCCGCAGGAAGGGCGCAACCTGTTCGCCAAACTGACCAAGGTCACCGACCGTTTCCTCGACGTCGCGCTGCAGTATGTGGGTGCCGTTCCCTATGACGAGTCGGTGCGCAAGGCCGTACAGAAACAGCGTGCGGTCTATGAAGCCTTCCCGCGCTCGAAGTGCTCGCTGGCCTTCAAGGCCATCGCACAGAAGGTCGACAGCTGGCCGCTGCCGGCCAACCCGCGGGGCCATCTGGAGTTCTTCGTCGAGCGGCTGGTCAAACAGCCCTCCGCGGATAGCCCTGTATGACACCCGCCACTGGACTGCGTATGTACGGCAAGGCTCAGGCAAGGGATTCGCAGCATCAGCTGATCGAGCGCTATGCGCCCCTGGTCAAGCGAATCGCGTATCACCTGCTCGCGCGCCTGCCGGCTAGCGTGCAGGTGGAAGACCTGATGCAGTCCGGGATGATCGGCTTGCTCGAAGCCTCGAAGAAGTACGACGGCAGCAAGGGTGCCAGTTTCGAGACCTACGCCGGCATCCGCATTCGCGGGGCCATGCTCGACGAGGTCCGCAAGGGCGACTGGGCACCGCGTTCGGTGCACCGCAATACCCGTATGGTGAGCGACGCAATCCGTACGATCGAAGCCAGAACAGGACGCGACGCTAAAGATCAGGAAGTTGCTGCCGAACTTGGATTGAGTCTCGAAGACTACTACGGCATCCTGAGCGACACCTTGGGCAGCCGCCTGTTCAGCTTCGACGACCTGTTGCAGGACGGCGAGCAGGGCGGCGTGCACGAGGACGCCGGTGTCACCCAATTCTCACCTTCCCATGATCTGGAAGAAGACCGCTTCCAGGCCGCGCTGGCTGATGCCATCGCGAACCTGCCGGAGCGTGAGCGCCTGGTGCTGGCGCTGTATTACGACGAAGAACTGAACTTGAAGGAAATCGGTGAGGTGCTGGGGGTCAGCGAATCGCGAGTCAGCCAATTGCATAGCCAGTGTGCGGCACGCCTGCGCGCACGGCTCGGTGAATGGCGCGCGCGCTGAACGGCACACCACTGCCAGATTTGAACGGCGCACCCGGCAAGAGGGGCGTTTGAGACTGTACGGAGGTCGACTTGGACAAGAACATGAAAATCCTCATCGTTGACGATTTCTCGACGATGAGACGCATCATCAAGAACCTCTTGCGCGACTTGGGTTTCACCAATACCGCCGAAGCCGACGACGGCACCACCGCTCTGCCGATGCTGCACAGCGGCAACTTCGATTTCCTCGTGACCGACTGGAACATGCCCGGCATGACCGGCATCGACCTGCTGCGCGCGGTGCGTGCAGATGAGCGCCTGAAACACCTGCCGGTGCTGATGGTGACCGCCGAGGCCAAGCGCGACCAGATCATCGAGGCGGCCCAGGCCGGGGTGAACGGCTATGTGGTCAAGCCTTTCACTGCCCAGGTCCTGAAAGAAAAAATCGAGAAGATCTTCGAGCGGGTCAACGGCTGATGTCAGCCGCGAGGGCACCATGGACCAGAACGAACACCTGCTGGGAGACTTCGAGTCGACCCTGAAAACCCGCGCGCGAGAATTGGTAGATAGCCTCGAGAAGGGCAATTTCACTGACGCCGTGCAACTCATCCACGAACTCAATCAGGTCCGTGACCGTGGCCTTTACCAGGAAGTTGGCAAGCTGACGCGCGAACTGCACAACGCCATCGTCAACTTCCAGATCGACCCGCACCTGCCGCACTCCCAGGAAATGTCGCAGATCGCCGACGCGACCGACCGACTTTCCTATGTCGTGAAGATGACCGAGAAGGCCGCCAACCGGACCATGGATCTGGTGGAGGAAAGCGCGCCGCTGCTCAACGGCCTGAGCGATGAAGCCCAGCAACTGGGGGATGAGTGGGGTCGCTTCATGCGCCGGGAAATCGGCGCGGACGGTTTCCGTGAGCTGGCTCGCCGTATCGAACAGTTCCTCGCCCGCAGCCAGCGCGACACCGATGCGCTGTCCGGCAAGCTCAACGAAATCCTGCTCGCCCAGGATTACCAGGACTTGACCGGCCAGGTGATCAAGCGCGTGACCCAACTGGTGACCGAGGTGGAAAGCAACCTGGTCAAGCTGGTGCTGATGGCCAGCCAGGTGGATCGCTATGCCGGTATCGAGCACGACCACAACGCGCTGCGCGCCGAGCTGGAACAACAAAAAAGTCCTTCCAGGGGTGAAGGTCCGCAGATCCATGCCGATATACGTGAAGACGTGGTGTCCGGACAGGACGACGTCGACGATCTGCTATCCAGCCTAGGCTTTTAGGGAGCGCTCATATGAGCTTCGACGCCGATGAAGAAATCCTCCAGGACTTCCTGGTAGAGGCCGGCGAAATTTTGGAGCAACTCTCCGAGCAGCTGGTCGAGCTGGAAAGCCGCCCGGACGACATGGATCTGCTCAACGCGATTTTCCGTGGTTTCCATACCGTGAAAGGTGGTGCTGGCTTCCTCCAGCTCAACGCCCTGGTGGAGTGCTGCCACATCGCCGAAAACGTCTTCGACATCCTGCGCAAGGGCGAACGCCGCGTGGATGCCGAGCTGATGGATGTGGTGCTGCAGGCGCTGGACACGGTCAACGAAATGTTCACCGAAGTGCGCGAGCGCAGCGAACCGACGCCGGCCACCGCGGAGTTGCTGGCTGCACTGTCGCGCCTGGCCGAGCCGGCTGGCGCCGAGCCTGCGCCCGCTCCGGTGATCGAGGAGCCTGCTCCCGTCGACGCGAGCGCCGATATCACCGACAGCGAGTTCGAGCAACTGCTGGACGCCCTGGGTGACAACGCGGGTGGCGTCGCCGAACCGGCCGCTGCTGCCGCTGATGAAATTACCGACGACGAATTCGAAGCGCTGCTTGACCAGCTGCATGGCAAGGGCAAGTTCGTCGCTGCCGTGGAGCCGGAAGCCGCCGTCGCCGCCCATGCCGCTAAGGCTGTTCCGGCTATGGCCGGCACGGGTGACGAAATCTCAGACGATGAGTTCGAGGACCTGCTCGACCAACTGCACGGCAAGGGCAAGTTCAACGGCGCCACGGACGTGGCCGCGAGTGCTCCGGTCGCGCCAGTCGCGCCTGCTGCTTCGGCCGCAGCCGCGAACGGCGGCGAGAACATCACCGACGACGAATTCGAAGCGCTGCTCGACCAGCTGCACGGCAAGGGCAAGTTCAACGGCGCTGCCGAAGAATCGGTTGTCGCGCCTGCCGCGAGCCGCCCGGCTCCCGCTCCCGCACCGGTGCCCAAGCCCGCGGTCAAGGCCAAGGCCGAACCGGCGCCTGCGCCCGCACCTCGCCAACCGGCTGCAGCTGCTGGCGGCAACGGCGCTGCCGGCCCGGCCGTGGCCAGCGAAGCGGAAACCACCGTACGGGTGGATACCGCGCGCCTGGACGAGATTATGAACATGGTCGGCGAGCTGGTGCTGGTGCGTAACCGCCTGGTGCGCCTGGGCGCCAACAGCGGTGACGAATCCATGGCCAAGGCCGTGTCCAACCTGGATGTGGTGACCGCCGACCTGCAGACCGCGGTGATGAAGACGCGGATGCAGCCGATCAAGAAAGTCTTCGGCCGCTTCCCGCGCCTGGTCCGCGACCTGGCGCGCAACCTGAAAAAGGAAATCAACCTCGAACTCGTGGGCGAGGAAACCGACCTGGACAAGAACCTGGTCGAAGCCCTGGCCGACCCGTTGGTGCACCTGGTGCGCAACGCCGTCGACCACGGCATCGAGTCTCCCGAGGAGCGTGAGGCCGCTGGCAAGTCGCGCACCGGCCGGGTGGTACTCTCCGCCGAGCAGGAAGGCGACCACATCCTCCTGATGATCACCGACGACGGCAAGGGAATGGATGCGGCTGTGCTGCGCGCCAAGGCGGTGGAGAAGGGGCTGCTGGACAAGGACGCCGCCGAGCGTCTGACCGAGCTGGAGTGCTACAACCTGATCTTCGCCCCGGGCTTCTCGACCAAGACCGAGATTTCCGACGTGTCCGGCCGCGGTGTCGGCATGGACGTGGTGAAGACCAAGATCTCCCAGCTCAACGGCACGGTGAACGTGTTCTCGCAAAAGGGCCACGGCTCGAAGATCGTCATCAAGGTTCCGCTGACCCTGGCGATCATGCCGACCCTGATGGTGATGCTGGGCAACCAGGCCTTCGCCTTCCCGCTGGTGAACGTCAACGAGATCTTCCACCTCGACCTGTCGCGCACCAATGTGGTGGACGGCCAGGAAGTGGTGATCGTCCGCGACAAGGCATTGCCGCTGTTCTACCTCAAGCGCTGGCTGGTGCGTGACGCGGCCGTGGAAGAGCAGGGTGAGGGCCATGTGGTGATCCTCTCCGTGGGCACCCAGCGCATCGGGTTCGTGGTCGACCAGTTGGTGGGTCAGGAAGAAGTGGTGATCAAACCCCTGGGCAAGATGCTCCAGGGCACGCCAGGCATGTCCGGCGCCACCATTACCGGCGATGGCCGTATCGCGCTGATCCTCGACGTGCCGAGCATGCTCAAGCATTACGCACGCCGCGGTTGATCTGGGGCGGCCAGGAATGGCCGCCTTCTAGGAGCTTTATTTTTATGGCAGTCAAGGTTCTGGTGGTGGATGACTCCGGGTTCTTCCGCCGCCGTGTCACGGAAATCCTTTCTTCCGACCCCAATATCCAGGTGGTCGGTACCGCCACGAATGGCCGTGAGGCCATCGACCAGGCGCAGGCGCTCAAGCCCGACGTCATCACCATGGACTACGAGATGCCGATGATGGACGGCATCACCGCGGTGCGGCACATCATGCAGCGCTGCCCGACCCCGGTCCTGATGTTCTCCTCGCTGACCCACGAAGGCGCCCGCGTCACCCTCGACGCTCTGGACGCTGGCGCAGTGGACTTCCTGCCGAAAAACTTCGAGGACATCTCGCGCACGCCCGAGAAGGTCAAGCAGCTGCTCTGCGAGAAGGTCCACAGCATTGCCCGCAGCAACCGTCGCTACAGCAGCTTCAGTGCTTCGTCGCATTCGACTCCGGCAGTGGCCCCGAGCACCCCGGCGCGTCCGCTGCATGCGCCGGCGCAACCGAGCCACGCCGCCCCGGCGGCTCCGGCCAGCTCCGCTGTCCCAAAGCGTAAGGCCTACCGGCTGGTAGCCATCGGCACCTCCACCGGCGGGCCGGTTGCCCTGCAACGCGTGCTCACCCAATTGCCGGCCAATTTCCCAGCGCCCCTGGTGCTGATCCAGCACATGCCGGCGGCCTTCACCAAGGCTTTCGCCGAGCGTCTGGACAAGCTCTGCCGGATCTCCGTCAAGGAAGCCGAGGACGGCGACGTACTGCGCCCCGGCCTGGCCCTGCTGGCCCCGGGCGGCAAGCAAATGATGGTCGATGCACGTGGCGTGGTTCGTATCCTGCCCGGTGACGAGCGCCTGAACTACAAGCCCTGCGTGGACATCACCTTTGGCTCCGCGGCCAAGTCCTACAGTGACAAGGTCCTGGCGGTGGTGCTGACCGGCATGGGCGCGGATGGCCGTGAAGGTGCGCGCCTGCTCAAGCAGGGCGGCAGCCAGGTCTGGGCCCAGGACGAAGCCAGCTGCGTGATCTACGGCATGCCCATGGCGGTGGTGAAGGCCAACCTGGCCGACGCCGTCTATGGCCTGGACGACATCGGCCGCCACCTGGTCGAGGCGTGCATGTGATGGAGAAACCCAGGTAATGGATGTACTAAGCCTCATCGGGGTAATCCTGGCCTTCGTCGCCATCATCGGCGGCAATTACCTCGAAGGCGGCCACGCCGCGGCCCTGCTCAACGGGCCGGCGGCGCTCATCGTTCTGGGTGGCACCCTGGGCGCGGCGTTCCTGCAGACGCCCATGAACATCTTCAAGCGCGCCCTGGTCATCATTCGCTGGATACTCTTCCCGCCCCAGCTCGACCTCGCCGGTGGCATCACCCGCGTAGTGAACTGGAGCATGACCGCGCGCAAGGAAGGCCTGCTGGGCCTGGAGCCGGTCGCTGACAGCGAATCCGATCCTTTCGCCCGCAAAGGCTTGCAGCTGTTGGTGGATGGCGCCGAGCCGGAATCCATCCGCAGCATCCTCGAAGTCGACCTTTTCACCCAGGAAGGCCGTGACCTGCAGGCCGCCAAGGTGTTCGAGAGCATGGGCGGTTACGCGCCCACCATCGGCATCATCGGTGCCGTCATGGGCCTGATCCATGTCATGGGTAACCTGGCCGATCCCAGCCAGTTGGGCGGCGGCATCGCCGTGGCCTTCGTCGCCACCATCTATGGCGTCGGCTTCGCCAACCTGTTGCTGCTGCCCATCGGCAACAAGCTGAAATCCGTCGCGATGCGCCAGTCGCGTTACCGCGAAATGCTGCTGGAGGGCATTCTCTCCATCGCCGAGGGCGAGAACCCGCGCTCCATCGAACTCAAGCTTCAGGGCTTCATGGATTGAGGAGCGGGCCATGGCGCGCAGGCGGCATCAGGAAGAACACGAGAATCACGAACGCTGGCTGGTGTCCTACGCGGACTTCATCACGCTGTTGTTCGCCTTCTTCGTGGTGATGTACTCCATTTCGTCGATCAACGAAGGCAAGTACAAGATTCTCTCGGAAACCCTGGTGGGCGTGTTCAACCAGCCGGATCGTTCGATCAAGCCGATCCCGGTGGGAGAGGAAAAGCCCCGAACCACTGAGCTGGACCGGAGCATGGTGGAGGAAAGCGAACGCAGTCAGACCTCCATTGACGATCCGGGCGCCGACCCGCTGCAGGAAATTGCCCAGAGCGTGCGCGATGCCTTCGGCGACCTGATCAAGTCCGAGCAGTTGAACGTGCGCGGCAATGAGCTCTGGGTGGAGATCGAGATGAACTCCAGCCTGTTGTTCCCCAGCGGCGACGCCATTCCCAATGATGCGGCCTTCAACCTCATCGAGAGGGTCGCCAGGATTCTGGCACCCTACGACAACCCGGTTCATGTCGAAGGTTTTACTGACAATATGCCCATCGCCACCTCGCAGTTCCCGTCCAACTGGGAGCTGTCCGCGGCGCGTGCCGCGAGCATCGTGCGCATGCTGGCGATGGATGGTCTGGCAGCCAACCGCCTGGCTGCGGTGGGGTATGGTGAGTTCCAGCCGGTTGCTGACAACGCCACCGCCGAAGGTCGGGCGCGCAATCGGCGCGTCGTGTTGGTGATTTCCCGCAACCTCGATGTACGTCGCAGTGTAAGTGGCGTCGGCAGCGCCAATGCCAAACCGGATAGCGCCTTGCTGCGGGCTGGCACGCAACCTGCACCAGCAGCGCCAGCACAGGCCCCTGCAACGGGTGCCGTCAATTCCCCGTCACCGGCCCCGTAGGGCAGGTGCTGATTCTCGGCGCAGTAGCACAGCCGGGAGGATGATGAAGATGAGAGTCTGGGCAGTAGCCAACCAAAAAGGTGGAGTCGGCAAGACCACCACATCCATCGCCCTGGCGGGCCTGCTGGCCGATGCCGGCAAGCGAGTCGTGGTAGTGGACCTCGACCCGCACGGGTCGATGACCAGCTATTTCGGGCATGACCCGGATACGCTGGAACACAGCTGCTTCGACTTGTTCCTGCAGCAAGGCACCGTGCCCGATGGCCTACCGCGCGAACTGTTGCTGCAGACCAGCCACGAACGTATTTCCCTGCTGCCGTCCAGCACCGCGCTGGCGACCCTGGAGCGTCAGTCGCCGGGGCAGAACGGCCTCGGGCTGGTGATCGCCAAGAGCCTGGCGCAGCTCTGGCAGCAGTTCGATCACGCCATCATCGACAGTCCGCCGCTGCTCGGCGTGCTCATGGTCAACGCCCTGGCCGCGAGCCAGCAGCTGGTCATTCCGGTGCAGACCGAGTTCCTGGCGGTGAAGGGGCTGGAGCGCATGGTCAGCACCCTGGCGATGATCAACCGCTCGCGCAAGCAGGCGTTGCCGTACACCATCGTGCCGACCCTGTTCGACCGTCGGACCCAGGCGTCGCTCAATACCCTCAAGGTGCTGCGCAACAACTACCCGGAGAACCTCTGGCAGGCCTACATCCCGGTGGATACGCGATTGCGGGATGCCAGTCGCGCCGGTGTCACGCCGTCCCAGTACGATGCCAACAGTCGTGGCGTGATCGCCTACCGAGCCTTGCTCAAGCACTTGCTCAGCCAACTGCCGGCTACCCAGGTGGCCTGAGATGAATCGCATCGTCGACCGCCGGAACTCAAGTGAAGGGCGCCGCCTGCCGATAGGC
Source organism: Metapseudomonas resinovorans DSM 21078 (assembly GCF_000423545.1). GTDB lineage: Bacteria > Pseudomonadota > Gammaproteobacteria > Pseudomonadales > Pseudomonadaceae > Metapseudomonas > Metapseudomonas resinovorans. The sequence goes on from NZ_AUIE01000001.1 coordinate 363,732, forward strand.
TCTACAGATCAATCCCGTGGGTTCCCAACATGAGTCGTCCCCTCGCCACCGCTACCCGCCCGCAACTGGCCCTGCAGTCCTACCTGGATGCATTGCTGCATGAGGCGTCGGTCGAGCTGGCCGAAAGCACCAGCCGGGAAGAGTTCGAAGCCGCGGTGCTGGAAGAGCAGGTCCGCGATGCGCGACTGACCCGCGTGCTGGAGGCCGCACCGGCACTGGTTGCACCGGAGCCGGAAGTGGAGCCGCTGCTGGTCCTGGAACCGGAAGTCCTCATGCCGACTGTGGCCGAGGCCGAGCCAGAGCCCGTGCAGGCGCGCGTCGAACCGCTGGTGGAACTCGGTATGCCGGGCGCCCTCCAGTCCGATGTTCCGGCACTGGTCGCCGGTGGGCGCCCCGCGTGGGGCGAAGAGCCCTTCGAGTGCCTGCTGTTCGATGTCGCCGGCCTGACGCTGGCCGTTCCACTGGTGTCCCTGGGCTCCATTTACCCGCTGGCCGGGCAGGAGCTGACGCCTTTGTTCGGGCAGCCGGACTGGTTCCTCGGCATACTGCCGTGCCAGGCGGGCAACCTGAAGGTGCTGGATACCGCGCGCTGGGTGATGCCTGAACGCTACCGCGAGGATTTCCGCGAAGGCCTGCAGTACGTGATTTCGGTACAGGGCTACGAGTGGGGGTTGGCGGTGCACCAGGTCAGCCGCTCCATCCGCCTGGACCCGAATGAAATCAAATGGCGCAGCCAGCGTAGCCAGAGACCCTGGTTGGCCGGTACCGTGATCGAACATATGTGTGCGTTGCTGGACGTCTCGGCACTGGCCGAGCTGATCGCCAGCGGCGCAACCAAACGCATGTCGCTGAATTGAGGGGGAGGCCCTGTGCCGTACAGGGCCCCATGAACACAACAGCGGGAAAAACCCGCGACCGCCGCCCAGGGTGGCTCAAGAGAGGCTAGGGAACATGAAGAAATCGTCCGCTCAAGGTGCCGAAGATCCCATCCTGCAATGGGTGACTTTCCGCCTGGACAACGAAACCTACGGCATCAACGTGATGCAGGTGCAGGAAGTCCTGCGTTACACCGAGATCGCACCGGTGCCGGGGGCGCCGAGCTACGTGCTGGGCATCATCAACCTGCGCGGCAACGTGGTGACCGTGATCGACACCCGTCAACGCTTCGGTCTCGGCCCGGCGCCGGTGACCGACAACACCCGCATCGTCATCATCGAGGCTGACAAGCAGGTGGTCGGCATCCTGGTCGACAGCGTGGCCGAGGTGGTTTATCTCCGCCAGTCGGAGATCGAGACCGCGCCCAACGTCGGCAATGACGAATCCGCCAAGTTCATCCAGGGTGTCTGCAACAAGAACGGCGAGCTGCTGATCCTCGTCGAACTGGACAAGATGATGAGCGAGGAAGAGTGGTCGGAGCTGGAGAGCATCTGAGTTGATCTGGATTGCACTGCTCGCGGTGGCCCTTGCGCTGGCCTGCATCGGCTTGGGCGTGACCTGCTACTGGCTGGCCAAGCGCCTGCGCCAGGAAGTGGAGGCTCAGGCCCAGCGCGACGCAGTGCGCGACCAGAAGTTCAAGGATCTGGGGCGTCGCCTCGACGCCTATCTGGAAGGCAGCGTGCGCATGGGCGAGGAGCTCCACGAGCTACGCCGCGTGGTGGCGCCCTTGCCGGACAAGCTCAGCCGGATCGAACAGCGTGACCCCAGCAGCCTTTCCTTCTCGCAGGCTGCGCGCTTGGTGGGACTTGGCGCCAGCGTCGACGACCTTACCCATTCCTGTGGCCTGACCAAGGCCGAAGCCGAGTTGGTGAGCAAGTTGCACCAGGCCCAGAAGGATCGCGGCTGACCTTCGTCCCCGAACTTTGAACTCTGCGCGTCTTAGTGCCCGCTGTTCTTAAGCCATTCCTGTTCCATTCCAATCGTTCCGAATCCCACCCATACGCCTGACCTAAGCTGAAATTCCGGGGCTTCTCTCCGGGGAGGTCCGGCGATGCGTCTACTTCCAATTCTTCTCTTGTGCCTGGTGCCCTATCTGCACGCCCAGGAAGCCCCCATGGAAGTAGAGGGCGCCATGACGGTCAACGTGCTGCAGGCTCGCTACCTGTATGAGCGCGGGGCGATTTTCATCGATGTGCGACCGACCCGCGAATGGACCTGGGGTCATATCCACGGTGCCCTGCATCTCGACCTGCTCGACCGTTTCAACGACCTGGCCCAGCCGCAATGGCCGCGCCAGATGCCCCTGGTGATCTACTGCGACAGCGAGGTCTGCCCCCACGGTGCAGAAGCCGTGAGGATGGCGGTGAGCTGGGGTTACCGGCAGGTCTTCTATTTCCGCGAGGGTTACTTCGCCTGGCAACTGCAGGACTTCCCCCAGGGCAAGGGCCTGGAGGGCGAGCGCCTGGTGTTCAATCGGCCGGTCCGCTGAGCAGGGGAAGGGGCGGGGAGACGTCGCGCTCGGCGTCGGGGTCGAAGCCGGCCGGACACTTGCCCCTGAGGTACCAGGCGAAGGCGATGATCTCCGCGATGGTGCGGTAGAGCGCTTCGGGAATCGCGTCTCCCAATTCCAGCCGCGCCAGCAGGCGCACCAGTTCGGCGTTCTCGTAGATGGGGACTTCGTACTCGCGGGCGATGGCGAGGATGGCCTCAGCCAGTTCGTCGTCGCCCTTGGCAGTCAGGTTGGGGGCGCTGACGCCGTCGTAGGAGAGGGCGATGGCCTGGCGGGGTTTCTTGCTCATTCCGACTTCCTTGCAGAGGTGAAGCCGACGAAGCTGAACGCATTCACGGGCGTTGGAATCATGCGGTTTCGTCCACCCAGCGCTGTTCCAGGTTGGTTCTTTGTCCCCGGGGTGGTTTGCCCTGGGTGCAGGCCAGATCGCCGACGGTGAGGCCGGCGGCCTGCAGGCGCTCGCGAAGGTTCGGCAGTTCGCGGTCGATCAGTCCGGCGGTGTCGGCGCGTTCCGCCCAGAGCTGGCTGGACAGACTGCCCTGCGCCAGTTGGGCCTGGACCTGCAGCGGCCCGAGCGGCTCCAGGTCGAAGGCCAGTTCGATGCGCCAGAGGCTTTCCTTGCGTTCGTTCTTCTCCTGCCGGCCGTCTTGCTCCTGTTGCAGCTTGATCTGCAGCGGAACGATTTCCTGTTGATTGCGCATCGGCACTTCCAGTTGCCAGGTGGTCAGCAGGTTGCCTTCGGGGGTCACCTGGGTCTGGGCGAGGCTGGAAAGCTGGTGAGTCTGCAGTCGGGACACGGCAGCCGCAGCCAGTTTGAGCAGGGTTTCCAGGTCGCCTTCTTCCTCGGCTGTCTGCGCCAGGCGCGAAGGCAGGGGAAAGCTCAGCGCCTGCTGGCGGGCGTTGGCCTGGCCGAGGGCACCCAGGGCGCTACGAATGAAGGCCGGCAGGGCCTGGGCCATGGCGTTGCTGGTGCCGGTGGTCGGCAGGGCGCCGGGCGTTGGCAGGGCTGGCAGCAGTTGCGCGACCAGGCGCAGCAGGTTGGCCTTGAAGTCCTGCGGCAGGGCGCCGGTCTGGCCGCCCAGCAGGCGTGATTCCAGCAGGGCGCCGCTGTTCTCCAGGGCTGCGGCCAGGACCTTTGGGTCACCGAGCTGACGGATGTCGGGCAGGGCACCGAGCAATTTATCCATGGCGGCCCGCAGGTTTTCCGGCAGGTTCTCCCGGCCGGTGGTCTGCAAGGCCCCGATCAGCACGTCGAGCGAGCCCTGGCGGCTCTGCTGCCCGGCCAGTTGCTGAGTGAGTTCGAGCTGATCCAGCTGCGCTGCCAGGGGTAGAAACTGCAGCATCTGGCTGCCCTGGACCTGGGCGCTGAGCAGGCTGCCGATCGCCAATGGCCGAGGGCTCTCGATACTCAGCTGATTTCCAGCCAGCGGGGTGTTGAGGACATTGACCAGCACCTTGTAGACCGCTGCCTGAGCCTTGCCTTGGGCGGTCAGTTCGCTGGACACCACCTTGCCCTGGACCAGGGTGCCCACGGGCAGCAGATCGAGGTCGAGGCTGCCGAGGGCGCGCTCGCCACCTTTCAGGGCCATGGCCAGGCGGGTATCCGACAGGGCAGTGATGTTGAGCAGGCTTCCCTGGGCCAAAGGGCGCGTGCTGCTGGCTTCCAGGGTTGTCTGGGTGCCATTGGCCAGGGTCAGTTTGAGCAGCAACTGGAAGCTCTGCGCGGTTTCCTTCAGGGCGATGACTTCGGCGTCGGCGCTTTCGCCAGCGGCCAGCAGTCCGTCCAGGGGCTGCAGGAGCTTGAGCGCCATGTCCGCCGCGTTCTGCACGGGGCGGGAAACGGGCTGGCTGGGGGGGAGAGGGCGCACGCCGCTGATTTCGGTCATGAAAGGGTTACAACCTGTCGAAAAAGCTCGCTTCGGGGGTGGGGTGTGGCATGTATAATGCCGCCCCGTCCGGGTCGGCCGCGAGCCTTGGAGTTCTCCATTATAGCGGCCGGCACCTCCCTGACTTGAATACACCCCGGGTATCCATGCCGTGACCAGTCCCTATCTCGAGACCGTGGCCCTCGCCTGCGAGCGGGACTGGCGTCTGCTGTTCGAGCGGCTGGATCTGCAATTGGTCCCGGGCGAGATGCTCCAGGTCAGTGGCCCTAACGGCAGTGGCAAGACCAGCCTCTTGCGCCTGCTCTGCGGCCTGATGCAGCCCACCGCCGGGGAAGTCCGCCTGAACGGCAAGCCGCTGGCCCGCCAGCGCAGCGAACTGGCGCGAAACCTCCTGTGGATCGGTCATGCTGCCGGTATCAAGGGCCTGCTGACCCCCGAGGAGAACCTGCGCTGGCTCTGTGCCCTGCACCAGCCCGCTGGCCACGAGGCCATCTGGCAAGCGCTGGAAGCGGTGGGCTTGCGCGGCTTCGAAGACGTACCCTGCCATACCTTGTCTGCCGGACAGCAGCGCCGTGTGGCCCTGGCACGCCTGTACCTGGACGCGCCACCGCTGTGGATTCTCGACGAACCCTTCACCGCCCTCGACAAACAGGGGGTCGCCCAGTTGGAGCTGCATCTGGCGCGGCATTGCGAGCAGGGCGGACTGGTGGTGTTCACCACTCACCACAGCATGGGCCATGTGCCTTCCGGCTATCGCGAACTTGACCTGGGGCAGCGCCGCGCATGAGCAACGTCTTCACCTTGCTGGTTGCTCGGGAAGCCCGCCTGCTGGTACGCCGTCCGGCGGAATTGGCTAACCCGCTGGTGTTCTTCGCCATAGTGGTCGCATTGTTCCCCCTGGCCGTCGGCCCCGAGACCCAATTGTTGCAAAGCCTTTCCCCCGGCCTTGTCTGGGTAGCGGCCCTGTTGGCCGTGCTGCTCTCGCTGGACGGGCTTTTCCGCAGTGATTTCGAAGATGGCTCGCTGGAACAGTGGGTCGTTTCGCCGCACCCCCTGCCGCTTCTGGTGTTGGCCAAGGTGCTGGCACACTGGCTGTTTTCCGGATTGGCCCTGGTATTGCTGGCACCGTTGCTGGCGCTGATGCTCGGTCTGCCGGCACGCTGCCTGCCTGTGCTGCTGCTCTCGCTGCTGCTCGGTACGCCGGTGTTGAGCCTGCTGGGTGCCGTGGGCGCCGCGCTGACTGTAGGCCTCAAGCGTGGCGGCCTGCTGCTGGCGTTGCTGATCCTGCCGCTGTACATCCCGGTGCTGATTCTTGGCAGCGGAGCGTTGCAGGCGGCCCTGCAAGGACTGCCGACAGTCGGCCACCTGTTGTGGCTGGCGAGTCTCACCGCCCTGGCGGTGACCCTGACACCCTTTGCCATTGCCGCCGGCCTGACCATCAGTGTCGGCGAATAAGAAACAGAGTTGCCCTGATGAGAAAACTGCCGATGTCCGAACAGGCCTCAGCGCCAAGCAGGTGGCCCCGATGAACTGGACGTGGTTCCACAAGCTTGGCTCGCCGAAATGGTTCTACGAGATCAGCGGCCGCTGGCTGCCCTGGTTCGCCTGGGGCGCGGTGATCCTGATCACCCTCGGCCTGGTCTGGGGCCTGGCCTTCGCACCGCCGGACTACCAGCAGGGCAACAGCTTCCGCATCATCTATATCCACGTGCCGGCAGCCTTCCTCGCCCAGTCCTGCTACATCATGCTGGCGGTGTGCGGCGTGGTTGGCCTGGTGTGGAAGATGAAACTGGCCGACGTCGCCCTGCAGGCCGCCGCGCCCATCGGCGCCTGGATGACCTTCGTCGCGCTGGTCACCGGTGCCATCTGGGGCAAGCCTACCTGGGGTGCCTGGTGGGTCTGGGATGCCCGCCTTACGTCGATGCTCATCCTTCTTTTCCTGTACTTCGGTGTCATTGCCCTCGGCCAGGCGATCAGCAATCGTGACAGCGCCGCGAAGGCCTGCGCAGTGCTGGCCATCGTCGGCGTAATCAACATCCCGATCATCAAGTACTCGGTGGAGTGGTGGAACACCCTGCACCAGCCGGCCACCTTCAAGATCACCGAGAAGCCGGCCATGCCGCCGGAAATGTGGTTGCCGCTGCTGATCATGGTGCTCGGCTTCTACTGCTTCTTCGGTGCCGTGATGCTGCTGCGGATGCGCCTGGAAGTGCTCAAGCGCGAGTCCCGCGCCAGTTGGGCCAAGGCCGAGATTCAGGCACAAGTGGGTAAGGTCTGATGAGTTTTTCTTCCTTCACCGAATTTCTCGCCATGGGTAACCATGGCCTGTATGTCTGGACCGCCTATGGCATCAGCCTCGCGGTACTGGCCATCAACGTCGCCATGCCATTGATCGCGCGGCGCCGTTACCTGCAAGACGAGGCGCGTCGTTTGCGCCGGGAGGAGTCGAAGTGAATCCGGTACGCAAGAAGCGCCTGTTCATCATCCTGGCCATCGTGGCGGGTGTGGGCGTCGCCGTGGCGCTGGCGCTGTCCGCGCTGCAACAGAACATCAATCTGTTTTACACCCCGACCCAGATCGCCAACGGCGAGGCCCCGCAGGACACCCGTATTCGTGCTGGCGGAATGGTCGAGAAGGGCTCTGTGCAACGTAGCGGCGACTCTCTGGACGTGCAGTTCGTGGTCACCGACTTCGCCAAGAGCGTGACCATCCGCTACCACGGCATCCTTCCCGACCTGTTCCGCGAAGGGCAGGGCATCGTTGCCCTCGGTAAGCTCAACGCCGACGGCGTGTTGGTGGCTGACGAGGTACTGGCCAAGCACGACGAGAACTACATGCCGCCGGAAGTGACCAAAGCCCTCAAGGAAAGTGGCCAACTCCCGAAGAAGGAGGGGTGACCTGATGATTCCCGAACTTGGCCATCTGGCCCTGATCCTTGCCCTGTGCCTGGCCGTCGTGCAGTCGACCCTGCCGCTGATCGGCGCCTGGCGCGGCGACCGCCAGTGGATGAGCCTGGCCCAGCCAGCCGCCTGGGGGCAGTTCGCCTTCCTGGCCTTTGCCTTCGGTTGCCTGACCTACGCCTTCATGGTGGATGATTTCTCGGTGGCTTATGTCGCCAGCAACTCCAATAGTGCGCTGCCCTGGTACTTCAAGTTCAGCGCCGTCTGGGGGGCTCATGAAGGCTCGTTGCTACTCTGGGCAATGATCCTCGGCGGCTGGACCTTCGCCGTGGCGATCTTCTCCCGGCAGTTGCCGGAAGTGATGCTGGCTCGAGTGCTGGCCGTGATGGGCATGATCAGCATCGGTTTCCTGCTGTTCCTGATCGTCACCTCCAACCCCTTCAATCGCCTGTTGCCGAACATGCCGGCCGACGGTAACGATCTCAACCCGCTGCTGCAGGACTTCGGCCTGATCGTCCACCCGCCGATGCTCTACATGGGCTACGTCGGCTTCTCCGTGGCCTTCGCCTTCGCCATCGCCGCGCTGCTCGGCGGCCGCCTCGATGCCGCTTGGGCGCGCTGGTCGCGGCCGTGGACCATCATCGCCTGGGCTTTCCTCAGCGTCGGTATCGTGCTCGGCTCCTGGTGGGCCTACTACGAACTCGGCTGGGGCGGCTGGTGGTTCTGGGACCCGGTGGAAAACGCCTCCTTCATGCCCTGGCTGGTCGGCACGGCGCTGATCCATTCCCTGGCCGTGACCGAGAAGCGCGGCGTGTTCAAGAGCTGGACCGTGTTGCTGGCCATCGCGGCTTTCTCCCTTAGCCTGCTGGGCACCTTCCTGGTTCGTTCCGGTGTGCTGACTTCGGTCCACGCTTTCGCTACCGATCCGGAGCGCGGGGTCTTCATCCTCGCCTTCCTGCTGCTGGTGGTAGGCGGTTCCCTGGCGCTGTTCGCCGTTCGCGCGCCAGTCGTCAAGAGCCAGGTGGGCTTTGCCCTCTGGTCCCGCGAGACCCTGCTGCTGGTGAACAATCTGGTGCTGGTGGTCGTGGCCTCGATGATCCTGCTCGGCACGCTCTACCCATTGGTACTGGACGCCCTGACCGGCGCCAAGCTGTCGGTCGGTCCGCCGTACTTCAACGCCCTGTTCGTGCCGTTGATGGGGATCCTCATGCTGGCCCTGGCCGCAGGCGTCCTGGTGCGCTGGAAAGACACCCCGGTCAAATGGCTGCTCGGCATGCTCGGCCCGGTACTGATCGGCAGCCTGGTGCTCGGCGTGCTGGCGGCGTTCCTCTATGGCGACTTCCACTGGGCCGTGCTGGCCGTTGGCTTCCTGGCCGCCTGGGTGGTTCTGGCCGGCGTCCGTGATCTGGTGGACAAGACGCGCCACAAAGGCCTGCTCAAAGGCGCCAGTGGCCTGACGCGCAGCTACTGGGGCATGCAATTGGCCCACGCAGGCATCGCCGTCTGTGCATTGGGCGTCGTGCTCTCCAGCCAATACAGTGCGGAGCGCGATCTGCGCCTGGCACCGGGTGAGTCCGTGGAGCTCGGCGGTTACCGCTTCCTGTTCGAGGGTGCGGCACACCATGAAGGCCCGAACTTCACCTCCGATAAAGGCACCGTCGTCGTCTTCGACGGCGACAAGCAGATTTCCGTGCTGCATCCGGAGAAACGCCTCTACACCGTGCAACAGTCCGTGATGACCGAGGCCGGCATCGATGCCGGTTTCACCCGCGACCTCTACGTCGCGCTTGGCGAGCCCCTGGAAAACGGCGCCTGGGCAGTGCGTGTGCATGTGAAGCCCTTCGTCCGCTGGATCTGGCTGGGCGGCCTGCTGATGGGCCTTGGTGGCGTGCTGGCGGCGACGGACCGACGCTACCGGGTGAAAGTGAAGACCCGCGTCCGCGAGGCGCTGGGCATGGCGGGAGCCCAAGCATGAAGCGTCTGATCCTGGTCCTGCCGCTGCTGGCCTTTCTCGGCATCGCACTGTTCCTCTACCGTGGCCTGTTCCTCGATCCAGCCGAGCTGCCTTCGGCCTTGATAGACAAGCCGTTCCCGGCCTTCTCCCTGCCCAGTGTCACCGGCGAGCGTACGCTCACCGAGGCCGACCTCAAGGGCAAGCCGGCGCTGGTCAACGTCTGGGGCACCTGGTGCGTATCCTGCCGCGTCGAACACCCGGTCCTGAACAAGCTGGCGCAGATGGGCGTAACCATCTACGGCGTCAACTACAAGGATGACAATGCTGCCGCGTTGAAATGGCTGAAGGAGTTCCACAACCCCTACCAGTTGGACATTCGCGACGAGCAGGGCAGCCTTGGCCTGGACCTGGGCGTCTACGGTGCACCGGAAACCTTCCTGATCGACAAGGACGGCATCATTCGCCACAAGTTTGTCGGCGTGATCGATGAAGTCGTCTGGCGTGAACAACTGGCGCCGCTTTACCAGGCCCTGGTCGACGAGGAGGGCAAATGAAGCGCCTGATCGCTGCAGTCCTGCTGGGCCTGGCCCTGACTGGCCTGGCCCGTGCCGCTATCGACACCTACGAGTTCAAGGATGAGGCCGAGCGCGAGCGCTTCCGCACCCTCACCGAAGAGCTGCGTTGCCCCAAGTGCCAGAACCAGAACATCGCTGACTCGAACGCGCCCATTGCGACCGACCTGCGTCGCGAAATCTTCCGCATGCTGGAAGAGGGCAAGAGCAACGACGAGATCGTCGACTACCTCGTCGCCCGCTATGGCGACTTCGTGCGCTACAAACCGCCGGTCAACGCCCGCACCCTGCTGCTCTGGTACGGCCCTGCTGGCCTGCTGGTGGGCGGCCTGGTCGTGCTGGGCATCATCGTCGTGCGCCGCCGTCGGGTCGAAAGCACCCCTGCCAAGGTCATGCTTTCCGCCGATGAGCAGGTTCGCCTCGACGCCCTGCTGAACTCCGAGAACCAGGACAAGAAAGACCCATGATCGATTTCTGGCTCGCCGCCGGCCTGCTCCTGCTGGTCGCCCTGGCTTTCCTGCTGATTCCCGTGCTGCGCGGCCGCAAGGCCCAGACCGAGGAAGACCGTACCTCCCTGAACGTTGCCCTCTACCAGGAACGCCTGGATGAAATGGACGCCCAGCGCGCCGCCGGCACGCTGACTGCCGAGCAGTTCGAGGCCGGACGCGCCGAGGCCGCTCGCGAGCTGCTGGCCGATACCGAAGGAGCGGACAACGGCCGCTCCTCTCGTTTGGGCAAGGCCCTGCCGCTGCTGTTTGCCGTGCTGGTGCCGGTGCTGGGTTTTGGCCTCTACCTGCACTGGGGCGCCAGCGACAAAGTGGAGTTGACCCGCGAACTGCGTGAGCAACCCCGCAGCATTGAAGAAATGACTTCGCGCCTGGAGCGTGTGGTCGAGGCACAGCCGGAGTCCGCTGAAGGCTGGTACTTCCTCGGCCGCACCTACATGGCCCAGGATCGGGCCGCCGATGCCGCGCGCGCCTATGAACAGGCAGTCAAACGGGGTGGTCGTGAGCCCGAGCTGTTGGGTCAATGGGCCCAGGCGCTGTACTTCGCCAGCCAGAAGAAGCTGACCCCCGAGGTCAAGGCCCTGACTGAAGAGGCGTTGAAGGCTGATCCCAAGGAAATCACCAGCCTTGGTCTGCTCGGCATTGCCGGTTTCGAGGAAGGCCGCTACCAGGAGGCGATCACCTACTGGGAGCGTCTGATCACCCAGCTGCCGGCCGACGACCCCTCCCGCGGCGCCCTGCAGGGTGGCATCGACAAGGCCCGCGAGAAGCTCAAGGAAAGCGGTGTGGCCGTCGAGGAGCCCGCGGTCGCTCCGGCACCGGCCGGTGCCGAGTTGAAGGTGCGCGTTGACCTGGCGGCGTCCCTGAAAGACAAGGTGCAGCCCGGCGACAGCGTGTTCATCTTCGCCCGCGCCACCTCCGGCCCGCCCATGCCGCTGGCGGTCAAGCGCATGACCGTGGCCGACCTGCCGGCGGAAGTCAGCCTGAGCGACGCGGACGCCATGATGCCGCAGCTCAAGCTCTCCAACTTCCCGCAGGTGCAGTTGGTCGCCCGGATCTCCCGTAGTGGCAATGCGACCGCCGGGGAATGGATAGGAAGCAGTTCGCCGCTGTCTACTGGTTCGTCGGATACCCAACGACTGACCATCGACAGCCCGGACAAGAAATGACCACCCACATAGTGCTTCCGGCAGTACCGAACCCCCGCTTCGGTCTGCCCCTGATCTGCCTCCTCCTGACCCTGGCCGGCTGTGCTGGCCAGGGTCCGTACCACGAACCCGACGAGCCTGAGTGGGAACCTTCCCGCAAACCGCCGGCCGTTCAGTCCCCTCCCCAGAGCCGCCCCTTGCCGCCACCGCCGCCACAGTCGCAGCCGCCCAAGCAGGCGCCGCGATTGAAGGCGCACCCACGCTTCGCTCCGCCTCCAGGTGGCAATTGCTACTGGGACACCGGGCTAGGCGTCTATGTGCTCGAAGGCCAGCGCAACGTGTTCTACCGCGAGCGCGTCTACTACCGCTGGGATAACGGCTGGAGCTACTCCAACGGCCCACAAGGTCCCTGGCAGCCCACTGACGCCAGCGGCGTGCCGGCCGGCTTGGGTCGAACGTTTCGTTGAGTCCTTCCGGGATTCCCGGACCTGGTGGTTGAGCCAAGCAAAGCCCAAGCATTCCGGCTTCCTGCCGTTCAACCACCACGGACCTTCCGAGACGTCCACCACATCCCTGAATCGCTTCTGTTGCTCCTGTAAATCAGCTTCTGTAGTGTGCTGGCATTCCGCTATCTAGGAGGTCGTGGATGCTGCCTCGTTTTGTGTTTGCCGCCCTTACCCTGTTATTGGCCCAGCCACTCGCTGCCCAGGTCTATCAGTGGCGCGATGCCGATGGGAAGGTGCATTTCACCGACACGCCGCCGCCCCAGAGTCGCGCGGTGGAGAACGATCACTTGCAGGTCAACAGCATGGATGCCGTGCCGGCCGCGCAGCCTGAACCTGCCGCAGAGGCCGAGCCGCAAGCGCGCTCGCTGAACCCGGGCCAGCTCCATCAGAAGGGCATGCAGCAATGCTCCACGGCCATCGCACGCATGCCCTCGCTGATCAACGAGACCCAGAAGCTCGGCCGTGATGCGGTGCGCAAGCAGAAGATCACGCAGAACCAGCTGGACAAGGCCATGTTCAAGATGGACGACTTCTACAAGGGGCTGAAGCGCAACGAGCGGGAATGCGTGAGCGAGTACGTCGCCAGTGAAAAGACTCGCAGCTCGGTGGACTGCCTGGCCGATACACCGGATGTAGTCAGCTTCGGTCAGTGCATGCAGTTTGCTGAGTGGTCAGAGACTTTCAAGTGAACGTCAGGGAGCGGGGCATCTTCAAGCGCCTGTATGAATAGTAAGAAGAGATTCGGCTGGGACGAGATATTCGGCTTGGCGTAGAGAAGAAAGAAGGAGCCTGCGGGCTCCTTTCTCAATTCTGATTCAAATTCCCATTCGTCGGCGAACCCCTGGATTCGGACTTGCGGCAGTCGGAAATGCCTCCAATTGAAATATCTTGCCGGCATTCTGCGTGACGTCAACCATTTGGCGTCAAGGCGGTGTGTGGTGGCCACGGGACTTTTCGTTTCCGCTATCGGGATCGGTCCGGGGGAGTGGCGATCGCCTTGAGCAGATGGCAATTTCGAACGGCCAACCGACAGCTCTGAACGAGACCAATCGTGGAACTATTTCATCTGATCAATTCACTTCTGGAGCAGGACACGACCAAGGAACTGGTTCGACTCGCCATCATCTACGCGCATCTGATTGCATGTTGCGTCGCCATTGGCCTGGTGCTGACCAGCGATCTCGCCATGATTCGGCAATTGCTTCGCGGCTCGGACGCCACCGAAGCTGATCGGCATCATCTGGAAGGGCTCAAGCACACTGTGTTGCTCGCCCTGCAAGCGCTTTGGGTGACCGGTATTCTGATCGTGGTGCTGGATGTTGCCGCCAAGGGCGCAATCTATCTGTTGAATCCGAAGTTGCAGGCCAAGGTTCTGATCGTTTCGCTTCTGACCCTCAACGGCGTACTTCTGCACCGGACGATCATGCCTGCCCTGGCCAAGGCTGGGACGCTGCTCCGGATGGAACCGAGCATGCGCAGCCTCGCGATTTTCGCCGGCACCGTGTCGGCCGTTTCCTGGTTCTATGCCGCGATGCTGGGTGTTGGGCGGCCGCTGGCGTGGAAGTACAGCGTGGTCGAGTTGATGGTGGCCTATCCGCTGCTGATTTTGGGCGGGTACTTCGCAATGAGCCTGCTGGTAGGGTGGGCCAGCCAGCGGCGTCATCGGATTGTTTCGAGGGTGGCCAAGAGGGATGCCGGCCAGGCGGTATCCTGACCCAGGAAAAGAGCGGCAAGGCCGCTCTTTTTCATTCCGGGGCCTTACTGGCCACTGTAGATCTGATCGAATACACCGCCGTCGTTGAAGTGGGTTTTCTGCACTTCACGCCAGTCACCGAAGGTCTTTTCCACCGAGAGGAATTCCACTTTTGGGAAGCGGTCGGCGAACTGGGCGAGGATTTCCGGATTGCGCGGCCGCAGGTAGTTGTTGGCGGCTATGGTCTGGCCCTCGTCGCTCCACAGGTACTTGAGGTAGGCCTCGGCGGCGGCACGGGTGCCCTTCTTGTCCACCACCTTGTCGACCACGGCTACCGGCGGCTCGGCCTCGGCGGAAACGCTGGGGTAGACCACCTCGAAACCGCCACGGCCGAACTCGCGGGCGATCATCTCGGCTTCGTTCTCGAAGGTCACCAACACGTCGCCGATCTGGTTCTGGATGAAGGTAGTGGTAGCGGCGCGGCCACCGGTATCCAGCACCGGGGCCTGCTTGAACAGCTTGCCGACGAACGCCTTGGCCTTGTTCTCGTCACCACCGTTCTTCAGTACGTAGCCCCAGGCGGAGAGATAGGTGTAGCGACCATTACCGGAGGTCTTGGGGTTCGGTACCACTACCTGCACGCCATCCTTGAGCAGGTCAGGCCAGTCCTTCAAGCCCTTGGGGTTGCCCTTGCGCACGATGAACACCGTGGCAGAGGTGAAAGGTGCGCTGTGGTTCGGCAGGCGGGTTGCCCAGTCCTGCGGTACCAGGCCGCCGTTGTCGGCCAGGGCGTTGATGTCGGTCGCTTGGTTCATGGTGATGACATCGGCGGGCAGTCCGTCGATTACGGCACGGGCCTGCTTGCTGGAACCGCCATGGGACATCTGCAGGGTGATGTTCTCGCCGTTCTCCGCTTTCCAGTGCTTCTGGAAGGCAGCGTTGTAGTCCTTGTAGAAGTCGCGCATCACGTCGTAGGAGACGTTGAGCAGGGTGGGCGCAGCCTGGGCGGCGCTTGCCAGGGCGAGGCCAGCGGCAAGGAGAGAAGCGGAGAACAGTCGTTTCACAGGGCGTTCCTTCTGGGCAGTGGGAGCAGCCGACTATAGTGGACTGTCATATATTCGTTTAATACTAAAAACTAATTTATTTATTCCTGTTTGTTCGATCTCTTCGTTGTAGGTTGCGGTGGGCGCCAACCTACGGCTAACCACAGCGGGACGATCAGAAGACTCGGCCAAGGTTCAGGTAGAGCGCGCGCTCCGCCTCATCGTTCAGACCGTAGCTGAAGTCCAGTGGTCCCAGTGGCGTATCGAAGCTGATGAAGACGCTGCCGGCGTTGATGTAGCCGCTGTCGAAGCTGTCATCGTTGTTCCAGGCGCGGCCCCGTTCGAGGCTTGCGCCGAGGTAGACGGGAAAGTCCAGGGGCACGAAGGCTCGCGGGGTCACCCGACGGTAGTAGACCAGCCGCGCCAGGCTGATGTTCTGGCCGGCAACGGAGTCCTGGCGGAAGCCCGAAAGCTGGCGTGCACCGCCGATCACAAAGGCCGAGGTCACTGCGTCGGCGGCGTCCAGGGTACGGCCGTAGCGGCCGCCGAGGACAACGGTATCCGGTCCTGAACTCAGCGCCTTGTCCAGGCCGAACTGCCACTGTCGGTAGCGGTCATCGGAGGCGAGGCTCGGATCGTACTGGCGCAGGCTCAGGCCGATGTCCTCGCCTTCGTGGGGGTAATCCACGTTGTCCAGGGTGTCGAAGGAGTACTTCACCTCGTAGTAACCCTCGTTGAAGCTGAAGCTCGGCAAGGCGGGATCGCCGATTCTCACATCCGCCTCGCCCCATGCCTGGCCAATACCGAAGCGGATTTCGCCGTTGTTGGCGATCTGCCGTCCCAGGTTGAGACCGAATCCGAATCGCTCTACGCGGTACTCAGCCACCGGGTCGTCGTCGATGCTGGCTTCGATGTTCTGCGCCTCGCCGAACATGTAGGGGGCGATGAAGTAACGCGAGCCGGCATCCAGCGGCTGGTAGAACTCGCTGTAGAGTTCCTGGTGGTCACCCAGTTGCAGGCGGGTCAGCCATTCGGCGCC
The DNA here is from genome assembly GCF_000423545.1 of Metapseudomonas resinovorans DSM 21078. Taxonomy (GTDB): domain Bacteria; phylum Pseudomonadota; class Gammaproteobacteria; order Pseudomonadales; family Pseudomonadaceae; genus Metapseudomonas; species Metapseudomonas resinovorans. The sequence continues at coordinate 379,425 of NZ_AUIE01000001.1, forward strand.
CAACTCGTTGATGCCGTTCTTGCGGTAGCTCGCGCCCAGGTTGAAGGCGCTGTCGCCGCGCAGGTCGTCCGACAGATTCAGGCCCAGGCGCAGGTAGTCGGTGCCGGCGCGCTTGCCGCGCGAGTTGATTACCAGGGCGTTGCCGTCCTTGCGCTTGACCACCCGGTATTGCACCTGCTCGAAGTAATCCAGCCCGTAGAGGGTGCTCATGTCGCTCTGCAGGCGATCCAGGTCCAGCGGCTGGCCCAGGGGCTGGCGGATGTAGTGGCGGATTACCGCATCGCTGATCTTCGAGTCGTTCTCGATGAGGATGCTGCGAATCACCGGCGTGCGCTCGCTGGGCAGTCGCGCGCTGTCCAGCGCCAGGTCGTGGCTGCTGGCCAGCGGTCGCAGCTCAGCCAGGCGGCTGGCGAGGATCTGGGTGGCGCGGTAGCCGGCATCGATCATGTCGCGGGCGCGGCCGAAGTCAGTAGCGCCGTAACCAGCCAGGGACGGCTGGACCAGCACGTCGCTGGGCTTGAGTGTGGCCAGTTGGGCTTCGGAGTTGGTTCGCGTCATCAGGGTGACGGACTGGTTGAGCACGTCCACCACCGTGGCCAGTTCCTTGCGTGAGCGCAGCGGCGTGCCGATGTCGACCACTATCACCCGGTCGACGCCCATCTCGCGTGCGACGTCGACGGGGATGTTGTCCACCATGCCACCGTCTACCAGCAGCCGACCGTTGACCTCCACCGGGGCGAATACCGCCGGAATCGACATGCTCGCGCGGATCGCCTGGGGCAGGTGGCCACGGCGGAACACCACCTTCTCCCCGGTGGCGATATCGGTGGCCACGGCCCGAAAGGGGATCGCGAGCTGGTCGAAGTCGCGGGTATCGCTGGTGTGCACCAGCAGGCTTTCCAGCAGCAGGGCGAGGTTCTGGCCCTGGATCACCCCCAGCGGCAGGCCGAGGCTGCCATCGTCGCGGAAGCTCAGGCGTTGCTTGACCAGGAAGTCGCGGTCGTCCTGCTTGCGGCGGAAAGGGATTTCCTGGCGCGGCGGGCTATCGGACAGGGCCTGCTGCCAGTCCAGGTGGAGGGCGATCTGTTCCAGCTCGTCCACCGTGTAACCCGCAGCATAGAGCCCGCCGATCACCGCCCCCATGCTGGTGCCGGCAATGGCATCGACCTTGATGCCCTGTTCCTCCAGTGCCTTGAGCACGCCGATATGGGCCAGCCCGCGGGCGGCGCCGCCGGACAGGACCAGGCCGATGCGCGGTTCGGGCTGGGCGAAGCCGAGGAGGGGCAGAAACAACAGGCAAAGCAGAAGGCAGCGCATAACGCATCCCTGGTCAGGCGGAGAGCTGAAGCCGGCTATTATAGGGCGCCCAGACCATTCACCGAGCTGACCATGCCATCGACCAAGCCAGAAATCGTCATTACCTATTGCACGCAGTGCCAGTGGCTGCTGCGTGCCGCCTGGCTTGCCCAGGAACTGCTCAGTACTTTCAGCGACGATCTCGGCAAGGTGAGCCTGGAACCGGGCACCGGAGGGGTTTTCCGCATCACCTGCAATGACGTGGAGATCTGGGAACGCAAGGCCGATGGCGGTTTTCCCGAGGCCAAGGTGCTCAAGCAGCGGGTACGCGACCAGATCGATCCAGCGCGGGACCTGGGCCACAACGACCGTTCCTGATCCAGCCCCGTTCGCCTCAGATCAACGGGCAGGCGCATATCGGGGCATAGCCTGACGGCATTTCCAACTTCTAGGAGGACGTCAGTCATGAGCATCCCGGCATCTTCAGCCTTGGCAGCGGCCGCGCCCAACCGTTCAACGAGGTGGCCCGGAGCATGGTAAACGCCCTGCGCGCCAGCGAAGACCTGCCGCCGCTGAGCCTCTCGGCCATGCGTGAGCAGGGCCTGCTGGAGTACAGCGAATTCCCCGACACCCTGCGCGGCAAGTACCAGTGCTTTACCCAGGCCGATATCAGTCGCCTGCGCCAGACCGGTTACCGCCAGCCCATGCTGGATGTGGAGCAGGAGGCGGGCGGCTGGTTGCCGGAAGCGGGCCAAGCCGCCTGAGCGTGCAGGGTAAGACGGGTTGAACTCGCGATTCCCTTCCGCTTCCTGGGCTCGCTGCGTGGCCCTCGGCGACTGCTACGAGGTGACGGGCGTCGGCTTGGCCTCCACCGTTACGCCTTTGCGTGCTGACAGGGCGATGGCGAAGATGATCAGCGCGCCGCCCGCCAGCATGCGCAGGCCGGGTTGCTCGTCGAACAGCCACCAGGCGAAGGCGATGCCGTAGACCGGCTCCAGGGCGAAGATCACCGCCGTGGTTCGCGCCTTCAGCACCTTCAGGCTGGCGACGAACAGGCTGTGGGCAAGGCCAGTGCAGAACACCCCGAGCAGGGCAATCCAGAACCAGTCCATGGGCTTGACCTCGTGCAGCAGCGGCCAACTGAAGGGCGCCAGGCAGAGCACGATAGTCAGGTTCTGGCAGAGCGCGGCCTTGACCGGGTCCAGCCCCTTGACACTGACACGGTTGAGCAGCGACAGCAGGGAAAACAGCAGGCCCGAGAGAATGGCCGAGAGCAGGCCCTGGGTGGCCGCGCTGCCCCAGTCGAAGCTGGGCGTCACCAGCACCAGACCGAAGCTCACAAGGCCGACGATGAGTATTTCCTGGGCGCGGATGCGCTCGCGAAACAGCAAGCCTTCCAGCAACAGGGTGAAGGCCGGGAAGCTGGCGAAACCCAGAGTTGCGATGGCGACGCCCGCCACCTGAACCGCGTGGAAGAAGGTGATCCAGTGGGCGCCCAGCAGTATTCCGCCCAGTGCCAGCATGCCCAGCTGGCGCACGCTCGGATTGGCGCTGCGGCTGCGGGTAATGAGCTGGGCGAAGAGCGCAAGGGCGATGACCGCGAACAAACCGCGACCGAAAGTGATGAGCATCGGTTCGGTATCGGCGAGCTTGCCGAAAATGCCCGAAAGCCCGAACAACAGGGCCCCCAGGTGGATGGCGAGCAGTGCATTGCGTTCCTTCATGCCAGGCGTGCCCCATTGGGCAGGGGCTTGTCGAAGCTGGCCAGCACCACCTTGTTCTCGTCGTCATGGACGCCAGTGACGAGGATTTCCGAACGGATGCCCGCGATGCGTTTGGGCGCGAAGTTGCAGACGCAGAGCACTTGGCGGCCGACCAACTCCTGGGCCTGATAGTGGGCGGTGATCTGGGCGCTGGAGGTCTTCACCCCGAGTTCGCCCAGGTCCACTTCCAGCACGTAGGCCGGTTTGATCGCCTTGGCATTGGGGGCGGCGGACAGGATGGTGCCGACGCGCAGTTCGACGCGCTCGAAGTCGTTCCATTCGATGGTGGACATGAGTTTCTCCCTGATAACGGTCGTACATAGCCTACTGACGACGATCGGCCTTGTCTGTCGTCAGGCTCGCGGCCTTTGTCGCGTTACTCGCGGTTTCTGCGCAGGACGCGCGGGGTGACGCCGAACTCGCGGGAGAGGGCGGCGGTGAAGGCGCTCTGGGAGCTGTAGCCGACCCGTGTGGCGACCTCACCCACGGCCAGTCGGCTTTCCAGCAGCAGCTGGCGCCCGAGGTGCAGACGCCGGGTGCGCACGTAGTCCATGGGCGTCTCCCCGGTTTCGACGAGGAAGCGCGCATGGAAGCGTGCCACCGAAAGGCCGCACAGGCGCGCCAGGTCGGCCACTTGCAAGGGGCGGGCGGCGTGTTGGTCGATGTGGGCGTCCACTGCCGCCAGGGGAAGGGCGCTATTGCCTTCCACCGGAATGCCGGGCGCGGCCAGGCTTGCCAGCAATAGCCCGACGGATTGTCCGGCGATCACCTCATCGGTCAATGGGCTGGCGGCTATCCAGCTCACCAGTTGGCTCTGCGCCGGGTTCAGGTGCAGCGCGCCTGGGCGTTCCAGCAGGCGTTGCCCGGCGTCGAAGTGCCTGCCCAGCGTGTGGCGCAGCCAGTCGTGGTCGGGCACGTCCACCACCAGGCACAGACTGCCCCCCGGGCTGCCGCAGGCATGCCGGGCTTCGGGCGGCACAACCGCAAGGGTCTGGCGTTCCACCCGCGCGCCCCGGCCATCGACTTCGAAGTCCAGGCTGCCGGTCAGGCCGAACACCAGCTGGGCGTGGCTGTGGCTATGGACCAGCAGGTCGTGGTTGTACTGGCGCAGGGACAGGATCGAATGCATGGCGGTCACCTTGGGGCAGGCGGCCATTCTACTCCCTGTTGCATGGCACGCGCTGTCACAGGCCTGCAACCTCATGTTCATGCTCGATTCACCGCAAGGGCCCACCATCGGCGAAACCCCGCCGGAGGTCGCCCATGAGCAGCGTCGAACGCCTGGAACCCGTCATCAAGACCAAGCCCCGCAAGCAGCGCGTGCGCACCTTGTGGATTTCCGACGTCCACCTGGGCACTCGCGACTGCCAGGCCGAGCATCTGGCGCGCTTCCTCAAGCAGTATCACGCGGACCGTATCTACCTGGTCGGGGATATCATCGACGGCTGGAAATTGCGGGGCGGTATCTACTGGCCCCAGGCGCATACCAACGTGATCCGCCGCCTGCTGACCATGAGCAAGCGCGGCACCGAGGTGATCTACGTCACCGGCAACCACGACGAATTCCTGCGCCGCTACTCGGCGCTGATGCTGGGCAATATCCAGTTGGTGGACGAGGCCGTGCACGAGACTGCCGATGGCCGTCGCATGCTGGTCATCCACGGCGATCAGTTCGACGTGATCACGCGCTACCACAAGTGGCTGGCCTTCCTTGGCGACTCGGCCTACGAATTCACCCTGACCCTCAACCGCTGGCTCAACCACTGGCGGGAGCGCTGGGGCTACGGCTACTGGTCGTTGTCGGCGTACCTCAAGCACAAGGTGAAGTCCGCGGTGAATTTCATCAGCGACTTCGAGGAAGCCATCGCCCACGAGTGCGTGAAGCGCGGCCTGGATGGCGTGGTCTGCGGCCACATCCACCACGCGGAAATCCGCAAGGTGGGGGGTGTGGACTACCTCAATTGCGGCGACTGGGTCGAGTCCTGCACGGCGCTCATCGAGCACTGGGACGGCAGCATCGAGCTCTATCGCCTGGCTGACGCCCAGGCACGGGAGCTGGAAGCCCGCGCCGTGGAGCTGGTCGAGCCAGCGGCATGAGGATACTGATTGTCAGCGATGCCTGGCTGCCCCAAGTGAATGGTGTGGTCACCAGCCTGCACGCGCTGGTGACCGAACTGGAAGATCTCGGCCACCAGGTGCTGCTGCTCTCACCTCAGTCCTTCCGCTGCCGGCCGTGCCCGAGCTACCCGGAAATCCCCCTGGCCTGGGATCTCTGGCGTGTTGGGCCGATGATCGAAGCCTTCCAGCCCGACTGCGTCCACCTGGCCACCGAAGGTCCGCTTGGGTGGGCAGCGCGGCGTTGGCTGGTCAAACGCGGCCTGGCCTTCTCCAGCGCGATCCACACCCGTTTTCCCGAGTACGTCCATGGCCGCTGGCCTTGGGTTCCCCTGTCCTGGGGGTATGCCTTCCTGCGGCTGTTCCACCGCCCGAGCCGGGCGGTGCTGGTGAGCACCGAGCGTATGCGCGAGACCTTTGCCAGCCACGGCCTGACCCGGCTCAGTCTGTGGCGCAAGGGCGTGGACACGGCGTTGTTCCGTCCGCTGGTGCTGCCCAGTTCGGAACAGCCGGTATTCCTCTACGTCGGCCGTCTGGCCACGGAGAAGAACCTGCAAGCCTTCCTCGACCTCGAACTGCCGGGGGAAATGTGGGTGGTGGGCGATGGACCATTGCGAGATGAACTGGTGGCGCGCTATCCCGATGCGCGCTTCTTCGGCTATCGGCAGGGCGAGGAACTGGCGCGCTTCTATGCCCAGGCCAGTGTGTTGGTATTCCCGTCGCTGACGGATACCTATGGCCTGGTGATGCTCGAAGCCCTGGCGTGCGGCACGCCGGTGGCAGCCTTTCCCGTGGCGGGTCCGCTGGATGTGCTGGAGCCGGGCGTTACCGGTTGCCTGGATGAAGACCTGCAGCGTGCCTGCCTGACGGCGCTGGAGCTGGATCGGGAACGCTGTGCGGAGCGGGCGGGGTGGCTGTCTTGGCGGTCTTCGGCGCTGGAGTTCCTCGCCCGGCAGCCGTTGCTGGATGGGCAGCCCTGCGTCGAACCACCCCTGAACGCTGTTCCTGAACTGTAGGGGCGAATTCACTGGCTATGTCTGCGTTAGCTGTTGCAACGTTGAAGACAGCCCTCTAGCCCGAAACCTCCAGGCCTCCGTGCCAATCCTCCCCCTCACCCCCGCCCCTCTCCCAGAGGGCGAGGGGTGACTCGCGCCGGCGAGGCACGAACCATCCTGAAGCCCACACGGGCCTGACACCGGGCAGACAAGGTGGGGCAGCGACTGCGCCCCTTCAGGAGGCCGAGTGGAATCGTTGTGCAGGGGGACGAGCGGCATGGATGCCGCGAGAGGCGTGTGGGGCCATGGATGGCCCCTCGCGCCGGGCCCCCGAAGCAACGATGGAGGGAGGGTAGTTTGGCGGAGCCAAACCCGGATGCAGGGGCAAGCCCTTTGGTTCCTTTCGGCGCTTGAGAAAGGGACTCGTCCGGGGGGACGAAACCAGAAACATCCGCAGAACTCGGCAAGCAGCTGGGCTCAGGACGTTCTAGCAACACTTAACGCAGACATAGCCAATTCATTCGCCAAGGACTGCGCAGCAGGCCCGTCGGGTTTCATCAGGGCAGGCCTTCGGCCTGCTTGGCGAATGAAGTGGCCGCTACAAGCGTCAGGGAATGATCTTGTCCCGCAGTTTCTCGGCAGCCTGTTGCAGGGCCTGGATGACCCTGGCCTTGTCGTAGTTCTGGATACCGTTGGTATCCAGGTACATGGAGAAACCGGGCAGCTCGTGCTCGACGTAGCTGGAGGCGGCGCCCAGATCGCGGCGGAAGTCCACGACCTGGTAGATCTGCACCGGTCGGGTGAAGCCCTTGACGTTTATCTGGCCCTTGTCGCGGCACATGATCACGTCTTTCACCAGCGAGTAGGTTTCGTGGGAGATCAGGATTTCGCCCGCATCCGAGGCGGTTTCCAGGCGGCTGGCCAGGTTCACTTCGCGACCGATGATGGTGTAGTCCATGCGGGTATCGGCGCCGAAGTTACCCACGGTGCAATAGCCGGTGTTGATGCCCATGCGGATTTCCAGCGGCTTGGTGATGCCCTGTGCGCGCCACTGCTGGCGCAGCACCTTCATGTGCTTGCGCATGGCGACGGCCATGGACACGGCTGCCACCGCGTCCTTCTTGGCGCCCTGGGTGCTGGGGTCGCCGAAGAACACCATGACGCTGTCGCCGACGAACTTGTCGATGGTGCCGCCGTACTTGAGCGCGATCTTCGACATGTCGTTGAGGTAGTTGTTGAGCAGGTCCGTCAGGGCCTCGGCTTCCAGCTCTTCGGACAGCTCAGTGAAGCCCTTGATGTCGGAGAAGAACACGCTGAGCTTCTTGCGCTGGGTTTCCAGTCGCACGGTTTTCTTGCCGCTGAAGATCATTTCCCAGACCTGGGGCGACAGATATTTGGCGAGGTTGCGTGCCAGGCGCGCGGCCTTTTCCTGTTCGCGCTTGATCTCGCTGCGGGCCTGGGCCAGGCGCAAGCCTTGCTGGTGTACGAAGAAGGCGATGATGCAGATGTAAAGGGTGGTAAAGAGCACGCTGACCAGGGCCACCAGGGCTGGGGTACCCCCCTTGAACTCCGGCTGCAGCGCGAGGCCGACAGCGGCCATGCTGACGAGCGATCCGCCCAGCACCAGGGTCATCTGGCGCAGGCCGCCGAGGATCATGGCGCTGAAGCAGAGGGTCAGCACGATCATCAGCGCCGGAACCACCGAGAAGCCCAGCAGGGCAACGGCGGCGCCGGAATGGAATGTGTCGACGCCGAGCAGAATGCGGTCGGTGCGCTCCCCTGGGAAACGCAGGCTCAGATGGTGGGCCAGGTGAGGGTAGAGCAGGGCGTAGGGAACCATCCAGAGGATGTCAAAGCTGAAATGCTGGACGTAGGTGCCGGCGGCGATGCTGGCGGCGATGGCCATATAGGCCAGCACACGTGAGTAGTACTCACGCAGCATTGGCGTTGCGGTGGAGGGGTCGAGCATGGCGGGCTTCATGGCTTGGGTCTGTCCCTGGTGCTTTCTTGACGCCGGGTTGCAGTGTTCGGGTAACGCTGCAAGTCCTGGGCCATGACTTTTGGCTGGTGCGGGATCATAACCAGGCGAGGGACCGGCGGCCAAGCTGACGCCGACCCCGTCAGACTCCGGGGCTCAGAAGCGGATGCGGCCGGTCAGGGCATCCTTGAGCATCACCCAGTCACCCATGAAGCTGTAGAACGGGTACTTGAAGGTGGCCGGTTTGTTCTTTTCGAAAACGAAATGGCCGACCCAGGCGAAGCCGTAACCGGCGAAGGGAATGGCCAGCAGCCAAAGCCACTGCTGGGTGACCAGCGCGTAACCGAGGATGCTCAGCACCAGCAGGCTGCCTACATAGTGGAGGCGGCGACAGGTGTCGTTGCTGTGCTCCTGCAGGTAGTAAGGGTAAAACTCGGCGAAGCTTTGAAAGCGGTGTACTGACTCAGTGGGCATGACGGCGGCTCCAGGTTCTTGTTGTCTGGAGCAGTGTAGGACGGGTGTCTTCGTGGGCCAGTGACAATGAGCGCCACTTTAGTATCCTTGCCGGCACGCCGCCCTGCGGGTGGCTGTCTTGAACTTCAGAACAAGAAGGCGCCATGAGCGAACGCACGACTTCTTCGAGTTGGGCCCTGGGGATAGTCCAGGCCCTGGAAATGGGTGGAGTGGACTGCCTCAATCTGTTTCCCGAACTCGGTCTCGATTACCAGGCCCTGAACGATCCCGACGCCCGTTTCCCTCAGGACGGCATGACCCGTCTCTGGCTCCGGGCTGTCGAGCTGTCCGGCAATCCGGCCATTGGCCTGAATATGGCCAAGGTGGTTCGTCCGGCTTCCTTCCATGTTGTGGGCTATGCGCTGATGTCCAGCCGCACCCTCAAGGAGGGCTTTACCCGGTTGGTGCGCTACCAGCGGATCATTGCCGAAGGCGCCGACCTCAGCTTCTGCGCGACGCGCGAAGGCTATGAGCTGCGCTTGTCGATCCATGGTGACCGCCTACCGCCGGCCCGGCAGAGTGCGGAGGCTTCCATGGCTTATTGCCTGGCATTCTGCCGCTGGATGACCGGCCGGCCGATCAACCCGCTGGAGATCCGCTTCCAGGGACCGGCACCGGCGGACCTGGAGCCCTACCGCCAGGTGTTCCAGGCGCCGCTGCGCTTTAATACCGAGCACTGCGCCCTGTTGTTCAGCCGTGGCGATATGGAAACCCCGCTGCCCACCGCCAACGAATCCCTGGCGCAGTTGCACGACCGCTTCGCCGGCGACTACCTGGCGCGCTTCTCCGGCACCCGTGTCACGCACCAGGTGCGCCAGGTGCTCTGCCGTCTATTGCCGCAGGGCGAACCCAAGCGTGAAGTGGTGGCCAGCCTGATGCACCTGTCCCAGCGCACCCTGCAGCGGCGTTTGCAGGAAGAAGGGGTGAGCTTCCAGCAACTGCTGGACGATACGCGTCGTGAGCTGGCGGAGCAGTATCTGGCGCAACCGAACCTGACGCTGCTGGAGATCGCCTACCTGCTGGGGTTCGCCGATCCGAGCAACTTCTTCCGCGCCTTCCGTCGCTGGTTCGACAGCACTCCGGGAGAGTTCCGCGCGCGCCTGGAATGACGTCCGGGTGGGCTTCAGCCCACCGCTGTCGCTGAATGATCAGTGCCGCCAGAAGTAAGGCGTCAGCAGCACCAGTACGGTGAGGATTTCCAGGCGACCCAGCAGCATGCCCAGGGTCAGCAGCCACTTGGCGCCATCCGGCAGGCTCGAGAAGTTGCCTGCCGGGCCGATGATTTCGCCCAGGCCTGGCCCCACGCCCGATACGGTGGCGGCGGCGCCCGTGAGCGAGGTGATCCAGTCCAGCCCCATCAGCGACAGGCCCAGGGCGATGCCGCAGATGATGATGGTGAAGAAGAACGAGAAGGTCAGGATCGAGCGGACGATGTCTTCATCGAGGCGGTGGCCGTTGTAGGTCTGCTTGATCACCGCGCGCGGGTGCACCAGTTGGGTCAGGTTGGCCTTGAGCAGGATGTAGGCCACCTGGAAGCGGAAAATCTTTATACCGCCCGCGGTGGAACCCGAGCAGCCACCGATGAAGCCCAGGTAGAAGAACAGCATCAGCGAGAAGTTGCCCCACAGGCTGTAGTCGCCCAGTGCGAAACCGGTGGTGGTCAGGATGGACGTCGTGTTCACCGCCACATGGCGCAGCGCGTCCAGCCAATGCAGTTCGGTGGTCAGCCAGTACCAGGTACCCAGCACCAACCAGATGACCAACAGCAGGCCGATGAAACCTTGTACTTGCTCATCCCTGATCAGCGCCTTGCGATTGCCGCGCAGCACGGACACATAAAGCATGAAGGGCAGGCTGCCGAGGATCATCACCACCACCGCCACCCAGTGCACTGCCGGTTGTTGCCACTTGGCCAGGGACTGGTCGGAGGTGGAGAAACCACCGGTGGCAATGGCCGACATGGCATGGTTGATCGCGTCGAACGACCCCATGCCCGCTGCCCAGAACGCCAGGCTACCCAGCAGGGTGAAGCCGACATAGATGGCGACGATGTACTTGGCCACCATGTGCGAGCGCGGCATGACCTTGTCTGAGCGGTCGGAAGATTCGGTCTGGAACAGGCGCATGCCACCGATACGCAGAAGCGGCAGGATCGCCACTGCCATGCCGATGAAGCCGATGCCGCCGAGCCAGTGCAGCAGCGAACGCCAGATGAGGATGCCCGGGGACATGCTGTCCAGGCCGCTCAGCACCGTGGCACCGGTGGCGGTGATGCCGGACATGCTCTCGAACCAGGCGTCGGTGAAGCTGATGTGCTGGGTGAGCAGGAAGGGCAGCGCGGCGAAGGCGCCGACGATGATCCAGCTCGACACCGTCAGCAGGTACATGTCCCGGGGGCGCAGGTGGACTTGCTCGGGGCGACCTGGAATGACCAGCGACAGGCCGGCGATGAAGGTCATCAGGCTCGACCAGACGAAGGCATTGATGTCTTCGGTGCGCTCGTAGACCACCAGGGTCAGCACGGGAATGGCCATGCTGACCGCGAGGGTGATCAGGAAGATACCGTTGAGAAAGCCGATGATGCGAAGGGTCGGCAGGGCCATGGGGTCCGCTTCTGGCTGGAGGGCGAAACGCGCAATTCTAACCGGGCTCGGCGCCCTGTAAACCCGGCGCCCGTTGGACTATAGCCTGCGCCGACCCTCAGTGACGCCAGAACCCCGGCGTGAACAGCACCAGCACGGTGAGGATTTCCAGCCGGCCGAGCAGCATGCCGATGGTCAGCAGCCATTTGGCCGCATCGGGCAGGGTGGAGAAATTGCCCGCCGGCCCGATGATCGGGCCCAGCCCCGGGCCGACGTTGCACACGGCGGTGGCCGCGCCGGTGAGGGCAGTGACCCAGTCCAGGCCAACCAGGCAAAGCCCAAGGGCAATCACCGCGATGGTAGTGGTGAAGAAGAAGGAAAAGGTGATCAGCGAGCGGACGATGTCGTCGTCCAGGTTGTGGTTGTTGTACTGCTGCTTGATCACCGCGCGAGGGTGCACGAGTTGTTGCAGGTTGGCCTTGAGCAGTTGCCAGGCCACCTGGAAGCGGAAGATTTTCAGGCCGCCGGAGGTAGAGCCGGAGCAGCCACCGATGAAGGTCAGGTAGAAGAACAGCAGCACTGCGAAGCTGCCCCACAGGGTGTAGTCGCCCAGTGCGAAGCCCGTGGTGGTGACCACCGAGGTGATGTTCACGGCGACGATGCGCACGGCGTCGAGCCAGCTGTTGTCGGAGTGCGCCCAGAGCCAGGTGCCAACAAGCAGCCATGACACCACCAGGAACCCAATGAAACCATGCACCTGATGGTCGCGTAGCAGTGCCTTCCGATTTCCGCGCAGTGTCGCGACGAACAGGGTGAAGGGCAGGCTGCCGAGGATCATCACGGCGACGGCTACCCAGTGCACCGCGGGTTGCTTCCAGTTCGCCAGGGATGAATCCGATGTGGAGAAGCCGCCGGTAGAAATCGCGGCCATGGAGTGGTTGACCGCATCGAATGGGGTCATGCCGGCCAGCCAGAACGCCAGGGTGCCGAGTAACGTCAGGCCCAGGTAGGTCAGCACGATGAACTTGGCCACCATGTGCGAGCGCGGCATCACCTTCTCACCCCAGTCGGAGGATTCGGTCTGGAACAGGCGCATGCCGCCGACACGCAGTAGCGGCAGGATGGCCACGGCCATGCCGATGAAGCCGATGCCGCCCAGCCAGTGCAGCATCGAGCGCCAGATCAACAGCCCCGGTGAGGCCGTGTCCAAGCCGGTGAGCACGGTGGAACCGGTGGTGGTGATACCGGACATGGTTTCGAAAAAGGAGTCGGTGTAGCTGATGTGCTGGATCAGCACCATCGGCAGGGCAGCGAAGCAGCAGACGATGACCCAGCTCGCGGTGGTCAGCATGTACATGTCACGGGGGCGCAGGTGGCTGTTTTCGGGACGTCCCGGGCCTACCAGCGCGAGGCCGGCGACGAAGGTGATCAGGCTTGACCAGAGGAAGGCGAAGATGTCATCGGTGCGCTCGAACAGCAGCAGGGTCAGCATGGGGATGACCATGCTCACGGCCAGGGTAATCAGGAAGAGGCCGATGATGAAACCGATGGTGCGCAATGTCGACAGGGACATGGAGCCCTCTGGGGCAGTAATCGAGCGGGGCATTCTACTGGGCCTTCGAACTCCGCGAAATGCCCGGTTGGAGGGGCTCACGCGTTTCCGGCCAGGAAAAGGATAGGCATGTGCAGATGGCTCCGCTCCTACCTTCTACGATCCACTCCCATCATCTCCTCGTTGGATCGCTACCTTGCTCGCTGCGTTCTCTTTGCATGCTTGCGAGACTGAGTCGTGCTATCGGCTAGAATGCCGGCTCCCTGAATTCTGGAGGTGGCCGATGGAGGCTCTCGACGCTCTGCTCAACCGTGTATCCCTGGCTCGCTTGCACGAGCCGGCACCGGACGCCGCCCAGCGTGAGGTGCTGTTCCGTGCGGCCCTGCGCGCACCTGACCACGGTTACCTGCGCCCCTGGCGCTTCCTCACCATCGAGGGGGAGGGACGTGCGAAGCTCGGTGAGCTGTTCGTCTCTGCCGTGCTGGCCAAGGACCCGCAAGCGCCGGAGGCAGCCACCACCAAAGCACGCAACATGCCGCTGCGGGCGCCGCTGATGGTGGTCGTTGTCGCGACCCTGCAGGCGGGTCACAAGGTGCCCGAGGTGGAGCAATTGCTGTCGGCCGGTTGCGCTGCCCACGGAATGCTGCTGGCCGCACACGCCCTGGGGCTGGGGGCCATCTGGCGGACCGGCGATATGGCCTACGACCTCACCGTCGCCAACGGACTCGGTCTGGCGGAAAATGAGCGGGTAGTCGGCTTTCTCTACCTGGGCAGCGTCGAGGGCGAGCGCCGCGCCGCGCCGGAGCTGGCTCCGGCTGACTTCGTCCAGAACTGGGGTTGATCAGGCCTTCAGTGCAGCGGGTAGTTCCAGGGTGGCGATGAAGCCGCCCTCGGGATGATTGCCCAGGTGCAGGCTGCCACCGTGACGCTCCACGGCTCGGCGCGCAATGGCCAACCCCAGGCCATGCCCGGCACCAGATTGGTTCGGCGCACGGAAGAAGGGTTCGCCCAGCCGCGCCAGATGTTCGGCGGCTACACCGGGGCCGTGGTCGCGGACCCTGATCACCAAGGCGCCATCCTTTTCATTCACCGTCACTTCCACCGGCTGCCCCTGGGGATTGAAACGCAGGGCATTGCGCAGCAGGTTATCCAGCGCCCCCTCCAGCATGTCGGGCCAGCCTTCCAGTTGCGGTTCGCCGATGCAGTCGATGCGAACCTCCTGCTCCGGCGCCAGCAGCCGGGCGTCTTCCTTCAGTTTCTCCAGCAACGCTCTCAGGGCGATGGGGTGACGCGCGCCCGGCTCTGCGTCCAGGCGCGCGAGGGCGAGGATTTCGCTAATCAGCGCTTCCAGGCGATCGCATTCCTGACCCAGGCGCGGCCAGAGGGCTTCCCGCTGGTGGGGTTCGGCGCGCTCGGCCAGGGCCAGGGCGATACGCAAGCGGGCCAGGGGAGAGCGCAGCTCGTGAGAAACATCCCGCAGTAGCTGGCGCTGGCTGCCGATCAGCCCTTGCAGGCGCTGGCCCATGCGGTTGAAGTCGCCGGCCAGGACGCCCAACTCATCCCTTCGTCGCGCCAGGCGGGATAGGCTGTCCTGCTGGTAGGTGGTCTGGCCGAGGTCATGCACGGCCCGGCGCAACCGATCGAGGGGGCGGGTGATAGACAGTGTCAGGGCCAGGCTGAACAGGGTCAGCACCACCAGGGCAATGCCCAGGGCGCTGAAGGGCCAGAGCAGGCTGCCGCGGTGCCAGGCGTCCAGCTCCGGGTAGGGGATGCGGTAGATCAGCAGGTAGGACTCGCCGCTGACGGGGCTTGTGTACTCCTCGGTCAAGCGGCGCCACGGCAGGCGGCGCGGGTTCTTCTGGCGTGCTTCGAAGGCGGCGGCGCGAGGCGGAAAGGTGCCTTCGACCACGGGCTGGCCAGTGTCGTTGAGCATCTGCACGTCGACTCGCGCGCGATGGCGAAAGTGTTCCAGAAAGCGCTGGGTGTCCTGCGGGCCTTGGTCTTCGTAGCGTTGCACCAGGCGCTCGGCCAACCCCTGAAGAGTCGGGTGGTGGCTGAGAATCCAGGCATCCTGGTTCAGCGCGCGGCCCAGCAGGATGGACAGTCCAGCCACCAGGGCCAGGGCCAGCCAGAGGGTGGCCAGGATTCGCCAGAAGAGTGAACGCACGGTGTAGCTCCTGAACGGCAAAACCCATCAGGCCGGCTGGCCTGATGGGCGTAGGGTGGGTGCCGGCAGCCTGGGCCGCCTGGCGATTACTGGGCCTTCTTGTCCTTCTCCGCCTTCCAGGCTTCGAACTCGGCGCGTTCGGCGCGGCGCTCTTCCATCTTCTTCTGGAGATCGTCGAAGGCTTTCTGCTGCTCGGGCTTGAGCTGGGCGCGGATGGCATCGCGGTTCTTGGTTTCGGCGGCCTTGAGCTCCTCCTGCATGGCTTTGCGCTCGGCAGCCGGCAGTTTGTCCAGGTAGCGCTGGGTGATGTCGTGGCGGGACTTCATCTGCTCGCGCATCAGCTTGCCGATTTCATGGCGCTGTTCCTGGGTGAGGTTCAACTCCTTGAACATGTGGCCACCGAAACCGCGCTCATGGCGCGGGCCGCCTTCCGGCATGGCCATGGCCAGGGTCGGCAGGGTAGCGGCGAGCAGCAGGGCGATGAGGGTCTTGCGCATGGTGGTTCTCCTAGTCTCGATTCCGGCCAGTTGCCGGATGTGCCCAGTCTAGGGATGGCAAGGTCAAGGGCAGTCAGCCGTGAGTAAAGCCTGGGTAAAGACGCAGAACCTGCTCACAATCTGCTGCGCGTCGGCCCTGCTGCGTTAAAAGCAGACTCTAGCTTGCGAGATCGTAAACAGGCTCTCAGGCGCTGTAGTAGTAGCCGCGGCTGCGCAGCGCCAGGATGCGTGGTCGGCCGTCCGCATGGGGGCCGAGTTTCTTGCGCAAGTTGCTGACGTGCATGTCCAGGCTTCGGTCGTAAAGGGTCAGCTTGCGGCCCAGGGCGAGTTGCGCCAGTTGCTGCTTGTCCAGCGGTTCGCCGGGCTGGTGCAAGAGGGCTTCGAGCAGGCGGCCTTCGGAAAGGGTGAGGCTGATCTCGTGATTGCCGACGGTGACGATGCCGCGCACCGGGCTGTAGCAGAGGTCGCCCAGTTCAAGCTGGCTGGATTGCGGCGGCGGCTGGGTGCGACGCAGCACGGCGCGCAGGCGGGCGGTGAGTTCGCGGGGGTCGCAGGGCTTGGCCAGGTAGTCGTCGGCGCCCAGTTCCAGGCCGAGGATGCGGTCCAGCGGCTCACCACGGGCGGAGAGCATGAGGACCGGCAGTTCCGGGTGGTCGCTGCGCAGTTGCTTGAGCAGTTCCAGGCCACTGCCATCCGGCAACATCACGTCGAGCACCACGGCAGATGGAGCGTGCTCGGCCAGGGCCGCACGCGCAGATTGGCCATCATGGCAGGCACGGACGTTGAAGCCTTCCTGGCTGAGCCAGCTGATCAGGAGCTCGCAGAGTTCCTGGTCGTCATCGATAAGCAGCAATTCACTCATGGTGCGCTTCAGTTGATCCATTGACGGCGCTGGCGGCGACCACCGCGGGCGGCCAGGCCAGCAAACAGGGAGAGCAGGGCGACGCCACCGCCGACTGCGAACCAGGTCTGCTGTTCGGTCAGAAGGCGTGGCGATTGCGATGCCTGGGCTTCCTTGAGTTGCAGCTTGAGGCGCTGGTTCTCCTGACGCAGGCGGGAGAGCTGGGCATTCTCCCGCTCGCCGCTGGCTGCTTCCAGTTGGGTGCTCAGTTCGTTGCGCTGACGCTCGCTTTCGGCCAGTTGGCGCTGGAGCTGGCCGAGTTGGGCGACCAGGGAGTCGCTTGCGACGGCCGGTGCTGCCGGGGCCGCTGAACGCACGGGGAGAACGTCTTCCGCTGGCGTCCCGTGCTGGGGTTCTTCAGCCAGGGCCAGGCTGCAGAGCAGCGCGGCGGTAAACAGCAGGGGCAATCGACCGACGTGCATGGGAACTCCTTTTTCCTGGCGTGGAACGGCTGAAGGGAATTGGCTTAGGGGAAGACCTGCTTGAAAGGTTTGACCACAACGTCGACGTAGACGCCGGCGGCGCGGTAGGGATCGGCGTCGGCCCAGGCCTTGGCGGCCTCGAGGGAGTCGAACTCGGCAACGATCAGGCTGCCGGTGAAACCCGCGCTGCCCGGGTCAACGCTGTCTACTGCCGGGTGCGGGCCGGCCAGCACGATGCGGCCTTCGGCCTTCAACTGCTCCAGGCGCGCGAGGTGCGCAGGGCGGGCAGCGAGACGGTTTTCCAGGGAATCGGCAACGTCGGTGGCGATGATGGCGTAGAGCATGACAATCCTTATTATTGGGGTTTTTCGGTTTCGCCGTCGTGAAGGTGGCGAGCCAGGTAGACACCCTGGCCGACCAGGAAGAGCACGGTCATGCCGAGGCTGCCGAAGACTTTGAAGTCCACCCAGAACTCGTGGAAGGTGAAGGCTACGAAGAGGTTGGCGCAGCCGCAGACCAGGAAGAATGCGATCCAGGCAAGGTTCAGGCGCACCCAGATGACCTGCGGAAGGCTCAGGGCATGGCCCATCACGCGCTGGATCAGGGGCTTGTCGCCAATGAAGTGACTGCCGGCGAACGCCAGGGCGAAGAGCCAGTTCACCACGGGCGCCTTCCATTTGAGGAAGGTTTCGCTGTGGAAGGCCAGCGTCATGCCACCGAATACCAGGCAGGCCGCCAACGTCAGCCACTGGCCTTTCTCAAGGCGGCGCTGGTGCAGGAAGATCGCGCCGTAGACGATAACCGAGCTGATGATCAGAACCGCGGTAGCGCTGAAAATTCCGCCTAGCATATAGGTATGCCCGGCCAGCTCGATGGCGCGTGGTTCCAGTTTGTAGACGACGAAGAAGAGGATAAGCGGGATGAAGTCGATGAATTGTTTCACGGCGGCAGCCAGAAGCGGGATGTGGCGGCATAATAACAAACCAATCCCCTAGCGAAAGCAGACCCCATGCAGATCGACCTGCATTGCCACAGTACGGCCTCTGACGGTGCTCTGGCGCCCGCGGCCCTCGTCGCCCGCGCTCACGAGCAGGGCGTGCGCCTGCTCGCGTTGACCGACCACGACACCCTCGAAGGCCTGGACGAGGCTCGCAAAGCAGCCGTAGCGCTGGATATGCAGCTGATCAACGGTATCGAACTGTCCTGCACCTGGGGTGGCGCCACCATCCATGTGTTGGGCTACGCCTTCGCTGCCGATGCCCCTGCGTTGCTGGAGGCCATTGCGGACCTCCATCGCGGCCGCTGGTCGCGGGCCGAGGAAATCGCCCGTCGCCTGGCCGCCAAAGGCATGCCGGGTGCCCTGGAGGGTGCCAGGGCGGTGCAGCAGGAGTTGGGTGATAGCGGCAACGCACCGGCACGCCCGCATTTTGCGGAGTTCCTGGTCCGCAATGGCCACGTGCGCGACCGTGCCGAGGCGTTTCGCAAATGGTTAGGGGCCGGCAAGCTGGGCGATGTGAAGCAGCACTGGCCAACCCTGGCCGATGCGGTGGGAACCCTGCGCACCGCGGGTGCCTGGATCAGCCTGGCGCACCCGTGGCAGTACAACTTCACCGGCACCAAGCGGCGCAAGCTGGTGGCGGATTTCATCCAGGCCGGCGGTCACGCGTTGGAAGTGGTGAACGGCCTGCAGCCAGCGGACCAGGTGGGAAGCCTGGCCATACTGGCGCGAGAATTCGGCATGCTGGTCAGTGCCGGTAGTGACTTCCATGCACCCTGCGATTGGTCGGAGCTGGGCATGTACCGACCCTTGCCGGATGATCTGCCGCCGATCTGGGGGCGCTTCCGCCATGCATACAGCCCTATTGCTGCCCTCTGAACAGGGAGATGTCGTGAGTCAATTTTTCCAGATACATCCGGAGAATCCGCAGCCGCGCCTGATCAAGCAAGCGGTGGAGATTGTCAAGGCGGGCGGGGTGATCGTCTATCCCACCGATTCGTCTTACGCTCTGGGATGCCTGATCGGTGACAAGAACGCGGTTGAACGTATTCGCCGACTGCGTCGCCTGGATGAGAAACACAATTTCACCCTGGTGTGCCGCGATCTGTCCGAGATCGGTTTGTTCGCCAAGGTGGATACCGCAGCGTTCCGCCTGATCAAGGCGCATACGCCCGGCCCTTACACTTTTATTCTTAGCGCCACCCGTGAAGTTCCGCGCATGCTGATGCACCCGAAACGGCGCACCATTGGCATGCGGGTACCGGACCACCCCATTGCCCTGGCGTTGCTGGAGCAACTGGGCGCGCCCCTGATGAGCACCAGCCTGATCCTGCCGGGTGAAGAACTGCCGATGAGCGACCCCTACGAGATGCGCCAGATTCTCGAACATCAGGTCGACCTGATCATCGACGGCGGTCACGGCGGCATGGCTGCGTCCACCGTGATCAACCTCTCAGAAGGCGAGCCCGAGGTGGTGCGCGTGGGCTGCGGCGACCCGCAGCCTTTCCTCGACGAGGACTGAGCTCCCCGCTCAAAGCAGGATCGCCACCAGGATTATCACCAGCAGGATGATGATGAAGTCAGTACTGCTGATGTTCCCACCCGCAGGTGCTGCGTTCATTTTTTGCGCAAGCTGGGCGGCTTCCTCATGGGTCAGGGCCTGTGCCCGCGTGCGTGCCGTGGCGGCATCCACGCCCATGGCGCGCATCTGATCCTGAACCTCGGATTGACTGAGGAAGGCGTCGATCCTGTCGTGATCACCGGATTGCTGTTGGGTCGCGATGGCTTCATCGGTGCCGATCATGCCCGCCTGCGCTGTTGTAACCGGCACCAGGCCGAGGCAGACGAACAAGAGGACGGTACTGAAAATCAGGGCGAACAGTTTCATCGGAACCTCCTTGGGCGTTTCGCTCCAGACCTGACCAAGGGCGCTGCGTTGTACTTTTTTAGTCTGGCACATGGTGCTAATTTGCCCGCTTTCCCGCCGACCGGTCCTACCCGATAGGCTTCAACCGAGGGCAGCAGCGCGCAGCGGCCGAGCAACGAGAGGAATACATGCACGAAACGCCGCTAAACGAGTCGCCGGATCCCCAGGCGGGCGCCCAGCAGGAGCTGCCCTTCGCCCTGGTCTACGGCCAGGCGGTGACTGAGCTGCCGCAAGACCTGTATATCCCACCGGATGCGCTGGAAGTCTTCCTCGAGGCCTTCGAAGGCCCTCTCGACCTGCTGCTGTACCTGATCCGCAAGCAGAACATTGACATCCTCGACATCCCGGTCGCGGCCATCACCCACCAGTACATGGCCTACGTCGAGCTGATGAAGTCGGTACGCCTGGAGCTGGCCGCCGAGTACCTGGTCATGGCCGCCATGCTAGCCGAGATCAAGTCGCGCATGCTGCTGCCGCGCTCGAACGAGGCGGAAGAGGAAGAAGACGATCCGCGCGCCGAGCTGATCCGCCGCCTCCAGGAGTACGAACGCTTCAAGGCGGCTGCCGAAGGCATCGATCAACTGCCTCGCGTGGGGCGCGACCTCATTGTTCCGCGCGTGGATGCACCGGACGCGCGAGCGCGCAAGCTGCTGCCTGATGTCGCCCTGGAAGAGGTCCTGCTGTCCATGGCCGAGGTGTTGCGCCGCGCGGATATGTTCGAAAGCCACCAGGTAACCCGTGAGGCGCTGTCCACCCGCGAACGTATGAGCGAGGTGCTGGAAAAGCTCAAGGGCGGGGCTTTCGTACCTTTCGTCGTGCTGTTCACGGTCGAGGAAGGTCGTCTTGGCGTCGTGGTCACCTTCATGGCGGTGCTGGAGCTGATCAAGGAACAGCTGGTTGAACTGGTGCAGAATGAGCCATTTGCCCCCATTCACGTTCGGGCGCGAGCCGAGTAGATGAACCTCAACGATCCCAAGGAACTTGCGTCGCTGCTGGAAGCTTTCCTCCTGGCGTCCGGCAAGCCTCTGTCGCTGGAGCGCCTGGCCGAACTCTTCGAAGAGGCCGAGCGCCCCGAGCTGTCGGTGATCCGTTCGGCCCTGGCCATCCTCGCCAAAAGTTGCGAGAAACGTGCGTTCGAACTGCGCGAGGTTGCCTCTGGCTACCGTCTGCAGATTCGCGAGCGTTTCTCGCCCTGGGTTGGCCGGCTCTGGGAGGAGCGGCCGCAGCGCTACTCGCGCGCGATGCTGGAGACCCTGGCCCTGGTGGCCTATCGGCAGCCCATTACCCGTGGCGAAATCGAGGATATTCGCGGTGTTGCGGTCAATAGCCAGATCGTCAAGACACTGTTGGAGCGGGAGTGGATTCGGGTGGTCGGCTATCGCGACGTACCCGGAAAACCGGCCATGTTCGCCACCACGCGCGCATTTCTCGACCACTTCAACCTGAAGAGCCTGGAAGAGCTCCCGCCGTTGGCCGCCCTGCGTGAGCTGGAACCCGAGCCGGTGCTGGAGCTGGACGACGGCGATGCGCCAGTGCCCGAAGGGTTGCAGGCCCGTGCGGACGCCGAACAGCTTGCCGAGCCGCGCGTGGAAACCAGTTTCCGCTCCCTGCTGGCCGAGCTCGACACCATGGAAGAGGGTCTGAAGACCGACTTCGACGATCTGCTGCTCGATGAGGCCGACGAAGCGGAAGCCGTTATTGCCGAAGCCGACGACGAGTCGCTTCCGGACGAAACCCTGCATTGACACCACCGGTCAGCGGACAGGCTGACGCCGGGCCTTTGCTCAACTAGCCTCAGTGCCAGCGGCCGCGTATGATGCGCGGCCTTTTACTGCTACACCGGGAGGTGCCCAGATGAGTGACGTCGAATACAGCCCCACAGGGGAAAAGCTGCAGAAGGTCCTGGCCCGTATGGGGCTGGCTTCTCGCCGCGATATAGAGGCCTGGATCACTGAAGGCCGAGTGAAGGTCAACGGCGAAGCCGCCACCCTTGGTCAGCGCGTCGACAGCCATGACGCCATCAGCGTCGATGGTCGTCTGCTCAAGCGCGAAGAAGAAGTCGAGAGCGTCCGCCGCGTACTGATCTACAACAAGCCCGAAGGCGAAGTCTGCACCCGCGACGACCCGGAAGGCCGTCCCACGGTGTTCGAGCGCCTGCCGCGCCTGAAGGCCGGCCGTTGGATCAACGTCGGTCGCCTGGACATCAACACCACCGGCCTGCTGCTGTTCACCACTGACGGTGAACTGGCCAACCGCCTGATGCACCCCTCCTACGAGATGGACCGCGAGTACGCCGTGCGCGTGCGCGGCGAAGTCACCGAGGAGATGCTGGAGAACCTCAAGCAGGGCGTGATGCTGGATGACGGCCCTGCGAAGTTCACCGACATCAAGGAAGCGCCGGGTGGTGAAGGCTTCAACCACTGGTACCACTGCGTGGTGATGGAAGGCCGTAACCGTGAAGTGCGTCGTCTCTGGGAATCCCAGGGGTTGGTGGTCAGTCGCTTGAAGCGCGTGCGCTTCGGCCCGGTATTCATCACCTCCGACCTGACCATGGGTCGCTGGCGTGAGATGGGCCAGAACGAGGTGGATATCCTCAGCACTGAAGTCGGTCTGAAGCCTGTGGCTCTTCCGGCCATGAAGGGCAAGTTCCGCGAGAAGCTGGATCGCCTGCAGCGCAAGTCGGCCAAGCCGGTGGGCGCTCGTGGTCCGCGCAGCGAAGGTGGCGAGCGTCCGGCTCGTGGCCCGCGCAGCGAAGGTGGCGAGCGTCCGGCTCGTGGCCCGCGCAGCGAAGGTGGGGAGCGTCCGGCTCGTGGCCCGCGCAGCGAAGGTGGCGAACGCCCGGCCCGTGCTCCTCGCCGCGATGGCGACGAGCGTCCGGCTCGGGGTCCTCGCCGTGACGGTGATGAACGTCCTGCCCGCGCTCCGCGTGGCACGCCGGTAGCTGATCGTCCGCGTGACGAGAACAAGAAGCGCCCGGCCAAGTCTCACGGTGAGCGTCCGGCCGTGGAACTGGCGGACCGTCCGACTCGCAAGCCCCAGCGTCCACCGCACAAGCGCAGCGGTCCGGCGGGTGGCGAAGGTCAGCGTCCGGGCTTCGGTCGCAAGCGCTGATTCAAGGCAGAATGAAGAAGGGGCTCTCATGAGCCCCTTTTTACTGTCTGCTTCTCTGTGCGAACTCGTTCGCGACTGGCTACAAGGTACCTCAGCCGGCCATGGAGAGGCGGTTGCGGCCTTCGCGCTTGGCCACGTAGAGCGCGTTGTCCGCACGGCGTAGCAAGCTCTCTACGGATTCCGCCGGCAGAAGCGTGGCGCAGCCGAGGCTGATCGAGAGGTCCAAGGGGTGACCCTGCACCAGGTATTGCAGTTCAAGGATGCCCAGGCGCAGGCGTTCACCTACCAGGGCGGCGGCTTCGCGGCAGGTGCCTGAGAGCAGTACGAGGAATTCCTCTCCGCCGAAGCGGAACACCATATCAACGTTGCGCAGGCGTGCCTTGAGCGTGTTGGCGACGGCTTTCAGGACTTCATCGCCGGTGCCATGGCCGTATTCGTCGTTGATGCGCTTGAAGTGATCAATGTCCAGCATCAGTACCGACAGCGGCTGCAGATTGCGTCGGGCGAGGTCCACTTCACGCTGAAGGGTCTGCTCCATGGCGATGCGATTGCCCGTGTCGGTCAGCGGGTCGCGCAGGGCGCTCTGGATCGCGGCACGGTAGAGCAGGGCGTTGCGCAGCGGAAAGAGCAAAGTGGCGAGCAGGGATTCCAGCTGGTTCAGTTCCTGTTCGTCGAAGCGCTGGTTGCGCCGGAAAATCAGTTCGCCCAGGTACTCACCTTCATGGGTCAGGCGATAGCCGGCGGAGTGGCTGGAGCGGCTGCCGTACTCGAGACGTAGGTCACTGCTCTGGTGCTGGTAAGCCAGGGCGTCGAGGGCAACCAGGCGCTGCACTTCGCTGAAGAACAGGCTGACGATGCGCTCCACCTCCAGGCTGGTCTGCAGTTGCAGATTCAACTGGCGACGCAGCTCCGCCAGGCTGAGGGGGCGCAACTTGGGCTGGCGGTTACCGGAGAAACCGAGGCGCTGCAGCTTGGCGGCGTCAAAATCGATGGTGTTGGACTGTGTGGGAGGAACCATGGAGTTGAACCTCTGACGCAAATTGCGACGACACCAGGCATGGAGCTATTTTCGTGCCAGGAGTTCGTTGATTATAAAAAATCATTTAATTTCAATTGCTTAGCTGTTGTCTGTCGGCTTGCGAGGCAAGCCTTTGCCGGGTTAATGGCGAAACAGTGGCAATGTGATGCCGTTCACAGGAAAGGTCGCCGGAAATCTGGCGAAGGCTGCGGCGGTCGGATGACCGCCGCGGAGGGAAGTCATTGCGCGTCGAAAGCCTGGCCGTTCACTCCAGCGCTGTCCGGCCCCATGAGATAGAGGTAGACCGGCATGATCTCGGCGGGTTCCGGATTGTTGTCAGGGTTTTCACCTGGATAGGCCTGGGCGCGCATATCAGTGCGCGTCGCGCCGGGGTTGATGCTGTTGGCACGTACGCTGGCGATGCCGTCCACTTCGTCGGCCAGGACCTGCATCAGGCCTTCGGTGGCGAACTTGGACACCGCATAGGCGCCCCAATAGGCCCGTCCTTTGCGGCCAACGCTACTGGAGGTGAAGATCACCGAGGCGTCCTTGGACAGCTTCAGAAGCGGCAGCAGGGTGCTGGTCAGCATGAACATGGCGTTGACGTTGACTTGCATGACGCGCATGAAGTTGTCGCCCGAGAGCTGCTCGATGGGGGTGCGGGGGCCAAGGATCGAGGCGTTGTGCAGCACGCCGTCGATGCGTCCGAACTCCGTCTCCAGGGTTGCTGCCAGTTCGTCGTACTGGTGCGGCTGGGCGGTTTCCAGGTTGAAGGGGATCACCGCGGGTTGCGGGTGGCCGGCGGCCTCGATCTCGTCGTAGACGGCGTTCAGGCTGGCCTCGGTCTTGCCCAGCAGTAGCACGGTGGCGCCGTGAGCGGCAAAGGTCTTGGCGGCCGCTGCGCCGATGCCGCGGCCGGCTCCGGTGATCAGAATGACCCGGTCCTTGAGCAAGTCGGGGCGGGCGGAATACTGGAACATGTGAATCTCCTTCGGGGCGCTGCCGGTGTCAGCAGCTGCACAGCGCGCGGTCGAGCACGGCGCGCAATTCGAGCGGGTGGTCGACTACTACATCGGCGCCCCAGTGGGCGGGGTTGTCGCTTGGGTGGATATAGCCGTAGCTGACCGCCGCGGTGCGGGTGCCGGCGGCGCGGCCGGACTCGATGTCGCGAAGGTCGTCACCGACGAAGAGCACACTGGCCGGGTCCAGGTTCAGCTTGCTGCAAGCCAGCAGCAGCATTTCCGGGTCCGGCTTGCTGTTCTTCACGTGATCGGGGCAGATCAGCACGGCGGAGCGCCCGGCCAGGCCGAGCTGCTCCATGATCGGCTCGGCGTAGCGTACCGGCTTGTTGGTCACTACGCCCCAGATCAGCTTGGCTTGCTCGATATCCGCCAGCAGTTGGTCGATGCCGTCGAAGGGGCGGGTGAGCACTGCGCAGTGGCTCTGGTAGCGCTCCAGGAACTCCAGGCGCAGGGGCTCGAGCTGCGGGTCCTCCGGGTCCATCTCGAAGGTGATGGCGACCATGGCGCGGGCGCCGCCGGAGACCACGTCGCGGATCAGCTTTTTGTCCAGGGGGGGCAGGCCGCGTTCGGTGCGCATGGCCTGGCAGATGGCGATGAAATCGGGCGCCGAGTCGAGCAGGGTGCCGTCCATATCGAAAAGTACCGCTTGAAGGCGCATGCCGGTCACTCCTCGCGCAGGGTCTGGATCATGTAGTTGACGTCGACGTCGCCTTCCAGCTTGTAGTGCTTGGTCAGCGGGTTGTAGGTCAGGCCGATGATGTCTTTCACCTGCAGGCCTGCGACGCGGCTCCAGGCGCCGAGCTCGGAGGGGCGGATGAATTTCTTGAAGTCGTGGGTGCCGCGCGGCAGCAGGCCCATGATGTACTCGGCGCCGACGATGGCGAAGAGGTAAGCCTTGGGGTTGCGGTTGATGGTGGAGAAGAACACCTGGCCGCCCGGCTTGACCAGGGTGTAGCAGGCGCGGATCACCGAAGCCGGATCGGGCACGTGCTCAAGCATTTCCATGCAGGTGACCACGTCGAACTGACCGGGCATCTCGGCGGCCAGGCCTTCAGCCGTGATGCGGCGGTATTCGACCGGTACGCCGGATTCCAGTTGGTGCAGTTGGGCGACCGCCAGCGGGGCTTCGCCCATGTCGATGCCGGTAACGGTGGCGCCACGCTGCGCCATCGATTCGCTGAGGATGCCGCCGCCGCACCCGACATCCAGCACCTTCTTGCCGGCCAGCTTGACGCGCTCGTCAATCCAGTTGACCCGCAGGGGGTTGATGTCGTGCAGGGGTTTGAACTCGCTCTCGCGGTCCCACCAGCGGTGGGCGAGGGCCTCGAACTTGGCGATTTCGACGTGATCGACGTTGGTCATGGGATGTCCTCGAAACAGAATTCAGCGGCCGGCGATGCGATCGCCCCAGGCGCGGGCAGTGGCGCCCAGGCGCTCTTCGTCCAGGCGCGTCAGGCGGCCGTCGTCCAGCAGTTGCCTGCCGTCGACCCAGAGGTGCCGCACCGAGTCGCGCCCGGTGGCATAGATAAGTTGGGAAACCGGGTCGTAGACCGGTTGCTGGGCGAGCCCGGAGAGGTCGAAGGCCACCACGTCGGCGGCTTTGCCTACTTCCAGGGAGCCAGTGTCCTGGTCGATTCCCAAGGCGCGTGCGCCGTTGAGGGTGGCCATGCGCAAGGCGCGATGGGCATCCAGGGCGCTGGCCGAGCCGGACACGGCCTTGGCCAGGAGGGCCGCAGTGCGGGTTTCGCCTAGCAGGTCCAGGTCATTGTTGCTGGCTGCGCCATCAGTGCCAACGGCGACATTAACGCCGGCCTGCCAGAGGCGTTCCACTGGGCAGAATCCGCTGGCCAGCTTGAGATTGGATTCCGGGCAGTGGATCACGTTGCTGTTGCTTTCCACCAGCAGGGCAATGTCCGCGTCATCTACCTGGGTCATGTGCACGGCCTGGAAGCGCGGGCCGAGAAGGCCGAGGCGTGCAAGGCGTGCCATCGGACGCTCGCCGCGCAGGTCCAGGCTTTGCTGGACCTCGAAGGCGGTTTCCTGGACATGCATATGAATGCCGGCGTCCAGTTCTTCGGCGAGTACGCGGATATCCTCGAGCTTGTCGTCACTGACGCTATAAGGTGCGTGGGGGCCGAAGGCGACCTTGATGCGCGGGTGGTGCTTGAGATCGCTGAACAGCTCGACGCCTCGACGGATTGCTTCGGCTGCGTCGACGGCGCCCGGGATGGGGAAGTCCAGCACCGGGATCGCCAGTTGGGCCTTGATTCCGGCGGTATGGATGGCAGAACTGGCCTGGGCCGGGAAGAAATACATGTCGGAGAAGCAACTGATGCCGCCCTTGATCTGCTCGGCCACGGCCAGTTCGGTACCGTCTCGGACAAATGTCTCATTGACCCACTTGGCCTCGGCGGGCCAGATGTGTTCCTGTAGCCAGGTCATCAGCGGCAGGTCGTCGGCCAGTCCGCGGAACAGGGTCATCGCGGCATGGCCGTGGGCGTTGATCAGGCCGGGAGCCAGCAGCATGCCCGGCAGTTCGCGGCGCTCACGGGCGTTAGCGCGCAGCGCTACGTCTCTGGGTGCGAGCAGGGCGATACGACCGTCGCGAATGCCCAGCGCATGATCCCGCAGGACCACGCCGGCAGGCTCTACCGGAACTATCCAGGACGGGAGCAGTAGCAGATCGAGCGGGGCGTTGGGGCTGGGCATGGAGGCGCATCCTGGGCGCAAAATGAAGTGGCGGCAGTATACCCGAGCCAGATAGGCTCCGGCTCGCTATAATCTGCGGTTTTTCCGCGAGTTACGGGTGGCGAGGTGGGCGATGCGTGAACAACTGTTAGCAGCCGAGAAGGTCAAGGCCATCGACTGGCGTGACGGCGTGCTCCACCTGCTCGACCAGCGTTTGCTGCCGGCTGAAGAGGTCTGGCTGGCCTACGAATCCGCTGAAGGCGTGGCCCAGGCCATTCGCCAGATGGTGGTTCGCGGCGCGCCAGCCATTGGAATCAGTGCTGCCTACGGTGTCGTACTTGGCGCGCAGGCACGCATCGCAGCTGGTGGCGACTGGCGCGAGGCGCTGGAAGCCGACTTCAAGGTCCTGGCCGAGTCCCGGCCGACTGCGGTCAACCTCTTCTGGGCGCTGAACCGTATGCGTGAGCGCCTGGAGCGCGTGCGTGACGGCGAAACACCGCTGCAGGCGCTGGAGGCTGAGGCCATTTCCATCCATCTGAGCGATCGGGAAGCCAACCTGACCATGGCCCAGCTCGGTATGGAGCTGATTCGCAAGCACCAGGGGAGTCCCCAGGCGTTGCTGACCCACTGCAATACGGGGGCGCTGGCGACGGGCGGTTTCGGCACCGCCCTCGGGGTGATTCGTGCGGCGCACCTGGATGGCTTGGTGGAGCGGGTCTACGCCGATGAAACACGCCCCTGGCTGCAGGGCGCACGACTGACTGCCTGGGAGCTGGCCAACGAAGGCGTGCCGGTGAGTCTCAATGCGGACGCCGCCGCAGCGCACCTGATGAAGACTGCCGGTATTACCTGGGTCATCGTCGGTGCCGACCGCATCACCGCCAATGGCGATGTGGCCAACAAGATCGGCACCTACCAGTTGGCAGTCAACGCCATGCACCATGGCGTGCGCTTCATGGTGGTGGCGCCCAGCTCCACCATTGATATGTCGCTGGAAAGCGGGGACGACATCCCGATCGAGGAACGTGATGGCTCAGAGCTGCTGGATCTGGGCGGCCGCCGTATTGCGGCGGAAGTGCATGCGGTCAATCCGGTTTTCGATGTGACTCCTGCCGATCTGATCGATGCCATCGTGACCGAGAAGGGTGTGGTCGAGCGTCCTGACGCAGCCAAGATGGCTCAACTGATGTGCCGCAAGCGCCTGCATTGAGCCGTCGGTGCGACGTTTTCACCCTGCCGGCAGGCCGCCCGGCGGGGTAGGTGCAAGACGGTGACTATGGTAAGCTCCGGCAGTTATTGCCGCCCCTCCATTGAGGCGGCCCAATTGCACAGATCCTTGGCTTAACTCGTTGATTTGTCGTGAGTCGCTGCAGCATCTGGCCGCAGTGGCGAGCTTCGCGCCGCTCAGGACGAGCGGGGCGGAGTTTCATCAGAAAAAGGAACCAGGCTTCTCATGGGCGAACTGGCCAAAGAAATCCTCCCGGTCAATATCGAAGACGAGCTGAAACAGTCCTACCTCGACTACGCGATGAGCGTGATCGTCGGGCGCGCCCTGCCGGATGCGCGCGACGGTCTCAAGCCGGTGCACCGTCGCGTCCTCTATGCGATGAGCGAGCTGGGCAACGACTGGAACAAACCCTACAAGAAGTCCGCCCGTGTGGTGGGTGACGTCATCGGTAAGTACCACCCGCACGGCGACACCGCGGTCTACGACACCATCGTTCGTATGGCCCAGCCGTTCTCGCTGCGCTACATGCTGGTGGATGGCCAGGGCAACTTCGGTTCGGTCGACGGCGACAACGCTGCGGCCATGCGATACACCGAAGTGCGCATGTCCAAACTGGCCCACGAACTCCTGGCCGACCTGGACAAGGAAACCGTGGACTGGGTGCCCAACTACGACGGCACCGAGCAAATCCCCGCGGTCATGCCGACCAAGGTCCCGAACCTGCTGGTCAACGGTTCCAGCGGTATCGCTGTGGGCATGGCGACCAACATCCCGCCGCACAACCTCAGCGAAGTCATCGACGGTTGCCTGGCGCTGATGGATAACTCCGAGCTCACGGTGGATGAGCTGATGCAGTACATCCCGGGCCCGGACTTCCCCACGGCAGGCATCATCAACGGCCGCGCCGGCATCATCGAGGCGTACCGCACCGGCCGTGGCCGCATCTATATACGTGCCCGCGCCGAAGTCGAGGACATGGAAAAGGGCGGCGGCCGCCAGCAGATCGTGGTCACCGAACTGCCCTACCAGCTGAACAAGGCGCGTCTGATCGAGAAGATCGCCGAGCTGGTCAAGGAGAAGAAGCTCGAAGGCATCACCGAACTGCGCGACGAATCCGACAAGGATGGCATGCGCGTGGTGATCGAGCTGCGCCGTGGCGAAGTGGGCGAGGTGATCCTCAACAACCTCTACGCCCAGACCCAGATGCAGAGCGTCTTCGGTATCAACGTCGTGGCCCTGGTGGATGGCCAGCCGCGCACGATGAACCTGAAGGACATGCTCGAAGTGTTCATCCGTCACCGCCGTGAAGTGGTGACCCGTCGTACCGTTTACGAACTGCGCAAGGCACGTGAACGCGGCCACATCCTCGAAGGCCAGGCAGTCGCCCTGTCCAACATCGACCCGGTGATCGAGCTGATCAAGAGCTCGCCGACTCCGGCCGAGGCCAAGGAACGCCTGATCGCTACCGCTTGGGAGTCCAGCGCGGTGGAAGCCATGGTCGAGCGCGCCGGTGCCGATTCCTGCCGTCCGGAAGACCTGGACCCGCAGTACGGCCTGCGCGAAGGCAAGTACTACTTATCCCCCGAACAGGCCCAGGCCATCCTGGAACTGCGCCTGCACCGCCTGACCGGCCTGGAGCATGAAAAGCTGCTGGCCGAGTACCAGGAAATCCTCACCCTGATCGGTGAGCTGATCCGCATCCTCACCAACCCTGAGCGCCTGATGGAAGTCATCCGCGAAGAGCTGGAGAAGGTGAAGGCCGAGTTCGGCGACGCCCGCCGTACCGAGATCGTCGCGTCCCAGGTGGACCTGACCATCGCCGACCTGATTACCGAAGAAGAACGCGTCGTCACCATTTCCCATGGCGGCTATGCCAAGTCCCAGCCGTTGGCCACCTACCAGGCCCAACGTCGTGGCGGCAAGGGCAAGTCGGCCACCGGCGTGAAGGACGAGGACTACATCGAACACCTGCTGGTCGCCAACAGCCACGCCACACTCCTGCTGTTCTCCAGCAAGGGCAAGGTGTACTGGTTGCGCACCTTCGAAATTCCGGAAGCCTCGCGTACCGCGCGTGGCCGTCCGCTGGTCAACCTGCTGCCGCTGGATGAGGGCGAGCGCATCACCGCCATGCTCCAGATCGACCTGGAAGCCCTGCAGCAGAGCGCAGGTGCCGAGGAAGACCTGGAAGAGAGCGAAGGCGTGGTGATCGAAGGCGAAATCGTCGAAGCCGAAGGTGGCGACGACGAAGGCGCCGACCTCGACGACGAGCAGGACGAGCCCACCGGCGCCTACATCTTCATGGCTACCGCCTTCGGTACCGTGAAGAAGACCCCGCTGGTGCAGTTCAGCAAACCGCGTACCAGTGGCCTGATCGCCCTGAAACTGGAAGAGGGAGACACCCTGATCGCCGCTGCTATCACCGACGGCGCGAAGGAAGTCATGCTCTTCTCCGACGGCGGCAAGGTCATTCGCTTCAAGGAAAAATACGTCCGCACCATGGGTCGTACTGCCCGTGGCGTGCGCGGCATGCGCCTGCCGGAAGGCCAGAGCCTGATCTCCATGCTGATCCCGGAAGCGGGCGCGCAGATCCTCTCTGCCTCCGAGCGTGGCTACGGCAAGCGTACCCCGCTGGAAGACTACCCGCGTCGCGGTCGTGGCGGCCAGGGCGTGATCGCCATGGTCACCAACGAGCGCAACGGCAAGCTGGTGGGCGCCGTACAGGTGCAGGACGGCGAAGAGATCATGCTGATTTCCGACCAGGGCACCCTGGTGCGTACCCGCGTGGACGAAGTCTCCAGCTCCAGCCGTAATACCCAGGGCGTCACCCTGATCAAGCTGGCCAAGGACGAGACCCTGGTCGGCCTGGAACGCGTCCAGGAGCCGTCTGGTGTCGACGAGGGCGAAGAGCTGGAGGAAGGCGAAGAGCAGACCGTTGACGTCGTGGCCGATGCCCAGGCGGATGACGTTCAGCAGGACGACGTTCCGCCGGCTGGCGACGAGTAATAGTTGTAGAAACGGGCAGGCCGTCAGCCGGCCTGTCCATTCGGTAGGTAACAATTGGCGGGGGCACCGGTGCCCCCGCGCTACCCAGTGAGAATGGATGTGAGCAAGCGAGCCTTTAACTTCTGCGCCGGCCCGGCCGCGCTTCCGGAAGCTGTTCTGCAACGCGCCCAGGCGGAACTCCTTGATTGGCAGGGCAAAGGCCTTTCCGTCATGGAAATGAGCCACCGCAGCGACGAGTATGTTGCCATTGCCGAAAAGGCCGAGCAGGACCTGCGCGACCTCCTGTCCATTCCCTCCAATTACAAGGTGCTGTTCCTCCAGGGCGGTGCCAGCCAGCAGTTCGCCGAGATTCCGCTGAACCTGCTGCCGGAAAACGGTGTCGCCGATTACGTCGAAACCGGCATCTGGTCGAAGAAAAGCATCGAAGAGGCCAGCCGCTTCGGCCGCGTCAACGTTGCTGCCAGTGCCAAGGGCTACGACTACTTCGCGATTCCCGGTCAGAACGAGTGGCAGCTGTCGAAAGACGCGGCCTACCTGCACTACGCCTCCAACGAAACCATCGGTGGCCTGCAGTTCGACTGGATTCCGGAGGTGGGCGACGTGCCCCTGGTCGTGGACATGTCCTCGGACATCCTGTCCCGCCCGCTGGACGTTTCCCGCTTCGGCCTGATCTACGCTGGTGCCCAGAAGAACATCGGCCCCAGCGGCCTGGTCGTGGTCATCGTCCGTGAGGACCTGCTCGGACGGGCCCGCGCCAGTTGCCCGACCATGCTCAACTACAAAGTCGCCGCCGATAACGGCTCCATGTACAACACCCCGGCCACCTTCTCCTGGTACCTCTCGGGCCTCGTCTTCGAGTGGCTGAAGGAGCAGGGCGGCGTCGAGGCCATGGAGCAGCGCAACAAGGCGAAGAAGGAATTGCTCTACGGCTACATCGACAAGAGCGATTTCTACACCAACCCGATCGCCCACAATGCCCGCTCCTGGATGAACGTTCCGTTCCGCCTTGCAGACGAGCGCCTGGACAAGGACTTCCTCGTCGGCGCCGACGCCCGTGGCCTGCTGAACCTCAAAGGCCACCGTTCTGTAGGCGGTATGCGCGCCTCCATCTACAACGCCGTCGGCCTCGATGCGGTCGAAGCCCTGGTGGCCTATATGGCGGAGTTCGAGAAGGAGCGCGGCTGATATGTCCGAGCAAGAACTCAAGGCACTGCGCCTGCGCATCGACAGTCTCGACGAGAAGATCCTCGACCTGATCAGCGAGCGCGCTCGCTGCGCCCAGGACGTCGCTCGCGTGAAAATGGCCTCCCTGCCGGAAGGCGAGAAGCCGGTCTTCTACCGTCCAGAGCGCGAGGCCTGGGTCCTCAAGCACATCATGGATCGCAACCAGGGCCCGCTGGACAACGAAGAGATGGCGCGGCTGTTCCGCGAAATCATGTCTTCCTGCCTGGCCCTGGAGCAGCCGCTCAAGGTCGCCTACCTCGGTCCGGAAGGCACTTTCACCCAGGCCGCGGCGCTCAAGCATTTCGGCCACGCGGTGATCAGCTCGCCGATGGCCGCCATCGACGAAGTGTTCCGCGAAGTGGCCGCCGGCGCGGTCAACTTTGGCGTGGTACCGGTAGAGAACTCCACCGAGGGCGCGGTGAACCACACCCTCGACAGCTTCCTCGAACACGACATGGTGATCTGTGGCGAGGTGGAGTTGCGTATCCACCACCACCTGCTGGTGGGCGAAAGCACCAAGACCGACAACATCACCCGCATCTACTCCCACGCCCAATCCCTGGCGCAGTGCCGCAAGTGGCTGGACGCCCATTACCCGAATGTCGAGCGCGTGGCGGTGTCCAGCAACGCCGACGCCGCCAAGCGGGTGAAGAGCGAGTGGAACTCGGCCGCCATTGCCGGTGACATGGCAGCCAGCCTCTACGGCCTGACCAAGCTCTGCGAAAAGATCGAGGACCGCCCGGACAACTCCACGCGCTTCCTTATCATCGGCAGCCAGGAAGTGCCGCCCACCGGCGACGACAAGACGTCGATCATCGTCTCCATGCGCAATAAGCCGGGCGCCCTGCACGAACTCCTGGTGCCGTTCCACAACAATGGCATTGACCTGACCCGCATCGAGACCCGCCCGTCCCGCAGTGGCAAGTGGACCTACGTGTTCTTCATCGACTTCGTAGGCCACCACCGTGATCCGCTGATCAAGGACGTGCTGGAGAAGATCAACCAGGAAGCCGTTGCCCTGAAGGTGCTGGGTTCCTACCCCAAAGCGGTGCTTTGAATTAGCGACGGGCCGTCGCGCTCCAGCCAGGGTTGGGGCGCGCTACGGCGGCCCCTAGCCCGTAGTTGAGGCTGAATCCATGAGCTGTGACTTCCTCGCCCTTGCCCAACCGGGCGTGCAGAAACTTTCGCCCTACGTACCCGGCAAGCCGGTGGATGAGCTGGCCCGCGAGCTGGACCTCGACCCGGCCGGTATCGTCAAGCTGGCCAGTAACGAGAACCCCCTCGGCCCGAGCCCCAAGGCCCTGGAAGCCATTCGCGCCGAACTGGCCGAGCTGACCCGGTACCCGGACGGCAATGGTTTCGAGCTCAAGCGCCGTCTGGCGGAGCGCTGTGGCGTTACCCCGGCCCAGGTCACCCTGGGCAACGGCTCCAATGACATCCTCGATCTCGTTGCCCGTGCCTACCTGGCTCCCGGCCTGAACGCCGTGTTCAGCGAGCACGCCTTCGCCGTCTACCCCATCGCCACCCAGGCCGTGGGCGCTACCGGCAAAGTGGTTCCAGCGGTGAACTACGGCCACGACCTGCCGGCCATGCTGGCCGCCATCGATGCCAACACGCGCGTCGTGTTCATTGCCAACCCGAACAACCCCACCGGGACCTGGTTCGGCCCCCAGGCCTTGGAAGACTTCCTCGCCAAGGTCCCGGAGAGCGTGCTGGTCGTGCTGGACGAGGCCTACATCGAGTACGCCGAAGGCGAAGAGCTGCCTGATGGCCTGAACTACCTGGCCTGTTATCCGAACCTGCTGGTCTCCCGCACCTTCTCCAAGGCCTACGGCCTCGCCTCGTTGCGTGTGGGCTACGGCCTGTCCAGTGCCCAGGTGGCCGACGTGCTGAACCGCGTGCGCCAGCCATTCAATGTCAACAGCCTGGCCCTGGCTGCCGCTTGCGCTGCGCTGGACGATGCCGACTACCTGGCCGAGAGCCGCCGCGTCAACGATGCCGGCATGGCCCAGCTGGAAGAAGGCTTCCGCGCCCTGGGGCTGTCCTGGATTCCCTCCAAGGGCAACTTCATCGCTGTCGACTTCGGCTGCGACGCCGCCCCGATCAACCAGGCCATGCTGCGCGAAGGCGTGATCCTGCGTCCGGTGAGCGGCTACGGCATGCCGACCTTCCTGCGCGTCTCCATCGGCCTGCCGGCAGAGAACGCCCGTTGCCTGGAGGCACTGGCCAAGGTGCTCGGCCGTGGCTGATGTCATGACCCTGAAACAGGGCGCCCCTATCTTCGGGCGCCTGGTGGTGATCGGCCTCGGCCTGATCGGTGGTTCCTTCTCCAAGGGGCTGCGCGAGAAGGGCCTGTTCGCCGAAGTGGTGGGCGTGGACAAGGACCAGGAGTCCTGCCGCATTGCCGTCGAAACCGGCGTGGTCGACCGTTGCGAGAGTGACCTCGCTGCGGCCTGCCGCGGTGCCGACGTTATCCAGCTCGCGGTTCCCATCCTCGCCATGGAAAAGCTCCTCGCTGAACTGGCTTCCCTCGATCTGGGCGACGCTGTGCTGACCGATGTCGGCAGCGCCAAGGGCAACGTGGTGCGCGCGGTGCGTCGGGTTTTCGACGGCATGCCGGCGCGCTTCGTGCCCGGCCACCCTATCGCCGGTTCCGAGAAGAGTGGGGTGGAGGCGGCCAACGCCGGCCTGTTCCGTCGTCACAAGGTCATCCTTACGCCGGTGGAAAACACCGATCCATCCGCCTTGCAGTGCGTCGACCAGCTCTGGCGCGCCCTCGGCGCTGACGTTGAACACATGGAGGTCGAGCACCACGACGAGGTGCTCGCCGCGACCAGCCACCTGCCGCACCTGCTGGCATTCGGTCTGGTCGACTCGCTGGCCAAGCGCAGCGAGAATCTGGAAATCTTCCGATATGCCGCCGGTGGCTTCCGCGACTTCACGCGGATTGCCGGCAGCGACCCGGTGATGTGGCACGACATCTTCCTCGCCAACCGCGACGCCGTGCTACGCATCCTGGACGCATTTCGCGCCGACCTCGACGCCCTGCGCGGCGCGGTCGACGCAGGGGATGGGCATGAACTGCTGGGCGTGTTCACCCGCGCCCGCTTCGCCCGCGAGCATTTCAGCAAAATCCTGGCCCGCAGGGCCTATGTGGACGCCATGCACAACAACGATCTGATTTACCTGGCGCAGCCGGGTGGCAAACTCGCCGGCCGTATCCGCGTACCGGGCGACAAATCCATTTCCCACCGCTCCATCATGCTCGGCTCCCTGGCCGAAGGCACCACAGAAGTCGAAGGCTTCCTCGAGGGCGAAGACGCCCTGGCAACCCTGCAAGCCTTCCGCGACATGGGCGTGGTCATCGAAGGGCCGCACCACGGCCGCGTGACCATCCACGGTGTCGGCCTGCACGGCCTGAAGCCGCCGCCCGGCCCGCTCTATCTGGGTAACTCGGGTACCTCCATGCGCCTGCTCAGCGGCCTGCTGGCAGCGCAGCCGTTCGACACCACCCTGACCGGCGACGCCTCGCTGTCCAAGCGTCCGATGAATCGCGTGGCCAAGCCGCTGCGCGAAATGGGCGCTGTGATCGAGACTGGCGCCGAAGGCCGCCCGCCGCTGACCATCCGTGGCGGCCAGCGCCTCACTGGCATGAACTACGAAATGCCCATGGCCAGCGCCCAGGTGAAATCCTGCCTGCTGCTCGCCGGTCTCTACGCCGCCGGTGAAACCGCGGTCACCGAACCGGCACCGACTCGCGACCACACCGAGCGCATGTTGCAAGGCTTCGGCTACCCGGTGAAGGTGGACGGCAACACCGCCACCGTCGAGAGCGGCCACAAGCTTTCCGCTTCCCGCATCGAAGTGCCCGCCGACATCTCCTCGGCAGCCTTCTTCCTGGTCGCCGCCAGCATTGCCGAAGGCTCCGAACTGGTACTGGAACACGTTGGCATCAACCCGACCCGTACCGGCGTGATCGACATCCTCAAGCTGATGGGCGGCGACATCACCCTGGAAAACCAGCGTGAAGTGGGCGGAGAGCCTGTAGCCGATATCCGTGTGCGCGCAGCCAAGCTGAAGGGCATCGACATCCCTGAAGACCTGGTGCCGCTGGCTATCGACGAGTTCCCCGTGCTCTTCGTCG
This sequence comes from Metapseudomonas resinovorans DSM 21078, assembly GCF_000423545.1. Taxonomy (GTDB): domain Bacteria; phylum Pseudomonadota; class Gammaproteobacteria; order Pseudomonadales; family Pseudomonadaceae; genus Metapseudomonas; species Metapseudomonas resinovorans. The sequence goes on from NZ_AUIE01000001.1 coordinate 416,568, forward strand.
CGGCTGCCTGTGCCGAAGGCCGTACCGTGCTGCGTGGCGCGGAAGAACTGCGGGTGAAGGAATCCGATCGCATCCAGGTCATGGCCGACGGCCTGCAGGCCCTGGGTGTGAAGGCCGAGCCGACTCCGGACGGCATCGTCATCGAAGGCGGTGTCATGGGCGGTGGCGAAGTCTGGAGCCACGGCGATCACCGTATTGCCATGTCCTTCAGCGTGGCGTCGCTGCGTGCCAGCGCGCCGATCCGCATCCATGACTGCGCCAACGTCGCCACCTCCTTCCCCAATTTCCTCGGTCTCGCGACCCAGTCCGGCATCCGCGTAGCGGAAGAGGGCAAGGCATGAACGCCAACCTGCCCGTAATCGCCATCGACGGGCCCAGCGGCTCCGGCAAGGGCACCGTAGCTGGCCTGCTGGCCAAGCGCCTGGGCTGGCGCCTGCTGGATTCCGGTGCGCTGTATCGCCTGCTGGCATTCGCCGCGCGCAATCACGGGGTCGACCTGACCAACGAGGAATCCCTCAAGGTCCTGGCCGCTCACCTGGACGTGCAGTTCAACGCCAAGACCGGTGGTGGCCAGAGCATCATCCTGGAAGGCGAGGACGTCACCGACATCATCCGCTCCGAGCAGGTGGGCGCCGGCGCCTCCCAGGTCGCTGCACTGCCCGCCGTGCGCGAAGCGCTGCTGCAGCGCCAGCGTGCCTTCCTCGAACCCCCCGGCCTGGTGGCCGATGGTCGCGACATGGGCACCGTGGTCTTCCCCCAGGCGCAGCTGAAGATCTTCCTCACCGCCAGCGCTGAAGAGCGTGCCCGTCGCCGCTACCTGCAGCTCAAGGGCAAGGGCATGGAGGCCGACCTGAGCGCTCTGCTGAAGGAAATCCAGGACCGCGACGAACGCGACAGCCAGCGCTCCGTCGCCCCGCTGAAGCCGGCTCCGGATGCGATCATCCTCGACTCCACCAGCCTCAGCATCGAGGAGGTGCAAGGCAAGATCCTCGAAGCCTTCGCTGCCCTTGGCCTGGACGACTGAGCCCCAGCTGATGCAAAAACGCCGCAGTCATCGACTGCGGCGTTTCTGTTTGTGGGGCAAGGCCATGGAGATGAGTACCTCGGCGATGCTTTACGGCCTGGCTGAAGCGTCAGCCGGGGAAGTGAGAGGGGCCAGTTCCGGCCGCTGTGCATAGCGCTGCGCCAGTACGGCACAGACCATCAGCTGGATCTGATGAAACAGCATCAGCGGAAGAATGAATACGCCGATGCTGCTCCCGGCGAACAGCACCTGCGCCATGGGAACGCCAGTGGCGAGGCTTTTCTTCGAGCCGGCGAAGAGAATGGTGATGCGGTCTTCGAGGTCGAAGCCCAACCATTTACCCAGCAGATGGACGATCAGCAAAACCAACGCCAGCAGCAAGCAGCACCCGGCCACCACGCCCAGCAGCTTCAGGGCCGGAACCTGCTGCCAGAGTCCGCCGATCACCGCTGCACTGAATGCGGTGTAGACCACCAGCAGGATGCTTCCCTGGTCGACGTTCTTCAGCCACCCCTTGTTGCGGGTCACCCAGTTGCCGATCCAGCGGCGGGCGAATTGGCCGGCAATGAAGGGCAACAGCAGCTGGATGCTGATCTTGCGGATAGCCTCGACAGTCGAACCCCCATCCCCGTGAACACCCATCAGCAAGGCGACCAGCACGGGCGTGATGAAAATGCCAATCAGACTGGAAGCGGCGGCACTGCAGACTGCCGCCGGGAGATTGCCGCGCGCCAGTGAGGTGAAGGCAATGGCCGATTGCACGGTGGCGGGCAGGGCGCAGAGATAGAGGAAACCCGCGTAGAGCTCGGTTCCCACCAAGGGCAGAAGCACCGGTTTCAGGGCCAGGCCCAGCAACGGGAACAGGCCGAAGGTGCAAGTGAATACCAGGAGGTGCAGGCGCCAGTGGCCGGCGCCGGTGATCACGGCCTCGCGGGACAGCTTGGCGCCGTGCAGGAAAAAGAGCAGGCCGATCGCGATATTGGTGATCCAGCTGAAGGCCACTGCCAGTTGGCCTTGAGCGGGTAGTAGGGTGGCAGTGGCGACGACGGCGATCAGCGTGAGGGTGAAGTTGTCCGGCAGGAAACGCGAGCGGGCCATGGTGTGAGTCCGGTTATTGTCATTGAGGCTCGGGATACTCTAGCCTTGGTCAGGTATGCCGACTAACGCGATAGGGGCAAGAAATGCCTGAAAACGGACAGGGTGTGTGGCCCGAGCGGCAGGTCCCACGACTCGAAAAACTGCCTCGCCCGCTATTCGCCCGCAATGAGTCGCTGGAGAACGCGGTGGGGACGCCGCGCCATACCCATGCCTGGGTGCAACTGTCCTATGCCATTCGCGGGGTGCTGCATGTGCACACCGCTGAAGGGAGCTTCGTCGCGCCGCCGCAGCGTGCAGTGTGGATACCGGCGGGCGCGGAGCACGAAGTGTTCAGCTCCCCGCATACGGAAATGCGCAGCCTGTACCTGGACGCCGCAGTCACTGGCAGCGGGCTCGACAGCTGCCGGGTGATCGAGATCGACGCCCTTACGCGAGAGCTGATCCGGCGCTTCTGCGAACTGCCGGTGGAATATGACGAGGACGGCCCCGACGGTCGGTTGGCGCAGGTCCTGCTGGATCAGCTGTTGGTGGCCCGCGAGGTCAGCTTGTCCTTGCCGTTACCCAGTGACCCTCGGTTGCTGCGGCTGTGCCGGGCGCTGCAGGAAGCCCCTGACGACGCCCGGACGCTGTTGCAATGGAGCGAGGATATCGGTGCCTCGGAAAAGACCCTGCGGCGTTTGTTCCTGCGTGAAACCGGCCTGACTTTCCGCGTCTGGCGCCAGCGGCTGCGGCTGCATGGCTCGCTGGAAGCGCTGGAGCAGGGGCAGCGAGTCACTGAAGTCGCGCTGGCCTGTGGTTACGATTCCACCTCTGCCTTCATCGCGGCATTCCGACAGCACTTCGGCGTGACGCCGGGGGACTTCTTCCAGTCCTGAACCGGGCATCGACTGTGTGTGGTCCCGGCCGCATTCCTTTTCTCTCCTGCCGACCCCCATTCCACTTCCCCAAGGGCCGACCGACACAACGCCTGGCAGGGCAATTCGGTGTGCGTCACTGTGAGTCCCCGGCATTCTTTCAATCAATGATGCTTGAGCGCACGGGGCGCCCTTCACATAGTGGGGGCGACCACAATCGGGAGAAAGGCGTTGAGCGATTACCAGAGCTTCACCCGCGAAGATCACGATGGCGTTGCCGTGGTGCGTTTCGATCATCCACCGATCAATCTGGTCGATCGCACCATGGTGATCGACCTGCTGCACCTGGCGAAGAGCCTCGAGGGTGACGTTCAGACCAAAGTGGTGATCTTTCGCAGCGATAATCCCGAGTTCTTCCTGGCTCACTATGACCTGGGCAGCCAACTGGATGCCGCGCCGATGGCCTTGCCACCCGGCGTGGCCAGCCCCCTGAGTGGGCTCTTCAGCCGTTTCAGTCGCCTTCCGCAGGTCACCATCGGCGAGCTGCGCGGGCGCGCCCGTGGGGCGGGAAGTGAGTTCCTCCTGGCGCTGGATATGCGGTTTGCTGCTGAAGAAACCGCCGTACTGGGGCAGCCGGAAATTGGCGTGGGGCTATTGCCTGGTGCCGGTGGCACGGTGCGGTTGACTCAAATGCTGGGTAGGGCTCGGGCGCTGGAAGTCTGTCTGGGCGGTGACGACTTCGATGCCAGGCTGGCGGAGCGTTATGGCTGGATCAACCGTGCGTTGCCAGGCGAACAGCTCGGTTCGTTCTGCGATGCACTGGCCCGTCGCATCGCGGGCTTCCCGGCCGGCGGAATTGCCAACGTCAAAGCAGTCGTGGAGCGTGTCAGCAGTGCCGACGACGATGCGCTGGTAGACGAGTCGCAGCGCTTCGTGGCTGACATGCAGGCCCCGGAAACCGTTGAGCGGGTCCGCTGGATGCTGGCGCAAGGCGGCCAGACCCACGGCGTGATGGAGCGTCAACTGGGCACCCTTTTAGGGCGTTACCCGCACCCCTTGAACGAATGATCGGGTCTGTGGCCCGAATGGAATAACGGAATGGCTTTACCGCGATTGCGACATGCCATGCTCCAGACCGCCGCAGGATGGTCTGAGCCTGTGACTCCCATCAATCGGCGGTAGGGGCGTCACTTCACTCGCGAAACGCTGCCCGTCCCGTCCTACGAACTAGAATTTCAGTAAGGCTCCGCGGAGAAGGGCCCCTGGCCGTCGTAGCGGTTTCCCCATCCGCGATTATTCGCGAAGCTTCGGCGGCCCCTTTTAGGGGCGTGAGACATTTCTCCTTCCTGATCACTCGGGGTTGATGCCAGCCGCTTTTTCAGTCCGACAAGCGCGGTATTCCCCGCCGAACGACCGGACGTGATCACCAGGATGGATTGCTCATATCCGCTCTGAGCCGGTTCCAACCGCTCAACAGTCGCGCCGTGCGCGTCCTGTCATCGTGCCAGCTATCAGCGGGGCTCGAACGACCGGAAGGACGCGCAAGGCGTATCCGTTCCAGAGCTAATTGGCGTGGGTTGCCTCACGGCCATGGTTCGCGCAGCGCGCACTTTCGCGTAGCGCGCGAGCCCGACCTTGATGCCGATCAGCAGGGGAGCGGCGATGACAAACAGCAAGGCAACTGCGTTGAACGCTGTGTCGAAGGCAATCACCGTGGATTGGCTCGACACGGCCCGGCCTAGAAGGCTCGTCGCCGCCCGGCCTGCGGCTACTGCATCCATCCCTCTCTCCGTCAGCATGGCGGTCGTGCTTGTCAGGCGCTCGATGACCGCGCTCCCTCCTGCGGTGACGTTCGCGCCGAGGATCACGCCATTGGCGACGACGTTATGGTCGATCAGCGTCTGCAGTGCGGCCACCCCCATAAGGCCGCCAAGCTGGCGCCCCGTATTGAAGAGTCCGATTCCGCAGGCGAGGTTTCGGCTGTCGAGGTTGCTGAAAGCGATCAGGGTGATCGAGAGAAACAGGAAGCCCAGGCCCAGGCCGCGCAAGAGGATGGCGGCCATCATGTCGTCCGTGCCGCTTTCGCTGGTCGAACCGGACAGCATCCACATCGCAACCATGATCATCAGGATTCCAAAGGGCACCGTGGCGAACGGCGGGACCCGGCGCACCTGCATGAGAAAGGCAGAAATGAGGAGCGCGCCGATGAAAAACGCGCCACTCGGCAACAAGAGCTGGCCAGCATCGGTAGGCGTGAACGCGAGGACTGACAGGGCGAATGTTGGAATCAGGAACGCACTCCCGAACAAGGCGGCGCCAGCGACGAAACTGACGATGAAGGCGAAGGAAAAATCGTCCGATCTGAACAGGGTGAAGTCGAGCAGTCCCTTGCCGCTGGCCAACACTTGCTGGCCGAGAAATGCCAGCAGAGCCGCTGTGCCTATCACCGTCAGCCACAGGATGTGAGGCTCCTCGAACCAGTCCCATCGACTGCCCTGGCTGAAGACGTAGGTGAAACAGAACAGGGTGGCCGCGATCAGTGAGAAACCGATCCAGTCGAACGGACGGCGCCGGATACTGGTGGACATCGGGCAGTCGGCGATCAGCAATAGTCCGGCAGCCGCCAGGGCAACCGGCACAATGCTGAAAAAGATCCACGTCCAGGATTGGCTATCGATCAACCACCCTTGAAGCGCTGGTGCAATAGTCGCTGGCGCGACAACGGCCCCCATGGCAAACAGGGCCTGCAGGGTTGGCTGATGGGCACGCGGGTAGGCGAGGAAAAGGATCGTCTGGCCGGCAACCAGCAGGGTGCCGCCGCTGAAGCCCTGCATGATGCGAAGCGCGACCAGCAGGTCCAACCGAGCGGTGATGGCGGCAATGCCACACGCGAGGCCCATGAGCAGGGTGGAGGCGATCATCACGTTACGCGGAGTGAAACGGTTCAACAGCCAGTGAGCGGTCATGAACCCGACAAGCTTGAGCGCGGTGTAGCCGACATCCAGCCACGCGAACTCATCAGGCGTTGCATAGGTGTCGCCGATGATGTCGCTTCGTCCGAGCGACAGAACGGTGCTGGCGATCGCTTCCGTCAGCGTGGCAATCAAAATGCCCGCAATGAGCAGGACTCCGGTCGTCGACCGGCTGTCGTTCGGTGTAGTGAAAGCAACGCTGGTCATGAGCCGCTCCCGCCTGCAACTTCGACGCGTGCGGACAAGCCAGGCACGATGCGCCCCGGCAACGGATTGTCGGCAAAGCGGATCTTTACCGGAACGCGCTGCACGACGCGGACGAAGTTACCTGTTGCGTTGTCTGCGGGAAGCAAGCTGAACGCCGACCCACTCCCAGGCGCAAAGCTGTCGACCACACCTTCGAGTACCCCGCTCGGGTATCCGTCGATGGTGATGCGCACACTCTGGCCGGGCCGGATATGTTCGAGTTGCGTTTCCTTGAAGTTCGCAACGACCCACACATCATTGACCGGCACGATATCGAGCAACGACACGCCCGGCGTCACGAAGCGGCCGATGCGGACCTGGCGGTTACCGATAACGCCATCGATAGGCGCACGGACCACGGTGCTCTCGAGATCGATCTGGGCGAGATCGCGCGCGGCCAGTGCCTGAGACACGGCCGCAACGGCGGCCTCTCGCTGGGCCACCAGGACGACGATGCGTTGCTGCTCCGCCTCTACCGTTGCGGAAGCGGCCGATACGCTGGCCTCGGCGCGCGATCGTGCCGCGTCGCTTTCATCGACGAGCGCTTGGCTGACCGCGTTGCTGCGGATGAGTTTGCGGCTGCGATCGTGGGTCTTGATCGCCAGATTCATCTCGGCCACGGCCGATCGTTTCTGCGCCTCGGCCTGTCGAATCAGGGCACGTTGGAGCTGGGCCTCCGCATCGACATTGGTCAGGCGAGCCTGGGCAGCTATGACATTCGCCGTTGCTTGCGCAAGCCGTGCGCGGTAGTCCCGATCGTCGATCCGGAACAGGACGTCACCCGCCTGGACGGTCTGGTTGTCCGCGACCTCTACCGCGGTGACATAGCCGGCCACCTTGGCGGCGAGCGAGGTGACGTCGCCGCGGACATACGCGTTGTCGGTCGAGGTCGCGCCGCTGGAACGGGCCATGGCCCATCCGGCCGCCACGACCACCACGGCGCCGACGCACAGCAGCACGCCGATCGTCTTTCTCTTGTTTTGCCGCGCCGCTGCGACACCGATCTCGGAGTTTGCGCCGGTGGCAATGGCGACTTTGTCCTCGAGCGATTTCATTTTCTTGTTTCCTGATAATGACCAATGACCTGCAGCAGAGCGGCAGTAACCTGCCGCCGGGCTGTCGAACGTCGATCAGGGCGTTGATCGGATCACTTCGTCGGGTTGATTTGTACGCGGGAGTCTCAGCGGCCCGCTTGGGCTGTCTACCGGCCGAGCCAGTCCTCGAAGCGAATCGCGCCGAGGCGCGGGTTCTTGCCGGGGGTCAGCGATTGATCGTCGAGAATGGAGCCGAAGTAACGGGCGCGCACGTCCGGCACGACCTTGCTCGTGTCCTGCGATGCCCGCAGGAAGCGCCGGATCAGTTCGTCGAGTGGCATGGCCTCGGGCCCGGCGACTTCGACCGAGCCATTGACCGGCGTTTCGAGCACGACATCGGCGAGCGTTGCCGCCACGTCGTCCGACGCCACCGGCTGGATCAGCGCCGGCGACAGGTGAAGCTCCTCGCCGACGATGGCCGACTGCGCAATGCCGCCGACAAACTCGAAGAACTGCGTGGCATGCAGGATGGTGTAAGGAATGCCGGACGCCTTGATCAGGTTCTCCTGCGCGACCTTTGCTCGGAAATAGCCGCTTTCAGGAAGCCGTTCGCTCCCGACGATCGAGAGCGCAACATGATGGCGAACACCCGCGGCCGCTTCGGCAGCCAGCAAATTACGACTCGACGTTTCGAAGAAATCGAGGACGGCCTGGTCCTCCCACGACGGCGCGTTCGCCACGTCGACGACGATCTCGGCGCCCTCCATCGCGTGGGCCAGGCCCGCGCCGGTGAAACTGTTCACGCCCGTGCTGGGGGCGGCTGCGAGTACGTCATGGCCGCGCTCGCGAAGGTTCTTCACAACTTTCGATCCGATGAGGCCGGTGCCTCCAATGACGACGATCTTCATGGGGTCTCTCCGCTTCTCGACGGCAACCATTGCTGTCGGTGTAGAGAGAGGGTGCCTGCACCCCCCTGGGAAGTCCTTGTGCCGGCCTTGAGTTTCCCGTTGGAGAAGCTTGGTTTTTTGTCCAGAACCCACTGCTGGAGCGGCATCCGTCTTGGACGGTGCGGCTTGCCAAGCCCTGCCGTATCATCCATTGCAGAGACCAACCAGCAGTCGCCTCGGACAGGAACGCCAGGGCACTCGTCCAGGGGATACTGACGTTGCAATTCGCGTTTGGAGACTACGTGCTCGATCAGGAGCGCCGGGAATTGACCCGGCGCGGGCAAGTCGTGGCAGTCGGGCCACAGGTCTTCGATCTGTTGCTGCAACTGGTCAGAAGCCGCGATCGCGTGGTCAGCAAGGATGACCTGCTGGAGGCCGTGTGGGGCGGCCGGATCGTCTCGGAATCGACGATCACCAGCCACATCAATGCGGTTCGCAAGGCCATCGGCGATACCGGCGAGGAACAGCGCCTCGTTCGGACAGTCGCCCGCAAGGGCTACCGCTTCGTCGGCGAGATCAGGGCCAGCGAGACCGGGGAAACGCGACAACCCGACCGGCCAGGCGGCGGCGAACTCGCGCCCGTCGACCCCCAGGAAACGCCTCCCTCCGCGCTTGTCCTCCCGGACAAACCCTCCATCACCGTCTTGCCCTTCCAGAACCTGAGTGGCGATCCGGAGCAGGATTATTTCGCCGACGGCGTGGTGGAGGACATCATCGGCGCCCTGTCACGTATCCGCTGGTTGTTCGTCATCGCGCGCAATTCGAGCTTCACCTACAAGGGCCGGGCAGTGGACGTTATGGACGTCGGCCAGGAACTCGGTGTGCGTTACGTGCTGGAAGGTAGCGTGCGCAAGTCCGGGAACAAGGTGCGCATCACCGGACAACTGATCGACGCGACGACCGGGACACATATCTGGGCGGAGCGCTTCGAGGGAACGCTCCACGACATCTTCGAACTGCAGGATCAAATCGCCGAAAGCGTCGTTGGCGCAATCTCGCCGCAGCTCGAGCGGGCGGAAATCGAGCGTGCCAAGCAGAAACCAACGGAAAGCCTGGACGCCTACGACTATTACCTGCGCGGCACCGCGAAGTTGCATAACGGCACCCAGGACGCCATCGAGGAGGCGCTGCGGCTGTTCTACAAGGCCATCGAACTCGATCCGGAATTTGCCTCGGCCTATGGCATGGCCGCCTGGTGCCACTTCTGGCGCAAGTTGAATGGCTGGATGAGTGACCGAACGCTAGAGATCGCCGAAGGCGCTCGGCTTGCACGTCTGGCGGTGGAACTGGGCCGCGATGATGCGGTAGCGCTGACCCGCGGCGGGCATGCGCTGGGACATCTTGCCGGCGATATCGATGGCGGCATAGCGCTGCTCGACAGGGCCCGCCTGCTTAACCCCAACCTCGCCCCGGCCTGGTACCTGGGCGGCATCCTGCGCGCCCTGCGTGGTGAAACAGACACCGCGATCGAGAACCTGACGCACGCCGCTCGGCTGAGTCCGCTGGATCCGGAAATGTTCAGGATGCAGGTAGGGATGGCGCTCGCGCACTTCTTCGCCGGGCGCTTCGATACCGCTGCAGACTGGGCGGAAAAGGCGTTGGGCAATTTGCCCAGCTTGCTGCCTCCCGTGGCCCTGGTGGCGGCCAGTCACGCGCTCGCCGGACGAATGGACAAAGCGCAGCAGGCGATGCAGCGCCTACGCCAGCTGGACCCCTCGTTACGCCTCTCCAACCTGACGGACTGGCTGCCGATCAAGCGGCCTGAGGACCTCGCACTGTTCACCAATGGACTGCGTCTGGCCGGGTTGCCCGAATGACACTGAACCGATTCGCCCGCTCCGATTTCTCACATTAGCTCGGTGTCCCAGCGATTCGTTCGTCTGGGATTGGGGGCCGCGCAAAGAACAACCCGACAAGCATGGACACGTAGGATGGGTTGAGGCACGAAACCCATCGGTGGACTGGATCAGTTTCGCCTTCACGATCAAGCCCCAGGTCCGGCCGCCAGCGAAGCACGCTCGCCGATGAAATCTCGGCGGCCTTGTACATGCTGCGTGAGCTGCAGCAGTTCAGTTCGCTCTGACTCAGCAAGCGTTATCGGTATGGCGGGGTGGCCTGTCTTCATTACCTGCTCCTTCGATGGCGATTTAGATTGCCTGTAAGTGAGCACAGTATGAATAGACGTTTTGACCCACTACACCAGGGTCATAAGATCCCCGGTCGCATCTATAAGAAAGTCGAGCCTCCAACTGATTGGAGTGATTTCTCTTGGTTGTTTTTCGTGGCTGACGCGAGTCCTCTGCGTTGCGAGAAGTCTTGTCTGGTAAAAAATGATTATTGGTTGTTATTTTCCTACGTATCTTGGCTGTGCCTTTGTGGTTATTTTACCGGCGGCTGTAGGAATTTTCTTTAATTCTGCTAAAGGCTCGAAAATCATCTGAGTTGGGTTGTTTGGTTGGTTTTGCGAGTATATAAAACCGCTCGTTGGTGTCAGGTCGTAATGAAAGGCTTGGTACTGATTCGATTGGTAAGTCGCTTGAAGTCGCTTTTTAGCTCTAGGGCGGTTATGTCTTTCGAATAAAAAGTTATGTGTCGTGCATGGCTTTTCGATTTGTTCAGTGGGGTCGTGGTTGATTCGGCTTCGTGGACATTCGATTGATTTGCTCAACTCTACGCCTCAAGGAGTCATTTCCCTATGTTGAAAAGAACGCTACTCGGCGCTGCTGTTGCCTCGGCCCTCTTTGCTGGAGCTGCTACTGCGGGTGTCGTCGCAATTACTTCGAGCCCCTCTCTGGAAGCTAACTCGCCGGGTGCGCTCGAACAGTACGCGTCGCCGCAAGTCAACTACAAGGCGGGTCTGAGCGTTGAAAGTGGTGCCGGTCTTGAGAGCGCTGCCGCGAACATTACCTTGGCTCAGGAGATCTTCGGTAACAAGTCAGAAGAGTCCACCTTTGAGCTTCCTAGTGTCACGTATGTTATCGATCCGACCAAAGCCGCAATGGCTGAAGAAGGTCACACAGTCAAGCTGACCCTGGGTCGAACCGTCGTGCGGTTCGCCAAGGCTGTTACGCCAAACCAGATCCAGATTGCAGGTTTGGCTGAGGGTACAGGCTTCACTATTGCCACCGGTAGTGGCTCCTCGGATAACGTACTTGAGCTGCGTTTGAATCGGGAGGGTGCGGATCAAGTCAAGCGATCCCATACCATCCATTTTAACTTCCGTACGCCTAGCAGTCTGGATGGCACGCCGGCTAAGGTCACCAATATGCGTGCCCCACTCCAGGGTGACGCAACCTTTGTATCGGGCTCTTGGAACCCGAAGGTCAGCTTGCTTGAGGATCCGCTGAACGAGTTGCGATTCGAGGTAACGGTCTCTGCGCAGTTCGATACCACTACCGGCACAGTGGGGGGGGATCCGGCAAATAATGACTCTGCCGAGCCCCTGAAGATCTTCACGTCTCTTCCGGCCGTTTACTGGGATGTGCTGAGCACAAATCAGTACGGGCAGCACCGTGTTCTGCATCCGCTGGATCTGAACAATCAGGATCGGTCTTTCGATGCCAGCGTCTCCGTCGGTAGTGCCAACAGCGCGTCTTATGGCAGCAACTATGCTCGCCTTGGTGCAGTAAGGCTCGGCATCAATAAGGATGTATTGAACGAGGCTGGTCGTACCGTCTTTGGTTTTGCAGGCGGTGACAAGGTTGCTAGTACTTTGACTGGTAACTTCAGTGGCATCAGTGACGTTGGTATTACTTCCCAGACCTGCGAAGAGTTTGCTGCGGCCCCGAGCGCTGCCGTCAAGTACTGGAACGCTGCTGCCATTAAGGCAGCCTTGGATGGGCAGGGAAATGCAACACTGCCGGTCAGCTTCGATAATGCCAATATCAACCAGGTCTACAACGTCTGTGTGAAAGCCTCCGGGTCTGTGCCCATGCAGGCATTGCAGCGGTTCGATGTGGGTGACCTGAAGGTCGATTTCGAGAACGTTCGATATGTGGATCGAACCATTCCAGGCAACCGACTCGATGAGTTCTGGAAGAACAGCTGCGTAGCCAGCCTGTTCAACCTGCCAAGTTCCAGCGTGTCTGACCAGTTTTTCATTCGTCTGACCAACACTAGCGATGATGGTCGCAATGGCAAAGTACGCGGCATTCTGTTCGACCAGAACGGCAAACGCTATCCGGCTACCGGCAGCAGTTATCTGGTTGATAGCACCGGCAAGACTGAGCTCAAGGCGCATGAAACGGGCGTCTATACCGTGACCGAAGTCGCCAAGGCATTTGGTGTCGATGGTTCCAGTTGGAATGGCGTTAACGGCAGAGCGCGTCTCGTGCTCGAGGGCGAGTTTCCAACTTGTGAAGCGCTGGGTCTGATCCGCTCCGCCAATGGCACGATCACTAATATGACGTCCACCACTCAAGGAAACTTCAACGAAGACGGCTCCTCTACCTCTGAGAACCACAAGGCAGGTAACAATCGCAACTAAGTTGCTAAAAGGGAGGCGATCTTAGATCGCCTCCATCTTTTTTTTGGGTATGGAGGTAGGTCGTTACATTGTGTTTGCTCTGTTTTTTTTGTTTGAAGGGATTTTCTAGGGTGAATTTTGTGCGAGTGTGAGTATGCGTGTACTGGTAACAGGGGGTGCTGGATTCATCGGTTCTCACGTGCTGGTGGATCTAGTGCGCCAAGGAGCGCATGTCGTTGTGCTTGATAATTTGAAAAATAGCTCTGTCAAGTCAGTGTTGCGGGTTGAAAGAATCACCGGGGCCTCCATTCGTTTAGTCGTAGGTGATGTTCGAGATCAAAGTCTTATAGAGAACCTGCTGCTTGGGGAGGAGATTGACTCCGTTATTCATCTGGCGGGATTGAAGGCGGTTGGTGAGAGTTGCGAGATACCCCTTGGGTATTATGAGAATAACGTCCAGGCGGCGGTTTCTCTTTTAAGGGCTATGGAGAATTGCCAGGTCTTTAATTTGGTATTTAGCTCGTCTGCGACTGTGTATCGAATGCCTACGCCATTACCTCTTTCAGAAGACTCTCGCGTGGGTAAGTGCAGTAGTCCTTATGGTCGGAGCAAACTCATGGTTGAAAGCATGCTCCGTGATCTTTCCCATGCTGATCGTCGTTGGTCAGTTGCGTTGCTGCGTTACTTCAATCCGATCGGTGCACATGAAAGCGGACTTATCGGAGATGACCCAAATGGGATTCCCGATAACCTGCTTCCGTTCGTAGCTCAGGTTGCAATTGGGCGTCTAGGAAAGTTGGTCATCCATGGCGGCGATTATCCCACTGCCGATGGTACTGGCGTCAGGGACTATGTCCATGTGTGTGACCTCGCATCCGGACACGTCAAGGCTCTCGACTACCTGGAGCGCCACACCGGTTGTCATACTTGGAACCTTGGGACTGGCATCGGATACTCTGTCTTGGAGGTTGTCGCGGCTTTTGAGCGTGTGTCTGGTAAGCGCATTCCGTATGAGATATCGGCGCGTCGCTCGGGCGACGTGGCAGCCTGTTGGGCGGACGTTTCTAAGGCCAATCGCGAGCTTGGCTGGAAGGCGGTGCGCGGGTTGGATTGCATGGTTGCTGATGCGTGGCGCTGGCAGTCCAAGAATCCTAGTGGCTACGCGTGAACGCTTCGTCTTCAGAGCGAGAGGTTCCGTTCCACCGATTGGCGCTCGTATCCAATCAGGCCTTTTCACTATGCAATTTCCGTAGTGACTTCATCCGCGAAGTTGTCAGCAGAGGAGTACAGGTATACGCATTAGCGCCGGACTACGATGCTGAGACGCGAAGCCGGGTAGAAGCGCTAGGTGCTATCCCTGTTTCATTCGCACTCTCGCGAGCGAGTATGAATCCTGCGCGGGAACTTCTAATTGTCCTGAAACTGATGCGCAAGTTTTCGGAGCTGAACGTGGACGCAGTCTTCAGCTTCTTCATCAAGCCTGTTATTTATGGCGGAATTGCTGCTTGGCTCGCCGGCATTCCGTTGCGTTACTCAATGATCGAAGGTGCGGGATATGTATACTCGGGCGGCGGACGCGATTCTATTCTTCGCCTCTTTCTTCGGCATATCGTCACTCGAGCGATTAGGTTGAGCCTTGGCTTATCCCGGCGTGTTTTCCTTTTGAATCAGGATGACTTCAACCTGTTCATCACACCGAAAATGGCGCGCTCCGGCAAAGTGGTGGTACTTCCCGGCATAGGTGTTGACCTTGACTACTTCTCCCTAAGCCCGGCCGTGCAGGTGCCTATCACTTTCGTCCTGGTCGCGCGTTTGCTCAAGGAAAAGGGGGTCTATGACTTCGTGGCGGCTGCTCGCCTCGTGAGATCGAGGAACAAGTTCGTACGTTTCCTGATCGTAGGAGGTATCGACCAGCACCCCAGTGCAGTTCCCTACGCAGAGATCAGACAGTGGGTTGATGAGGGCCTGATACAGTGGCCCGGCCATGTTGCAGACGTAAAGAGCTGGGTAAGAAATGCCAGTGTATTCGTCCTCCCGTCGTATTACCGGGAAGGGCTGCCGAGAAGTACTCAGGAGGCCATGTCACTGGGAAAGCCGATCATCACCACGGATTGGATTGGCTGTCGAGAAACCGTCATGGATGGTGTGAACGGATTCTTGGTTCCGGTCAGGGACCCGACAAGTTTGGCTGCAGCCATGTTCAGGTTCATCGAGCGGCCAGCCCTAATCAACAGCATGGGTGCAGCCAGTCGTTGCCTTGCCGAACAGCGCTACGACGTTTCAGTCATCAACAGCACGGTTTTGTCGGCGCTGTAGTTTTTATCTTCGTAGGCGAATCCTATGCGAATACATGAACCCGCGCTCGTTGCTAGCGGAATCAGCAAGTGCTTTCGGGCTTATCAGTCTTCCCGGCATCGCTTACTGCAAGCCCTGTTTGGTCAGCGACGAAAGCTCTATGACGAGTTCTGGGCATTGCAGGACGTTGACTTCCGGGTGTCTCGCGGTGAGGTCGTAGGCATCATTGGGCGCAATGGATCAGGGAAGTCTACGCTGCTTCAAATTCTGGCCGGCACGCTGCGGCCCACTAGCGGCCAAGTTGCCCGTTCAGGTCGCGTTGCTGCCTTGCTTGAGTTAGGGGCGGGGTTCAATCCTGATTACAGCGGGCGAGAGAACATCCTGTTCAATGCGCGGCTGCTGGGTCTAACTAACCAGGAAATCATGGAAAAGCTCGAGGCCATCATCCGCTTCGCCGATATCGGAACTTTCATAGATCGGCCGGTCAAGACTTATTCCAGTGGAATGTTCGTGCGCCTGGCCTTTGCCATCAGTGCTCATGTGGACGCTGAGCTACTGATCATTGACGAGGCTCTGGCAGTGGGTGATGCGGCGTTTCAATTCAAATGTCTCACCAGGCTCGAACAGTTGCTCCAGCAAGGTGTCACCGTTTTGCTGGTGTCCCACGATGTCCAAATGATCAAGAGCTATTGCAGTCGGGCGGTGTATCTGCGTGATGGGATCGTAATGTTCGATGGCGATTGCCAGATGGCAACCGAACTCTACCTTCGCGACAGCGTCGAAACCGATCGCGCTGAACTGGCCTCTGGGCGCATGCAGTCGTCGAAGGCACTGGGTTGTGATGGTATTGGCTATGGCAATGGACTGGGTCATATCGATTTGGTCCGGATGGGCGTGGGAAGCCAGGTACGCGACTACTTCGAGTCCGGGGAGCGGATCTGGATCGAGTTACAGGCCTATGTGGGCGTCCCTGTATCTGTTCCCAAGATCACGCTGACCATTCGTGACCAGCGTGGCTACAACTTGTACGGCGTAAGCAACCTGTTGCTAGGCACCCCATTGAGTGTCGAGCCGGATGGCAGCATACGCACGCGCATCAGCTTTAACTGCGATCTACAGGCGGGTGAATACGCGGTGACTCTTCGCTTGGAGCGATCCTTGTCCGAGTCACTTTGCGAGCTACTGGACAAACAAGTGAGCGCGGCCACGTTTACCGTCATGAATCCCCGCAAGCATTTCGACGCCGTGGTCAATCTGCATGGCGCCTTCGAACCCATCACCTCATTGACTGCATGCGGGACGTCATTGTGAAGTCTTCCAGCCCGACAGCCGTTACGCTGGTTTTCGTCGTCCATGGTGGCGAGCTAGAAGTCAAGGCAGCCATATTGGCGGCATCGCTGCGCAAGGTGTTTGGCTTTTCAATCACTATTCTTGCCGCCTTGCCTGTTTCGTCTTCATCATGGGGCGACTTGAGCGATGCATCCCGACGCCTTTACCGACGTCTATCTATTCCCCTGATACCGATCGAGAACCCTTTCGGCACCCGCTATCCCATCGGCAATAAGTTCGCAGCGCTGGCGCTTGGGCCGGAAAGTGGGCACACGCTGTTTCTCGACAGTGACATGATTTGCCTGAGGGCGTTCGACTTAGAGCTCTTCTGCAACGTCGATGCCGCCCTCAAGCCCGCAGACATGGCACTCGTGCCGAGCGAACTAGGCTATTGGCGCTTCCTCTACGCAATTGCCGGGCTGGAACTGCCTGATAATCGCGTCGTGACGACGTGTACCGAAGAAGTAATACCGGCGTACTTCAACGCTGGGTTCATTCTGGTACGTAATGCCAGGAGTTTCTCCCGACGTTGGTTGGAGATTGCAGAGCAAATCGATGGCGATGCAACCATAAGCCACAAAATGCCTTGGCTGGACCAGTTGGCACTACCGGTCGCCTTGAAAGCAGAGCGATATCGCACTCGCATACTGGGTGAACGGTTCAATTACCCTCTTCACATCAAGACGTTACCGGCTGATGGGGTGTTGCCGTTCTTGTGTCACTACCACGACTTTGGTTCACTGGTTCGTGAGCCCGAGGTGCGCGCCAGTCTGACTACGTTGCTGTCTACCTTCCCTGAACTGCGAGAAGTAGCGTCCGCAAACGGTGACTGCCATCTTTCACAGCTCCAGCCTTATTTCCCACGACCGCATGCCGGGGCTCGCGAGCCCATCCCTGCAACGCACGCCGATCTGGTCCTGACTGGTATTCCTCGTAGTGGGACGAGCTACCTCTGTCGCCTGCTTTCGGAACTGCCGGACACCGTCGTACTCAATGAGCCGCCCCAGGCACTCGACCTGTTGAACGCCACTCCTGCGCCCTGGGCGTTGCCGCGCTACTACGCAGAATTGCGGCGCGACATCCTGTCTGGGAAACCGGTGCCGAACAAGCATGTGGACGGGCAACTGATTGACGATACTGCTCGTGGAGTCGACCAGTCCTCGGATTACTTCCCCTCTGTGTCCGGTCCGTCGTTTCGCCTGGCAACCAAGAACACGCTGGGCTACCTGTCGCGTCTGCGGCTGATTCGCAAGGTAATGCCCAAGGCAACGTTCATTGTGTCTATCCGACATCCCTACGACACCTTGAGTTCTTGGTCGAGCACGTTCCAACACCTGCGCTACGCCGACATCGCGAGTCAGCCGTTGGGAAATCCCGATGACCCTTGCCTAACAGGTTGGCAGCGCAAAGCACTGCTGGCCATCATCGCCACTGAGAGTTTGCCGGTTCGGCGTGCACTGTGGTGGCGATACTTGGCATTGCAGGTCGAGGACGCGGCGGACTTTGCCCAGGTGTTGCGGTACGAAGACCTGGTTGAGGCCCCAGGTAGCACGCTTGAGGCATGCCTACGCAGTCGTATCACGGTTTCTTCGAAGCCAAGGGCCTGGGGCAAAGGGCTTGCGCTCGACGAACAAGACCTCGTGGCAAGCATCGTCCACGATGTCGCGGAACGCTTCAACTACAGCCTGTAATACCAGGAGGGCTGTCTATGCCTGATATCAGTTTGATCATGAACTTTCATGCCGAGGGAGTACAGGCTCATTGGAGCCTGCTGGGGTTTCAGCGCATGCGTGACTATGCGTTGCGCTGCAATCTAAATGTGCAATTGATTGCAGTGCTTGATCGGTCCGATGCGGACACCCGGCGCATGGTGAGCGGGCATCCGGTGTTGTGCGCGGGAGACAAGGTTCTTGAGGTGGAGCACGGTGATTTGGGACTCTCGCGGAATGCGGGCGTGGCGAGCGCCGATGCCTTGCATGTCGGCTTTTTGGATGGCGATGACTACTGCTCGGCGAACTGGTTGGTGGAGGCGCTGCGCGCGGCGACCGCTGCAGGCCACAGCATCGTGGTCCATCCCGAATACACCCTCAGTCACGGCACCTGCCAATTGATTGGTCGATCGGTTGACCAGCTCGTCGAGGATTATCCCCTAGATAGCTGCTTCAAGCATCACCCTTGGGTTTCGGTCGTGTTTGCGGCGAAATCCGTGTTCCTGGAGATTCCCTATCGGGAGACTCGAGTGCTGGAAACCGGCTATGGGTACGAGGACTGGGATTGGAACCTGCAAGTCGTGGCGTCTGGCCGGAAGCATACCCTGGCCGCGCAAACCTGCCTGTTCTACAGACGCAAGGACCAGTCGATGCTGGTTGCCATGAATGCACGCAAGGCATTGGTGCGGCCTGGTCCATTCTTCGACGGTCGGCCGTTCGACTGAGCCGTCCTCGTCAAGAGTTCATCCAAGCATACTGGCGTATGCGCCATTCAATATCGCGCCTTCGGCTTGGTGGCGTTCTGATTGTAAGTGAGTCATCACATGAGTTTCGAGTACAGAGTCAAAGCCTGTGCCTTGCACTTGTTGCAACCCCTTTATCGACCTCTGCTTGGTGAACTGCGTCGTTTTCTATCCGATCGGCAGGTGCAGCGATTCCAGCGGTTGTGCGGCCGCATCAGAGACCGTCTGGCCCAAGACGCGACGCAACATTCCACGGTCGCGCCTGCATTACTCCCTGAATGGATCGTGGAGGAGATGAAGGCCTTGGCCAGAATTGAGCCCGGACTGTATCCAACTGAGGAGAAAGTGTGCAGTTTCACGTATTGGACGGCTCCGATCGACAATACTGCGGGGCAGCTGTATCGAGCATGCGTGGCTGATTTTCTCGAACCGGCGCCGGATGTAGTGTTCCTCATACCGCATCTGCAGCGTGGGGGCGCTGATCTTGGAATACTTCACCATGTTCGGCTTTGTACCGAGATGGACATGCGTGTGACGGTCGTGACGACGCGGGATGTGGTTTCGCCTTGGCTCAATCGACTGCCGGAACAGGTTCGGGTAGTCGAGTTCGGGAGGTTGAGCCACCTATTGAGCGGGTTGGATCGGCGGCTCGTGTTGATTCGGCTGTTGCTGCAATGCCCAGCGAAACGCATTCACCTGATCAACTCACAACTGGGGTGGGAGGTACTAGAAAACTATGGAAAACCCCTGCTAGCGGAAGGTAAGCGCGTCTACGCAAGCCTGTTCTGCGATGACTTCGACGTTGAGGGGGTGCGACGCGGCTATGCCAGTGAGTTCCTACCGAAGACCTGGGGACACTTGGCAGGACTGTTCTCCGATAACCAGACCTTCCTAGACGAGATCATTGCACGTGATGGGTTTCCGCGTGAGCTGACACATCTACTTTACTTCCCTACCGATATCCGTCCTGACCAAAACTTCGAAAAGGGGGGCACCATCCTCTGGGCAAGTCGGATTGCGCCGCAAAAAGGTCCTGAACTGCTCTACGAAATTGCGCTTGGGTTGCCGGAGTTCATATTCGATGTCTACGGCGAAGCGGATGCCGCGTGCAATCGGGGCCTGTTGAGAAAGTTGAAACGCCTGCCCAATGTTCGTCTGCAAGGGCGCTACGACTCTTTCGAGGCGCTTGTCCGGCGTGGCCATCACTCGATGTTGTTGTACACCTCACGCTACGACGGGCTGCCCAACGTCCTCCTCGAGGCCACCGCAGCCGGGCTGCCCATCGTGGCTGCCGATGTTGGAGGTATTGCCGAGTTCATCCGTGACGACACGGGCTATCTGATAGGAAAAGAGGCTACGGCCGGGGACTTCGTGATGGCGATCAGGCGCCTGCTGGCGGATCCTGTGCAGGCCATGCGCAAGGTCGAGTGCGCCCGCGATCTGCTGGAGCAGCGACATGCCTGGCGCTCATTCACACAAGCAGTCTGCGCGATACCGGGATATCTTGCCGCCGATGAGCCACTCACTCCGG
Source organism: Metapseudomonas resinovorans DSM 21078 (assembly GCF_000423545.1). Lineage (GTDB taxonomy): Bacteria > Pseudomonadota > Gammaproteobacteria > Pseudomonadales > Pseudomonadaceae > Metapseudomonas > Metapseudomonas resinovorans. The sequence continues at coordinate 436,815 of NZ_AUIE01000001.1, forward strand.
CTGCCAGGCAGACTGCACCTGGGCAAATTGTGCATCAGGGACGCTAATGTCTGTGTTGTTCCAGCTTCTGCTTCGATTGATGTTTGCTGTCCGCCCAGCGCTTCGCGCCTTACTGGGCGCTTGGGGAAGGCGGTTGGCTGCTCGCATCGTTGGCGTAGGTACAAACGTCCGTGTCGCTGAATTCGGCACCACTGCGCCATGGGATAGCCGCAAGCCTTTAGTGAGCGTGATTATCCCCTGTTATAACCATGGCCCGCACCTGCCCAGGAACTTCGCAAGCCTGGCGGCGCAGAGCCTCCAAGACTACGAAATGATTCTGGTAGATGACGGCTCCACCGATCCGGCGACGGTCGAGTACATCGATGGGTTGGATTTGTCTCGGGTATCCGTGATTCGCCAGGCCAATGCCGGGCCCGCTTCAGCGCGAAATGCGGGCATTGAGCAAGCGCGCGGTCGCTATATCTGCTGTCTGGATGCAGATGATTACGTGGCGCCAACCTATCTGGAGAAGTGCCTCCTGCTCCTTGAAGGCAATACCGGAATTCGCCTCGCCTACAGCTGGGTCAGGCTGGTAGGCAAGGAACAACGCTTGCATCGCGTGGCTGATTTCGATCCCGGCCTTCTGCGCTATTTCAATCCGATTTGTTCCGCAGCGGTATTCCATCGTGCAGATTGGCAAGCTGTTGGTGGCTTCGATGAAGCACGCGAAACGATGTACGAAGACTGGGACTTCTGGATATCCCTCGCCCGTATCGGTGTGCGCGGAAAGGTCATAGAAGAAGCCTTGCTCTTCTATCACCAGCAACCAGGCTCGCGACTGCGGGAGGGGAATCGCCGTGGGGCGCAATCTTACGCACGAATGCGGGCGCGTCACCTGGAGTTCTATCGCCGGACCATTGTGCGAATGCTGTCCCAAGGCTACGTCGAAAAATGGACACGGACGCCGTTGGCAAACCTGTCTCGTGCCGAGCAGTACGCGCCTGTTGCGCCTTGTGCGGTACTTGCTGTCATCACTTACTGTTCGGAATGGACGGAGTGGAGACGTTGGCTGAGCACAGTAGACGCATCTGACGCGTTCTTCGTCATAGTTTGTGAGTGCGCGAGCATACCTGCCTGGCTACTTGCCCGGGCAGATGAAACCTACTGGTTGGAGAGTCTCCTGCATCCAACACAATGGCCGGACTTCATCGAAACCTTTAAGCGCACCAGAAGAATTTCCCGGGTGCTGCCGAACCCCATGGTGGTCACGGGGGGGGGCGAGTGAACAGCCTGCTGCGAAGGGACACTTTTGTCTTGGTGCCCGTGCTTGCGATGCTTGCCGGGCAAGACTGTAGTGTTGACGAGTTTGAACGAATTGCTGTCTTCCTGGTGGGTCAGACGCTGCAGGACTGGGAGTGGCTACACGGCTCCGGTGCTGAAGTCCAAGGCCAAATAAACGTCGGTTGGGCGGTGATGGAACTTTCCCGCAGGCCGCGTGCAATGCGGGCGATTGTCTTGGAGGAAAGCGTCTGGCTCCAATTGGACCGTCCTAAAGCACGGTGGTTAGAGCTGATGGACGGCGTGAATGGTACCGACTGGTCCCGCGGTGGACATTCCTTGCCGAGTGGCGAAACGTTCATAGCCCTGAACGATCAGCCCCATTGCGATCCGCGTGCGTCAGTAGTACATGCTTCCCGCCTGCGAGGCGGCATGAAGCGCAAGCTGTTGCTGGTGGCCTGGTTGGAATCCGGTGAGGGGGTTCGCCGCAATGGTAGTGACCTCGCCTATCCGGCTCACCAAGGCTGGTATCTCTCAGTGGTCGCCAGCCTAGCGTCGGAGCATTGTTGGCGGGCGCAATGGTCCGTGTTTCGATGGACTGCACATTCTCGCTGGCAGCGATTGCTGGCCAGGTATTGGCACTTGCCGCAGATCCTCGAACGTTGCGTGCGGGCGATGTATGTGGCGCAGGTGTTTGGTATCCACAGGCCGTGGAATCAGGTCTGGAGCAAGTGATGATTCGAGGGATGAACGGCGGCAAACCCCGGGTATTGGTAGTCTTGGGTATGCATCGCTCTGGTACCAGTCTGCTTTCGGCAGGGTTGGAAGTCTTCGGAGTGGATTTTGGGGACAACCTGATACCCCCACGAGAGGACAATCCCCGAGGCTATTGGGAAGACGCCCGATTGGTGGCGCTGAACGACGAGATACTTGCTGCCTGTGGCTTCGCCTCGGGTGACGTGGGGCTGGACCTTGAGCGCATGATGACGCCCCATCTGCTTGATGAGTTCGTCCTTCGCGCCATGGGCTTGCTCGAAGAGCTATCGGTGGGCAAGTGCCTGATCGGCATCAAGGATCCGCGCATGCCGCGATTGATGCCCGTCTGGCAGACGGCCTTCGATCGACTCGAGCTTCAGGTCGATTTCGTCGTCGCGGTTCGCCACCCGCTCAGTGTGGCGAAGTCTCTGGCTCGTCGCGACAAACTGAGCCAAGGCAAGAGCTTTCTCCTTTGGTACGAGCACTCCTGCCGCGCTATGCAATGGTCACGAAAGCGCGGCGCGATCCTGGTGGATTACGACCGCTTTCTGTCCTCGCCTGGATCAGAGCTGGCGCGCCTGGGCCGCAGGCTGTCGCTACCGATGGATACGGTCGCTCGCGATCGCTTCATCGCCGAGGTGCTGGATGTAGGGTTGCGTCATTCCGTGCACGACGGTGACGACCTGGTCAGAGCAAGGGCCGGCTTTGATGCTCTGTTGGATGTGTTTCGGGTCATGGCAGGATTGGCGGCGGATCGTTTCGACCTCTCGTCCGAGTGGGACGGACTGGAAGTTGAATTCACCCGCTCCCAGCCGTTGCTTGCTTTCGCTGGGCAGCTCGACCAGGAACTTTGGAGGTCGTCAACGCATTTCAATGCAGAGCGCCAGCGCTTTCTTGACACCGAGACCGCCCTGCGTGAGGAAGTTCGGCGCACCGTAGCCATCATGCAGCAATGCGAAGTTGCACGACTCGGACTTGCAGGTGAGCTCGCAGCGGTACAAGAAACCCATGTCACGCTACAGGCGAATTTGGCAGTTCAGGCCGGGGAGCTACAGAAAGTTAGAGCGGACCGGGACCGTGCCGAGCAACAGCTGAACGCGTTGCTTGCCAGTCGATCCTGGCGCTTCACTCATCTGCTCCGCCTTATGAGCCAAAACCTTCGACGCCTCGTGGGCTCCTGATGCCGGCGCCGTCAATACCAACTGCATGCCTTCTGGCCCGCCAGAGCGGGCTAGAAGGCATGCTCTGAGGCTCAGCACACCTTGGCGATGGCGGCGGCCAGATCTCCGATGCGGCTGAAATCCAGCCCTGCCACGTTGGCCCGTCCGGTGCTGACCATGTACACGCTGAATTCGGCACGCAGTCGTGCCACCTGCTCAGGCGACAGGCCGGTGTAGGAGAACATGCCGCGCTGCTCGCCGATGTGCGCGAAACGCTCAGCCAGGCCGTAAGGCTGCAGGGCTTCAACCAGCCCGAGGCGCAGGTCGGCAACGCGCGAGCGCATGGCTTCCAGTTCCGTCGTCCACTGGGCCTTGAGGGCGGCGTCACCGAGGATGGTGGCGACCACGGCGGCGCCATGGGCCGGCGGTGTGGACCAGAGGTTGCGGGCGAGGAAGGCCAGTTGGCTGCGCACGTCGGTGAGCTTTTCCACGTCGGCAGCGCAGACGATCAGCGCGCCGGTGCGTTCGCGGTAGAGGCCGAAGTTCTTCGAGCAGGAGCTGGTGACCAACAGTTCCGGCAGCGCCTCGGCGAACAGGCGCACGGCCCAGGCGTCCTGCTCCAGGCCATCGCCGAAGCCCTGGTAGGCGAAGTCGATCAGCGGCAGTAGCTCGCGTGCCTTTACCACTTCCAGCACGCGGCGCCAGTCGTCCTGGCCCAGGTCGAAGCCGGTGGGGTTATGGCAGCAGGCATGCAGGAGCACCACGTCGCCCGCGGGCACTTGCTCCAGGGCTGCGAGCATGGCGCTCACGTCCTGGCGGTTGGCCGCATCCACGTAGGGGTAGTGGCTGACCGTGATGCCGGCTCCGGCGAAGATGGTTTCGTGGATCGGCCAGGTCGGATCGCTAAGCCAGATGCCACGGCCGGGCAGTTGGCTGGCGATGAACTCCACCGCCAGGCGCAGGGCGCCGGTGCCCCCCGGAGTCTGGGTAGCACCGGCGCGGCCAGCGGCTTCCAGCGGGTTGCCGGTGCCGAGTACCAGGTCCAGCAGCAGGCGGCCGAAGGCTGGGTCACCGTGGCCGCCGACGTAGGTCTTGGTGGTTTCGGTATCCACCAGGCGCTGCTCGGCGAGCTTCACCGCCCGAGGAATGGGCGTCAGGCCCTGGGCGTCCTTGTACACGCCCACGCCGAGGTCGAGCTTGGCCGGGTTGGGGTCCAGGCGATAGGCATCCATCAGGCCGAGGATCGGGTCACCAGGGACCCGGCCCACCTTGGCGAAATGGCTCATTTACGGCCCTCGGCGGTTTCGGCCACCTGGTCGGTGCGGGCGGACATGATGAAGTCGTTGCGGTGCAGGCCCTTGGCCTCGTGGCTCCACCAGGTCACGGTGACTTTGCCCCACTCGGTCAGCAGGGCAGGGTGATGGCCTTCTTCCTCGGCAATGGCGCCGACAGCGTTGCTGAACGCCAGGGCGTAGCGGAAGTTCTTGAAGCGGAACTCCTTCTCCAACTGCATGATTCCGTCGCGGACTTCGATGTTCCAGTCGGGGATCTGCTTGATCAGTACGGCCAGTTCTTCATCGGACACCATCGGGGCGTCGGCGCGGCAGGCTTCGCAATGGGCTTGGGACAGGGCAGTCATGTTCGTTCTTCCAGAATGGGGTTCGTCGGTAGGGTGGATGGCACTTTTTCCATCCACCATTCGCGGGGATCGGCTCAGGCCGCCTTCGGCTTCGGCGGGAACTTCGGCGCGTGCAGGCCCATGCCCATGGCCTTGTGCACCAGCGCCATGATGTCTTCATGGGCCAGGTCGAACAGGCGCTTGAGGTCCGGCAGCACAAAGTACAACGGTTGCAGAATGTCGATGCGGTACGGGGTACGCATGCATTCCAGCGGGTCGAACGCCTGATGCTCGGGCTCGCCCGACAGAGCGTAGACGGTCTCCTTCGGCGAGGAGAGGATGCCGCCGCCATAGATGCGCCGGCCCTGCGGGGTATCCATCAGGCCGAACTCGATGGTCATCCAGTACAGGCGGGCGAGGTAGACGCGCTCTTCCTTGGTGGCCTTCAGGCCGAGCTTGCCGTAGGTGTGGGTGAACTCGGCGAACCAGGGGTTGGTCAGCAGCGGGCAGTGGCCAAAGATCTCGTGGAAGATGTCCGGTTCCTGGAGGTAGTCCAGCTCTTCCGGGGTGCGGATAAAGGTGGCTACGGGGAATTGCTGGCTGGCCAGCAGTTCGAAAAAGGTCTGGAAGGGGATCAGGGCCGGTACGCGGGCAACGCGCCAACCGGTGGTGGCCTGGAGCACCTTGTTGACCTCGCCCAGTTGCGGGATGCGGTCATGGGGCATGCCGAGCTTCTCGATGCCGTCGAGGTATTCCTGGCACGCGCGGCCTTCGATCACTTTCAACTGACGGGTGATCAGGGTGTTCCACACCTGATGCTCGGTTTCCGGGTAGTGGATGAAACCGTTGGCATCGGGTTCGCGGGCCACGTACTGCGTCGCTTTCATTCGGCCTCCTGAGGATGGGGCTTCGTTGTTGTGTTGCCTTATCGATAGCGCAGACCGGGTCGTAGTGCAGCAGGGGCGGGACCTGTGAGGACGCCCGTACAGCGCCGAAAGCGTAATGAAAACTTTACGATAGCGGCGGAGCGGCCAGATATCGCCTTGTCGAAGCGCTGATTTGTCACATATTCTTGACGGAAAAATAGGGTCGAGAACGGATTCTTTCGTCCACAACCCAAGGAAAAGCCCGACCCAGGGGTGCCTGATGCGTATCAAAGTCCATTGCCAGAACCGTGTGGGAATCCTGCGCGACATCCTCAACCTGCTCGTCGATTACGGCATCAACGTCAATCGCGGCGAAGTGGGCGGAGACCAGGGCAACGCGATTTACCTGCTCTGCCCGAACCTGATCAACCTGCAACTCCAGTCCCTGCGGCCGAAGCTGGAAGCCATTCCCGGCGTCTTCGGCGTCAAGCGCGTGGGTCTGATGCCCAGCGAGCGCCGTCACCTGGAGCTGAATGCCCTGTTGGGCGCGCTGGATTTCCCGGTGCTGTCCATCGATATGGGCGGTTCCATCGTCGCCGCCAACCGCGCCGCTGCCCAGTTGCTTGGGGTGCGGGTGGACGAGGTGCCGGGCATCCCGCTGGCGCGCTATGTCGACGACTTCGACCTGCCCGAACTGGTCCGAGCCAACAAGGCGCGGATCAACGGATTGCGCATCAAGGTCAAGGGCGACACCTTCCTCGCCGACATCGCGCCGCTGCAGTCCGAACATGACGAGAGCGAGGCCCTGGCCGGCGCAGTGCTCACCCTGCACCGCGCCGACCGCGTTGGCGAGCGCATCTACAACGTGCGCAAGCACGAGCTGCGCGGCTTCGACAGCATTTTCCAGAGCTCCAGGGTGATGGCCGCGGTGGTTCGCGAGGCACGGCGCATGGCGCCTCTGGACGCCCCGTTGCTGATCGAGGGTGAAACCGGCACCGGCAAGGAACTGCTGGCCCGCGCCTGCCACCTGGCCAGCCCGCGCGGCCAGTCGCCGTTCATGGCGCTGAACTGTGCGGGTCTGCCGGAATCCATGGCCGAGACTGAACTGTTCGGCTACGGCCCCGGTGCCTTCGAGGGGGCGCGTCTGGAAGGCAAGCTGGGCCTGCTGGAACTCACCGCTGGCGGCACGCTGTTCCTCGACGGCGTCGGCGAGATGAGCCCGCGCCTGCAGGCCAAGCTGCTGCGCTTCCTGCAGGACGGTTGCTTCCGCCGCGTAGGCAGTGACGAGGAGGTCTACCTCGATGTGCGGGTGATCTGCGCGACCCAGGTGGACCTCTCCGAACTCTGCGCCAAGGGCGAGTTCCGCCAGGATCTCTATCACCGCCTCAACGTCCTGTCGCTGCACATCCCGCCGCTGCGCGAGTGCCTGGACGGCCTGCCACCGCTGGTGGAGCATTTCCTCGACTCGGCCAGCCGGCAGATCGGCTGTGGCCTGCCGAAGTTGGCACCACAGGTGCTGGACAGGCTCAGCCACTACCACTGGCCGGGCAATGTGCGGCAACTGGAAAACGTGCTGTTCCAGGCGGTTTCCTTGTGCGATGGCGGCACCGTTCGGCCCGAACACATCCGCCTGCCGGATTACGGTGCACCGCAGCCGTTGGGCGATTTCTCCCTGGATGGCGGGCTGGACGCGATCGTCGGCCGTTTCGAAAAAGCCGTGCTCGAACGGCTCTACGCCGAGCATCCGAGCAGCCGCCTGCTGGGCAAGCGGCTCGGGGTTTCCCATACCACCATTGCCAACAAGTTGAAGTTGCACGGATTGGGGAAAGAGGAGAGTTAGACCATCGTTGAATGGTGCGGGGGAGGGGCTGTGCGTAAAAAGGGTCCTGTCTGAATCTTGCGTGATGCGGACACAAGCGTTTCTGACATTCCTCTCCCGGAATGATTGGGCGGGCGACCAGATGGTCGCCCATTTTTTTGCCTGGAATTTTTTCCGGCTACAGCGGCCGGGCGATAGCGCAGGTTGGGCAGAGGAACGAAACCCAACGGGCGGCGCTTCGGATCGCCGGGAAATGTGAAGGGTGGATGTCGCTTTCCACATTCACCAGCGTGGTCAGGTCTGACACCAAGGGTGGTGGATCGATGAAGCGTGATCCATCCGGGGCCAAGCTTCCGGACAGTTCGGCCCTTCACGCCAGCTTCAATAACCCCATCCCCACCAGCAGCAATCCCAACCCCAGCCAGCCACGCCGGGCCAGGCGCTGGCCGAACAACACCCAACCCAACGCGACAGTGGCGAGGATGCCGAAGCCGCCCCAGATGGCATAGGCCAGTGACAGGTCGATGCGGCGCACCGCCTGCGCCAGGGCCGTGAACGCCGCCAGGATGCAGAGCAACGAGGCTGTCCCCAGCAGTCGGCGGCGGAAGCCGTCGGAGTACTTCAGCAGCACGTTGGCCAGCACCTCCAGGGCAATGGCCACGCCCAGCCAGGCGAAATGAATCCAGGTCACGCCGTTCATGCCAGCACCTCCTGCTCACGAGCCTTGGGCGCGGCGCGGGTACCGGACTTGATCAGCAGGATGCCCGCGATCATCACGGCCAGGCCCAGTGCCTTGTATGGGCCGATGCTTTCACCCAGCCAGGTGACGCTGACGCTGGTGATCAGCACGATGCCGATGCCTTCCCACAGGGCATAGGCCACGCCCACCGGCACGCGCTTGACCGCCAGGGCGAGGAAGAAATACGACAGGCCGATCAGGCCGTACATCAGCAGGTGGCCGAGCACGGGCGCGTGTTCGGCGGCGAGTTTCATCGAGGTGGTGCCGACGACTTCGAAGAGGATCGCGGCAAGCAGATAGATCCAGGAACGCATGGTGCCCTCCCTTGGGCATGCAGGGCCCTTCGCCCGGAGGCGAACGACGTGATTGCAGGAAGTCCTGGCCATGGACGGCAGGGCACGTGCCCGGCGTTTCCATGGCCATGAGGAAAGGGAGAGGGCTACAGGTCGCCGGTCCAGTGGCGCTCGCGGGAAGCGAGGCGAGCGAAGTGGAACGGGTGGATCAGGGTGTTCAACATAATGAACGCAATGTTAGCCGTTTGGATTGCTGAAAGGCAAATTTCGCCATGTGGCGGCTTGTCGCGGTGGCTACCTGCCTGTAAGTGTTCGTTATTTTGTTCGATTGTGGGCCTGGACTCACCCCACCTCCCGGCCCAGCCAGTCAAAGAAGGCCTTGACCGGCGGGTGGCGTTCCCGGCCCGGTACGCACAGCGTGGAGTAGCCCGCGCCAGCCACGTTCACCTCCGGCCGGTACGGCACTAGCAGGCCGTTGGCGAGGCTTTCCGATACCAGGATCGAGCTGGCCAGCACCAGGCCCTGGCCGGCGATGGCGGCTTGCAGGGCATAGTGTTCTTCGTCGTATTCGCGCTGTGGGGCGGTGTCGAGCAGGTGTTCTTCGCCCGCGGCCTGGCACCAGGCCTTCCAGCCCAGCTCATAGAGCAGGGCATTGCGCCAGCGCACGGTAATCAGCGTCGGCACCCGGTTTCCCAGTCCTGCCACCAGTGCCGGCGCACCGTAGACGCCGAAGCATTCGTCCAGCAGGCATTGGCTGTGCAGGTTGGGGTAGTCGCCCATGCCGTAGCGGATCACACAGTCGACGCTGGCATCCTGGTGCAGGTCGATCAGGGCGTTGCTGGTGTCCAGTCGCAGGTTGATTTCCGGGTGCTCGGCGTAAAAGCGGCCGAGCCGCGGGATCAGCCAGAGGGCGGCGAAGGCCGGAGTGGTGGACAGGGTCAGGTTGCCGGCGCTGCGCTGCGGGCGCAGCTGGTCGAGAGTCTGGGTGACCTCCAGCAGGGCGCCGTGGAGGCTGCCGAACAGACGCTGGCCGCAGGCGGTCAGGCGCACGCTGCGGGGCAGGCGGTCGAACAGCGGCACGCCCAGCCAGCTCTCCAGGCCGCGGATCTGGTGGGACACCGCCGTGGGCGTTACTGCCAACTCCTCGGCCGCCGCCTTGAAGCTGGACAGGCGCGCGGCGGCTTCGAAAGTGCGCAGGGCGGTGAGGGGCAAGCTGGAAAACATGAAATGCTCCATGGATGAATTCAATTCATCCAGATGAACTAATGCTCATTTGTCCGGGATGGTCGGCGTAACTAGCTTAGTGCCTGAGTTTCCGCCAATTAATGTGCTCCTGGAAGCACAGTCCTCAAGGAGATTGAGATGAGCACCATTCTTTCTGTACAAGGCAGCCCCCGTGGCGAACGCTCCCATTCCCGTCGTCTGCAGGAGTCCTTCCTCAAGGCCTGGCAAGCGCGTGGGGACGGCCGTCAGGTGCTACGCCGCGAAGTTGGGCGGGTGGCTATTCCGGCGGTCACAGAAGGCTGGATCGCTGCTGCTTTCCATCCCGAGCCGGAGGCGCGCAGCGAAGTGATGAAGGCCGACCTTGCGCTTAGCGACCTGCTGGTGGATGAGCTGTTCGCCGCCGACCGCCTGGTGATTTCCGCGCCCATGTACAACTTTGGCGTACCCAGTGGGGTCAAGGCCTGGGTTGACCAGATCGTGCGCATTCGCCGCACGTTCGACTTCGATCCGAACAAGCAGGGCAATCCCTATACCCCGCTGGTGCTGGACCGAAAGGCGCTGATCATTACCACCCGTGGCGACCACGGCTACGGCCCCGGCGGCGCCAATGCCCATATGAACCATGCGGACGTCTATCTGCGCACCGTGCTCGGCTACGTCGGCATCAGCGACGTGACGGTGGTCGCGGTGGAGAACGACGAGTTTGGTGGCGAGGCCTTCGAGCAGTCCTACCAGCGTGCCGAAAGGAGCCTGGCGGACCTCGCCGAAACCTTCTGAGGAGGTGGCCATGGCCTGGATATTCCTGCCGGTGGCGGCCTTCTTCGAGGTGCTGTTCGCCATGGGCATGAAGTACGCCGAAGGCTTCACCCGGCCCTGGCCGAGCGTGCTGGTGGTGGTGGCCGCAGTGGCCGGGATCTACTTCCTCACCTTGTCCATGCGCGTGCTACCCGTGAGCATCGCCTATCCCATCTGGACCGCCATCGGCACCCTCGGCACGGTGTTGCTGGGCTTCCTCCTGCTGGGCGAAGCCCTGACGCCAGCCAAGCTGCTCTCAGTGGCGCTGATCGTCGTCGGTGTGGCGGGGCTAAGGTAGGTTGGCGCCAGGCGAAGCGCGGCCCAACATCGGCGCTCGACCGGAAGCAAGATGCGTTGGGCTGCGCTCCGCTCTGCACCAACTTACGGCGGGGCCGCGTCCGGCTTAACGCCTGCTCACCTGCACGGCGGGCGCCAGGTCCTGGCACTGGGTGTTCATGCCGGGGGCGAGGTAGGGCTGGAGAATCGGCGCCATGCCCTTGAGCACCTGCACGGGCAGCGCGGAGGTGAAGCTGAACTTGTCCGCCTGGCTGCCCTCGACGAAGGCCGTCAGGGTGCCGAAGTGGCGCGGACCCAGGAAGAAGACGAAGGTGGCTGTACGGTTCATCGCCTTGGAGCTCTTCACCGTACCCCAGCGGGTCACGGTCTGGATGCGGTTATCGCCGGTGCCGGTCTTGCCGCCCATCACCAGCGGCTGGCCGTCGGGCAAGGTGAAACTGCCTTGCAGGCGTCGCGCGGTCCCGCCTTCCACCACCATGGAGAGGGCGTCGCGCAGGGCAGTGGCTACTTCCGAGGTCATCACCCGCTTGCCTTCACGGGTCTGGGGGCCCACCAGGGTTTCGTAGGGCGTGTCGGCGGCGAAGTGCAATTGGTCGATGCGCAGGGTGGACTGTCGAACACCGTCGTTGAGGATGATGCCCATCAACTCGGCCAGAGCCGCCGGACGGTCGCCGGAACTGCCCAGGGCGGTGGCCAGCGACGGCACCAGGTGGTCGAAGGGGTAGCCCAGGGATTTCCAGTGTTCGTGGATATCGAGGAAGGCTTCCACTTCCATCATGATGCGGATGCGTTTGTCGCGGGCGTACTTGCGTTTGGATTTGAAGAGCCAGCCATACACCTCACGGCGCTCATCGCCGCTGGCTTCGACGGCTTCGCGGTAGGTCGCCTGGGGGTGCGCCTGAAGGTAGCCCAGCAGCCAGAGTTCCAGGGGGTGCACGCGGGCCACATAGCCCTGGTCGTTCAGGTCGAAGGCGCCCGGGCCGTAGCGGGTGTAGAGGTCTTCGATGCGCTTGTCGGTCAGCGGCGGGTTGGCCTTGGGCACCCGCTCGCGCATGAAGGCAGCAAAGGTAGCGAGGTCGGCGTTGGGCTGCAGGTAGCGGTGGATGGCGGCCATGCGAGCGCCCCAGGGGTTGAGGCCGTCGAGGAAGGTGGACATGCGCTGTTCCGCATCCTTGCCCTGGTACTTGTTCCAGAAGCGGCGAAGGTAGGTCTGGCTTTCCCGGGAAACGAACAGGTCCAGGTAACCCTGGCGGCGCGGGTCCTTGTCATTGGATAGCAGCTGCATCTTGCCGCCGTCCGGGCGGTACATGTCGTGCCGCACCACATCGCGCAGCAGGCGCACGAAGGGCAGGTTGATGGACTCGCGCAGGGCATCACGAAGGCTCGGCCGGCGTCCGTTGTCTTCCTTGCGGAAGTTGTTGAAGGCGTGCAGCCCACCGCCGGTGAAGAAGGATTCGTAGGGGCTGGCGGAATAGGTGCGATCCAGGGCCGCCTGGAGCATGGCGTCGAGGTTGCGGTCCTTGGTCTGGATCAGGTAGTCGATGGCCCAGCGGCTGATGAAGTCGAGCGGGTCCACCGGTACCTTGCGCAGCTCCGCGACAGGCATTTCGGCGTAGCGCTGATGCAGGGTTGCGACGTTTTCCAGGTAGGTGGCCAGTACCCGCAGCTTGGCCGTGGAACCGAGCTCCAGCTTGCTGCCTTCATTGATGTCGAAGGGCTGATCGGTGTTGTCGGTCTGTACCCGTACGCGGTTACCGGAAGGCGTGCGTTCGAACAAGGTGAAGCTGTAGCGCACTTCACGAGTCTTTTCCGGCGACAGCAGGCGCTCGCCGTAGAGCCCGACCTGCTCGGCGAAGGCCGGGTCGGCCAGGTGCTGCAGGTAGGCGGTGACGGCGTTCTGCAGCTCGCTCTGCAGGGTGCTGCTGGCGGTCAGGTCGAGGCGGTCGAGGTCGTAGAGCGGCATGTTCAGCATGCTGGAGAGGCGGCCGCGGGCGACGCTGATGCCCTTGTTCGACTCCACGGCCTGCAGCGCAGGCTCTTCAACCCAGTTGCGGAAACGCAGCTTCGCATCGAGCGCGCCATCGCGCAGCGCCGAATCGATGATTCCGGCGTTCGCCAGCACGCGGATGTGGCTGTCGGTGAGGGTGTTCAGTTCCTCGTGGGCGTTGGACAGGTAATAGGAAGGGCGACGCTGGGCGATGAACAGCGAGAGCACCTGGCGCATGGCCAGGCCGCGCTCGGCCAGGCTGCTGTCCTTGCTCGTCAGAACCTGGTTGACCCGGTTGAAGTCGGCGCCGTACCACACCCGCAGGCCATCGGCGATGCCGTGCACCTCGCCGTGTCCCGGCGCGGCTGAAAGCGGCACGCTGTTCAGATAATCCATGACGATGCGTTCGCGTGCGGCCAGGGTCTCCGGGCCGCCCTGGTAGGCGCGCACGCTGGCGGAAACCATCTGGCGAATCTTTTCAGAGGCCGAGGCCGTGCGACCGAAAGGCGAGTGGCGATACTTCTCCAGTTGGGTCGCCAGGGTGCTACCCCCGGCCGACTGGCCGTCGAAGTCGATGGCCTTGCCAACCTGGGTCAGCGCGGCCTTGGAGAAGCGCGGCCAGTCCACCGCCGGGTTGGCCAGGGGGAGTTCGCGGTCCAGCAGCTTGCGGTTCTCGATGAACAGCAGGCTGTTCACCAGTAATGACGGAATACTGGCGAAGTTCGGATAGCGTTGCTGCGGGTAGCTGAACTGGTAGAAGGGCCGGCCACGACAGTCGCAGATGTTGATGCCGGCCTGAATCTTTTCCCGGTACGGCGGGAAGAGCCCGTGCTCGGTGTAGCTGATCAGGGCTGGGGAGAAACGGGTCTGTTGCTGGATTTCGAAGCCGCGTTTTTCCAGGCGTTCGAGCATCGTTGGCAGGACGGCGTAACCCAGGCGGCGGTCGAAGGGGCCGTCACCGGGATAGCGGATGGCGTTGCTGGGCCCATCCTCCAGCTTGTAACTCAGGGTGGCGGCGTAACGGCTAAGCTCCCGGGCCTGGAAGCGAGAGGTCTGCATTTCATGGGTGGCGGCGGCGCCGACGATCCCGGCGGTCACCAGGAAGACACTCCAGAACAGGAGTCGATGCTTGCGACGGGGCTTTTTCGGCGGAACGCCGGGGTCATTGAGATGACCTTCGGGTACCTCGTTCCTGGCTTCGTCGGATTGCCATATTGCGCCCATAGTCCACCGGCCTGGCCTGTCACCGCTCTTGCTTGCAATCTTAGTAGGTCATTGGCCGGCTGCATGGCGGAGTGGCAGCAAAATGGGAGCGAATCCATGACACGCGACAATCGGAGGCTACTGGGCCACAGCTGGCACGCCAATGCGCTGGCCTGGACTCGCGCAGTGCGGGAAGGTCGCATCGAAAGCAGGCAATTGGCCACTGATCGAGCCATCCTCGACGCTGTCCTGACCCTTGGGCCAGCGCGGGTGCTGGACCTGGGGTGCGGCGAAGGCTGGCTGAGCCGAGCAATGGCCGCGCAAGGTCTGGCAGTGCTGGGCATCGATGCCTCCAGGCCGCTGGTGGAGGCAGCGCAGCTTGCCGGTGGCGAGTTTCGCTGCCTCGACTACGCCGGGCTGCAGGCGGATCCAGGCCAGTTGGGCGTCTTCGAGGCGGTGGTATGCAATTTTTCGCTCTTCGAAGAGCAGCTGGAACCGCTGCTGGCAGCCTTGCGTGAACTGTTGGCCGTAGACGGCGTGCTGCTGATCCAGACCGTGCACCCCTGGCTGGCCCGAGGCGAGGAGGGCTATCGAGATGGTTGGCGTTGCGAGGACTTCGCTGCCTTTGCCGGCGAGTTCCCCGAACCCATGCCTTGGTACTTCCGCACGCTGGAGTCCTGGTGTGGGCTGTTGCTGCGCAGTGGTTACCGCATCGAAGCCTTGCGCGAGCCGGCTCATCCACATACCGGTGAACCACTGTCCCTGTTGCTGGAGGCGAGGCCAGGCCGAAGCGGGCCATCTTGAACGGCGCACTCGGTTGCCGGAATATCCACGGCAACCGGCGATGCGCCAGTCTTTCGAGGAAGAAATCATGCCCGGCATCCTTTCCCAGTCCTCCACCGGCCTCAACCTGGCATTCGCCGGATTGCTGGCAGGCTGCCTGCTGTTGGCGGGGTGCGCCGGATTTCGCTCGGGCGTGGAAAGTGTCGCCTACGTCGGTGAGCAGGAAGCCGACGAACAGGGGCGTCTCAGGCTGGACGATGCGACCCTTGCCCTGCGCCTGAACAACCAGATCCAACAGAGCGACTTTCAGGTGATCCTGTTCGTGGTACCGGTGATGTACGACCCCATCGACAAGCCGCGCTACGACGAAAAGGACGGCATACGTCTGCTTTTCGAAATCCAGCCGGCGACCACCGATTTCCGCTTTCGGCCGGAGCACGTCGTGCTGACGGTCGACGGCCGTTCGCTGTCGCCGTCATCGGTTTCGCTGATCATGGTCCGCGATCCCGGGCAGTTCCCGCTGGAAGGACTCCAGGCGATCAACCAGTCGCCTACCGGCTTGGACTACCCGTTGCGGGTGCCGCAGCGCAGCTGGCAGTTCATTCTCAAGTTCGCCGGGCCGGTGCCCACACCTTCCAGCGATATCCGCCTGGACCTGTCCCGTGCCCTGGAGCGGCCCGCGAAGTCGCCTCTGCCGCCGATCCGCTTCCGCTCCCGGGCCTGGAAGCAGGGATACACCTGATTCTGCCCCGGCGCGCTGACCACTGGCCCTGCGCGCCGCGGTGAGGCGACTAGGCTGAATCCATTCATAGTTTCCGGAGATCCTCGCCATGGCCGGTTCAACTGCCATTTCCTGCCTGCGTTACCGCGACGCGCCCGCCGCCATCGCCTGGCTTTGCCACACCTTCGGCTTCGTCGAGCACCTGGTAGTGCCCGAAAAAGATGGCAGCATCTCCCATGCCCAACTGAGCCTTGGCGACGGCATGATCATGCTCGGTTCCGTGCGCGACACTGACTACGGCCGCCTGATGCGCCAGCCCGATGAGACCGGTGGGCTGGGCACCCAGAGCATTTATCTGGTGGTGGCTGATGTCGATGGCGTGCATGCGCGCGCCGTGGCTGCCGGCGCCACCATCGTGTTGCCGCTGAAGGATGAGGACTACGGTGGACGAGGCTTCACCTGTCGCGACCCGGAAGGCCACTTGTGGAGCATCGGTTCGTACGATCCCTGGGCTTGAGCCGCACGGGCCATTGCCGGATTATCCCGCCCCAGCTGCCGGCAATCCCGACTGAACGGACTTTCCGAGGAATGAGCCATGCAAAGCATCACCTTCCCAGACGGCACCCGGGTGCCCGCCATCGGCCAGGGCACCTGGCACATGGGCGAGAACCGCAGTGAACGCGCGCGCGAGGTCGCGGCGCTGCGCCAGGGGCTGGAACTGGGGCTGAAACTGATCGATACCGCTGAGATGTATGCCGAAGGCGGCGCCGAGGAGGTGGTGGGCGAAGCCATCGCCGGCCGGCGGGAGCAGGTTTTCCTGGTCAGCAAGGTCTATCCCTGGAATGCCAGCCGCCGGGGCACGGCCCTGGCGTGCGAGCAAAGCCTCAAGCGCCTGGGCACCGACCACCTCGACCTCTACCTGCTGCACTGGCGTGGCGAGCACCCGCTGGAGGAAACGGTGGAAGCCTTCGAGCGTCTGCGCGAGCAGGGCAAGATCGCTCGCTGGGGTGTGTCCAACCTCGACCTCGACGACCTTCACGAATTGCCCGCTGGGTGCGCCGCCAACCAGGTGCTCTACAACCCCGAGGCACGCGGCATCGAGTTCGACCTGCTGCCTTTCCAGCAACAGCAGGGCATGCCGCTGATGGCCTACTGCCCGGTAGGGCAGGGCGGCAAGCTGCTGCGTAACACCAGCGTTCAGGAAATCGCTCGTCGCCATGACGCCAGCCCCGCCCAGGTCGTCCTGGCCTGGGCTTTGCGCCAACAGGGCGTGATGGTCATTCCCAAGGCAGTCGACCCGCTGCACCTCAAGCAGAACGCCGAGGCCCGCAGGCTCCAACTCAGCGACGACGACCTCGCCCTGATCGACCACAGCTTCCCACCGCCGCGCCGCAAGCGCTCACTGGAAATGGTCTGAGGCCTGGCTTCTTCATGTGGGGGCGAATTTGCTCGCGAAAGATCGTGCTCGGGCTGTTCGCGAGCAAGCTCGCTCCTACAGACAATCCGACTTCATCCTGTACATCAGGCATTTCGATCCTCACAGGCAGCGCCGATGACTCATGACCACGCCCTAAGGACGTGGTTTCCCACGTTCAAATAAACTTGCTCCCACGGTTGGTCGCACATCCCCGCCCGCCACTCGACGGTGAATCCTGACTGATGGCAAGTTAATTCCTCATCCCAGATTCCTATTGTCCGACAGCTCTCATAGACTCTTGCCCACTTCTATCCAGGGATGGCCTTGATGAAACGTACGTTGTGGACGCTGTTTGGGGTGATGGGGCTGGTCGCGGTTTCCTGGGCTGAGGAACCGCCCGCGCAGGACCCGTTGCTCGATTCGCCCGCCGCGGCCACCGCCACCGGAAGCGAAGCCCGTGGCGTGCTGCGTGCCCGCAACCAGGCCGTGCTGGCCAGCGAGCTGCCCGGGCGTATCGTCGAGATGCCTTACGCCGAAGGCCAGGCCTTCAAGAAAGGCGAGGTGCTGGTTCGCTTCGACTGCAGCGCCTACCAGGCCCAGCTGAATGCCGCCAACGCCGCTGTGCGTGCGGCGCGAGAAGAGCTGAAGAACAAGCAGCAACTCGCCGCCCTCAATTCGGTTGGGCGCTTCGAGGTGGCCGTGGCCGAGGCGCGGCAGGCCCAGTCCCAGGCCGAGGCGCAGGTTTACCAGGTGCACGTGCAGCGCTGCCAGGTGAAGGCACCCTTCGACGGCCAGGTGGTGGCGCGCAAAGTGCAGCCCCACGAGAGCGTGGCCAGTGGCGCGCCGCTGTTGGAGGTTGTGGATAACCGCACCCTGGAAATCCACCTGCTGGTGCCCTCGCGCTGGCTGGACCGCCTCAAGCCCGACCAGTCCTTCGAGTTCACCCCCGATGAAACCGGAAAGTCGCTGCAGGCTGTGGTCAAGCGGCTTGGGGCGCGTATCGACGAGGGCAGTCAGACGCTTTTGCTGATCGGTGGCCTGCCCGCTGATGCCGATGGTCTGCTGGCCGGTATGAGCGGCACCGCGCACTTCCCGGAGACGCCATGAACGCGGCGGCCCCCAGTGCTGTCGAGCGTGTTTTTGCGCTCTTCCTCGGCCTGGAAAAACAGGCTCGCCAGGCGGCCAACACCGAGCAGCTGGGTTTCGCCATGGTCAACGACGGACAGACGCTGTTCGGTTTTCGCCATGCGGCACTGCTGATTGCCGGCAAGGTGCAGGCGTTGACTGGCATCAGCCTGGTGGAGCCCAACGCCCCCTTCGTGGCGTTTGTCGAGCGTGCCGCCGCGCAATTGCTGGGTCAGGGCCAGTTGAATGAAGTCCGCGCCGTCGATGCTGCGCTGCTGGACGAACAATCCCGAGCGGACTGGCAGTCGTTGTCTGCCGCCCAGGCCTGCTGGGTGCCCCTGAAAGATCGCCGTGGCGAGATGTTCGGCGGGCTCTGGTTGGCCCGCGAGCAACCGTTCAACGAGGCTGAACTGGCCCTGCTGGCCCAGCTCGGTGAAACCTATGCCCACGCCTGGCTGGCCTTGCAGCCGCGCAAGCCCTGGCGCCTGCGCTGGCCGAAGAAGAAGTTGCTGGCCATTGCCGGTGGCCTCTGCCTGCTGCTCCTGGTGCCAGTGCGTCAGTCTGTGCTGGCACCCGCCGAAGTGGTGCCCCTGGGCGGTCGCGTGGTGGCGGCCCCGCTGGACGGCGTGATTGCCGAGTTCCTGGTCAAGCCGAACCAGAGCGTGGCCGCCGGCGACCTGCTGGTGCGCTTCGACGCCACCAGCCTCAAGGCCCAGGCGGATGTCGCCGAGCGTACCTTGGGGGTGGCTGAGGCCGAGCTCAAGGCCAACACCCAACGCGCTTTTGCCGATGCCGAATCCAGCTCACGTATCGACCTGCTGGCCGCGCGGGTGGAACAGAAGCGTGCCGAGCGCGATTACGCCCGCCAACTGCTGGCCCGTAGTGAAGTGCGTGCCGAGCGTGCCGGTATTGCCGTGTTCGCCGATGCAGAGCGCCTCACCGGAAAACCGGTACAGACCGGTGAGCGATTGATGCAGATCGCCGACCCGCGCCAGGCCGAACTGCGTATCGAGTTGCCCGTAGGGGACGCCATCGCCCTGCAGCCCGGCGCCGAGGTGGCGCTGTTTCTCGACAGCGATCCGCTGAACCGCCACGGTGCGCGCCTGGAACGGGCGGCCTATGAAGCCCAGGCCACCGCCGCCGGGCAACTGGCCTACCGTCTGGACGCTGCCTTCCTGGAAACGCCGCCCCGCATCGGTCTGCGCGGCACCGCCAAGCTCTTCGGTGACCGCGCGCCGTTGGCGTATTACCTGCTGCGCCGGCCGCTCGCCGCACTGCGCCAGAGTCTGGGCTTCTGATGCTGCCCGCACTGCGTCCCGACCTGCAGCTGTCACCGGCCGCGCCAGCGCTCGACGGTGCGCCCCAATGGACACTGGCCGACCCACTGAGCGGACGGTACTTCAAGCTCGGCGCCGCCGCCGTGCGCCTGCTGCGTCATTGGGCGCTGGGCGATCCGCAGCGGGTGCTGGAGGCCGCCAATACCGAACCCGGCCTGCCTCTGGGAAAGGAAGAGATCGAGGAGTTGCTGCGTTTCCTCGGCAACCACGATCTGATCACTGGCCTGGATGACGCGCAGCGGGCCAGCTACGCCGTGAAGGCCAAGTCTGTGCGCCAAAGCCCGTGGAAGAAGGTGCTGCACCAGTACCTGTTCTTCCGAATCCCGCTGTGGCGGCCCGACGCCTTCCTCAATCGCGCCTGGCCCGTACTTGAGCGCAACGGCCGCTGGTTGCTGCGTTGGGGCCTGCCGCTGGTGTTCGCCCTCGGCCTGTTCCTGGTGGCGCGGGACTGGCAGCGCTTTATCGCCACCTTCCCGCACCTGTTCAGCCTCGGCGGCGCCCTGGCTTTTGGTGTTGCCCTGACCTTCGCCAAGCTCTGTCACGAGTTCGGCCATGCCTTCATGGCCAAGCGTGCCGGCTGCCGGGTGCAAAGCATGGGGCTGGCCTTCATGGTGCTGCTGCCGATGTTCTACACCGACGTCAGCGACGCCTGGCGGGTCAATGACCGCCGCTCGCGGCTGCTGATCGGTGCCGGCGGCGTGCTCGCCGAGCTGGTGCTGGCCTTGCTCGCGCTGCTGGCCTGGTCGCTGCTGCCGGATGGGCCGGCGCGCACGTCGGCCTTCATGCTGGCCAGCGCCACCTGGATCACGACGGTGATCATCAACCTCAACCCGTTCATGCGCTTCGATGGCTATTTCCTGCTCAGCGACCTCTGGGGCGTGGAAAACCTCCAGGCGCGGGCCTTCGCCCTGTGCCGATGGCGCCTGCGCGAGACCTTGTTCGGTTACGGCGAGCCCATGCCCGAACCCTGGCAGCCGGCCATGGCGCGACGCCTGATCGTCTGGGGCTACGGCTCCTGGCTGTGGCGCGCGGTGCTGTTCTTCGGGATCGCCCTGGCGGTCTACCACTTGTTCTTCAAGGTACTGGGCATCTTCCTGATGCTGGTGGAACTGGTCTGGTTCATCGGCCTGCCGATCTGGCGCGAGCTGGGCGAATGGTGGCAACGCCGCGACCAGGCCGAACCTCGCAAGGTCGTGCTGATCGGGTTTGGGCTGGCGGTGCTGCTGGCATTGCTGGCGCTGCCCTGGCGCGCTTCGGTGGAGGTGCCGGCGTTGCTGGAAGCCTCCCGCGCTACCACCCTGCACGCACCAGTGGCCGCGCGGCTGAAGGCGCTGCATGTGAAGGATGGCCAGGCGGTGGAAGAGGGCGAGCTGTTGCTGGAACTGGAATCCCCGGACCTGGACGCTCGGCAGTCCATCGTTCGTCGCGAGATAGAGATTCTCCAACTGCAGCTGCGTCGTCAGGCCGGGCGCAGCGAGACCGCCGCCGATGCCGGCATTATCGAGCAGCAACTGGCCGAAGCCGTGGCTGAGTACCGTGGCCTGGCCGCCCAGCGAGAGCGCTTGCAACTGCGTGCGCCGCAGACCGGGGTGGTGCGCGACCTGCTGCGCGACCTGATCCCCGGCCGCTGGCTCAACCCCGGCGAACCCCTGGCGCGCGTGGTGGAGCCTGGCCTGCGCCTGCGCGGCTACCTGGCCGAAGAAGAACTCTGGCGGGTGGAGCCCGGTGCCGAAGGGCGCTTCATCGCCGACGACCCTGCCCGCCCGGCTCTGCCGGTACGGCTGGACGAAGTGGATGCCACTGGCGTCGCCTATCTGGAGCTGGAGGCCCTGAGTTCCGATCACCACGGCCCCATTGCCGTGCGCCGCGACGCCCAGCAGCGCGCCGAGCCGGTACAGGCCCAGTACGGCGTGCGTCTGAGTCTGCTGGACGACGCCATCCACCCGGCCCAGCCCCTGCGTGGCGTGGTCGTGCTGGATGGCGAAGGGCAGTCGCTGCTGGGCGCCGCCTGGCGAAAACTGGCGGCGTTGGGCGTGAGGGAAAGCGGTTTTTGAGGCGCTCAGTCATCCATTGAGGAGCAAGGACGCATGCCAACCCCAACATTGCCGGTCTGTTCGCGCCTGCTGTTTAGCGTGGAACTGGCGCCGCTGCTGCAGGCGCTGGCGCGGGTCGAGCCCGGTGCATGGCAAGGCCATTTCAATACGGGTTACTACGAGGGCGACTGGAGCGGCGTCGCCCTGATCACCCCCGAGGACGCGCCCCTTCCCCTGGCTCCCGGCCAGGGGGCGCCGAAGCGAAGCACTTGGTGGCAGGGGGAGGCGGCCTGGAATGATCTGCTCGGCGCCTTCCGCACCCGCGTGCGCAGTGCGCGCCTGCTGCGCCTGGGGCCGGGCTCGCGCATCCATGAGCACTGCGACCCGGACCTGGGGATGCCCGGCAGCGACCTGCGCCTGCATGTGCCGCTGCTGAGCCCGGCGGGCGTGGAGTTCCTCGTCGACGGCCTGCAGGTGCCCATGCAGCCGGGCGAATGCTGGTTCCTCGACCTCTCGCGCCCGCATCGGGTGGACAATCCAGGCCCCGGCGAGCGCATTCACCTGGTGCTGGACTGCCAGCCCAATGACTGGCTGCTCGACGCCATCAAAGAGGGGTTGCCAGACACACCAGCGCTGCAGCTGGGGAGGGCGGGACAGGCTTTCGCGCAATTCCGTCGGAGCGTGGAGGGGGACGCCGCGCTTGCCCGGCAATTGCAGGGGCTGACCGATGTGCGCGAGTTCATCCGCGAAACGGTCGCGCTGGGGGCGGAGCAGGGGTTGGAGTTTTCTGAGGCGGAGGTCCGTGGTGCCATGCGCCAGGGCAAGCAGGCGTGGAGCGATCAATGGCGAGTGTGAACCCCAGCGAGGATTTCAGCGGTTGGCTGCCTATCCGAACCTGGCTTCAACAGGGCGAGTGGCGGGTCGATTGGTGCTGGCTGGGCGAACAGCGGCTCACTCGCCCATTCTTCCGCGACGACGTGGACCAGGCCCTGCGCCTGCCCTTCAACCAGGCGTTTCGGCGGGAGACCGGCATCCAGGCCTTGCTCGATTGGCAGGTGGCCAGCCCCGGCTTGGCGCCCAGTGCCTTCATCTTTCACGCATCGCGCTGCGGCTCCACCTTGCTGGCGCAGATGCTTGCCGGCCTGGAGCGCAATATCGTGCTGTCCGAACCGCCACCCTTGGACAGCCTGCTGCGCGCGCACTTCCTCGACTCCACTGCCTCGCAGCATCAGCCCCGATGGCTCGGCGCCCTGCTGTCAGCCTATGGTCAGCGACGGCACGGCAACGAAGAGCGGCTGCTGATCAAACTGGACGCCTGGAATGTGTTCGAGGCGCCGCTGCTGCGCGCGCTCTATCCGGATGTGCCGCAACTATTCCTCTATCGCGACCCGCTGGAAATCGTCATCTCGCAACTGCGGCAGCCTGGCATGCACCGGGTGCCGGGCCTGCTGGGGCCGTCGGCCCTGGACTTCTCCCAGCAGGACGCCTCTGCCATGTCACCGCTGGAGTTCACCAGCCGCATGATCGGCCGCATCCTGGAGCAGGGGCTGGCGCTGTGTCGGCAGCAGGGCGGCGTGCCGGTGAACTACAGCGAACTGCCCGACGCGCTTTGGGGCCGCCTGGCGCCCTGGTTCGGTCGGACCGAAGCCGACGCACCCGCGCTGCGAGATATCGCGGCCTTCGACGCGAAACAGCCGGCCATGTGGTTCACCGCCGACAGCCAGCGCAAGCGCGAGGAAGCCGATGATGGCGTAAGAGCGGCGGTGGGGCGCTGGGCGCGTAAGCCCTACGAAGAATTGGAAAAATTACGACATTTAGATCAGATACTTCATACGAGCATTACGGATTAGTCACATTGAATATTAACTAAATAGTGGATAGTGGCCTTTCGCTTCGGCTACTCTTCCGCCGTTGATGTCGCGTGATAGCAAAATAATAGGATGCCGACTTGCCCTGGCGGGGCTGTCAGCAAGGACGCGAAATACCATGCCAGCCACGGAACTGAACCTGCGCCCCAGAACGGATGCCGACATGGCGTTC
Source organism: Metapseudomonas resinovorans DSM 21078 (assembly GCF_000423545.1). Taxonomy (GTDB): domain Bacteria; phylum Pseudomonadota; class Gammaproteobacteria; order Pseudomonadales; family Pseudomonadaceae; genus Metapseudomonas; species Metapseudomonas resinovorans. The sequence continues at coordinate 460,285 of NZ_AUIE01000001.1, forward strand.
CTGCAGGAGCTATACGCGACCACCCGCGCCCTTGAGATGAGCCAGGCCCCTTGGGACCAAACGGCCATCGACGCCTTCCTCACCCAGCAGTTCAACGCCCAGCACGACTACTACCAGGCGCACTATCCAGACGCCGAGTACTGCGTGATTGAACACGGTGGTTCGCCCATCGGCCGCCTCTACGTCTTCCGAGGCACTGAACAAATCAACCTGATGGACATCGCCCTGCTGCCGCACTGGCAACGCCGGGGTATCGGTACCCATTACCTGAGCCTTCTGGCCGCCGAAGCCGACTCGACGGGAAAGGCTATGCGCCTGTTCGTCGAGGCCGACAACCCGGCGAGGCGCCTCTACAGTCGCTTCGGTTTCGTCGTTACCGGCAACAATCAGATCTACCTGCAGATGCATCGCGGCGCGCAAGCGGCCAGCGCGCTTGGAGTCCCCGCATGAGCCTCGTTCCCTCCCGAACGGATCTGGAGCAGCAGCTCCATCAGCCCTGGCACCTGAGCTGGGAGGGCAGCGAAGGGCTCGCCGTGACCCTGGCAGAGGTGTTTTCCGGCACGCCCATGAATGGCCGTTATGAATGCTACAGCGCGACTTTCGCGCAGCCTGCCGGCGTTCAATTGCCCCAGCACACCTACCTGTTGGGCAGCCCTGCCGGCCAGCAATGGCACGTGCTGTTGAGCCCCATCGGTCCGGATGCAGATGGCAAACATCACCTGCTCGAAGCCGTGTTCCACCTTGAACGGCCCACAGAAGGCTGAACCTCCCTAAACCAGAAGCAAGCGCCGCAAGTCGGCACATAAGGAGCTAGCAATGAGCGAACCATTCCTGGGCGAAATCAAGATGTTCGGCGGCAACTTCGCGCCGCGCGGATTCGCGCTCTGCCAAGGCCAGATATTGTCTATCGCGCAGAACACCGCGCTGTTTTCGATTCTCGGCACTACATACGGCGGTAACGGCCAGACCACCTTCGCCCTGCCGAACTTGAGCGGTCGTGTCCCGGTCGGGACCGGTACAGGCCTCGGCCTGAGCCCCATCGACTTGGGTGAAGTGGGCGGTACCGAGAGCGTTACCCTCGTGAGCAGCAACATTCCGCCGATCGTTTCCGCCGTCACCGCGACCGCTTCCGTCGCTGTACCTGTGAACACCACCGAGGGCAGCGGTCTGACGCCATCCAATACCAGCGTCCTGTCTACTCCCGTGGACTCCGTATCGGGTGCCGAGGTGAAGCTGTACAGCCCAGGTCCCGGCACCGCGACGCTGCAGCCGTTCAACGTCAATGTCAGCGGAACCGCGACTTACAACAACGGTCCCGTTCCGACGGCTATTCGCAACCCCTTCCTGGGCCTGAGCTTCATCATCGCCCTGGAGGGGATCTTCCCGTCCCGCAACTAAGGATTCGGGAAGTTGAACGGGGCTCTGGGCTGATGCTGAAAGGTAGCGCCAGTCCTAGGGCCTCTTTTGGTATCCACGCATTGACTCGCATGCGATCACAGCACTGCTGACGCACCACGAAGTCCCTGCACCACTCGATCGAGGTCATCATGGCATTCTGGAAACGCGACAAGACTGGCAGCCAACCATCCAGTTTTGCGAACAGGGCCAGCCTGATCCAGGCGCTCGAACCACGCATGATGTTCGACGCCTCGGTTCCCGTGGTAGCCGATCAGGGCGCGCAAGCCGTGGAGGCCGCTAGCGTGAAGGACACCGCGTCCAGCCATGACGCGGCGACTCTCGAGACGACAGCGACGGCGGAATCCTCCTCGCCAAGTTCGCGCCATGAAGTGGTGTTCGTTGACGGCAATGTCGCGGACCTCCAGCAACTGACCAACCAGCTGGCTGGCAAGGAAGTGGTGGTGCTGGACCCGTCCAGGGACGGTCTGCAGCAGATGGCCGACTACCTCAAGGGACGCAGTGAGATCGATGCCATCCATCTGATCTCCCACGGCGGCGAGGGCAGCATCCAGGCTGGTTCGAGCCGTCTGACGCTCGACAATATCGATAGCGCCCAGGCTAAGTTGGAAAGCATCGGTGCCAGCCTTTCCGTCGACGGTGATCTGCTGATCTACGGCTGCGACGTGGGCAAAGGCCAGGGTGGATCAGCCTTGCTGGCTAAAGTCGCCGATTACACTGATGCCGATGTGTCGGCTTCTACCGACTGGAGCGGCGATGCCAGCAAGGGGGCGGACTGGGTGCTTGAAGCCAGCACCGGCAGCATCGAGACTGCCTCGGTACTGGACGGCGTCAGCTATGACCATGTGCTGAATACCTTGAACGCGGGAGACATTGTCGTCCTGGGGTGGAGTGCGCTGAATGACACCATCACGTTTGCCACGCTAGTCGATATCCCCGCGGGTACCCAGATCAAGATCAGTGACCGGGGCTGGGACCAGAGCACCGGCGCATTCGTCAACAACTCGACAGGCGATGGTGTGGTGGTATGGACCACCAGCAGCACTGTCAGTGCTGGAAGTGTTTTCAATCTATACCTCGGAGGTTCTGACGCACCGACGACCCTGACCAATGTCACGGCTGCGGCGGACCTCTCCTCGGATATCACGAAGACTGGATACACTGTCGCTGACCCAATTCTCATCAATGGCGATGGCGTATTCATCTATCAAGACTTCGACGCGAACCCGTATTTCATCTTCGGGATGAACAACTCCGCCGGAACGCTTGATGCGAACAACTGGAATACGTCCATTGCGATATTGCTTCGAGACTCCATGTTGCCCGATGGCACTGGCAGCCAGAATGCCCTGACCAACGGGGCCAACGCAGTCGGCTTGCCGGGTGGAGCGTTGGACAACATCCAGTACACCGGTCCGACCGGTGCAGCTGACCGCGCCACCTGGCTCGCTCGCGTCACCAATGCGGCGAACTGGGCTGGAGACAATACCGGCGTGGCGACCACCTCGGTCGGCAGCTCGGTAACACTCGGTGCGGTACCGGCGCTGGTCTCAGCCACATTCGGCGACTCGACGCTTTCGGCGGGGGAGACTACCCAGGTCACCTTTGTGTTCAACACTGGCGTCATCGGCTTCACCACCGCAGACATTACCGCTCCCAACGGCGTCGTGAGCGGGCTGGGCTCTACTGATGGTGGCGTCACTTGGACCGGCACCTTCACGCCGAGCGCCGGTGTCTCCGATCCAACCAATGCGATCACCGTGAACCTGGCTGGCGTCCTTTCCGTTGCGGGCAGCTTGCCGGGTAGCGGCACGGCAGACTCCGCCAACTACGTTGTCGATACCGTATTGCCTACGGTTACTTCCGTCACCTCGTCCACGGTGAACGGCACCTACAAGACTGGCGATGTCATCTCGATTCAGGTGAGCTTCAACGAGGCGGTTACGGTGACCGGCACTCCCCAGCTCACCCTGGAAACTGGCGCCATCGATCGGGTCATCAACTACAGCAGCGGTTCCGGGTCCAACACCCTGACCTTCAACTACACGGTACAGGCGGGAGAAACCAACGCCGACCTGGACTATCTCAGCACCGGCGCCCTGGCCCTCAACGGCGGCACCATTCGTGATGCCGCCACCAACAATGCCACCCTGACCCTGGCGTCACCGGGCGCTGCCGGCTCGCTGGGCGCCAACAAGAACATCGTGATCGACTCGGCGCCGAGCATCGGCAACGTCAACGGTGAAAGCGTCGACTGGGCAGGAGTCGGCAATACCGTCACGCTGGATTCGGACAACAACGCTGTCATCAGCGATACCGAGAAGGGCGCGCTCAACGGCGGCAACGGCAACTGGGCGGGCGCAAGCCTGACCGTGCAGCGCTCGGGTACAGCCGTTACTACGGATACCTTTGGTTTCAACACTTCGGGTGCGCTGTTCACCGTCAGCGGCAGCGACCTGCAGTCCGGCGGCCAGACCTTCGCCACCTTCACCTCCGCTGGCGGCGTGCTGACAATCACCTTCACCAGCAGCGGCACTACTGCCACGACCGCTCTGATCAATGATGTGGCACAGCGCGTCACCTACCGAAGCGATACACCGGCTGGCGACGCCATCATCCAGTTCACCCTGAGCGATGGCACCTCCACCGCCACGGCCGATGTCACGGTCACCAGCGACACCATCTACGTCACCAACACCAGTGATACCGCCACCATCGGCGCCAGCGATGGCGTGGGCCTGCGTGAGGCGGTAGCCATCGCGGCGGCTGATGCAACGGGTACGCAGACCATCATTCTCGGCAGCGGCGTGGCGGGCCAGACCATCACGCTTGGCAGCGGCCTGAGCCTGGGCGAGAGCCTGAGCTTCAATGGCGATTCGGCTACCGGCCTGATCATCACTGGCAGCACCATCACCCTGGGCGGCGGCACCACCACAGGTTTCACCAACGCCAGTGGCAGCGTCAGCTTCAACAGCACCCTGGCGGGGACCGGCGCGCTGGCCAAGTCCGGCGCGGGTACGTTGACGCTTGGCTCCACCAGCAACAACGGTGGCTGGTCCGGCGCCATGTCGGTAACCGGCGGTACCCTCAATGCCGATACAGGCTCGCGCTTGTCGAGTGGGAACCTGACCCTGGATGGCGGCACCCTGGCCATGACCGTGACGGGAGCGGCAGGGACGACCACCACCGTCGCCAACGCGGTCACCTTGGGAGCGGGCGGCGGCACCATCAGCGTCGGCGGTGACTTCGGCACCAATATCGCCGACTTCAGCGGCGTGATTTCCGGTTCCGGTAGCTTGACCAAAGCCGCGACGGCCACTCTGCAGCTCAGCGGCAGCAACAACTACGCCGGGACGACCACGGTCAATGCGGGCACTCTGTCTATCAGTGGCGATGGCAATCTGGGAAGCGGCGTCGTCGTCCTGAACAACATCGCCACGCTAGCGGTCACGGCCCCCACTACCATCGACAACGCCATCACTCTCAATGGCTTCGCCACCGTCCGCAACAGCGGAGCGGTAACGCTGGCTGGCGCCATCAGCGGTGGCGGCAACTTGGACAAATTCGGTGGCGGTACGCTGACTTTGACGGGAACCAACAGCTACCTGGGCTCCACAACAGTGAGTCTGGGCACCCTGAGTATTGCCGGTGATGCCAACCTGGGCAGTGGTGTGGTGAGCCTACACAGCGGCGGGGCGCTGACGGTGACCGGTGCGACCACCATCGATAACGACATTGTCCTGGGGGACAATATCTCGCTGACCAACACCAACGCGGTCACCCTGTCGGGCGTGATCAGCGGCGGCAGCAACTTCAGCAAGTTCGGGGCGGGCACCCTTACGCTCAGTGGCACAAACACTTACACCGGCACCACCAGTGTGAGAGTCGGCACCCTGAGCATTACCGGTGACCAGAACCTGGGTAGCGGCGCCGTGAGCTTGTTCAGCGGGACCACCCTGAGCATCACGGGCAACACCACGATCGACAACGCTATCGATCTGAGCGGCACCGCCAGTCTGGCCACCAGTGCGGCGGCCACCCTCTCCGGCGTCATCAGCGGCTCGGGCGGCCTGACCAAGACGGGCACCGGTACACTGACGCTGTCGGGAACCAATAACTACACCGGTGCCACGACGGTGTCGGCAGGCACGCTCGCCGTGAATGGCAGCACCACCAGCGCCACCACCGTAGCCAGCGGCGGAACCCTCGCCGGCAGTGGCACCCTGGGCGGTGCCGTGACCATCCAGAGCGGCGGCATTCTGTCTCCCGGCAATTCCGGCGCAGGCGCGCTGACCATCAACGGCAACCTGGGCATGGCCACCGGCAGCACCTTGGCAGTGGATATCAACGGCACCACTGCCGGTACCGGCTTCGATCAGCTGGTGGTCACTGGCACGGTGGACGTTTCCGGCGCGACCTTGGCTGTCAATCACGGCTATGCACCGGGCAACGGCGACACCTACACCATCATCTCCAACGATGCCGCCGATGCCGTCACCGGTACCTTCAGCGGTCTGGCCGAGGGTGCTACCACCACCGCAGGTGGCAACAGCACGGTACTGACCGCCAGCTACATCGGCGGCACCGGTAACGACTTCACCCTGACCGCGCCGATCAACGCAGCGCCTGTTGTCGGCAGCCTCAACGGCGACAGCATCACCTTCACCCAGGGCAGCGGCACCGTTCTGCTCGACGGCGGCAGCAACGCCACCGTCATCGACTCCGATTCGCCCGATTTCGACGGCGGCAACGTGACCGTGTCCATCGTCACTAATGGCGTAGCCGGCGAGGATGTGCTCGGCATTCGCAACCAGGGCACCGGCGCGGGGCAGATCGGCGTCTCCGGAAGCAACGTGACGTACCAAGGCACCATCATCGGCAGCTTCACCGGTGGCAGCGCCGGGGCCGATCTGGTCATCAGCCTGAACAGCTCGGCCGATGCAGTGGCCGTCCAGGCGTTGATTCGCAATCTCGGCTACAACAACACCAACGCCACCAACGGCATCGGCCAGGCGGATCGCACGGTCCGCATCACCGTCAATGACGGCGATGGCGCCACGTCCAGCAATGCCGATGTAACAGTCGCGGTGGTCGAGACCGTAGCGCCGGCTACCGTCAGCATCGTGGTTGCCGACACAGCACTGAGCGCTGGCGAAACCAGCACCGTCACCCTCTCCTTCAGCGAGGCGGTGACGGGCCTCACCACCGCCGACTTCACCGTGGCCAACGGCGTACTCAGCAACCTCAGCACCTCGGACGGCGGCATCACCTGGACCGCCACCCTGACGCCGGATAGCAATGTCCAAGACGCCGCCAACCTGATCACCCTGAACAACACCGGCTACACCGACCTGGCCGGCAATGCCGGTGTCGGCACCACCGATTCCAACAACTACGCCATCGACACCCAGCGCCCAACAGCCACCATCGTGGTGGCTGACACCGCATTGAAGGCCGGCGAAACCAGCACCGTCACCATCACCTTCAGCGAAGCGGTGAACGGCCTCACCACCGCCGACTTCACTGTCGCCAATGGCACGCTCAGCAGCCTGAGCTCGTCCAATGGCGGCATCACCTGGACCGCCACCCTGACGCCGGATACTGATGTCCAGGACGCCGGCAACCTGATCACTCTGGACAACACCGGCTACATCGACCAGGCCGGCAACACGGGTTCCGGCACCACCAATTCCAACAACTACGCCATTGATACCCAGCGTCCCAACGCCACCCTAGTCGTGGCCGATACCTCGCTGATTGTGGGCGAAACCACCACGGTCACCATCACCTTCAACGAAGCGGTGACGGGGCTGGACCTGGCCGATTTCACCGTCGCCAATGGCAGCCTGAGCAACCTTTCGAGCACGGATGGCGGCACCACCTGGACGGCCACCCTGACACCGAGCGCCAGCGTCGAAGACAGCGGCAATCTCATCAGCCTGGACAACACCGGTGTGATCGACGCCGCTGGCAATACCGGCATCGGCAGCACCGACTCCAACAACTATGCCGTCGATACCCAGGCTCCGTTGAACGCAGTGCCGGGCGCGCAGGTCACCAACACCGTGACTCCAATCGTGTTCAGCAGTGGTAACGGCAATGCCCTGACCGTGACCGAGGGTGGCAACCTGACCACCGTTGTCTCGGTGGCCAGCGGCACCCTCAGTGCCACCGCCGGTGGCGGCGCGATCATCAGCAACAATGGCACCGGCAGCGTGACCATCAGTGGCACGGCAGCAGAGATCAACGCCGCGCTGGAAGGGCTGGTCTACACCCCGGCAGCGGCCGGTGGTACCAGCATCAGCATCCAGTCCACCGATGCCGCCGGCAACATCGACAGCGACAGCGTCGCCGTGACCGTGAACAACAGCACCCTGCTGGTGACGTCCAACCTGGATTCCGGTGACGACCAGACTGTGTCCAGCAACATGGCGGCCGATCAGGCTGACGGCGGTGGCCTGAGCATTCGCGAAGCGCTGTTCTGGGCGCGCGGGGGCGACACCATCACCTTCGACCTGAACGGCGCGCTGGCCGGCAACCAAGGCGGCACTATCGTCCTTGGCGGCAGCCAGCTCGACATCAACTACAGCAACCTGCGCCTGGACGGTGACCTGAACGATGACGGCGTCGCCGACGTGACCCTCTCTGCCAACGGCGCCAGTCGGGTGATGCAAGTCGGCAACAGCCTCGCCGGCGTCGAGATTTCCGGCCTGGTGCTGACACAGGGCAATACGGGCGGGGGAGGCGCTGGTCTCAGTATCGGCTTCGGCTCCAGCGTGACCCTTCGGGATTCGGTCGTCAGCAACAGCGCGGATAGTGGTCTCGGCGGTGGCGGCATTTATGGGAGTGGCGCGAACCTGACGATGGTCAACAGCACCGTCAGCGGCAATACCAGCAATACGTTCGGCGGCGGTATTCGTGTGGTGGGGTCTGGCGGCACGCTGACGATGCTCAACAGCACCGTCACCGGCAATACCACCACCGGCGCTAGCGCTCACGGCGGCGGCCTCCAGTTCGGCGGTACCGGCGGTTTGACGATCATCAACAGCACCTTCAGCGGCAACGCCGTCCTTGGCGCCGGCTCGCTGGGGGGCGGTATCCGTGTCACCAGCGGTACGTCCTTCATCTACAACACCACAGTGGTCGGCAACGCCGCGTCCGGCAGCGGTGGCGGTATTCACGCCAATGGCACCGACACGCTGGTCAACACCGTGGTCGCCGGCAACACCTCCGGTGCCGGCGCCGCCGCGGCAGTAGGCGGTTCGCCGCTGGCTACGGGCGGTATCGCAGACGACGTGGCCTCGACAGTCGAGACCGCCACCAACAGCTATTTCGGCAGCAACGTCGGTATCACCACTGCCAGCGGTGTGCTTAACAACCAGGGCACCGCCAACCTGCTGCTGGGCAATCTGGCCAATAACGGCGGATCGGTGCAGACCCACAAGCCCCAGGCAGGCAGTGCATTGCTCGACGCTGGCAGCAATGCCGGCCTGCCGCTCGACACCTATGACCTGGATGACGATGGCAATACCACCGAGGTGCTGCCGATCGACGCCATAGGCAACGTGCGGGCCACCGGCAGCGCCGTCGATATCGGTGCAGTGGAAGCCAATGCACCGCCGGTGCTGGGCAACGTCAATGGTGGTGGCAGCTACACCGAGGGTGGTGCGGCCATCGTGATCGATGCCGATGCCCGCGTGTCCGATGCGGACCTGGACCTGCTCAACGGTGGCAGCGGCAACTACGACGGCGCCTCCCTGGTCGTGGTGCGCAATGGCGGCGCCAATGCCAGCGACCTGTTCGGCTTCCTCGATGGCAACGGCATCACCCTGGTGGGCAGCAGCCTGGTCAAAAACGGCCAGGTGATCGGCAGCTTCGACACCAGCACGAGCGGCCAACTGACCCTGACCTTCACCGACGCCAACGGCCAGATTCCGACCACGGCGGACGTGAACCACATCCTCCAGCAACTGACCTATGCCAACAGCTCCAACGACCCGGTCGCCAGCGTCGCCCTGAGCTGGACCTTCGCCGATGAGCTGGGCGCCACTGCTTTCGGCAGTACGCTGGTCAACCTGGTGGCGGTGAACAACGCACCAACCGCCACCGCCACCGGTGGCAACCCCACCTATACCGAGAATGGCGCCGCCGTCGATCTGTTCAGCGGCATCAGCATCGGCACGGTCGAAGCGGGCCAGAGCATCACCGGCCTGACCCTGACCGTCAGCAACCTCGCCAACGGCGCCAGCGAGATCCTGAGCATCGACGGTACCGACGTCCTTCTGGTCAATGGCGCCAGTGGCACTACTGCCAGTAATGGCATCGGCTACAGCGTCAGCCTGGTGGGCGGCACCGCCACCATCACCCTGACCCATGCCGGTCTGAGCACTGCAAGTGCCCAAGGCGTGATCGATGGCATGACCTATCGCAACAGCAGCGAAGCGCCTGCTGCCGGTAGCCGCGTGGTCACCCTGACCAGCATTCGTGACAGCGGCGGCACCAGCAATGGCGGGGTGGACACTAGCAGCCTCGCGATTGCGGCCACCGTGAATGTGGTAGCGGTCAACGATGCACCGGTCATCACTGCCCCGGGTTCCATTGGCGTCACCGAAGATCTTGCCCAGGCCCTGACCGGCATTTCCTTCAGCGACGTGGATGCCAGCACTGGCAGCGTCACCGTGACCTTCAGCGTGGCCAGCGGCAGCCTGGGCGCCATCAGCGGCAGCGGCAGCGGCGTGACCGTGGCCGGTTCCGGCACCGGTACCCTGACCCTCGTGGGCAGCATCAGCGATATCAATGCCTTCATCGCCGCCAATGGCGTGAGCTTCACCGCCGCAGCCAATGCCACGGCCAACGTGACCCTGACCATCGGCATCGACGATGGCGGCAATACGGGTACCGATCCAGGCAACTCCGGCACCGGCACCTCGGAAGCCAGCAGCACCACCGTCACCCTGGCGGTAAGTGCGGTGAACGATGCACCGGTCAACAGCCTGCCGGTGGGGCAGGGCGTCAACCAGGATGCGAACCTGGTGTTCAGCGCGGGTAATGGCAACCTGATCAGCATCAGCGATGTGGACGTCGGAGGTGGCACCCTGCAGGTCACCCTGACTGCAACCAACGGCCTGATTTCCTTGAGCGGTATCAGTGGTCTCAGCTTCAGCAACGGCGACGGTACCGCCGACGGCAGCATGACCTTCACCGGCACATTGGCGGATATCAACAACGCCCTGAACGGCCTGACCTTCAGCCCAACCACCGGCTACAACGGGCCGGCCAGTATCCAGATCAGCACCAGCGACCTGGGGGGCACAGGCAGCGGCGGGGCCCAGACCGACACCGACACCCTCGCCATCACCGTCAACCCGATCAACCCGGTGATCACCGACATCGGCGTCAGCAACCCGGATGGCGGCTACAAGGTGGGCGACGTCATCACCATCACCGTCACCTTTGATCAGGCGGTGATCGTGGACACGTCCGGCGGCGTGCCCACGCTGCTGCTGGAAACCGGCCTGCTGGACCGCACTGTCACCTACGTTTCCGGCTCGGGCAGCAACACCCTGAGCTTCAGCTACACCGTGCAGGCGGGTGACCTCAGCGCCGACCTGGATTACCAGTCCAGCGGTGCCCTGGCGCTCAACGGTGGCAGCATCCGCAATGCCGGCAACGCCAGCGCCATCCTGACGCTGCCGACCACTGGCGGCGCCGACTCCATCGCCGGGCAGCACGGCATCGTCATCGACGGTGTGGTGCCGCAAGTCACCGGCGTCAACGTGCCGGCCAATGGCACCTACGTGGCCGGGCAGAACCTGGACTTCACCGTCAACCTCAGCGAAGCGGTGACCGTCGACACCACTGGCGGCACGCCGCGCATCGCCATCACCCTGGACGGCGGCGGCACTGTGTTCGCCGACTACCTGAGCGGTTCCGGCACCACGGCGCTGGTGTTCCGCCTGACCGTCGCCAGCGGCCAGCTCGATACCAATGGCATCAGCGTCGGCGGCACCATCCAGGCCAACGGCGGCACCCTGCGCGATGGCGTGGGTAACGACGCCAACACCAGCCTCAACAATGTCGCCAGCACCACGGGTGTGCGGGTGGATGCCGTGGTGCCGGTGGTGGGTAGCGTCAGCGTGCCGGTGGGCATCCCCTACAACGCCGGCGATACCCTGACCTTCGTGGTCAACGCCAGCGAAGCGGTGATCGTCAATGGCGTCCCGCGCTTGTCCCTGGATATCGGTGGTACCACGGTCTTCGCCAACTACGTGGCCGGTTCCGGTACCAGCACCCTGGTGTTCCAGTACACCATCCAGGCGGGCGACAACGACGCCAACGGCATCGCCGTGACCGGTCTCGCCAGCAATGGCGGCAGCCTGCTGGACGCCGCTGGCAACGCCATGACGCTGACGCTGAGCAGCGTTGGCGACACCAGTGGCGTGATCGTCGACACCGTCGCGCCCAACCCGAGCGGCATCGTCAGCGTCGATCCGTCGCCGACCAATGCCGGCAGCGTGCGCTACACCGTGACCTTCAGCGAAGACGTCAGCGGTGTGGACCTCGGCGACTTCACCCTGGTGACCACAGGCAGCGCAGGCGGCAGCCTCACCGGCCTGGTGCAAATCGACGCCCGCACCTATCAGCTCACTGTCAGCGGCGTGAGCGGCACCGGTACCCTGGGGCTCAACCTCAACGGTTCCGGTACCGGCATCGTCGACGTTGCCGGCAACGCCCTCAGCGGCGGCCTTACCGGCGCGGTGTACAGCGTCGACCGCGATGTGCCCACCGTCACCGGCGTCAGCGTGCCGGTCGGCGTGCACTACAACGCCGGCGACACCCTGACCTTCGTGGTCAACGCCAGTGAAGCGGTCATCGTCAACGGCGTACCGCGCCTGGCCATCGACATGGGCGGCACCACGGTGTTCGCCGATTACGTGGCGGGCTCGGGCAGCAGCACACTGGTGTTCCAGTACACCGTCCGCGCGGGCGACAACGATGCCAACGGCATCGCTGTCACGGGCTTGGTGGCCAATGACGCGACCCTGCGGGATGCCATCGGCAACTCGATGAACCTGGCGCTGAACGGCGTCGGCAACACCAGCGGTGTGATCGTCGATACCACGGCGCCGAATGCCAGCGCGACAGTCACGCCGCTGCCCACACCCGGCAGCGTGCAGTACACCGTGACCTTCGACGAGAACGTCAGCGGCATCGACCTCGGCGACTTCAACCTGGTGACCACCGGCAATGTCACCGGCACCCTGCAATCGCTGGTGCAGGTGGATAGCCGTACTTTCCTGGTCACCGTCAGCAACGTGGCAGGTGCCGGCACGCTCAGCCTCGGCCTGAACGCCACCGGTACGCTGATCACCGATACCGCAGGCAACGCCATGCTCAGCGGGCTGCCGGCGCAGACCTATAGCGTTCCGCAGAGCGATGGCGATCCGGAGTTCCGTCACAACCCGCCGGTCATCGTGCCGCCGGAGCCGACGGTGCCGGTGGATACGGTACTGCCGAATCCGCCACCGCCGCCGTTCACCTCGCCGCTCATTCCGCCGCCGCTGTTCGAGCAGCCGACGCTGGGCAGCGGCATTCCGACCCTGGGCAATATCTTCATCAACCAGGGGGCCCTGGCGCCCAGCTTCATCGCCCAGGTATTCGGCAGCAGCGACGGCTTCGGCGATGGCTCCGGTTCGGGCTTCCTCGGCTTTGGCGGGGGCGATGGTGGTGTGTTCGGCAGCAGCAGCCTGTCGAGCTTCTTCGACAAGGATGTGCCGCAGGACTCCGAAGAAATGAAGCTGTTCGACGGTAAGCAATGGAAGGGCGGCTCCGGGGGGAGCGGCCAGGGCATCTTCGGGGCGCCCTCGCTTGGCCAGCAGTTGCAGGACATCAAGGACAACGAGCAGCGTCAGGTCAGGGAGCTGGCCATGGCACTGGGACAGATCCAGGTGGATCGCCCGCAGGCTTAAGAACAACGAATTAGAAATCTGTAAGTGCCGTGTCTAGGGGGCGGCCCAAGGATGAGCAAAGCAGCGAAGCTTTTCACCGTAAGCGTACTGGCGCTGGCGGTCACCGGTTGTGCGGTGACCAGCCAGCCCATCGACCGTAGCGTCAGCGAACAGCGCGCCCGCGCGGACCTGGCCACCATGTTCAAGGACCAGGAACCCCTCAGCGGGCCCCTGACCTTGCATGAGGCCATGGCCCGTGCGGTGAAGTACAACCTGGAGGCACGCCTCAAGGTGATGGAGGAAGCCCTGGCCAAGCGCCAGGTCGATCTGGCCAGCTTCGACATGCTGCCGCGCATGGCCATGGAAGCGGGCTACGCCGGGCGCAGCAACGTCAGCGCCTCCAGCAGCCAGAGCGTGCTGACCAACACCCAGTCGCTGGAACCTTCCACCTCCCAGGACCGTGACCGTGGCGTGGCGGACCTGACCATGGTGTGGAACGTCCTAGACTTCGGCGTCAGCTACGTCAGCGCCAAGCAGCAGGCCGACCAGCGCCTGATCGTCCAGGAACGTCGCCGCAAGGTGGTCCACACCATCATCCAGGACGTGCGCTCGGCCTACTGGCGTGCCGTGGCGGCCGACCGCCTGCTGAAGCAGATCGACAGCCTGATGGCGCGCGTCGATGAGGCTCGCTCCAGCAGCCAGCGCATGAGCTCGGAGCGCATTGGCGACCCGGTGCAGGCCATGAGCTACCAGCGAGCGTTGATCGAGGCCACCCGCCAGTTGGAAGAGCAGCGCCGCGCGCTATCCCTGGCCAAGACCGAACTGGCCGCGCTGATCAACCTCCCGCTGAACACCGACTTCACCCTGGCCGCCACAGACGATTACCAGGTGCCGGAACTCAAGGTGGACATGAACCGCCTGGAAGAAGAAGCCCTGGCCAGCCGCCCGGAACTGCGCGAGCAGGACTACCAGGCGCGCATCAGCGCTGCCGAGACCCGCAAGGCCATGCTGCGCCTGTTGCCGGGCCTGGAGTTCTCCGCTGGCGGCCATTACGACAGCAACTCCTTCCTGGTGAACCAGAGCTGGGCCGACTACGGCGTGAAGGTTACCTGGAACCTGTTCAACGTCCTCTCCGGTCCGGCCGCCATCGACGTCGCCAGGGCTGGCGAGTCCGTCGCCGCTGCCCGTCGCCAGGCCATGTCCATGGCCGTGCTCGCGCAGCTCTACGTGGCGAACGCCAACTTCCACGAGGCGCAGCGACAGTTCCAGACCAGCGAAGAACTGGCCAAGCTGGACGGACAGATCGCCGAACAGCTGCGCAACCGCTACAAGACCCAGAGCATCGGCGAGCTGGACCTGATCCAGGGTGAGCTGAACACCCTGCAGGCGCAGCTCAAGCGAGACCTGTCTTACGCCGAACTGCGCAACGCCTACGCCCAACTGTTCGTCAGCGCAGGCGTAGACCCGCTGCCCGAGACGCTCCCGGACGACAAGCTCGCCACCATCGCCAATGCGCTGGAGAGCGGCGAGTCGCGCTGGGAGAGCGGGGATATCAGTACAGCCAAGTAGATACTGTGTAGAGCGACGCGAAACCCAACACAGGTGATGGAGCTGTTGGGTTTCGCCGCGCTCAGCCCAGTCTGCGGACTAATGCGCATGACCTTCCGCATGCCCATGCCCGTGCCCTTCTTCCTCTGCCACCTCTTCCTCATGCCCTTGAGAGGTGCTTTCCCCTCCGCCATGCTGATGCCCATCACTGCTGGCCACCAGTTGGCGATAGTCGTCTGCGTCCAGCTCCGGTAACTGCTGGAGGAACGCGACCATACCCCAGATGTGCTCGTCGCTCATGCTCTTGCCCCAGGCTGCCATACCGGTGGCCTTGATGCCGTGTTTGATCACCCAGAAAGCCGCCGCGGGGTCGCCGCCCACACCTTGCCGGCTGAGGTTCGGCGGAGCCGGGTAGAGGGCTTGGCTGAGCTCGGTATTTGCCATTCCAGGGGCCAGGTGGCAGCCGACGCACATGGCGTCGTAATTGCCTGCACCCGCGCGGATGAGCTCTGCATTGTCCAGTGGTGGAACGGGGATGTCCCGTGCCCGGATTTCGATGGAGCGGTCTCGGGCGGCGGTAAGGAATGCATGTACCAGGGCGTGGTGCGGGTCGTCGGCAGCGACGTTCACCATGCCGGTATACACCACGCCGCTCACGCCAGCGGCGACCATAAGGCCAGCGAGGGCCAGGGTTTTTATTGTTCTTTTCATCGTCAGGGGCTCAGAACCAGAAGCGGATACCGGCGACGAAGCGGGCTTCGTCATTGTCTTCACCTTCTTCGCGTGCGAAGTCGGCGGTGTTGCCGTAGTTGCGGTTCCAGGTCACGCCCACGTAAGGGGCGAACTGGGGAACGATCTCGTAGCGCAGGCGCAGTCCCAGCTCGGTATTGGCCAGGCCGGAGCCGACGCCGCGCTCGTGGTCGTTGCGTCCGTAGAGGTTCACCTCCGCCAGGGGCTGCAGGATCAGCCGGTTGGTCAGCAGGATGTCGTATTCGGCCTCCAGGCGCAGTGCGCTCTGGCTGCTTTCGCCGAGGTAGGCGGTGGCCTTGGTTTCCAGGCCATACAAGGGCATGCCCTGTGCCCCGAATGCCGCCCAGGTTTGCGGCGAGCCGGGCTTGAAGTCCTGACGCACTCCGGCCACCAGCTCCCACCAGGGGCTCACGGCGCGGCCGTAGAGTGCCTGGACCTCGGCTTCCTCGGTGGTGCCGTTGCTGCGCTCGCCTTCCGAACGCAGCCACAGCCGATTGATATCGCCGCCGATCCAGCCCGAGGCGTCCCAGCTCAGCACGCTGGCATCGTCGGCGTCCTGGTACTCCAGTTGGTCCAGCAGGAAGTAGCTGTTGATCCCGCCGGCATGCATGGTGTGGGGCGGCAGGTCCGGGAAGGCTGCGGCGCGGTCGGCGTCGGTTGGCACCGGGATGGGCGCGCGACTGCCATAGCCGTCGGGCTGTTTCTGCGGGTGCTCCATGGAGCCGTGATTCATCTGGCTGTGATCCATGGCGCCGTGGTCCATCTGGCCATGCTGCACCTGGCCGTGATCCATGGTTTCGGCCGCCTGTGCACTGCCGGCCGAGCCAAGGGCCACGGCCAGGGCGAGCAGGGCAGGGCGCTTGAGGCTATCGATCATCTTTGCTGTCCGCCTTGGGCTTGGCGTCTTGGGCCGGATGCATGGCGCCGTGGCCCATCTTGCTGTGATCCATGTTCTGCATCTGGGTGTGGTCCATGCCCTGCATCTGGCCGTGATCCATCTGCCCGTGATTCATCTTCTGCGTGTTGTCGACTTGGGGTTTCTGGTGGTCGTCATTGTCGTTCTCACCGGCCCAGGCGGCCGGCGCCAGCAGGGCAAGGACCAGGGTGGCGACAGTGAGGGGCTGCATCGATTTGTTCATAGGTTTCTCCTTCATTCGATTACGCGGACTTCACGGAACATGCCCATGTCCATGTGGAATAACAGATGGCAGTGGTACGCCCAGCGGCCCAGTGCATCGGCCGTGACGCGATAGCTGCGTCGTGTGCCGGGGGGCATGTCGATGGTGTGCTTGCGTACCTGGAAGTTGCCTTGCTCGTCCTCCAGGTCGCTCCACAGGCCGTGGAGGTGAATGGGGTGGGTCATCATGGTGTCGTTGACCAGGGTGATGCGCAGGCGCTCGCCGTATGTCAGCCGCAGCGGCTCCGCGTCGGCGAACGGGATGCCGTCGAACGACCAGGAGAAGCGCTCCATGTGCCCGGTGAGGTGCAATTCGATGGTGCGCGCCGGCTCACGGCCGTCAGGGTCGGGGAAGGTGCTGCGCAGGTCGGCGTAGGTCAGCACGCGGCGGCCGTTGTCGCGCAGGCCGATGCCAGGGTCGTCCAGCTTGGGGGCTGGCGTCATGGTCTGCATGTCCACCAGCGGGTTGTTGGCTTCCGATGCCGGGTGGGCCTGCATCTGGCCACCCATCTGCGAGTGGTCCATGCCCTGCATGGCGGAATGGTCCATTCCTGCCATGTCGTCCCCATCCTGCGATCCGTGGCCCATGGCACTGTGGTCCATACCCATATCGGCCATGCTGATCAGCGGGCGTGGGTCGGGGGTTGGCACGGGTGCGCTCAGCCCTTCGCGCACCGCCAGGGTGCCGCGGGCGTAACCGGAGCGGTCCATGGACTGGGCGAAGATCGTATAGGCCTCGTCGCTCGAGGGCTCCACCAGTACGTCATAGGTCTCGGCCACGGCAATACGGAACTCATCCACGCTCACCGGCTCAACGGGCTGCCCGTCGGCGGCGATCACCGTCATTTTCAGGCCGGGGATGCGCACATCGAAGTAGGTCATGGCCGAGCCGTTGATGAAGCGCAGGCGGATCTTTTCGCCCGGCCGGAACAGCCCGGTCCAGTTGCCATCCGGCGCCTGGCCGTTGAGCAGGTAGGTGTAGGTGGCGCCGCTGACGTCCGCGAGGTCGGTGGGGCTCATCTTCATGTCCGCCCACATCGTGCGGTCGGCCATGGTGGCGGACCAGCCTTTCTCGCTGACGTCGTTGATGAAGTCCCCGACGGTGCGCTTGTGCTGGTTGTAGTAGTCCGACTGCTTCTTCAGCTTGGCCATCACGCGGGCCGGGTCTTCGTCGGTCCAGTCGCTCAGCATCACCACGTAGTCGCGCTGGTACTGGAAAGGCTCCGGTTCCTTCGGGTCGATCACGATGGGGCCGTACACGCCTACCTGCTCCTGCAGGCCGGAGTGGCTGTGGTACCAGTAGGTGCCGTGCTGCTTCACCTGGAAGCGGTATTCGTACATGCCGTCCGGCGCAATGCCGGCAAAGCTGAAGCCCGGCACGCCGTCCATGTTGGCGGGCAGGATCATGCCGTGCCAGTGGATGGACGTGTCTTCAGCCAGGCGATTGCGCACCCGCAGGGTCACGGTGTCGCCCTCGCGCCAGCGCAGCAGCGGGCCGGGGAGGGTGCCGTTGATGGTCTTGGCGATTCTCGCCTTGCCGGTGAGGTTCACCGGCGTCTCGCCAATGAACAGGTCGAACTCGGTGCCGCTGAGCACCGCAGGCTGGCCCGGGCTGGTCACCGCCCAGACAGGCGCTTTCCACAGCCCCAGGCCACCGAGTATGCCGCCAGCGGCAAGGCCTTTGACGAAGGTCCGCCGCGAGGTTTTGCACTGCATGCCGTTTCAATCCAGTCAGTCAGAAAGGGCGCCGCGCAACGGTCTGCTGCGCGGCTCACATGTAAAACTGCCATATCGAAGAACGGCGGGTGATTACATTTCTGTCAGTTTGGCCGGGCTCGGTGCTGGCCTCTGGGCTATCGTTTCTCCACGGCAGCGGTAAGGCTCAGCCCTTTGCCGGGTTCAGGGACAACCACTCCTTTTGGCGGGAGAAACGCCATGTCTATCCGCACCCGATTCAGCGCCGTGCTGCTGGCCTTGCTGGCTTGCGGCGTCAACCTGGCCTTTGCTGCCACGGATGCCGGCATCTCCGCCGCCGAAAGCGATGACGCCCCCACGGCTGGCGTTTCCGCAGCCCCGGCGGTTGACGCCGCACCGGCCGCCGCCTCGCCAGCGACCCAACCCGCCGCCACGCAGGCGGTGTTCAGGACCGAAGAACTCGACCAGATGATGGCGCCCATCGCCCTCTATCCGGATTCCCTGCTGGCCCAGGTGCTGATGGCAGCGACCTACCCGGGCAACGTGGCCGACGCCGTCGCCTGGTCCAAGGCCCATCCGGACGTCCAGGGCGATGCGGCTGTGAAGCAGGTGGCCGACCAGCCCTGGGACCCCAGCGTGCAATCCCTGGTGGCCTTTCCGCAGGTGCTTGCCACCCTCGGGCAGGACCCGGCCTGGGTGCAGCGCGTGGGGGATGCCTTCCTGGCCCAGCCCAATGATGTAATGGATTCCGTCCAGCGCCTGCGGCGCCAGGCCCAGGCCGCTGGCAACCTGGAATCCAATGAACAGCAGACAGTCAGTGTCCAGCAAGCCGCGCCCGCGCCCAGCTCCACCACCACCGTGGTGCAGCCGGCCGCCAGCACCCAGACCATCATCATCGAGCCCGCCGACCCGCAAGTCGTGTACGTGCCCAGTTACAACCCCACCGTGGTCTATGGCAGTTGGTCCTATCCGTCCTACCCGCCGCCCTACTACCCGCCGCCGCCCAGCTATGGCTATCCAGTTGCCACCGCATTGGCGACGGGCCTGGCCTTCGGCGTCGGCGTGGGCATCGTCAATTCCCTCTGGGGCGACTGCGACTGGGGTGGCGGCGACGTCGACATCGACGTCAATCGCTACAACAACATCAACACCAACCGGCAGATCAACGCCAACCAGAACAAGTTCGTCCACAACCCCGTCAACCGCCAGGGCGTGCCCTACCGCGACAACATCAACCGTCAGCAGAACGGCCTGCGCCTCAATGGCAGTCAGCAGCGCGAGCCCCTGCGTGGGTACGACGCCGATCGCACCGCGCAACGCCAGCGCGCCAGCCAGAGCATGCAGCAACGGGGCATCCAGGCGCCCGCCGGCAGCAACCAGCAAGCCCGTGAGAGAGCCCAGGCTGCCAGCCGCGATATGCGCAACGACCCGCAGGCGCGCCAGCGCGCCGAAAGTGCGGTGCAGCAGCGCCAGCGCACCGATGCCAACCGGCCGCAACAGCGCCCGCGCACGCAGAACAACCAGCAAGTACGGCAACAGGCCCGTCAGCAACACACCGCAGCCCGCCAGCAGGCACCGCGCAATAACGCCTTTGATGGCGCTCGTCAGCCGTCCCAGACGCGCGCGGCCTCCCATCGGGGTGAGGTCAGCCGGGCCTCTGCTTCGCGCCCCCAAAAGGCTTCTGCCGGCCGGCAGGTACAACGTCCAGCCCACGCACCGTCTCGTGGCGGTGGTGGCCGTAGGCGCTGAAAGGAGACAGCCCATGAATCGCGTAAACCGCATCCTCGCCCTGCTGTCGCTGGCCGTCTGCGCCATCAGCGTCAATGCAAACGAACGTTTCAAGACCCCGGAGGCCGCAGCTGAATCCTTCGTCGCCGCCCTCGGAACCGAAAAGGCCGATGCCGATCGCCTGGCTGCACTGCTCGGCGCCGACTGGCGGGACTACATCCCCACCAAGGGCATCGAGCGCAAGGACGTCGACGCTTTCATCGCCCACTACAAGGAAAAGCACGAGATTGACATCGCCACCAAAGGCCGCGCCCACATAGTCGTCGGCAACGACCCCTGGACGCTGCCCATCCCTATCGTTCAGGACAAACAAGGCTGGAGCTTCGACGCCAAGGCCGGTGGCGAGGAGATTCGCCTGCGCCGTATCGGTCGCAACGAGCTGTCGGCCATCGAGGCTGCAGAGGCGTACCACGACGCGCAGATGGACTACGCCGAGGTCGACCGCAACGGCGATGGCGTGCTCGAGTACGCGCAGAAGTTCATCAGCACCGACGGCCAGCACGACGGCCTGTACTGGGCCGATGAAGACGGCACCGACGAAAGTCCCCTCGGTCCGCTATTCGGCGGCCAGACCAAGGGCGACGACTGGCACGGTTATCACTTCCGCATTCTGACTGCCCAAGGCCCCTCGGCCCCCGGTGGCGCCTACGACTACATGCTTGGCAAGGCCATGAGCCGTGGCTTCGCCCTGGTCGCCTGGCCCGCCCAATACGGCGACAGCGGCGTGATGAGCTTCACGATCAGCCACGAGGGCCAGGTCTTTCAGAAGGACCTTGGCCGCGATAGCGAAAAGATCGCCAAGGCCATGAAGACCTTCGACCCGGACAGCAGTTGGGATGAAGTTCAGCCGCAGGAAGCGCCGGGCTCGTAAGGCGTTTGCCCGAAAAGCAAAAGCCGCAGGGGCACGTGGGCACCCTGCGGCTCTTTTATAAGGTCGGGCTTCCTTGCCCGCCCACGCTTACCAGGAGGCGAGCGCGGGGTTCATTCGAGCAGGAACCTGGGTGGTAGTCCGGTTGGCGGCCCACTTGACCAGCAGGGTCATCGCGGCGAAGCCAAGGCAGATGAGCACCGGGTAGGCGAACATGATGTCGCTCAGGGAGTATTTCCAGCTCAGCGGACGGGCGATACCCAGCATCGCGCCGTAGAACCAGGACACCCCGGAAACGACACCCGAGAACAGCGCGAGGTTACGGGCATTGATGTCGAGCTTGAGCAGGCTGCCGGCCTTGTCCATCGCAGGCATCACCACACTGTGCAGTACCCAGCCGTTGAGGGTCAGCAGTGCGACGACCAGGATCTTGGCCTGCAGTTTGGGGTTGAGGAAATACACCGCCCCCTTCTGCGAGTAGTCCAGCGCCACGATACCGATCCCGGTTACCCAGAGTGCTGCGAGGGAAAGCAGTACAGTCTGCTTCAGCGCATGCAGATGTTCCTTGTCGGCAGCGGTCGAATCACGGCCCTGGAACAGTTGCTTGATCATGGCGATATCGCTGGTCAGCACCATGCCGATAGCCACGCAGCAAGCGATGAGGTGGGCGTAGACCACGCCCATGCGAGTCAGCTCCATGGTTGCCGGCTGTTGGAACAGGGAAGCAACAAGATGAAAAAGCTCCATGGTTTACCTCTTTCTAACAATTTGAGCGGCTGTACTGATGCAACAGCGGCATTGGAATTATGTATTTGCATGTTCGCCGTCTGCGAACGAAGGCCTACCCTTGGCCTTTTTCCGGGACGAAAAATCCCCGGCACATGAACTCTCATGCACTGTGGAGTCGTTCCGGATTTATGTAGAAGTCAGTCGCGCCATCAGTGGTGTTGATGGCAAGTTGCGTCCTGATCGCCGGTGCATAATAATCGCAACATCCCGTTTTTGTTCAAAAAACGATCAAAACCCCGACCGGCGGCAGTGACGGCGATGGTTATAACAGCCCTGCAAAAAGTAAGGGATCGCCTCTAAACCGGTGGTTTCCGGCACCCCCGGAACCCCTCCGGACGCTTCCGAAATTTTGACTATCACTGGGTGGCAAATAAGCCATTTGATGGCTGATTTGCCGCGCCATCGTAATCCCAACCATCAAGCCGCGGGTACGTCCGGAATACCTATCCATTCGTACCCATTCTGCGGTTTTGCGCCGCATTGCTCCCTTCACGGCGCACCGCCAATATCAGGCTTCGATTCCGGAGGCTCCCTATGGAAGGCAACGGTTGGTTACTGCTGGCCGCTGCGGGCACTGCGCTCGCCGCCGCTCTGCTGGTGCGCGGGATGGCAGGCCTGGCCATTGCCCGGTTCAAACCCGGCTACAACGGTGCCCGCTTCTGGATCGTCAGCTCGTTGGCCAGCCTGGTGCTCGGCGGGTTGTACCTGACCGGGACCCTTCAGACCTGGCCCAGGCTATAGGTGCACGCGGACTTCGTGCCGGCGCCCAATCAACTCGTAGGATGCGGTAGAGCGAAGCGAAACCCATCACCCTCGCCGATGGGCTTGGCTCCGAGCCACCCAGCAGCCTGGATGCACTCCAGGTAAGACCTGCCACAGCCCCCGGATTCCATCCGGGCTACGGCCTACCAACCGAACTTCGTGCCTGCGCCCGATCAACTCGTAGGATGCGGTAGAACGAAGCGAAACCCATCACCCTCGCCGATGGGCTTGGCTCCGTGCCACCCAGCAGCCTGGATGCAATCCAGGTAAGCCCTGCCACAGCCCCCGGATTCCATCCGGGCTACGGCTGGCGAAAGGCATCGGGAGGCGAGGAAGCACTCAGCCGTATCCAAAGGAGCCGCCACATGCCGTTTCGACTCGGCAAGAGGTGGCGGGCCGTGCGGAAGTCGAAATACTGGTTACGAAGGAAACCGTCCAGACCGAGGCCTTCACCGTACCTCGCCACAGCCCCTCATCTACGCCCCTCGCTACTATGGCGGCTACTACCTGGGCAACGGCCCTATTACTGCCAGCGCTACGGCAGCCCGCGAATCGTCATTCAGTACTACGACCCGAGGCTGGGGATCTTCGCGGGGACTGATGTAGGCGGGTAGGGCGCTTTATTAATGGGCGGGCCGTAAAGCTGCCACCTGGGCGGCCTCAAACCTCGGCACTGACCTGATCTCGCCGGCATTGCTACTACAGGGAAAGACTCAGCGACAGCTCGGCGCAGCCGCGCGGAGGCGTGCATCTCAGATGATCGGCCGCGACTGTTGAGCGTTCCGCAGAGGTAAGGTCAATCGCCGGCCGAGCGTCGTAGCGACGACGGGGGCACCCCCAGCAAGCGCATGAAGCTGCGGCGCATGCGTTCGATATCGCCGAATCCACATTCGGTGGCCACGCGTTGCACGGAGTTGGCACCGTTCTCCAGCGCCGTGCGAGCGGCCTCCACGCGCAGGCGCTCCACGGCCTTGGCCGGGGTCACACCAGTCTTTGCGCGGAACTCCCGCGCGAAATGGCGCGGGCTCATGCAGGCTATGGCGGCGAGGTCTTCGACGCCATGTCGCTGTGCGAGGTGGCGGCGTACATAGTCGAGCAGCACGTCGAAGCGGTCGTGCGATCCCTGCATCGTGAGCAGCGCGGAGAACTGCGACTGCCCGCCTGGCCGACGGTAGTAGACGACCAGTTCCTGCGCGACGCTGCGAGCGAGTTCGTGGCCATGGTCCTCGGCAATCATAGCTATCGCGAGGTCGATGCCGGCGCTGATACCAGCACTGGTCCACACGGACTCGTCCTTGACGAAGATGCGGTCGGCGTCGAGGTGCACGTTCGGGAACTGGCGCTCGAACTGCCCGGTGCGCGACCAGTGCGTAGTCGCACTGCGCCCATTGAGCACACCTGCCGCGGCAAGCAGCAGGCTGCCCGAGCACACGCTGGCAACGCGCACCTGTCGGGCCACCGCGCGGCGCACGAAATCCAGCAGGCGCTCGTCGTTCATTGCCTGATCGACGCCATCACCGCCTGATACCAGCAAGGTGTCGATGTCGGACAGCCGTGGCAGCTGCTCGGCCTGCCAGGTCACGCGCGACGAACTGAGCACCAGACCAGGTTGGAGGGCGACCACCTGGATGGCGTAGCCCCCCGCCGCCTCGAAGGCCGCGATTGGCCCGGCAGCATCGAGCAATTGGAAGCCCGGAAACACAAGCATTGCAACGCGGTGCGACATGGCAGAAATAGAGGTCTAGCTGGAGTTTCAGCCGGTACGTTAGTCCACGGCGCTAGCCGCGTCAAAACGGTCTGCCCCTCCCTCCGTGGGAAGGGCGGAACTGGCTTCAATGGCAATGACTACTTACAGCTGGAGAGCCGCATGAGCTGGCTGATGAGCTTTCTTGAAGCGCCGCCACGGTACCTCGGGTATGGCAGCTATTGCTGCATTGCTTCGCCAAGGACACGTTAGCCCGCGGCGAGCTGCAACCGGCACTGGGCCAATGGCCTACGCTACCGCTGGGCGTATGACCGGCCACACGTCGCGGTTCGCCTATCGCGAGCAGCGCGGCCGAGGTGCCCCCCATCGAGTTGCCGGCGATATGGACACGCTTGAGGCCCAGGCACCACGAGCCGTCGCATCTGCGCGGCATAGCCGTGCGACTCGCCGGCCAAGCGTCTGCCGCCGGCTTCTTCGTCGTGGCCGGCCACGATGTAGATCGTCTGCTCCGGCCGGACGCCCTGGGCCGGCAGGACTTCTATGGCCTCCAGCATGGACCGCAGGTTGCCCTTATCGTCCCGGGAACCTCGGCCCCAGATGTAGCCGTCCTTGATGGTGCCCGCGAATGGATCGACAGACCAATTCTTCTCCGTGCCTTCGGCGATGGGTACCACATCCTGGTGCGCCATCAACATGAACGGCTTGGCCTTCGGGTCGCGCCCCTCTCAGGTGCAGAGCAGGCTGTAGCCTCCCACCAGTTCACGCTTGAGCGTGCGGTGCACCAGCGGAAACACTTGCTGCAGGTGCTTGTGCAGCTTGAGGAACTCGGGCGCTGCCTGTACCTCAATCTGCTTCGACTCCTTATTGCGGCTCACGGGTCATGCTTCGGCAGGCCCCGGCTTCGATGAAAGCCGCACAAGGAAGCCTGACCCGGAGATCGCCGGCGCGCTGCTACAGCCGTGCCACCGCTTGGGCGATGCGGGCTTCGACATAAGCCACACGGTCGGCCTGCAGCGCGCTCAGGTGCTCGACCAAGGCGGGGCCGGCCTTCTCGGGCGTGCCGCAGTCGAACGGCGGCTCAGGGTCGTACTCGAAGGCCAACTGCAGTGTCTTGGCCACGTCGTCACCGGCCAGCTCGGCGGCCAGTGCGAGGCCAAAGTCGATGCCAGCCGTCACCCCGCCGCCCGAGATGCGATTGCGATCGCGGACGATGCGCCGTGCCACAGGCTCCGCACCAAAGCTCGGCAGGTACTTGCGCCACATCCAGTGGCAGGCCGAGCGGTAGCCCTGCAGCAGCCCGGCGGCGCCGAGCAACAGTGCGCCGTTGCACACCGAGGTGACGTAGCGCGCGCTCTCGCCGTGGCGGCGCAAAAAGTCCAGCGTCTGGCTGTCGTTGAGCTGGTCGCCGATGCCGAAGCCACCTGGCACGCACAGCACGGTCAGTGGTGGGCAGTCGTCGAAGGTTGTGGTCGGCACGATCTCGAAGCCAACGTCGGTGACCACCGGATCGGTGGTCTTCCACACCAGATGCACCTTTGCATCCGGCACACGGCTGAGTACCTGGGCCGGCCCGGTCAGGTCGAGCTGGGTGACATAGGGGAAGAGCAGGAATCCGATGTGAATGGGGGAGTTCATCGTGGCACCTGGCGACGTAATGGGGACAGGTCCCAAGAGTCATTGCCCGGCGCAATGGCTGCAATGTCACATTTACAGCTTTTTCTGCCATACAAGCCAAATCGTGCCGAGCGCGATGCCAGGATTGCGGACCTCGGTCTGAGTCATTAATGAATGGCCCAGAGGTGTCTGAGTCGAAGCGGGGCTTTCTGTCCGGCAAGCTTCCCCTTGCTCCAAGGTTGATGGCTGTACGAAGTATTGGTGTTCATGGCTTGTCCTCCGAGTTGGGGAGGACAACGGTGGATCAGCCGCAGTGCATGGCCGCCAACCAACCCAAAGCAGCCCTCCAAGCTGGCAGCTAGACTGCCGAGACTTGATGTGGATCAAGCGCGGCATTGCCCTAGGCGCTAGTGTCGAACTTGATATCCCGGCGGACTGAGCAGATGTCCTGGTTACGATTTCATCAACGCTCGTTGCTACGCATGGCCTTGGTGCTGTGGTTGCTGGCGTTTGGGGTCGCGGCAAGCCATGGCTGCCTGTCCTACCTGCCTCACGATCTGGCGAGCGGCCATGATGAAGTGTCGTCCAGCCTGCATGAACGATC
This sequence comes from Metapseudomonas resinovorans DSM 21078, assembly GCF_000423545.1. Classification (GTDB taxonomy): domain Bacteria; phylum Pseudomonadota; class Gammaproteobacteria; order Pseudomonadales; family Pseudomonadaceae; genus Metapseudomonas; species Metapseudomonas resinovorans. The sequence goes on from NZ_AUIE01000001.1 coordinate 486,949, forward strand.
TCACCAGCTGCATGCCAGTGGGTGCCTGCAGTTCTGCGAGGACGGCGCGACGGCGTTGAAGCTGGCGTCGGGCCAGGTTCTCCTCGACCAGATATTCTGGCCCCTCTTGCTGCTACTTCCGGTAGCCCTCCTGCCTGCCGTCATACCCCCACGTTTCGCCGCACTCGCCTTCCACCTGCCTGCGCCGCCACGGCCGCCGGCACGTCTGCGCTTCGTCCGCTTCAACGATTGACCCGTCTTCTGTGCGCCCGGGCCTCCGGACGCACAGTCCTGCTACGCCTGCACGAGCAGGCGTGGACCGCTGCATCCCACCCTTTGAAACAGTCGGAGATCGCCATGCACATCACCATCAAATCGCTCGTTGCCGCACTGCTGATCAGCAGCCCGCTGCTCGCCGCGGCCGTCGAAGAACATCACCCCGAGCAGGCTCCGGCGAACGCCGAGAGCCCGTCGGCAACCACCCAGGACCGGGAAAAGGCCATGGCTGAGCAAATGCAGAAGATGCAGTCCATTCACGACAGGATCGCGGCCGCCAAGACCCCGGAGGAGCGCCAGGCGGCCATGCGCGAAGGCATGCAGGCGATGAAGGAAGGTCTCGGCATGATGCAGGGCGGCTGCCCCGGCAAGGATATGGGCCAGCACATGAAGATGATGGGCCCGCAGATGATGGAAATGATGATGCGGATGATGGACCAGCACGCCGGCATGATGGGCTCGCAGCCGGGCATGGGGGGGATGCCCATGCAGAAGCCCATGGAGCAGCCGGCCCAGAAGCCTGCCCAATAAGCACTTGGCACGACCTCGGTGTCGGCCTGGTTGGCGGAAGCGCCCCCAGGCGGACACTTCCACCATGCCCGTTCAGCCTGCCTTCCAATTCTGCGGTCTTCCGCCGCTACGACTCGGACATCGTGCCGTCGTCCGATCAACTCGTAGGATGCGGTAGAGCGAAGCGAAACCCATCACCCTCGCCGACGGGCTTGGCTCCGCGCCACCCAGTAGCCTGGATGCACTCCAGGTAAGACCTGCCACAGCCCCCGGATTCCATCCGGGCTACGGCTGCCTACCACCCGGGCCTCGTGCCGGCGCCCACCACATCCTATGGCGCCATTCCCGCCGTCTCCTCGCCACCCAGCTGCATCGCCCGCTCATATGCGGCCTCGTACAGCGACCGCGCATCCCCCAGCAGCAAACCCACCGCAAAGGACAAACGCGCCGCTTCGCGCTGCACGAAGTCGCCGTTCTCCGCGTGTTCCACCAGTTGCAGCAGGTCCAGCACGGCGGACATGCGCTGGTGGGCGGTTTCGAAGAGGTGGGCAGGGCTGGCCGCGGCGTTGAAGAACATCACGTCGGGATAGGGCTGGGAAGGGGAGGTAAAGGCCTTGAGGTCAGGCATGGCGCACCCCCGGGGTGGAGGCAGAGCTGAAAAAAGCGCGGAGGCGCGCGGGGGTAAAAGGCGGGAAATTGCTATCCATGGCAAGCACCTTGGTTGGGCCTTCTTTGCCTGCCAGTAACCGTCCTACGGGTTGGGTGGCAGGGCCGTGCAAGGGTAGGAGCCCCGGCAACCAAGATCCGGGCAGGCCTTAAAGGCCTCCTCGCACGGCCCGCCATAGATGTGCTGGACAGCATCAAGCCTGTGCCAGCAGCCATGTCGCTACCGCGTCTTGGTTAGAAAACAGGGGTCCTACGCCCAGGTCACGGGATTGACCGTGACGGGCAGGACTCTAGCCAGAGCGCTTGTAGGCGCTCAAGGCTAAAGGCTCGTAGGAAGTTTCTCTGTAGGCGGCTGGGTTTGGAGTACAGAAAAGGCTGTAGGAAGCGGCCTTCACCGTATGTCGCCGGGGCCAGTTCCGCCGACGCAAGGTAGTGCCCTGCCCGGGTTGAAACTGGTCAAAAACTATACTGGGAGTGCGGGGGTGAACTGTGGGGGGACCATTCAGGAGGGCTCGCCATGCGTATCCTCAAGCTGCTGATCATCTTCCTGGCCTGCGCTGGCAGCGGGCATCTCCTTGCCCAGCAACCCTGGCCCACCACCAGCAACGCCAGTGAGACCCTGCTCGCCTGGAACGGCGGCGGTCACGGCGGTGGACGCCACAACGGCTATCGCCACGGTAATGGCTACAAACACCACAAACACTTCCACCGTCACCGTGGCTACTACGGCCACGGCCCGCGCGTCATCTACGCCCCTCGCTACTATGGCGGCTACTACCTGGGCGAACGGCCCTATTACTACCAACGCTACGGCAGCCCGCGAATCGTCATTCAGTACTACGACCCGAGGCTGGGGATATTCATCGGCTCGGATCTGGGAGGCTATTGAGCAAACACCGTATCTACCGGCCCAAAGAGGAAAGTTAAGTCCGTAGCGCTCGAATTTCTCCGAAGAACCTGCTCGAAGAAGGTAGGGCGGGAATACGGCATCGGAATCGATGGTGGTCGCGGTGTAGTCAGATGGGCGTAGAAAGCGCCGCCGGGCGGCGGCGCCTTGGCGTCATCAGTCCTGGCGGCTGGTGACTTCCAGCAGGTGATAACCGAACTGGGTTTTCACCGGGCCTTGCACCACGTTCAGCGGGGCGCTGAATACGACGGCGTCGAATTCCTTGACCATCTGGCCACGGCCGAAGGAGCCGAGGTTGCCGCCGTCGCGGCTGGAGGGGCAGGTGGAGTTTTGCTTGGCGACTTCGGCGAAGTCGGCGCCGGCTTCGATGGCGGCTTTCAGTTCGTTGCACTTGGCTTCGGTGGAAACCAGGATGTGGCGGGCGGTGGCGCGTGCCATGGTGGGGTACTCCTTGCTCGTTTGAGGGGGCAGAGACTAGCGGAATTGGCGGTTGATTCAAGGTGGTTTGTCGGCGGCGGCGCACTTTCTGCGGGGCGGTTGGCGACTTTGCAGAGGCTCAGGCCGCGCGTGCCTCTGCGGTCAGCCAGTCCACCAGTTCACGCAGCTGCGGACTGGGACCGGTGCGCTCGGGGTAAACCATGAAGTAGGCGCCGCCAGTTGGCACCTTGAGGTCGAAGGGGGCGACCAGGTTGCCGTTGGCCAGGTCATCGCCGATCAGTGACCAGTCCCCCAGCGCAATGCCGGCGCCCTGGGCCGCGACGGACAGGGCCAGGTCCATGGTGTCGAAGTGGTGCCCGCCGCTCAGTGGGCCGGGGGTGTGGCCGGCGGTGCGTAGCCAGGTTTCCCAGTCGTGTTTGTCGCGCGCCGGGTGCAGCAGCACGTGGTGCTCCAGGTCGGCTGGGGTTGCCAGCGGCCCTGATCGTTCCAGGTATTGCCGGGTACAGACTGGCGTCAGTTGTTCATTGAACAGGTGGTGGGCGGTGACGTTCCCGGAGGGCGCAGTGCCGTAGACGATTGCCGCGTCGAACTGGTCGCGGCGAAAGTCCACGCCATAGGCGATGGTCGTGGTCAGCTCCACGGGGACATCGGGGCACTCGGCCTGCCACTTCATCAGGCGCGGCAGCAGCCAGCGCATGGCGCAAGTGGGTGCCTTGAGTTGCAGGGCCTTGCGCCTGGCGCCCACTTCTTCCACGGCCTCATCGATCAGGGCGAACACTTGCTGGATGCGCGGGTAGAGGTCGCGCCCCTGTTCGGTCAGGGCCAACCCTCGCGCCTGGCGCAAGAACAGCGGGTAACCCAGATGGCTCTCCAGTCCGGCGATTTGCCGGCTCACGGCGCCCTGGGTGATGTGCAGCATTTCTGCGGCCCGGGTGAAGTTGCAGCACTGGGCGGTGATCAGGAAGGTATGCAGAGCGGGCAGGGGAGGCAGGCGTTTCATCATTCGAGCCATGACTTGAAGACATGGCTAGTATGACGATTTTTGCCTTGTCAGTCGCGCCACCTGGCGGCTCAATGGGCGCCACTCGTGGCCCTCCAGCCGTTTCGGTTCTGTGTTCAGGGAGTGGCCGCCCTTAGCCTCGCTCATGGAGCCCATGCAATGTCGAATACCCTTCCGACCTTTCCCGAGACCCTTGCCGGCGTATACATCAACGGCCAGTGGCTGCCCGGTGGCGCCGTTCTGGATGTCGTGAACCCCTCTACCGAAGAGCGCCTGGCCACCATTGGCACCGGCGATGCGGTCAGCGTCGAGCAGGCCGTGCAGGCCGCCAGCCAAGCCTTCCCGGCCTGGGCCCGCAGCAGCGGCGCCGAGCGCGGCGCGGCGCTGCGCCGTATTGCCGAAGGTGTGCGCCAGCGTCGTGAAACGCTGATCCAATTGCAGTCGCTCAACAACGGCAAGCCGCTGTTCGAAGCGGGCATCGACGTGGACGACGTGATCGGCACGTTCGAGTACTACGCCGGCCTGGCCGAAGGGCTGGACGCTCAGCAGGACCGTCCGGTGGCGCTGCCCAGCGAAGACTTCACCGCGCGCCTGCGCCGTGAGGCCGTTGGCGTGGTGGGCCTGATCGTGCCCTGGAACTTCCCCATGGTGACCACCGCCTGGAAACTCGCCCCAGCCCTGGCAGCCGGTTGCGCCGTGGTGCTGAAACCCTCCGAGGTGACGCCACTGGCGGAGCTGGAACTGGTTCGCATCATCGCGGAGGCCGGTCTGCCGGCTGGCGTGCTCAACGTGGTGTGCGGCACCGGCCTGGCCGTGGGTGCGCCGTTGTCGTCCCACCCGAAGGTGGCCAAGGTGTCCTTCACCGGCAGCAACGCGGTGGGCGTGCAGGTGATGCAGCGCGCGGCGGAAACGGTGAAGGGCATCAGCCTGGAGCTGGGCGGCAAGTCGTCCTTGCTGGTGCTGGAAGAGGCCGACCTGGACCTGGCCGTCGAGCTGGCCTGCGGTGGTGCGTTCTTCAACGCCGGGCAGATGTGCTCGGCCACCAGCCGTGTGCTGGTAGCTGAACCCCTGGTAGGGGACTTCCTGGCTCGCGTGCAGGCCCGTGCCGAGGCGACCAAGGTCGGCGACCCCTTCAGTGAAGGCGTGGAAATGGGCGCTCTGGTGAACCAGGCGCAGTACCAGCGCGTGCGTGGCCATATCGAGCGCGGCATTGCCTCGGGCGCCCGTCTGGTGTGCGGTGGCGAGCGTCCGGCGGAGCTGCAGCGCGGGTTCTTCCTCAAGCCGACGGTGTTCACCGATGTGCCGAAGGACAGCGCCCTGTGGAAGGAAGAGATTTTCGGTCCGGTGCTCTGCGTGCGCAGCTTCGCTACCGAGGAAGAGGCGATCGAACTGGCCAACGACAGTGAATTCGGCCTGGTGGCCAGTGTGGTGAGCCGCAATGGCGAAGCCGCCGAGCGCGTTGCCAACGCCTTGCAGGCCGGCATGGTGTGGATCAACTCGCCGCAGGTGATCTTCCCGCAGACCGCCTGGGGTGGTTACAAGCAGAGCAGCATCGGCCGTGAGCTCGGCCCGTGGGGCCTGGCTTCGTTCCAGGAGCTGAAGCACGTGGTACGGGCGGTCTGACACTCGCCGAGCGTCCTCTGCGGGTGCGACTTCGGTCGCGAATCAAGTCGCCCCTGCAGTGCTTTGCTTGTACCTGGCCGGCGAAGGCGCACACTGGCGGGTGAATCTGGATAGGGAGTGCTGATCATGGATCTTCAACTGGAAAACCGCAGTGCCCTTGTATGCGGCGGCAGTTCCGGGTTGGGTTTTGGCGTGGCCGAGGCTCTGGCCAGGGAGGGCGTGCGTGTCTGCCTGCTGGCGCGCAACCTGTCGAAACTGGAGTTGGCGGTGGAACGCATCCGCAAGGAGGGCGGCGAGGCGCAAGCGGTTGCGGTGGACCTGAATGACCTGGGGGCCGTGGACATGGCCATCGAGCAGGTGGTGGCGGCCATTGGTGCGCCGGACATTCTCGTGGCCAACAACGGCGGGCCGCCGCCGGTCAATGCGGTGGATTTCGACCCGAAGCTCTGGCATCAGCAGCTGGACGCCATGCTGCTCGGCACCCTGGCCCTGACCAATGCCTTCCTGCCCGGTATGCGCCAGCGCCGCTTCGGCCGCATCCTGATGATTTCGTCCACCAGCGTGGTGGAGCCCATCCCGGGGCTGGTGCTGTCCAGCGCCTTGCGTGCTGCCCTGGCCAACTGGGCCAAGACCCTGTCCGCCGAGGTGGCTGCCGATGGCGTGACGGTGAATACCCTGATGCCCGGCTCCTTCTGGACCGAGCGCACGGAAACCTTGCTGCTCCGCGCCGCCGAACGCAGCGGTACATCAGTGCAGAGCCTGATGGCCAGGGAGCAGGCGGCGATTCCCGTGGGGCGCTACGGGGCTGCGGAAGAGTTCGGCGCGGTGGCGACCTTCCTGGCCAGCCCCTTGGCCAGCTATGTGACCGGGACGTTGATCCCGGTGGATGGTGGGGTGTTGAAAGGTTGATGGGGCAGGCCTTTGGCCTGCTAGGGCCGCGTAGCGGCCCCAAGGAATCACCACGCGCACGACGGCTCGAAGCTGTCGGCCCGCGCCATTGCCCACATGCGTTCGTAGAAGTCCGCTTCGATCCTGTCGTTGAGCAGGTCTCCCGGCTTGAGGAAGACGTGGATCTGCGAGAACAGCCGAATCTCCTTGTCTGAAACACGCCGCACCAGGTGGCGGGGCTCCAGTTGGTTGGGGTGCTCGAGGCCGGCTGCGGCGAGCATTTCCGCCAGGGCCTTGAGGGTGTTGCGGTGGAACATCTGCACCCGTTGGGCCTTGTCCGGTACCACCAGGGCGCGCTGGCGCAGCTTGTCCTGGGTGGCGACGCCGGTGGGGCATTTGTTGGTGTGGCAGGACTGCGACTGGATGCAGCCGATGGCGAACATGAAACCGCGCGCCGAGTTGGCCCAGTCGGCGCCGATGGCCAGCACGCTGGCGACGTCGAAGGCGCTGATGATCTTGCCGCTGGCGCCGAGCTTGATCTTGTCCCGCAGGTTCAGCCCCACCAGGGTGTTATGCACGAACAGCAGCCCTTCGCGCAGCGGCACGCCGATGTGGTCGGTGAATTCGAGGGGCGCCGCGCCGGTGCCGCCTTCCTTGCCGTCGACGACGATGAAGTCGGGGAGGATGCCGGTTTCCAGCATGGCCTTGGCAATGCCCATGAACTCCCAGGGGTGTCCCAGGCAGAACTTGAAGCCCACCGGCTTGCCGCCGGACAGCTCACGCAGTTTGGCGATGAACTGCATCATCTCGATGGGGGTGGAGAAGGCGCTGTGACGTGACGGGGAGATGCAGTCCTCGCCCATGGGCACGCCGCGGGTAAGGGAGATTTCCTCGGTGACCTTGTGCTTGGGCAGGATGCCGCCGTGACCGGGCTTGGCGCCCTGGGAGAGCTTGATTTCGATCATCCGCACCTGTGGGCTGCGCGCCTGGGTGGCGAAGCGTTCCGGGTCGAACTGGCCGTCGCTGGTGCGGCAGCCGAAGTAGCCGCTGCCCAGTTCCCAGACCAGGTCACCGCCATTCTCGCGGTGGTAGGGGCTGATGCTGCCTTCGCCGGTGTCGTGATAGAAGTTGCCGAGCTTGGCGCCACGGTTCAGGGCGCGGATGGCGTTGGCGCTAAGGGAGCCGAAACTCATGGCGGAGATGTTGAACACCGAGGCCGAGTAGGGCTGGGTGCACTGCGGCCCGCCGACTACCACACGGAAGCTGGACGGGTCGCTGAGCGGCGCCGGGCGCATGGAATGGCCGATGAATTCATAGCCGGCCTTGTAGACGTCGATCAGGGTGCCGAAGGGCTTGTCGCCGCCCTCGTTCTTGGCTCGTGCGTAGACCAGCGAACGCTGGGCGCGGGAGAAGGGCAGGCGGTCGTCGTCGGCTTCCAGCAGGTACTGGCGGATTTCCGGGCGGATGCCTTCGACCAGGTAGCGGATGTTGCCCAGGATCGGGTAGTTGCGCCGCACAGCGTGGCGCGACTGCATCAGGTCGAATACGCCCAGCACGCTGAGCCCGGCAGCGAGGAGCGTGAAGGGCCAGACCCAGTCGTGGTCAGTGAAGGGCAGGCTGAACAGTGTGAACAGTACGCAGAAGGCGAAGAAGGCGTAACGACTCAGCAGCGAGAGGCTCATGCGGATTCCTTGTGTGCAGGTACCGGCACAGAGTAGTGCGAATGGGCGGGGATTGCCTTGCCGGGGCTCAAGAATGGGGTCTTGTCCTACAGGAATGCGGTTCGCAATGTGGCAGGAAAACGAAAACCCGGCATTAGCCGGGTTTCGAGAGTTTGAGCGAGTTGGGATCAGCTGACGCGCTGGGCTTGCAGCAGACGGTCGGAACCGCCTTCAGCGATGCGGTTGGTACCGGTGCGGTCGGAGCCCCCTTCAGCGATGCGGTTAGTACCGGTGCGGTCGGAGCCCCCTTCAGCGATGCGGTTGGCGCCGGTGCGGTCGGAGCCCCCTTCAGCGATGCGATTGGCGCCGGTACGGTCGGAGCCCCCTTCGGCGATGCGGTTGGCGCCGGTGCGGTCAGAGCCCCCTTCGGCGATGCGGTTGGCACCGGTGCGGTCGGAACCGCCTTCGGCGACGCGATCCAGGACCATGTAGCTGCCTTCAGCGGCAACCGGGTCGGTGCCCTGGAAGGAGGACGGCAGAGCGAAAACAGAGCTGCTCAGGGCGGCGATGAACAGGGCGGCGAAGGCTTGGGTTTTCATGGTCTGGCTCCTCGTAGGGGGCTGGAAACTGGGTACGGGGCCAATCTTACGGATGGGGGAGTGATTAAAAAGTGATCACGCGCGATAGAGACCATCAATGCCGTTGATGGTTGATTAAATTCATCAATATCAATGGCTTGTATTGCTTCTTCTCGCCAGACGTGTCGATGACGGCGTCAGACTGGAGCAACCTTGTAGGGTGGACATCGATTTTCATGCCCACCCTGCGCGGCGGAACCAGCCTCCAATGGTGGACCGGTAGAGCGTGGTCCACCCTACGGAAAAGCGAAACCCATCGGGCGGAGTGACAGGGCGCGCGGATCGTTGGTTTTCGCTGCGCTCTACGCGAACCTACGGGTCTGTAGGATGGGTTGAGGCACGAAACCCATCAGGCGGAGTGGCAGGGCGCGCGGATTGTTGGGTTTCGCTGCGCTCTACGCCAACCTACGGGTTCGTAGGACGGGTTGAGGCACCGCAGGGAGCCGAAAAAAGAAAACGGCCCCGAAGGGCCGTTTCTTGTACAGCGAGGTCGTTAGCCGCCGAGGTAGGCGTCGCGGACCTTGGGGTCGTTGAGCAGGTCGTCGCCGCTACCCTGCATGACGATGTGGCCGTTTTCCAGCACATAGCCACGGTCGGCCAGCTTGAGCGCCTGGTTGGCGTTCTGTTCCACCAGGAAGATGGTCACGCCGTCCTTACGCAGCTGTTCGATGATGTCGAAGATCTGCTGGATGATGATGGGTGCCAGACCCAGCGAAGGCTCGTCGAGCAGCAGCAGCTTGGGCTTGCTCATCAGCGCGCGGCCGATGGCGAGCATTTGCTGTTCGCCGCCGGACATGGTGCCGGCGCGCTGCTCGAAGCGTTCTTTCAGGCGCGGGAACAGGTGCAGCACCTTGTCCATCTGCTCCTGGAAGTCGCCCTTGGCGGTGAAGAAGCCGCCCATGGCCAGGTTTTCTTCGACGGTCAGGCGGGCGAACACGCGGCGGCCTTCCGGCACGACGGCGATGCTCTTGCGCATGATGTCGCAGGATTCCTGGCCCACCAGCTCTTCGCCCTCATAGCGAATGCTGCCGCTGGCCGCGCGCGGCGAGCCGCACAGGGTCATCAGCAGGGTCGACTTGCCGGCACCGTTGGCACCGATGAGGGTGACGATCTCGCCCTTTTTCACATCCATGCTGACGCTGTGCAGCGCCTGGATCTTGCCGTAGAAGGTGGAAACCTTGTCGAAAGTAAGCATGGCTCAGGCCTCCCCCAGATAGGCTTTGATCACGTCGGGGTTGTTGCGGATCTGCTCCGGCGTGCCGTCGGCCAGGGGGGTGCCCTGGTTGATCACGTAGATGTGGTCGGAGATGCTCATCACCAGCTTCATGTCGTGCTCGATCAGCAGCACGGTCACGTTGTGCTCGTTACGCAGCATGGCGATCAGCGCCTTGAGGTCGTCGGTCTCACGCGGGTTGAGGCCGGCCGCTGGCTCGTCGAGCATGAGGATGCGCGGGCGAGTCATCATGCAGCGGGCGATTTCCAGGCGGCGTTGCTGACCGTAGGCCAGGGTGCCGGCCGGGCGGTTGGCGACCTCGGTCAGGTTGACCTTTTCCAGCCAGTGGGCGGCGTAGTCCATGGCCTCGCGTTCGCTCTTGCGGAAACCCGGAGTCTTCAGCAGGCCGGCGAGGAAGTTGGTGTTGAGGTGGCGGTGCTGGGCGACCAGCAGGTTTTCCACCGCCGTCATTTCCTTGAACAGGCGAACGTTCTGGAAGGTCCGCACCACGCCTTTGCGAGCGATCTTGTGGCCCGGCAGGGCTTCGATCTGCTCGCCATCCAGACGGATGCTGCCGGAGGTCGGCTGGTAGAAACCGGTCAGGCAGTTGAACACGGTGGTCTTGCCGGCACCGTTCGGGCCGATCATGGAGACGACTTGTTTTTCCTGTACGGTCAGCCCCACCCCGTTGACGGCCAGCAGACCGCCGAAGCGCATGGTGAGACCGCTTACTTCGAGAATCGGGCGGCTCATTGTTTCAGCTCCAGGTGGGGACGTTGCATCGGCAGCAGACCTTGCGGGCGCCAGATCATCATCAGCACCATCAGAGCGCCGAACATGAGCATCCGGTACTCGCTGAACTCACGCATGAGCTCGGGGAGCAGGATCATCACGATGGCCGCGAGGATTACGCCCAACTGGGAGCCCAGGCCACCTAGCACGACGATGGCGAGGATGGTCGCCGACTCGATGAAGGTGAAGGACTCAGGCGTCACCAGGCCCTGGCGCGCGGCGAAGAAGCTGCCGGCAAAGCCTGCGAAGCAGGCGCCCAGGGTAAAGGCGGAAAGCTTGATCACGGTGGGGTTCATGCCCAGTGCGCGGCAGGCGATCTCGTCTTCGCGCAGGGCTTCCCAGGCGCGGCCCAGCGGCATGCGCAGCAGGCGGTTGATCACGAACAGGGTCAGCAGCACCAGCAGCAGGGCGATCAGGTAGAGGAAGACCACCTTGTTCACCGAGTTGTAGGCGAAACCGAAGTACTCGTGGAAGGTCTGCAGGCCTTCTTCGGCACGGCGCTCGAACGACAGACCGAACAGGGTCGGTTTGTCGATGTTGCTGATGCCGTTGGGGCCGCCGGTCAGCTCGGTCATGTTGCGCAGAAGGATACGAATGATCTCGCCGAAGCCGAGGGTCACGATGGCCAGGTAGTCACCGCGCAGGCGCAGTACCGGGAAGCCGAGGATGAAGCCGAAGAAGGCCGCCATCAGGCCGGCGATCGGCAGGCACACCCAGAAACCCAGGCCGTAGTAGTGCGAGAGCAGGGCATAGCTGTAGGCGCCGACGGCGTAAAAGCCGACGTAACCCAGGTCCAGCAGGCCCGCCAGGCCGACCACGATGTTCAGGCCAAGGCCGAGCATCACGTAGATCAGGATCAGCGTGGCGATGTCCACGGCGCCGCGGGAGCCGAAGAACGGCCAGACCAGGGCCAGCACGATCAGGCCGAGGATGAACCAGCGCTGGGTGGAGGGCAGGGTTAGGAAGTTCGCGGTGCCCTTCGACATGCCCGGCAGCTTGGGCGCAGAGGCCCAGGCACCCTGGACTTTTTCACGCATCAGTTGCCAGAAGAACATGGCCACGGCGCACGCGGCAATGGCCAGCAGGGTGGGGGTGTCGGCACCGGTGACCACCAGGCCCACGCCAACCACGCTGAGTTTCAGGCCGAGGATGGGGTAGGCGACGGCCAGCACCAGAAGGGCGCTGAAGAACGCCGTTTTGAGTCGAGTGTTCATACCTTCTCCACCTCCGGACGGCCAAGGATGCCGGTCGGCCGGAACAACAGGACCAGAACCAGCAGGCTGAAGGCCACGACGTCCTTGTACTGGTCGCCGAAGAGGTCGGCGCCGAAGGCTTCGGCCACGCCCAGCACCAGGCCGCCGAGCATGGCGCCCGGAATGCTGCCGATGCCGCCGAGCACGGCTGCGGTGAAGGCCTTGATACCGGCGAGGAAGCCGATGTGCGGGTTGATCACGCCGTATTGCATGCCCAGCAGCACAGCGGCCACGGCGGCCAGGGTGGCGCCGATGACGAAGGTCAGGGCGATGATGTTGTTGGTGTTGATGCCCAGCAGGTTGGCCATGCGGATGTCTTCGGCACAGGCGCGGCAGGCACGGCCCAGGCGCGAACGCGAAATGAACATCGTGAGGCCGTACATGACCAGGAAGGTGACCACGAAAATCAGGACCTGCATGTAGGAGATCACCACGCCATTCATGGTGCTCTCGCCGAACACGAAGTTGCCCGGAATCAGGTTGGGGATCGCCTTGTCCTTGGAGTCCTGGGTCAGCAGTACTTCGTTCTGCAGGAAGATCGACATGCCGATCGCGGAGATCAGCGGGATCAGGCGGTTGCTGCCGCGAAGGGGACGATAGGCGACCCGTTCGATGCTGTAACCGTAAGCACTTGCAACGATGATGCTCGCAGCGAATGCCGCGACGATAACGATCGGAAGGCTTTCCAGACCGAGCATGGTGAGCCCGGCAATCACGATGAAGGCTACGTACGAGCCAATCATGTAAACCTCGCCGTGGGCGAAGTTGATCATGCCGATGATGCCGTAGACCATGGTGTAGCCGATGGCGATCAGGGCATAGGTGCTGCCAACGGTAAGCCCGTTAACCAGCTGTTGCAGATAGTGATAGAGATCAGGCATTCCCTAACTCCTCGGGCATCACGAAAAGCGGCGCTTGTGGCGCAGCGGAGCCCGTAAAACACGGATAAACAAAGCCCACTGCCGTAGCAGTGGGCTTTGCGTTCAGGCGGGAAGCTTATTTAGCTTCGGTTTTGGTGCCGTCCTTGTGCCACTCGTACACCACGAAGCTGAAGTCCTTCAGATCGCCCTTCTCGTCGAAGGCCAGGTTGCCGGTCGGGGTAGCGAAGGAGTTGGCGCGCAGGGCGGCAGCTACCTTGGCGGTGTCGTCTTCGCCAGCTTTCTTGATGCCTTCGGCGATGACTTGAACGGCAGCGTAGGCCGGGAACACGAACGGACCGCTCGGGTCCTCGTTTTTGGCCTTGAAGGCGTCTACCAGGGCCTGGTTCTTCGGATCCTGGTCGAAGGACTTCGGCAGGGTGACCAGCAGGCCTTCGGAAGCCGGGCCAGCGATGGCGGACAGCTCTTTGTTGCCTACGCCTTCCGGACCCATGAAGCGTACTTTCAGGCCTTTTTCAGCCGACTGGCGCAGCAGCAGGCCGAGTTCCGGGTGGTAGCCGCCGTAGTAGACGAAGTCCACGCCAGCCTGCTTCAGCTTGGAAACGATGGTGGAGAAGTCCTTGTCGCCGGCGTTGATGCCTTCGAACAGGGCGACTTTCACGCCTTTGCTTTCCAGGGTCTGCTTCACGGCAGTAGCGATGCCTTCGCCGTACTGCTGCTTGTCGTGGATGACAGCGACGGTCTTCGGCTTGACGTGGTCAGCGATGAAGTTGCCGGCGGTCGGGCCTTGCAGGCTGTCCAGGCCGATGGTGCGGAACACCAACTGGTAGCCACGGGAAGTGATGTCCGGGCTGGTGGAAGCCGCGGTGATCATCAGGATGCCTTCGTCTTCATAGATGTCGGACGCGGGCTGGGTGGAGCTGGAGCAGAGGTGGCCAACTACGTAGTGGATACCGTCGTTGACGATCTTGTTGGCTACGGCAACAGCCTGTTTCGGATCACAAGCGTCGTCATAGACCACGCCTTCGAGCTGAGCGCCGTTCACCCCGCCGGCCTTGTTGATCTGCTCGATCGCCATCTTGGCGCCGATGAATTGCATCTCACCGTACTGGGCAACCGCACCGGTCACCGGGCCAGCCAGGGCGATCTTGATGGTGTCAGCTGCTACGGAGTAGCTGGCGACACCGGCGAGAGCCATGGCGGCGAACAGTTTGGAAATCTGCTTGGTAGCCTTATTCATAGTGCTCCACTCTTGTGTTTTTCATTGTTGTTGTCCTGATTGCCGAGGCTACGGGACAGGGAATTGCACCCCGCCAACACTCCCCGGCAACTGTACCGGAACAGTGTAGATTGCTGATTTGCGGCTTGAAAAGTCGGGTTTTGATGGCGGAATGATCTTGTGTCGCTTAATCGAAACAAACGTATAGAAATACGGCGTGTCTCGCGTGTGGCTGGCGTCGTCAAGGCGGGCTTGTCTGAATGTTGCTCGACGCTATCATTGCGCCCCCCCAATCCATTCGTTACCAACCAACACAAAACAAGCCATGAACGATAACGCTAGCACCCTCTATGCCAAGCTGCTTGGCGAAACCGCCGCCATTACCTGGGAAGAGCTGCAGCCCTTCTTCGCCCGTGGCGCGCTGCTCTGGGTCGATGGCGCCGAAGATCTGGTGGCCGTTGCCCTGGCCGTGGCCGAAGACGACAAGGCTCAGGTCGCGGCCTTTCTGGCCGCCGGCAAGCTCAGCAAGGTGGAGGAAGACCGTGCCCAGGACCTGCTGGCCCGCGATCCGAAGCTCTGGGCTGTGGTGGTAGCCCCCTGGGTTCTGATCCAGGAGCGGGACGAAGCGCCGACCCGTCACTGACGGAGCGCGCGGATGGAGCCCAGGGAGGGGCTCCAGGAGTGTGCCGCATGCCCGGTCCTGCACTGGTCAGGGGCAGCGGCGAAATCGGTGGGGCGAGCTAGACTCAACCCACCTTCTACTTCTCTTTGATATCCACAGGGAGTGCCATCATGTTCGAACCAGGCCATGTACACCGGGCCAATATCCCCGGTATTCCGGGGCAGCAGGAATTCTCCATCGACCTTTATTACGAAGCTCGTCCTAACCCCAAGGAGGGCACCATGCTGCACTTCCGCATGGTGGGCGAGATCGCGGGCAAGCCTTTCGAGGAGGAGTTCGAGATGCACCGCGACACGGCATTCAACTTCGCTGCCGTGGTTTCCAAGGTGGCGGTTAAGAACGGCCTGAACCCCAACAACACGCTGATCATGCGTAATCACAAGGAATACGACCTGATCTTCGAAGATATTCGTCGCGTGCTTGGCGCCGAGCCGGGCGAGGCGGTGAACTTCGATCATCTGGAGAAGGACGGCCTTTGACCTTCGTCCCGGTGGAGGCCACGGCGTGGTTTCCACCTTTCTGCCTGGCCAATCTGAATTGAGGGGTATCGCTTAGCTCAACCGCATCCTACGACTGCGAAGTCAGCTGTAGGTTGGCGTAGAGCGAAGCGAAACCCAACGACCCTCTACGTGCTGACCCAACGCTGGCGCATCCAGCCACTCAGTGCATCCACACCCAACACCAGAATCAGCATGGCGATGATCACGCTGGACGCTTGCGCTTCCTGGAACAGGCTGAGGCTCACGTAAAGCATTTGCCCCAGGCCGCCGGCACCGACGAAGCCGAGCACGCTGGCCATGCGGATGTTGTTCTCCCAGCGATAGAGCATGTAGGCCACCAGTTGCGGCCATACGGCGGGCAGGGTGCCGTAGCAGAACGCTGCAACGCGCCCGCCGCCATTGAGGCGGATGGCTTCGGCGGGTTCCGGCGGGGTGTTCTCCAGGGCCTCGGCGAAGAGGCGGCCCAGTACCCCAGCGGTGTGCAGGGCCAGTGCCAGGGTGCCGGCATTGGGACCGAGGCCCGCGGCCAGCACCATCAGGGCAGCCCAGACCAGTTCGGGCACGGCGCGCAGCGCATTCAGCAGCAGGCGCGCGGTCCCTTGGGCCAGACTGCCGAAGCGGCCAGCCGCAGGCAGGGCGATGAGCAGGCCCAATAGCGCCGCCAGCAGGGTGCCGAGTGCCGACATGGCGAGGGTTTCCAGGGCGCCCCAGCCGATGGCCCTGAGGTGGGCGTTGGAAAAGTCCGGCTGGAGGAAGCGCGCCGCGTAGCTGCTCATCTGCTGCAGGGCGTCGCCACTGACCAGCGCGCCCAGGTCGATGCCCAGCCAGATAAAGGAAGTGGCCGCGGCCGCCAGCAGGGCGAGGATCACCAGGATGTTGCCCACTCTCATGCGAACCTCCCGCGCAGGAAGCGGCTGAGCTGGTCGGCCAACAGCACCAGGGCAAGGAAGGTCAGCAGCATGCTGGCGACTTCACCGCCGGCGAACATCCGCATGGACAGGTCCATCTGTTGACCGAGTCCGCCAGCCCCGACGAAACCCATTACCACCGAGGCGCGCACTGCGCATTCCCAGCGATAGACGGTGTAGGAAATCATCTCCGCCGCCGCGCTGGGCAGCACGCCGTAGGCGAATGCGGCCAGGCGCGGGCTGCCGGCGGTGAGCAGGGCGCGGGTGGGGCGCGGGTCGACGGACTCGAAGATTTCCGCATAGACCTTACCCAGCATGCCGCTGTAGGTGATGGCGATGGCCAGGACGCCGGCGGTGGGGCCCAAGCCCACGGCGCGGACGAAGAGCAGCGCCCAGACGATTTCCGGCACGCTGCGCAGGAAGATCAGCAGGCCACGCACCGGCCAGCGCAGGGCCTGGGCCCACCAGGCCGGACGGCCGCCACGGGGCAGGGCGGAGAGCGACAGGGCGCGGCTGGCCCAGAGCGAGGCGGGCAGGGCAATCAGCAGCGCCAGGCTCATGCCGGCGGTGGCGATGGTCAGCGTCTCCAGGGTGGCGCGGCCTAATAGAAGCAGAAACTCCTCGCCGTGCTCGGGCGGCCAGAAGGCGGAAAGAAACTGCCCCATGGTGCGGGCGTTGCCTTCGTCCAGCAGCACGGCCGGGTTCAGCTCGCTCAGCTTCAGGCCGGGCCAGAGCAGCGCCACGGCCAGCAGGGTCAGCAGCAGGCGGGGCAGCGCGGCGGGGTCGCGAGGCGCCGATCTCAGCATCGTGGAATATGCAGCGCGGGGGCCGCCACGGGCGGAGAAGACGGCACGTCGCCGCGTAATTGCTCGTTGGCGTAGAGGGCGTCCAGGTCGGCCTGGCTAACGGCCTCCCGTGGGCGATCGAAGGCGATGCGCCCGTCTCGCACACCCACGATGCGTGGGAAGTGTGCCAGCGCCAGTTCCACCGCGTGCAAGCTGGCCAGCAGGGTGACGTCGCGGCGACTGGCATCGGCGCAGAGCACGCCGAGGGTGTGGTCGGCCAGCACCGGGTCCATGGCCGAAACCGGTTCGTCGGCGAGGATCAGTTCTGGGGCCTGGTAGAGCACACGGGCGATGCCTACGCGCTGTAGCTGGCCACCGGAGAGTTGGTCGCAGCGCTCGAAAAGCTTGTCGGCGAGATCGAGGCGGGCAAGGGCTGTTTGGGCGCCTGTGCGGTCCAGTGGGTGCAGCAGACTGAGCAAACCTTTGGCCAGGGACCATTGGCCGAGTTTGCCGGCCAGCACGGCGGTGACCACCCGCTGGCGCGGAGGAATCGGCGGGGCCTGGTGGACGAGTCCGATGCGCGCGCGAAGGCGCTGGCGCTCCCGCGCAGAGAGCGTCCAGGGCGCCGCACCGAGCAACTGGAACTGCCCGGTGGCGGGTTTCAGGCTGGTGGCGAGCAGGCGCAACAGGCTGGTCTTGCCAGCACCGGAAGGGCCGATGATGGCTACCCGTTCGCCGCTGGCGACGCTCAGGTCGATAGCCTGTAGGGCAGGCAGGCCGTTGGCGTGGACCAGGTCCACGCCGTGTAGCGACAGGCTCACTTCAACAGGCCGGCCGAGCGTGCTGCTTCTTCGATGCCCTGGTAGTTCTCGGGCTTGGTCGGGATGAAGCGTGTCGCGGCCTGCAGGTCGAGGATCGCCTTGTGCTCCGGGTTGGCCGGGTCGAGGGCGAGGAAGGCCTGCTTGATCTTCTCGGCCAGGGCCGGGTCCAGGGTGCCGCGCACGGTCCAGTTGTAGTCGTAGTAGGGCGGGGTGGTGGCGAAGACTGTCACCTTGTTGGTGTCGACCTTGCCGGCGTCCACAAGCTTCTGCCAGACGCTGGCGTTGAGCACGCCGCCATCCACCTTGCCAGCCTGGACCCAGGCCACGGTGGCGTCGTGGGCGCCGGAGTAGGCGACGCGGGAGAAGAACTCCTCGGGCACGACGCCGTCCTTCTGCATGAAATAGCGCGGCATCAGGCTACCGGAGGTGGAAGACACCGAGCCGAAGGCGAAGGTCTTGCCCTTGAGGTCCTGCAGGGACTTCACCGCCGGATCGGCGCTGATGAATTTGCTGGTGAACTTCTCGTCCTGCTCACGCTGGACCAGCGGAACGGCGTTGCCGGTTTTCAGGCGGGTCTGGACGAAGGTGAAGCCACCGAGCCAGGCCATGTCCAGGCGGTCGGCCGCCAGGGACTCCACCACCGCGGCGTAATCGGCCACGGGCACGAACTCGACCTTCATGCCGAGTTGCTGCTCGAGGTAAGCGCCGAGGGGCTTGAATTTGCGCAGCAGTTCGGTGGGGGCTTCGTCAGGAATGGCCGAGACTTTGAGGACGTCGGCAGCCTGGGAAACAACGGCGGACAGGGACAGGGCGAAGCCGGCCGCGAGGGCCAAGGAGCGTTTGAACATGGGATTCTCCGGTTCAATAGCGGAAAAGGCAGGCGGATTATAGTGATCGGACGATCGCTTGGTAGCTTCATCTTGCTCAGCAGGCAGTTAAGATGTGCGTTTCGCCAACCGCCTGGAGTTATGGCATGACCGCTCCCCTGCCTTCCATTGCCTTTGCCGGTATCGGCCTGATGGGCCTGCCCATGACCCGCCGCTTGCTGGCTGCCGGCTTCCCGCTGACCGTGTGGAACCGTTCCCCGGAAAAGTGCGCGCCGCTGCTGGAGCAAGGCGCCCGCCGTGTGATGACGCCGGCCGAGCTCTGTGCCGAGGCGGATATCGTGATGCTCTGCCTGGCTGACACCCGCGTGGTGCGCAAGGTGGTATTCGGGGAGGGCGGTATTGTCGAAGGGGCGAAGCCCGGGCAACTGCTCGTGGACTTTTCCAGCCTGGAACCGGCCGCCACCCGTGAGATGGCCGCCGAACTCGAGGCTCGCACCGGTATGCGCTGGATGGATGCGCCCGTCTCTGGCGGCACCCCCGGCGCCGAGGCCGGCACTCTGGTGATCATGGCCGGCGGGCATGAAGACGACGTGGAACGGGTGCGGCCGATCCTCGCTCACCTGGGCCAGCGACTGACCCGCATGGGCGGGGTAGGTGCCGGGCAAGTGACCAAGGTGTGCAACCAGATGATCGTGGCCTGCAATGCCCTGGTGATCGCCGAAGTGGTGGCCCTGGCCGAGAAGGCCGGGGTGGACGCCAGCCTGATTGCCCCGGCGCTGGCCGGCGGTTTCGCTGACTCCAAGCCGCTGCAGATCCTCGCGCCGCAGATGGCCGAGAGCCATTTCGAGCCGATCAAATGGCATGTGCGCACGCTGCTGAAAGACCTGGACACCGCCGTGCGCCTGTCCCGCGAGCACGACTCGGCGACGCCCCTCAGCGGCCTGGCAGCGCAACTGATGCGTCTGCACGGCAGCCAGGGCAATCTGGAGCGCGATCCGGCTACGCTGGTGGAAATGTACCGGGAGGATCACTGATGAAGATCGCCGCCAACCTTTCACTGCTATTCACCGACCGCCCGTTGATCGAGCGTGTGATCGCTGCGCGCGTCGCCGGCTTCGATGGTGTGGAGGTGCAGTTTCCCTATGAGTTGCCGGCTATCCGCATGAAGGAAGTGCTGGAGGCGGCCGGCCTGCCGCTGATCCTGTTCAACCTGCCGGCTGGCGACCTGATGGAAGGTGGCCCCGGTCTGGCAGCGGTGCCGGAGCGCCAGGAGCAGTTCGACGATGCCCTGGCGCAGGCGCTGGCCTATGCCGCGATGACCCGCCCGCGCTTCGTCAACGTGCTGGCTGGGCGCAAGGCCGACGGTGTGACTCGGGAGCGGGCGCTGGCCTGTCTGGCCGCTAACCTGCGCAAGACGGCCGAGGCCTTCGCCGTACTGCGTATCGGTGTGGTCTGCGAGGCGATCAACCCGCTGGATATGCCGGGCTTCCTGATCAACACCCCGGAGCAACTGGATGAGCTGCTGCGCGATGTGGATCATCCCAACCTCAGCGCCCAGTACGACCTCTATCACATGGCCCGCCAGGGCGTAGACGCAGCAGCGGGCATTCGCCTGCTGGCCGGCCGCATCGGCCATGTGCAGTTCGCCGACTGCCCCGGCCGTGGCGAGCCAGGTACGGGCAACACCGACTTCGGCCCGGCGCTGCGCGCCCTGGAGGAAGACGATTACCCCGGCTGGATGGGGGCCGAATACAAACCTGCCGGTGTGACCGCCGATACCCTCGGCTGGCTGCCGGAGTGGAAGGCCCGACTGGCCTGAGCTGCCGGCGCCCCCACAGCGAAATGATTTGGCATTTTGTAGAGAGAACACCATGAACGACCCGATTCGCCTCACCCAGTACAGCCATGGTGCTGGTTGCGGCTGCAAGATTTCCCCCAAGGTGCTGGAGGTGATCCTCGCCGGCAGCGGCGCGCAGAACCTCGACCCCAAGCTCTGGGTGGGTAACGCCTCCAAGGACGACGCTGCAGTCTACGCCCTGGACGAGGAGCGCGGTGTGGTGTCCACCACCGACTTCTTCATGCCGATTGTCGACGACCCCTATGACTTCGGCCGCATTGCCGCCACCAACGCCATCAGCGACATCTATGCCATGGGCGGCGACCCGCTGATGGCCATCGCCATTCTCGGCTGGCCGGTCAACCTGCTACCGCCGGAAGTAGCTCGCGAAGTGATACGTGGTGGCCGCTCGGTGTGCGACGAGGCGGGCATTCCCCTGGCCGGTGGGCACTCGATCGATGCTCCCGAGCCGATCTTCGGCCTGGCCGTCACTGGCGTGGTGGACAAGCGCCACATGAAGCGCAACGACACCGCCACCGCCGGCTGCAAGCTTTACCTGACCAAGCCGCTGGGCATCGGCATCCTCACCACCGCCGAGAAGAAGGGCAAGTTGCGCGAGGCCGATGTAGGGCTGGCCCGCGACTGGATGTGCACCCTGAACAAGCCCGGTAGCCGCTTCGGCAAACTGGCAGGGGTCAA
The DNA here is from genome assembly GCF_000423545.1 of Metapseudomonas resinovorans DSM 21078. Lineage (GTDB taxonomy): Bacteria > Pseudomonadota > Gammaproteobacteria > Pseudomonadales > Pseudomonadaceae > Metapseudomonas > Metapseudomonas resinovorans. The sequence continues at coordinate 507,949 of NZ_AUIE01000001.1, forward strand.
GGCGATGACCGATGTCACCGGTTTCGGCCTGCTCGGCCACTTGGTGGAAATGGCCGACGGCAGTGGCCTCACCGCCCGTGTCGAGTACGCCAAGGTGCCCAGCCTGCCTGGCGTGGAGTACTACCTGGAACAGGGCTGCGTGCCCGGCGGCACCCTGCGCAACTTCGACAGCTACGGCGATCGCCTGGCACCTTTGGCCGAGGTGCAGAAGCTGCTGCTCTGCGATCCACAGACCAGCGGCGGCCTGCTGGTGGCGGTGACTCCGGAAGGGGAGGCGGAATTCCTCGCAGTGGCCGAGGAGCTTGGTCTGCAACTGGCGCCTATTGGCAAGCTGCACGAGCGACAGAGTCTCGCGGTCGAGGTGTTCTGATGCGTCCGGACACCTCGAATTACCGCGACATCTTCCTCAATGACCTGCCGATGATGGACGCCCGCGCGCCGGTCGAGTTCGTCAAGGGCGCCTTCCCGCATACGGTCAATCTGCCGCTGATGACCGACATCGAGCGGCAGAAAGTGGGCACCAGCTACAAGCTGCATGGCCAGGACGCTGCCATCGCCCTTGGCCACCAATTGGTCAGCGGCGCCGTCAAGGCGGAGCGCATCGAGGCTTGGGCCGCCTTCGCCCGCGCCAATCCCCAGGGCTATCTCTACTGCTTCCGTGGCGGGCTGCGTTCACAACTGGTTCAGCAATGGCTGAAGACGGAAGCGGGCATCGAGTATCCGCGCGTGAAAGGTGGCTACAAGGCGATGCGGACCTTCCTCCTGGAAACCACCCAGGATGCCGTGACCCAGTGCGACTTCGTGCTGGTCGGTGGCCTCACCGGTACCGGCAAGACCGACGTGATTGCCCAGTTGGCCAACAGCCTGGACCTGGAGGGCCACGCCAACCACCGCGGTTCCAGTTTCGGCAAGCGCGCAACCCCGCAACCGGCGCAGATCGACTTCGAGAACGCGCTGGCCATCGACATCCTGAAGAAGCGTGCAGCGGGTCATGAACAGTTCGTGCTGGAGGACGAAGGGCGCATCGTCGGCAGTTGCTCGGTTCCGCTGGAGCTTTACCAGGGCATGCAGGCATTCCCGCTGGTCTGGCTCGACGACAGTTTCGAGGACCGGGTGGAGCGCATCCTGCGCGATTACGTGGTGAACCTGTGCGCGGAGTTCATCGCGACCCACGGCGACGAGCATGGCTTCACGCGCTTCGCCGAACGGTTGCGCCAGAGCCTGGACAACATCGTCCGGCGCCTGGGCGGTGAACGCCACCAGCGCATGACGGCGCTGATGGACCAGGCCCTGGTCGAGCAGGAAGCGACCGGAAACGTGGACTTGCACCGGGGCTGGATCGAAGGCCTGTTGCGCGAGTACTACGACCCCATGTACGCGTTTCAGCGCGAGAGCAAAGCGTCGCGTATCGAGTTCGCCGGGGAACAGGCGGCGGTGCTGGAGTATTTGCGGCAGCGTCGGCCAGCGCGGGGCTGATTCAGCCCTTCACGCCGGATTCGAATCCACCGGCCTCAGGGGCTGCACATTGCTGCTGCCCAGCCTGTGGGGGTGGCGCAGGAATTCTTCGATGCTGGCCAGTGGTTGGGGACGACTGAGCAGATAGCCCTGGATGTAGTCGCAGCCATGGCCGCGCAGGAAGTCCAGCTGTTCGCGGGTCTCCACCCCTTCGGCGACCACCTGCAGGTGCAGCGTGTGGGCCATGCCGATGATGGCCTGGACGATCTCCATGTCGGCATGGCTGCCGGGGATGTCCATGACGAAGGAGCGGTCGATCTTCAGGGTATCCAGGGGCAGGCGCTTCAGGTAGGCGAGCGATGAGTAGCCGGTGCCGAAGTCGTCGATGGAGATGCTTACGCCCAGATTGCGGATGCGCTCCAGCAGGTGCAGGGCCTGGTTGACGTTGTGCATCAGGGCATTTTCGGTGACTTCCAGCTCCAGCCGCTGCGGCCGTACGCCGGTCTCCCGCAGGGCGCGTTGCACTTCGTCCGCCAACTCGTCGCGGCAGAGGTTCAGCGCCGAGCAGTTGACTGCAACGCGCAGGTCCTGGAAGCCCTGAGCGGCCAGTTTGGCCAGGTCCCGGCAGGCTTGGCGCAGCACCCAGGTGTCCAACTGGGCGATGAATCCGTTGGCCTCGGCCACGCCGATGAAACGATCCGGGGGCAGCAGGCCGAGCTGTGGATGTTGCCAGCGCACCAGGGCTTCCAGCTTGGTCACCTGGCCAGTGTGCAGGTCGAGGATCGGCTGGTAACTGAGGAACAGGCCCTGATCCTTGGCCAGCGCGAGATGCAGTTCCTCTTCCAGTTGCAGCTCGAAGGTGGCCTTGTTCTTCAGGTGGCGGCTGAAGAAGTGCAGGTTGTTGCGTCCGCTGCTCTTGGCCTGGTAGAGCGCGAGGTCTGCATGTTTGAGCAGTTCCTCGCAGGTTTCGCCATCGTCCGGGTAGAGGCTGATGCCGATGCTGGTGGTCATGGTGACGTTGCGCCCGGCCAGGGTGATGGGTTCCTTCATGCGCTCCATGATGCGCTGGGACAGGGTCTTGGCCTCCATCAGGTTGCCCAGGCTGGCGAGCACGCAGAATTCGTCGCCTCCCAGCCGCGCGATCACATCTTCGCGACGCAGCACGCTGCGTACCCGGTCGGCCACCACCTTGAGCAACTCATCGCCCGCGTCGTGGCCCAGGCTGTCGTTGACGCGCTTGAAGTGGTCGACATCGAGGAACATGACCGCCAGTGACTGCTTGAACTCGGCGTGGGTTTGCAGCTTTTCCACGAAGTACTCGTTGAAGGCACGCCGGTTGGGGAGGTTGGTCAAAGGGTCGAAATGGGCAACATTCTGCAGTTTCACCTTCACCTGCTCCAGTTCACCCAGCAGGTTGCTGACATGCTGCAGATCGAGTTCCTTGCGTTGCAGTTTCTTGTCGACCCAGGCCACGCACAGGGCAAAAAGCAGCACCATGCTGGCAATTACCGCCAGGCTGGAACCAAGCTGTACGGCATTGTCCGCACGCTCCAGATACAGTTCGGTGCCCTCCGGTACCGCCAGTTGCAGGGCCAGCATGCCGGTGAAGTGCATGCTGCAAATGGCGCCCCCCATGGTCAGACTGGCAGGGATCTTGAGCAGTTGGTGGCCTTCGCCGCGCTCGCGGAAGAAGGTGGACAGAAGCATGGCGGCCATGCTGGCAGCGATGGCGACGCCTACCGAGATGGCGACCATGCCGGGGTGGTAGTACTGGGTCGCCACCGAGCGGATGGCGGCCATGCCGCAGTAGTGCATGAGCGCGATGCCGAGGCCGACGGCCAGGGCCGCAGCCATATAGTGATGCGGTTCGACCTCGGAGCGGCCAAGGGTGTGCATGCCCACCAATGAGGCGGCGATTACGATCAGCAGGGAAAGCGTAGTGGTGGGGATGTCGTAGTCGATGGCGATCGGTGCCTCGAAGGCCAGCATGGCGATGAAGTGCATCGTCCAGATACCGCCACCCAGGCAGCCGGCGCCGAGCCAACTCCAGCGTCGCCGGGTTTCCGGCTGTTGGGCATGGGCGACCCGCTCGACCATGTCGAAGGCGCAGTAGCTGGCACCCGAGGCCACGAGGAAGGCCAGCAGCACAAGCCAGCTGTTGTGGGTGCATGCCAGCAATATCTGGCCATCCGTGGGAAGTGCAGTACCGAAACGCAGGCCCAGCCAGTCCATAGAGGGGATTCCCATGCAGACGGTTAGACTTCGGGGGAGGGGGTTGCTGGCACAATGCCGTCAGTATAGCCAGCGTGGGTGTCCTGGTTTGGACGTCCGTACCTGGGCGCTGAACGGTCGTCGGTGGGGGATGGCCGGCAGGGGTGGGCCTTCATCGCCGCCGCATCGGGTTACATAAATCAAACTAATTTTCGCAGACAGTGGTCGGCTGGACCCTCTAGATTGCAGTATCGACCCCGGCTTGCGGTTACCCGGGGGCCTGACAACAACAACGAGACCGACTCATGCAGCAATCTCCTCAAGCGGCCAATGCCTGGCGCGTGCTCTTCCTGCTGTTCCTGGCGAACCTGTTCAACTTCTTCGACCGCACCATCCCGGCCATCATCATCGAGCCGGTACGTCATGAGTGGAGCCTGAGCGACTTCCAGTTGGGCCTGATCGGAACCGCTTTCACGCTGGTCTACGCGGTCGCCGGCGTGCCGCTGGGGCGCATGGCCGATACCGGTGCGCGAAATAAGATCATGGGCTGGGGCCTGGCGGTCTGGAGCGGCCTGACCGCGGTGAACGGCCTGGCCTGGAACTTCTGGAGCTTCCTGCTGGTGCGCATGGGGGTCGGCATTGGTGAAGCCAGCTACGCGCCAGCGGCCAACTCGCTGATTGGCGATCTTTTCCCCGCCCACAAGCGCGCCCGCGCCATGGGCATCTTCATGCTCGGTCTGCCACTCGGCCTGGTGCTGGCCTTCTTCACTATCGGCGCCATGGTCAAGGCCTTCGACAGCTGGCGTGCACCCTTCTTCATCGCCGCCGTGCCGGGGCTGATCCTGGCGCTGTTCATGTTCTTCATCAAGGAGCCTGCCCGCGGCGCCGCCGAAGCCGTGAAGGTGTCCTCGGCAACGCCGGTAGACAAACCGCTGCGCCGAGTGCTGGCGATCCGCACCTTCTGGTGGCTGACCCTCGCAGGTCTCACTTACAACTTCGCCACCTATGCCACCAACTCCTTCATGGTGCCGATGCTGCAACGCTACTTCCTGATGCCGCTGGAGCAGGCGGCCATTGCCACGGGCATTATCACTGGCCTCACCGGCCTGGTGGGGCTGACGCTAGGTGGCTGGGTGGCGGACAAGGTGCACCAGAAGTCCGAGCGCGGCCGCCTTCTGCTGGCGGCTTTCAGCATGCTCGTAGCGGCGGTCTGCACCGGCTATGCGCTGCTGGCCGGGCGTATCGAGATCGGCCTGTTCGTTGCCATCTTCAGTCTGGGTTGGCTGTTCGCCTACAACTTCTACACCTGCGTCTACACCGCCATCCAGGATGTGGTGGAGCCGCGTCTGCGGGCGACCGCCATGGCGCTGTTCTTCGCCGGTCTCTACCTGCTGGGCGGGGGTCTTGGCCCGGTGGTCGTGGGGCTTCTGTCGGACCACTACTCCCAGGCGGCGATGCTGGCGGCTGGCGCGAGCGAGATGAACGAGACGTTCAAGGCCGTGGGCCTGCACAACGCCATGTTCCTGGTGCCGGTAGCGCTGACCCTGACCATGCTGGCTTTGTTCCAGGCGGCGCGTTGCTTCGTGCGCGATGCGGCGAACATGCGTGAAGGGCTGGCGGCTGCAGCCTGATCGACGCCCGAATGCAAAACGGCCCGCAATTGCGGGCCGTTTTTTTGAGGTGCGTTAATCGCCAGGGTGCCCGGCAGGACGGGTTGAGCGATACCCATCAATTCCTGCTGATGGGTATCCCTTCGTTCAAGCGGAGCGCCGCCCGCCACATCCTGCGAACCACCCTTAGCCTGCGACGAGGATTCGGATCGATTCCAGGCGCAGGGCCGCCTTGTCCAGCAGTTGAAGCCCCTCGTCACGCTGGTGGCGAACGGCTTCCAGTTCGCTGTCGCGTACGCTCGGGTTCACTGCCTGGAGCGCGGTGAGGCGCGCGAGCTCCTCGTCCAGTTCGGCCTTCAGGCGGCGCTGGGCTTCGGCTACGCGTTCGGCATGGCGCGGGGCGATCTTGGCTTCGCCGGCGTTTATCTGTGCCGCGAGCACGTCGCGCTGGGCCTGGACGAACTTGTTGGCACTGCCGCGCGGCACGCTTTCCAGTTGGTCGTTAAGGGTGTCGAAAGACACTTTGGCGGCCAGGTCGTTGCCATTGGCGTCCAGCAGGCAACGCAGGGCCTTGGGCGGCAGGAAGCGGCTGAGCTGCAGGGCGCGCGGGGCCACCGCTTCGCTGACATAGATCAGCTCCAACAGCACGGTGCCGGGCTTGAGTGCCTTGTTCTTGATCAGCGCCACGGCGGTGTTGCCCATGGAGCCGGAGAGCACCAGGTCCATGCCGCCCTGCACCATCGGATGTTCCCAGGTGAGGAACTGCATGTCCTCGCGGGACAGGGCCTGGTTGCGATCATAGGTGACGGTCACGCCTTCGTCGTCGCCGAGGGGGAAGCCCGCGTCGAGCATCTTCTCGCCGGGCTTGAGTACCAGGGCGTTCTCGGAGTGGTCTTCGCTGTCGATACCGAAGGCTTCGAAGAGCGACTCCATATAGATAGGCAGGGCGAACTGGTCGTCCTGTTCGAGAATGTCCTCTACCAGTTGCTCACCCTCACCGGCACCGCCGGAGTTGAGTTCCAGCAGACGGTCGCGGCCGTTGTGCATTTCACCTTCGAGGCGCTTGCGCTCGGTTTCGGCTTCGTTCACCAGGGCGTTCCAGGCATCGTCGTCGCCGCCTTCGAGCATCGGTAGCAGGCGCGGGCCGAACTGATGCTGGATGGCATTGCCGGTGGGGCAGGTGGCGAGGAAGGCGTTCAATGCCTGGTGGTACCACTGGAACAGGCGTTCCTGCGGGCTGGTTTCCAGGTAGGGCACGTGAAGCTGGATGGTGTGCTTCTGGCCGATCCGGTCGAGACGGCCGATACGCTGTTCCAGCAGGTCCGGGTGGGCCGGCAGGTCGAACAGCACGAGGTGATGGGCGAACTGGAAGTTGCGGCCCTCGGAACCGATCTCCGAGCAGATAAGCACCTGGGCGCCGAATTCTTCGTCGGCGAAGTAGGCGGCGGCACGGTCGCGCTCGAGGATGCTCATGCCTTCGTGGAACACGGTGGCCGGGATGCCGGAGCGCACACGCAGGGCGTCTTCCAGGTCCAGGGCGGTTTCCGCGTGGGCGCAGATCACCAGCACCTTGAACTTCTTCAGCATCTTCAGGGTGTCGATCAGCCACTCGACGCGCGGGTCGAAGCGCCACCAACGTTCGGCGTCATCGCCGCTGTCCTGCTGGGACTGGAAGCTGACTTCCGGGTAGAGGTCCGGGTGGTCGCCGATCGGCAACTCCATGTACTCGACCGGGTTGGGCAGCGGATAGGGGTGCAGGTTGCGCTCGGGAAAGCCCTGGACGGCGGCGCGGGTGTTGCGGAACAGCACGCGGCCGGTGCCGTGGCGGTCGAGCAGTTCGCGCACCAGGCGTGGAGCGGCTTCCTCGTCGCCAGCGGCCAGGGCTTTGAGCAGGCCTTCGCCTTCTTCGCCGAGGAAGCCCTTGATGGTCGCTTCGGCCTTGGCGCTCAGGCGGCCCTGGTCCAGCAGTTCCTGGACGGCTTCTGCCACTGGGCGGTAGTTGGCGCTTTCGGCGCGGAAGGCTTCCAGGTCGTGGAAGCGGTTCGGGTCCAGCAGGCGCAGACGTGCGAAGTGGCTTTCCTGGCCCAGCTGTTCCGGGGTGGCAGTGAGCAACAGCACGCCAGGGATGGTTTCGGCCAGTTGCTCCACCAGGCGGTATTCGGGGCTGGCCTGTTCCGGGTGCCAGACCAGGTGGTGGGCTTCGTCGACCACCAGCAGGTCCCAGCCGGCAGCGAAGGCGGCATCCTGGGCGCGCTCGCTGCTTTTCAGCCACTCCAGGGAAACCAGGGCCAACTGGCTGTCCTCGAAGGGGTTGCTGGCGTCGCTTTCGGCGAAGCGTTCGGCGTCGAACAGGGCGACCTGCAGGTTGAAGCGACGGCGCATTTCCACCAGCCACTGGTGCTGGAGGTTCTCCGGTACCAGGATCAACACCCGGCTGGCGCGACCGGAGATGAGCTGGCGGTGGATGACCAGGCCGGCTTCGATGGTCTTGCCCAGGCCCACTTCGTCGGCCAGCAGGACGCGCGGTGCCACACGGTCGGCCACTTCACGGGCTATGTGCAGTTGGTGAGCGATGGGCTGGGCGCGGGTGCCGCCCAGGCCCCAGAGGGAGGATTGCAGCAGGCGCGAGCGGTGTTCCAGGGTGTGGTAGCGCAGGGCGAACCACTTGTGCGGGTCGATCTGGCCGGCGAACAGGCGGTCATTGGCCAGGCGGAACTGGATGAAGTTGTTCAGCTGGGTTTCCGGCAGGATGCGGGGCTCGTTCTGAGCGGTGATGCCGTGGTAGATCAGCAGGCCGTCGATATCCTCGACTTCCTGGACGTTGAGCTTCCAGCCGTCGAAGTGGGTGATTTCGTCGCCCGGAGCGAAGCGCACGCGGGTCAGCGGCGCATTGCGCAGCGCGTACTGGCGGGTCTCGCCAGTGGCCGGGTAGAGCACGGTGAGCAGGCGGCCATCCGATGTCAGGATGGTCCCGAGCCCAAGCTCTGCTTCGCTGTCACTGATCCAGCGTTGCCCCGGTTGATACTGCTGCGCCATGCGTGTCTCCCTGAGATGAAAAAAGCCGCGTATGTTAACGGAACCGAGGGCGCAGGGCGACGCCGGATGCGGCCCGTATATCCGCAAAAGTGTAGCGAGCGCCGGTAAAGAAGCGCCAAAGACGGCCGACAGACTGACCAAAGGAGGGCTTCAACATGTTGCCACCCATTCCGCAAGGCCTGGTCCCTGTTACCGCCCAGCAGGATGTAGTCAAGCCGCGCCCCGACATTCCGCCGGTCACGCCCGTGCAGGAGAGCGCGCAAGAGAGTGCCGTCAGCCTGGACAAGCGCCATCCCCAGGAGGCCGAGGAACTGCTGCGCGAGGAGCAGCGGCGGCGCCAACGGCGAGGGTACACGCCCCAGGAACTGGCCACGGGGGAAGTGGCTGAAGCAGACCAGGCCGTGCTGGACGAGTTGCCGCGTCAGGGGTTGTGGGTGGATGTGGAGGTTTGAGCCGAGCACAATGGGCCTGATTCTTCCTTGAGCCGACACCGGTGGACCTGTTCGACGATATCCCTCTCCAGTTGCCCGACGCCGAATTGCGCTTTGAGCCGCACTTCCTTCCTTCGGCGCAGGCGAACGATTGGCTGGCCCGGCTGGTGGCTGAAACGCCCTGGGAACAGCCCGAAGTTCGTCTCCATGGCCGCGACTATCCCGTGCCACGGCTAGTCGCGTGGTACGGCGACCCCGAGGCCAGCTACCGCTATTCCGGCCTGACCCACCAGCCGTTGCCCTGGACGCCACTGCTGGCGGAGATCCGCACACGGGTTGCAGAGGCAGTGGGGCAGCCTCTCAATGGCGTTCTGCTCAACTATTACCGGGACGGCCAGGACTCCATGGGCTGGCACAGCGACGACGAACCCGAGCTCGGGCGCAATCCGCTGGTTGCCTCGCTCAATCTGGGTGGCACCCGCCGATTCGACCTGCGCCGCAAGGGCGCGAGCCGCATCGAGCATTCCCTGGAGCTGGGCCATGGCGCGCTACTGGTCATGAGCGGGCCAACGCAGCATCATTGGCAGCATCAAGTGGCGAAGACCCGTATCCCTTGCGCCCCCCGGCTCAATCTCACCTTCCGTTGGATCCGCTTATGAGCAACGACGAAAATCTGATCGACTTCGGCGCCGAGCGCGACAAGCGCATCCATGACGTCCACGAAAAACGCCTGAACGATATGCGCAAGGCATTCGAGCAGGCCATGCCCCTGTCTCAGCCCAAGGGCAAGAAGGGCGGCAAGAAGCCGAAGAAGCGCTGAGATCTCCCGGCCTTCCCCACACTCCGATCGGCGATCCACCGAGATTCTGTTCACTGCTTTGCGGGAGCGAATTCATTTGCGAATGAATTGGCTCCCGTAAAGCGGCTGTTCCAACCCTTCCCGCTGTCTCACACCCTCCGAAAATTGACCTGGATCAGTATCCCGACCGCCTTTCCGCGGGCCCTTGGAAGCTATTGATCCAAATCAATTTTCGCGTCCTGCTGCGCGGGTACCTTGAACCCATCGAAGCAACAACGCCACACGCAGGAGGCAGATCATGTTCGTCGATACAGTGGTTCTCGCCGGTATAGGCACCGTCGGTCTCATGGTCGCTTTCTTCGCCGGGGTTGGTTACTTCATCTGGAAGGACTCGCAAAAACGCAAACCGCGTTGAGTCACTCCGGGTTTACAGGCACGCAAGGCACCTCGGGCGACTTCGGTCGCCCATTTTTTTGTTCCCGCTTTTCTTCCATCGCGGCCCGCGCCAGACTGGCGCCATGCCGATCCAGACCCTTTCCCGCCTTTCTGAAATCGATCCGCAGCACTGGAATGCCTTGCTGCCGGACGACCAGCCATTCCTGCAGCATGCCTTTCTCTGCGCCCTGGAAGAAAGCGGCAGCGTGGGCGGCCGCAGCGGCTGGCACCCGGCCCATTATCTTTTACGCGGGGCGAACGGCGAGCTGAAGGCTGCTCTGCCGGCCTATCTCAAGAGCCATTCCTACGGCGAGTACGTCTTCGACTGGGCCTGGGCCGATGCCTGCCAGCGCGCTGGTATCCCGTACTATCCCAAGTTGCTGGCGGCGGTACCCTTCACTCCGGTAGGTGGTGCGCGGTTGCTGGCGGTGGATGACGCGGCGGCCGGCGAACTGCTCGATGCAGTGGTGGCCGATGTCGCCGCTGACGATCTATCGGGGCTGCACATCAACTTCACCGATGCCTTTGCCGACCATCACCTGCGTGGCCGTGAAGGCTGGCTGGAACGCCTGGGCTGCCAGTTCCACTGGCGCAACCACGGCTATCGGGACTTCCAGGATTTTCTCGACGCCCTGAGTTCGCGCAAGCGCAAGCAGATCCGCAAGGAGCGTGAGCAGGTGGCGGGGCAGGGGATCGAGTTCCAGTGGCGCCGCAGCCAGGAACTGGAGGAATCGGACTGGGATTTCATCTACGCCTGTTATGCCAACACCTATCGGGTGCGGGGCCAGGCGCCCTACCTGACGCGTGCCTTCTTCAGCCTGCTGGCCGAACGGATGCCGGAGGCCATTCGCGTGGTGCTGGCGCTGCAATCGCACCGACCGGTTGCCATGGCGTTTTCGCTACAGGGGGGCGACACCCTTTACGGGCGCTACTGGGGGTGTCTGGCAGAGTTCGACAGGCTGCATTTCGAAACCTGCTTCTACCAGGGAATCGACCAGGCCATTGCCACAGGGCTCCAGCGCTTTGATGCCGGGGCCCAGGGTGAGCACAAGTTGATTCGAGGATTCGAGCCGGTGATCACCCGCTCCTGGCACTGGCTGGCCCATCCTGGCTTGCGTGCCGCGGTGGACGATTTCCTGGTGCAGGAGCGGGGTGGGGTGCTGGCCTACGCGGAAGAGGCGCGTGGCCTGCTGCCCTATCGGCGAGACTGATCAGCCGATCTGGGGGGTGTCGGGGGTGATGGTGCTGCCGCCCCACTCGAGGAAGCGGATCTTGCGGACTTCACCTTCGCTGTCTTCGTAGACGAGGGTGACCGGCACGACGCCGATTTTCTGGGAGGTATCGGTGCGGTGCAGCACTTTCTGGACGTCGATCTCCATCCCGTAGTGGTAGTCCACTGGCGCCACTCCGGCACCTTGATTCTGAAGGCCATCCTGGGCGAATACGCTGGGCGCGAGGCTGGAGAGCAGGGCGCTGACAACTGAGGCCATTTTCATAAGGCTTGTATTCCTCTGTTGGGTTTCGCTTACAAGGGACTTTATCTGACCCATCGAGAACGGTTAGTTCAGTGACCCCCTTCGATGATCCTGCTTTGAGCGTTTTTTGATCACCCGGAATTGCCCGAACTAGAGGCGCTGCGACCGTTTGTCGCACTTCTGGAAATTTTCCCTTTCCTGGTCTAGCGGAGCGTTCACGGTCCCGATCAATTCATTTGAAATTGGGAAGCCACGTCCTTAGGGCGTGGTCATGAATCATCGGCTGTGCCAGTGACGATCGAAATGCCTGATTTACAGGATGAAGTCGGATTGTCAGTAGTGCGGCGCGGCGGGGCTCATTCCACGCCGACGAAGCCGCCGGTCTGGTGCTGCCAGAGGCGTGCGTACAGGCCCCCGTGCTCCAGCAGTTCCGTGTGGCTGCCGCTCTCGACCACGCGACCCTTGTCCAGCACCACCAGGCGATCCATGCGGGCGATGGTGGAAAGGCGGTGGGCGATGGCGATCACCGTCTTGCCGCGCATCAGGGTTTCCAGGCTTTCCTGAATGGCGGCCTCCACTTCTGAGTCGAGTGCCGAGGTGGCCTCGTCGAGGATCAGGATGGGCGCGTCCTTGAGCAATACGCGCGCGATGGCGATGCGCTGGCGCTGGCCGCCGGACAGCTTCACGCCACGCTCGCCGACATGGGCGTCGAAGCCGCAGCGCCCACTGACATCCGAGAGCAGCGGCACGAATTCATCGGCTCGGGCTTTGCGAATGGCATCCTGCAGTTCGGCGTCGCTGGCTCCTGGGCGGCCGTAGAGCAAGTTGTCGCGGATGGAGCGGTGCAGCAGCGAGGTGTCCTGGGTGACCATGCCGATCTGCGCCCGCAGGCTTTCCTGGGTAACCAGGGCGATGTCCTGATCGTCGATGAGGATGCGCCCGCCCTCCAGGTCGTAGAGCCTCAGCAGCAGGTTGACCAGGGTCGATTTGCCGGCGCCCGAGGGCCCGACCAGGCCGATCTTCTCGCCGGGGCGCACTCGCAGATCGAGGTTCTCGATCACACCGCTGCCTTTGCCGTAGTGGAAAGCGACATCCTCGAAGCGCACTTCGCCACGCCTGACTTCGAGCGGTTTGGCGCTCCTGCTGTCGGTCACCTGGCGCGGCACCGCGATGGTCTGCATACCGTCCTGGACCTGGCCGATGTTGTCGAAGATGCCGGTGACGACCCACATGATCCAGCCGGACATGCTGTTGATACGCATCACCAGACCGGCCGCCAGGGCGATGGCGCCGACGCTGATCAGTCCCTGGTTCCACAGCCACAGGGCCAGGCCGCAGGTGGTGACGATGAGTGCGCCGCCCATGCCGGTGATGGTGGCGTCCATGGCCGTAATCACCCGTGCGGTCATCTGCGTCTTGCGAGTCTGTTCGTCGATGGCCTCGCGGGCGTAGTCCTCTTCCTTGCGGGTGTGGGCGAAGAGCTTGAGGGTGGTGATGTTGGTGTAGCCGTCGACAATACGCCCCATCAGTTTGGAACGTGCGTCAGAGGACTCCACCGAGCGCTGTTTGACCTTGGGGACGAAGTAGGCGATGGCGGCGATGTAGCCGGCGATCCAGATCGCCAGCGGCAGCATCAGGCGCCAGTCGGCCTCGGCAAACAACACCAGGGAACTGACGGCGTAGATGAGGACGTGCCAGAGAGCATCTACCGCCTGCACCGCCGAGTCGCGCAGGGCGTTGCCCGTCTGCATGATGCGTTGGGCGATACGTCCGGCGAAGTCGTTCTGGAAGAAGCCCAGGCTTTGCTTGAGCACGTAGCGGTGGTTCTGCCAGCGGATCAGGTTGGTCAGGCTGGGGGTGATCGCCTGGTGGACCAGCAGGTCGTGCAAGCTGTTGAACAGCGGGCGCAGCAGCAGGACCACCAGGGCCATCCAGGCCAGTTCATGGCCGTGCAGAGCGAAGAACTGCCCGCTGGGTGTGCTTTGTGCCAGGTCGACGACGCGACCCAGGAAGCTGAACAGCGCGACCTCGATCAGGGCAACGATCAGCCCGACCAGCAACAGGGCGCTGAAGATCGGCCAGACCTGGCGCAGGTAATGGACATAGAAGCGCAGCACACTGCGCGGGGGCATCTCGTCTGGCGCCTGGCGGAACGTGTCGATCAGGCGCTCGAAGCGTTGGAAGAGCATGGCGAGTCCATCCGAGGAAGAGCGGTTGGCCCGGGCGTCCTGCCCGGGCCAAGAGGATCAGAGCCGTTTGGCGGAGAGGATCACCACCGGTTGCATTGGGACGTTCTGGAACATGCCACGGTTTCCGGTGGGCACGTTGGCGATCTGGTCGACCACGTCCATGCCGCGCACCACTTTGCCGAACACGGCGTAACCGAAGTCGCGACTGCCATGGTCGAGGAAGGCGTTGTCGTTGTGGTTGATGAAGAACTGGCTGGTGGCGGAGTTCACTGCCTGGGTGCGGGCCATGGCCAGGGTGCCGCGCAGGTTGCGCAGGCCATTGTCCGCCTCGTTCTTGATCGGGTCGCGGGTGTCCTTCTGGCTCATGTCGGTGTCGAAACCACCACCCTGGATCATGAACCCGGGGATCACGCGGTGGAACACGGTGCCGTTGTAGAAGCCGGCGTCCACGTAGTCGAGGAAGTTCTTCACGCTGACCGGGGCCTTATCGGCCTCCAGTTCCACTTCGATTTCCCCAGCACTGGTGGTCAACAGCACATGGGGCTTGTCGGCGGCCATAACGGTGAGGGAGACGAGCAGGGCGCAGGCGCCCAGGACGAGTTTCTTCAGCATGGGTTTTGTTCCTTGTTGCGCTCCACTTCGGCCAGGAAGTCGAGCAGGGTGGTGTTGAAGCGGTCGGGTTGGTCCAGCGGCGTGGCGTGACGGGAGTTCTCGATGACCACCAGGCGAGCGTTGGGCATCTCCTTTACGTAGGCCTCTTTCTGCGAAACCGGGGTGTAGTCGCGGTCGGCGGTGATCACCAGGGTAGGACACTGGATGCGTCGCAGGCGATCCCGTACGCCCCAGCCGATGATGGCGTTCAAGGCCGAGAGGTAGGCGCGTTTGTCGTTCTGTGGCCAGCGTTCCTCGATCTTGCGGCGCAGGTCGGCCTGCTCGGGCAGTGGGAACAACAGGCTGCCCAGGGCCTTGGCAATGCGGTCGAGGCTGAGCAGGTGCGAGAAGATCCAGCGCTTGGCGATTTCCAGGTAGTCCTTCGGCGAGTGGGGCTTCACCTCGGGTCCGCTGTTGACGATGGTCAGGCTGCGCAGCAATTCGGGATGATCGACGCCGAGCTGGAAACCGATCATGCCGCCCATGCTGATGCCCACCAGATGGACGTCGATCAGCCCGAGGTGCTCGATCAGTGCCGTCACGTCATCGGAGAAAACAGCGATGCTGTAACGCTCGCGCGGCTTGTCGGAGCGGCCGTGGCCACGCACATCGAGGACGATCACCCGGTAGTGGGCGGCCAGGGCTGGGACCTGGTACTCCCAATCTCGGGTGCTCGAACCCAGCCCGTGGACCAGCACTACCGGCATGCCGTGGCCGTAATCCTCGTAGTGAAGCTGACAACCATCATTCTCGAAGTAGGACATGCATGACCTCCTGTCAGATGCTGGAAACCGGTGCCGCGAAGGCAACGTCGAGTGGCGCGGAGTCGAAGGTCTTGATCAGTTCGACCAGGATCTGCGAGGCCGGCCCAAGAGCCTTGTCCTTGTTGGCGTAGAGATAGAAGGAGGGATGGCGGCTGCCGCCTTGCTCCATGGGCAAGGGCCTGAGCTGGCCTTCCTGGAGTTCCCGTTCGATCAGGTGGCGTGGCAGCCAGGCGAAACCGAGGCCGCTGCTGACAAAGTTGGCGGCGGTTGACAGGCTGCCCACCGTCCAGCGTTGTTCGGCGCCCAGCCAGCCGACGTTGCGTGGCTGGGTGCGCCCGGTGTCGCGGATCACGACTTGCAGTTGGCTCTCCAGGTCCTGGAAGTTGATCTGGCGTTGCAGTCGGTGCAGGGGATGGTCGGGATGGGCGACCGCGATGAACTCCACCGAACCGAGGCCGGCACCCAGGTAGCCCTGGATGTCCAGGGTGGTGATTGCCAGGTCCGCGGAGCCCTCCAGCAGCACCTCCTCGACACCGGACAGCACTTCCTCACGCAGGCGCACTCGGCAACCGCGGCTCTGCGGCATGAAGGCGGACAGTGCCCGCACCAGGCGGGCGTTGGGGTAGGCCGCGTCGACGACCAGGCGTACTTCGGCCTCCCAGCCCTGCTCCATGTGGTGGGCGAGTTCTTCAAGTTGGCTGGCCTGCTTGACCAACTGCCGCGAACGACGCAACAGCACTTCGCCTGCTTCGGTCAGCACCGCCTTGCGCCCTTCGATGCGCAACAGGGGGACGCCCAGTTGTTCCTGCATGCGCGCGACCGTATAGCTGACCGAGGATTGCGAACGGTGCGTAGCCTCGGCAGCCTGGGCGAAGCCGCCATGGTCCACCACGGCCTGGAGGGTGCGCCACTGGTCCAGGGTAACGCGCGGGGCTTTCATGCTGTCCTGCTCCTCTAGCTACTTATGCCGGCAAATTGCGCGCGCCCATGGCGCTGATGTCGCTTGCGGCGCTCTGTTAAGCTCGCGTTCTCTGCACTGGAGATCGCCCATGAAAAAACTGTGTTGTGCCTTGTTCGCCCTGCTGCCAACCCTGGCCTTCGCCTACCCCATCGAGGTGGAGAAGCAGTACAACGGCGCGGAGATCGTCTACGACACCACCGACATCGACAACAACCTGGCCGCCATCAATATCCAGAACCTGGGCGGGACCACGGCCGAGTGCAAGGCAGTGTTCGTCAACGGCCCGGAGACTCCCAGGGTGCGCAAGGCGCTCATCGAGAGCGGCAAGAGCGCCTACCTGACCGCCAATTTCACTCGCGCGGTGATCAAGCTGCGGATCAAGCTGACTTGCAATCCGAGGTAGCCGGGACGCGGATTCGGGCACAGGAACCAGCCTAGTGCCCCTCCTGCTACAAATCAACTTTCTTGATATGTTGTAGCGGATATTTACGCTTTTTTATCGATTTGTGACGACATAATCTGCGCCCCATCGACGCAATCAACCCCGCGATGGAGGTAGCCCAAATGTCCCGTGTACTCGTCATCGAAAGCAGCGCCCGCCAGCAAGGTTCCGTTTCCCGCCAGCTCACCCAGGACTTCATCGCCAAGTGGCAAGCTGCTCACCCAGCCGATGAAATCACCGTTCGCGACCTCGCGGTGGACCAGGTACCGCACCTGGACGCCGACCTGCTGGGTGGCTGGATGAAACCCGCCGACCAGCAGAGCGAAAGCGAGAAGGCTGCCCTGCAGCGCTCCAACCTGCTGACCGAAGAGCTGCTGGCTGCCGACGTACTGGTGATGGCGGCCCCCATGTACAACTTCGCCATCCCCAGCACCCTGAAATCCTGGCTGGACCATGTGCTGCGTGCCGGCGTCACCTTCAAGTACACCGAAACCGGCCCGAAAGGCCTGCTCACCGGCAAGCGCGCGATCGTCCTGACCGCTCGCGGCGGCATCTACTCCGGTAGCCCGATGGACCACCAGGAACCCTACCTGCGCCAGGCCATGAGCTTCATCGGTATCCATGACGTGACCTTTATCCACGCCGAAGGCCTGAACTTGGGCGGTGAGTTCCAGGAAAAAGGCCTGGCTTTGGCCAGGGCTCAGTTGGCCCAGGTGGCTTGATCCGTTAGCTCCCCAGCTCCGCCAGGTGCTCCACCGCTCCGTGGACGCCTGCTGACTGCCCGGCCTGATTCAGGTCGGGCTTTTTTATTTGAGGAATGGAGAGATTAAGGCCGGCGACCTGCTTTCGCGAATGAGCGGGTTCACACCAGCATGCCTGCCTGGCTTGGCGGTAAGTCATGGCACGCCGAGCCTATTCTCGCTGGGAGCGGTTTGGGGAGGAGGGGGCCTGTGCCCGGTTTGGATTCCCACGCCATGCCGTTTTCAACAATGCCGACGACGGGTCTGCCCGGTTGGTCAACTTTGCCCCTTGTTAAGCTTCCGCTCGCGGCAAGGAAGGCGTATGTTCGCCGGCTGCTTTGTGAGGCCCCAGATGAGTTCGCTTCATTCCCTTTCCTACGTGTCGAGGCGGTCATGAGGCTGTCGGGCCGTGGTGTCGCGCTGTCGCTGACGGCGTCGGTCCTGTTTGCCCTGATGCCGGGTTACGTGGGTGAGCTCGCGCCCCTGGATGGCGTGCAGATTTTCGCCCAACGGGTGCTCTGGTCGATTCCGGCGGTGCTCTTTCTATTGATGCTGACCCGACAGTGGTCGACGTTCATCTCGGTACTTGGTCGGCTGCGGCGCGAACCCTTGTTGCTGGCAGCCCTGCCGTTGGCGGCGGCGCTGATTGGCCTGCAATGGGGGCTGTTCCTTTGGGCGCCGTTGCAGGGGCGAATGCTGGAAGTGTCACTTGGCTATTTCCTGCTGCCCCTGGCAATGGTGGTGGCTGGCCGGGTGTTCTACGCCGAGCATCTGCGACCACTGCAACTGCTGGCGGTGCTCTGTGCGCTGGCAGGTGTGCTCCATGAGCTCTGGCTGACCCGTGCCTTTTCCTGGCTTACCCTGGCTACCGCCCTGGGGTACCCGCCTTACTTCATGCTGCGTCGTTGGATGAGACTGGATGCGCTGTCCGGTTTCATCCTGGAGATGGCGGTGCTGGCGCCCCTGGCCATCTGGCTGATCGCGAGCTATTCGCCACCTGGGGCGTTCAGCCAGGCGCCGCAGCTTTGGTGGCTGATTCCTGGGCTGGGGCTGCTGGGCACTCTCGCTTTCGCCGCCATGATGGCGTCCAGCCGGCTATTGCCCCTGGGGCTTTTCGGGATTCTCAGCTATGTGGAACCGGTGCTGCTGTTCGCGGTGGCGGTAGCTTTCCTGGGCGAGCCTTTCAACCCTGCCCAGCTCTGGACCTACCTGCCAATCTGGCTGGCCGTGCTGCTGATCGGCTGGGACAGCGCCCACCTACTTCGCAAGCAGGCCCGGAAGGGCCTGTAGCACGTGGTCCCGCAGCAGCGGGGCCAAATTCTCCGGATGGGGTTCCCCGGGCTCCAGCCAGGCCAGTTCCTCCAACTCGGCTGCAGCCTCCACGGCGTGGGGCAGGCGGGCGACGAAGATTTCGGCATCCACCCAGGTATCCGTCTCGTTGGCGGCAGGCGCGCGAAAGCGGCCCAGGGGTTTCAGGGCCGATGCGTCCAGGCGCAGCTGGAGTTCTTCCCAGAGTTCACGTTGCAGGGCTTGGAGCGGGCTTTCGTCCGCCTCGCGTTTGCCGCCGGGCAGCATCAGTGCGTGGGTGCCACGCTTGCGTACCAGCAGTAAGCGGTCGTGCGGGTCCAGCAGGCAGGCAGCGGCGATATTCAGGGTGGTCATGGTAATTCGGCTTCGGGCAGGAGTTGGTAGTGCAGCTGCACCACGCCGGTGGGGAAGCTGCGCTGCTCGCGGAGCTGGAGTCGGCGTTCCAGGCCGGTGGCGAACATCGGGATACCGGCGCCCAGCAGGTGGGGGATGAAACTGACCACGAGTTCATCGAGCAGGCCGGCAGAGTAGCAGGTCCCCGCCAGCGATCCACCTCCCACCAGCCAGATGCGTTTGCAGCCGGCGGCAGTCATTTGCTCGATGGCCTGGGTCGGCGTGTCATGGCAGATCCGAACATCTGAAGCGGCTTGCGGCAGGTCGCCGCGGGTCAGTACGGTGCAGGGCTTGCCGGGATAGGGCCAGTCACCGCCGAAGGCCAGGACGGTCTCGTAGGTCACCCGTCCCATCAACAGACCGTCGATGCTGTCGTAGAAAGCCTGGTAGCCGTGGTCGTCGCCTGCTTCTTCAATGGGCTTCAGCCAGTCGACGCGACCATCGGGGCGGGCAATGTAGCCATCGAGGCTGGCGGCGACGTAGTAGATCAGGGCTGCGCGCATGGTCGGGCTCCGGGATCGGGTGGAGTGAGCGTATACCGGCGAGGTATTTCCGTCGCTGCGTCGCTCGGAATTCGGGCGTTTGCTCGCGACTCCGGGTAACCTATGCAGCTATTTACGCTTTCGATCGAGGTAGCCCTGTGTTTTCCCAATTCGCCCTGCACGAACGTCTGCTCAAGGCCGTTGCCGAACTCAAATTCGTCGAGCCGACCCCGGTGCAGGCGGCGGCCATTCCGCCGGCCCTGGAAGGGCGCGACCTGCGGGTGACCGCCCAGACCGGCAGTGGCAAGACCGCCGCCTTCGTCCTGCCGCTGCTCAACCGCCTGATCGGCGAGGCCAAGCCGCGCGAGCGCATCCGTTCGCTGATCCTGTTGCCGACCCGTGAGCTGGCGCAGCAGACCCTGAAGGAAGTGGAGCGCTTCTCCCAGTTCACCTTCATCAAGTCCGGCATCGTTACCGGCGGTGAGGACTTCAAGGTGCAAGCGGCAATGCTGCGCAAGTTGCCGGACGTCCTGGTGGGAACCCCGGGGCGCCTTATCGAGCACCTCAATGCCGGTACTCTCGACCTCAAGGAGGTGGAAGTGCTGGTGCTGGACGAAGCCGACCGCATGCTCGACATGGGTTTCGCCGAGGACATGCAACGCCTGACCAACGAGTGCGCCAGCCGCCAGCAAACCCTGCTGTTCTCCGCCACCACCGGTGGCGCCGCGTTGCGCGATGTGTCTGCCAGCGTGCTGCGCGACCCCCTGCACCTGCGCCTGAACAGCGTCGACCAGCTCAACGAAAGCACCCGCCAGCAGATCATCACGGCCGATCATCCTGAACATAAGGAACAGCTGGCGCGCTGGCTGCTGGCCAATGAGACCTACCAGAAGGCGATCATCTTCACCAACACCCGCGTCCAAGCCGATCGTCTCTATGGGCACCTGGTGGCGGGTGGCTACAAGGCGTTCGTACTCCACGGCGACAAGGACCAGAAGGACCGCAGGCTGGCCATCGAACGGGTGAAGCAGGGCGGCACCAAAGTGCTGGTGGCTACTGACATCGCCGCCCGTGGCCTGGATATCGAAGGCCTGGACCTGGTGATCAACTTCGACATGCCGCGCTCCGGCGACGAGTATGTGCACCGTGTCGGCCGGACCGGTCGTGCCGGTGGCGAGGGCCTGGCCATCTCGCTGATCTGCCACAACGACTGGAACCTGATGTCCAGCATCGAACGCTACCTCAAGCAGACGTTCGAGCGCCGGGTCATCAAGGAGCTGAAGGGCACTTACACCGGCCCGAAGAAGGTCAAGGCATCTGGCAAGGCCGCTGGCACCAAGAAGAAAAAGACCGACAAGAAAGGCGACAAGAAAGCCCCCGCCAAGTCTGCTGCGCCCAAGCGCAAGCCAAGCAAGCCGCGAGAGGAATCCCGCGTGGTGAGCGGTGACGGCCTGGCGCCGCTCAAGCGCAAGAAGCCGGCAGCGGAGTAACGCGTGCCAATCGAGCTCGCCTGGCCCGCCCAGGCGTTGCTGTTCATCTACCCGGCAATGAGCCTGGTCTGCTTCGTTGCCTATTGGCGCGACAAGCGCTTCGCCGTGGCCGGAGCACAACGTACTCCCGAGTCCCGCCTCCACCTGTACGAACTACTGGGCGGCTGGCCGGGCGGCCTGCTGGCACAGAGGCTGATCCGCCACAAGAACCGCAAGGTCGCCTACCAGGTGAAATTCTGGCTGATAGTGGCCATGCACCTGGGCTTGCTGGGGTTCTGGGTATTGCATTGAGGCGAGCGCGGCTGACCTGCGGCCCGCTTGGCGAATGAATTGGCTGTGTCTGCATTACGTGTTGCAAGCACCTGCATCGCCCGTAGGAGCTGGCTTGCCAGCGAATCGCGGCGTTTCGCTGGCAAGCCAGCTCCTACAAGGCTCTTGGCCCGATGGTCAATCTCTCGCAATAGCTAACGCAGACAGAGCGAATAAATTCGCCCCTTCTGGAAAGCGTCGAAGTTCGGATAGGCCACGCGCTGCGCCCTCTCCCGCTTGCGGGAGAGGGCTGGGGTGAGGGCGCTTATGGCACCAGGACGATCTTCCCCTCGCGCTCGCCACTGGCTGCGGCGGCGACGGCTTCCTTGATCTGGCTGATGTCATAGGTGGCGGCGATGCGTGCCTTGAGCTTGCCGCTGGCGATCAGCTGGATCAGCTCACCGAACAGCTGCATCTGCTGCTGCGGGGTGGCCTGGCGGAACCAGCGGGCCAACCAGAAACCCTTCAGGGTCACGTCGCGGAACACGAAGGAACCGGGGTTGACCTGGCAGGGCTCGCCGCTCATGCGGCCGTAGTTCACCAGCACACCTCCTTCTGCGAGGCTGGCTGCCAGGTGGTCGGTGGAGGCGCCGCCCACGGCGTCGATGCCCAGCTTCACCGGCGAGCCACCGGTGACCTCGCGCACACGCTTGGGCAGGTCTGGGCCGTCTACCAGCACCACGTCACCGCCTTCGGCCTGTACGCTGGCCACCGCCGAGTCGCGGCGCACCACGTTGATGGTCTTCAGTCCGCGAATCTTCGCCAGCTGTATGAGGTAGCTGCCGACCCCCGAGTTGGCGGCGTTCTGAATCACCCAATCACCTGCTTGCAGCTCGACGAAGTCGCGCAGCATCAGGTAGGCGGTGGGCGGGTTGACGGTGAGCATCGCCAGTTGCTTCGGGTCGGCGCTGGGCAGCGGGATCAGCTGCTTGGCGTCAGCGATCAGGTGGGTGCGCCAGGTGCCGCAGCCCACCGGCAGCAGCACGGTCTGGCCGGGCTTGAGGTTGGTCACATCGGCGGCCACTTCCACGACTTCTCCCACGCCTTCGTTACCGCCAATGGCGGGCAGCGGCGGCAGCATGCCGTACTCGCCGGTGAGCGTGAGTACATCTGAAGGATTGATCGGCGCCGCCAGCACTTTCACCAGCGCTTGGCCAGCACCCACCGGCGGCAGCTCGAACTCCACGGCTTCGATCACGTCCTGGGGCACTGGGCCACGGGTCTGGTATTCGGCTTTGAGCATGACGCTTCTCCTGGCGGCTCTGAGGGGCCTTGAGTCTAGCCGCTGGCGGGCGAGAGGCGCTGAATCCCCCGGCATTTGCATCAGTGATGCGGTGGCGCGATGAGGACGGCGGAGGTCGCTCTGGAACTGGAGTCGGGCGGGGCCTTTGCTAGGTTCGGCGGCGAAGCCGGAGTAGGGCTTCCGTACGCTCACGCAACCCATCAAAGGGATAAGAAGATGAAGATCGCCAAGACATTGATGTCCGCCGTGCTGTGCCTCGGACTGGCCGGCGCCGCCCAGGCCGCCACCGAGCTGAAGCACTGGCCGGAGCCCGCCGCCAAGCAGTTGGATGCGCTAATCGCCAAGCACGCCAATCAGGGCAACTTCGCTGTGTTCGACATGGATAACACCAGTTACCGCTACGACCTGGAGGAGTCCCTGCTGCCGTTCCTGGAGATGAAGGGCGTACTCACCCGCGAAAAGCTGGACCCTTCGCTCAAGCTGATTCCTTTCAAGGACGTGAAAGGCCACAAGGAAAGCCTGAACAGCTACTACTACCGCCTTTGCGAAGCGGACGACCTGATTTGCTACCCCTGGGTCGCCCAGGTGTTTTCCGGTTTTACCCTGCGTGAGCTGAAGGGCTACGTCGACGAGCTGATGGCCTATGGCAAGCCGATTCCCGCCACCTATTACGACGGGGACGAGGTGAAGACCATCGAGATCAACCCACCGAAGATCTTCACCGGCCAGAAGGAACTGATGAACAAGCTCAGCGAGAACGGTATCGAGGTGTACATCATTACCGCCGCCCTGGAAGAGTTGGTGCGCATGGTCGCGTCCGACCCGCGGTACGGCTACAACGTGAAACCTGAGAACGTCATCGGCGTTACCACGTTGTTGAAGGACCGCAAGACGGGGGCCGTGACCACCAGCCGCAAGCAGATCACCGATGGCAAGTACGACGAAAAGGCTAACCTCGACCTGGAGCTGACCCCGTACCTCTGGACTCCGGCCACCTGGATGTCCGGTAAGTACGCGGCAATCCTGACCTACATCGACGAGTGGAAGAAGCCGATCCTGGCCGCCGGCGACACGCCCATCAGTGACGGCTACATGATGTTCCACGGCACCGATGTCGCTAAAGGCGGTATCAACCTGTGGGTCAACCGCAAGGCCAAGTACATGGATCAGATCACTGCCATGCAGAAGCGCAATGCCGAAGCCCAGGCCAGGCAGGGGCTGCCGGTGACGGCCGACAAGAACTGGGTGGTGGTGATCCCCGAAGATATTCAGTGAAATCCTGAACTGGCTCTACGGAAGCGGCCGCCCTTGGGCGGCCGCTTCGCTTGCGCGCTTTGCACTGAAGTCGTTCCTGTCGGCTTGATCGGTGAGTCTGGCTGTCCTGGCTGGACAGTGAAGCTGCCCGCCGTGGCTGGTACCCTGCCGGGCCTTGCTCGAACCCCTGTCATGGAGTGATCGATGAAGCACCTGGCGCTCGCCCTCAGCCTGAGCCTTGCCGGCCTGCCATCCGCAGCGCTGGCCTGGTCCAACCATGCCCTGGGGACCACCCTGGCGCTGGCCGGCCTGCCGCAGATCAAGGACGCGCCGCCGGTGCAGGTGGAAAGCCTGGAGTCCTTCCTGGAAGAGGAGGGCGTGGCTCTGGAGCAGTTGCTGGACGAGCAAGAAGAATTCTTCCGCGACAACCTGTCGGGTTACCCAGCCCGGCCCGACGACCTGCGCTGGATCCCTCTCCACGGTGGTGACCGTCGCAAGGCGTTCCTGATGGCGCTGCGAGTGAATCCGGAGATCAAGCTGGCCTACTTCGTCCAGGCCCTGCCAGGCATGGATTGGAGCGGGCGGGCGCCGCTGGATGCCTCCGACGTGCTGGTCTTCCGCAAGCTCAGCCTGTGGCGCGAATGGCGCTTCTACCAGGTGCATCCCGGCGAGATGCTGCCGGCCTTGGCAGTGGTGGCCAGCGCCGCCGATGAGCCGGATTACGGTCACGACATCAACCTGTTCAGCGACAATCCGGGTGAAGTGGGTGCCCGCTACAACTTCGGCAAGCAGCCTTTCGGTGATGCCCGCTTCGAATACTCGTCCCAGGCGCCGTTCCATATCGGCTACTACCACGAGGACGAGATCATTTACCACGCTGCACCCTACCTGGCGCGAACCTATCCCGAGGTGCGGGTCTACCAGTATCTGGGCCTGGCGCGCTTCGCCTTCGAGAGTGGCCACCCTTACTGGGGCTATCGCTTCCTCGGCTGGGGCCTGCATTACATCCAGGACCTGACCCAGCCCTACCACGCCAAGGCCCTGCCGGGGCACGGCACGCCGCGGCTGATCTGGGTCGCGCTGAAGGCCGCCGTGAGTCTGGACAGCGACAAGCTGGCGGCTATCGAACAGGTGGCTAACCGGCACACCGAGGTGGAGCAGTACCAGGCCGACTGGCTGCGCAAGCTGCTGCGGGAAGGCAGCAACGACAGCCCGCTGTTGCGCGCCTACGCCGACAACCGCACGGACGGTGACTATCCACCCTTTGATGGCGAGTCCCTGCTAAGGGTGGTGTCACAGGAGTCCTACGATGCCGCGGACGACTTCGACGCTCGCATCGGCCACTGGCTGGCTGGGGGGCAGGCGCAAAGTGGCTTCAGCCAGGGCAACCAGCTCGCACCGTTGCCCGAGGACGTCCAGCTCAACCAGGCGCTGGTGCGGCTGATCCGCCATTTTGGCGCTCACAGCCGCAACGCCACGCGGGCCACTTTGCCCTGAACCTCTCAGAGACGGATCACATGACCTTCGTCTGCGGCCACCCGGCCGTGGAAAAGGTCGGCGATCAGGGCCTGCGCCGCTTCGTAACCCTGGCCTTCCACCACGCTTAGCCAGGGGCGGTCGGCTGACTTGCTGGTAGAAATCCAGCAGCCCTTCGCTAATGTGCCGGCTGACCTGTTCCGGGCCCCACTACACCGGAATGTGGCCCCAGCCTTCCTCGCCGGTGGGGAAGAATTGCCAGTACTGCATGGAGTCGCCGAAGACGGCGTAGGTGATGTTGTTGGTGGTCAGGGAGAAGAGGTCCAGGCGCAGGACAATCTTGCCCTCGGCGGCTTCAAGGCTCGTTTCCTGGCACACCAGACGGGTCTGATGGAGGGCGTCCTTACGGGTGAAAAGACGTGATACTGTGCTGCGGTTTGGCATTTCCGGCTCCGGCTGTGGAAGAGGTCGGAACAGGCTAACAAGGGCTCCCGCACCGCGGGTTCGGAAACCGGCAGAGGTCCCCATGCAACCTGCAAAGCCCCGCAACAAACCGCTCAAGCGCCCCACCCAGGCACGTGCCCGTTTCACGGTGGAAGCCATCTTCGACGCCTTTGTTCGGATTCTCCGCCAGCGCGGCTGGAGTGGCGTGACCACCCGTGCAGTGGCCCTGGAAACGGGCGTCGCGGTGGGTACCCTCTATGACTACTTTCCCAGCAAGGAAGCCTTGCTCTCCGGCTACATTCGCCATCAGGTCGAGCTCTTGATGCAGCGTCTGGAGCGCGAGGTGGTTCTGGCCACCGGACTCGACTGGCAAACCCGAGTACGACGTCTGGTGCGATTGTCCTGCGGGCAGCTGGATGAACAGGCGCGGCCTTTCTTCGATGCCGAACTCCTGGAACTGGAGCGTGCCATCGCCGAGCCCTGGCACCACCAGCGGGTGTATCAGGAACTGGCCGGCAAGTGGCGCGAGGCGGTGGCCGCGTGCGCCGACCTGCCGCGCCAGCCGCGTCCGGAGAGCATCGATGCGCTTTTTATCGCCGTCTGGGGCGGACGCCGCTACGGACTGACCGCCCAGTTATCCGGCCAACAGGTCGAGGCCTGGTTGCTGGAGATGGAGGAACTATGCTGCGCACGCATCCTCATGGAGCTTGCACGCGCAGCGGACGCCCTGAAGTCACCGCCCTCCTTGAACCTTAAGGGTTAGACCCCCGCTCAATCGCCGGTCCGCAGGAGCGATGGGGCGGCGTGGCCGCCCATCGCGATCGATTTCGTTCCTGGGAATCAGCAGGGCTCAGTGATACTGCTGCAGCTTCAACTCGGTGTTTTCCGGCAGCACAGCACGCTCTTCGCCCGGATTCTCCAGGTCGCCCTCCACGGCGTCCTGTTGGCGGGCCAGCAGGCCAAAGAGGGTGGTGATGGGGTGCAGCGGGCGCTTCTGCGCCACCTGACCGCTGTCGGCGGCCACGGCAGGGGGCGGTAGCGGTTCAGTGGTGACTCGGAAATCGCTGATTTCGATCACACCACGGCCTTCGGCGAGCAGGTGGAAGGAGAAGGCCTTGCGCGCTTCGGGGTTGTCAAAGGCGAAGTTGACCTTCAGCGGCTTGCCTTGTTTCAGCAGTGGCATCTCCGGAATCGGCAGGGCCACGTCGCGCTCGAACTCCTTGGCCTTCAGCCGCAGCTGGGCACCTTGCTTGTCCATGCGCAGCACCTTGATGGTCATCTGCACACTGGTGCGGCTGTGCTTCGGCAGTTCCATGTACTGTGCGCCGATCAGATTGTCAGCCCAGTCATCCTTGGCTTTTTCCTTCAGGCGGATGCGTTCACGCGTGGCGAACTGGTACTCCTGACCCAGGGTGCCGCCCTGCAGTGACTGGTCCAGGAGCATGGCGCGCTGGGCAACCAGTCGGGCCTTCTTGCCGCTGTCGCTGCCCAGGTAGCGCGCTTCGTCGGCAATGAAACCTTCGCTTTGGTAACGCCGGCAGACCTGGCGGAAGTCGCATTCGGTGAACGTGTCCTTGCCGTCGTGGTAGCGCAGCTTGCCGTTGGTATAGGACATCATCTCGCGGCCGCTGGCGTAGTCGCGGAACAGCGAGCGGCCAGACAGGTTCTGCGGTACCCGGTAGCCGAAGTAGTCGAGGATCGAGGTGGTCAGGTCGACGTGGCCATAGACGCCGCTCTTGATGGGTGGCAGCGAGGCCTGCTCGGGGGCCAGCACCAGGTTGAAGCCCCAGGCTGAGGCGAGGCGGACATTCTCGATGCCGTGGGATTCATCAGAAGTGACGATCACCAGGGTGTTTTTCAGTACGCCCTGTTTTTCAAGGCCGATGAGGAAGGTATCTACTGCGTCATCCAGGTAGGCGATGGCAGCCTTCTTGGCGTCCGGATAGCGCATCAGGTACTCGGTCGGAGCGGAGTAGGGCTGGTGGGTGCCGACTGTGAGCAAGGTGAGCATCCAGGGCTTCTTCTGCTGGCGCAGCTGCTTCACGTAGGTCTGCGCACCTTCGAAGAAGGCCTTGTCGTCCATGCCCCAGGGAAATTCCAGGTAGGCCTTGTTGGGGAACCAGTCACGCCCGCGGGTCTTGTCGAATCCCATCTGCGGCATGATTTTGTCTTTCGCCATGAAGCGCAGTCCGGCGCCCTGAAGGAAATGGGTGCTGAAGCCTTGCTGATGCATCTGCGAGGGCAGGCAGGCCTTGGAGCGGGCCGGGTTGTGCAGCAGTTCCAGTCCCTTGGGCGTGCCCGAGTCCAGCTTGCTGTAGTCGCCGCAGAGCATGGCGTACAGGCCACGGATGGTCTGGTGGCTGTGCAGCACGTAATCGGGCGTGGTCATGGCGCGTTCGGCCCAGGCACTGAGCTTGGGCATCAGCGAGTCCTGGTAGCTGCTGTTGATTGCCGCCCGGTTGGCGGCGATGTAGGCGCCGGGGATGCCTTCCAGGGCAATCACCAGCACATTGCGTGCGCGGCCGGGGCCTTGGAGCAGGGGCATGCCGTCGAGGTCCAGGCGTGCCAGGCCGGCGATGTCCGGTGGCGTATCGGGCTGGTCGCCATCGAGCCAGTCTTCGACCGCCAGTTGGCCGCTGTTCACGGCGCTGGCCATCAGCTTGTGGGGCAGGTTGAACTGTTGCCATTGGTCGGCGTCGCTGGGCTGCACGGACTGCAGGGTGACGTGCCCCATCAACAGGGCGGCCGGCGCGGCGAACCATTTCCAGTTCAGCGGGCGATGCCGGCGGCGCCACCACAGCAGGCAGGCCAGCACGCTGGCGCCAAGGGCGATGCCCAGGTAGGGGTGGGCAATGCCGCCGCCCTGGGTGGAGTGACTGACGAACTGCGGGTCGAGCAGGTACTTGAGATCACCCGGTTCCGGCATCCGGCCAACTGCGCCGACCAGTTCGGCATTGCCCAGGATCATCACGCACCAGAGCAGCATCAGTGGCAGCGCCAGCCAGAGCGAACGGCCATAGAGCAATGCGAGCAGGAAACTGCCAAAAGCGAGGTCGGACAGGTAGCCGAAGGGATTTGACCAACCCAGCCAGTAGCGGCTGGCGAGGGGAATCACCAGGAAGAGCACGCCAAGCGTTGCGAGCGATAGGGACTGCGACAGCCATTGGCTGAATGGGCGCACAGGAACTCCTGAGATGTGACAGTGAGAATCCGTCGAGTGATGCCGGAATACATGGAGGTCGCACTTGCGACGACACGATTCTGAAACATCGTTGTGCTAGCGGCCAGTAGACAGTTTTGCAGAATGAAAATTCAGGCGCCTTTTTGTGCCTCAATCGCCGATGAAAGGTGCGTTTGCCTGGCTTCACGGAGCGCCGCCGCAATCTACGGATGCTCGTGGTTCGCCAACCGGCCAGCAGGTAGAATGCCGCCTCGACATACAGAGGTAGCGAAGATGGCACTTATCGGGCGGTTCAATTCACTTCAGGTGGTCAAGCACACCGACTTCGGCCTGTACCTGGACGGCGGTCCGGATGGTGAGATCCTGCTGCCCAATCGATATGTGCCAAAGGATGAGCCCAGCGAAGTCGGGGACTGGCTGAACGTCTTCCTTTATCTGGACAGCGAAGATCGTCCGCTGGCTACCACCCTCAAACCCAAGGTGCAGGTCGGCGGCTTTGCCAGCCTCAAAGTGGTGGAAATCAACCGCGTTGGCCTGTTCCTCGACTGGGGCCTGCCCAAGGACCTGTTGCTGCCGCACTCGGAAGAGAAGCGCCCGCTGCAGGTAGGCGACTACTGCGTGGTGCATGTCTACCTCGACAAGCGCACCCGGCGCATCACCGCCACCGCTCGCCTGGACCGCTACCTGGACACCACTCCACCGCGATACAAGACGGGCCAGGAGGTGGACCTGCTGGTGGTGGAGAAGACCGACCTGGGCTTCAAGGCCATCATCAACGGCCAGCACTGGGGCCTGATTCACAAGAACGAAGTCTTCAAGTTCCTGCGTAATGGCATGCGCGAGAAGGGCTACATCAAGGAAATTCGTCCCGACGGCAAGATCAGCCTGAGCCTGCAACCGCAGGGCGCAGAGGCAGTGAGTGGCGTGGGGGAGCAGATCCTTGCCGCGCTGCGTGCGGAAGGCGGCGTACTCAACCTGTCCGACAAGAGTCCGCCGGAGGTCATCAGCCAGCGTTTCGGGGTCAGCAAGGGCAACTTCAAGAAGGCCATTGGCGGCCTTTTCAAGCAGGGATTGATCCGCATCGAAGACGACCGCATCGAGCTCGTCTGAGCCGCCACTGAAATCCCCTCAGGCCACGTCCCGCGCGGCCTTGAATACAAAGCCCCCGATTCTGGAGTTGCTCCAGACGGGGGCTTTGCATTGTGTTGGCCTTGCAAATTGCACGCTGGCGAATGGCCGAATCGTGCGCAATGCATGGAAAAACTTGTTAAAAAAAATGTAACAGACTGATTTATTTGGGATTTCAGTTGTCTTAGGTCCGGCATGCACGCTGCAAGTGGGGTGCAGGAGCAATCATTTTTCTAGGAGAGAAGACATGGATCTGGATTTCGACAAGCTGATCAGCGCCTTTCCGGAATACGAACTCAGTACCAAACCTCGGCCCGATGGTGGTTTCGTCTTGACGCTGGAACGCGAGGGAAAACTCTTTCAGCGCGTGGTGGCGGCGACGGTACAGCTGGATTGGCTGGTCAGTACGCTCAAGCGCGACCTGGCGCTGGAGCAGGGTGAAGTGCCGCCGGTGGAGTCGCTGAAGGTGTTGCATCGGAAGCCTTTGCCGCGCTATCTGCGCGCCTGAGGCGGGTTGGCCGCGACTGGGACGTCGCGGCCGGAGACTTGAACGATCAGGTTTCGATTCCGGAAGGTGGCAGCATGGCGTCCCCTTCCTTTTCCCCTTCCTTGTTCGATGGCGTACGCGGTGGCTCATCGCGCGCCTCGTCTTTCTGCTGTTGTTCTCCCAGCAGTTCCTTGGCCGAAGCCTGGGCTTCGTCCACTTTCTTGTTCAGCTCGTTGACCGCTTCGCCGATGGCTTCCCGGGCGATCTCCTGGGCGGCTGACTCGGCTTTCTCCGCCAGCTTGTTGGCCGACTCCTCGGCCAGGTCGCAGCCCGCGAGGCTGGCCAACAGGCCGGCACTAAGCAGCAGGGCGGTGAGGCGGGGGACAGGTTTCATGCAGTGATTCTCCAGTTGCGACACGCGGCGGCCATCATTGCTTACAGCAGGCGCCGAGGAAACACGCCCGCGCGGCGATTCTGTGTGCGGACGTTTCTGACGTTGCGCGCATAAGAAAGCCCCGGGGCCCACAGCGGCGACTGTAAGGAACCCGGGGCCTGGGGTCGGCATCCGCCGGCCTCGAATAGACTGACCGGCGGATTGCAGAGGGGTTCCGCAAGACTACGCAGATTGAGTTGTTTCACTAGGCTTAGCGAGGCAACCCACACTGGAGGCAGAGTCGAAATGGGCAAAGTCCTGGCGCGGGTCAAACTGTGCTCGCTGCTCCTGGTACCAGCGCTGGGCATGGCGCAGGACGTGAGCTTCGACGATATCCGGCCGATCCTTCAGGCACGCTGCGTGATGTGCCACGCCGGCGAAGCGGCACCGCTTGGCTTGCGCTTGACCAGTCTCGATGAACTGCTCAAAGGCAGTATCCGCCGCCAGGTGGTAGCGCGCGGCGACCCGTCGGGCAGCGAGTTGATCCGGCGCCTCAAAGGGCAGAGTCAGCCGCGTATGCCCATGACCGGGCCGCCCTTTCTCAGTGACGCCGAGATCGCGCTGTTCGAGCGCTGGATCGCGGGTGGCCTGCAGGCCGGTAGCCAGCCTGCCGACGCCACCCTCTCGGCGTTGCCGCTGCAACGCCCGCCAGCGGGACAGCCGGTGACCTATGAACATGTTGCGCCGATCTTTGCCAGTCGCTGCGTGAAGTGCCATTCCCCTTACGGTCTGATGGGCTCGGCTCCAGAGGGCCTGTTGCTGAACGCGTATTCCGCCATCCTCGACCGCGACGAACGTGTGCGGGTGGTACCGGGTGCCGCGGGTGCCAGTGAGCTGGTGCGCCGCATCCGTGGCCAGTCGCGGCCGCAGATGCCTTACGACGGTCCGCCCTTTCTCAGCGAAGAGGAAATCCAGCTGATCGTGGACTGGATCGATCAGGGAGCTCGCGACGCCAACGGTCAGCCGTCGCCCAGCCCGGTTGGCGCGCGGGTGCGGTTGCAGGGGGTGTTGGGAGAGGGCTGGACCCTTGACTCGTTGCAGCTGGTGGTCGGTCCCGGCACGCGCATCGACAAGTCGCCCGATGTGGGGGACTACGTGGAAGTGCGTGGGCGCTGGGGGGCGGACGGCAGGGTGCTGGTGGAACGAATCCGCCGGCGTTGATCGGGGGGGAGCCGCTTTCCCATTGTTAAGCGTTACGGCAACCGCTCTTCCTGCGACGGCCTTAGGGCTGAGGAGCTGGTCGTACCATCCAGGCGACAGACCTGTGCCGTCGCCGTCAATGGCAGCAGGCGCAATCCCGGGAATAGCGCTCTCAACGTGCTTCCCTCACTTAGCGGGAGAAGCGCGAGGCTAGAAGAGCCCGATCAGGCCTCGGAAGGGGCGAGCACCTTGCGTTGCTGGCGGCCACGCAGCAGCTCGGCGCCGCTGACCAGGACGATGCCTCCCAGCACCAGGGTGGCGCCGATGGCGAAGGACGTGTCGATTGTCTCCCCCAGCACCAGCACACCGAAGGTGACACCGAACAACGGGGTCATGAAGGACAGCACCGACAGGCGCGTAGCCAGGTAGCGACGCAGCAGCCAGAACCAGGCGAGGTAGCTCACCAGGGCGATCACCACCACCTGGAAGGCGAGGCTGATCACGGCCCTTTGAGTCAGCTGCATGTCGGTCTTGCCGGTGCTGAAGGCCACCACCGTCAGCAGCAGGACTGCGCCGAACAGCTGATAGAACAGGGTCTTCACCGGGTTGGCCTCGGAGAGCGATGAGCCGCGGATCACCAGCGTAGTGGCACCCCAGGCCAGGGCGCCGCACAGGGCATAGGCGTCGCCCAGCAGCACATTGCCGGGTGCGCCGGCGGGTTGGCCGAGGAAGGCGGTGGCGATACCACCGAACGCCACCAGCACCCCCAGCCACTGGACGGGCGAGAGACGTTCCTCGGGCAACATAAGGTGCAGTCCGAGGGCGGCGAACATGGGCGCGGTGTAGAGGAACACCGACAGGTGCGAGGCGCTGGTGTGGTTCAGGCCTTCACCGATGAACAGGAATTCCAGGGCGAACAACGTGCCGACGGCGATGCCCGGCAGCAGGGTGCCGTCGGTGAAAGCGCCGCGGCCCTCTTTCCACAGCACCAGGGCGCCCAGCACCAGGGCCGCACCGCCGGAGCGGATGGCCAGCTGCAGGATGGACGGCACGTCATCCAGGGTCAGCTTGATCGCCACCTGCTGGAAACCCCAGCAGATGCAGAGGACGAACATCAGTCCACAGGCGAACCAGTCCAGGGGAAGGCGGGAGGGTTTCATCGTTCGACTCGCAAGGCAGCGGGGCGCGGCAGAGGCCGCTAATGGGTGGCAGGATCGGTCCTCGACCGCCTTGCATTCAAACGATGATTTGTCATCATGCTTTGACTTGAACTCAAAGCGAACCTGCCATGCGTCTCCCGTCACTCGTCGCCCTGCGCACCTTCGAGGTCGCCGCCCGCAGCCGTAACTTCACCGAAGCCGCCCAGGAACTATCCGTGACCCCGGGAGCCGTGAGCCGACAGATCCGCCTGCTGGAAGGCGAGCTGGGCGTGAGTCTGTTCGACCGCACGCGCAACACCGTCACGCTCAATGACAATGGTCGTCGCCTGGCGGCCACCGTCACCCAGGCCTTCGAGTTGCTCACCCGTGGCGCCGACGAACTGCGTGGCCAGGACGAAGGCCCCATCCACATCACCTGCGCACCTTCCATTGCCAGCCACTGGCTGATGCGTCGGCTCAATCAGTTCGCCGCAATCAACCCGGACATCACCCTCAGCCTGGAAGCCACCGAGCAACTGGTGGACCTGGAGCGCGGCGAGGCGACACTGGCCATTCGCTTCACCGCCACCGATGCGCCCATGCCGGCCAGCGAGCTGCTGTTTCTCGAGGAGTTCTTCCCGGTGTGCAGCCCGAGTTATCTGGAACAGTTCGGCGCGGTACGCGAACCACGGGACATGCTGGGCGCGCGACTGATCCACACCCACTGGAAGAACAGCGCCAACCTCCACCTGCCGAGCTGGGAGGACTGGTTCGCCACCTACGTGGGCGAGCCGGGACCGACGAAAGGCGGGATGCGTTTCGGCCTGATCGGCCACGCCATCCAGGGCGCAGTCAGCGGCCAGGGCTTCGCCCTCGGATCAACCGCACTGGCCTGTGACGACATCGCCAACGGTCGGCTGGTGCTGCCTTTCGGCGAACGCTGCCGCCTGTCGACCCCCTGGGCCTATCGTCTTGCGTGGAGCCGCAGGTCGCCTCCGGCGGAGAAGGTGCGCCGTCTCATCGACTGGCTGATGGCCGAAGCCCGCGCCAGCACTGTGCCGGGGCAGGGCAGTGTGGGGAGGAGTTGAAGCGGCGGATGACGCCAGGCGTTGCATCCGCCGCCGCCAGGCGGGGTTACATCATCTTGCGCCACTGATGCAGCCGGTGTTGCAGGCCCTCGGCCCAATCCGGTGTGGCCTGGCCGGTGCCTGCGGTCCGGAGCATCGGGTGATGACTGACGACGCGGGCGAGGATGGGCTCCTGCGTCGGCTTCACGTCGACGAAGAACACATGCTTGCCTTCGTCCAGCGTGGGCTTGAAGCGTTTCACCACGGCGTTCGGCGTCTGTATGCCGAACAGGCTGCCTTCCCAGACGCTGAAGCCGAACAATGCGATGGCCAGGAAGATGAAGGGAATCCAGCCCGCTGCCGTGCCGGTCCAGCCGCTGAGCCAGGCTACCAGCATCACAAGGGCTGCCAGGGCCAGGCCGATGCCGACACCGATCAGCCCGGAATGCACCATGTCGCGCTTCATCACGGAGGAAACATCATGAAGATGGTAATGCTCGACGTCGGCGTCGCGTTCGCTGAGCACATGGATCTGCTCGTGGTCGATGCCCAGGGCCTCGAGCTCGTCTTCGACCCTTTCCAGGTCTTTCAGGTTGTCGCTGATGTAGTAGTGCCGCTGCATGGGACACCTCCCATCTGGCTGGCGCCGGGCCCCCTCCGGCTATTACCCCCAGTTCCGGCCGCTGTCGGCCTGCGTGGGAGTTTAGTCCGGTGAGTCTTTCAGCACGTGGCATCCGCCCATTGGCAGGACGGAGCGATGGCGCCGGGCGGCAGGTCTTGCACCTGTCCGCCCAGGGGCGCCAGGAGGGTCTTACTTGTTACCGATGCGGATATGGCGGCTCGGTGCAACCTGGGCGCTCACGCCTTTGGCGATTTCCTGGATCTCGCCACCCTTGTTCAGGAAGGCAGCAATCTGAGCTTCCAGGGCTTCGCTGCTAGTGGTGGCTGCCGGCGGCTTGGGGGTGCTGCTGTGGGAGGTCTTGATGCGCATTTCACTTTCTCTGTACGTAGTGGCCCGGAAGAGGCCATCTGAAACCACTGAAAAAAAAACCGGCCCGAAGGCCGGTTCTTTTTCGGCTCGTGCTTACAGCACTTGCACTTCGTCGGCTTGCATGCCTTTTTGGCCCTGCACAGCTACGAAGGAGACCTTCTGGCCTTCCTTCAGGCTTTTGAAGCCGGCGCTTTGGATAGAACGGTAGTGAACGAACAGATCGGGACCGTTATCGGTGGTAATGAAGCCGTAGCCCTTTTCATCGTTGAACCACTTGACGGTGCCGGTTTGGCGCTCGGACATTGGAATGTCTCCTAGAAACTGAGTTATTGCTGGGCTGGATCGTTCCAGCCTGTCACTGAGTGCAGAGAGTCGGCAACCGATGAAGAGGGGACCGCTAAAGTACAGACCGTTTCCCGGTGACACATGCATCACAGCGCTCGACACAATACCTGTGCTTTCGAGGAATGCCTAACCTTTTATTCGCCGGCCGTCCGATCAGGTCGCCGAAGGTCAAGCGCGAGCCACGGCACGGTGGCTCGCCGACGAACGGATTCGCACTGGCACAGGATGCGCTTCGTCACTTCACGCCTGGAAATACCGCATAGGGCATCTGCGGCGTCTTGTCCGGTGGCAGGTAGGCTGGTGCCATTTCACCCGCTGCGCCGAGGTGGCGGACATAGCGATAGATGGCGATGAGGTCGTCATCTTCCATCTTGCGCAGGTTGAACCAGGGCATCGGCGGCCGCCATTCCCGGCGGGCGTGCTCCAGCCATTGCGGCTCTGTCAGGTTGTGCGCCACCAGCCGCAGGTTCGAGGCATAGGTGGTACCCCAGGGGCCTCGCCAGCCCAACGGGCTGCCCGTCAACCAGCGATCCTCCGGCACCTGGCCGGCCGACTCCATCCATCCTGCCGTATGGCAGTCGTTGCAGCCGGAAATCTGAATCAGATAACGCCCGCGCGCCACATCGTCGCTCTCGGCCAGGGCGGGAGTGGCCAGCAGCAAAAGCAGGGCGGGGAGGAGGGTGAAACAACGCGCATCCAATGCGCCTGGAGCGTCCTGTGGGGTGGCGGATTTCGGGGTCATGGTGGCATCCACAGGGAAGATGGCGACCAGGAAAACCATAGTCCATAAGACGGCCGGTCGAGCCATGGGCCAGCGGATTGATGCGCGTCAACGCGTCGGCTACCTCGGCTGGACAGCCCCGAGTTAACGGACTTTTCTAGAAGGGCGAGCCACTCAAGGACAGCTTCAATCGGTCAGCGGGACGACCTGCTCAAGGAGAGCGCCATGCCTTTCAACGTCACCATGGTATTCGGCACCCGTCCCGAAGCCATCAAGATGGCACCCCTCGCCCGGGTGCTTCGCCAACGAGACGACATTGAGCTACACATTTGCTCCACTGGCCAGCATCACGAAATGCTCCGGCAAGTACTGGCATCCTTCGAACTCCAGGTGGACGAAGACCTCGATGTCATGACCCAGGGCCAGACCCTCAACGGCCTGGCCGAGCAGTTGCTGAACAAGCTCGATCAGAGCTACGAACGCAAACGACCGGACATCGTCCTGGTCCACGGTGACACCACCACCAGCTTCATCGCCGCCCTGGCCGCCTTCAACCGGCAGATTCCCATTGCCCATGTCGAAGCCGGCCTGCGCACCGGTGACCTCAAGGCTCCCTGGCCGGAAGAGGCCAACCGCAGCCTGACCGCAGTCATCGCCGACCTGCACTTCCCACCGACGAAAAAGTCCCGCGACAACCTGCTGCGCGAGAACATCTCCATCGACAAGATCGAAGTCACCGGCAACACCGTGATCGATGCCCTGTTGTGGATGCGCAAGCACCTGCATGAAGCCAACTGGCGTCCCGCAGCCGATTCGCCGCTGGCGGCCCTGGATTCCGACAAACGCCTGGTGCTGATCACCGGTCATCGTCGGGAGAATTTCGGCAAGGGCTTCGAACGCATCTGCTTGGCACTGGCGGAGTTGGCGGAGCGCTATCCCGAGGTGCAGTTCGTCTACCCGGTGCATCTCAACCCGCAGGTACAGAACGCTGTCTACGGCGTGCTCGCCGGCCGCACCAATATCCACCTCATCGCACCCCAGGATTACCAGCACTTCGTCTGGCTGATGGATCGCGCCTACCTGATCCTCACGGACTCCGGCGGCATCCAGGAAGAGGCCCCGGCCCTCGGCAAGCCGCTGCTGGTGCTGCGCAAGGTCACCGAACGGCCCTCCGTGCTGGAAGGCGGGACCGTGTTGCTGGTAGGCACCGTGCAGCAGCGCATCGTTGACGAGACCAGCCGGCTGCTGGATGACCCCGAGGCCTACCAGTCCATGAGCAAGGTTTTTAGCCCGTATGGCGATGGCCACGCCAGCGAGCGTATCGCCGAACGCCTCGTGCGGTGGCTCGTCGAGCACCAGCAGGGTGGCGTCGCTGAATGAGTCTGGAACTGATCGATCTTCTTGCTTACGTCCTCTTCGGCCTCAAGTACCTGGCGATCATCCTGGCCGCGCTGATGCTCGTGCTTGGCCTGGATGACCTGTTCATCGACCTGGTCTACTGGTCGCGCAAGCTGATTCGCCGCTTCCGTGTCTATGGCAGCCACGAGCGTGCCGATGAGCAACTGCTCTACTCGGTGCCCGAGAAGCCCCTGGCGATCATGGTGCCGGCCTGGCAAGAGGTTGGCGTGGTGGGTGAGATGGCGCGCCTGGCGGCCTCGACGCTGGATTACGAGAACTACCAGATATTCGTTGGTACCTACCCCAACGACCCGGACACCCAGTCCGACGTCGACGCCGTTTGTCGCCACTTCCCCAACGTGCACAAGGTGGTTTGCGCACGCCCCGGCCCTACCAGCAAGGCCGACTGCCTGAACAACGTGATCGACGCCATCCTGCGCTTCGAGGCCGACGCCAAGATCGAGTTCTCCGGCTTCATCCTCCACGATGCCGAAGACGTCATCTCGCCTCTGGAACTGCGCCTGTTCAACTATCTGCTGCCGAACAAGGATCTGATCCAGATCCCCGTCTACCCCTATGCGCCTGAGTGGTGGGGCTTCACCGCAGGTCACTATGTCGACGAGTTCTCCGAGAACCATGGCAAGGACGTGGTGGTGCGCGAGGCCTTGAGCGGGCAGGTGCCCAGCGCTGGCGTCGGCACCTGCTTCAGCCGTCGCGCCATTGCCTCCCTGCTGGAAGATGGCGACGGCATCGCCTTTGACGTGCAGAGCCTCACCGAGGACTACGACATCGGCTTCCGCCTCAAGCAGAAGGGCATGAAGTGTATCTTCGCGCGCTACCCGGTGAGCGACCCGGAACTGGCCCTGGCCAAGGACTGGATAGTCGGCATGAACCGCCACTTCACCCAGGTCATCTGCGTGCGCGAACACTTCCCGCGAACCTGGCAGCACGCCATCCGGCAGAAGTCGCGGTGGATCACCGGTATCGTCTTCCAGGGCACCACCAACCTGGGCTGGAGCCCACGCGCCGTCATGAACTACTTCCTCTGGCGTGACCGCCGGGGCCTTTTTGCGTACCTGCTGAGCTTTCTGGTCAACCTGCTGTTCCTGGTGCTGTTGACCATGTGGCTGATCACCCTGGTCAACCCGGAGGCCTGGCGCTTCCAGTCCATCCTCGCCGATAGCCGACTGCTCAGCGCGCTGCTCTGGATCAACGGCCTGATGCTGCTCAATCGCCTGTTCCAGCGCGCCTGGTTCGTCACCCGCTTCTACGGCATCTTCCAGGGCGTGTTGTCGGCGCCGCGAATGATGTGGAGCAACTTCGTCAACTTCTTCGCCAACCTGCGGGCGCTGCGCCAGGTCCTGGAAATGGGAGACTCGCGCCGCGTCGCCTGGGACAAGACCACCCATGAGTTCCCGGCGCTCGGGCAGCCCCAGGGCAAACCTCTGGGGCAGCGCCTGGTGGAGCGTGGCGTGCTCAGCGAAGCGGATTTGCAGGCCGCCCTCACCAGCCCGATCCGCCGCAGCCTCGGCCGTGAACTGCTGCTTCGGGGCCTCGTCGACAGCACCCAACTGGTCAAGGTATTGGCCGAGCAGCAGGACATGGACTGGGCGCCGCTCAACCCCTTCCACATCGATCCGCCGCTGATCGAAGCATTGCCCAAGCGCATCGCCCTACGCTATGCGGTGCTGCCGGTGGCGGAGGAGGACGGCACCCTGGTATTGGCTAGCGAGCGCGCTGTCAGCCAGGTGTCGCTTGGCGCCATCAGCCGTCAGCTGGGGCAGCCGGTGCGTTGCTGCCTGGCCCCTCAAGGCCGGGTCACCCTTGGCTTGCGCCATTGGTATGTCGGCCGCCAGCGCAACCCCGAAACGCGGCGGATGATGGAGAAGCTCGCCCGCCACGCCGACGACGAAGCGCTGCTGGAACGGGTCTGTCAGCACCAGGTGCTGTTCGGACGGCTATTGCAGGTGCGCGGCATGGTGCCGCCGTCGCTGTTCAATCAGGCCCTGATCGACTTCGATCCCGAGCGCGAGTCCCTCGGTGAGCACCTGATGGCGCGCGGCATCATCACAAAGGACGTTCTTGATCATGCCCTGGAGGAGCAGGCCGACGAACAGCGCGAAGCCTATCGCCTGGTGGAGGAGGCCACATGAAGCCGACCCTGACCACCGGCCTGGCGGCCATGTTGCTGGCAGGTGCCCTCGTCGCACCTTTGCATGCCGCCGACACCATGACCGACTTCCAGCGTTTTCGCAGCTACCCCTTCATCGACCGGGCCTACCGCGAGGCCGGGCGGCAGAACTGGGGCGAAGTGGAGCGCCTGATGCGTCACCTGCTGGGTAGGGTTCCAAACAACGTTGAGGCCCGCCAGTTACTGGTGGAAGCCCTGGCCAAACAGCATCGCTATGCCGAGGCCGAGGTGGCTGCCGAGCCTTTGGGGAACTCGCAGGAAGGCCAGGACAGTAGGGAAGAACTGCGACTGGCCTGGATCGAACAGGACCCGCCCAAGGCCGAACAGGTGGAACGCTGGTTGACGCAGACCGATGGCGACCGGCGTGTGCGCCTGTGGCAGGCCTACAGCCTCAACCTTGCCAGGACACACGGCGCGCGAAGCGCACTCGACTGGCTCAACCAGATCCCGATTCGCGGTGATGGCACGGTGTTGCGACTGGCGCGTGCGAACTGGTCTGAACAGCTGCGCGATTGGTCCACTACTGTCGATCAGTTGCAGCCCCTGGCCGACAGCGGCCAATTGCCGGCGCAAGACTGGCGGCGCCTGTCGAACGCCCAGGTGCAGCTGCTCGATGAACCGGGCCTTGAGCGTCTGTTGCAGCAGGCTCCTTCCGCCGAAGCGGAACGCGAGGTTCGCCTGGCCATGCTTGATCGGGCTGTCGCATTGGGGCGACTGGACATGGCCAGGCGCTGGCTGCACTCCTTGCCCCAGCAGGACCAGAACGACCCTGCCCAGCGTGCCCGTCTTTGGGAGCTGGCCCGGCAGGAGAACGACAGCCCGCTGGTGCGTGAGCTGGGCAACCAGCTCGACCGGCCTTGCCTGGAAACCGCCGAGTGGTTGTCCCGCCACGACCCCGCAGCGGCGCGCGAGCAACTGATCGACTGCCGCGCCGAGGATGATCCGCAAACCTGGCTGGTCCTGGCCCAGCGCCTGGGCGCCAGCGACCTGATGGAGCGCCAGACCCTGCCCGAGCCCTGGGATCGAGTCCGTCGTGACAGCCTCCTCGCCCTGTGGCAGGAACAGGGTCAGACCGACCTCGCCCTGGCCTGGCTCGCCCGCCAGCCGCAAACGCCGGATGTGCTCCGCCAGCGCGCCACGTTAATCCAGGCGCGAGGCCAGGATGCTGCAGCTGAGCGGCTATGGCTGGACTACTACCGCCGTACCGGCGATCTCAAGGCCCTCGACCAGGCCAGCTACCTCAGTCTCAAGGCCGGCCGCGAGGCTGAAACCCGGCAGATGCTCGAACAGGCCTTCGACCGCCATCGAGGTCGCCTGCCTGCGCCGCTGTTGCAGCGGCTGGCCAGCCTCTACGCGAAAAGTGATAGCCCAGTGGACCTCGCACGCGTCGAGGTGCTGGCCGCGCAGGTCGACCCAGCCACGCGCGGCCAACTGCTCGGCCGTCTGGCTGAAGCCGGCCAATGCGATGTGGTGCGGCGCCTGGTGGGCGAGGCTCAGGATGCTGGCTCGCTGCGCGCCCTCGGGCGTTGCGCGATGTCCCAGCATCCCGGCGCGGCGGTGGTCTACTACCAGGCCGCACTCGACCTGGGTGACCGCTCCAGCCGCCAGCCACTGGCCTATGCGCTGGACGCTGCGGGCGACCCGGCCGGCGCCTGGCGCATCTGGCGGGATATCCCGCTGAACGAACTGGACAGCACGGCGCGCCTTACCGCCGCCCGCAGTGCCCTGGCCGCCGGGGATGTCGAGGCCGCCGAGCATTACTGGCAGCAGGCCAACGCGGCCAAGGCTGACGACTTCGCCCTGGGCGCCGCCATCGC
The DNA here is from genome assembly GCF_000423545.1 of Metapseudomonas resinovorans DSM 21078. Taxonomy (GTDB): domain Bacteria; phylum Pseudomonadota; class Gammaproteobacteria; order Pseudomonadales; family Pseudomonadaceae; genus Metapseudomonas; species Metapseudomonas resinovorans. The sequence continues at coordinate 549,585 of NZ_AUIE01000001.1, forward strand.
CCAGGCCGCCGGCCAGCAGCGACTAGCCCTCGATCGTCAACGTCAGGCCCTGACCCACGAGCCGCGCGCCGAGCACTACTACGCCGCTGCTGGCACCGCCCAGGCGTCAGGGGAAAGGGAACAGAGCATTGCCTGGCTGGCCGATGCAGTACGTCTCGATCCGGATAATCCGCGTTTTGGTGCCGACTACGGCATGCGCCTCGCCGCGGCTGATACACCGGAAGTTCGGCGCCGGTCCATTCCCTACCTGGAGCGCGCCACCCGCGCCTATCCAGAAGCCTATCGCATCGGCGAAACCCTGGCCTGGCGCTACGACGAGATTGAGGACAGCGCCAGTGCCCGACGTGAACTGCGCCGGGTAATCGATCTGGAGCAGGACCCGGTTGCCGGTGACGACGAGTACGGCAGTCTGGAGGCTCGCCGCTATCGCCAGCGCCGCGCCCATGACGTCTTGTCGCGACGTGACAACCTTACCCTCGCCAGCACCTGGTCGCCGGCAGGCACGGCCACCAACGATAGTTTCCGCCAGGATGGCAGCGTCGACGAGCGTCGCCGTTCCCAATCGCAGAACGTGCAACTGGCCATGTGGGACCGCGCTCTGGGAGACGAGCCGATCCACGCCGGGAAGAGTCTGTCGGTCTATGGACGTGCGCTGATGGGCGGCGACGGTCGCAATCGCTACGGGCGCTCCCTGGGCGCTGGCCTTGGCCTGCGCTTCAAGCCCATCGGCTCCCAGAATCTCAACCTTTACAGCGAGATCTACACCCAAAGCGAGCTTCGTGAGGAGGACTTCAGCGGCTTCAGCCTCGGCCAGTGGCTGAACCCAGGCGAAGTCTCGGATGCCCTCGACGATCATGTGCGCGATGGCCGCACCACCACTGATTTGCTGCTGCGTGCTACGGCGTCGTTCTTCGACCAGAACGAGTACCGCAACGACTGGAGGGTGGACGAATCCTCGTGGAACGAGCGCTCTCTCTACCTGGATGCCGCCTGGTGGACCCGCGCCGGTGACCATCAGTGGCTGTCCCGCCTCCAGCAGGGCAAGGCCTACAAACTGCCGGTGGACAGCCCGCAAACCCTGATGCCCTATGGCTTCCTCGAGTTCTCTGCGCAGGACCCGAGCAACGACTGGCGGCAAGACTGGCGCACCGGCGTCGGCCTGCGTTGGCAGTACTGGTACGGCGATGATCGCTACAACGCCTACCGCGCCCATGTCACGGTGCGCACCGAGTACCAGTGGGCGCTGGGTGGCAATCTGTACGAGCAAGCTAACGGTGTACTGGTAGGCGTGGAGGTGAACTTCTGATGCGTGGCCTGCTGCTTGCTCTTTGCCTCCTCCTCGGTGCCCAGCTCCAGGCCGAGGAGCGGCTGTTCTACCAGCCGCTCAACGCCGACAGCCGCATTGCGCTGGACACCTGGCGTGACCTTTGGCGGGCCAGCGCCCGCAACGGCGTGAAAACCCTCATCGTGCAGTGGACGGCCTACGGTGATTCCGACTTCGGCGGCGCCAACGGCTGGCTCGCCCAGGCCTTGCGTGCCGCCCATGAGCAAGGGCTGCACCTGGTGCTCGGCTTGTACATGGACCCGGCCTATTACCAGCGCCAGCGCGAACTGGATAACCCCGGCCTGGCCGCCTACTGGCAGTATCAATTGGGCCGCTCCCTGGCCCAGCAGCGCGCGCTGCGCGAACAGTGGCTACTGCCGGCGTCCGGCTGGTACCTGCCCCTGGAGCTGGAAGACCAGCAATTCCAGGCGCCTGAACGCCGTGAAGCGTTGCGGCGCCAGTTGCAGGACTTCCACACCCGCCTGGGTGGGCCGCTGCACCTCAGCGCCTTCAGTGCCGGCAAGCTGGCGCCCAGTACCTACGCTGGCTGGTTGGGTGAGTTGAATGGTCTGGGCATCCAGGTCTGGTGGCAGGACGGCGAAGGCACGGTCGCCCTCCCGAGTCGTGTGCGCCGCGCCTATGCCGTCGCCTTGCCCTGTTCCATCGGCATCGTGCGCGAAGCCTTTCGCCAGACCAGCAAGCCTGATCAACCCTTCCACGCCGTCAGCGCCGACCCGGCCCGTGTCAGCACCTGCCACCCAGACGCCGTCTTCTCCCTGCGCTACCGCCCCTGGGGTAAAGCCTTGCGGTAGGCGGCGCGGCAGATTGCGGCCGAGCCGCGCAAAGCCCGACGCCAGCTTTCTCGATACCCTCTCTCCGGTGGGCTAGGCTGCTTGAGTCGCCATCGGAGGGCCCCATGTTCCGTACTGTCGAATCCCAGCTTTCCCATCAGGCTGTCACCGCCGAACTCAAGGCAGAGTTCCTGCAGTACGACTTCGAGCAATTGCGCACCTTCTGTGTGCTGGTGCTTGGCGTCAGCATCGCGCTCTGGTTTCTCTTCGACCTGGTGGTGAGTTTCGAAGGCGGCCAGGGGTTCACCTTCAAGTCCATCTTCCTGCTGGCACTGCTCTGCGGGCTTGTTGCGTGCGTCCCGCTGATTCGCAAGGCCCAGCATTTCTATGTGCTCAACCTGATCTATGTATCGGTCTATTGCCTGAGCGCGCGGCTGGTGATTGACGGAGTTCCCGTGGACCTGCAGCCACTCTGGCTGACCCTCACCGCGTCCAGCGTCGTTTTCCTGGCCTCGGTGCTGCCGCACAACAACTACAGCTACTTTTCCGTGCAGGCGCTGACCTGGGGGCTGCTCAATCCTTTCGTTGGCGGCATTCCGGTGCTCGAACTAAAAGGCACCCTGATTCTGTTCTACGTGCTGTTCCTCGGCGCGATAACTGCCTACACCTTCGTGCGCTTGAGCGACGGCAAGCTGCACAACTACCTGATGGCCAAGCTTCTCATCGAACAGGCCTATGTCGATACGCTGACCCAGATCCCCAATCGACGCGCCTTCATGACCCGAACCACCGCACGGCTGGAGACGGCGGTCCCCGGACAGCGGCGCTACCTGGCCATGGTGGATATCGACTACTTCAAGAAGATCAACGACAGCTTCGGCCACGACATTGGCGACGTGGTGTTGCAACGGGTCGCTGCCAACATCGGCGCGGAGGTGAGCGAGTTCGAGTTCGCCCGGCTGGGCGGCGAGGAGTTCGGCATCTACCTCTGGGACATGACACCTGACGATGCACAGCAACGTATGGAGAAGCTGCTACGCACCGTACGTGAAACCCCCACGGACCATCCAGCCACCATCAGTATCGGCCTGGCCAGGCTGGACGACGGCGCTACGCTCAACCAGGCGCTGATCAAGGCCGACCAGGCGCTCTACGATTCCAAGCACGATGGCCGCAATCGCTGCACCTACGTCGAATGACGCATTCGTCTAGCTGTCACGCAGTACTTTCAGGTCGGAGTCCGCGGCGCTGAATCCGCGCTCGAGCTTGATGCGCAGCCCGAGGTCGGTACGCGAGTCGGCGAACTTGAGTGCGTCGGTCAGGGTGATGCGACCCGCCTCGAACAGGGCGAAGAGGTGCTGGTCGAACGTCTGCATGCCTTGTTCCAGGGCTCGCTCAGTAGCCGACTTCAGATCGTCCAGTTGATCCCGCAGGATCAGGTCCTTGATGTAAGGCGTACCCAGCATCAACTCCACGGCGGCTACGCGCTTCTGGGCAAGGCCCGGAACCAGGCGCTGGCCGATCATCGCCAGCAGGTTCTGCGACAGGTCGGCCAGCACTTGTCGCCGTGCCTCGTCGGGGAAGAAGCGGGAGATGCGTTCAATCGCATGACTGCTGCTCGTGCCGTGGAGGGTGGCCAGGCAGAGATGCCCGGTCTCGGCGTAATGCAGGGCATGCTGCATGGTTTCCAGGTCGCGTATTTCCCCGAGCATGATCACATCGGGCGCTTCTCGCAGCACATTGCGCAAGGCGTCGGAAAAGCTGTGAGTGTCCAGGCCGACTTCCCGCTGGTCGATGATCGAGCGCTGATGCGAATGAAGGAACTCGATCGGGTCTTCGATGCAGACGATGTGGCCATCGCGATGGCGATTTCGATAATCCAGCATCGCCGCCAAGGTGGTCGACTTGCCGGAGCCGGCGGCCCCGATAACCAGGATCAGGCCGCGATCCTGCACCACCAACTTCTCCAGAAGGGCGGGCAGGCCCAATGCTTCGATGCCGGGAATCTCGCTTTTGATCAACCGTACTACCATCGAAACCTCTCCGCGCTGGTAGTACACGTTGATGCGGAAGCGCCCGTTGTTCTGGATGCTGACCGCGAAGTTCATTTCAAGCTCGCGCTCGAACTCGGCAACTTGCTTCTGGGTCATCAGTTGATAGGCCATCATTTGCACTTCGCCAGATTTCAGCGGCTGGTCACCGACCGGCATGCTGCGTCCTTCCACCTTGAGATGAGGCATGGCACCCACGCTCAGGAACAGGTCGGAACCGCCCCGGTCGTGCAAAAGTTGGAGCAGGGGAAACACATCACGGTCAGGGTGGACGGTCGAGTTGTTCATCGTGGCTCCTCGTTGGCGATGGAAAGCCTAGCAGCGGCGGCCGGCGACTGACCTGATGCCCATCAATCGTTTTTGTGGTCGTGCCGCACCTCCAGGTCGATCAGTCCCTCCAGCCAATCCATGAAGGCGCGCACCCGTTGTGGCAGGCGGCGGTGGGCATAGAGCAGGGGGACCGCCAGGGGCAGCACCTGGTCGGATACGGTGGAGCGGGGCAGGCCGAGGCTGTCGGCGGCCTGGGTGAAACTTGACAGTTCGCTGACCCGTACGAAGGTTCTCAGTAGCTCCAGCTTGTTCATCCGTGCGGTGCCTCTTTCCGGATTGTTCGAATGTGCCGATCAGTGCTTCCGAGATCAGCCTCTTTATCGCACTTAATCCGGACAATAAGCGCCTCACCACTTCCCCACCTGTCACCAGGAGCACAGCTATGACCCGCAAGATCGCACTCATCACCGGCGCCAGCCGCGGCCTTGGCAAGAGCATGGCGCAGCACCTGGCTGCCCAGGGCATCGACATCATCGGCACCTATCACAGCAAGCTGGAGGACGCCGAATCCCTCAGCCGGGAAATCCTGGACCTCGGTGGCCACGCTGCGATGCTGCAGCTGGACGTGAGCAAGAGCGGCACTTTCGACGACTTCGTCACCAGTCTGGGCCGCTTGCTGAAGAACGAATTTGGCCGCGACAGCTTCGACTTCCTGGTGAACAACGCTGGTATCGGCATCCGCGCCAGCTTCGCCGAAACCACTGAAGAGCAGTTCGACCACCTGGTGAACGTCCAGCTCAAGGGCCCGTTCTTCCTCACCCAGAAGCTGTTGCCGCTGATTGCCGACGGCGGGCGCATCCTCAATATCTCTACCGGCCTCGCGCGCTTCGCCCTGCCGGGCTACGCCGCCTACGCGGCAATGAAGGGCGGAATGGAGGTGCTGACCCGCTACCAGGCCAAGGAGCTGGGCGCCCGTGGTATCTCAGTGAATGTGCTGGCCCCCGGCGCCATCGAGACCGATTTCGGCGGTGGCGTGGTGCGCGACAACTCCGAGGTGAATGCCTTCATTGCCAGCAACACCGCCCTGGGGCGCGTCGGCTTGCCGGAAGACATCGGTGCCGCGGTGGCCATGCTGCTCTCCGACGCCGGCCGCTGGATCAACGGCCAGCGGGTGGAGGCGTCGGGCGGCATGTTCCTGTAGCGGCTAACGCATTCCGTAGACGGCGATTGCATCTGTAGGGGCGATTTCAATCGCCAAGCAGGACGCAGTCCTGCCCACGGAAGTCCGTGAAGCGCAGTATCCCTCGCGCCCAGCCCCCTCCCGATGGGAGAGGAGGGGACTCGTGGCGCATTGCACCTTGTTCCGCTTCACCCCTTGGCTTGCTTCCGGGCATGGAAGACGAAGCCGATGCTGTTCATCAGCAGCTGCGCCGCCAGGATCGAGGTCATGCCGGTCGGATCGTAGGCGGGGGCTACTTCCACCAGGTCCATGCCGACAATGCGTCCCTGGCTGCGGTTGGCCAGGCCCTGGATGATTTCCAGCACCTCGTAGTACTGGAAGCCGCCATGGCTCGGCGTGCCGGTGCCCGGCGCGATGGAGGGGTCGAAGCCGTCGATGTCGATGGTGATGTAGTAGGACTCGCACTCGGGAATCAGGTCCAGCACGCCGTCGCGGCCGAGCTTGCGCACGTCGCGCACCGAGAGAATCTTCGAGCCGGCTTCGCGAGCGGCGTTGTAGTCGCTGCGGTTGGAGGAGGACACGTTGCGGATACCCATCTGGGTCATGCCGACGATGTGATCCATCTCCGACGCGCGGCGCAGCGGGTTGCCGTGGCCGAATCGTACGCCGTGGCGTTCGTCGACGAAGTCCAGGTGGGCGTCGAAGTGAATGATATGGATGGGGCCACGACCCTCGAAGGCCTTCATCACCGGCGCGTGCACCGAGTGGTCGCCGCCCAGCACCACCGGCATGGCGCCGGCTTCCAGCAGCTTGCGCACGGCAAACTCGATGTTGGCGTTGCTGGTATTCATATCGGTATGAACGATGTCGGCGTCACCCACGTCGACGATCCGCACATCCTCCTGCTGGAGGTACATCACGTCGTCCTCGAAGTCGTAGGCGCCGCTGTGGCCGAAGGAGAACAGGGTGGATGCCTCGCGAATGCCGCGCGGTCCGAAACGCGCGCCGGAGCGCCATTGGGTCCCCATGTCGTTGGGCGCGCCAAGCACGGCAACGTCCGCGTTCAGGGCGTCCCAGTCGGTGCAGACGGGCGACTTGGCGAAGGTGCAATGGCCGACGAAGGGCAGATTCAGGCGACCGTTTTCATAGCTGTTGCTGGACATGTTCAGGCGACTCCACGTTGTTCTTGTAGGGTGACCGGCAGGGTGCTCGCACCTCGACCATGGCCTTATCCTGGGCTTTACCTGCGCCTTGAAAAATGACGATGATGCGATGCGCAAATCGCCATAACCGATGTAATCCCTTGCCTGTGAGGTGCAGGATGATTCAATTGCACGATGTGGACCTGAAGCTGCTCAGGGTCTTCAACACCATCGTCAAGTGCGGGGGATTCTCGGCTGCCCAGGCCGCCCTCAACGTTGCCCAATCCACCATCAGTGAGCAGATGGCGCACCTGGAGACGCGGCTCGGGGTCAAGCTCTGCGAACGTGGGCGCAGCGGCTTCCGCCTGACCGAGCAGGGCCAGGCGATACACGAGGCCACCCTGCGCCTGCTGGGCGCGGTGGAGGACTTCTGCGTGGATGCCGATGTGCTCAAGCGTCAGGTCAGCGGCACCCTCAACCTCGGGGTGATCGACACCACCATCACCGACCCGGCCTGCCCACTGAAAGCGACCACCCAGCGTTTCGTCCAGCGCGGCCACGACGTTCACCTGCACGTTTACATCGGCACTCCGGCCGAGCTGGAAGAACGGGTGCTGGATGGTCGCTTGCACCTGGCGGTGGGGCATTTCCCGTTTCGCGTGCCGGGGTTGTCCTATTCGCCGCTGTACCAGGAAAGCCATGGCTTCTACTGCGGCCGCAACCACGCGCTGTTCGGCATCACTGCGCCCAAGGTGGATCTACTGGAGCGCATCGCCGCCAGCCGCGTGGTGGCGCGTGGTTACCTGCAGCAGCGCGACCTTCAGGCCTTGGGCGTGGAAAAGGCCGCTGCCACGGTCGACAACGTCGAGGCCCAGGCCATGCTGATTCTCTCGGGGGCCTATGCCGGCTTCCTGCCCGAGCACTACGCGCGGCAATGGGTGGAGGCGGGCGACCTGGAACACCTGGGGCCTGGCCGTCTGCAACTGCTCTCCGCCTTCGAGACGATCACCCGACGCGGGGTGGTGGCGCCCATGATCTTGCGCGCCTTCCTCGATGAACTGCTGAATGGCGCCCGCACCCTCGCGGCGCAGAACAAGATCGACCGGGGCCAGTAATGCGAATCCACGTCACCTTCATCGACCGCGTCGGCATTACCCAGGAAGTCCTGGCGTTGCTGGGCGCGCGCAACCTCAACCTGGACGCGGTGGAGATGATCCCGCCCAACGTCTACATCGACGCACCGGCCTTGTCACAGGCCGTGCTGGACGAACTCTACGACGCCCTGTTGCGAGTGGATGGCGTGCGGGCCGTGGAGCTTGTCGACATCCTCCCCGGCCAGCGCCGGCATTTGCAGCTGGATGCCTTGCTTGCCGCGGTGAGCGACCCGGTGCTGGCGGTGGACCCCGGCGGCCATGTGCTGCTGGCCAATCCGGCCCTGGTCGGGCTCTATGGTCGCGAGCCGGCCGGGGAACCGTTGTCCAGCCTGTTCGCCGAGGCGAACCTGGCGCAGACCCTGATCGACAAGGGCTTCCGCCTGCCCATGTGCGAGGTGAGCTTCCAGGGCCAGGCCCTGTTGCTGGATGCCACGCCCATCAGCGGCGGAACGGATGCCCTGGTGGGCGGCCTGCTGACCCTCTACCCGCCGAGCCGGATCGGCGAGCGCTTGGCGTCTCTGCACCACGACCATGCCGAGGGGCTGGACGCGCTGCTGGGCAAGTCGGCCGAGCTGAAAGCGCTCAAGGCGCGGCTGCGCAAGGTGGCCAGTCTGGACGCGCCGCTGCTTATCCAGGGCGAAACCGGCACCGGCAAGGAATTGGTGGCCCGCGCCTGTCACGCCATGAGCGCCCGCCGCGACGCCCCCTTCCTCGCGCTCAACTGCGCAGCACTGCCGGAAAGCCTGGCCGAGAGCGAGCTGTTCGGTTATTCGGCCGGCGCCTTCACCGGCGCCCAGCGCGGCGGCAAGCCGGGGTTGCTGGAACTGGCCGACAGCGGCACGGTGTTTCTCGATGAAGTGGGGGAGATGTCGCCTTACCTGCAGGCCAAGCTGTTGCGCTTTCTCAGCGACGGCTGCTTCCGCCGTGTCGGTGGCGACCGCGAGGTACAGGTGAACGTGCGCGTGCTCTGCGCCACTCACCGCAACCTGGAGCGCATGGTGGCGGAGGGCAGCTTCCGCGAAGACCTCTACTACCGCCTCAATGTGCTCAACCTGATGGTGCCGCCCCTGCGCGAGCGCGGGCAGGACATCCTCCTGCTGGCCGAGCACTTCCTGCGCCAGGCCTGCGCGCAGATCCAGCGCCCGCCTTGCCGCCTGGCCCCGGCCACCTACCCGGTGCTGCTGGGCAATCGCTGGTCGGGCAACGTGCGCCAGCTGCAGAACGTGATCTTCCGCGCCGCAGCCATCAGCGAAGGCGAGCTGATCGACTGCGACAGCCTGGAACTGGCCGGCACCGCCCTCAATCCCCAGCAGGGCGACCCGCTGGACGTGACCAGCCTGGAGGAGGCTGTCCAGGGCTTCGAGAAGAACCTGCTGCAGCGCCTTTATGCGGCCTATCCCTCCACGCGGCAGCTGGCTGTACGGCTGAATACCTCCCACACAGCCATCGGCCAACGGCTGCGCAAGTACGGTATCTCGCGTGGCTGAGTGGTTCTCTGTGAGGCGCGAATGACCTGGCGGCTCCGTGCCGGCAGGGGCCGCGGTTCGATTACGTTCCGCTGGAGCGATTTCGCTCCATTTGCTTCAAGGCCCTGATTCTCGGGGCTTTGCGCCATCCAGGCCGATCGATGCTCCATAAGAAAGTGGAGCGATATCGTTCCGATGTGGCGAAGGCATGCCATGAATAATAATTTAAGTATTTGATTTGTAAGTGTTTTTATAAACTGGCATCGCCCTTGCTCTTGTTCAGTCAGCCGAGCCCACACAGCGCTCGGGCCCCCACCTGATAACAAGAGGACGATCCATGAGCACGCTGCGTTTTACTCCCGAGCACGAATGGCTGCGCGTTGAAGCCTCCGGTGAACTGACCGTCGGCATTACCAGCTTCGCCCAGGAGGCCCTGGGGGATGTGGTGTTCGTGCAGCTGCCGGATGTCGGTCGCTACGACGAGGGGCAGGAAGTTGCAGTGCTGGAGTCGGTGAAGGCTGCCAGCAATATCACCATGCCGCTGACCGGCGAGGTGATCGAGGTGAACCAGGCCCTGGCCGACAACCCCGAGCTGGTCAACGAGGCGCCCATGGACGACGGCTGGTTCTTCCGCATCCGCCCGGACAATCCCGAAGCGTTCGCCGGGCTGATGGACCAGGCCGCCTATGACCGTTTTCTCGCCGACAACGCCTGAGCCGGGGCCGCCATGACCAGATCACATCTTTCCTTGGGCACCGACAACGAGTTCGTTGCCCGCCATATCGGTCCGCGTGACGCGGATATCACCACCATGCTGGCGCTGACCGGCCATGCCTCGCTGGACGCGCTGATCGCCAGCGTCATTCCTGACAGCATCAAGGGCACCAGCGTGCTCGACCTGCCGGCCGGGCAGGGCGAGGCCGAGGCGCTTGCGGCGATCAAGGCTATCGCCGCGAAGAACCAGATTTTCCGCAACCACATCGGCCAGGGTTACTACCCCTGCCACACGCCGACGCCGATCCTGCGCAACCTGCTGGAAAACCCGGCCTGGTACACCGCCTATACCCCGTACCAACCAGAAATTTCCCAGGGCCGCCTGGAAGCCCTGCTGAACTTCCAGACCCTGGTCAGCGACCTCACCGGCATGGAGATCGCCAACGCCTCCCTGCTGGATGAGGCCACCGCTGCCGCCGAGGCCATGACCTTCTGCAAGCGCCTGGCCAAGAACAAGGCACCGGCGTTCTTCGCCTCCAGCCATTGCCATCCGCAGACCCTCGACGTGCTGCGCACCCGCGCCGAGCCGCTGGGCATCGAGGTGGTCATTGGTGACGAGGCCGGGCTGGATGACCTGTCCGGCTACTTCGGCCTGCTGCTGCAATACCCCGCCAGCACAGGCCATGTGCCGGACCATCGTGCCCTGGTGCAACGCGCCCATGGCGCCGGTGCGCTGGTGGCCGTAGCCGCCGACCTGTTGGCCCTGACCCTGCTCACCCCGCCCGGCGAGTTCGGCGCCGACCTGGTGCTGGGCAGCGCCCAGCGCTTCGGCGTGCCGCTGGGCTTCGGCGGTCCGCACGCGGCCTACTTCGCCACCCGCGACACCTTCAAGCGCGACATGCCCGGCCGCCTGGTCGGCGTGTCCATCGACCGCCACGGCAAGCCGGCCCTGCGCCTGGCCATGCAGACCCGCGAGCAGCACATCCGCCGCGAGAAGGCCACCAGCAACATCTGCACCGCCCAGGTGCTGCTGGCCAACATCGCCAGCATGTACGCCGTCTACCACGGCCCGCAGGGCCTGGCCGGCATCGCCCGGCGTGTGCACCGTCTCACCGCCATCCTGGCCCAGGGCCTGGTGCAACTGGGCCAGAAGGTCGAGCAGCATCACTTTTTCGACACCCTCAGCGTCGTCACCGCCCGCCCGGTGGGCGAGGTGCAGGGGGCCGCCCAAGCCGCGCGGATCAACCTGCGGGTTGTGGATGAGCTTCGCGTGGGCATCTCCCTGGATGAAACCTGCGACCAGGCCAGCATTGAGGCGCTCTGGGGAGTATTCGCCAGCCAAGGCCAGGACCTGCCGGACTTCGCCGAACTGGCGGCCCGCACGGGCGACTGCCTGCCGCTGGATCTGCTGCGCGAATCGCCCTTCCTCGAACATGAGGTGTTCAACCGCTACCACTCCGAAACCGAGCTGATGCGCTACCTGCGCAAGTTGGCCGACAAGGACCTGGCCCTGGACCGGACCATGATCCCGCTGGGTTCCTGCACCATGAAACTGAACGCTGCCAGCGAGATGATTCCGGTGACCTGGGCCGAGTTCGGCGCCCTGCACCCCTTCGCGCCGGCCGAGCAGTCCCAGGGCTACCTGGAGCTGACCACCGAGCTCGAAGCCATGCTGTGCAAGGCCACCGGCTATGACGCCGTGTCCCTGCAGCCCAACGCCGGCTCCCAGGGCGAGTACGCCGGCCTGCTGGCCATCCGCGCCTACCACCCCAGCCGCGGCGACGACCAGCGCGACATCTGCCTGATCCCGCAATCGGCCCACGGCACCAACCCGGCGACCGCCAGCATGGTTGGCATGCGCGTGGTCGTGACCGCGTGCGACGCCCGCGGCAACGTGGACATCGCCGACCTCAAGGCCAAGGCCGAAGAGCACAAGGATCGCCTCGCCGCACTGATGATCACCTACCCGTCCACCCACGGCGTGTTCGAGGAAGGCATTCGCGAAATCTGCGCCATCATCCACGACAACGGCGGCCAGGTGTACATCGACGGCGCCAACATGAACGCCATGGTCGGCCTCTGCGCTCCGGGCCAGTTCGGTGGCGACGTGTCCCACCTCAACCTGCACAAGACCTTCTGCATCCCCCACGGCGGCGGCGGCCCGGGTGTCGGCCCGATCGGCGTGAAAGCCCACCTGGCGCCGTTCCTGCCCGGCCACGCACACATGGCCCGCAAGGAAGGTGCGGTCAGCGCGGCGCCGTTCGGCAGCGCCAGCATCCTGCCCATCACCTGGATGTACATCCGCATGATGGGCGGCGAAGGCCTGCGTCGCGCCACCCAGATGGCGATCCTGAACGCCAACTACATCGCCCGCCGCCTGGAAGAGCACTACCCGGTGCTCTACACCGGCAGCAACGGCCTGGTGGCCCACGAGTGCATCCTCGACCTGCGCCCACTCAAGGACAGCAGCGGCATCAGCGTCGATGACGTGGCCAAGCGCCTGATCGACTACGGCTTCCACGCCCCGACCATGTCCTTCCCGGTGCCGGGCACCCTGATGATCGAGCCCACCGAGAGCGAGTCCAAGGAAGAGCTGGACCGCTTCTGCGACGCCATGATCCGCATCCGCGAAGAAATCCGCGCCGTGGAGAACGGTGAACTGGACGCCAACGACAACCCGCTGAAGAACGCCCCGCACACCGCGGCGGAACTGGTCGGTGAGTGGACCCATCGCTACAGCCGCGAGCTGGCCGTGTACCCCACCGCCAGCCTGGTGGAGGGCAAGTACTGGCCGCCGGTGGGTCGCGTGGACAACGTCTACGGCGACCGCAACCTGGTCTGCGCCTGCCCGTCCATCGAGGCCTACCAGGACGCCTGACGGCGATCCTCTGTAGGAGCCAGCTTGCTGGCGAAGCGCTCTGCGGAGCCATTCGCGAGCAAGCTCGCTCCTACAGCGACCGGACACAAGACAAGGAGCACGGCGGTCGGTCCGCAAGGTCCGTTCCGCCGGGCTGACTACGCTGACTAATAAGAAAGAGCCGAGCACCCGCTCAGGAGCACGACATGTCTCTCAGTGTCTTCGACCTGTTCAAGATCGGCATCGGCCCCTCCAGCTCCCATACTGTTGGCCCGATGCGCGCCGCCGCGCGTTTCGTGGAAGGCCTGCGCCGCGAGAGCCTGCTGGCCGACACCCACAGCCTGAAAGTCGAGCTCTACGGCTCCCTCGGCGCCACTGGCAAAGGCCACGGCAGCGACAAGGCCGTACTGCTGGGCCTGGAAGGCGAGCAACCGGATACCGTGGATACCGAACGCGTGGATGAGCGCCTGGCGAGCATTCGCCAAAGTGGCGAACTGCGCCTGGGCGGCGAGAAGCCGATCCATTTCGTGGAAAAAGAGCACTTGGCGATGATCCGCAAGCCGCTCCCCTACCACCCCAACGGCATGATTTTCCGGGCCTTCGACGACGCCGGCATCCAGATTCGTTCGCGCGAGTACTACTCGGTGGGCGGTGGCTTCGTGGTGGACGAGGAAGCGGCCGGGCTGGACCGCATAGTCGAAGACAGCACACCGCTGCCCTATCCCTTCAAGACCGGCAAGGACATGCTCGCCTACTGCAGCGCCACCGGGCTCTCTATCAGCGGCCTGATGCGCGAGAACGAGAAAGCCTGGCGCACCCCTGAGGAAACCAGCACCGGCCTGATGAATATCTGGCAGGTGATGCAGGATTGCGTGACCACCGGCTGCCGCAAGGAAGGCATCATGCCCGGCGGGCTCAAGGTGAAGCGCCGTGCCGCCGCGCTCTACCGCCAGCTCAGCGAACACCCGGAAGCCAACCTGCGCGACAGCCTCAGCGTGCTGGATTGGGTCAACCTCTACGCCCTGGCGGTGAACGAGGAAAACGCCAGCGGCGGCCGTGTGGTCACCGCCCCCACCAACGGTGCGGCCGGCATCGTGCCCGCCGTGCTGCACTACTACAGCCGCTTCGTGCCGGGCGCCAACACCGACGGCATCGAGCGTTTCCTGCTCACCGCTGCCGCCATCGGCATCCTCTATAAGGAAAACGCCTCCATCTCCGGCGCCGAAGTCGGCTGCCAGGGTGAGGTCGGTGTGGCCTGCTCGATGGCCGCCGGCGCGCTCTGCGAAGTCATGGGGGGCACCCCGCAGCAGGTGGAGAACGCCGCCGAAATCGGCATGGAACACAACCTCGGCCTGACCTGCGACCCCGTCGGCGGGCTGGTCCAGGTGCCCTGCATCGAGCGCAACGCCATGGGTTCGGTGAAGGCCATCAATGCCGCGCGCATGGCCCTGCGCGGCGACGGCCAGCACTTCATCTCCCTCGACAAGGTCATCCGCACCATGCGCCAGACCGGCGCCGACATGAAGAGCAAATACAAGGAAACCGCTCGCGGCGGCCTCGCCGTGAACATCATCGAATGCTGATTTCTCCCCTCTCCCCCTGGGAGAGGGGCCGGGGGTGAGGGAAGCCTCATCCCGTTCGGACTTTTATTCCTGGAGCAATACATGACCGATCTCGCCAAAACCCCGCTGCACGCCCTGCACCTCGAACTCGGCGCGCGCATGGTGCCCTTCGCTGGTTACGACATGCCGGTGCAATACCCGCTCGGCGTGCTCAAGGAGCACCTGCACACCCGCGAGCAGGCCGGCCTGTTCGACGTGTCCCACATGGGCCAGATCATCCTGCGCGGCGA
>NZ_AUIE01000002.1 GCF_000423545.1 Metapseudomonas resinovorans DSM 21078
CTTCTGCCTGTGGTTCAAGCGCCTGCAGGCTGAGCGCTTCAAGACCAAGCCCAATGCTGATGAGCCCATCGTGTTGACGGTGCGGGAACTGAATCAGCTGCTGGCCGGTTTCGACCTCTGGGGGAACCAGCCACACAAGGTGCTGACCCCGCGTTTTGTGAGCTGAGCCGGTATAATCCGGCGCCATGAAATCTGGCGCCGACAACCTTCCCGACGATCCCGTCCTACTCAAGGCCCTGGTTCTGCAATTGCAGGAGCAGGTCGCTCTGCTGCGCCACAAACTGTTCTCGCCAAAGTCCGAGCGCAGCCCCGAGGATGCCGACTCCCCGCAACTGGCCATGTTCAACGAGGCTGAAGAGCTGCTCGAAGAGCCTGCTGGCGGATCGATTGAGACCGAGGTCGAAGAAGTTGTCGCCCCCGTGAAACGACGTGGCAAGCGCAAGCCTCTTCCAGCCGAGCTGCCGCGCGTGGAAATCGTCCACGAACTACCTGAGCACGAGCGCACCTGTGCCTGCGGCGCCTGCAAGCAGGCCATCGGCGAAGAGACCAGCGAGCAATTGGAGATCATCCCGATGCAGGTACGGGTGATCCGCCATATCCGCAAGACCTACGCCTGCAAGGCCTGCGAAAGCGCCCCGGTCACGGCCGACAAGCCAGCCCAACTGATCGAGAAAAGCCTGGCCAGCCCCAGCGTGCTGGCCATGCTGCTGACCACCAAGTACGCCGATGGCATCCCGCTGTATCGTTTCGAGAAGATGCTCAGTCGCCATGGTATCGACATCCCCCGCCAGACGCTGGCGCGCTGGGTGATCCAGTCCGGCGAACAGTTGCAGCCCCTGCTCAACATCATGCGCGACCAGTTGCTGGGCTACCCGGTGTTGCACTGCGACGAAACCCGGCTGCAGGTATTGCATGAACCCGGGCGAGATCCCTCGGCGCAGTCCTGGATGTGGGTGCAGAGCGGCGGCCCGCCGGAGAAACCCGTCGTCCTGTTCGACTACAGCACCAGCCGTGCGCAGGACGTGCCGTTGCGCCTGCTCGAAGGCTATCGCGGCTACCTGATGACCGATGACTACGCCGGCTACAACACCGTGGCCGCGCAAGAGGGGATCGAGCGCTTGGCCTGCTGGGCCCACGCCCGACGCAAGTTCATCGACGCGCAGAAGGTGCAGCCCAAGGGCAAGATCGGACGCGCCGACATAGCCTTGAACCTGATCAACAAGCTCTACGGCATCGAGCGCGATCACAAGGACAGCGGCGACCTGGAACGCCATGCCGTACGACAGCAGCGCAGCCTGCTGGTCCTGGAGCAGCTCAAAGCCTGGCTGGACAAGACTCAGCCGCAGGTCGCCGTCCAGAACGCCCTGGGCAAAGCGGTGAACTACCTGGCCAGCAACTGGAACCGGCTCGTGCGCTATGTCGAAGGCGGGCATCTGCCCATCGACAACAACCGTGCCGAGAACGCCATTCGCCCCTTCGTGATCGGCCGCAAGAATTGGCTATTCAGCGACACACCCAAGGGCGCCACGGCCAGCGCGCAGATTTACAGCCTGATCGAAACCGCGAAAGCCAACGGGCAGGAGCCCTATGCCTGGCTGCGCTACATCCTCGAACGCGTGCCGCTGGCCAATAGCATCGAAGACTTCGAAGCCCTGCTGCCGTGGAACTGCCCACCGACAAACGCATCCTGATCACGGCAACTCGTCAAAGGAAGACGGGGTTTATGGAGCGGATACGAACCATTAGGCTGGAAAGGTCAGGCTAATTCATCCCAACCGTAACACTAATCCGAGCGAGCGACGAATATCGATTGAGCTAGAGATTCAGGGCCTGTTATGTTCACCCCCAAAAATATCACATCGCCACCAAGCACTAGCCCAGGTCACAGAATGATTATCTCTCACAAGCACAAGTTCATTTTCATCAAGACAAGAAAGACAGCAGGAACTAGCATAGAGGCCTATCTATCGCCGCTTTGCGGTGACGCTGATATATTCACTCCCATCAAGCCTCACGTGTCACCGCACTTGCCACGCAATCACGAAGGATTCTTCAACCACATACCTGCTCATAAGGTGCGCGATGCTCTTGGCCAGGACATCTGGGATAGCTACTTCAAATTTTGCGTAGAGCGTAATCCGTGGGACAAGATGGCATCCTTCTATCATTTCATAAATAAATTCAGATATTCAGGCGAGCTTTCCCTAGAGCAGTTTTTCGAATCAAAGTATTCGTGCTCCGACGTGGATAAATACACAGAGCCGACTAATCACAAGAACATCATGGTCGATAAAATCATCAGGTATGAAGAACTGAAAGGCGGGTTGCACGAAGTATTTGACCGATTGGAAATACCTTTCAATGGCAATCTAGGAATTTACGCAAAGTCAGAGTTTAGGGATGACAGGCGGCATTACACAGAATTCTTCAACAAGGAGCAACTCAACCATATACAGAATGAATTTTCCCGAGAAATAGACCTGCATGGGTACCAACTTTAATTACACGCGCGGCATCCACCGAACAGAATGAACGATACGGCTACGCAGCAGCGGCGTGACCGAACGCGAAGGCACTGGCTTCTGAGTGTCCGCACGCTCGTTTCCATCCACCGATCAAACCATCCAGCGCCCCCGCCTCACGACCGTTGAAATCCCGACGCCGCAATCTGCCTGGGCTGCACGTTTCGACTGGAAAAATCTGTGGCGCTGTAAGTAAAATCCGCAGTTCAGATGAAGTTGGTCTGTCAGAGCGGGCGCAATTGCGGCTCCTTTGACTAGCACCAAAAGGGACAAAAAAGCTTGCAAAGCGGGGAGCTACCAGCCCTTCGAGCAAGAAAATGCAGCAAAGGAAATGCTCCGTGGCATCGTGCCCACTCGCATTGAGCAGTGAAGCTCAATCCAAAGCATCAGAAAAACGCTACCCGCCTCTTCGCCCGCCAGCCTGTCAACGGCGCCGCCCAGCAGTTGGACGCACCACCATGGTTCACGTTTACCGACGCATGACGTGTGACCCATTGGCCCCTTGCCGTATCCTACACATCGATTTGCAATTCCTGACACAGTTCACAAAACGAGGCTTTGAAGGCTCCCGGTACCTCTATGTCGGAAACTCAAGGTCTTCAATGACTCTAAGAATCTCACTCCCAGGAGATCGTTGACTTGCATAACATCCCCACGAGCCTTCCGGAAACGGCACGCTTCATGCTGCCAGTCATGCAACGCCTCACTCCGCCTTCTCACTGGCTGTAACGGACTACCCATGAAGCTCATTCCCGTAATCATCTGTGGCGGCGCCGGCAGTCGTCTTTGGCCGATCTCCCGTACCTGCCACCCGAAACCCTTCATGCCCTTGCCTGAGGGCGGGAATCTGATTCAGAAGACCTTCCAGCGCGCGGCCAAGCTGGATGGCGTAGGCGAAATCCTGACGGTGACCAACCGCGAGCTGTTCTTCAAAACCGACGACGAGTACCGTCAGGCGGGGTTCCCGAACTGCCGCGCCAGCTTCGTCCTGGAACCCTTCGGTCGCAACACTGCCGCCGCCATTGCAGCCGCAGCACTTGACCTCGCTACCCGTGAAGAGCCGGACACCATCCTCCTGGTGCTTCCTGCTGACCACCTGATACGCCAGGATGATCAGTTCGCGACTGCCGTGGCGAATGCCGCCAAGCTAGCCGCCCACGGCTGGCTGGTAACTTTCGGCATCAAGCCGGAATATCCGGAGACCGGATTCGGCTACATCGAACTTGATCCATCAGCGAAGCTTGCCTCCGGGTTCAAGGTCAACCGGTTCGTGGAAAAGCCCGACCTTGCCACTGCGCAGGGCTACCTGGAATCGGGCAACTATCTCTGGAACTCGGGCATGTTCTGCTTCCGGCTGGGCACCCTGCTCGATGAACTGCAACAGCACGCCCCCGACGTAATGCAGAGCGTGTCGGCCAGCCTGACCGGTAACGTCCTGTCCGATGGCAAGGGCCAGCACTGCACCAACATCGATCCCGACCAGTTCAACACGGTGCCGGACATCTCCATCGACTATGCATTGATGGAGCGCTCGGCCAAGGTAGCCACCGTTCCCTGCGACATCGGCTGGAGCGACATTGGCTCCTGGAACGCTTTCAGCGAACTCACCCAGGCGGACGAAAGCGGCAACCGCTGCAATGGCGAAGTCCTTCACCATGGCGCGAAGAACAACTTCATCCATAGCCAGGATCGACTGACCGCCCTGGTCGGCGTCGAAGACCTGATCGTCGTCAATACCCCCGATGCCCTGCTGGTGGCCCACAAGGACAATGCCCAGGACGTCAAGCATATCGTTGGCCAGCTGAAGAGCCGGAACCACGATGCGCACTCGACCCACCGCACGGTTTCCAGGCCCTGGGGCAACTACACCACCCTCGAAGAGGGTGAGCGCTTCAAGATCAAGCGTATTGTCGTCAAACCGGGAGCCTCGCTGTCCCTTCAGATGCACCACCACCGCAGCGAGCATTGGGTTGTCGTGACCGGCATGGCAAAGGTGACGAATGGCGAACAGATGCTGATGCTGAACAGCAATGAGTCGACCTTTATTCCTGCAGGCCACAAGCATCGCCTGGAGAATCCCGGGGTCATTGATCTGGTGATCATTGAAGTGCAATCCGGCGACTACGTGGGAGAAGACGACATCGTTCGCTTCGAAGACCACTACGGTCGCGCTTGAAATTTCCCGCAGTCGAGCAGTCCATGCATAGGAAAACAACTCGCTCAGAAGCTATTTCTCGAGTTCTCCAGGTTTCTTGGCTACGAGCAGTAATGGGGTTGAAATCAGAATCCCGGGGCACACGGCTCGGCTATCTCTGGTGGATTATCGAACCGGCGATGCACCTGGCTGTGTATTACCTCGCCTTCGGCGTGCTTCTCAAACATGGTGGCGATGATTACGTCGCGTTTCTCCTGATTGGTATCGTGCATTGGCTCTGGTTCTCCAAGAGCATCATGAACGCCAGCCAATCGATCCTGGTGGGGCGGGGCCTGATCCTTCAACTGCCCCTTCATACGGGAATCTTCCCGCTCGCCGAAATTTTCCGGGACCTGATCAAGCAGATCATCGTTGTCGTGATCCTGCTGCTGATACTCAGCATCATGGGATATCTGCCAACGACGTATTGGCTCATCTATCCGGTCATTTTCCTGCTGCAGATTCTCCTGACACTCCCGTGCGCGGGTCTGGTTGCAGCGTTGATGCCCTTCATCCCGGATCTACGCGTGATAGTTCCTGCCTGCCTGCAACTTGCGATGTTTCTATCAGGTGTCTTCTTCTCCAGTGACCTGGTGCCGGAGAGCTTTCACTGGGTACTGAACCTCAACCCCGCGTACCTCTTGCTGGAAGCCTACCGGGACATTCTGATCAGGCAACAACAGCCCGACTGGCACATGCTCGCAAACCTCCTGGCAGCGCTCTTGCTCTTTAACATTCTTGTTATTGCGCTGTTTGGCCGGTTCAACCGGCAATACGCCCGAATCATTCAGGAGTGAGCATGACTCGCCTGCTGTTGGAAATGCACGACGTGCATCTGGCCTATCGCCTGCGCAAGTCGCTTCTTCGCAGTGACTATCACCCCGTCATAAATGGCGTCAGCCTGAAGGTTCACCAAGGGCAACGCCTCGGGATCATGGGACACAACGGCGCGGGCAAATCGACACTGCTAAGACTCATGGCGGGCATCTACGCGCCTGACCGTGGACGCGTAACCAATCATGGCGCTCGCGTTTCACTCCTGTCTCTGCAGGCCGGCTTCGATCCTCGCCTGAACGGCTGGGACAACGCCTTGCTGAGCGGCGTGCTGATGGGCATGAGCCCCAAGGAAGTCAGGCTGCGTCTGAAAGGCATACATGAGTTCTGTGAACTCGGCGATCAGATGAATGATGTGCTTGGAACCTATTCGTCAGGCATGCGCGCCCGCCTTGGCTTCGCGGTCGCCCTGGCAATGGAAGCCGATCTCCTGTTGATCGATGAAGTCCTCTCGGTGGGGGACCAGGACTTCCAGGAAAAGTCTGAAAAAGCCGTGATGCATGCCGTCAACCAGGGTTGCGCCATGGTCCTGGTCTCCCACTCGCCGATAAAACTCAAGAAGTGGACCGACTCAGTCCTTACATTCGAGAAGGGCATGATCTGCCTTCCCGCACCAGAAAAGGCCGTATCTTCCGCATGATCAGCTACGCCCAAAACTTCGAAGACGTCATCCTAGAGCGCATATTCAAGGATAAGGAATCTGGCTTCTACGTCGATGTAGGGGCGTGCCACCCGGTCTATGACTCCGTTACCTATCACTTCTATCTGAAAGGCTGGAGTGGCATCAATGTCGAGCCGCAGCCAAAGCTTTTCTCTGAACTTGAGGCGATGCGCGAACGGGATACGAATCTCCGAATGTGTGTTGGCGCCCGAGAGGGAAGCGAAACCCTCTTCATCACACGCGATGTGGGTACCTCCACGCTGAGCCAATCTATCGCGGAAAACTACCGCAGGGACCTGAACATCGACGAGGAGCTGACGGTCGAGTTGGTCACCCTGGATCAGATCTGGTCCCAGCACGTAGGCGATCGACAGGTCGACTTCTTGAAGATCGACGTTGAGGGTTTCGAAAAGGATGTACTGTCTGGTGCCGACTTTTCCAAGGTCGCTCCATCTATCCTGGTCATTGAAGCCACAACCCCGAACTCCCAGGAGCTTTGCTACGACCAGTGGGAAGCCCTGATTCTGGAGTACTACGAGTTTTTCTACTTCGATGGGCTGAACCGCTTCTATTCCCGCAAGGGATATCCGCTGGACAAGGCTACTTTCAGCACCCCGCCAAATGTCTTTGATCAGTTCAAGGTATTACCCCAAGTACTGGTAGAGCAGGCAAACGAGAGCCTCGCCATCGAAAACCAGGAGCTGAAGAAGCAGCTCTTGATGAGCCTTGCGCAACTGAGCCGTAAAGACGAGGCCCTGGACGACGCTGGCAACGCATACGCTGACTTGCAGTCCGAAGATCAGAACCTGCACCAGCAACTTGAGCTGGCTAACAAAGCTGTTTCAGGTCACCAGGCGGAAATTGCCAAGGCCCAACGGGCATACGAGTCCCTGCAGGCGGCCTTTGGCACGAAGGAGAAGGATCTCCTGGACGCCCTGGAATTCCTTCGCGCCAAGGAGAGCGCGCTGGCCAACGCGAGCGAGACCTACAAAGCGCTCCAGGAAAAACACCTCGAGCTACAAGCCTCGCTTGAAGCGTCATTCCAGGAAGTCAGGCAACTGACGGATTTCGTCCAGCAGAAGGAAACCGCACTCGTCGAGGCATCCTCTGCCTACGAGGCCCTGCACATAGAGTTCCAGGCCAAGGAAGCCGAGCTGCGGCTGTTGCAGGGGCATCTCCACGACAAGGACGCCGCGCTTCAGCACGCGACAACTGCGTTCCAGGCCCTGCAGGACGAACTGAGCCAGCAGCACCACGTCTTGCAGGCGACGCATTCGTTGTTCGAGGACAAAGACGCCGCCCTCCAGGATGCGACTCGGGCCTATGAGGCCTTGCAGGCGGAATTCAGTCGCTCTCAGCAGGAAATCCGCAATATCGGCGAGCTTCTGGGCGCAACCAAAGCGAGCTACGAGCAAGCCGCAGACGCGTACACCAGCCTGCGCACCGAGTTCGAGCACAAGCTGAGCGAACTCGCGACACTCGAAGCAATCCTCCAAGAAAAGGAAAGCGCCATACAGGCAGCTGGCGTGGCATACGAAGTGCTGAAGGCAGCATTTGATGACGCGCAAACCGGTGCCCTGCATGCCTCCGAGCTATTCCAATCAAGCACCCGCAGCCTGGAAGAGGCGAGCACGGCCTATGAAGCGCTGAAGACCCAGTTCGAAGAGAAGCTATCGGAGCTGGCTCGGACGCAGCATCTCCTCTCTCAAAAGGAGTCGGCTGTGCAAGAGTCGGTAGGCGCCTGCGCTGAACTGCATCAGACACTGGCCAACGCCCAAGCGCAGCTCCAGGTATCTTATGACCGTCAGAAGGAAAGTGACCAGGCACTGAGCGAGGCCACTTTGTACTGTGAGTCCCTCGCGGCCCAGCTTCAGCGCAAAGACGACGCGCTGGCCGACGCCGCCAAGGCCTATCAAGTCCTCAAGGAAGAATTCGATGAAAAGATCCGGGAATTGGGAGAGCTGCACGACCGGCTCTCCAAACAAACACAATCAAAAGACCAATAAGCATCTGCCAATAATCTGAACGAGCATCGTATGACCCAGAATCTGAACAGCGACGTTTGTATTTTCACAATCGTCTCGAACAACTACCTGCACTATGCAAATACCCTCTTCGAGAGCCTGCAGGAACATTGTCCCCAAGCTGACCTTGTACTGGGCCTTTGTGACCGGAAGACACCGGAGACTTATTGCCCTGCAGCTGAAATCGTCGAAATCAATGAGCTCGACATTCCTGAACTGGGCACATTCACCTATCAGTATTCAATTCTGGAACTGAACACGGCCATCAAGCCCTACGTGGTCGAGCTGCTGATGAATCGCGGCTACAAGAAGGTCATCTATTTCGACCCTGACATTCGCATCTTCAACAGCCTTGACTCGATGCTTGGGCTGCTGGACGAACACAATGTCTTGCTGACCCCGCACCTCACCAACCTGCTGGACGACGGCAAGTGGCCAACCGAGCTCAGCATTCTCCAAGCGGGATCGTACAACCTTGGCTACATCGCGCTGAGCACCTGCGAAGAAACGCGCAAGCTGGTCAAATGGTGGCAGGCCAAGCTCTACAAGGAATGCGTCGTAGACCTTCCGCGCAACCTGTTCGTCGACCAGAAGTGGATGGACCTGGTTCCGTCGATGTTCGCAGGCGTCTATATCAACCGCGACCCGAGCTGGAACATCGCGTACTGGAACCTGAATCACCGCCGCCTGGGGCAACGTGCCGATGGTGGCTTCGACGTTGATGGCAAGCCGCTCACCTTCTTCCACTTCTCCGGCTTCTCCATCGAGGCGACGACGCTCAGCAAACACCAGAGTCGCTTCGACAAGGGACCACGCGGGACTCCGCTGAGGGAGCTGTGTTCCCTTTATGAAGATGCCCTGACGCGCAATGGAATCGAACGCTTCAAGAGCCTTCCCTACGCGTTCAGCAATTTCGCGGATGGTACCAAGGTGCCCGACGCCGCCCGACGCCTGATTCGCACCAGCGACGCACTGGCAGGGATTGATTTCTTCGACCAGAAACAGTGCCCCCACATCCATGCGGTACTCAATCGCCTTGTGCACTCCAAGAAGGGCGGTATCAGCTTGACTGCACTGGCGCTGGCGCTATGGGAGTCGCGTGCCGACCTCCGTGACGCCTTCCCCGCGGTGGAGAGTGTCGACAGCATCCGGTTCGCCGAGTGGTTCCTCGATGCGGCCCCCCGTGAAGCGGGCTTCAGTGAACTTTACCTGGCGCCGGTTCGCGAGCAACTTGAACGCGCGCGCGCGACAATTGCGGCGCAACCCCAGGCAATCAGCGATACCGTGATGAGCAAACTGTGCCGCATTGCATGGCAGCAGCGTCGTCGTATCCCGCTGAAAATGCGTATTGCCCTGGCCCCCTATGCAGGCTGGGCGCTAAGGCGTGCTTACCCCCGCCCGGAATTGCTGCCGGCGCCTGAACGCAGCAGCGAGACTGGGGTTAACCTCATCGGCTATCTCCATGCTGAAAGCGGAGTCGGCGAAGCAGCACGCGCCTCGCTGCGTGCCCTGCGACAGTCCGGCCTGCCATTTTCATTGGTCGACTATCGCCTGGGGAACATTTCCCGCATGGGCGAAGCGGTGCACGGCAATGGTGATCAAGTGCGGTACCCGATCAACTTGGTTCACGTGAATGCGGACCAGAGCAAGATTGCTCGGGACCATCTGGGCGACGAGCTGTTCCGTGATCGTTACACCGTTGGCTACTGGTACTGGGAAATGCCGGTGTTTCCAGACTTCCTGCATTTCGCCTACGACCAGGTGGATGAAATCTGGGTGTCGACCGAATACAACCGCGCTGCGATTTCCCAGTTCACTCACAAGCCCGTGACGCTCATTCCGCCGGCTATCGAAGTGAACATCGAGAAACCGCTGACGCGTAGCGAACTGCACCTCGACGAGGACGCCTTCATTTTCCTGCACATGTCCGACACGCTCAGCATGCCGGAACGCAAGAATCCCTTTGGCGTGATCAGAGCTTTCCAACTGGCATTCGGTGACAAACCGGACCTGAACGTGAAGCTGGTCATCAAGCTGTCCAACCTCGACCGTCAGCCGGAACTGGCGGCGGAAGTCTACGCAGCCATGGAGCAGGACCCGCGCATACAGCTTATCGATGGCTACCTGGACCGAAACACCCTTAACAACCTGGTTAACGCCTGCGATTGCTATGTAAGCCTGCACCGCGCAGAAGGCTTCGGACTGCCCATCGCGGAGGCGATGTATCTGGGCAAGCCCGTGATTGCCACGTACTGGTCCGGAAACGTCGACTTCATGAACGAAGAGAACTCGCTGCCAGTGCATTACTCCTTGGTAGAGCTCGAAAGGGATATTGGCCCCTATCAG
Source organism: Metapseudomonas resinovorans DSM 21078 (assembly GCF_000423545.1). Classification (GTDB taxonomy): domain Bacteria; phylum Pseudomonadota; class Gammaproteobacteria; order Pseudomonadales; family Pseudomonadaceae; genus Metapseudomonas; species Metapseudomonas resinovorans. The sequence continues at coordinate 10,582 of NZ_AUIE01000002.1, forward strand.
AAAGGCCAGGTTTGGGCAGAGCCGGATATCAATGACGCAGCAGAAAAAATGTTCCACATCGTCAGTGACAAAGAGCTCTCCGTCCAGCTGGGTCAAGCTGCAAGCGAAACCATTCGCAAGAATTTCAGCCCTAGCAACACTGCCAAGCTAATCAGCGCGCGAGCAGCTGATATTAATTTCATTGCGAGCTGAGTGAAGATGATTTCTGAGCCCCTGTCTTTTAACGTTGCCACCATTGAGCTTCTGAGTCTTCCAGAAGAAGTGGAAGGTTTCAGTCTGGATGCGCCGACCGCGAACGCGCAGTACAACGGCCATAGCCTCCCAATTGCAGGATGGGCATCCGGGCGATCCCCCTACGTTGTACCATCCATTGAAATCATGAATGGGGAAACGCTTCTCAAGCGTGTGCCGATTCAAGTTCCAAGGCCAGATGTGGCCGACTATCTAAAGAAAGCTCCAGGGGCAGGAAACAAATTCGGATTCCACGGATTCATCGGGACGCTCGGCCTGCATAACAGCACCAGACTTGATATCGTCCTGAACATTTACGACCCACGCGATCAAAGTCGAGTAAAGAAGAACGTCGCCACGATTCGCGGAAAGAAGAACAATAGTCTCTTGACAGAGAGCAAATACCAGCCGCTTATGCTTACAGCGATAGGACGGAGCGGTACAACGCTTGTCATGCAGATACTTGGCGAGCACAACAAGATACTTACCTCAAACTTTTACCCTTACGAGGTAAAACAGTCGGCCTATTGGATGCATCTTCTAAAGGTCCTCAACGACCCAGCCGACTTTGATAATTCATCGCATCCAGATAAATTCGAAAGCAACCTTGGCTTGATTGGCCACAACCCCTACACCCACCAGGAGTCCATGCGCCAATTCAAAGAGCCAGATCGTTTCTATGACTACTACAACAAAAAACTTCCTCGAGAACTAGTTAAGTTCTCCGTATCGCGCATAGAAGAATTCTACGACCTGATTGCTGCCAGCGAAAAGCGGCCCGATGCAGTTTATTTCGCTGAAAAATTCCTGCCGACTCATTTGCAGCCAATGTTCAACGATGTGTTCACCAAGCCGAAAGAAATAATTCTAACCCGGGACTTCCGGGACATGATCTGCTCAGCACAGTCTTTCAATGAGAAGCGAAACAGCCAGGCATTTGGAAGAGAGCGCGCTTCTGATGAGTTCGACTGGGTCCACCGGATATTCAGCACCGGAGCGAGAAGAGTTGTCGAGGCCTGGGAGGACAGAAAATATTCTGCGATCCATGTTCGTTACGAGGACCTCATCCTTGAGCCCGAAGCTCAAATGAAGAGAATATTTGAATACCTGGAGATCGATAGCTCCACGTCATTGATACACAAGATAAAAGAGAAGATCTTCAACTCCTCTGGAAGCACTCACCACAAGACATCGGAAAACCCCGAAAAGTCTATTGCACGCTGGAAGAACGAAATGCCTAAAGAGCTTCTTGAGTATTGCAACGAGAAGCTGTCGAAAGAACTGAAGACCTTTGGCTACGAATGAAATACAAGCCGGGCAACTACGTCTCACGCGCACACACCCAGAGACTGCCCCATCAGAACCTCACCAATTGTTAAAATGCTCATCTCTCGAAGCGAGCAAAGAAAACAATGCAATCAATTGAGGCCAGCGTTCTTTAATCGCCTCGACTTTATAGGAAGGTAGGGAATGACGATGAAATCCGCCATCATCACAGGTATCACTGGTCAGGACGGAGCCTACTTGGCCCAACTTCTCCTGGAGAAAGGCTATAGCGTCTACGGGACCTTCCGTCGCACCAGCTCAGTAAACTTCTGGCGTATTGAAGAGCTTGGGATCAAGAACGATCCGAATCTCCATCTGGTCGAGCATGACCTGACCGATCTCAGCGCCAGTATCCGCCTGATGGAAAAAGCACAGCCGTCGGAGGTCTACAACCTCGCCGCGCAGAGCTTTGTTGGGGTCTCCTTCGACCAGCCCCTGACCACGGCTGAGATTACCGGCCTCGGTGCCGTGAACCTTCTCGAGGCGATCCGCATCGTCAACCCGAAGATCCGCTACTACCAAGCCTCCACATCCGAGATGTTCGGCAAGGTCCAGGCCATTCCGCAAATCGAAAGCACACCGTTCTATCCACGCAGCCCCTATGGCGTGGCCAAGCTCTATGCACACTGGATGACCATCAACTATCGGGAGTCCTATGACATCTTTGGCAGCAGCGGGATTCTGTTCAATCACGAATCCCCGCTGCGCGGCAAAGAGTTCGTCACCCGCAAGATCACTGACGCGGTAGCCTGCATCCAGTTGGGCAAACAGGATCGCCTGGAGCTCGGGAACATGGACGCCAAACGCGACTGGGGCTTCGCCAAGGAATACGTGGAAGGCATGTGGCGCATGCTGCAGGTCGACACCCCTGATACCTACGTGCTGGCCACCAACCGCACCGAGACGGTTCGCGACTTTGTCACGATGGCGTTCAAGGCTGTAGGCACGGAACTCGAGTGGCGTGGCGAAGCCGAAAACGAACAAGGACTCGATGCTTCCAGCGGGAAGGTGTTGGTCGCGATAAATCCGAAGTTCTATCGCCCGGCGGAGGTTGAACTGCTTATCGGGAACCCTGAAAAAGCGAAGAAGGAACTGGGCTGGGAACCGCGAACCAATCTGGAAGAGCTGTGCCAAATGATGGTTGAGGCCGACCTACGGCGTAACCAGAGCGGATTTTCTTTCTGATGATCGACACAGCCAAGCAGGTCCTTATCACCGGAGCACAGGGTTTTACCGGCCGTTACATGGCCACGGAGCTTCGCAACCACGGCTACCGCGTTAGCGGCATTGGCTCGCAACCCGGCAACTCGCCTGGCTATTACCAGGCCGACCTTGCCGATGCTGAGGCGCTCAAGGCCTGCCTGGCTGAGGTTCAACCCGACATCATCATCCATCTGGCAGCCGTGGCCTTCGTGGGTCACGGCGACGCGAATGCGTTCTACCAGGTGAACCTGATCGGGACCCGAAATCTCCTCGAAGCCATTTCGGCCATGGGCAAGACTCCGGATTGCGTATTGCTGGCCAGTAGCGCCAACGTCTACGGCAATGCCTCAGCCGGGGTGCTTGGCGAGAGCTCGCCTCTAGCCCCTGCCAATGACTATGCCGTGAGCAAGATGGCAATGGAGGCAGCCGCTCGGTTGTGGACCGAGCGCTTGCCAATCCTGGTCACTCGGCCGTTCAACTACACAGGGGTGGGCCAGGCGGATAACTTCCTACTCCCGAAAATTGTCTCCCACTTCCGGCGAAAAGCTGCCCATATCGAGCTGGGTAACCTTGACGTCTATCGGGACTTTACTGACGTTCGCGCGCTGACAGAGGCGTATCGCCGCCTGGTCGAGCACAAACCGGCGGGTGAAGTCGTGAATGTCTGTTCTGGTATGACGCACTCTCTCCGGGACGTAATCGCCATGTGCGAAGCGATCACTGGCCATCACATGGAGATTCGGGTGAACCCCGCCTTTGTGCGGGCAAACGAGGTCAAGTCTCTTTGCGGCGATGCGTCGACGCTACGTCGTTTGATTGGTGCCTGGGAAACCCCGCCACTTGAAGAAACACTTCGCTGGATGCTCGAGGCCGAATGACCAAGGTCATACTTTCGGTCGAACCCATTCGTTTTCCACTGACGGGAATTGGGCGTTATACCTTCGAGCTGGCCAAGGCACTTGCGGCGGACAAGGGCGTGGACGAGTTGCTGCTGTTTGGTGCAACCCGGTTTCTCGATACCATCCCGGAGGCAGTGGAAAGTGCTGGCAAAGTTCATCAACTGAAAGGATGGGTTCAGAAGAGCCGACTTGCCACTGAGGCCTATCGACTAATCACCCCGGTAATCAAGCAACGTGCCTTGCGTGACTATCAGGACTTCCTGTTCCACAGCCCGAATTTCTACCTGCCTCCCTTTCCGGGCCGCAGGCTCACCACATTTCACGACCTGTCGCCCTTTACCTGGCCTGATTGCATCCCCCCGGAGCGCAGACGCTTCATGCAAAAGGAATTGGAGCTGGCAGTAAAGCGGGCAGATGCATTCATTACGGATTCCGAGTTCAATCGGCGGGAACTGGCCGCCTACTTTGGCTTGCCCTTGACGAAAGTCTTCGCCGTCCCGCTGGCCAGTAGTGAAGAGTTCCATCCTCGCTCAGTGGCCGAACTCGCGCCTATCCTGTCGAAGTACAACCTGGCGCCGGCAGGCTACAGCCTCTATGTTGGAACAATCGAGCCGCGCAAGAACCTGAAGAACCTTCTGGCCGCTTATGAGTGCCTGCCGCTCTCGCTGCGCCGACGCTATCCACTGATCCTGGCCGGATACCACGGCTGGCAGAGTGAGGAGATTCATGCAGCAATCGAGCGTGCTACTCGGCAGGGGTGGGCCAGATATCTGGGCTTCGTGCCGGCCTTAGACTTGCCGTTCCTCATTGCAGGCGCCCGGCTGTTCTGCTTCCCGTCCTGTTACGAAGGATTCGGCCTCCCTGTCCTGGAAGCCATGAGCTCTGGCGTTCCCGTTGTCTGTTCCAACAGCTCTTCTTTACCCGAAGTGGCAGGAGGCGCAGCCCTGATGGTCGAACCTGAAGATGTGGACACTCTGAGCACACATATTGCCAGGGGTTTGCAGGACGAACCGTGGCGGTCCTACGCCCGAGAGTCAGGCCTGGATCGTGCAGGATCCTTTTCATGGCGGAACTGCGCGCGCAGTACGCTCGATGTTTACGAAGGCGTAATGAGCGATTGATGCGAGTCCTACACTTCTACAAGACCTATTACCCCGACAGCTTCGGCGGCATAGAGCAGGCGATCTTCCAATTGGCGGAAGGTGGCATTCAATACGGCGTAGACTCCGAAGTGCTCTACCTGAGCAACACAGGGGAAGCCAGGGATCAGCAAGTCGCGAACCATGTAGTCCACCGCTCCAAGTTGGACTTCCATGCGTTGTCGACAGGTTTTTCCGTGTCGGCATTCAGGGACTTTTCAAGGCTTGCCAGCCAGGTCGACCTCGTGCATTACCATTTTCCATGGCCGTTCATGGATGTCGTTCATTTCGCCACGAGAGTGAAGAAACCAACTGTCCTCAGCTATCACTCGGACATTGTTCGGCAGAAGTACCTTCTCCAGCTCTATCGCCCCCTTATGCACCGGTTTCTATCGCAAATCGATTGCATTGTTGCGGCTTCGCCCAACTACATAAGAAGCAGCCCGGTTCTAAGGAAATACCCGGATAAGGTAAGTGTTATCCCCTATGGCCTGGACCGGAACACTTATGCGCAGCCCGATGCCGAAGTGCTGGAACGTTGGCGGTCGAGAGTAGGGGAGCGCTTTTTCCTGTTCCTGGGAGTACTTCGCTACTACAAGGGCCTGCATATTCTGCTCGAGGCAATGGCCACGACGGACTACCCCGTAGTGATTGCCGGAGCAGGCCCGATGGAGGATGAGCTCAAGCAGCATGCCGCGCGCCTGAATTTGAAGAATCTGCACTTTGTCGGAAAGGTGAGCGAGGAAGACAAGGCAGCTCTCTTTCAACTGTGCTACGCCGTGACCTTTCCGTCACATCTGCGTTCAGAAGCATTCGGCATCTCGCTTCTCGAAGGCGCGATGTACGGCAAGCCTCTCATTTCCAGCGAGATTGGCACCGGCACGACCTATATAAACATCGACGGGGAAACCGGACTCGTCATCCCCCCAAGCGACCCGCTGGCGCTACGTCACGCGATGGCCACGCTATGGAACGCTCCGGAACTTGCCAAGCAAATGGGGGAAAGCGCCAAGCAACGCTTCGAGCATCTGTTCACCGCTGAACAGATGACGAAGTCCTATGTCGAGCTTTATCGGAAAGTACTGGCGAATCAGGCGCATACAGGCAAATGAATGCGTGCAGCAGGATCACGCCTGATGGAGCCGCTGTTCGAACAGCTCCATGGCACCTGAATACAGCTCAAGGTCCGCAGGTACCAGTTCTTCGACGATTGACCTCAGCTCCGGTGACTCTTTCGCGACCTCGACAGTTCGATAGTTTCCGGCACCTGCGATCAGATCAGACAGCACCATTTTGTTTTCTATCGATTCAGGTCTGTCGAATCCAAGGCTGTCGAATATCAGGCTCACTGACTCCTCGTAACGCTCAAGTAATCCAAATGCGGTCAAGGCAGACAGTTGCTCGAGCGCTTGCTTGCCTGCCCCGGAAACATCGGAAAGAGGAGTACTGGCATCGATGACGGGCCACACCTCTATCGGTAGTGACGCAACGAGTGCACGCGTCATGCCATTGTCTATGTATGGATGCGTCCTGACCGAAGGATGGCTAAAGAACTCATCTGCACTGAGATTCGACGCCAGCTTCGCAAGCTCCCAATTATTACGTTCGACAACATCGGGACGGTGCGCTTTCAGGAAGTTATACAGCGATACAAGGCGAGACACAGGCTCCCTGAGAAAGGTTACGATTTGTTTTTCGCCAGGAATCAGCTGACATGAAACAAGATCATAATGCCCAGAGAAGAATCGGTATTTCGCAAGCACCCCAGCGGCATGATTCTTTAGCCCATTGAATCTTTCTGGACAGACCACTTCCTCTTTATACCGACCAAGAAGAAGATGATGCAACGTTGTACCGCCAGTCTTTGGACTATGCATGAAAACCAGGCGAGAGCCCCCTATATCATTCCACTCTGGAAATGGGACATCTGTCTTCTGGCGCGAGACGCGAGGGTACAACTGGGAAAATTCCTCGGACTCCAGAAGTACCTTCCTGAACTCAAACAAACTCTCATGCTGGCAATGGTAATCAATGGCCGCGTCACTTTCAGGTTCACGCCCAAGAATCAAGCGATAACCCGAAATGACATTGTCACGCGAAATCATGCTGTCCAGCCTCTTGAATCAGTAAAAATGTTCAACCATCCAGAGCAGATGCATACCGCTTTCCGCTCACCCGCCAATCTGCATCACGGGTCCCACCCGACTGGTACCGTTCGCGACCTCAAACCCGGGCTTCCCGCATTATGCCCCAGCAACCAGCGAAGCCTCCTGCCGGTTTTTCCGGGGAAGACCAGCGGCACACACTCCGTCACCTCGTCATTCGAAGTAGTTGACGCGACACAGATCATGGGGCTTGCTTGGTCACTGAACAAGGGTGACTTATCGCTCACCACAATCCGAGACAACAAGCAATACCCGCAATTCAATCGTGACTTACAACGTGGAATTCCGTCTAAAACATCAGAAATCACTGTCTTGAACGACATTTCATGCACTGATGCATTCACCTGCAACCTGGTACTGGTCGAGTTGAAACATACAAAGATGGCTCAAATGACTGCAAAGCCAAACACATTCAACTCGATACATCCGCATAACGCGACAAACAATTCAAGAACGAGCTCGAAAAAATGAAGTCAAAGAATATTGTCTGGCAAGATGGCCACATCACCCGGGAAACACGACAAGACTTTTTCGGACACTCAGCAGCGACCTTGTGGATGACAGGTCTCAGCGGAGCGGGAAAATCCACCCTTGCCTTTGCGACAGAATCGCGGCTGCTCTCCATGGGCATCGCGTGCTTCGTGCTTGATGGCGACAACGTGCGGCACGGACTCAATCGCGACCTCGGATTCTCACCGGAAGACCGGAGTGAGAATATTCGGCGTGTCGCAGAAGTTGCTCGGCTGATGAATGAAGCGGGCCTCATTGTCGTTACCTCATTCATCTCGCCCTACAGGGAAGACCGGGAACTGGCACGCACCATCATAGGCGCGGACCGTTTTCTCGAAGTTCATATGGCTACACCGCTCGAGGTCTGCGAGCAGCGCGATGTGAAAGGGTTGTACCAGCGGGCACGTTCCGGCGAGGTGAAGGAGTTCACCGGAATCAACTCTCCCTACGAACCGCCGCTCGATCCGGCACTCACTGTCAATACTCAGCAGTACGACATCAACTGTTCCGTCGACATGCTGATCGAAATGCTGAAGTCGAACATCGTCATCTCCAACCAGCAAGGCTAAGCCGGGCCATCGATGGAACAGGATGCCGGACAGGCATCACCGGCGATCTCAAAGCCGTACAATAACGCCGACATGCACATAGCCAGGGCATAGTGCCCGAGAGTGGATCTGTATATGAGAATTCTGGTCACCGGCGGAGCCGGTTTCATTGGTTCGGCCCTGATTCGTCACCTGCTGGCTGAAACCCAGCATGAGGTGCTCAACCTCGACAAACTCACCTACGCCGGCAACCTCGAATCCCTGACTTCGGTCTCGGATTATCCGCGCTACCAGTTCCTCCAGGCCGACATTGCTGACAGCCAGGCGGTCGGCGAAGCGCTTGCTCGCTTCCAGCCCGATGCCGTGATGCACCTGGCCGCCGAATCCCATGTCGATCGCTCCATCGACGGACCCGCAGAGTTCATCCAGACCAATATCGTCGGCACCTATAGCCTGCTGGAGAGCGTCCGCACCTACTGGCTCGGTCTGGATGATGAGCGCAAGACCGCGTTTCGTTTCCATCACATTTCCACGGACGAGGTGTACGGCGACCTGCACGGCGTGGACGACCTTTTCACCGAAACCACGCCCTATGCGCCCAGCTCGCCTTACTCGGCCAGCAAGGCCGCATCCGATCACCTGGTTCGCGCCTGGCATCGCACCTACGGGCTGCCGGTACTGCTGACCAATTGCTCGAACAACTACGGCCCCTATCATTTCCCCGAGAAGCTGATCCCGTTGATGATCCTCAACGCCCTTGAGGGTAAGCCGCTGCCGGTTTACGGCAATGGCCAGCAGATCCGTGACTGGCTGTTCGTCGAGGACCACGCTCGAGCCTTGCTCGAAGTCGTCACCCGCGGCGAAGTGGGCGAGACCTACAACATCGGCGGACACAACGAGCAGAAGAACCTTGATGTGGTCCATGCCATCTGCAACCTGCTGGAAGAGCTGGCACCGCAGAAACCGGCGGGGATCACTCGCTTTGACGAGCTGATCAGCTTCGTAAAGGATCGCCCGGGCCACGACGTGCGCTACGCCATCGATGCCGGAAAGATCGAGCGCGAGCTCGGCTGGACGCCTCGGGAAACCTTCGAGACCGGCCTGCGCAAGACCGTGGAGTGGTACCTGAACAACCTGCAATGGTGCCGTCGCGTGCAAGACGGCAGCTATCAACGTGAAAGACTGGGAGCAACAGTATGAAAGGGATAATCCTCGCCGGCGGTTCCGGCACTCGACTGCATCCGATTACCCTGGGCGTTTCCAAGCAGCTGCTGCCCATCTATGACAAGCCGATGGTGTACTACCCCCTGTCGGTACTCATGCTTGCCGGAATTCGCGAGATCCTGCTGATTTCGACACCTCAGGACCTTCCCCAGTACCGCAATCTGCTGGGCGACGGCAGTCAGTTTGGCGTCCATATCAGCTACGCCATTCAACCCTCTCCCGATGGACTGGCACAGGCGTTCATTATCGGGGAAGAGTTCATTGGCACTGACTCTGTCTGCCTGATCCTGGGCGACAACATTTTCCACGGCCAGCACTTCACCGACCAACTCAAGCGCGCGGCTGGCAATTCGTCGGGTGCGACTGTCTTCGGATATTGGGTCAAGGACCCGGAGCGTTTCGGCGTCGTCGAGTTCGACGAGCACAGCCGGGCAATCTCGATTGAGGAAAAGCCCAAGCAACCGCGTTCCAGCTACGCGGTCACCGGACTCTACTTCTACGATAACGACGTCATCGAGATCGCCAAAGCCGTGAAACCGTCGGAGCGGGGCGAGTTGGAGATCACCGATGTCAACAACGCCTACCTCAAGCGCGGCGACCTGAAAGTCGAACGCCTTGGCCGCGGCTTCGCCTGGCTGGATACCGGCACTCACGACAGCCTGCTCGAAGCAGCCCAGTATGTGCAGACCATCGAGCACCGCCAGGGCCTGAAAGTTGCGTGCCTCGAAGAGATCGCCTACCAGAACGGCTGGATCGACAAGGAAAGGTTGTTGATTCAAGCCAAGGCTTTTGGCAAAACCGGCTACGGTCAGTATCTGTTCAAATTGGCGGGAGAGAATGAGTGAACGTCATAACCACAGCGCTTCAGGATGTACTGATTCTCGAACCCCGAGTGTTTGGCGATGAGCGTGGCTTCTTCTTCGAGAGCTTCAACGCCCGCACTTTCGCCGAAGCGACCGGCGTCGAACGCGACTTCGTCCAGGACAACCATTCGCGTTCCCAGCGCGGCGTTCTACGCGGCCTCCACTATCAGCTGCAACAGGCCCAAGGGAAGCTGGTGCGGGTGGTCGAGGGGGAAGTGTTCGATGTCGCGGTAGACATCCGCCGTAGCTCCCCGACCTTCGGTCGCTGGGTCGGCGTGCATCTCTCCGCGGAGAACAAGCGCCAACTCTGGGTTCCGGAAGGATTCGCCCACGGCTTCGTGGTCCTGAGCGAGTACGCCGAGTTCCTCTACAAGACAACGGACTACTACGCCCCCGAACACGAGCGTTGCATCCGCTGGGACGACCCGGACCTGGCAATCGACTGGCCGCTCGCCGAAGCGCCACAGCTGTCCGCCAAGGACAAGGCTGGCGTCAACTTCAAGGACGCGGACCTGTTCGAATGAAGATCCTCATTACAGGCAACAACGGCCAGGTGGCTCAGGAACTCCAGCTCGCCCTGGCCGGCAAGGCAGAAGTCATTGCCCTTGGGCGCGAGCAGCTCGACCTCGCCAATCCCGAGCGAGTTCGCCAGCACGTGCGTGCCCAGGCGCCCGACCTGCTGATCAACGCCGCCGCCTATACCGCCGTAGACCAGGCCGAGAACGATTCGGAAGCGGCCTTTGCAATCAATGCCACGGCCCCCGGCGTGCTGGCTGAAGAAGCGGCCGCCCTCGGCGTTCCGCTGTTCCATTACTCCACCGACTACGTCTACGACGGAAGCAAGGCCGGCCTGTACAGCGAGGACGACCCGACCCATCCGCTGGGTGTCTATGGCAGCAGCAAACTGGCCGGCGAACAGGCAATCCAGGCGGTCGGCGGCCAGCACCTGATCCTGCGCACCAGCTGGGTTTACTCCCTACACGGACGCAACTTTCTGCTCACCATGCAGCGCCTGCTGCAGGAGCGCGAAGAGCTGCGTGTGGTGGATGACCAGGTTGGCGCACCGACCTGGGCGGGCAGCATCGCCGAGGCCACGCTCCAACTGATGGACCAGTGGCAAGCGGGCAACCAGCACTGGGGCGTCTACCACCTGACCAATCAGGGAGAGACCTCCTGGTTCGGTTTTGCCAGCGCCATTGCCGAGCAGTTGAAGGCCGCCGGCAAGCCCTGCGCACACCTGGTGGCCATCCCCTCCAGCGAGTACCCAACGCCGGCGAAGCGCCCGCTCAATTCGCGACTCGACGGCAGCAAGCTGCAGCGGGACTGGCAGGTAGCCCTGCCAGACTGGCGCGTCGCCCTGGCGGAATGCCTACGCAGAAGCTGACGCCAACCTAGGAGCGAGCTTGCTCGCGAATCTTCGCAGCAAGCGCGCTCCCCCCCTTCTCCGCGCGGGACTTTCCTGGCAACAGCCCGCTGCCGCGATGCCATAATGCGCTTCATCGACCGGCGCACAGTGACCGCATGACTGCCATCCCCACTCCCCACCGCCCACGTTGGCGCAGCCTGGTGCTGCTGGCGCTGCTGTTGGCGCCACTGTTGTGGCCGCTGCAGCACTTCAGCGAGCGCTACTACAGCGAGTCCCTGGCTGAACAGAATCGCCAGACCCTGGACCTCTACGTCGCCAACCTGCTGGGCACTCTGCACCGCTACGAGGTCCTGCCGCCCATCCTGGCCGACCTGCCGCCGCTGCGCGATCTGCTGGCGGCACCCGACAGCGCGGCCCTGCAGGCCGAAGCCAATCGCGTGCTGGCCGAAGTCCGCAAGGATACCGGGGCCGACGTGATCTACCTGATGAGCCCTGCCGGTCTCACCCTGAGCTCCTCCAACTGGGATCAGTCAGACAGCTTCGTCGGCCGCAGCTTCACCTTCCGCCCCTACTTCCGCGAAGCCTTGTCCGGCAAGCAGGGTCGCTTCTTCGGCCTGGGAACCACCTCGCGCAAGCGCGGTTACTTCTTCGCCAGCCCGGTGCGCGATGGGGCACGGATCATCGGCATCCTGGTGGTGAAGGTGGACCTGGACGATGCCGAGACGCTGTGGGGCAATACCCCGGAGCAGCTCATGGTGACTGACGCCAACGGCGTGGTGATCATCTCCTCGCGCAGCGACTGGCGCTTCCACGCCACGCGATCGCTGGACAATGCCGAGCGCGCTGCCATCGCCGCCAACCAGCCCTATCCGACGCAATCACCGCCACCGCTCAAGCTCGATGACAACGCCTGGATGACCCAGAGCCGGGAACTGCAGGAAACCGGCCTGACCGCCAGCATCCTCGCCCCGCGCCAATTGGTGGATCGCCAGGTGACGACCACCGTCGCCATCGGCGGCGCCACCCTGCTGACCCTGCTGTTGCTGCTCGGCCTGATGATGCAACGCCGCCGCCACTACCTCGACCGTATCGCCCTCGACGCCCGCGCCCGCCACGAACTGGAGTTGCGCGTGCAGGAACGCACCCAGGACCTCGAAGCCTTGAACAGCCGGCTGAAGGACGAAGTGCTGGAGCGCGAACAGGCCCAGCAAGAGCTGGTACGCGCCCAGGACGAATTGGTGCAGGCCAGCAAGCTCTCCGCGCTCGGCACCATGTCGGCGAGCATCAGCCACGAGCTGAATCAACCCCTGGCGGCCATCCGCAGCTACGCCGACAACGCAGGCGTCCTGCTGGACCACGAACGCTTCGACGACGCCCGCGGCAACCTGCGCCAGATCAGCGAGCTGACCGGCCGCATGGCGTCCATCATCGCCCACCTGCGCGCCTTCGCCCGTCGCGATCGGCACGCGCCGGAGAGTGTCGCGCTGCAACCCGCCCTGGACGACGCCCTGGCCCTGCTGGCCAAACGCCGACGCGCCATGGACGTGGAACTGATCCGCGACCTGCCTGACGCACCGCTCTGGGTCCAGGCCGGTGAAACCCGTCTGCGCCAGGTGCTCGGCAACCTGCTCGCCAATGCCCTCGACGCCTTGAAGGAAAAGCCCCAGCCACGGCGCATCTGGCTCAGCGCCGAAACCACGGCCGAGGGCGTCGAGCTGCACCTGCGCGACAATGGCCCCGGGTTCTCCGAAGACGCCCTGCGCCATGCCCGCGAGCCCTTCTTCACGACCAAGACCAGCGCTCAGGGCCTTGGCCTGGGCCTGGCCATCTGCGATAGCCTGATGCGCGCCCTCGGCGGCGAGTTGCTGCTCGCCAACCACCCCGATGGCGGCGCCCTGCTGACCCTGCGCCTGCGCAACGCCGCTCCGGGCGTCATCCCACAGCCCCCCGAGGACCTCTCTGCATGACCAACGCCCTAGACGCCCGCACCCAGGTGTTGCTGATCGATGACGACCCGCACCTGCGCCAGGCCCTCAGCCAGACCCTCGACCTGGCCGGCCTCAAGGTGCAGGCCCTGGGCGACGCCCAAGGTGTGGCGGAGAAGATCGAAAAGGACTGGCCCGGCGTGGTGGTCACCGATATCCGCATGTCCGGCATCGATGGCCTGGAGTTGCTGCGCCAGCTGCGCGAGCGCGACCCTGACCTGCCGGTCCTGCTGATCACCGGCCACGGCGACGTGCCGCTGGCGGTGCAGGCCATGCGTGCGGGCGCCTACGACTTCCTGGAAAAACCCTTCCCCAGCGACCAGTTGCTGGACAGCGTGCGCCGCGCGCTGGATCTGCGCCGCCTGGTGCTGGAGAACCGCAGCCTGCGCCTGGCCCTGTCCGATCGCCAACAGCTCAGCGGCCGTCTCGTAGGTCAGTCGCCGGCCATGCAGCGCCTGCGTGAACAGATCGGTGCCCTCGCCGCCACCAACGCGGACGTGCTCATCCTCGGCGAAACCGGCGCCGGCAAGGAGGTCGTGGCGCGCGCCCTGCACGACTTGTCGGCACGCCGTGATGGCCCCTTCGTCGCCATCAACGCCGGCGCCCTGGCCGAGTCTGTGGTGGAGAGCGAGCTGTTCGGCCACGAGCAGGGCGCGTTCACCGGTGCGCAGAAACGCCGCATCGGCAAGTTCGAGTTCGCCAACGGCGGCACCGTATTCCTCGACGAAATCGAGAGCATGAGCCTGGACGTCCAGGTCAAACTGCTGCGCATGCTGCAGGAGCGCGTGGTGGAGCGCCTGGGTGCCAACCAGCTGATCCCCCTGGATATCCGTGTGATCGCCGCCACCAAGGAAGACCTGCGCCAGGCCGCCGACCAGGGCCGCTTCCGCGCCGACCTTTATTACCGCCTGAACGTCGCCAGCCTGCGCATTCCGCCACTGCGCGAACGCGGTGAAGACGCCTTGACGTTGTTCCAGCACTTCGCCGACGCAGCGCGCGGCCGTCATGGGATGGCCCCGCGCAGCCTCGACAGCAGCCAGCGCGCCCTGCTCCTGACCCACGCCTGGCCGGGCAACGTGCGCGAGCTGCAGAACGCCGCGGAACGCTTTGCCCTCGGCCTGGACCTGGCCCTGGACAACACGCCGGTGGACCTGCCGAAAGTGGACGGTGGCCTCAGCGAACAGGTGGAAGCCTTCGAGCGCGCACTGATCGCCGCCGAGCTGACCCGCCCCCATGGCTCGCTGCGCAGCGTGGCCGAAGCCCTTGGCCTGCCGCGCAAGACCCTCTCGGACAAGCTGCGCAAGCACAACCTCAGCTTCAGCGGCGGAAATCCCGCCGACGAGCAGGATTGATCGGCAATAATCCGCTCAACCGGCGTATCCGCGCTGGCGCGAAAGCCCGAGACAGAGCGGTTTCGCCGCAATGGCACAAGGCTTGCCCTTCGAGAAGCAATCCCTGCCTGGTGCAGGGTCAGGAGGCTGGGCTCGCAAGTGCCTGACCTCTCCCCGACCTGGCCACAAGCCAGCCACGGGGTCCTCTCATGATCGCCGTCGGGTACTGGCCCGCGGCAACACCTGGCTACCCGCCGGGTGTCCGAACGAGCCCGGCCCTGCGCCGGGCTTTTTCATGCGCGCGAGACGCGGGGCGATGAACCGGAGCAGAACGCCCCGAACGGGCGCTTTTCTCGCTTCTCAAGTTCGTAATTCAACGCCATTTCAGAAGTCGGACCTGATCCAAAAGACGCTCATCTGATGTCAATGTGCCTACGCGCGAACATGATTTCTCTTGTTGAAATTTCACGGCTTTCCTAATTAAAAAACTCCCACTTATAGCGAAATAAACGGGATTAATTCGTCAATTTCCTACAAGAAAAATAGTGCTTTCCCGTAGAAATCAATGCCATGCAAGTTGCAACTTGAAGGCCCTGCAAAACCGACTAGTTTGTATTAGGCGCCGCCTGGGATGGCTTGCCAAACCCTCTAGATTGCTAGTCCTGAGCCGCAATCCGCAGTAGCCCCCTTCCCTCCACGACAGTAAGGAAATTGTCAGAATGACACATTAGCCAGCTATTGATCTGGATCAGAACGCAGTCAAAAGACTGCGCGCTCAATAAGCACAGTTCCTACTTGGGATGGAGGTGCAAAATGTCAGAATCGTCCGACAAGCTTAAACTAGGCGCTTTAGTGGCCCTGGTTGTCGGCTCAATGGTGGGCGGGGGTATTTTCTCGCTTCCGCAGAACATGGCTGCCAGTGCCGATGTCGGCGCCATTCTTATCGGTTGGGCCATTACCGCGGTGGGCATGCTCACCCTGGCATTCGTCTTCCAGACCCTGGCCAACCGCAAACCGGACCTCGACGGCGGGGTGTACGCCTACGCCAAGGCCGGGTTCGGCGACTACATGGGTTTCTCCTCGGCCTGGGGCTACTGGATCAGTGCCTGGCTGGGCAACGTCGGTTACTTCGTGCTGTTGTTCAGTACCCTGGGGTACTTCTTCCCGATCTTCGGCGAGGGCAACACGCTGGCGGCCATCATCGGCGCCTCCATCGTCCTCTGGGCCGTGCATTTCCTGGTGCTGCGCGGGATCAAGGAAGCGGCCTTCATCAACCTGGTGACCACCATCGCCAAGGTGGTGCCGCTGTTCCTGTTCATCCTCATCTGCCTGTTCGCCTTCAAGCTGGATATCTTCACCGCTGACATCTGGGGTTCGAAGAACATCGAGCTGGGCAGCGTGATGAACCAGGTGCGCAACATGATGCTGGTCACCGTCTGGGTGTTCATCGGCATCGAGGGCGCGAGCATCTTCTCCGCCCGCGCCGAGAAGCGCAGCGATGTGGGCAAGGCCACCGTGCTGGGCTTCATCATCGTGCTGTTGCTGCTGGTGCTGGTGAACGTGCTGTCCCTCGGCATCATGACCCAGCCGGAACTGGCCAAGCTGCAGAACCCCTCGATGGCGGCTGTGCTCAAGCACGTGGTCGGCGACTGGGGTGCGGTGCTGATCAGCGTCGGTCTGGTCATCTCCCTGGTCGGTGCCCTGCTCTCCTGGGTGCTGCTCTGCGCCGAGATCCTCTTCGCCGCGGCCAAGGACCACACCATGCCGGCCTTCATCCGCAAGGAGAACGCCAACCAGGTCCCGGCCAACGCCCTGTGGCTGACCAACGCGATGGTGCAGATCTTCCTGATCATCACGCTGTTCAGCGCCAGCACCTACCTGTCGCTGATCTACCTCGCCACCTCCATGATCCTGGTGCCCTACCTCTGGTCCGCCGCCTACGCGTTTCTACTGCCCCTGCGTGGCGAAGGCTACGAACAGGATGCCTCGGACCGGAACAAGGACCTGGTCATCGCGGCCATCGCGCTGATCTACGCCGTCTGGCTGCTGTATGCCGGCGGCGTGAAGTACCTGCTGCTCTCCGCCCTGCTTTACGCACCAGGCGTGATTCTCTTCGCCAAGGCCAAACGGGAAGTTGGCCAACCGGTATTCACCAATGTCGAGAAGCTGATCTTCGCCGCCGTGGTAATCGGCGCGCTCGTGGCGGCCTACGGCCTCTACGACGGCTTCCTGACCCTGTAACCCGTAAGGAGACCCTGCCATGTCCAAAGTCAAACTCGGCGTTCATTCGGAAGCCGGCAAGCTGCATAAGGTAATGGTCTGCTCGCCGGGGCTCGCACATATGCGCCTGACCCCCAACAACTGCGACGAGCTGCTGTTCGATGACGTGATCTGGGTGAACCAGGCCAAGCGCGACCACTTCGACTTCGTCACCAAGATGCGTGAGCGCGGCATCGACGTCCTGGAAATGCACAACCTGCTCACCGACATCGTGCAGAACAAGGAAGCCCTGAAGTGGATCCTCGATCGCAAGATCACCGCTGACCAGGTGGGTGTCGGCCTCACCAACGAAGTGCGCTCCTGGATCGAAGGCCTGGAGCCGCGCAAGATCGCCGAATTCCTCATCGGCGGCGTCGCCGGCTCCGACCTGCCGGAAAGCGAAGGCGTCAGCGCCATCAAGATGTACCGCGACTACCTGGGCCATTCCAGCTTCATCCTGCCGCCGCTGCCCAACACCCAGTTCACCCGCGACACCACCTGCTGGATCTACGGCGGCGTGACCCTCAACCCGATGTACTGGCCGGCCCGTCGCCAGGAGACCCTGCTGACCACCGCCATCTACAAGTTCCACCCGACCTTCACCGAGGCCGAGTTCGAAGTCTGGTACGGCGACCCTGACAAGGACCATGGCATGTCCACCCTGGAAGGTGGCGACGTAATGCCCATCGGCAACGGCGTAGTGCTGGTCGGGATGGGCGAGCGGACCTCGCGCCAGGCCATCGGCCAGCTGGCTCAATCGCTGTTCGCCAAAGGCGCCGCGCAGAAAGTCGTCGTCGCCGGCCTGCCCAAATCCCGCGCCGCCATGCACCTGGACACCGTCTTCACCTTTTGCGACCGCGACCTGGTCACGGTCTTCCCGGAAGTGGTCAAGGAAATCGTGCCCTTCGTCCTGCGCCCGGATGAAAGCCGCCCGTACGGCATCGACATCCGCCGCGAGGACAAGGACTTCATCTCGGTGGTGGCCGAATCCCTCAACCTCAAGAAGCTGCGCGTGGTGCAGACCGGCGGCGACGCCTTCGAAGCCGAGCGCGAGCAGTGGGACGA
Source organism: Metapseudomonas resinovorans DSM 21078 (assembly GCF_000423545.1). Taxonomy (GTDB): domain Bacteria; phylum Pseudomonadota; class Gammaproteobacteria; order Pseudomonadales; family Pseudomonadaceae; genus Metapseudomonas; species Metapseudomonas resinovorans. Next base: position 28,696 of record NZ_AUIE01000002.1, read on the forward strand.
CGGCAACAACGTGGTCTGCCTGGAGCCCGGCGTGGTGGTCGGCTACGACCGCAACACCTACACCAACACCCTGCTGCGCAAGGCCGGTGTCGAAGTGGTCACCATCAGCGCCAGCGAACTCGGCCGCGGCCGTGGCGGCGGTCACTGCATGACCTGCCCGATCCTGCGCGACCCGATCGACTACTGAGTTGATATTCCACGGCGGCTCTCAACCCGGAGCCGCCCGCCCCGCCAGCCACGAGCTGTTCTGACGGGGCCAGGTTTCAAGCTGCCCACAAGGAGAAAGAACCATGGCTTTCAACATGCACAACCGTAACCTGCTCAGCCTGATGCACCACAGCACTCGCGAGCTGCGTTACCTGCTGGACCTGTCCCGCGACCTGAAGCGCGCCAAGTACACCGGTACCGAGCAACAGCACCTCAAAGGCAACAACATCGCGCTGATCTTCGAGAAGACCTCCACCCGTACCCGCTGCGCCTTTGAAGTGGCCGCCTATGACCAGGGCGCCAACGTCACCTACATCGACCCGAACTCTTCGCAGATCGGCCACAAAGAGAGCATGAAGGACACCGCCCGCGTGCTCGGCCGCATGTACGATGCCATCGAGTACCGTGGCTTCAAGCAGGAGATCGTCGAAGAACTGGCCACCTACGCGGGCGTGCCGGTGTTCAACGGCCTGACCGACGAATACCACCCGACCCAGATGCTCGCCGACGTGCTGACCATGCGCGAGCACAGCGACAAGCCCTTGCACGAGATCTCCTATGCCTACCTGGGCGACGCCCGCAACAACATGGGCAACTCCCTGCTGCTGATCGGCGCCAAGCTCGGCATGGATGTACGCATCGCCGCGCCGAAGGAACTGTGGCCGACCGACGAGCACGTCGCCGCCTGCAAGAAATTCGCCGAGGAAAGCGGCGCCCGCCTCACCATCACCGAAGACCCGAAAGTAGCGGTCAAGGGCGTGGACTTCATCCACACCGACGTCTGGGTGTCCATGGGTGAGCCGGTGGAAGCCTGGGGCGAACGCATCCAGGAGCTGCTGCCCTACCAGGTCAACATGGACATGATGAAAGCGGCCGGCAATCCGCGCGTGAAGTTCATGCACTGCCTGCCGGCGTTCCACAACAGCGAAACCAAGGTCGGCAAGGAAATCGCTGCCAAGTACCCGAACCTGAAGAACGGCATTGAAGTCACCGAAGACGTCTTCGAGTCCCCGTACAACATCGCCTTCGAGCAGGCGGAAAACCGCATGCACACCATCAAGGCGATCCTCGTTTCGACCCTCGCCGACATGTAAGTCCCGATACGCCCCGGACCGCGACGCGCTCGCCGGTCCGGGACGCATTTTCACCCTCAGGAGGAAATCACTATGCGTATCGTCGTCGCATTGGGCGGTAACGCCCTGCTGCGTCGTGGCGAACCCATGACTGCCGACAACCAGCGCGCCAACGTGAAGATTGCCGCCGAGCAGATCGCCAAGGTCGCGCCCGGCAACGAACTGGTGATCGCCCACGGCAACGGCCCCCAAGTCGGCCTGCTGGCCCTGCAGGGCGCGTCCTATGACAAGGTCACGCCCTACCCGCTGGACGTTCTCGGCGCCGAGACCGAAGGCATGATCGGCTACATGATCGAACAGGAAATGGGCAACCTGCTGCCGTTCGAAGTGCCATTCGCCACCCTCCTCACCCAGGTCGAAGTCGACGCCAAGGACCCGGCCTTCCAGAACCCGACCAAGCCGATCGGCCCGGTCTACTCCAAGGAAGAAGCCGAGGCCCTGGCCAAGGAGAAAGGCTGGAGCATCGCGCCCGACGGCGACAAGTTCCGCCGCGTGGTCGCCAGCCCGCGTCCCAAGCGCATCTTCGAGATTCGCCCGGTCAAGTGGCTGCTGGAGAAAGGCACCATCGTCATCTGCGCCGGTGGTGGCGGCATCCCGACCATGTATGACGAATCCGGCAAGAAGCTCTCCGGCGTCGAAGCGGTGATCGATAAAGACCTCTGCTCCTCGCTGCTGGCCGAGGAACTGGACGCCGACGTCCTGATCATCGCCACCGACGTCGATGCCGCCTATATCGACTGGGGCAAGCCGACCCAGAAAGCCATCGCCCAGGCCCACCCGGACGAGCTGGAGCGCCTCGGCTTCGCCGCTGGCTCCATGGGGCCGAAGGTCCAGGCGGCGATGGAATTCGCTCGCAACACCGGCAAGGACGCGGTGATCGGCTCCCTGGAAAACATCGTGGCCATCACCGAAGGCAAATCCGGTACCCGCGTTACCACCAGGAAGGCTGGTATCGAATACCGCTGATCGCGAACCACCCTCCCCCGTAGGGGCGAATTCATTCGCCCCTACGGCATTCCCCGCCCACCGGCCCCTCCTTTTCTCCATCCGCCGAATGACCATCGGAGTGACTTGATAGTCACACCCCGCGTCAGGTAGACATCCCATTCATTCGAGCTGCCACCTGGCTCATGCCACCTGGCCCGTGATGCTTGATGCCGCAAACTGCCGCCACCTGAGCGCGGCGCCCCGCGGCCAAGCCTGCCGGCCGGCATGAGATGGTCTTTTTGAGGAGTTTCCGAGAGATGTCCCGACTTCCAGTGATTGTGGGTTTTGGCGGCTACAACGCGGCCGGACGAAGCTCGTTTCACCACGGTTTCCGTCGCATCGTGATCGAGACGCTGGACACACAGGCCCGTCAGGAGACCCTGGCTGGCCTCGCCGTGATGATGAAGCTGGTTTCCGTGACCGACGGCCAGTACCTGGATGCCGACGGCAAGGCCCTGACCCTGGCCGAGATCGAGACGCGCTACACCGCCGAAATCCTCGACTCCACCCTGGTACGCCGCATCGGCAAGCAACACCTGGACGTGGACGCCGCCCACTGGCACAAGAGCCTCACGGCCCAGGTCGGTGACAACCAGGCCCTCAGCTTCACCACATCGCGCAAGCAACTGCCCGAACCGCTGCCCGCCAATTGGGACGTGGAAGCCCTGGATAATGGTGAAGTCCGGGTGACTCTCCAGGGCACCTGCGACTTCAAGGTGGACAGCTACCGCGAACTGCCGGTGAAGTCCGCCGGGCAGCTGCCCACCGGCTTCGAGCCGGGCGAGCTGTACAACTCGCGCTTCCACCCGCGCGGCTTGCAAATGTCCGTGGTCGCCGCAACCGACGCCATCCGTTCCATCGGCCTGCCGTGGAAGAGCATCGTCGACCGCGTGCAGCCGGACGAGATCGCCGTGTTCTCCGGCAGCATCATGAGCCAGCTGGACGAGAACGGCTTCGGCGGCCTGATGCAATCGCGCCTCAAGGGCAGCCGCGTCAGCGCCAAGCAGCTGCCGCTGGGCCTGAACACCATGCCCGCCGACTTCATCAATGCCTACGTGCTGGGTAGCGTCGGTACCACTGGCAGCGTCACCGGCGCCTGCGCCACCTTCCTCTACAACCTGCAGAAGGGCATCGAGCTCATCACCTCCGGCCGCTCCCGCGTGGTCCTGGTGGGTAACGCCGAGGCACCGATCAACCAGGAATGCATCGACGGTTACGGCGCCATGGGCGCCCTGGCCACCGAAGAAGGCCTGCGCCAGGTGGGCGGCCGCGAGGACGTCGACTTCCGCCGCGCCAGCCGTCCGTTCGGCGAGAACTGTGGCTTCACCCTGGCCGAGTCCAGCCAGTACGTAGTGCTGATGGATGACGAACTGGCGCTGGAACTGGGCGCCGATATCCACGGCGCAGTGACCGATGTCTTCATCAACGCCGACGGCTTCAAGAAATCCATTTCCGCCCCCGGCCCGGGCAACTACCTGACCCTGGCCAAGGCCGTGGCCGCCGCCACCCAGCTGATTGGCCCGGACGGTGTGCGCGAACGCAGCTTCGTCCACGCCCACGGCTCCAGCACCCCGGCCAACCGCGTGACCGAATCCGAGCTGCTGGACCGCGTTGCCGGCGCCTTTGGCATCGATGAATGGCCGGTCGCCGCCGTGAAGGCCTACCTCGGCCACTCCCTGGCCACCGCCAGCGGCGACCAGGTGATCGCCGCCCTGGGCACGTTCAAGTACGGCATCCTCCCGGGCATCAAGACCATCGACCGGGTGGCCGACGACGTGCACCGCCAGCACCTGTCCATCGAAACCCGTGACCGCGTCCTGGGCGAGCGCCAGCTGGACGTCTGCTTCATCAACTCCAAGGGCTTCGGCGGCAACAACGCCACCGGTGTGGTCATCTCCCCGCGCCTGGCCGAGAAGATGCTGAAGAAACGCTACGGCGAAACCGCCTTTGCCACCTACGTAGCCAAACGCGAGCAGACCCGCGCCAACGCCGAGGAATACGACCGCCGCGCCCGCCTGGGCGAGTTCGACATCATCTACAACTTCGGCAACGACCTGATCGACGAGCAGCAAATCGAACTGAGCCCTGAGGGCATCCAGGTGCCCGGCTTCGCCCAGACGCTGCGCTACCGGAAGGACGAGCGTTTCGCCGACATGCTCGACTGAAACCGCTACTCGGCGCCGCGAGCCTGCGAAACCCGTCGATTGCGGTGATGGGTTTCGCTTCGCTCTACGCCATCCTACGAATCTTGTATGAAGCGACAGCCATGAAAAAGGGCCCCTCGGGGCCCTTCTCGTTTCCGGTGTTTTCAGTCCAGCGCACGCGCCAGCTGAATCAGCTCCGCCCGCCATTCGGCGGCTGCCGGCAACGCCAGGAAGGACGGATTGAGGAAACCCTCGCGGGCTTCATAGGTAAGCGCCTTGCCGGAAAGATCCAGCACCTCGCCGCCAGCGCCTTCGAGCACGCCCTGAGCGGCGGCTGTGTCCCACTGGGAAGTGGGGGCCAGGCGCGGGTAGCAATCCGCAGAGCCCTCGGCCAGCAGGCAGAACTTCAGCGAGCTGCCGATACTGGCCAGTTGCAGATCACCGAAGCGCTCACACAGCCACGCCAACAGACGCTCCTGGGCCGGGCTCGAATGACGCTTGCTGGCGACCACGGTGAAGGCTTCGTCCGGCGCGATGCGTACGGTGATTTCGTCGGCTTCGAACTCCTCATCCTGACTCCAGGCGCCAAGGCCGGCACCGCCGTAGTAGCAGCGTCCGGTGACCGGCATGCCGACCACACCGAACACCACCCGGCCGCCTTCGATCAGCGCCACGTTGACGGTGAACTCTTCGCTGCCCGCGATGAATTCCTTGGTGCCATCCAGTGGGTCCACCAGCCACCAACGCTGCCAGCTGGCACGCTCGGCCAGGGGGATATTCGCCGCCTCTTCGGAAAGCACCGGAATGCTCGGATCCAGTGCTGCGAGGCCGGCGTCCAGCACTTTGTGAGCCGCGAGATCAGCAGCGGTAACGGGAGAGGCGTCGTCCTTCTCGGTAACGTCCAGTTCGCCGCGCCAGAAAGGCAGGATGGCGTCACCCGCCTGGCGCACCAGTTCGATCACGGCGGGAAGCAAGGGATGGTTCAAGGTTGGTACTCCCCACGTTGGGTCAGGATGTCTCGGGTCAGGTAGAGCGCGGCCAGGGCGCGGCCTTCGCTGAATTGTTGGTGCTGGGCGAGGCTGGACAGTTCGCGCAGGCTGATGCGGTCGACCCGCAGCGGTTCGGGCTCGTCGCCCGGCAGGCTCTCCTCGAAAAGATCGCGAGCCAGGACCACCTGGATCTTCTGGCTCATGTAGCCAGGGGAGAGGGACAGTTCGGTGAGGTGCTCCAACTGGCGCGCGCCAAACCCGGCCTCTTCCTTGAGTTCACGGTTGGCGGCGGCGAGCACCTCCTCGCCTGGCTCGATCAAGCCCTTGGGCAGGGACAGCTGGTAGTCGTCGGTGCCGGCGCAGTACTCCTCCACCAGCAGTACGTGTTCGGCATCGGCCATGGCCACCACCATCACGGCGCCGTAGCCGGCGCCTTTGCCAACCAAGCGTTCGTAGGTGCGTTCGACGCCATTGGCGAAGCGCAATTGCAGCTCCTCGACACGGAACAGGCGGCTGCTGGCGACTATCTCGCGAGCAAGCACCGTGGGCTTCTGACGCATAACGGACTCCTTGGCATGACCGGCGGGTTATCATACCCCGCCTTTGCCCAATGTCCCCGCTGGAGATTGCGTGCCAGCGACGGCCAGCGACGTAACGGCGACAGCCCACCGGAACGACCGACAGCACCCATGCCATCACTGCCCTGGAACGACATCGACACCGTCCTGCTCGACATGGACGGCACCCTGCTCGACCTGCACTTCGATAACCACTTCTGGATGGAGTACCTGCCGCAGCGCTATGCCGAGCACCACGGCATCAGCCGCGAGCTGGCCGACGCCGAGCTGCTGCCGCTGTTTCGCGACAACGCCGGGCAACTGAACTGGTACTGCACGGACTTCTGGAGTCGCGAGCTGCGCCTGTCGATCCGCGAACTCAAGCGCGAGGTGGCGCACCTGATCGCCCTGCGCCCGGATGCCGACCTCTTCCTCGCCGCCCTGCGACGCTCGGGCAAGCGCGTGGCACTGATCACCAACGCCCACCGCGACTCCCTGTCGCTGAAGATGGAGCGCGTCCAGCTCGCCCCCTGGTTCGACCGCCTGATCAGCTCCCACGACTACGGCTTTCCCAAGGAAGACCAGCAGTTCTGGCACGCCCTGCAACAGGACTTCGGCTTCGATGCAGCGCGCAGCCTGTTCATCGACGACAGCCTGCCGGTCCTGCGCAGTGCGCAACAGTACGGCATCGCCCAACTGCTGGCGGTACGCGAGCCGGACAGCCGCAAGGGCCCGAAGGACACCGAGGAATTCGCGGCAGTGGACAGCTACCGGACCCTCGTCGAGGATTTGTAGGGACCCTATTCAGGAATACGCAGTACCTGCCCCGGATAGATCTTGTCCGGATGCGAAAGCATCGGCTTGTTGGCCTCGAAGATCTTCATGTAGGCATTGGCGTTGCCGTACTCAGTCTTGGCAATGGCGCTCAGGGTGTCCCCCTTCTTCACCGTGACGAAGCGGGCCGGCGCCACGGCGGGTGCACTGACGCTGATCTGATCCTCGACCTGGGCCACACCTTCGACGTTGCCCAGGGCCAGGAGGATCTTCTCCTTCTCTTCCTGGGTCGCCACTTCACCACGGGCGATCACCTTGTCACCCTCCACCGTCAGCTCGATGGCCGGATTGCCCAGCCCCACCTTGGCCACGTGCTCCTTCAACGTCTCGGCGGCCTGCGCCTCCTGCCCTACCAGGGTTTCCCACAGTTTCACACCCGCTTCTTTGACAAAGTCGAAGATGCCCATGACAGATCCTCTCGTTCCATAGGGATGGCGCGCCCGGCGCCTGGGAAGTGCAAGTCTAGACGGCCGTTCCAGTTCGACCTCCCCACGGCGACGACAGGCTAGAATCCATGCCCTGATCAAGGAGCCGGCATGGACATCAAGCAACTGAAGTTCCTCATCGCCCTGGAAGAGACCCGCCACTTCGGCCAGGCCGCCGCGCGCTGCCACGTCACCCAACCAACACTGTCGATGCGCCTGCGCAGCCTTGAAGAAGAACTGGGTCTGGAACTGGTTGTCCGTAGCCAGCGCTTCGAGGGCTTCACCGACGCCGGCCTGCGCGTGCTGGCCTGGGCGCGCACGCTGCTGGCGGCCCACGATGGCCTCTATGCCGAGGCGGCAGCCTGCCGCGGCCAACTGGTCGGCACCCTGCGCCTGGGCATGGTGCCGTTGGCCGGCTTCGACCCCATGCGCCTGGTGCAAGCCTTCTCCGGCCCGCACCCGAGCCTGCGCTTCCAGCTGTTCTCCCTGAGCTCCGAACAGATTCTCGAAGGCCTGGCGCGCAACCAGCTGGACCTGGGCCTTTCCTACCTCGACCGCCTGGACCGCGAGCACTTCGAAAGCCTGGAACTGGCCCAGACCCGCATGGGCCTGCTGCACGACCGCCGCCACTTCAGTTTCGACATCCCCGCATTGCCCTGGGAAAGCCTGGTGGACCTGCCCCTGGGGCTGCTCTTCGGCGGCATGCACTTTCGCCAGTCCATCGACCATGGCTTTCGCAGCCGTGGCCTCTCGCCTCAGCCCAGACTGGAGACCGACGCCGTCCACCAGCTGCTGCAAGCCGTCAGTGCCGGCCTGTGCTGCGCCATCATGCCGCTGGACAGCGGCCTCGACGACTTCACTGAACACCTGGCGCTGACCCCCATCGAAGACGCCCGCACCCTCGCCCCGCTGGGCCTGATCCTGCGCCGTGGCGCGCCCCGCTCGGCCCTGGCGGATGCCTGCTTCTCCGAAGCGCGGACCTTGTTGGGGCTCGATTCCGCCTCATGATAAACGCGCTCGATCACTGAATCGGGAATAGCGATTAGACGCCCTTGCCAGAGGGGCCTAGGATGGCTGAGTCAATCCGTCGCAGGGGGCAATTCGATGCCAAACCCAGACGCCAAGCGCCATCTCACCGCTGTGGATAACCCACCCGCACCCACTGGTTACCAATATGCCGAGTTGGACGCCGCCGCACGCGTAGAGGATGCCGACCTGGCGGAAGAATGCGCCCTGGCGATTTCCTACAACGGCATCAGCTACGCCGTCATGATGGTTTCCCCGAGCGCCTTGGAAGACTTCGTCGCGGGCTTCAGCCTGAGCAGCGCGGTGGTGCAGTCCATCGACGACATCTATGACATCCAGATCGAAGGCGAAGGTATCGCCCTGCACGCCGAAGTGGACATTGGCAATCGTGCCTTCTGGTCGCTCAAGGAACAGCGCCGCAACCTGGCCGGCACCACCGGTTGTGGCCTCTGCGGCGTGGAAGCGCTGGAACAGGCGCTGCCTGAGCTGCGCTCGCTGGACCCGGCCCCCCTGCCGCCAGCCGAACACTTCCGCGACCTGCGCCAGCGCATCAACCAGGCGCAGGAATTGGCCCGGCGCAGCGGCGCCCTGCACGCCGCGCTGTTCGTCGATGCCAGCGGGGAACTGCGCCTGTGCCGTGAAGACATCGGCCGCCACAACGCCCTCGACAAACTCATCGGCGCCCTGCTGCGCCAAGGCCTGGACCCACGCGCGGGTTTCGCCGTGGTCACCAGCCGCTGCAGCCTGGAACTTATCCACAAGGCGGTGCGCGCCGGCCTGTCCACCCTGGTCAGCCTCTCCGCGCCCACCAGCCTGACCGTGGAATGGGCACGTCGGCACCACCTCAACCTCATCCACCTGCCCCACCATAGCGCCCCACGGGTCTACAGCCCGGCGCCAGAAGCGAAAGCCCCGAAAGAATGAGCCTGCAACCCGTACAACCCCGCTACAAACCCTACAAGGGCGCCGCGGCCGGATGGGGTGCGCTGAAGAGCGTCACCCGCTTCTGGCTGGACAGCAAACAGCCGTTCAAAAACCTGCGCGCCTTGCTCAAGACCAACCAGAGCGGCGGCTTCGACTGCCCCGGCTGCGCCTGGGGCGACTCCCCCGAGGACGGTCGCATCAAGTTCTGTGAGAACGGTGCCAAGGCCGTCAACTGGGAAGCCACCAAGCGCCGGGTGGATGCCGCCTTCTTTGCGCGCTACAGCGTCAGCCAGTTGCGCGAGCAGAGCGACTACTGGCTCGAGTACCAGGGCCGCCTGACCCAGCCCATGCGCTACGACCGCCAGACCGACCACTATGTGCCAGTCAGCTGGGAGCACGCCTTCGCCCTCGTCGCCCGGCACCTCCGCAACCTCGAAAGCCCGCACCAGGCCGAGTTCTATACCTCCGGCCGCGCCAGCAACGAGGCAGCCTACCTCTACCAGCTGTTCGTCCGCGCCTTCGGCACCAACAACTTCCCCGACTGCTCGAACATGTGCCACGAGGCCAGTGGCGTAGCCCTGGGCCAGAGCGTTGGCGTGGGCAAGGGCAGCGTGACCTTCCACGACTTCGAACATGCCGATGCCATCTTCGTGCTTGGCCAAAACCCGGGCACCAACCACCCACGCATGCTCGAACCGCTGCGCGAAGCGGTGAAGCGCGGCGCCCAGGTGGTCTGCTTCAACCCGCTCAAGGAGCGCGGCCTGGAGCGTTTCCAGCACCCGCAGCACGCCCTGGAAATGCTCAGCAACGGCTCACGGCCGCTGAACACCGCCTTCTTCCGTCCGGCACTGGGTGGCGACATGGCCGCCATCCGCGGTATCGCCAAGTTCCTGCTGCAATGGGAACGCGAGGCCCAGGCGAACGGCGAGGCGCCGGTGTTCGACCACGCGTTCATCACCGAGCACACAGACGGCGTCGACGCCTACCTGAGCGAACTGGACGCCACGCCCTGGACGCAGATCGAACAACAATCCGGCCTGACCCTGGATGAGATCGAGATTGCCGCGCGTATCTACCGCAACGCCGGCAGCGTGATCATCTGCTGGGCCATGGGCATCACCCAGCATCGCCACTCGGTGGCGACCATCCAGGAAATCGTCAACCTGCAACTGCTGCGCGGCAATGTCGGCCGCCCCGGCGCCGGCCTCTGCCCGGTGCGCGGCCACAGCAACGTGCAGGGCGACCGCACCATGGGCATCAACGACCGGCCGCCGGCAGCGCTGCTCGATGCCCTGGAGAAGCGCTTCGGCTTCCGGGTCCCTCGGGACAATGGCCACAACACGGTGGAAGCGATCAACGCCATGCTCGATGGCCACGCGAAGGTGTTCATCGGCCTGGGCGGCAACTTCGCCCAGGCCACACCGGACAGCCCGCGCACCCATGCCGCGCTACAGCGTTGCGATTTGACGGTGCAGATCAGCACCAAGCTCAACCGCAGCCACCTGACCGTCGGCCAGGAAGCGCTGATCCTCCCCTGCCTCGGCCGCACCGATATCGACCGGCAGGCCGAAGGCCCACAAGCGGTGACGGTGGAAGACTCCTTCAGCATGATCCATGCGTCCTACGGTCAACTGGAGCCCTCCTCCCGCGAGATGCGCTCCGAGCCGGCCATCATCGCCGGCATCGCCAAGGCCACCCTGGGCAACCACCCGGTGGACTGGGACGCCCTGGTCGCCCACTACGACCGCATCCGCGAGCTGATCGCCGACACGATTCCCGGCTTCGAGGACTTCAACCACCGCGTGCAGCACCCGGGCGGCTTCTACCTGGGCAATACCGCCAATGCGCGGCAATGGAGCACGCAGAGCGGCCGCGCCAACTTCAAGGCCGCTCCACTGCCGGCTGACCTGCTCCACGAAAAGGTACGCAGTACCGGCGAGAAGCCGCACCTGATCCTCCAGACTCTGCGCTCGCACGACCAGTACAACACCACCATCTACGGCCTGGACGACCGCTACCGCGGCGTACGTGGCCAACGCGAAGTGGTCTTCGCCAACGAGGCAGACATCCGCCGCCTGGGCTTCGAGCCAGGGCAGAAGGTGGACATGGTGACCTTGTGGGACGACGGCGTGGAGCGCCGGGTATCCGGTTTCAGCCTGTTGGCCTTCGACATTCCAACCGGGCAAGCCGCCGCCTACTACCCGGAAACCAACCCGCTGGTGCCGCTGGAAAGCTACGGCGAGGGCAGCTACACCCCCACCTCCAAGTTCGTGGCCATCCGCCTCGAAGCCTCCCGCGACAACGGCCGCATCCTCTGAGGATGCGGCTCCGGACCGGCACCTGCCGGGTCCGGAGCCGCTGGCCGGCGCACGATACTCACCAAGGTATCCACTCGAAATTTCCGCGCGCACGCTACCCTGCCGACACGCAACAGTGGGGCGCAAGCCAGTCTTTAACTGCAGTAAGGGAAGTTTGTTTATCTAACTTGTTTCCGGCAGAAACAATTTGAAATAGGGAATTAATGCCTATATAAAGTTCCGACGGAACTTTATTTGATTGGGCACTTTGCCAGCATTGCGAGTGGCGTAAAGAGCAGGAATGACGCGGGCGGGAATAGGTCTCAGACAGCCCGACTCGGAAAAAGTTCTGCCGGCAAATCAAGCAATTAAAAAAATAAGAAAAGTTAGTGCTTTTCGTCGTCCGACACTTGCGTAAGTTAATTCCCACAGCAAATATCGCCTCACCAAAAACCACTGAGGCGATCCTCACCATGAAGTACACCTCGATCCTTCTCCTGTCTCTTGGCCTGGCCAGCGGCAGCGTCTTCGCAGGCGGCAATACCGATGCCGGTATTGGTGGTGCGCTGGGCGGGGTCCTGGGTTCCGTGGTCGGCAATGCCGTGGGCGGCAGCACCGGCGCAGCCATCGGCGCTGGCGTAGGTGGTGCCGCGGGTGGTGCAGTCGCTGCCCCGCGCCGCAACCGTACTGAAGCCGCCATCGGCGGTGGCCTCGGCGCCGCCGGCGGTCAAGTCGTCGGCCGGCAGATGGGCGGAACCACCGGCGGCCTGATCGGCGCAGCCCTGGGCGGCGGCGCTGGCGGCGCTCTGGGCAATGAATACGGCGACAGGAACCGCTACGACGATGACGACTACGATGATGATCATCGCCATTACCGTCGCTCCTACCGCGATCACCCCGGTCGTGGCCACGCCTGGGGCCATCGCAAGCACAAGCACAAGCACCGCGGCTGGGATGACTGATCAACACCGCCAACCAAAAAAGCCCGCTTCCAGCGGGCTTTTTTCCAGACCTGAGGCCTGGTCGAGCGACGACCGGTCCCCTTCCGAATCCATAATCTGACCTGTGTCATGGGGCCCTTGGCGTTGCCGCGGGACCATGGACATCCCCCTTCGAAACGGAGAATCAGCACGATGCGCAAAGCAGTAACCGCCCTCGCCCTCAGCCTACTGGCAACCCAGGTCGTTGTAGCCGGCGAGACCACCAACAACGCCATCGGCGGCGGCCTCGGCGGCGCCCTGGGCAACGTTGTCGGCAATGCCGTCGGCGGCAGCACCGGCGCGGCAATTGGCGCCGGCCTGGGTGGTGCAGCCGGTAGCGCCATGACCGCCAAGAGCGGCAAGAAGACCGAAGCCGCCATCGGCGGCGGCCTGGGCGCAGCGGGCGGCTCGGTAGCCGGTCGCGCACTGGGCGGCTCCACCGGCTCCGCTATCGGCGCGGGCCTCGGCGGCGCGGCAGGTGGTGCCATCGCCACCGAACTGACCAAGGACGATCACGACGGTCACCGCAAGCACCGCAAGCATCGCCACTGATCGATGCGCCCATGAAAGAGCCCGGCACGCGCGCCGGGCTTTTTCGTTTCAGGCGGATATCAACCGATCTGCTCGGCGCGCGCCTCGCTCACATCACCGCTGGCCATGCAGGCAGCCGCGGTGAAGAGTGCGTCAGTGGAGGAGTTCAGTGCCGTTTCGGCAGCGTCCTGGAGGATGCCGATGATGAAGCCAACGGCCACCACTTGCATCGCCACTTCGCTGGGGATGCCGAACAGGCTGCACGCGAGCGGAATCAGCAACAGCGAGCCGCCAGCCACGCCGGAAGCGCCGCAGGCGCAGATGGAAGCCACAACGCTGAGCAGGATGGCGGTGGGGATGTCCACCTGGATACCGAGCGTGGTCACCGCTGCCAGGGTCAGCACGGTAATGGTGATAGCGGCACCGGCCATGTTGATCGTGGCGCCCAGCGGGATGGATACCGAGTAGGTGTCCTCGTGCAGGCCCAGCTTTTCGCACAACTGCAGGTTGACCGGAATGTTGGCTGCCGAGCTGCGGGTGAAGAAGGCGGTGATGCCGCTTTCACGCAGGCAGGTCAGCACCAGCGGGTAGGGGTTGCGACGAATCTTCCAGAGCACGATCAGCGGGTTCACCACGAAGGCCACGAACAGCATGCAGCCCAGCAGCACCGCCAGCAGGTGGGCATAGTCGGCTAGCACGCCAACACCGTTCTCCGCCAGGGTCGAAGCCACCAGACCGAAGATACCCAGCGGCGCGAAGCTGATCACCACACGGACGATCAACGACACACCGTGGGACAGGTCGCTGAACACGTTGCGGGTGGTTTCGCTGCCCTGGCGAATGGCAATGCCCAGGCCCACGGCCCACACCAGGATGCCGATGAAGTTGGCCTCCATCAGTGCCTTGACCGGGTTGGCCACAGCGCTGGACAGCAGACTCAACAGCACCTCGGAGATACCTGCCGGCGGTGCCACGTCAGTGGCTGCTGTGGTCAGCGTCAAGGTGGACGGGAACAGGCTGCTCGCCATTACCGCCACCACGGCAGCGGAGAAGGTGCCGATCAGGTAGAGGACGAGAATCGGGCGGATCTGGGTGCGCTCACCCGGTTTGTGGTTGGCGATGGCCGCTGTCACCAGGATGAAAACCAGGATCGGTGCAACCGCTTTCAGCGCAGTGACGAAGAGCGTGCCGAGCAGGCCAACGGCGCTGGCGTACTCGGGCGAAGTCAGGGCGAGGGCGATGCCGGCGATCAGACCGATGACGATCCGGGTCACCAGGCTGGTGCGTTTCAAGCGTTGCAGGATGGAGCCGTTTGCGTGAGTCATGGCAGGTACCGCTGAACGTCGGGCCGTGCACTGGCTGGCCCAGAGTGGACATTGAACCCCGATGACACCTCGCCTTCACTGCCGCAGATCAGCGAAAAAGAAAGCGCCGCGCCGCGTGGTGAATCACCTCGCAGCCGGACGGGTCGTTTCGAGTTTGGCGCGCATTGTGCGGATTCGCACTGCGGATGGGTAGAGCGGACAGACGGTCGGGCCGCTGGATGTCGCTATTTCAGCCGTTTCGGGTCGACTGGGTGAAAGTTGGCTGTAGGGGGGAATTCATTCGCCATGCAGACCGCAGGTCTGCCCCTGAATCTCTCGAGGGCAGTTGCTTTCCCCCGTGGTGACCGGGATCAGCCCTCCACCACCAGCTCCGCCAGCGCCGCGCGCAGTTGCTCGGGGATCGGCACCGGCCGATTGCTCTCGCGGTCGACGAACACGTGCACGAATCGCCCGGCCGCACAGGCTTCGTCTTCGCCCTGCTTGAAGATCGCCAGTTCATATTGCACCGAGCTGTTGCCGAGCTTGCCCACACGCAGGCCCACTTCGATGCGGTCAGGAAAGGCGATGGAGGCGAAGTAGTCGCAAGAGGAACTGACCACGAAGCCCACCACGTTGCCGTCATGGATATCCAGGCCGCCCTGCTCGATCAGGTAGGTGTTCACCGCGCTGTCGAAGTAGCCGTAATACACCACGTTGTTCACATGGCCGTAGATGTCGTTGTCGTGCCAGCGCGTGGTGATGGGCTGGAAGTGGCGGTAGTCGACACGCAGGTGCTGGGGTTGGCTCATGGGGTTCCCTGGGTTCGGTTGGGTCGATTCCTGTAGGAGCGAGCTTGCTCGCGAACGGATGCATTCGCCAACAAACAGGCTCCTACAGGAGGCTCAGTAGGCCGCCTGGTAAATGGCCAGGGCCTGGGCCTCACTGACCTCGCGCGGATTATTCACCAGCAGCCGCTGTTGCAACATGGCGTCGCTGGCCAGCTTGCCCAGCATATCCTGCGGCACGCCGGCTTCTCGCAAGCGTGTCGGCAGGCCACTGCGGGCGCTGAAATCGGCCAGTTCGAGGATCAACTGTTCGGTGAGTTGGGCGTCGCTACCGGGTTTGAGCTTGCTCCCGAGCACCAGGGGCGCCAGCTCCGCATAGAGCGGCGCGGCCACCTCGGCGTTGAAACCCAGCACATGGGGCAGCACCAGCGCGTTGGACAGCCCGTGGGGAATATGGAAGTGCCCGCCCAGGGGATACGCCAGGGCATGCACAGCCGCCACCGGGGCGTTGGCGAATGCCTGGCCGGCAAGACAGGCGCCCAGCAACATGGCCTGGCGGGCCTCACGGTTGCGGCCGTTGTGTACCACCGTATCCAGATTACCGGCCAGCAGGCGCAAGGCCTCGCGGGCCAGCAGGTCGGACAGCGGGTTCTTCTTCAACTTGCTGGTGTAGGCCTCGATGGCATGGACCATCGCGTCGATTCCGGTGGCCGCAGTTACCGCCGCCGGCAGGCCAAGCGTCAGGTCCGCGTCCAGCAATGCCAGGTCCGGCAACAGCAGCGGCGACACCACGCCCATCTTGGTGGTCTCGCCGGTGGTGACGATGGCAATGGGGGTTACCTCGGAGCCGGTTCCGGCAGTGGTCGGCACCTGCAGCAACGGCAGGCGCCGACCCCGCGCGTTGCCCACGCCATAGATATCCGCCAGCCCCTGGCGACATTCCGGGTGCGCCAGCAGGGCCACCAGCTTGGCCACATCCATGGAGCTGCCACCGCCGAAGCCCACCACCAGTTCCGCATCGAGGGTCCGCGCCAGCGCAACCGCCTCCAGCACGATGGCTTCCGGTGGATCGGCCTGGACGCGGTCGTAGACGGCAACGGTCAGGCCGGCGGCGGCGAAACCGGGAAGGACCTCATCGAGCAGGCCGAAATGCGTAATCCCCGGGTCGGTGACCAGCAGCACACGCTGGGCGCCGCGCTCGCGGCACAGCTCGGCCAGGCGCACGGCCGAACCGGATTCGCAGAGAATCTGCGCGGTGGTGGCAAAACTGAAGGGCTGCATCTTGGCGTCCTCCTTTGTTGTGTGTGCGCCGCGATGGCGCGGCGCGCAGAGTGGCAGGCTCAGAACGCGAAATGCGCCTCAGGCAACGCCATCAGGCAATCCGCGCCACCCAACAGGGCTTCACGGTGACCGCTGGCACGCGGCAGCACACGGCGCATGTAGAAGCGCGCGCTGTGCAGTTTGGCCTGGTAGAAATCCACGTCGGACGTGCCCGCGTCCAATGCGTCCTGGGCACGGGCCGCAGCCAGCAACCAGAACCCTGCCAATAGCACATAGGCCGAGTATTGGAGGAAGTCCACCGAGGCGGCGCCGATTTCCTCCGGGTCCTCCCGTACCCGATCCAGCAAGGTGACGGTCAGGGCACGCCATTCCTGCAGGCGTGCCAGTACCGCGCCGGCCAGCTCGGCCAGTTCCCCACGGCTGGCCTGGACATCGGCCAAGGCAGCGAACTCATCCTGCAACGCGGCCAGCTCGGTGCCGCCGTCACCCATCAGTTTGCGGCGGACCAGGTCGAGCGCCTGGATGCCATTGGTGCCTTCGTAGATCTGCGTGATGCGGCTGTCGCGCATCAGCTGTTCCATGCCCCACTCGCGGATGAAGCCGTGACCTCCATAGATCTGCACACCCAGGCTGGCCACCTCCTGCCCCATGTCGGTAAGGAAGGCTTTGACGATGGGGATCAGCAGTGCCGCGCGGCGACCGGCCGCCTTGCGCTGCGCGACGTCCGGATGCCCGTGCTCCAGGTCCAGTTGGCGTGCGCAATAGGCGGCCAGCATGCGGCTGCCTTCCACCAGGGTCTTCTGGGTCAGCAGCATGCGCCGCACGTCGGGGTGGTGGATGATCGCGTCAGCGGGCTTGTCCGGCGCCGCCGGGCCACTGAGGGCGCGCGACTGCAGGCGTTCACGGGCATAGGCCAGAGCCCCCTGGAAGGCCTGTTCGCCAATGCCGAGCCCTTGCAGGCCGACCTGGAAGCGCGCGTCGTTCATCATGGTGAACATGCAGGCCAGGCCCTGGTTGGCTTCGCCGATCAGCCAGCCGGTGGCGCCGTCGAAGTTCATGACGCAGGTGGCCGCGCCCTTGATGCCCATTTTGTGCTCGATGGCGCCGCAACCCAGGGCGTTCTTCGTCCCCGGCGTGCCGTCGGGGTTGGCAATGAACTTGGGCACCAGCAGCAGGCTGATGCCCTTCACCCCGGCAGGGGCATCCGGCAGGCGCGCCAGCACCAGGTGGACGATGTTCTCGGAAAGGTCCTGCTCACCGCCGCTGATGAAAATCTTGCTGCCGCTGACCTTGTAGCTGCCATCGGCCTGAGGCTCGGCACGGGTGCGCAGCAGGGCCAGGTCAGTGCCGGCCTGGGGCTCGGTCAGACACATGGTGCCGGCCCATTGGCCACTCACCAGTTTTTCCAGGTAGGCCTGCTTGAGTGCGTCGCTGCCGTGCTTGTGCAGCGCCACCACGGCGCCTTCGGTGAGGCCGGAGTAGACGCGGAAGGACAGACTGGCGCCCATCAGCATCTCGTGGAAGTTGCAGGCGACCATCTGCGGGAAGCCCTGGCCACCAAACTCCTGCGGCCCGGTCATGCTCGCCCAGCCGTTGTCGCAATACTGCCGATACGCCTCGCGGAAGCCCTGGGGCGTGGTCACCGCGCCCTGTACCAGGGTCACGCCTTCCTCGTCGCTGTTACGGTTGAGCGGCGAAACCACTTCGCCGGCATAGCGCGCGCCTTCTTCCAGCACGCCGTCGATCAGCTCGCGGTCCAGGCCGTTGGCCAGCAGCTCGCAGTGGCTGGAAACGTCGAAGAGTTCGTGAAGCACGAAGCGCATGTCGCGCAGGGGTGCCTTGTAAGCCATGTTCAGGACTCCTGTTGGAAATCGGCAAAACGGCCATCGGATTCAGCCAGCCGGCGAATCAACTCCGCCGGTTGCCAGTGGGTGCCGAAGCGCTCGGCCAAGGCATCCAGGCGCCCGCGAATGGCAGGCAGCCCCTGGCTGTCGGCCCAGGTCATGGGGCCGCCCTTGTCCGCCGGGAAGCCGTAGCCATTGAGGTAAACGGTGTCGATATCAGCGCTGGAAGTGGCGATGCCTTCTTCGAGAATCTTCGCCCCTTCGTTGACCAGGGCCAGCAAGCAACGCTCGAGGATTTCCTCCGGGCCGATATCGCGGCGCGAAAAGCCGAGTTGTTCGGAAACCTGCAGCACCAGGGCATCCACTTCCGGGTCGTGTTCGGCCTGACGACTGCCTTCGGCGTAGCGGTAGTAGCCCATGCGCGCCTTCTGGCCGAAGCGACCGAGGCCGCAGAGGCGGTTGTCCACCTGCACCGCCGGGTCGTCCTGGCCTTTGCCGGCCAATTCGCGGGCGCGCCACTCCAGGTCGATGCCCACCACGTCGTACATGCGGAACGGGCCCATGGCGAAACCGAAGCCTTGCAGGGCGCTATCCACCTGGTGCGGGAAGGCGCCCTCCAGCAGCATCATCCGCGCCTCGCGCACGTAGGTGTGAAGCATGCGGTTACCGATGAAACCCTTGCAGTTCCCCGCCACCACACTGACCTTGCCCATGCGCTGGCCCAGTTCCAGGGTGGCGGCGAGAACGGCTGGGGCGGTGCGGGCGCCGCGGACGATTTCCAGCAGCTTCATGATGTGCGCCGGGCTGAAGAAGTGCAGGCCAAGGACCTGCTCCGGGCGCTGGGTGATGGCGGCAATGGCGTCGATGTCCAGGGCCGAGGTGTTGCTGGCGAGGATGGCGTCCGGCTTCAGGCGGGCATCCAGTTCACGGAAGATGGCTTGCTTGAGTTCGAGGTTTTCAAACACCGCCTCGATCACCAGGTCGACCTCCGCCAGGTCGTCGTAGCTGCCCACCGCCTGGATGCGCGCCACGCGCTCGGCAGCCTGGGCCTCGCTGACGCGCCCCTGGCGCACGTTGTGGGCGTAGGTGTCGGCAACCGCCCCCAGGGCTTGCTCGAGCATCTGCGGGTTGTTGTCCAGCCAGCGGACCTCAAGGCCGGCGCTGGCCAGGCTCATGACGATACCGCGGCCCATGGTGCCGGCGCCGATCACGGCGGCCCGCTGGATGTTGAATACGCGCTGGGTCATGGGTGGCCCTCTTGTTGTTCTGATGGGGAGACAAAATCGCCAATCACCTTAAGGAAGCCGGTACTATTTTTGAAATTTAGTCTTGTGATACGTGGCATTCCCCCGGTGAATATCTCCAACTTCGATCTCAACCTCCTGCGGGTGCTGGACGCCCTGCTGCGCGAGCGCAACGTCTCCCGCGCGGCGGAGCGCCTGTCCCTCAGCCAGCCGGCGGTGAGCAATGCACTCAACCGCCTGCGCGAACTGCTCGGCGACCCGCTTCTGGTACGCGTGGGCCGGGCGATGCAGCCCACGCCGCGGGCGCTGGCCCTGGAAACGCCCATTCGCGCTGCGCTCAAACAGATCGAACAGAGCCTGGTGGTCGGCGAAGGCTTCGACCCGGCGCGCAGTCGCCAGCGCTTCACCATTGCGCTGACCGACTACGTGGAGCTGATCTGCATGCCACGCTTGCTGCAGCAACTGGCCGAAGAAGCGCCGGGGGTGAAGATCGCCATCCGCCATTTGTCCCCCAGCCTGCCCTCTGCGGCGCTGGACCAGGGTGAGCTGGACCTGGTGCTGGGCCGCTTCGAAAGCATTCCGTCACGCTTCGCCAGCCGCCGCTGGATGAGCGAGACGCTGCGCCTGGTGGCCCGCCACGACCACCCGCAATTGCAGGAGGCGCCCGACCTGTCCAGCTTCCTCAGGCTACGTCACCTCTGGGTACACGGTGGCCAGACCAAAGGCATGGTCGATCAGTGGCTGGGGGAGCAGGGCCTGGCGCGGGACATCGTCTACACCACGCCGAACTACCTGCAGGCAGCGCATATCGTGGCCGGTACCGACCTTACCGTGGTGCTGCCGGCGCGGCTGGCCCAGCACTTCGCCAGCCTGTTGCCCTTGCGGGTGCAGCCCCTGCCCTTCGCCCTCGGCCCCTTCCATCTCGACCTGGTGAGCGTGGCCCAGCGTGAGGAGGACGAAGCGCTGCAATGGCTGATCGAACGCTTGATGGCCATTGGGCGTCTGTAGGATGGGTCGGGCGGCGTTCCGCGAGCGAAGCGAAACCCAT
Organism: Metapseudomonas resinovorans DSM 21078; assembly: GCF_000423545.1. GTDB lineage: Bacteria > Pseudomonadota > Gammaproteobacteria > Pseudomonadales > Pseudomonadaceae > Metapseudomonas > Metapseudomonas resinovorans. The sequence goes on from NZ_AUIE01000002.1 coordinate 49,236, forward strand.
CACCACTGGACGATGGGTATCGCTGCGCTCCACCGCATCCTACGGAGCGTGCAGCATCACGGCATCAGAACTGGTTGCGGATCACCGCCTCGTCGAAGTCCAGCTTGCCGATGCGCGGGTGGGCGGGGGCGGTCTGCTTGCCCACGGCCACCATCAGGCCGATGGCGTGGTTTTCCGGCAGACGGATCAGGTCGGCGACGGCGTCGAAGTCGAAGCCGTCCATGGGGCAGGTATCCAGCCCCTTGCCACGAGCGGCGAGCATCAGGGTCTGGGCGACCAGGCCACAGCTGCGCATCACTTCATCACGCTGCACGCGGGGCTTATCACGGTAGTAGTTGTCGATGGCGCCGGCCATGAAGTCCTGCACCGGCTGCGGGGCTTCGGCCCAGACGCGGGCGGCGTCCTTTTCCCAGGCATCGAGGCGGGCGCAGACAATTACCAGCATCGAGGCCTCGGTCACCTGGGCCTGGTCCCAGGCCACGTCGCGAATGCGCTGACGCAGCGCCGGATCGCTGACTTCCACCAGGCGCACGTGCTGCAGGTTGAAGGCGGTAGGCGCGAGCAGGGCCAGCTGCAGCAGCTCGTCCTTCTCTTCACGGCTGATGCTGTGATTGGTGTCGTAGCCCTTGATGGCGCGGCGGCTGCGGATGGCTTCATCGATATGCATGGAGTGCTCCTTGGAGTGGCGAAATTGAAAGTGCGCCATCCTAAGCAGCCGACACGCCCGCTACCAACGCTGATTAATGATGTAACCCATCAAAAAATCAGAATGCCTGTGTGAGTCTCAACCTGCTTGCTGACTCACCCAGTCGCGCACTTCAGCGTAGGGATAAGCCTCCAGCGCGGCGAAGCCCGGCAGGTTGCGCGCCTTGAGCCGGGTGAAGAGCGGCGCGCTGATGCCACAGAGCAGACGGGTCAGGCACTCGGCGCTGGGTGGTTCGCCCTTGAGTTCAGCGAAGCGCTGGATGAAACCGTTGCACAGGGTACTGAAGCTGCGCTCCGCAAGCGGAGCCAGTGCCGGCGGCGCGGGCAGGCGTGCTACGCGGCCCTCACAGACCGAGCAGTGGCCGCAACGCTCCGGCACGTCGCGGTCGCCAAAGTAATGCGCCAGTCGCGCGCTGAGGCAGGTCTCGCTGGCGAACAGTGCCAGCATCGCCTGGATCCGGGCGATCTCGCTGTCTTCCTGCTGGCGGAAGTAGCTGTGCAGCTCGGCGGCCAGCGCGTGCGTATCGAAGTCGGGCTTCAGCACGGCGTAGACCTCGGTCATCTGCTTGCTCTCCAGCTCGATCCAGCCGCGCTCCTGGAAGTAATCCAGGGCCTTCACCACGCGGCTGCGCTCGGCGCTGTGCTGGCGGTAGAGACTGTCGAAATCCACTGTGCACCAGGTGCGCGCGCGGGTTGAGGTGCGCACCAGCGCTTCGACGAACTGGCGGCGCTCGCCTTCGAATTTCGCCACCAGCGCTTCAGGCTCGATCAGGTACTTGAAGCGGTACTCGGCAAAGTAGGCGAACAGCGGCGCGATGATGCCGCGAAGCTCCAGTTGCACCAGCAGCGTCTTGAGCGGCAACTGGCGAATATTGCTCTGGTCGGAGAGCGCGCCGAGCATCAGCTCCCAGCGGTCGCCGCCCTGCCCCGCCGCCTTGAGTTCCGCCAGCACCTGGCGGATGCCGGACGACTCCGGGGTGTCGCCATAGACAAAGTTTTCCAGCACGTTGAGGCTGTCGCGGTTCGCCAGCACCAGGCAATCCGAAGGCTGGCCGTCACGCCCGGCGCGGCCGATTTCCTGGCTGTAGTTCTCCACCGATTTGGGCAGGTCGTAGTGCACCACCTGGCGGATGTCGCTCTTGTCGATGCCCATGCCGAAGGCGATGGTGGCGACCATCACATTGACCTCTCCGGCCATGAACCGGCGCTGCAGCACCTCGCGCGCTTCCATGGGCATTCCGGCGTGGTAAGCGCTGGCAGCGACGCCGCGCTCGCTGAGCTGCCTGGCAACCTCTTCAGCGGTCTTCTGCAGGGTCACGTAGACGATGGCCGGCTGCCCGACGCGGGAGCCCAGCCAATCCACCAGCCGCTGCAGTTTGCCTGCGCCGGCCACCGGCTCCACCAGCAGGTTGAGATTGGGGCGATAGAAGCCGGTGGTGATGACATCGGCGTCAGCGATAGCGAACTTGCGCTGCATGTCGACGATCACCGTCGGCGTCGCGGTGGCGGTCAGCAACAGCACCTGGGGAATGCCGAACTGGCGCTGGTACTCGGGCAGCTTGAGGTAGTCGGGGCGGAAGTTGTGGCCCCACTCGGAAATGCAGTGGGCCTCGTCCACCACCAGCAGGGAAATCGGCACCTGCTGGATGAAGCTGCGGAAGCGCTCGTTCTTCAATCGCTCCACCGAGATCATCAGGATTTTCAGTTCCCCGGAGCGCGCCCTGGCCATGACCTCGGCGGCCTCCTCGCGGCTCTGCGCCGAGTCGATACTGGCGGCGGCGATGCCGTGGCGGTGAAGGAAGGCCAGTTGGTCCTGCATCAGCGCCAGCAGCGGCGACACCACCAGGGTCAGGTGCGGCAAGTGCAAGGCCGGCAACTGGTAGCACAGCGACTTGCCGGAGCCGGTGGGGAAGATGGCAGCGGCCGAACGGCCAGCCAGCACGGCAGAGATGGCGGCTTCCTGGCCGGGGCGGAAATGGTCGTAGCCGAAGACGCGGGCAAGGCTGGTTGCGGGCATGGGGATCACTCCTTTGATGGGGCATTGATCATGGACCGCGATGAACGCGGCAGGGGCCTGAAACCGGGTACGACGTTTCGCCTTTGAATCCCATCATCCGCTTTGATGGGTTTCGCTCCGCTCTACCCATCCTACGGGAGGGCCGGGGCTCGCCGGGAATGAAAAAGCCGCCCGGAGGCGGCTTTCTCGACGCGGTGCAGCTTAGAGCTGCGGGCCGGCGTTCTTGATGGCGTCGGAGACGTCGAACTTCTTGAAGTTCTCGACGAACTGCTTGGCCAGGGCCTTGGCAGCTTCGTCGTAGGCAGCCTTGTCAGCCCAGGTGTTGCGCGGGTTGAGCAGGTTGGTTTCGACGCCCGGAACGGCCTTCGGCACGTCCAGGTTGATGGTGTCCAGGTGCTCGGTCTCGGCACCGATCAGGGCACCGCTCTGGATGGCAGCGATCACGCCACGGGTGGTCGGGATGTTGAAGCGCTTGCCAACGCCGTAGCCACCGCCGGTCCAGCCGGTGTTGACCAGGTACACCTTGGAGCCGAAGCCCTGGATGCGCTTGATCAGCAGCTCAGCGTACTCGCCAGCCGGACGCGGGAAGAACGGCGCGCCGAAGCAGGTGGAGAAGGTGGACTTGATGCCACCGCCGGAACCCATTTCGGTGGAACCAACCAGCGCGGTGTAGCCGGACAGGAAGTGGTAGGCAGCCTGCTCGTTGTTCAGGATGGAAACAGGCGGCAGCACGCCGGTCAGGTCGCAGGTCAGGAAGATCACTGCGTTCGGCTCGCCGGCGCGGTTGGCCTCGACGCGCTTCTCGACCAGCTGCAGCGGGTAGGCGGCACGGGTGTTCTGGGTCAGGCTGTCATCGCTGTAATCAGGCAGGCGGGTTTCCGGGTTCAGCACCACGTTTTCCAGCACGGCGCCGAACTGGATGGCTTTCCAGATCACCGGCTCGTTTTTCGCGGACAGGTCGATGCACTTGGCGTAGCAGCCGCCTTCGATGTTGAACACGGTGCCCACGCCCCAGCCGTGCTCGTCGTCACCGATCAGGTAACGGCTTTCGTCAGCGGACAGGGTGGTCTTGCCGGTGCCGGACAGGCCGAAGAACAGGGTGGTGTCGCCTTCTTCGCCCACGTTGGCGGCGCAGTGCATCGGCAGCACGTCTTTTTCCGGCAGCAGGAAGTTCTGCACGGAGAACATGGCCTTCTTCATTTCACCGGCGTAGCGCATGCCGGCGATCAGGACTTTCTTGGCGGCGAAGTTGAGGATCACGCAACCATCGGAGTTGGTGCCATCACGCTCCGGCTCGCAGACGAAGTTCGGCGCGTTGATGATCTGCCATTCCTGGCGGGACTGCGGGTTGTACTGTTCCGGGTTGATGAACAGGCAACGGCCGAACAGGTTGTGCCAGGCGGTCTCGGTGGTCATCTTGACGGCCAGGTAGTGCTCAGGATCAGCACCAACGTGCACATGCGAAACGAAACGCTCACGTTCGGTCACATAAGCTTCAACACGAGCCCACAGCGCATCGAATTTATCCGCCGGGAAGGGGCGGTTGATGTTGCCCCAGGCGATCTTGGCTTCGGTGCTCGGCTCTTGAACGATGAAACGATCTGCCGGAGAACGACCGGTGCGGTGGCCGGTCTGGACGACCAACGAACCGTTGGCGGCCAGTTCACCCTCGCCACGGCGGATGGCCTCTTCGACCAGTTGCGCGGCGCTGATATCGGTGTACACGGCGGTATTGGCTTGCGTCATGTGGTTCCCCGTCGGCGAAAAGCCGAGTCCTCCAAACGATTTGTAGTGGGTACTGCGACCCCCTACAGCGAAAAAAGTGCGCGCGATTATGCCAGAAAAGCCCGCTTTGGGTAGAAACCTCCTGTCAGCCGGGCATATTCCTGACCGATAATCGCACTCCGGTCACGCGGCGACCTTGCGGGCACGCTACATATTCAGTGGCGCGTTTCCGAAGGCGCCGCACTGCCGCCACCGGCGAACAGCTGGGCGATATCCGCCGCGTCGAAACTGTAGCGCTGGTTGCAGAACTGGCAGTCGATCACCACGTTGCCGCCGCTCTCTTGCAGCAGGGCTTGCGCGTCGTCCTTACCCAGGCTGACCAATGCATTGGCCGAACGCTGGCGCGAACAGCTGCAGCGGAAATGGATGACCTGCGGATCGAACAGGCGCACCGCTTCTTCATGATAGAGGCGATGCAGCACGGTTTCGTTGTCCAGGCCGAGCAGCTCCTCAGCGGTCAGCGTGTCGGCCAGGGTGGTGAGGTGCTGCCAGTTGGCCTCGCGCGCCTCTGGATCCTTCAGTCGGTCGGCCGGCAGGGCCTGGAGCAACATGCCACGGGCATTGCGACCATCGGCGTAAAGCCAGAACCGAGTGGGCAGTTGCTGGGAGTTGTCGAAGTAGCCGGAGAGGGATTCGGCCAGGCTGGCGCCTTCGAGGGCGACGATGCCCTGGTAGCGCTGGCCCTGCTTCGGGTCCACGGTCAGGGTCAGCGAGCCCTCGGGCATCAGCTCGTGCAGGCCGGCACCGGGGGTGACCTGGCTCGCATGGTATCGGGCGATGCCGCGCACTTCACGATCGCTGGAGCATTCCACCATCAGCAGAGGAACTGCGCCGCTGGAGCGCGCCTGCAGCACCAGCAGACCGTCGAACTTCAGGGTGCCGACCAGCAGGGAAGCGGCGGCGAGCATTTCACCGAGCAGTTGGGCAACCGGCTCCGGGTAGGGGTGCTTGGCCAGGACGTGAGCGTAGCTCTCGCCGAGGGAGACCAGTTCGCCACGCACATCGGTGTCGTCGAACAGAAAACGTTGGGTGAAATCGGTCATGCCGGACTCGCTGCATTTGGGCCAATTTGGCCGAAAGGCTGGCGATTTTATGCGCAAATCCGTTGGCTGACCAAGGGCCGGTTGTCTATCGCCGGCGCGGGTGTTTTCTATCGATGCCGAGCGCCGCCCCTTTGCGTCGCTGTCCTAATCGTGACCGCCGCGCAGGAAATGGATCTGCCGCCTCTGTTTCTTGGTCGGCCGGCCGTCGGTCTGGATGCCCAGGGCGCCGGCCTTGCGCATGGCGGCGGCCGCTTCGCGCTTGGTCAGGCTCTCGGCGGTTTCCTCGTAGAGGGCCTGCGCTTCGGGGGCCCCGCGACGCACTGCGGAGAGCGCGCGAACGACCACGGTGCGCTCATCGAAGCCCGCGCGGATCACGTATTCGTCACCGACCCTCGGCTCCTTCGACGCCTTGCAGCGCTCGCCATGGTGGTGGACCTTGCCGCCCTCGATGGCTTCTTTTGCCAGGGCACGGGTCTTGTAGAAGCGCGCAGCCCAGAGCCACTTGTCGAGGCGAACCTTGTCGTCTTTTTCGTCTTTCTCACGCATCACTCGTTTCCATCCCGCCAGGGCTGCCCCATTCGTCAGCCCGGTCTAAGCTCAGCCAGGGCCTGATGCAGTTGTCACATCGGCCCACTAGAATGCGCCAACTTTACCGGAAAGCCTGCATTGAAGACTTTCGACCATCTCTCCGTAATCGGACTCCGCGAATGGATCGCCCTGCCAGAACTTGGCATGGTTGGCCTGCGCGCGAAGATCGATACCGGGGCCAGCACCTCCACCCTGCATGCCAGCGACATCGTCCCCTTCGAGAAGAGCGGCGAGCGCTGGGTCAGGTTCACCGCGCACCTCGGCACCCTGGTGCAACGGCGTCACCGCTGCGAGGCGCAGGTCGTAACGGTAAAGACCATAAAAAGCTCCAACGGCCAGGCACAGACCCGCTACGTCATCCGCACCCTGCTCGCCCTGGGTGACCGGGTCTGGCCCATCGAGTTCACCCTGGCCTGCCGCAAGACCATGCGTTACCGCGTACTGCTGGGCTCCAAGGCCCTGGTGCAGGCGCAACTGGTGGTCAACCCGGCCCTCACCTACGTCCAGGAAAAACCGACACTTTCCCTTCCGGGTGCCCAATGAAAATCGCCGTGTTATCGCGCAATCCGCGCCTGTATTCGACTCGCCGCCTGGTAGAGGCTGGCCAGCAGCGCGGCCATGAAATGGTGGTCATAGACACCCTGCGCGCCTATATGAACATCGCCAGTCACAAGCCGCAGATCCACTATCGCGGCCAGGCACTGGAAGGCTTCGATGCGGTGATCCCGCGTATTGGCGCCTCGGTCACTTTCTATGGCTGTGCCGTGCTGCGCCAGTTCGAAATGATGGGCGTATTCCCGCTCAACGAGTCCGTAGCGATCACCCGCTCGCGGGACAAGCTGCGCTCGCTGCAACTGCTGTCGCGCAAGGGCATCGGCCTGCCGGTGACCGGTTTCGCCCACTCCCCCGACGACATCCCCGACCTGATCCGCATGGTCAACGGTGCACCTCTGGTGATCAAGGTGCTGGAAGGCACCCAAGGCATCGGTGTGGTGCTGTGCGAGACGGAGAAGGCCGCCGAGTCCGTGATCGAGGCCTTCATGGGCCTGAAGCAGAACATCATGGTGCAGGAGTACATCCGTGAGGCCGGTGGCGCCGACATCCGCTGCTTCGTGGTGGGCGACAAAGTGATCGCAGCGATGAAGCGCCAGGCCAAGCCCGGCGAATTCCGCTCCAACCTGCACCGTGGCGGCAGCGCCAGCCTGATCAAGATCACGCCGGAAGAGCGCATGACCGCCATTCGCGCCGCCAAGGTGATGGGGCTGTCGGTGGCGGGCGTGGACATCCTGCGCTCCAACCACGGGCCGCTGGTGATGGAGGTGAACTCCTCGCCCGGCCTGGAAGGCATCGAAACCACCACCGGGCATGATGTCGCCGGCATCATCATCCAGTACCTGGAAAAGAACGCCTGCCCCAACTCGACCAGGACGAAAGGCAAGGGGTGACCCGGTAACCCCCACAAAAAGGCAGCGGCGCCCTACAAACTGCGCTCAACCACCTGCCGCCCCTCGCGCTCACGTATCCAGGCACGGAAGCCGGCCTCGTCCAGGGGCCGGCTGAAGTAGTAGCCCTGGCCCAGCTCGCAACCCCGCTGGCGCAACATGGATAGCTGTTCTTCGCTCTCGATGCCTTCAGCGATGCACTCCAGGCCCAGGTTGCGGCCGATGGCCAGGATGGTCTCCACCAGGGCCAGATCGCTCGCGTCGACGGCCAGGCCATCGACGAAACTGCGGTCGATCTTCAGTCGGTCCAGCGGCAGGCGCTTGAGGTAAGCCAGGGATGAATAACCGGTGCCGAAATCGTCGATGGCGAAACGCACGCCCAGGGCCTTGAGCGCCTGCATGGCGGCTATGCACTGCTCGACTTCTTCCAGCAGGCTGCCCTCGGTAATTTCCAGCTCCAGCCGCCCCGCCGGCACGCCGTGGCGTTGCAGCGCGCTGCTGATGCGCTCGACGAAACCAGGCTTGCGCAGTTCGCGGGGGCTGACGTTGATGGCCAGCACCAGCCAGGGCAGATCGGCCTGCCAGTTGGCCAGGCACGTACAGGCGCGCTCCAACATCCAGTCCGACAGTTCGATGATCAGGCCGGTTTCTTCCGCCAGCGGAATGAACTGCGCCGGCGGCACCTCGCCGCGGGTGGGGTGGCGCCAGCGCATCAGGGCCTCCGCACCCAGTACCCGGCCATCCGCCAGGGCCAGCTGGGGCTGGAATTCGAGCCCCAGCTGGCCGCGATCGATGGCCTGGCGCAACTCGTTCTGCAGTTGCAGGCGCTGGTCGATGGCCGCTTGCATTTCCGGGGCGAAGAAATGCAGCGCATTGCGTCCGGACTGCTTGGCCCGGTACATCGCGGTGTCCGCCTGTTTGAGTACGTCAGCGGCAACCTGCTCTGCGAAAGGATGCAGGGCGATGCCAATGCTGGCGCTGACCACCAGCTCGTGCTCGCCGATGATGTAGCTGCCATGAAGGCTCTGCAGCAGTTTGTCCCCGACCTCGGCGGCCAGCTTGCCGGCCTGCTCCGGGGTATCGGCCATGGCCTCGAGCAGTACCACGAACTCGTCGCCACCGAGACGCGCCAAGGTGTCTTCATTGCGCAGGCAACCGGCGAGCCGCGCGGTAACTTCCCGCAGCAGGGCGTCGCCCACCGGGTGACCGAGGCTGTCGTTGACCGTCTTGAAGTGATCCAGGTCGATGAACAGCAGCGCACCGAAACGCTCTTCGCGCTGTTCGCGGGCCATGGCGTGCTGCAGGCGGTCGAGCAGCAGGCGGCGATTGGGCAGGCCGGTAAGTTCGTCACTATAGGCCAGGCGCTCGATCTCGCGCTGGTAGCGCTGGCGCTCGGAGATATCGGTAATGCTCAGGCGGATCAGCGGCCTTCCCTCTCCAGGCAGGCGCACCAGGCGTACCTCGCACGGGCGTACACGGCCGTTGACGTCACGCATCAGCCAATCGAACGTCGGGGTCTCCCCCTTGAGCGCCGCACGGGTGTGGGCGTTGCCCAGCTCCCGCGAAGAGCGGCCATCGGCCTGCAGCGGTGGGCTGAAGTCGGTGGGCATGTGGCCGTGCAGCTGTTCGCGAGAAAGGCCGAACAGGCGCGCAGCATTCTCGTTGGCCTCGACGATGCCGCGCTGCGGGTCGAATACCAGAATGGCTTCCGGCGCGTGCTCCACGAGGGTGCGGTAGCGCGCCTCAGCCTCGCGACGGGCACTGATATCTTCCACCAGCGCCAGCAACGCATAGAGCTGGCCATCAAGGTCACGCACACCGCGCACATTGACCCGCGTATGCACGGTACCGCCGGTGCCCTTCATGAAGCGTTTGTCCAGCTCGTAGCCGTCGCGCTCGCCCTTGCGCACCTCTTCCAGCAAGGCTTCCTCGGCGGCACGATCCTCGACCACCGTCATGCTCATCCAGTCGACACCCCGCAGTTGCTCGCGGGAGCGGCCGAGGATGCTGCAGAGCTTGTAGTTGATCTCCTCCCAGCGCTGGTCCGGGGTGCACAGGGCCATGCCGATCAGCGGCGCTTCGAAGAACAGGTGCAGGTGCTTGTCGCGTTCGTGCTGCAAGCGTTCTGCGCGCTTCTGGCTGGTCAGGTCGAGCATGGCGCCGTAGATACGGATCACCTGGTCGCCATCGTGTTCGGCCAGGCCCTTGATCCGCAGCCAGCGCGTGCTGCCCCGGGCGCCCTGCATGCGCAGCTCCACCTCGAAGGGCTCGGTGCTGCGCAGGCACTGCTCCAGGGTGTCTTCCAGAATGGCGCGACTGGCCGGATCGAAGAAGCTGAGCATCTGGCCAAGGCTGGGCGCACCGGCGCCAGGGTCCAGCTCATAGATGCGGAAGCTACCCTCGCTCCAGGCCATCTTCAGGGTGGCAATCTCCAACACCCAGCTGCCGATGTCGGCGATGGCTTCTGTCTGGTTCAACAGGTGGGTCTGGCGCAGCAACTCGTCACGGCGGGTATCCAGTTCCTCGGAGAGCATCTCGCGGCTGCTGACATCGTGCTGCAGGGCGACGAAGTGGCTGATGCCGTGGGCGTCGCGCATGGGCGCCACGGTGATCTCGTTCCAGAACAGGCTGCCATCCTTGCGGTAGTTGCGCAGCACCAGGTGGCACTGTTCGCCGCGTTGCAGGGCATCTTGCAGGCGCGGCAACTCGGACTGGTTGCGGTCGTGGTGGAGAAGGAAGCGCCAGTGGTTGCCCAGGGCCTCCTGTCGCGGATAACCGCTCATCTGCTCGAAAGCCGGGTTGCAGTAGATCAGCGGCTGATCGGCCTGGCGCGCATCCACGATGGTCACCCCCAGGGGGCTGGCCTGCAGCGCCAGGTTGGTCAGGGCCAGCTCCTTCTGCATCTCGTCACGACGACCCAGGGCCAGGCGCAGGTCGCTCAGGCTGCGTCCCACCAGCAGTGCCGACATCATCAGCAACAGCACGCTGAAGTAGAGCTCGACGCCCCACTGCGGCTCGGCCATGTGCGCCGCGCCACCCAGTTGACGCAGTGCCGGCAGGGCGAGCACGGTCAGTGCGGTGAGGCCGGCGCCGCAAAGGGCACCGGGGAACCCCCAGACCAGTGCCAGGCCGAGCATCATCAGGCCAATGGGTGGCAAGGTGAGGATCAGCGGCACCACCGTCAGCAGCCAGGGGATGAGCAATGCCAGGGCCAGCAGCAGCTGCCAGGGCGGCAGGCGGTGCAGGGTTTCCGGCAATGCCTCCACCGGCTCCGGCACCCAGCCACGGCGACTGAACATTGGGGTCAGGTAGGTCAGCAACGGCAGGCTCACGGCCAGGGTGGTCAGGCAGGCTCCGGGCCAGACCAGCAGGGCGGCATTGCCCCAACTGTCCCGCACGGGACTGCCGGCCAACATCAAGGCCGTCTGCTCGCCGTAGACCAGCAGGCTGACCGGCAGCAGCACGCCATAGAGCATGAAGCGCAGCAGTTCGGGGAAGTCCCGCAGATCGGCGTGGCAGCCTGCCCGCTTGAGTGCCCACCAGCCCGCAGCGACGCTGAGGGTTTCCGGTAGTGCATGGAACGGCGCCCAGTACCCGTTCAGGTCCAACAAGGGGGCGCTGAGCAAGGCATTGAAGTAGATGGCGGGCAGCACCCGGGCGCCCCACCAGAGGCAGAACACAAGGCCGAGGGCGAAGGGCAAGTACCAGACTGCGAGTCCGCTGGTCGCCTGTGTCGCCAGGGACATCCAGGTCGCCAGATGCAGCAACGGCAAAGGCAACCACCAGGTCCATTGGGGCAGTCGGAAGGGAGCAGCTGGCATACTGACCTCATGTCGGTGCGCAAGCTGAGGATAGCCCAGCGCCGGCCTAGCGTACCCCGAAAAAATGGCCCAGTGGCATCACCGCCGATGGCAGGCCGGAATCCTGGACCGAAGGGATTTCAGGAGCAGAAGCGCCCCAGCAGGGGCGCTTGCGGTATCTCGTTTCGTAGGAACCTACACCGCGTCGCGGGGGAGCATCAGCCCCAGCGGCAGGCACACCCGCGCTTCCAGCCCACCGCCCGAGCGGTTGCGCAGCTCGACGCTGCCGCCGTGTTGGGCGGCGATGCGCTTGACGATGGCCAGGCCCAGGCCGGTGCCCTTGCCGCCACGGGCGCGGTCGCCGCGGATGAAGGGGTTGAAGATGTCCAGAAGCTCCGAAGGATCGATGCCCTGTCCCCGGTCCAGCACACTCAGCACCACGTAGGGTGCGGCGTTATCGCCAGCCAGGAAGGCCGCCACTTCGACGCCGTTACCGCCGTATCGCAGCGCGTTCTCGATCAGGTTTACCAGCAGACGCTTGATCGACACGCGCCGCAGCGGAAACGGCGGCAGCGGTTCCAGGCACAGGCGAACCTGCTCCTCCTGCTGGTTGTAGGGCGCCACCACTTCACGCACCAGCTCGCCCAGGTCCAGCTCTTCCACGCGCTCGTCGCGGCCATCGCGGATGAAGGCGAGGAACTGGTCGAGGATGGCGTCCATGTCCTCGATGTCGCGGACCATGTCCTCCGTCAGCTCGGAGTCATTGCTCATCAGCTCCAGGGACAGGCGCAGGCGCGTCAGCGGCGTACGCAAGTCATGGGAGACACCGGCCAGCATCAGCTCGCGCTCGCGGGCGCCGCGTTCGACGTCCTCGGCCATCTGGTTGAAGGCACGGTATACCTCGGCCATCTCGCTCGGCGTGTCGCTCACCGGCAGGCGCACGCTGCGACCCTGACCGACCTGGCGGGCAGCGAAGACGAGACGCTTGAGCGGGGCGTTGAGCTGACGCACGAAGATCCAGGCAGCGGCGGTGGACAGCAGGCCAATACCCAGGAACCAGCCGAGCACGCTCCAGATGCGCTGACCACGCAAGGGGTGTGGATAGAGCGGGATGCGCACCCAGTCCGGCCCCAGTTCCGGGGCGTGGACCCAGAGCGCCGGCGGGCTCTGGGCGCGCAGGCGCACTTCAGTGCCAGGACCGAGCTCGGCCTGCATCTGGCGCTGGAAGATTTCGCTGTAGGGCCAGTGCTGCTCGCTAGCCGGCACGGCATCGCGGGTGACCCGCTTGAGACCGGCGGCCTTGGCCAGGTCGTGACGCTCTTCTTCGCTCGCCGCCCAGTAGGCGCGCAGGGTCAGCGCCGCGCCGTGGCTGTACTGGCGGTCCACCAGCACGTCCTCGTTCATCATCAGGTAGACCAGGGTCAGCGCCTTGGAAAACAGCACGACGATGAGCACCAGCCAGAGGGTGCGGGAGAAGAAGCTCTGCGGGAACCAGTAGGGGGTGCGCATCACCACCCTGGGTTGCCCGGCGGCGGGAACTCCCGCCGCACGTTCACTTGTTGCCATCAGGTACGAACACGTAGCCGACGCCCCAGACGGTCTGGATGTAGCGCGGCTTGGAAGGGTCCGGCTCGATCAGTCGGCGCAGGCGGGAAATCTGCACGTCGATGGAGCGCTCCAGGGCGTCCCATTCGCGGCCACGGGCCAGGTTCATCAATTTGTCGCGGGTCAGCGGCTCGCGGGCGTGCTGGACCAATGCCTTGAGTACGGCGAACTCACCGGTGGTGAGCATCTGCACGTCGTCGCCCTTCTTCAGCTCGCGGGTGGCGAGGGACAGTTCGTACTCGCCGAAGCTGACACTTTCGTCCTCGCTGGCCGGGGCACCCGGCACTTGCGGCGCCTGGCGACGCAGTACCGCCTTGATCCGCGCCAGCAACTCGCGGGGGTTGAACGGCTTGGCCAGATAATCGTCAGCGCCCAGTTCCAGGCCCTGGATGCGACTCGTCTCGTCGCCCTTGGCGGTGAGCATGATGATCGGCACCTGGTTGTTGGACGCGCGCAGCCGGCGGCAGGCCGACAGGCCGTCCTCGCCAGGCAGCATCAGGTCCAGCACCACCAGGTTGAAGAGTTCGCGAGCCAGCAGGCGATCCATTTGCTCGACGTTCTCCACGGCACGCACACGGAAGCCCTGCTCGTCGAAAAAACGCTCGAGGAGGCGCCGTAGACGGGCGTCGTCGTCGACGATGAGGATCTTTTCACCTTCAGCGGTCGGGTTGCTGCTCATGTTTTCTCCTGTTCGGCAAGCCGCGCATTATCGCTTGCAACGGGCGCGCGGCGGCTTGCCCATTGTTAGCAGATTTTTCCCCGAACGGTTCCCTACCCTTTGAAACTCGGTGTTTATAATGCGGCGCCTTTCATCACCGGCGAGCCCCTGGCTCGCCGGTCTGTTATTCCGCGGTAGCCTCCGTGGCCCGGCCCGGGCTGCCGCCCATGCAGGTGTTTTCAATGGACAGCATCAACAACCGCATCGCTGAAGAACTGGGCGTGCGCCCGCAACAGGTCGCCGCCGCCGTGGAACTGCTGGACGAAGGCTCCACCGTGCCTTTCATCGCCCGTTACCGGAAAGAAGTCACCGGCAGCCTCGACGACACCCAGCTGCGCAACCTGGAAGAGCGCCTGCGCTATCTGCGCGAGATGGAGGACCGCCGCACCGCGATCCTCTCCAGCATCACCGAGCAGGGCAAGCTGACCCCGGAACTGGAGCGCGAGATCAAGCTCGCCGATACCAAGACCCGCCTCGAAGACCTCTACCTCCCCTACAAGCAGAAACGTCGCACCAAGGGCCAGATTGCCCTGGAAGCCGGCCTCGGTGAGCTGGCCGACGCGCTGTTCAACGACCCGAGCCTGACCCCGGAAACCGAAGCCGAGCGTTTCATCGACGCCGAAAAAGGCTTCGCCGACGTCAAGGCGGTGCTGGAAGGCGCCAAGTACATCCTCATGGAGCGCTTCGCCGAAGACGCCACCCTGCTCGCCAACCTGCGCGGCTTCCTCAAGGACAACGCCACCCTCAGTGCCCGCCTGGTGGCCGGCAAGGAGCAGGAAGGCGCCAAGTTCAGCGACTACTTCGAGCATGACGAGAACTTCAAGGGCGTGCCGTCGCACCGTGCCCTGGCGATCTTCCGTGGCCGCAACGAAGGCGTGCTGAGCATCGCCCTCAAGGTTGGCGAAGAGCAGCCCGGCACCATGCACCCGTGCGAGCTGATGATCGGCGAGCGCTTCGGCGTCTCCAACCAGGGCCGGGCGGCCGATAAATGGCTGGCAGAAGTGGTGCGCTGGACCTGGAAGGTCAAGCTCTACACCCACCTGGAAACCGACCTGATGGGCGAGCTGCGTGAAGCGGCCGAAAGCGAAGCGATCAACGTCTTCGCCCGCAACCTGCACGACCTGTTGCTGGCGGCCCCGGCCGGTCCGCGCGCCACCCTGGGTCTCGACCCGGGCCTGCGTACCGGCTGCAAGGTGGCCGTGGTCGACGCCACCGGCAAGGTGCTGGACACCGCCACCGTCTACCCGCATGTGCCTCACAACAAATGGGACGAGACCCTGGCCATCCTCGGCAAACTCTGCGCCAAGCACAGCGTTGACCTGATCGCCATCGGCAATGGCACCGCCAGCCGTGAGACCGACAAACTCGCCATCGAGCTGATCAAGAAGTACCCGGCCCTGAAGATGACCAAGATCATGGTCAGCGAGGCCGGCGCTTCGGTGTACTCCGCGTCCGAGCTGGCCGCCAAGGAATTCCCTGACCTGGACGTTTCCCTGCGTGGTGCCGTGTCCATTGCCCGCCGCCTGCAGGACCCGCTGGCCGAGCTGGTGAAAATCGACCCGAAATCCATCGGCGTCGGCCAGTACCAGCACGACGTGTCCCAGCTGCAACTGGCGCGCAGCCTGGATGCCGTGGTCGAGGACTGCGTGAACGCCGTGGGCGTGGACGTGAACACCGCTTCCGCCGCCCTGCTGGCGCGCATCTCCGGCCTCAACGCCACCCTGGCGCAGAACATCGTCAGCTACCGCGACGCCAACGGCGCCTTCAAGACCCGCGACGAGCTGAAGAAGGTCAGCCGCCTGGGCGAGAAGACCTTCGAGCAGGCCGCAGGATTCCTCCGCGTGATGAGCGGCGACAACCCGCTGGACGCTTCCGCCGTGCACCCGGAAACCTACCCGCTGGTGCAGCGCATCGCCGCCGATACCGGCCGCGACATCCGCTCGCTGATCGGCGACTCCGGCTTCCTCAAGCGCCTGGACCCGGCCAAGTTCACCGACGAAACCTTCGGCCTGCCCACCGTCACCGACATCCTCAAGGAACTGGACAAACCCGGCCGCGACCCGCGCCCCGAGTTCAAGACCGCCGAGTTCCAGGAAGGCGTGGAAAGCCTCAAGGACCTCACACCCGGCATGGTCCTGGAAGGCGTAGTCACAAACGTCACCAACTTCGGTGCCTTCGTCGACATCGGCGTCCACCAGGATGGCCTGGTGCACATCTCCGCGCTGTCGGAAAAATTCGTCAAGGACCCGTACGAAGTGGTCAAGGCCGGCGACATCGTCCGCGTGAAAGTCATGGAAGTGGACATCCCGCGTAACCGCGTGGGCCTGTCCATGCGCATGGGCGACACCCCCGGCGAGAAGGTCGACGGCCCGCGTGGCGGTGGTCGCCAGGGCGGCCAGCCGCGCCAGCAGCAAAGCGCCCCGCGCCAGAGCGCACCGCCGGCCTCCGGTGCCATGGCTTCGCTGTTCGCCAACGCCAAGCAGATCAAGAAGAAGTGACCATGGACTTCACCGACCAGCAAACCACCAGTGCCTACAGCAAGCTGTTGGGCATCGAGCCGCTGAGCCTTGGCGACGGCGTCGCCGAGGCGCGCCTGCCCATGGACGAGCACCTGCGCAATCGCGGGCAGGTGATGCATGGCGGGGCCATCTTCTCGCTGCTGGACATCACCATGGGGCTGGCCTGCACCAGTACCCATGGCTTCGACCGGCGCAGCGCCACCCTGGAGTGCAAGATCAACTACATCCGCCCGGTTGCGGAGGGTGAAGTGATCTGCAAGGCGCGCGTGCTGCACGCCGGCAAGCGCACCCTGGTGGTGGAAGCGGATGTGCTGCAAGGCGACAAGCTGGTCGCCAAGGGACAAGGCACCTTCGCTCAGCTGTAACAGCGGGACAGTGACAACGCTCTATTCTGGACGAAGCGACAACGCGAGCCGCCGGCGGGAAAAGTATTTCGGCCGGCGGCAAAGTCCGCCTCTTGTAGACAGCTTGGTCCACCCCCATATTGGGGCGACCGACGCGTGAAGGATTCCAAATTGAGCGATCTTCTTTCCCGCCGCCTGGCCTTGCTCGGCGAGCGCGCCAACCTGCCCCTGCTCACCCGCTGCCTGCATGGCATCGAGCGTGAATGCCTGCGGGTCGATGGCAATGGCCAACTGGCGTTGACGCCACACTCCCCCGCCCTGGGTTCGGCCCTGACCCATGCGCAGATCACCACGGACTATTCCGAATCCCTGCTGGAGTTCATCACTCCGGCCGAGACCGATCCGGCGCAGACCCTGGCGGACCTGGAAAAGGTCCACCGCTTTACGGTGAACAAGCTCGGTGACGAACTGCTCTGGAGCCCGTCGATGCCCTGCCGGCTGCCGGCGGAGGAAGACATCCCGATCGCCCGCTACGGCACCTCGCCCATTGGCCGCCTGAAGTACGTTTACCGCAAGGGCCTGGCCGTGCGTTACGGCAAGACCATGCAGTGCATCGCCGGCATCCACTACAACTACTCCCTGCCCGAAGCGCTCTGGCCGCTGCTCAAGCAGGCCGAAGGCGATCCGCAGAGCGACCGCGACTACCAGTCAGCGCGCTACATTGCGATGATCCGCAACTTCCGCCGCTACAGCTGGCTGCTGATGTACCTGTTCGGCGCTGCTCCGGCCCTGGACAAGAGCTTCCTGCGCGGGCACCCGCACGACCTCGACAGCCTGGATGCCGACACCCTCTACCTGCCCTACGCCACCAGCCTGCGGATGAGCGACCTGGGCTACCAGAACAACGCCCAGGCTGGCCTGACGCCCTGCTACAACAGCCTCGACAGTTACCTCGCGAGCCTGCGTCAGGCCGTGTCCACGCCCTACCCGCCCTACGTCGAGATCGGCACCAAGGTGGACGGCGAGTGGGTGCAACTGAACACCAACGTGATCCAGATCGAAAACGAGTACTACTCGTCGATCCGTCCCAAGCGCGTCACCCACACCGGCGAGCGCCCGATTCATGCATTGATGGCCCGTGGCGTGCAGTACGTGGAAGTGCGCTGCCTGGACATCAACCCCTTCCTGCCGCTGGGTATCGACCTGACCGAAGCGCGCTTCCTCGATGCATTCCTGCTGTTCTGTGCCCTGCAGGACAGCCCGCCGATGGCCGGCGAGGAATGCGGTTGCGCCACCGACAACTTCCAGCGGGTGGTGAAGGAAGGCCGGCGCCCAGGCCTGCAACTGCAGCGCCACGGCCATGCCGTCGGCCTGACCGAGTGGGCCACCGAGCTGCTCGACCGCATCGGCCGCACCGCCGAGTTGCTGGACACCGCCCTGGGTGGTGAGGCTCACTCGCAGGCCCTGGCCGCTCAACGTGCCAAGGTCGCCGACCCGGCGCTGACCCCGTCGGCCCAGGTGCTGGCCGAACTGCGCGAACGCAACGAAAGCTTCAGCCAGTTCGCCTTGCGTCACAGCCGCCAGCATGCCGAGTACTTCCGCAGCCAGCCGCTGAGCGCCGAAGACCAGGCCCGCTTCGAAGCCATGGCCCGCGCGTCCCTGGACGAACAGGCACGGCTGGAAGCCGAACCGGAAGTGGACTTCGACACCTTCGTCGCCGCCTACCAGGCGAGCATCCTGGGGTTGATCAGCAACTGATCGCCGAATCGCCCTTCACTGTTCCTGTGGGGGCGATTTCAATCGCCAAGCAGACCGCAGGTCTGCCCTTCGATCTCGCGGGGCAGCTGCGCTGCCCTTAGCGAATAAATTCGCCCCCACAGGCTGAGGCCTTGCCAGCTTGGTCCACGTGGTTCACAGCGTCTTCTCGAACACCTGCGAATTGCGCTGGAAGTTGTACAGCGACGCCCGCGCAGCCGGCAGGCGTTCGACGCCACTGGGCTGGAAGCCGCGCTCGCGGAACCAGTGCGCGGTGCGGGTGGTGAGGACGAACAGGGTCTTCATCCCCATGGCACGGGCGCGTTCCTCGATACGCTCCAGCAGTTCATCGCCGCGGCCGCCGTGGCGATACTCCGGATTGACCGCCAGGCAGGCCAGCTCAGCGGTGTCGGAGTCGGCGATGGGATAGAGCGCCGCACAGGCGATGATCAGCCCGTCGCGCTCGACGATGGTGAACTGCTCGATCTCCCGTTCCAGCACTTCCCGCGAGCGGCGTACCAGGATGCCCTGGTCCTCCAGCGGGGTGATCAGGTCGATCAGGCCGCCGACGTCGTCGATGGTGGCCTCGCGCAGGGACTCGAACTGTTCCTGGTCCACCAGGGTGCCGCCACCGTCGCGAGTGAACAGCTCGGTGAGCAGCGAGCCATCCTCGGCGTAGCTGACCATGTGACTGCGCTTGACCCCGGCGCGGCAGGCTTGGGCGGCCGCATCGAGCAGCTCGGCCTGGTAGTTGTTGCCAAGCCGAGCCAGGTGCGGCGGCACCTGTTGCGGGCGCAATTCGCGCACCAGCTTGCCGGACTCGTCGATCAGGCCACGCTCGGCGCCGAACAGGATCAGCTTGTCCGCCCCCAGGTCGATGGCCACGCGGGTGGCCACGTCCTCGCAGGCGAGGTTGAAGATTTCCCCGGTGGGCGAGTAGCCGAGTGGCGACAGCAGCACAATGGTGCGCTCGTCGAGCAGGCGGCCGACACCCTTGCGGTCCACCCGGCGCACTTCGCCGGTGTGGTGGTAGTCGATGCCGTCGACCACGCCTATGGGCCGCGCGGTGACGAAGTTGCCGGTGCTCACCCGCAACCGCGAGCCCTGCATGGGTGACGCGGCGATATCCATGGACAGGCGCGCCTCGATGGCGATGCGCAGTTGGCCCACGGCATCGATCACGCATTCCAGGGTCGGGCCGTCGGTGATCCGCAGATCGCGATGGAAATGCGGGGTCAGGCCGCGGGCTGCCAGGCGCGCCTCGATCTGCGGGCGCGAGCCGTGCACCAGCACCAGGCGCACGCCCATGCTGTGCAGCAACACCAGGTCATGGACGATGTTGCCGAAGTTCGGGTGAGCGACGCCCTCGCCGGGCAGCATCACAACGAAGGTGCAGTCCCGGTGGGCATTGATGTAGGGGGTAGCGTGGCGCAGCCAGTTGACGTAGTCAGGCATGGTTCCGTGAGCCTTTGGTTAAGCGAAATGACGAGTGCGACTCCCAGCGGTTCTGGGAATGAGAGTAAGGCGGCGCGTTATCGTCGTCGCATGAGCATCAACGGAAACCCTCTCGATCAGTACGTGGTGGCGGATTAAAGGCAGTAATGCTGGATGAGCTGGCGCAGTAGCGCAACGGTAGGCTCGATCCGTGACAGTTCCAGGTGCTCGTCCGGCTGGTGGGCGCAGGCGATATCGCCGGGGCCGAGCACCAGGGTCTCGCAACCGAGCTGCTGAAGATACGGCGCTTCGGTGCCAAAGGCCACCGCCTGCGCGGTATGCCCGGTAAGACGTTCGGCCACGCGTACCAGATCACTTTCCGGCGACTGCTCGAACGGCGGTACCGCCGGGAACAGCGGCTTGAAGTCGATCTTCACCTGGTAATGCTCGGCCACCGGCCGCAGGCGCTGGCGGATCACCGCACGCAGGGTGTCCGGATTCATGCCCGGCAACGGGCGCAGGTCGAACTCCAGGCTGCACTGGCCGCAAATGCGGTTGGGGTTGTCGCCGCCGTGGATGCAGCCGAGGTTGAGGGTGGGCTGCGGCACGGTGAATTGCGGGTTGCGGAATTCCTGCTGCCATTCGCCGCGTAACTCGATCAGATCGCTCATGACCGCATGCATGGCTTCCAGGGCACTGTGGCCGAGGCTGGGGTCGGAGGAGTGGCCGCTCTGCCCGAGGATGTCGATGCGTTCCATCATCACGCCCTTGTGCAGGCGGATGGGCTTCAAACCCGTCGGCTCGCCGATCACCGCCGCGCGGCCCAGCGGCTGCCCCGCCTGGGCCAGGGCGCGGGCGCCGGCCATGGAGCTTTCCTCATCGCAGGTCGCGAGGATGATCAGCGGCTGGCGGAACGGCTGGTCCAGCAGGCCGCGTGCGGCCTCGATGGCCAGCGGGAAGAATCCCTTCATGTCGCAACTGCCCAGGCCGAACCAGCGGTCGCCCACCTCGCTGAGTTTCAGCGGGTCGGTTTTCCACAGGGCGGCATCGAAGGGCACCGTGTCGCTGTGGCCGGCCAGCACCAGGCCACCGGGGCCCGAGCCGTAGGTGGCCAGCAGGTTGGCCTTGCCAGGCGCCACCTGCTGGATCTCGCAGCGGAAACCGAGATCGCCGAGCCAGCCGGCCAGCAACTCGATCACCGCCTGGTTCGACTGGTCCCAACTGGGCTGGGTACAGCTCACCGAAGGCGTGGCGATCAACGCGGCGAACTGCGATTTCAGGTCTGGAACGGGCATCGGGGACCTCCACGGACAAGCGATCATCATAGGCCCAAGCCCGCGCCGGGCGAAACCGCTGCGGCAAGGTGCGGACCTGTCCTGTAAACTTCACCGCCTTGGTAGCCACCCCCTGGCTGCGTATAAAGACCCCGGCGATGAACAAAGAGACCGAAATCAAGCTTCGCGCCAGCCGCGAGACCCTGGAAGCCCTGCGCGACCACCCGCTGCTGAAGAAGCGCAACAAGTCCGGCTGGGAACGCCGCGAACTCTTCAACCAGTACTTCGACACGCCTGAGCGCGACCTGGCTCAGGCCCGCGTGGCCCTGCGCCTGCGCCGTGATGGCGAACAGTTCATCCAGACCCTCAAGACCCGTGGCCAGAGCGTTGCCGGGCTGTCCGAGCGCAACGAGTGGGACTGGTACCTGGACAAGGCCAAGCTGGACCCGAAGAAACTCACCGACGACTGCTGGCCCGCCAGCCTGGCCGAACTGGACAAGAAGCAGCTCAAGCCGATCTTCACCACCGACTTCAATCGCGACCGCGCCGAGATCGCCTGGGGTCGCGGCAAGGCCAAGGTGGTGATCGAAGCCGCCCTGGACCTGGGCAAGGTGATCGCTGGCAAGCAACAGGAAGAGATTTGCGAGCTGGAGCTGGAGCTGCGCCAGGGCGAACCCGAGGCCCTGCTGGAACTGGCCGCCGAACTGGCCGCCGACCTGCCGCTGATGCCCTGCGATATCAGCAAGGCCGAGCGCGGTTACCGCCTCCATGACGCCAACAGCTATCACCTCAGCCTGCCGGCGCCCGCACTGTCGGCGGAACTGACGCTGGACGACGCCTTCGCCGCGCTCGCCTGGCACCTGCTGGGCAGCAGCCAGCGCCTGGCCGAGCAGTACCGCTTCAACGGCCACTGGAAGCTGCTGGTGGACTGGCTGGAGCAACTGATCGACCTGCGCGCCCTGATCGGCAGCCTCGGCCAGGCCGCCCCGCGCGCCAGCAGCCACGAACTGCGCGAAACCCTGGATGCCCTGCTCAAGGACTGGCGCCCGCGTCTCCAGGCCGGTGAGCTGGACGAGGCCGTGCGCCACGGCGCACCGCAACAGTTCGCCGAAGAACTGCAGGGCACCCGCTGGGGCCTGTTCTCCCTGAATACCTCCCGCTGGCTGCTGACCCGCGCCTGGACCGTCGAGCGCAATGAGCGCGGCAACCGCCAAGGCAAGGCGCCGCTGGGCAACTGGCTGCCGCGCCTGCTGAGCGAGGAAGCCGAGGCCCTGAAACTGGAGCGCTACAAGCGCCAGCCCGAGGACCTGGCCGAGCAACTGCCGCGCATCGAGCGCCTGCTAGTCTGGTTGCGCCTGGCGCGCCAGGTGCTGGACGTGCCGGAGGTCGACCGCGCCTATGGCGAACTGTCCAAGTTCGCTGAGCTGGCGGCCCTGCCGCTGGACGGCGAAGTACTGGCCGCACGCGGCGAGCAGGCGCAGACCCTGATCAGCCTGCGCAGCTGGAAGGCGCTGGCCAAGTAAAGCGGAAACGCCACCATGCTCAGGCAAAGCTTCCGCTCCGTGGTCACCACCTGGCTGACCGGCCTGCTGGCCCTGCTGCCGCTGGTGCTGACCCTGGCGCTGCTGGCCTGGCTGGTGAGCCTGCTGAACAAGCTGGTGGGGCCGTCCACGGTGATCGGCCAGCTCCTCGGTGCTCTCGGACAGCCTTTCGCCAGCAATCCGGTGCTGGCGTATCTGGTCGGCACCCTGGTGCTGCTGGGCAGCCTCTATCCTCTGGGCCTGGCGGTGCAGCTCGGCCTGCGCCGGCCACTGGCCTGGCTGCTGGACATGACCCTGCGCCGGGCGCCGCTGGTGGGCAGCCTGTACAGCCTGGCCGACCGTTTCGTCGGCCTGCTGGATCGCAGCAAGAACGCCGATATCGCTGCCATGAGCCCGGTCTGGTGCTTCTTCGGCGGTGACGGTGCAGCCGTGCTGGCGCTGCGCCCAAGCTCGGAATCCTTCGAACTGGAAGGCCGCCAGTACTGCGCCGTGCTCGTGCCCACCGCGCCTATCCCGGTGGGCGGCGGGCTGATTTACGTCCCGGTGGAATGGGTGCGCCCGGCGGACATGGGTGTCGACGGACTGACGGGCATCTACCTGTCCATGGGGCTCTCCCCGCCGCACCAGGCGGGGAAGCTTGCGAAGGAGCAGGCGGTGCTAACGGACGGCGACAAGGCCCCCTGAGAACGCTTTTGTAGGGGCGAAATCATTGGCTATGTCTGCGTTAGCTGTTGCAACGTTGAGTACAGCCCTCTAGCCCGGCACCTCCAGGCCTCCGTGCCAATCCTCCCCCCTCATCCGAACGCGGCCCGCCCCGGCCCCTCTCCCTGAAGAGGAGAGGGGTGACTCGCGCCGGCGAGGCACGAACCATCCTGAAGCCCACACGGGCCTGACACCGGGCAGACGAGGTGGGGCAGCGACTACGCCCCTTCAGGAGGCCGAGTGGAATCGTTGCGCAGGGGGAGGAGCGGCATGGATGCCGCAAGAGGCGTGTGGGGCCATGGATGGCCCCTCTCGCCGTGCCCCCGGAGCAACGATGGAGCGAGGGCACCCGACGAAGTCGGGCCGGATGGTGGGGCAAGCGTTTTTGGTTACTTTTGCCGCGATTGGCAAAAGTGACTCGCCTGGGAAGGCGAAACCAGAAACATCCGCAGAACTCGGCAAGCAGCCTGGCTCAGGACGTTCTAGCAACACTTAACGCAGACATAGCCAAATCATTCGCCAAGCGAGCCGAAGGTTCGCCAATCAGGTAGAGCCTGATGGGTCAGCCGCGCCGCCCCTGGCGATTGAAATCGCCCCTACAGCCCCTGTCCCACCGGCAAGCTGGTGGTCGACTTGATCTCCGACAGCGCCACGATGGAGTTCACCTCCTGGATCCCCGGCACCAGCGACAGCTTCTCGAAAAAGAAGCGCTCGTAGGCCTCGATGTCCCTGGTGACGATGCGCAGCATGAAATCCACCGCGCCCATCAGCACATGGCACTCCAGCACCTCGGGAAACTGGCGCATGGCCTCGGCGAACTCGGTGAGGTTGGAGCGGCCGTGGGCGTTGAGCTTCACCTGGGCGAAGATCTGCGCGTTGAGGCCGACCTTGCGGCGGTCCAGCAGGGTGACCTGGCAACGGATCACGCCCTCATCCTTCAGGCGCTGGATACGCCGCCAGCAGGGCGATTGGGACAGCCCCACCCGCTCGGCGATCTCGGCGGTGGACAGGCTGGCATCCTCCTGCAGCAGGTCGAGAATGCGTTTGTCGTAGACATCCAGGGTGACGGACATAAAATTTCCCCGCTTTTCGAGTTACCCGGAAAGTTTATCCAAATATTCTACCTAACCACGCAATTCAGGCAGAAAAATCCCCATTCAGGCTGGAAAACTATCGGCATCCCCACCGAGGAATCTTCCATGCTCAGCCTGCAGACCGCCCCCGCCCTCCGCGAAGACCACTGGCACCCGCGCACCGCCCAGCTCCACGCTGGCGAGATGCAGTTCGCCATCCTCGCCGAGGCGGAAGCCGACATCCTCGGTCGCCTGCTCGCCTTCTTCGCCCAGCTGCAGCTGGTGCCGCGCTGGCTGGAGGCCAATCAGTTGGGCGACAACCTGCTGGTGCAACTGCGCCAACCAGGGCTGACGCCGCACCGGGCGGAAGTCATCGCGCAGAAAATGCGTTCGCTGGTCAGCGTGTTCTCGGTTGAGCTGGAACAGGCTTCCGTTCCTTGATCCAGCGCTTAGCCGAATGCTGGCGAATCGGGCATGCTTGCCGTCCCGCGAGAAGAGCGATTGACTACTCTTCCAGACTGAGCAGCGTGACCGAGGAGCTTGCATGTCCGCCTTTGCCTCACCCGCCCAGGACCGTTGGCTGGACCTCAACGACCTGATGCGCGAATTGGTGGCCCAGGGCCGCCTGAGCCAGGACCAGGCCGAGCACTGCCTGGCTATTCGCCGTAGCGCGGTGAACAACCAACAGCACCCCCTGGAGTTTCTCGCCGCGCAGCAGGTGGACGACCTCAAGCGCCCCGGCAAGAAGCTCGACCTGGAGACCCTCAGCCACTGGCTGGCCGAGCACGCCGGCCAGCCCTACCTGCGCATCGACCCGCTGAAGATCGACGTCGCCGCCATCACCCCGCTGATGTCCTACGCCTTCGCCCAGCGCCACAAGATCCTCGCTGTGGCCGTCGACAGCGAAGCGGTGACCATCGCCAGCGCGCAGCCCTTCGTACAGAGCTGGGAAAGCAACCTTACCCACGTGCTCAAGCGCCCGATCAAGCGGGTGGTGGCCAACCCGATCGACATCCAGAAATTCACCCTGGAGTTCTACCGCCTGGCCAAGTCGGTCAGCGGCGCCAGCGCCGTGGACCAGAAGACCAGCGGCGTCGGCAATTTCGAGCAGCTATTGAAGATCGGCGCCAGCGACCAGGAGCCGGACGCCAACGACGCGCACATCGTCAACATCGTCGACTGGCTGTTCCAGTACGCCTACCAGCAACGCGCCAGCGACATCCACATCGAGCCGCGCCGCGAACAGGGCACGGTGCGTTTCCGCATCGACGGCGTGCTGCATACCGTCTACCAGTTCCCGCCCCAGGTCACCATGGCGGTAGTTAGCCGCCTGAAGAGCCTCGGGCGGATGAACGTGGCGGAGAAGCGCAAACCCCAGGACGGCCGGGTCAAGACCAAGACCCCGGACGGCGGCGAAGTGGAGCTGCGCCTGTCTACGCTGCCCACCGCTTTCGGCGAAAAGATGGTGATGCGGATCTTCGACCCCGAGGTGCTGCTGAAGAGCTTCGATCAGCTCGGTTTCTCCCAGGACGACCTGCGCCGCTGGCAGAGCATGACCAACCAGCCCAACGGCATCATCCTGGTCACCGGCCCCACCGGCTCGGGCAAGACCACCACGCTCTACACCACGCTCAAGCAACTGGCCACCAGCGAGGTGAACGTCTGCACCATCGAAGATCCCATCGAGATGATCGAGGGCGCCTTCAACCAGATGCAGGTGCAGCACAACATCGACCTGACCTTCGCCAGTGGCGTACGAGCGCTGATGCGGCAGGACCCCGACATCATCATGGTCGGCGAGATCCGTGATCTGGAAACCGCCGAGATGGCCATCCAAGCGGCGCTGACCGGCCACCTGGTGCTTTCCACCCTGCACACCAACGACGCACCCAGCGCCATCACCCGCCTGCTGGAGCTGGGTGTGCCCTACTACCTGCTGCGCGCCACCCTGCTCGGGGTCATGGCCCAGCGCCTGGTACGTACCCTCTGCCCGCATTGCAAGGCGCCGATGGCGCTCGCCGAGGACGACTGGAACAACCTGACCAAACCCTGGAGCGCACCGCTGCCCACCGGCGCCCATCGCGCTGTCGGTTGCCTGGAATGCCGCGATACCGGCTACCGTGGCCGCGCCGGGGTATACGAAATCATGCTGCTGTCCGATGCCGTCAAGCCGCTGATCACCGCCGACACCGACCTCATCGCCCTGCGCCGTGCCGCGTTCAAGGAAGGCATGCGCAGCCTGCGCCTGTCTGGCGCGCAGAAGGTCGCCTCAGGCCTGACGACCATCGAAGAAGTGCTGCGGGTCACGCCACAAAGCGAGCAGAAATGAAATCCTTGTCGGCTTGGGGCGGAGGGGCCCCGACCAACAAGAATCA
The DNA here is from genome assembly GCF_000423545.1 of Metapseudomonas resinovorans DSM 21078. GTDB lineage: Bacteria > Pseudomonadota > Gammaproteobacteria > Pseudomonadales > Pseudomonadaceae > Metapseudomonas > Metapseudomonas resinovorans. The sequence continues at coordinate 75,956 of NZ_AUIE01000002.1, forward strand.
CAGCCAGAAAACGGAGCTTTCCCCATGGAAATCGGCAGTGTCGTCATTCTCTTCGTCGTCCTTGCGATCGCAATCGTGTTCATGGGTTTCAAGGTCGTGCCACAAGGCTTCGAGTGGACCGTGGAGCGCTTTGGCCGCTACACCAATACCCTGAAACCGGGCCTCAACATCATCGTGCCGGTGATGGATCGCATCGGCCGCAAGCTCAGCGTGATGGAAAGCGTGCTGGACATCCCGCCGCAGGAAGCCATCAGCGCCGACAACGCTATCGTCACCATCGACGCCGTGTGCTTCTTCCAGGTGGTCAACGCCGCCCAGGCCGCCTACGAGGTCAACGACCTGGAGCACGCCATCCGCAACCTGGTGATGACCAACATCCGCACCGTGCTCGGCTCCATGGAGCTGGATGCCATGCTCAGCCAGCGCGACTCGATCAACGAGCGCCTGCTGCGCACCGTGGATGAAGCCACCGCGCCCTGGGGCATCAAGGTCACCCGCATCGAGATCAAGGACATCACCCCGCCGGCGGACCTGGTGGAAGCCATGGCCAGCCAGATGAAGGCCGAGCGCCTCAAGCGCGCGCAGATCCTCGAAGCCGAAGGCCGTCGCCAGGCGGAAATCCTCACCGCCGAAGGCGAAAAGCAGGCGCAGATTCTCAAGGCCGAAGGCCAGCGCGCCGCCGCCTTCCTCGAAGCCGAGGCCCGTGAACGGGGCGCCCAGGCTGAAGCCGAAGCGACGCGCATGGTGTCCGACGCCATTGCCCAGGGCAGCGTGCAGGCGGTGAACTACTTCGTCGCGCAGAAATACATCGAGGCGCTGGGCAACCTGGCCAGTGCCAACAACAGCAAAGTGGTGCTGATGCCGTTGGAAGCCAGCCAAGTGATCGGCGCCGTGGGCGGTATTGGCGAAATCGTCCGCGCCACCTTCGACAGCAAGAAGGGCTGAGCCGATGTGGAACTACCTCCAGCACCTGACCTACTGGGACTGGCTGGCCCTGGGCACCCTGCTCCTGATCCTCGAAGTCTTCGGCGCCGGCGGCTACCTGCTGTGGGTAGGCGTGGCGGCTGCCAGCGTCGGCGTACTCACATTCATCGTCCCGGAGCTGCACTGGGCCATCCAGTTTCTGCTCTTCGGCGTGCTTTCGATCGTCACCGCGGTGTACTGGTGGCAGCGCCAGCGCAGCGCCGCCAAACCCTCCGCGCAGCCCGGCCTGAACCAGCGCGGACAGGAGTTCATTGGCCGCGAGTTCGCCCTGCATGAAGCTATCAGCGGTGGACGGGGCAAGATCCGCGCCGGCGATTCCGTCTGGCTGGTGGTCGGCCCCGACCTGCCCGCCGGTAGCCAGGTGCGGGTCATCGGCCAGGACGGCGTGCTGCTCAAGGTTGAGCCGGCCTGACGCCCAGCGGGCAGACCGCCTGGTTTGGGTAGGGGTGAGGTAAGCATCCACGGGCGCATCATCAGACAGCCTTGACGGCCTCCGGGGCATTCACGGAACCTGCACGCCACCGTGAAGCACGCTTGCCAGTACAGCGGACGTCTGCATGTCGAAGCACCACCAGATTCCCCCGCGCCGGCCTGTCCGGCGCCCCGTCTACCCGGTCCTCGCGGGCCTGCTGCTATTGATCGGCCTGGCTGTCTGGTTGTTCGTCAAAGGAGGAAGCGACGCCCTGCCGGGCAAGGCGCCGTCCCAGGCCAGCGGCCAGCCGGCCAGCATGGTCGAAGAAGCGCAATGCGCCGGCTGCCACACCCAGCAGGCCCGTGACTGGCAAGGCAGCCACCATCGGCTGGCGATGCAGGCAGCCAACGACGCCAGCGTTCAAGGCGACTTCAACGATTCGACCTTCCAGAGCGATCAGGAAACCACCCGGTTCTTCCGCAAGGACGGTGGCTTCTGGGTCAATTCCCCCGGCGCGGATGGCAAGCCGGCGGATTTCCGCGTCGCCTATACCTTCGGCGTTGCGCCGCTGCAGCAGTACCTGGTCGACGCCCCCGGCGGTCGCCTGCAAGCCCTGGACGTGGCCTGGGACGTGGAACAGCGCACCTGGTTCAAGCTGCAGCCGGGCCAGGGCGTGGCGGCAAGGAATCCGCAGCACTGGAGCCGTCCGCAGCAGAACGCCAACGTCCTCTGCGTGGAATGTCACACCACCGGCTACCAGCGCAATTACGACCCGGCCAGCGACCGCTACGCCAGCCGCTGGAGCAGCCTCGGCGTTGGCTGCCAGGCCTGCCACGGCCCGGCGTCCCGGCACCTCGACTGGGCAACGAAGACGCTCAAGGCGGCCAACGCCGGATTCGATGTCGACCTGACCCGGGCGGACCGGATCAAGTCGGTGGAAACCTGCGCCCGCTGCCATTCCCGTCGCGTGCCCCTGGATGACGGCTATCACCACGACAAGCGCTTGATGGACGACTATCTGCCCAGCGCGCTGACCCGTGAACTCTTCGAGCTGGACGGCAAGATCAAGGACGAGGTGTACGAATACGCCGCCTTCGCCCAGAGCCGGATGTTCGCCAAAGGATTGCGTTGCAGCACCTGCCATGATCCCCACAGCACAGCGCTCAAGGTGCCGGGCAACGGCCTCTGCCTGCAATGCCACAACCCGTCGGGCAAGGCCGGGATCGAGGGCATCGACGGCAAGGGCCTGAAGGCGAAGAACTACGACAGCCCCGAGCATCACCACCACACCCAGGGCGAGGCAGGCTCGCAGTGCGTGGATTGCCACATGCCGGGCAAGCTGTTCCTGGGCAACGACTACCGCCACGACCACGGCTTCACCCTGCCCAACCCGGCCCGCGCCCTGCGTCTGGGCACCACGGATGCCTGCCTGGGTTGCCACCGCGACCAGCCGGGCGACACGGTCGCCGAGCAGTTCCGCCTCTGGTACGGCGAAGGCAAGGTCAACGCGACGCGCTACGACGAGAGCCTGTGGCTGATCCGCAATGGCCGACCAGGTGCCTCGCGGGCGCTTTACCAGCAACTGGAATCCCGCGAACTGCCGGCCATTCGCCGCGCCACCCTGCTCGCCGAGCTGCCCAGCTACCCCAGCGAACGCGCCCTCAAGGCTGCCGCCCGTGACCTGCCCCATCCGGCACCACAGGTGCGCGAGGCCGCAGTCAGGGCAGTGGGCGCCCTGGTGCCGCCGGAGCAGCGCCGCAACCTGCTGGCCCCCCTGCTGAATGACCCGGTGCGCGCGGTGCGCATCGCCGCCGCCCGCGAGCTGCTGGGCATGCGCGCAACGGGCCTGGGCAATTACGAGAAGAGCTGGAGCAAGGCCATTGCCGAGTACGAAGCGGCACAGCTCAGCCTGCAGGATCGCGCTGAGGCGAATCTGAACCTGGCGCTGCTGTACCAGGCCGACGGCCGCGCCGACCAGGTGGAGTCGCGCCTGCGCACCGCGCTGCAGCGCGACCCGGCCTACCTGCCGGCCCTGGTAGTCCTGGTGCAATGGCTGGACGGCAACTTCCGCTGGGAAGAAGGCCGCGCCCTGCTCGAGCAGGCCATCCGGGAGCATCCGCAATCGGCACTGCTGCAGCACGCCAACGGCCTGTTGCTGCTTCGCAAAGGCGATCTGCCCGCCGCCCTCAAAGCCTTCGCCGAGGCGGTCCGGCTGGAGCCGAAGAGCGTTGCGTACGACTACGCCTACGCGGTAGCCCTGCACGACAGCGGCCAATTGGAAGCCGCCGGCCACCGCCTGGAGGAGCTGCTGGAGCGCGACCCCGCCAACCGCGAGGCACGCCTGGCGCTGATCAATTACTGGCGCGAAGCCGGGCAGATCCAGAAAGTCCAGGCGCTGCTGGCGGAACTGGAACAGCAGAACCCCGACGACCCCGCATTGCGTCGGGAATGATCCGGCCTGGCGAGACACCATGACCGGCCGGCAGCCAGGTTGAACTCCGCAAAAGGCGGCCGAATCTGATGGTTCAGGTCCACCCGCAATCGGAGTAACCGCCATGCGCACTCGCCTGTATGCCGCCGCTCTCGCCCTGATCGCCCTGCCCGTGGGGTCGGCCATGGCCGACAGTGACTTCTGGCGCGACGTCATTTCGTCCGGCGCCACCACCGCCTCCACCTACCTGACCTTCAAGGACGACAAACTGATAGTCGCGGCCCGCGACGACGCGAGCAGCTTCGTCGCCAGCGGCGGCGAGATTCGTGGCCCGTACCTGGAGGCCGCGCTGCAGCGCATCCGCAGCGAGCACCCGGACCTGAAAGCCAGTGACGGCGAGCTGGCCAGCGCGATTCTTGCCGCCGAAGAGTGAGCCCCCAACGCCGTCGCGTATCGCCCAGCCATGCGCGGCGGGCGTTTTCTCCGGACAAAAAAAGAGCCCCGCCATGCAGAGGGGCTCAGGGGTTGCTACCCACACCGGTAGCACATGATGAACACGTCCCACGCCGACGAGAGTCCACATGGGCGGAGTGCGGGGCACACCTTGACGCCCGTCCCGGGTCAGGTCAACGCCATGGGCGAGACTTCAGAAAAAGCCGACACAGCCCGGGAACTTGCCTACTCGCGATAGTCATCCACCGGCACACAGGCGCAGAACAGGTTGCGGTCGCCGTAGACGTTGTCCACCCGGTTTACGGTCGGCCAGTACTTGTGGGCACGGGTATGGGCGCTGGGGGCGACGGCTTCTTCGATGCTGTAGGGACGCTCCCAGTGACCGATCACGTCGGCCAGGGTGTGCGGGGCGCGCTTGAGCGGGTTGTCCTCGGTCGGCCAGTCGCCCGCCTGCACCTTGGCGATCTCGGCCCGGATGCTCAGCATCGCCTCGATGAAGCGGTCCAGCTCGTGCCTGTTTTCGCTCTCGGTGGGCTCGACCATCAACGTGCCCGGCACCGGGAAGCTCATGGTTGGGGCATGGAAGCCGTAGTCCATCAGGCGCTTGGCAACGTCCTCCTCGGAAATGCCGGTTTCCGCTTTGAGCGGTCGCAGGTCAAGGATGCATTCGTGGGCCACCCGGCCATTGCGCCCGCTGTAGAGCACCGGGTAAGCATCGCCGAGCTGCTTGGCCAGGTAGTTGGCGCTGAGGATGGCCACTTCGGTGGCATCGGCCAGTTCCGGCCCCATCATGGCGATGTACATCCAGCTGATCGGCAGGATGCTCGCACTGCCCCAGGGCGCCGCACTGACCGCACCATTCTCCGGATTCGGCCCCTTCAGCTCGATCACCGGGTGGTTGGCGACGAAGGGCGCCAGGTGCGCCCGTACGCCGATCGGCCCCATGCCCGGCCCGCCACCGCCGTGGGGAATGCAGAAGGTCTTGTGCAGGTTCATGTGGGAAACGTCGGCACCGATATCTGCCGGTCGCGCCAGGCCCACCTGGGCATTGAGGTTCGCGCCATCCATGTAGACCTGGCCGCCGTGGCTGTGGATAACCTCGCAGATCTCGCGGATGCCCTCCTCGTACACGCCGTGGGTCGACGGGTAGGTGGCCATCAGGCAGGACAACTGGCCGCCGGCTTCAGCGGCCTTGCGCTTGAGATCTTCCAGGTCGACGTTGCCGTCCTGGTCGCACTCGACGATCACCACGCGCATGCTCGCCATCTGCGCCGACGCCGGGTTGGTGCCATGGGCAGAAGCCGGGATCAGGCAGATATTGCGGTGCCCCTCGCCGCGGCTCTCGTGGTAACGGCGGATGGCGAGTAGCCCGGCGTACTCACCCTGGGCGCCGGAGTTGGGCTGCATGCAGATGGCGTCGAAACCGGTAATCGCGCAAAGCCAGTCTTCCAGCTCGTCGATCATCAGCTTGTAGCCCAGGGCCTGTTCGCGGGGGGCGAAAGGGTGCAGGTTGGCGAACTCCGGCCAGGTGATGGGGATCATCTCGCTGGTGGCATTGAGCTTCATGGTGCAGGAGCCCAGCGGGATCATCGCCTGGTTCAACGCCAGGTCCTTGTTTTCCAGCTGCTTGAGATAGCGCAGCATCTCGGTTTCGCTGTGGTGGGCGTTGAACACCGGGTGGCTGAGATAGCCCGTGCTGCGCTGCAGTTCCGCCGGAATGCCCGGGACCAGCACCGACGCGTCCAGCTCGGCAATAGAGAGGCCGTGGTCGGCGCCGAGGAAGATGCAGAACAGCTGTTCAAGGGTGTCGGCCGTGCAGGTCTCGTCGAGACTGACGCCCAGCTTGCCGCGACCGAGGATGCGCAGGTTGATGCGCACCGCCTTGGCCGATTCGATGATGGCGGTCTGGCTGCCGCCCACATCCAGGGTGAGCGTATCGAAGTAGTACTGGTTGTCACGCTGGATGCCCCGGCGCGCCAGCCCTTCGGCGAGGATGGAGGTAAGCCGGTGGACCCGCTGGGCGATGCGCTTCAGCCCCTCGGGGCCGTGATAGACGGCGTAGCAGCTGGCGATATTGGCCAGCAGCACCTGGGCCGTGCAGATGTTGGAGTTGGCCTTCTCACGGCGAATGTGCTGCTCGCGGGTCTGCAGCGCCATGCGCAGCGCGACATTGCCTCGGGCATCCTTGGAAACGCCGATGATCCGTCCCGGCATGGCCCGTTTGAAGTCGTCGCGGGTGGCAAAGAACGCCGCATGGGGTCCGCCGTAGCCCATGGGCACGCCGAAGCGCTGGGCCGAGCCGAATACCACGTCGGCGCCCAGCTCTCCGGGCGGGGTAAGCAGCAGCAGGCTGAGCAGGTCGGCGCCGACGCAGGCAAGCGCCTGCTGGCCGTGCAGGTGTTCGATCAGAGGCCGCAGGTCGCGGATTTCGCCATGGGTGTCCGGGTACTGCAGCAATGCGCCGAATACCTGGTGTTGCGCCAGGTTATCCACAGGGGCCACCACCAGGTCGAAGCCAAAGGCCTGGGCGCGGGTTTGCACCACCGAGATGGTCTGCGGGTGACAGTCTTCGTCGACGAAGAACAGGTTGCTCTTCGACTTCGCCACGCGCTTGGCCAGGGCCATGGCTTCGGCGGCGGCGGTGGCCTCGTCCAGCAAGGACGCGCTGGCGAGATCGAGGCCGGTGAGGTCGATGGTCAGTTGCTGGAAGTTCAGCAACGCCTCCAGCCGCCCCTGGGCGATTTCCGGCTGGTAGGGGGTGTAGGCGGTGTACCAGCCGGGATTTTCCAACACATTGCGCACGATCACGGTGGGCGTGACCGTACCGTAGTAGCCCATGCCCATCAGGCTGGTCCACAGCTGGTTCTGCTCCGCGTAGCCACGCAGCTTGGCCAGGGCCTGCTGTTCATCCAGCGCCGGTGGCAGGTCCAGGGGCCGATTCAGGCGAATCGCCGGCGGCACCGTCTGCACGATCAGCTCGTCACGGCTGGCGAGGCCCAGGGCCTCGAGCATGGCCTGCTGTTCCGCCTCGTCCGGGCCCAGGTGGCGGCGAAGGAAGGCGTCGGGCTGTTGGAGCTGGGACAGCGAGGGCATCTGGGACATGGGGCAGAACCTCGTTTGGCCTCTTCAGAAAAACAAAAAGCCTCGACTAGCGAGGCTTTTTGAAGGATAGCGGGAGAATCAGCTATCGGCGTCGGCGGCGGCCTTGTAGGCAGCGGCATCGAGCAGCTTGTCCAGTTCGGCCACGTCGCTCGGCTTGAGCTTGAAGAACCAGGAACCGTACGGATCGCTGTTGACGCTTTCGGGGGCGTCGCTGACCGACTCGTTCACCGCGATCACTTCACCGCCGATCGGCGCATAGATATCAGAGGCGGCCTTCACCGACTCCACCACGCCAGCTTCCTGACCAGCGGCAACGGTCTTGCCGACTTCCGGCAGTTCGACGAAGACCACGTCACCCAGGGCCTCCTGGGCATGGTCGGAGATACCCACGGTAACGGTGCCATCGGCTTCCAGACGGGCCCACTCGTGGCTGGGGGCGTAACGCAGATCAGCGGGGATGTTGCTCATGTCGAGTTCCTCAGAGACTGTGGCGGATGGCCCGCCTGCAAATTTAGATCAAGGCTTTGCCATTGCGCACGAAGTTCGGCCGCACAACGCGGACCGGGAACCATTTGCCGCGAATTTCCACCTCGGCGCGATCACCGGTGGCCATCGGCACGCGCGCCATGGCGATGGATTTGTTCAAGGTCGGGGAGAAGCTGCCGCTGGTGATCTCGCCCTCGCCCACGCCTTCCACCCGCACCACCTGATGGGCACGCAGCACGCCGCGTTCCTCCAGTACCAGACCGACCAGCTTGCTGGCCACTCCGGCAGCGCGCTCGGCTTCCAGGGCCTGGCGGCCGATGAAGTCACGGGTTTCGGGCTCCCAGGCAATGGTCCAGGCCATGTTGGACACCAACGGGGACGCGTCTTCGGTCATGTCCTGGCCGTAGAGGTTCATGCCGGCTTCCAGGCGCAGGGTGTCGCGGGCGCCAAGGCCGATGGGCGCGATACCGGCTCCCACCAGCTCGTTGAAGAACCCGGCGGTCTGGTCGGCAGGGAGCATGATTTCCAGGCCGTCTTCGCCGGTGTAGCCGGTGCGGGCGATGAACCAGTCACCGTCGGGCAGGCCCTGGAAGGGCTTGAGCTCGTGGATCAGCGCGGCACGTTCGGTGCTCAACAGTTCGGCGACCTTGGCACGGGCACTGGGACCCTGGATGGCGAGTATGGCCAGGTCAGCGCGCTCGGTCAGTTGGACATCGAAACCCTGGCAGCGGGCCTGCATCCAGGCCAGGTCCTTGTCGCGGGTAGCGGCATTGACGACCAGGCGGTAGCCGAATTGGGTGAGGTAGACGATCAAGTCGTCGATCACCCCGCCCTGCTCATTGAGCATGGCACTGTACAGGGCCTTGCCGGGCGCCTGCAGGCGCTCGACATCGTTGGCCAGCAGGTGCTGGAGCCAGGCTTTGGCCTGGGCACCGGAGACATCCACCACGGTCATGTGGGAGACGTCGAAGACACCGCAGTCGCGCCGCACCTGGTGGTGCTCTTCGACCTGGGAACCGTAGTGCAGCGGCATGTCCCAGCCGCCGAAATCGACCATCTTGGCTCCCAGCGCCAGGTGCTGGTCGTGCAATGGAGTGCGCTGTCCCATGGGTTTCTCCTTCCGGGCTTGGCGAGGATGCGGCAGGCCCTGGGCGCGGAAAATTCCGCTGCCGCAGCAGGGTAGGCCGCAACGAATGGCGCGCATTGTAGCCGCAAGGTGAGGCACTGGACACTCCAGCCAGCGGTGAGCGAACGGTACCGCCGTGAGTCGGAAAATCGGCAAGGGACCCTGTTCAGGTCTAGCTTGCGGACGCCTTTGCGCCCGTCGTCAGTGGCCGATCCGCCGTGCCGAACGGCGGATCAGGCCGATCACCGGCAGCAGGCCGACCAGCACCAGGGTCAAGGCAGGCAACGCGGCCCGGGCCCACTCGCCTTCGCTGGTCATCTCGAAGATGCGCACAGCCAGGGTGTCCCAGCCGAATGGGCGCATCAGCAGGGTGGCGGGCATCTCCTTGAGCACATCGACGAACACCAGCAGGGCAGCACTGAGGGTGCCGGGCAACAACAGGGGCAGGTAGACCCGGAAGAACAGCGCCGGGCCGCCGACACCCAGGCTGCGAGAGGCTTCCGGCAGGGACGGGCGGATGCGCGCCAGGCCGTTTTCCAGCGGCCCGTAGGCTACCGCCATGAAGCGCACCAGGTAGGCCAGCAACAGCGCGCCGAGACTACCCAGCAGCAGCGGCTTGCCGGCACCACCCAGCCAACCGGACAGCGGGATCACCAGATGGCTGTCGAGGTAGCTGAAGGCCAGCATGATCGACACGGCCAGCACCGAACCCGGCAGCGCATAGCCGAGATTGGCCAGCCCCACCGCAGCACGTACCGGCCGCGTCGGCGCCAAGCGCCGGGCGAAGGCCAGCAGCAGCGCCACACAGACCGTGAGCAGCGCAGCCATGCCGCCGAGGTAGAGGGTGTGCAGGATCAGCCCGGCATAACGCTCATCGAGGTCGAAACGTCCTCGCTGCCAGAACCAGACCAGCAACTGCAGCATGGGGATGACGAAGGCGCAGGCGAACACCAGGGCGCACCATGAGGTGGCCGCCAGGGCCTTGATGCCGTGCAGATGGTAAAGCGCCTTGCCCCGCGGTCGTTCGCTCGCCGGGCGGCTGGCACCACGGGCACGGCGCTCGCCGTAGAGCACCAGGCAGACGCCCAGCAGCAGCAGGCTGGCCAGTTGCGCCGCACTGGAGAGGCTGAAGAAGCCGTACCAGGTCTTGTAGATGGCCGTGGTGAAGGTATCGAAGTTGAACACCGCCACGGCACCGAAGTCGGCCAGCGTCTCCATCACGGCCAGGGCCAGGCCAGCTCCAATGGCGGGCCGCGCCATGGGCAAGGCGACGCGCCAGTAGGCCTGCCAAGGCGACAGTCCGAGCACCCGCGCGGCTTCCATAAGGCCCTTGCCCTGGGCGAGGAAGGCCGCGCGAGCCAACAAGTAGACGTAGGGATAGAAGACCAGCACCAGCACCAGGATCACCCCACCGGTGGAGCGCACGCGCGGCAGCCGCAGGCCGCTGCCGAACCACTCGCGGAGCAGGGTCTGTACCGGGCCGGAGAAGTCGAACAGGCCGATGAAGACGAAGGCCAGCACATAGGCCGGAACGGCGAAGGGCAGCATCAGCGCCCAGTCCAGCCAGCGCCGGCCGGGGAATTCGCAAAGACTGGTGAGCCAGGCCAGGCTGACGCCGATCACGGTCACCCCCACCGACACACCGGCAACCAGCATCAGGGTGTTGCCCAGCAGGCGCGGCATCTGGGTTTCCCAGAGGTGGGACCAGATCTCCCCATCCACCTCGCCCCAGGACAGCAGCAATACGCTCAGGGGCAGAAGAACCAGGACGGCGACGGCAAAGCTGATGGGATACCAGCGACGCTGGGCGGGATGGGCCACGCAAACCTCTCGGGGATCAAAACAGGACGCCCCGGGCAGGCCGGGGCGTCGAGTATAGCGGCACAGCGGCGGATCAGTTCCAGCCGACGCGGTCCATCATCTTGATGGCTTCGGCCTGGCGCTTGCCAGCCACTTCCACTGGGATGCTGTCGGCTTTGAAGCTGCCCCAGGCAGCCACCTCTGCCGACGGCTTGACCGTTGGATTGGCAGGGAACTCCTGGTTGATGCCGGCGAACAGGCCTTGCGCCTCATCGGTGGTCATCCACTCCACCAGGGCCTTGGCGGCCTCGGGGTGCGGGGCGTGCTTGGTCAGTCCGATGCCGGACAGGTTCACGTGTACGCCGCGATCAGCCTGGTTTGGCCAGAAAATCTTCACCCGCAGGTTCGGGTTTTCCTTGTGCAGGCGGCCGTAATAGTAGGTGTTGACGATACCGACGTCGCACTGGCCGGCATCCACGGCCTGAATCACGGCGTTGTCGTCGGCGAAGACGTCGGTGGCCAGGTTGTTCACCCAGCCCTTGAGGATTTCCTCGGTCTTGGCCGCGCCATGGGTCTCGATCAGGGTGGCGGTCAGCGACTGGTTGTAGACCTTCTTCGCAGTACGCAGGCAGAGACGGCCTTCCCAGTTCTTGTCAGCCAGCGCCTCGTAGGTGGACAACTCTTCCGGTTTCACCCGCTCGGTGGAGTAGATGATGGTCCGTGCGCGTAGCGACAGGCCGGTCCAGGCATGGCTGCCGGAGCGGTACTGGGGAGGAATGTTGGCGTCGATCAGAGGCGAGGTGAAGGGCTGCAGGATACCCATCTGCTCGGCTTGCCAGAGGTTGCCGGCGTCGACGGTAAGCAGCAGGTCGGCCACGCCGTTCTCGCCCTCGGCCTTGATCCGCTGCATCAGCGGGGCTTCCTTGTCGGTGATGAACTTGATCTCCACACCGGTCTTGGCGGTGTAGGCATCGAATACCGGCTTGATCAGCTCATCGATCCGCGAGGAATAGACCACCACTTCTTCGGCGGCCTGGGCCGAACTGGCGGCGGCGGAGAGCGCGAGGAGCGCGAAAAGAGACTTACGTGCCCACATTGCTGGAACCTCTTGATGGCGACAAAGGCTGAATGATAGTCAACCTCAGTTGCAAGCTGAAGGGTGATTTATGTCCGGGTGTGTATCTTTTGCCTGAGGAATCAGAGAAGCCTGGGGTGGGAAAGTGCCCACCCCAGGTTCAAGCCCGTGCCAGGTCCGGCAGGTCACCGGACAGGCCAAGGGCCTGGCGGACGAAAAGCGCCTTGGCCTCAGGCATGCCGTCCACCCATTTCAGGCCGCTGTTGCGCAGCCAGCGAAGCGGCAGCGGATCGGCCTGGAACAGCCGCTCGAAGCCTTCCATCGCCGCCATCATCGCCAGGTTGTGGGGCATGCGTCGACGTTCGTAGCGGCCCAGCACGCGCTCATCAGCCAGACGCTCGCCACGGCCGTTGGCGTGCAGCAGGACTTCCGCCAGCACCGCCGCGTCGAGGAAACCGAGGTTGACCCCCTGCCCCGCCAGCGGGTGGATGGTGTGGGCAGCGTCACCGATCAGCACCAGCCCCTCTTCCACATAGCGCTTGGCATGACGCTGGCGCAGCGGGATGCACAGGCGCGGGTCGGCGCCGAGCACCTCGCCCAGGCGCCATTCGAAGGCACGGCCGAGTTCGCGACAGAAACCGGCATCGTCCAGTGCCATCAGGCGCTCAGCCTCGGCGGGGGTCACCGACCAGACAATGGAGCACCAGTGCTCGCCTTCCCGCTCCAGCGGCAGGAACGCCAGCGGGCCGTCGTCGGTGAAGCGCTGCCAGGCGGTGCGCTGGTGCGGTTCGGCACAACGCACGCTGGTGACGATGGCGTGATGCAGGTAATCCCACTCGCGCGTTGCGCAGCCGGCCAGGCGGCGTACCGCGGAGTTGGCACCATCGGCGGCCACCACCAGCGGGGCGCGCAGTTCGCGGCCATCCACCAGGGTCAGCAGCCAGTCGTCGCCGGAACGTCGCAGGCGCTCCAGGCGCGCACCGGGCATCAGGCCGATGCCGCTGTCGTGCAGCGGCTCCATCAGGGCATCCTGGACCACGCGGTTTTCGACGATGTGGCCAAGCACCTCGGCATGCACGCTGGCGGCCGAGAAGTGGATCTGCCCAGTGCCGGAACCATCCCAGACATGCATTTCGGAATAAGGGCTGCTGCGCCGCGCCATGACGCCCGGCCAGGCGCCCAAACGCAGGAGGATGCGCTGACTGGCGGCGGACAGCGCGCTGACCCGCGGCTCGAAAGCCGAACTCGCGTCGAAGGGTTTGACGCTGAGCGGGCTGCCGTCGATCAGCAGGATGTCCAGGCCGCTGTCTTTCAGCGCCAGGGCCAGGGCACTGCCGACCATGCCGGCGCCAACAATGATCAGATCCGCGCGCAGTTCCATATCAGGCCTTGAGGCTCCCTGTGTGTACGAATGAGGCACGCCCGATCAGTCCGGGCGGGTGCCCAGGCCCATGGCCTGGCGGGCGAACCAGCGCTTGGCCGGCGGCAGCAGGTCGAGGCCGAGCAGGCCCAGGTTGCGTCCGGCGGCCAGTAGCGGCTCGGCATTGGAGAAGAGGCGCGTCACCTGGTCGGAGAAGCCTACCGTGAGGTTCTGGTCGAGGCGCTGGCGCTGCAGGTAACCCTGCAGGGTGGCGATATCACCCAGCGGCTGTTCGCTGGTCAGCAGCGCCTCGGCCAGGGCTTGGGCGTCGCGCAGGGACAGGTTGTAACCCTGCCCGGCGATGGGGTGCAGGCTGTGGGCAGCATTGCCCAGTACCACCAGGCTGGAGCGCACTTGTTCCTCGGCTTCCACCAGTTCGAGCGGGTAGAGGTGCCGCGCGCCCACCTGCTGGAAAGCCCCCAAACGGTAGCCGAAGGTCTCTTGCAGCTCGTCGAGGAAACGCCGCTCATCCAGCCGGGCGAGGCGCTCAGCGCCATCCCCCGGACGGCTCCAGATCAGCGCGCAGCGGTTTTCCGGCAGCGGCAACAAGGCCATCGGGCCATCATCGGTGAAGCGCTCGAAGGCCTGGCCGCGATGGGCTTCCAGCGGGCTGACGTTGGCGATCAACGCCGTTTGCCGGTAGGGAATACGCCGCACGCCGATGCCCAACTGCTCGCGCAGCCCGGAGCGACCACCATCGGCCAGCACCGCAAGGTCACAGTCGAGCTGGGTTTCGTCGTTCAAGGTCAGGCGGTAGCCACCCTCCAGCGCCTGCATGCCGACCACTTCGGCCGGGCAGTGCCAGGTCACCACCTCCTCGTCCAGGGCCTGCCAGAGGCACTGGCCGAGCCAGGCGTTCTCCACCACGTAGCCCAGGGCCGGCACGCCTTCTTCAAGGGCAGCCAGGCGCGCGGCACCGAAACGTCCGCGATCGGACACGTGGATTTGCAGGATGGGCTCGGCGCGCTGGGCGATGGCCTGCCAGAGGCCGAGACGTTCGTAGACCTGCCGGCTGCCGAAAGACAGTGCGGACGACCGAGCATCGTAGCTGGGCTGGAAGCTGTTACCGGGGGCGAAAGGTTCGATCAGGACGATTTTCCAGCCCCGTGCGCGGGCACCTTCCTGCAGCGCCAGGGCGAGGCTGGCGCCAACCAGGCCACCGCCGATGATCGCGACTTGGCAGTGATGCATATCAGGCGGCCTGGGTGCGCGCAGCAGCCATCAGCGCCTCGATTTCGTCGACCGTCTTGGGCACGCCACCCGTAAGGATCTCGCAGCCGGTCTTTGTCACCACCACGTCGTCCTCGATTCGCACACCGATGCCGCGCCACTTCTTCGGCACGTCCTGATTGTCGGCGCCGATGTAGATGCCGGGCTCGACGGTCATCGCCATGCCCGGCTCCAGCACGCGCCACTCGCCGCCGACCTTGTACTCGCCGACGTCGTGCACGTCCATGCCCAGCCAGTGGCCGGCACGGTGCATGTAGAAGGCCTTGTAGGCTTCGGAGGCGATCAGTTCGTCGACATCGCCCTTGAGCAGGCCGAGCTCAACCAGACCGGCGGTGATGACCCGCACGGTCGCCTCGTGGGCTTCGTTCCAGTGTTTGCCGGGGGCGATTTCGAGGAAGGCGGCTTCCTGGGATTTCAACACCAGCTCATAGATGGCCTTCTGCTCGGGGCTGAAGCGGCCACTGACCGGGAAGGTGCGAGTGATGTCGCTGGCGTAGCAGTCCAGCTCGCAGGCGGCGTCGATCAGTACCAGGTCGCCATCCTTCAGCGGTGCGTCGTTCTCGCGGTAATGCAGGATGCAGGCGTTCTTGCCAGCGGCGACGATGGAGCCGTAGGCCGGCATCTTCGCTCCGCCCCTGCGGAACTCGTATTCCAGTTCGGCTTCCAGATGGTACTCGTAGAGCCCGGCCCGGGCGGCCTGCATCGCGCGCACGTGTGCGCGCGCGGAGACCTCGGCGGCCTCGCGCATGACCTTCACTTCAGCCGCCGACTTGTACAGGCGCATGTCGTGCAGCAGATGGTCGAGGGCGACGAATTCCTTGGGCGGTTGTGCGCCCTGGCGGGCCTTGGAGCGGATGGTGTTGACCCACTCCATCAGGTGCTGGTCGAACTCGGTGTTGGTGCCGATGGAGTAGTAGACGCGGCTGCGCCCTTCGATCAGGCCGGGAAGGATGTCGTCGATGTCACCGATGGGGAAGGCATCATCGGCGCCGAAGTCCCGGATGGCGCCATCCTGGCCGGCGCGCAGGCCGTCCCAGAGTTCACGTTCCGGATCGCGCTCGCGGCAGAACAGCACGTACTCGCCATGTTCGCGGCCGGGAATCAGCACCAGCACGGCTTCCGGCTCGGGAAACCCGCTGAGGTACTGGAAGTCGCTGTCCTGACGGTAGACGTGCTCGACATCGCGGTTGCGAATATGCACGGGCGCGGCGGGCAGGATGGCAATGCTGTTGGCTTCCATCTGCGCCATCAGCGCCTTGCGGCGGCGGGCATATTCTGCCTTGGGGATACGGGTCATGCGCGCTCCTTCAGGGCGGGCAGACGGCCCGCCGCTCGAGTCAATGCAACGAGGGTTTGGCGGCCGGCGCGGCAGGCTTGGCGCATTCTGCGAAGAGCAGCAGGGGCGCGACGCGCAGGTACTCCATCACTTCCATATAGTCGCTCTCGCCGTCGTCGGAGTCTTCCAGGGCACTCTGCACCTGGGCGATCGAGGCGAGGTCCTGGAGCACTTCGACGGCTTCGCCGGACAACGCGCCTTCACGGGCGGTCAGGCCGAAGCCGCCGAGGAAGCCTTGGCACCACTGGCCAAGGGCGGCAGCACGTTCGGCCAGCGGCGCATCGTCGCTGGGCAGCAGAAGCACCACGGCCATTTCGGTGCCGGTCAGCTCGCTCTTGACCATTTCCTGCAGGCCGATCAGGGCCTGGCGCAGGTTGTCCTGCGGGGCGCCACCGAGCAGCTCGGCAGCATCCTCCAGCCAGGGCTCGGGGTCGAAGCCGGCGCCGGCGCAGCTGCGACCGAGCAACACGCCGTGCAGTTCGGCGGGGGAAACCGGCTGACCGGTGGAGGCGAGGAGCGCGGCGAAAGCGTTGTAGGGAGAATTCGAACTGGACATAAGGGTGGCTAGGCGCCAGAGGGCGCAATCACTAGAATGACGGCCTCGTATCCTAGCAGCCTGGCGCCGTGAAGGCAGCATTGGCCTTGCGGTCCTCAGGACCTGACCGCAGGCGTGCAACCAATCGCGCCGGCGCTTGCGGGTTTGACCCTTCCCGGAGTCGGTCCTATATAGTCCCGGTCACTCCCCACCAAGTAGACAGCCCATGGAAGATGCCGAACTGCATGCACTGACAGCCAAGCTGGAACTGCTGATCCAGCGTGTCGAGCAGCTCAAGGCCCAGAACCGGCTCCTGCTTGCCAGCGAGAAGGCCTGGCGCGAAGAACGCGCTCATCTGATCGAAAAGAACGAAATGGCCCGGCTAAAGGTCGAAGCGATGATTTCGCGCCTGAAAGCCCTGGAGCAGGATTCATGACCCAGTCCAACACCGTTACCGTCCAAATCCTCGATAAGGAATACTGCATCGCCTGCCCTGCGGACGAGCGCGCCAACCTGGAAAGCGCCGCGCGCTACCTGGACGGCAAGATGCGCGAGATCCGTTCCAGCGGGAAAGTCATCGGTGCCGACCGTGTCGCCGTGATGGCCGCCCTGAACATCACCCATGACTTGCTGCACAAGCAGCAGCGCCTGGACCAGGAAGCCTCGTCCACCCGAGAGCGGGTCCGCGACCTGCTGGAGCGTGTCGACCACGCCCTGGCGGCTGACCCGGACACCCAGCAGGCCTGAGCCCCCGGCCGCGACAAACTGACGCTCTCTGGCGTTTTTTGACGCGGCCGGACCGACGCGCAGCAGTTTCCTGAACGGTTCTTGGGGTATACTCGCCGCCAGCTCCCTGGTGTGTTGGCCAGTCGGTGATGTCCCTGAGCCGATAAATGCAACCACGGGGGTTGCAAGTTGAGGCCGGTGTGCATGTCCGCCTGACGGAAAGCCTTAACGCCTCCTGCAGCCTCCACCTTGAACTTTCGGGTTCAAGGGCTAACCCGACAGCGGCACAACCGGGGAGTCTATTTTTTTCATGATCTGCGCCGGTTCACATTCCCGCCAGAGCCTGCGCCGCCAGCTTCGCCAGGCCCGCCGCGCACTCACCCCCCTCCAGCAGAAAAACGCCGCAAAGTCCCTCTATCGCCAGCTCGCGCAGAACCCGCTGTTCCGCCGCGCCCGACATGTCGCCCTCTATCTGCCCACCAATGGCGAGATCGACCCACGTCCGTTGCTGCGCGAAGCCCAACGCCGGGGCAAACAGGCCTACCTGCCGGTACTGAATGCCTGGCCACGGGAAAAGATGGTGTTCCAGCGTCTACGGCCGGGAGAAAGGCTGCAGAAGAACCGCTTCCGCATCCTCGAGCCACGTGCCAATCCGGCGCAGCAGCGCAAGGTCTGGGCACTGGATCTGGTCATGTTGCCCCTGGTGGGTTTCGATGAATACGGTGGGCGTCTGGGAATGGGCGGCGGTTTCTACGACCGCAGCCTGGCCTATCTGGCACGTCGACGCCAATGGCGCAAACCAGCCCTGCTGGGCCTGGCGCACGAATGTCAGAAGGTGGACAGGTTGGAACTGGCCCGCTGGGACGTGGCCCTGCAGGCAACCGTAACGGATAAAGGCTGGTACTGACGGACCTGACGACGGCACCACGATCCTTGCGGTGCCGATCAGCGTGAAATCAGGGCTGCTGGGTCAAATTGATGGGTGCGCTGCTCTGGCGCTCCCACAGGCTTTGGGTGTAACCGGTAGTAACCACACCCAGGCCAAAAATGATGACCAATACCCAGAGAATGTCTGGCTTGCGTTTCATCGATTGCCTCCCCCTTGCAGGCAAACTTCGCGCGATGACCGATGGCGAGTTGTTGTTTTGATTGGACCGAACGGCGGTAGCAGCTTAAAGCGCGGCATTCTCCGGCAACGTGAGCGAACACGCAATTTATGACGCCAACCGGCTGTCGGCCAGACCCCAAGCTTGAGTACCCCAATTAAGGACGAACGTACAGGAGCAAAGTTCATGCCTTTCTGGCTGATGAAATCCGAACCCGACGAACTCTCCATCCACGACCTGCAGCGCCTGGGCAAGGCACGCTGGGATGGCGTGCGCAACTACCAGGCACGCAACTTCATGCGCGCCATGCGCCCGGGCGAACTGTTCTTCTTCTATCACTCCAGTTGCCCCGAGCCAGGCATAGCCGGTATTGCACGGATTGCTGGCGAGACCTACCCGGACCCCACAGCCCTGGACCCGCAAAGCCACTATCACGACCCCAAGGCCAACACAGAGAAGAATCCCTGGAGCGCCCTGGACGTGGAATTCGTCGAGGCCTTCCCCCACGTCATTCCACTCGCCGCCCTGCGTGAGCAGGCCGTGCTCGCCGGCATGCCCCTGGTGCAGAAGGGCAGCCGTCTGTCGGTAATGCCGGTGACCGAGGAAGAATGGTCCGGGGTACTGGCCCTGCGTTGAGTCAGGAATGGCCCTGTGCTATGAGGGAGGGGAATCCTCCGGGGCGCATCCATGCCGCATTCTCATCCTGCCTGGCTGGTCCGAACGACACTCGCCCTGCTCTTCCTGGCGATGTGCGGCACCAGCCTGTTGCTCTGGAAGCAACTGGAAGACGCCCAGCAGGAGCGCATCCGTGACCGCGTGGGCTATCAGGCGCGAACGCTCGCGACCGAGCTGGAAAACAACCTGATCGATGAGGTCGAGGGCCTGCGTCGCATGGCCCTTTTGTGGAACCATCGAGGCCGTATCCCCCGGGACGAGTGGACCCTGGAAGCCAACTTCGCCCTGGAGCACTTCCCCGGCTACCAGTCGATCCAGTGGATGGGGGCCGATCTGCGCATGCGCTGGGTACTGCCCGAGCAGGGCAATGAAGCCGCAATCGGCTTCCGCCTGACCCGCAACCATCCCAACTTCAACCTCGCCATGCAGGCCAAGGCCAGTGGCGAGGCGCAGATGTCCAACAGCTTCGCCCTGGTCCAGGGCGGGCGCGGCTTCGTCCTCTATACCCCGCTCTACATCCGCGACGAACAGAGTGATCGGAGCTTCGACGGTTTCCTCCAGGGCGTATTTCGGGTCGAGACCTTGATGGATGAGCTCCTCGCCGACCTCGACAACCAGGACTTCAGCGTCCTGCTATTGGAATCCGGCCGCTCCATCTATCACCAGGAGCAGCCCGAAATCTTGCCGTCCCTCAGCCAACGCGTGCCGCTGCACCTGCTCAATAACAGCAACTTCTCCCTGCAACTCTCTCCGACCCCCAAGTTGGTGGAGCAACTCAGGTCGCCACTCCCGCAGGTGGTTCTCGGCGCCAGCCTGCTCACGAGCCTGCTGCTGGTCGCCGCCCTGGTCCTGGCGCTGGAAAACGCCCGCCGCGCCAGCGCCCTGCAGGCCGGTTACCGGCGCCTGAATGAAGAGGTCAGCCAGCGTGAGCACGTCGAACAGGATCTGCGTGAAAGCCGCGAGCGCCTGCAACTGGTACTCGACCTGACCGATTCCAGCGAGGATGGACTGTTCATTTTCGACCTCGCCAACCGTGAGGTCCTGCACATGAACCGGGCCACCCATGCCGGCCTGGGCTACAGCGCCGAGGCATTCCGACAACTGCTGAAGGAAGATCCGGAACAACTGCTGCCCGGCTTCCATACCTGGCTGGAGCTGGTGCGCCAGGCACGCAGGGATGGCGACTCCGGCATCTTCCAGCGGCAGATGCGCCGCGCCGACGACAGCCTCCAGGCAGCCGAGATCAGCGCACAAATGGTCAGTCTGAATGGCCGTGACTATCTGATCGGCGTGTCCCGCGACAACCGCGAACGTCTCGAGCTGGAGGCGCGTCTGCAGCGACTATCCCAGCAGGACGGCCTCACCGGACTCTTCAACCGGCGATACTTCGATCGTCAGCTCAATGGCGAGTGGCGCCGCCTGCGTCGCCTTGGCGCGCCGCTGGCCTTGCTGATGCTGGATGTGGATCACTTCAAGGCATACAACGACCGACTCGGCCATCAGGCTGGCGACGACGCGCTGCGCCAAGTGGCCCAGGCGCTGCAACAGAGCCTGCAACGCGAAGGCGACGCGGCTTGCCGATACGGTGGCGAGGAGTTCGCCATCATCCTCGCCAATACCGCCGAAGACGGTGCGCGACATGTGGCAGAACGGGTAATGGCGCAAGTGGCCGCACTGGCCATCGAACACCCGGCCAGCCCGGAGGGGTACCTGACGTTGAGTATCGGTATCGCGATTTCCGACCCAGCCCGCGAGGACCAGCCCGACAGCCTGGTATCACGCAGCGACGCCGCGCTCTACCGGGCCAAGCACGAGGGACGCAACCGCACCTGCTTGTGGGAGAAGGGTCAGGGCTGAATGATCAGGTTGTTGAACAGCAGGTCGTCCACCAAGGGCAGACCTTCCTCGCTGTGCAACACCTGCTGCACCTGCTTGAGGGCTTCCTGGCGCAACTTCTCCTTGGAGTCGGACGCGTTCAGGGTCTCGTCGGTCTGCTGGGAGAAAAGCATCACCAGTTGGTTGCGAATCAGAGGCTCATGACGAGTGACCTTTTCCTGGGCTTCAGGACCGGTGACCCGCAGGGAAATATCCGCCTTGTAATACTTCAGGCGCGGCCCGGAACCATAGTTGCCGACCAGGGAGGGCACCAGATCAACATAGGCAACCTTGGGCGTCTCTCCTTCCTTGGGCTCGTCCTCACTGGCGACCGCCAGCAGCGGAAGGGTCAGGGCCAGCAACATTGCAGTCAGTCTTTTCACCTGGATTATCCTCAGCACGAATGGCGCCTAGCATAGCCACAGGCGCGGCCGGCCCCAAGACCTTCGTTTATGCAGGTCCATCAGGCGCAGCCATGCTGATTGACCCTCCAGGCACCCCACCTACACTGCAAGGCCACATGCCCGGGGCCAGCGCCCCAAGCCAAGGAGCTCCGCGATGAAAGCCGTCTTGTGCAAAGCCTTCGGTCCGGCCGATACCCTGGTGCTGGAGGAAGTCGCCAGCCCTGAACCCAAGAAGAACGAGATCCTGATCGACGTACACGCCGCGGCGGTCAACTTCCCCGACACCCTGATCATCGAAGGCAAGTACCAGTTCAAGCCACCATTCCCCTTCTCCCCGGGCGGCGAAGCAGCCGGTGTGGTCGCGGCGGTTGGCGAGAAGGTCAGCCACCTCAAGCCCGGCGACCGGGTGATGGCGCTGACCGGCTGGGGCAGCTTTGCCGAACAGGTGGCGGTGCCGTCCTACAATGTGATGCCGATTCCCAAAGGCATCGACTTCAACTCCGCCGCCGCCTTCGGCATGACCTACGGCACCTCGATGCATGCCCTCAAGCAGCGCGCCAACCTGCAACCCGGCGAAACCCTGCTGGTACTTGGCGCCTCCGGCGGCGTCGGCCTGGCGGCGGTGGAAATCGGCAAGGCCATGGGCGCGCGGGTAATTGCTGCGGCCAGCAGTGTGGAGAAGCTGGAAGTGGCCAAGGCCGCCGGTGCCGACGCGCTGATCAACTACAGCGAGGAAAACCTGAAGGACCGCGTCAAGGAACTCACCGGCGGCCAGGGCGCCGACGTGATCTACGACCCGGTGGGCGGTGACCTGTTCGACGCCGCCGTGCGCTCGATCAACTGGAATGGCCGCCTGCTGGTCGTCGGCTTCGCCAGCGGTCGCATCCCCGAGCTACCGGTCAACCTTGCGCTGCTCAAGGGCGCCTCAGTGGTGGGCGTGTTCTGGGGTTCTTTCGCGCAACGCCAGCCCCAGGACAACCTGGCCAACTTCCAGCAGCTGTTCGCCTGGTATGCCGAGGGCAAACTGAAACCGCTGGTGTCCCAGACCTTCCCGCTGGAGCGCGCAAGCGACGCCATCAATGCCCTGGCCACGCGCCAGGCCGTGGGCAAGGTGGTAGTGGAAGTGCGCTGAGGCATGGACCGGCAGGATAGGTTGATCGAACACGAAGCGATACCCATCCTATGGAACGCACAAGGCCGCCCGAGGGCGGTCTTTTCATGTCCGGAGTTCAGGGGCGCGGCGCATAGGCGAACACGTCAGCACGCATCTGGTGGGCATCCATCCCGGCTGCCACCAGGGCATCGAGGGTCGCATAGACCATGGCGGGCGAGCCGCTGGCGTAGACCCGCAGGGACTTGAGGTCAGGAAAGTCCTCACACACCGCTTCATGCAACAGGCCGCAGCGACCCTGCCAGTCAGCCGGTTCGCTGACTACTTTGTGCAGGAAGAGGTTGTCCAGGCGCTGCCAGTCGTCCCAGTGGGCCAACTGATAGAAGTCCTCCGACTGACGCACCCCCCAGTACAGGTGCACCGGGTGCCTGAAGCCTGCAGATCGGCAGTGTTCGATCAGGCTGTGCATCTGGCCCATGCCGGTGCCAGCAGCGATCAGCACCAGAGGGCCGTCAGGCAGTTCCGCCAGGTGGGTATCGCCGAAGGGCATGCGGACCTTGGCCATGCGGGTACGCTGCAGTTGCGCGAGCAGTGCCTTGGCGCTGCTCTCGCGCGCAAGGATATGCAGCTCGATCTCCCGCCCGGCGCTGGGCGCCGAGGCCATGGAAAAGGCCGATGACTCACCGTCGTCACGCTCGATCAGCAAGTACTGCCCGGCGTGGTAACGCGGCGGCTTTCCGGCCGGGGCACGCAGGCGCACGCGCCAGACATCGCCGCCCACTTCCACACACTCGCTGAGCTGGCAGCTCAATGCGCGCACCGGCAGTTCGCCCGGGGCCAACACACCGTCCCAATGCAGCACGCAGTCTTCCATCGGTTCAGCCAGACAGGTGAAGAGCTCGCCCTGACTCAGTTCGGCACCGTTCTGGCGCACCCGCCCTTCCACCAGCAGGGCCGCGCACACGTGGCAGTTGCCGTTGCGGCAGCTTTGCGGGCACTCGTAGCCGAGACGGCGCGCCGCATCCAGAATCCGCTCGTTGGGAGCCGTCTGGATGACCGCGCCAGAAGGTTGCAGGGTGACACGCATCAATCGATTCCCAGAGAAGACCAAAGCTCATCGACGCGGCGCTTCACCGCTTCGTCCTGGACGATAACCCGACCCCATTCGCGGTTGGTCTCGCCGGGCCACTTGTGGGTGGCGTCCAGGCCCATCTTCGAGCCGAGGCCGGAGATGGGCGAAGCGAAGTCCAGGTAGTCGATCGGCGTGTTGTCGATCATCACCGTGTCGCGTTTGGGATCCATGCGCGTGGTGATGGCCCAGATCACGTCGTTCCAGTCGCGCGCATTGACGTCGTCGTCGGTGACTATGACGAACTTGGTGTACATGAACTGTCGCAGGAACGACCAGACACCCAGCATTACGCGCTTGGCGTGGCCTGGGTACTGCTTCTTCATGGTCACCACCGCCATGCGGTAGGAGCAGCCCTCCGGCGGCAGGTAGAAGTCGACGATCTCGGGGAACTGCTTCTGCAGGATCGGCACGAAGACTTCGTTCAGCGCCACGCCAAGGATGGCCGGCTCATCCGGCGGCCGTCCGGTGTAGGTGCTGTGGTAAATCGGTTTCTGGCGGCGAGTGATGCGCTCCACCGTGAATACCGGGAAGCTGTCCACTTCGTTGTAGTAGCCGGTGTGGTCACCATAGGGACCTTCATCGGCCATCTCGCCGGGATGGATCACCCCTTCGAGAACAATTTCGGCGCTGGCCGGCACCTGCAGGTCATTGCCACGGCACTTCACCAGCTCGGTGCGATTGTCCCGCAGCAGGCCGGCGAAAGCGTATTCGGAGAGAGAATCCGGCACCGGGGTAACGGCACCGAGGATGGTCGCCGGATCAGCGCCCAGGGCGACTGCCACCGGGAACGGCTGGCCTGGATGCTTGGCGCACCACTCGCGGTAATCCAAGGCACCGCC
Source organism: Metapseudomonas resinovorans DSM 21078 (assembly GCF_000423545.1). Taxonomy (GTDB): domain Bacteria; phylum Pseudomonadota; class Gammaproteobacteria; order Pseudomonadales; family Pseudomonadaceae; genus Metapseudomonas; species Metapseudomonas resinovorans. Next base: position 100,214 of record NZ_AUIE01000002.1, read on the forward strand.
ACGATGGCTCAGCCAGCGCATGATGACCTTGTTGCGGCCGATTACCTGCTGGCGATAGATGCCGAGGTTCTGCCGCTCCTTGTTCGGGCCACGAGTGACGGTCAGGCCCCAGGTGATCAGCGGAGCGACATCGCCAGGCCAGCAAGTCTGCACCGGCAGCCGGGTGAGGTCGACATCATCGCCCTCCTCCACCACTTCCTGGCAGGGGCCGTCCTTCAGCACCTTGGGCGCCATGGCAATGACCTTCTTGAAGATCGGTAGCTTGGACCAGGCGTCCTTCAGGCCCTTGGGCGGCTCGGGCTCCTTGAGGAAGGCCAGCAGCTTGCCGATCTCCCGCAGCTCGCCGACGTCCTCGGCACCCATCCCCAATGCCACGCGTCCGGGGGTGCCGAAGAGGTTGCCGAGCACCGGGATGTCGAAGCCGGTGGGTTTCTCGAAGAGCAGCGCCGGACCTTGCTTGCGCAGGGTGCGGTCGCAGATTTCGGTCATTTCCAGCACGGGCGAAACCGGGGTGACGATGCGCTTGAGCTCGCCGCGCCGTTCCAGGCCGCTAATAAAGTCGCGCAGATCGCGATACTGCATGCTTGAGCCTCTTGGGGCGTGCAGGTCGGGGCGCAAAGTTTAGCGCCGAACTGGGTTATTCAGAAGGACAAAGGGCCAGCACAGAAACGCAAAAGCCGGGTTTCCCCGGCTCTTGCGGCACATCCAAGACTTACTTGCGCTTCATCGACAGGAAGAATTCGTCGTTGGTCTTGGTGTCTTTCAGCTTGTCGAGCAGGAACTCGATGGCGGCGATCTCATCCATCGGGTGCAGCAGCTTGCGCAGGATCCACATGCGCTGCAACTCGTCATCGGCGGTCAGCAACTCTTCACGGCGGGTGCCGGACTTGTTGATGTTGATGGCCGGGAACACACGCTTCTCAGCGATGCGACGGTCCAACGGCAGCTCCATGTTACCGGTGCCCTTGAACTCTTCGTAGATGACTTCATCCATCTTCGAGCCGGTTTCGACCAGCGCAGTAGCGAGGATGGTCAGCGAGCCGCCTTCCTCGATGTTGCGCGCGGCGCCGAAGAAGCGCTTGGGCTTCTCCAGGGCATGGGCGTCGACACCACCGGTGAGTACCTTGCCGGAGCTCGGAATCACGGTGTTGTAGGCACGTGCCAGACGGGTGATGGAGTCCAGCAGGATGACCACGTCCTTCTTGTGCTCGACCAGGCGCTTGGCCTTCTCGATCACCATCTCGGCGACCTGCACGTGGCGGGTCGGCGGCTCGTCGAAGGTGGAGGCGACCACTTCGCCGCGCACGGTGCGCTGCATCTCGGTCACTTCTTCCGGGCGCTCGTCGATCAGCAGGACGATCAGGTGGCACTCGGGATTATTGCGGGTGATGTTGGCTGCGATGTTCTGCAGCATGATGGTCTTGCCCGCCTTCGGCGGCGCCACGATCAGGCCACGCTGGCCCTTGCCGATCGGTGCGCAGAGATCGATCACGCGGCCGGTGAGGTCCTCGGTGGAGCCGTTGCCGGCTTCCATCTTCAGCCGCTCATTGGGGAACAGGGGCGTGAGGTTCTCGAACAGGATTTTGTTCTTGGCGTTCTCGGGGCGGTCGTAGTTGATCGAGTCGACCTTGAGCAACGCGAAGTAACGCTCGCCTTCCTTCGGAGGACGAATCTTGCCAACTATGGTGTCGCCGGTCCGCAGGTTGAAGCGGCGGATCTGGCTCGGGGAGACGTAGATGTCGTCAGGGCCGGCCAGGTAGGAAGAGTCAGCGGAGCGCAGGAAGCCGAAGCCGTCCTGGAGTATCTCCAGCACACCGTCACCAGAGATCTCCTCGCCGCTCTTCGCGTGCTTTTTCAGCAGGGCGAAAATGATGTCCTGCTTGCGCGAACGGGCCATGTTCTCCAGGCCCATGGCGTCGGACATTTCCAGAAGTTCGCCAATCGGCTTTTGCTTGAGTTCGGTCAGATTCATAGGAATGACGTAGATAGATATGGAGAAGGGAAAGCATTGAGCTTTTTAGGCCGCGCCGCTGAGAAGGCGACAGGATCGCTGTGCTTATTCGAATAGGAGTGCGTCGGCGACGGCGTGGAGGGCTGCGAGAAAGAGCAGCGGTCCGAATGTAACACCGGCGCAACGGGGAGTCTAGTGCAGGCCAATGAAAAAGCCCCGCTTTGCGCGGGGCTTTTCCGGGACGCTTCTGATGCGGCTTCGGCGGCGCTGGTGGCCGCGCGAATCAGATGTTGGCGTCGAGGAAGGCAGCCAGCTGGGACTTGGACAGGGCACCTACCTTGGTCGCTTCGACGTTGCCGTTCTTGAACAGCATCAGGGTCGGGATGCCACGCACACCGTACTTCGGCGGGGTGTCCTGGTTCTCGTCGATGTTCAGCTTGCAGACTTTCAGTTTGCCCTGGTAGTCCTTGGAGATTTCGTCGAGGACCGGGGCAATCATCTTGCACGGACCGCACCACTCGGCCCAGTAGTCGACCAGCACCGCGCCTTCGGCTTTGAGCACGTCTTGCTCGAAGCTGGCATCGGTGACGTTGGTGATGAATTCGCTCATGGAAGAATCTCCGTGGTTCGGAAGCAAAAAAGTGGAGCCATCATAGCCCGGCTTTTCCGGGACCGAAAGCCGAAGGCGATTGAGCTTCGCTATGGTGTTACGGGGAAAAACTGATAGATGTGCGGGCCGGCGTCAATCTGGCAGCCGATCCGGGGCTGCCTGAGCAGACCGCTGGCCCTATGACGCGCGACTGTCATATCCCACCTATAGTTTGCACAGCCAGCTATTCGCCAGAAGACCGCACCCAACCGACCGCTGCCGGCTCACGCCAGACTGGTACCAACGTACCGCTATTCGCATTGGCGCGACCGGGCAACCGTGGCAGGATTGCGCGGTTCAGCCTCGAGACCCGAAACCATGCCGCAAAAGCCCGTCGAAATCCCGTCCCTGATCGCCGCCATCGACCTCGGCTCGAACAGCTTCCACATGGTGGTGGCCAAGGTCGACCACGGTGAGATCCGTATCCTGGAACGGCTCGGCGACAAGGTGCAGCTGGCGGCAGGCCTGGACGAAGCGCGCAACCTCAGCGAGGAGTCCATGCAGCGTGGCCTCGATTGCTTGCGCCGCTTCGCCCAGATGATTGCCGGCCTGCCGGAGGGTGCGGTGCGCATCGTTGGCACCAACGCCCTCCGCGAAGCGCACAACCGCGCCGAGTTCATCCGCCGCGCCGAGGAAGTCCTCGGACACCCGGTGGAAGTCATCTCCGGCCGCGAGGAAGCGCGACTCATCTACCTGGGTGTCTCCCACACTCTGCCGGACACCCCCGGTCGCCGCCTGGTGGCGGACATCGGCGGCGGCAGCACCGAATTCATCATCGGCCAGCGCTTCGAATCACAGCTGCGGGAGAGCCTGCAGATGGGCTGTGTGAGCTACACCCAGCGCTACTTCCGCGACGGCAAGATCACCCCGGCTCGCTATGCGCAGGCCTACACGGCAGCGCGCCTGGAGCTGATGGGCATCGAGTACAGCCTGCGCCGCCTCGGCTGGCAGGAAGCCGTAGGCGCCTCCGGCACCATCCGCGCGGTGGGCCTGGCGATCCAGGCCGCGGGCCTGGGCAATGGCGAGATCAACCCGGAAGGCCTGGCCTGGCTCAAGCGCAAGCTGTTCAAGCTGGGCGACGTCGAGAAGATCGACCTGGACGGCATCAAGCCGGATCGCCGCCCCATCTTCCCGGCCGGCCTGGCGATTGCCGAAGCCATCTTCGAAGCGCTCGAACTCAAACGCATGACCCATTCCGAAGGTGCCCTGCGCGAAGGTGTGCTTTACGACTTGCTGGGCCGCCACCACCACGAGGACGTCCGCGAGCGCACCCTGAGCGCCCTGATGGAACGCTGCCATGTGGACCTGGAGCAGGCCGCGCGGGTCGAGGCCAAGGCGCTGGCGGCCCTGGAAAAGGTCGCGGACAGCTGGGGGCTGGACGATGACTGGCACCGCGACCTGCTGCTGTGGGCAGCACGGGTCCACGAGATCGGCATGGACATCGCCCACTACCACTACCACAAGCACGGCGCCTACCTGATCGAGCACTCGGACCTGCCCGGCTTCTCCCGCCAGGACCAGTTGATGCTGGCCCTGCTGGTGCGCGGCCACCGCCGTAACATCCCCAAGGACAGGTTCGCCGAATTCGGCGAGGAGGGCGTGAAGCTGCTTCGCCTCTGTGTGCTGCTGCGCTTCGCCATTCTGTTCCACCACATCCGGGGCACCTCGGCCATGCCTGAAGTGAAACTCAAGGCCGCCGACAACAGCCTTGAAGTGCAATTCCCGAAAGACTGGCTGGAAGCCAACCCGCTGACGCAAGCGGATTTCGAGCAGGAAGCCGAGTGGCTGAAGCGCATCGATTTCGCGCTGAAGGTGAGCTGAGGTAACAAGCAGGGGGTGGAATGAAAGACGCCCCCACCCTGCAAGACTCGACAATGACAACGGGGCCCGAAGGCCCCGTTTTCATGTCCGCACTCAGCGTGCGCTGATCGGCGGGTTGGTCAGCTTGTCCAGCAGCGTTGCCTGGGCGTTGCGCGAGTTCTGGTTGCCGCTCGGGCTGTTGCGCAGGTAGCGACCATCCGGCTGCAACACCCAGCTCTGGGTGTTATCGCTGATGTAAGCCTCCAGCTCCTTCTTCACGCGAGTCAGCAGCTTCTTGCCTTCCACCGGGAAGCAGGTCTCGACGCGCATGTCGAGGTTGCGCTCCATCCAGTCGGCGCTGGAGAGGTACATCTTCTCGTCGCCACCGTTGAGGAAGTAGTAGATCCGGCTGTGCTCGAGGAAGCGGCCAATGATCGAACGCACCTGGATGTTGTGCGACACACCGGGAATACCGGGGCGCAGGCAGCACATGCCGCGCACCACCAAATCGATGCGCACGCCGCTCTGGCTGGCCTTGTAGAGCGCGCGGATGACCTTGGGATCGGTCAGCGCGTTGACCTTGACCATGATGTGCGCCGGCTTGCCTTCACTGGCATGCAGAGCCTCACGGGCGATCATGTCGAGCAGCGTCTTCTTCAGGGTGAAGGGCGCGTGCAGCAGCTTCTTCATGCGCAGGGTCTTGCCCATGCCGATCAACTGGTTGAACAGCTTGTGCAGGTCTTCGCATAGCGCATCGTCGGCGGTCAGCATGCTGTAGTCGGTATACAGGCGCGCGTTACCCGCGTGGTAGTTGCCGGTCCCCAGGTGCGCGTAGCGGCGCAGCTCGCCGTTCTCTCGGCGCAGGATCAGCATCATCTTGGCGTGGGTCTTGAAGCCAACGACGCCATAGATCACCACGGCCCCCGCCTGCTGCAGACGGCTCGCCAGCTGCAGGTTGGACTCCTCGTCGAAACGCGCGCGCAATTCGATCACCACGGTGACTTCCTTGCCGTTGCGTGCCGCCTCCACCAGGGAGTCGACGATCTCGGAGTTGGCACCGGCGCGGTAGAGGGTCTGCTTGATCGCCAGGACATTGGGGTCCTTGGCGGCCTGGCGCAGGAAATCCACCACCGGGGTAAAGGATTCGAAGGGATGCAGCAGCAGGATGTCCTGCTTGCCCACCACGCTGAACAGGTTCTCGGCCTTCTGCAGCAGCTTGGGGATCACCGGGGTGAACGTCGAGTGCTGCAGTTCCGGATGGCTTTCCAGGCCGGTGATGCTGAACAGGCGCGTCAGGTTCACCGGACCGTTGACCTGATACAGCTCGCTCTCAGCCAGGCCGAACTGTTTGAGCAGGTAGTCCGAGAGGTTCTTCGGACAGGTGTCGGCGACTTCCAGCCGTACCGCGTCGCCGTAGCGGCGCGAGAACAGCTCGCCACGCAGGGCGCGGGCAAGGTCGTCGACGTCTTCGGTGTCCACCGAGAGATCGGCGTTTCGGGTCAGGCGGAACTGGTAGCAGCCCTTGACCTTCATGCCGGGGAACAGGTCATCGGCATGGGCGTGGATCATCGAGGACAGGAAGACGAAGTTGTCCCCCGGCCCACCGATATCTTCGGGCACACGGATCACCCGCGGCAGCAGGCGGGGCGCCGGGATGATCGCCAGGCCGGAATCGCGGCCGAAGGCGTCGACACCTTCCAGCTCGACGATGAAGTTCAGGCTCTTGTTCACCAGCAGCGGGAAGGGGTGCGTCGGGTCCAGGCCGATGGGGGTGATGATCGGCGCGATCTCGTCGCGGAAGTAGCGGCGCACCCAGGCCTTCAGCTTGGCGGTCCAGTAGCGGCGACGGATGAAGTTGACCTGGTGCTTGGCCAGCTCCGGCAAGAGGATGTCGTTGAGGATGCCGTACTGACGGGTCACCTGATCGTGCACCAGCTCGCTGATGCGCGCCATCGCCTGGTGCGGCAGCAGGCCATCGGCGCCAGCCTGTTCGCGGGCGAAGGTGATCTGCTTCTTCAGGCCCGCAACGCGGATTTCGAAGAACTCGTCCAGGTTACTGGAGAAGATCAGCAGGAACTTCAGACGTTCGAGCAATGGATAGGACTCATCCAGCGCCTGCTCCAGCACGCGGATGTTGAACTGCAACTGAGACAGCTCACGGTGGATGTACAGGCTGCTGTCATCCAGGCTCGGCACCACCAATGGCGCCGGAGCGGGCGCCGGGGCTGGGGCAGGTGCCGCCTCGGCGACCGGCTCCTCCGGGGCCACCGGAATCTCTGTGGCCTCTTTCAGGGGTTCGAGCAAAGCGCTGGGATTGAGTCCTTCGGTGTTCATCTGCAGTTCCTGGGGGGAGATCAAGCTCCCGTCTTGAGCATTTCTGCGGCGCGTACGGCGAAATAGGTGAGGATGCCATCGGCGCCGGCGCGTTTGAAGGCCACCAGGGATTCGAGGATGACCGCCTCGCTCAGCCAGCCGTTCTGGATCGCCGCCATGTGCATCGCGTACTCGCCGCTGACCTGATAGACAAAAGTCGGCACGCGGAATTCATCCTTCACCCGACAAACGATGTCGAGGTAGGGCATACCGGGCTTGACCATCACCATGTCGGCGCCTTCGGCCAGGTCCGCGGCCACTTCGTGCAGGGCTTCGTCGGTGTTGGCCGGGTCCATCTGGTAGCTGGCCTTGTTGCCCTTGCCGAGGTTGGCGGCGGAGCCGACCGCATCACGGAAGGGGCCGTAGTAGGCACTGGCGTACTTGGCCGAGTAGGCCATGATGCGCACATTGGGGAAGTCAGCCAGTTCCAGGGCTTCGCGAATCGCCTGGATGCGGCCGTCCATCATGTCCGAGGGGGCCACTACCTGGGCGCCGGCTTCGGCATGGGACAGTGCCTGCTTGACCAGTGCATCGACCGTGATGTCGTTCTGCACGTAGCCGTTCTCGTCGAGGATGCCGTCCTGGCCATGGGTGGTGAAGGGGTCCAGGGCCACGTCGCTGATCACGCCGAGCTCCGGGAAGCGATCACGCAAGGCGCGGATGGCGCGCTGGGCAATGCCATTCGGGTTCCAGGCCTCGGCGCCGTCGAGGGATTTCTTTTCCAGCGGCGTCACCGGGAACAGCGCCAGCGCCGGGATGCCCAGCTTGACCCAGGCCTCGGCTTCCTTGAGCAGCAGATCGATGGACAGGCGCTCAACGCCCGGCATCGAAGGCACGGCTTCGCGGCGGTTTTCACCGTCCAGCACGAATACGGGGAGGATCAGGTCGTCTACGGTCAGGACGTTCTCGCGTACCAGGCGGCGGGAGAAATCGTCACGACGATTGCGGCGCAGGCGGGTTGCGGGGAACAGGCGATTGGCGGGGGTAAAGCTCACAGCAGACTCCAGGGCCCGGAACGGACGCAGTGTGACAAATATAAGCGCCGATTATGACCGAATGGTAACAACGCGCGACAGCGACCCGCGGTCGCGTCGACCGGCGTAGTGCGCCTGGCGATGCCATGCGGGCATTGTCCGGGGTCAATCTGATGGCAATCAGCGCGGGGCGGAGCTTTTCCCGGGGCGCCAACCCGGTTAGGCTGCGCGTTCATTTCGCTGTGCACCCCAACCATGCTGCAACAATTTCTCCAGGATTTCGGCTACGTCGCCCTCTTCCTCGGCACCTTCTTCGAGGGTGAGACGATCCTGGTCCTGGCCGGCTTTCTCGCCTTCCGGGGCTACATGGACATCAACGCCGTGGTTGCCACGGCGTTCTTCGGCAGCTATGCCGGCGACCAACTCTGGTACTACATGGGCCGCCACAAGGGCCGTCAGATCCTTGCCCGCAAGCCGCGCTGGCAGGCCATGGGCGACCGCGCCCTGGCACATATCCGCCGCCACCCGGATATCTGGGTCCTGAGCTTCCGCTTCGTCTACGGACTGCGCACCGTGATGCCAGTGGCCATCGGCCTGTCCGGCTACCCGCCGCTGCGCTACCTGATCCTCAATGGCATCGGTGCGCTGGTCTGGGCCCTGGCCCTGGGTTTTGCCGCCTTCCACTTCGGTTCCGTGCTCGAAGGCATGCTGGGCAACCTAAAACGCTACGAGCTGATGGTCCTCGGCGGCCTGCTCGCCCTTGGCGGTCTGCTCTGGCTGAGACGCCGCCTGCGCAACAACGGCAAGGACAACTGATTCAGATCGCCAGCGCTGCCTCGCGGCGCGGCAGGCCGAACAGTGCGACCAGACTGATCAGACTGTAAAGCGCCGGCATTCCCCACCCCATCGCCCCGAGCGGCAGCAGCCCCAGCGTCGCGCCAGCCCAGAGGGTCGGCCAGTTGACTGCCAGCCGCACCAACTCCAGCCAGCGCGCCCAAGGGCGATTCTCCAGCCAGCTGCCGATCACATAAAGCCCAAAGGCCATCCAGGACCAGGCCAGCCAGAGCCCGGCCAGCGAAACCTCGCTACCAGTGCCCAGCAACCAGGTGCCGGCCACGACGTAGAGGGTGAACTGCAGCCCGGCGTACCACTTCTGCCCCAAGCCCAGGGGCACCTCGAACTTGGCGAAGCGTGACAGGTCGGGCTTGGCCTGTGGATAACGTTCAGCGACGTCCGCCGGACGCCAGCCGGTGCGCATGAACCAGATGCGCAGCTTGTCCCACCCGGATTCGGTGCGCACCGCGTCGCGCCAGAGCTGCACATAGAACTGCAGGTTGGCCCAGATCGGGTTCCAGCTCGCCAGCGGCGTAGTCACACCGAAGATCACCGGCTCCTCGTCAAGTTCCTCCTGGAAGGTGCCGAACAACCGGTCCCAGAGAATGAACACGCCGCCGTAGTTGCGATCCATGTAGACCGGGTTCTGCGCATGATGGACGCGGTGGTTGGACGGCGTGATGAAGATCCACTCGAACCCGCCCAGCTTGGGCACGTGGCGCGTGTGCACCCAGAACTGGTACAGCAGGTTCATCGCGCCCACGGTGAGGAACACCAGGGGCGGCACGCCGGCGAGGGACATGGGCAGGTAAAAGATCCAGCCGAAAAGAAACCCCGTGCTGGTCTGGCGCAGGGCGGTGGAGAGGTTGTACTCCTCGCTCTGGTGATGCACTGAGTGAGCCGCCCAGAGCACGTTGCGCTCATGACCCAAACGGTGATTCCAGTAGTAGCAGAAGTCGTAGAAAACGAAGGCCAGCAGCCATACCCAGAGGTTCGACGCCGACAGCTCGAACAGCGCCAGGTGCTCCCAGGCGAACGAATAGGTCAGCACCCCCACCACCTTGGTCAGCAGCCCGCTGGTAGTGGACAACACGCCAGCGCTCAGGCTGTTCAAGGCGTCAGCGGTACGGTAGTTGTTCATTCCGCGCCAGCGGTCGGCGATCAGTTCGATACCGATCAGCAGGAAGAAGAAGGGCACTGCATAGAGGACGTAATTCATGGGGCAGCCTTATCGTCGTTCTTGTCCGGTGACCCACAGGCGGCAAAGAGGAGTGGCGCAGCGCTCGCGACCCTATTCCCCGGCCTGCTAGGATTGCTCGTCAGGGTCTGGACGAAAGCTCGCCAAGCACAGGCAACTTTCGTTCAGTACCCGGGATGCTACTCCCGCAGCCGCCCCGCCCCCGCGGCATGGCGTGCCAACCCAAGCGGCATATGACGACAGCATGCGCAAACTCCTGAAACCCGCCCTGATAGTCCTGCTTCTCCTGGCCTGCGCGGCCCTGCTCGGACTCTATCCCTATCGCGATGCCCTGCTGCCGCAAACCGCCGACCTGCCTGCGACGGAACAGCGCCTGGCACCTCACCTGGATCTGTTCACACCGGAAGGCAGCGGCCCCTTTCCCACCGTGCTGGTGTTCCACGGCTGCAGTGGCCAGAGCCCCCTGTTCGTGCGCAACGTGAACGCTTGGCTACTGCCCGCCGGCTACGCCGTGATGTTCGTCGACAGTCACGCCGCGCGCGGCATCGAGAACTGGCGCCCGGTTTGCGACGGCAAGCGCCTGTGGGGCAACGAACGCGCCATCGACGTATACGCAGCCCTGGCACTGGCACGGAAAAACCCGGCCATCGACAGCAGCAAGCTGGCCCTGCTTGGTTATTCCCACGGCGGCTGGACCATCCTCGACGCCCTCTCCTATGACGGCAGTGCCGGCCACGGCTTCCCTGCCACAGGCAAAGGAGCGCTGGCCGGCGTGCGTGGCGTGATCGCCTACTACCCCTACTGCGGCTTCCCCGCCCACCTGCGTGCAGGCCTTGGACACAACACGCCGGTGCTGATGTTCCTCGGCGGCAAGGACCACATCACCGACCACAAGCAGTGCCTCTCGGCCCTCGACAGTCTGGACGATGCACGTCTGGAACTGGTGCAGTACGGCGATGCCGACCACGTCTTCGACCAGCGCAGCGACTTGAATACCTACCAACCCGGCCCAGCCCAGGATGCCCAGCGACGCGCGCTCGCGTTCCTGCGCGAAACCCTCGGGCCGGCCCAATGACCTGGAGATGTCCATGACCAAGAAAGTTGCCGTGATCCTGTCCGGCTGTGGCGTTTATGACGGTGCGGAGATCCACGAGAGCGTGGTCACCCTGCTGCGCCTGGACCAGCGCGGTGCCAAGGTCCAGTGTTTCGCCCCGAACATTGCACAGCACCATGTGATCGACCACACCACCGGCGACGAGATGCCGGAGAGCCGGAACGTGCTGGTGGAATCGGCTCGTATCGCCCGTGGCGAGATCAAGGACGTGCGTGAACTGAATGCCGCCGACTTCGACGCCCTAATCGTTCCCGGTGGCTTCGGCGCAGCAAAAAACCTTTCTGACTTCGCCATCAGCGGCGCCAACTGCACCGTCCAGCCCGACGTGCTGGCCGCCGCCCGAGGTTTTGCCGAGGCGGGCAAACCGGTGGGTCTGATCTGCATCGCTCCGGCACTGGCGGCGAAGATCTACGGCGAAGGCGTGAGCTGCACCATCGGCAACGACGCCGGTACTGCAGCTGCCCTGGCGGAAATGGGCGCCCAGCACGTGGACTGCGTGGTCAGCGAAATCGTCGAAGACGAGAAGCGCAAGCTGGTGACCACCCCGGCTTACATGCTGGCGCAGTCCATCAGCGAAGCCGCCGCCGGCATCTACAAACTGGTGGACCGGGTGCTGGAACTGGCCCACTGAAGTCCCCCGGGCGGGTGGCGCCAGCCACCCGCTCCGTGTCGATCCGGCCAATCCTCCCGCCTCTCCCGCCGCCCCTCTGGCACCCCGGCCGTTTCTGCGGCAGCGTCGAAGCATCGATGTATCCAGGAGGCGCCATGAGCCAGACCGATTTCACCCTCACCCCTGAACTGCAACAGGCCGTCGCTGGCTTCTTCGAACGCATTCCCTTCAACCGTGTGCTCGGTATCCAGCTCGGCGAGATGAGCACTGAGAAGGTGGTCATGCACCTGCCGATGAAGGACGAACTGATCGGCAACTTCGTCCACGGCATCCTCCACGGCGGGGTGATTTCCAGCCTGCTGGATGTAGTGGGTGGTGCCATGGCGTTGATCGGTGCCTTCGAGCGACACCAGCACTTATCCACAACGGAACGCATGGCGCGGCTATCCAAGCTCGGCACCATCGACCTGCGTATCGACTACCTGCGCCCCGGTCGTGGCCAGCACTTCACCGCCACCGCCGTGCTGCTGCGCTCAGGCAACAAGGTGGCCGTGGTGCGCTCGGAACTGCATGCCGACGACGGCACGCTGGTGGCGGTGGGCACCGGCACCTATCTCTGTGGCTGAGCAGATCGTGACCGGCCTCATCCTGTAGCGGTGAATTCATTGGCTATGTCTGCATGACGTGTTGCAAGCACCTGCATCGCCCGTAGGAGCTGACTTGCCAGCGAATGGCCCCGTTTCGCTGGCAAGCCAGCTCATACAAGGCTCTTGGCCCAAGGGTCAATCTCTAGCAACAGCTAACGCAGACATAGCGAATTCATTCGCCAAGCAGGCCGCAGGCGTGCCCTCCACATCAGCCTCGGCTCAGTTTCGTCAGCAAGCGGTCCAGGGTGTTGGCGAAGGCCTGCCGCTCTTTCTCACCATAGGCGGCTTGGCCACCGCCCATCTGGCCCTGGTCGCGCAAGTCGGTAAGCAGGTTACGCACTGCCAGGCGCTCGCCCATGTTGCGCTCGTCGAACTCGCGACCGCGCGGGTCGAGAGCAACCACGCCTTTCTTCACCAGGCGATCGGCCAGGGGCACGTCGCTGCAGATCACCAGCTCACCAGGTACGGCGTTCTCCACCAGGTAGTCATCGGCGGCATCCGGTCCGCTGGGTACCACCACCAGCTGCACGCAGGCGAAGGCCGGTTTCACCTGGCTCTGCCCGGCCACCAGCACCACCTCGAACTTTCGCTTCAGGGCGAACTTGATCACCTGGTCCTTGGCCGCCCGGGGGCAGGCATCGGCATCGATCCAGACGCGCATTGGCTTCACCTTCCGAAATGAAAAAGGGCGAAGAGTTTACACCCCTCGCCCCGGATTCAGGCCTGGGCCACGTCGCGCTCGCGCAGCCAGCTGCGACCATAGAGCGCCGCGATGGCCAACAGCGCCAGCCCCTGCGCCGACAAGGTGTAGGCGTCCGGATGGATGCCCAGCCAGTCGAACTCGAAGAAGGCTACCGGACGAGTGCCCAGCACCCCGGCTTCCTGCAGCGCCGCCACACCATGGCCGGCGAACACCACCGACAGGGCACAAAGCAAGATGGCGTTGGCCATGAAGAAGGTTCCCAGCGGCAGCTTCGCCGAGCCGCGCAGGATGACCCAGGCCAGCCCCACCAGCAGCACCAGCGCAGTCAGCGCACCGGCGATCACCATGCTGTGTCCGGCCGGGCCGGCCTGCAGCCAGAGGGTTTCGTAGAACAGGATCACTTCGAACAGCTCGCGGTACACCGAGAAGAACGCCAGGGTCGCGAAGCCGAAGCGGCCGCTGCTGCTCAGCAGGTGTTCCTTGATATAGCTCTGCCAGGCAGCCGCATGGCGGCGGTCGTGCATCCACACACCGAGCCAGAGCACCATCACGCAGGCGAACAGCGCGGTGAAGCCTTCCATCAGCTCGCGCTGGGCACCACCGACATCGATCAGGAAGGCCGCCACTGCCCAGGTCGCAAAGCCGGCAACGACGGCCAGCCCCCAACCAACGTGGACACCGCGTACCGCATGCTCCTGGCCGGTCTTGCGCAGGAAGGCGAGGATCGCCGCCAGCACCAGGATCGCCTCCAGGCCCTCACGCAACAGGATCAGCAGGCTGGAGATAAAACTCAGCGAGCCGCTCAACCCATCGCTACCCAGCAGGTTCGCGGACTTGTCCAGCTCAGCCTTGGCCTGCTCCAGCAACTGCGCCGCCTGCCCCACGGACTGGCGATCCTGCAGGGCCTGCCGGTAAGCCATCAGCGCACGCTCGGTGGTTTTGCGCTGCACCGCATCGAGGTTGTCGAGGGAGCTCTCCACCAACTCGAAGCCTTCGAGGTAGGCAGCGACCGAAAGGTCGTAGGCCTGGTCGGCATCGCCATCACGGTAGGCCTTGAGACTCTGCTCCAGGGTCGCGCGGGTATGGCCGATCAGCTCCTTGGGCCCGCGCTGCTGGATCGGCGGCTGGGCCCGCTGGGCGCGGAACAGCGCCTGGGCCGCAGCGCCCTGGCTGACGCCGACTTCCTCCGGCGTGCGGCCTGCCAACTCCCCAAGGGAAATGGCCTGACCGTTCACCGAAGGATCGGCGCTGAAGCCGGCGATGTAGCTGGCCAGATCCCAGCGCTGACGATCATCCAGTTGGTCGATGAAGGCCGGCATATCGGTGCCTTCAACGCCCAGGCCGAGCGTGTTGTAGAGGTCGTAGAGGCTCATCCGGTCCATCCGCGCCTGATCGCGCAGATTGGCCGGTGGCGGCTCCAGCCCCAGGCCCGCCGGGCCATCACCGGCACCGCTGTCGCCGTGGCAGACGCTGCAATGCTGGGCATAAAGTGGTGCACCACGAGCGGGGTCAGGGGTGATGAGCGGAGCCTGGCTGACCTCGTAGGTCGCCGCCAGCCGGGTGGCCAACTGGCGCGCCTGACGGGCCACGGCGGCGCCATCCTGCTTGCTTTCGATGGCCTGGTGCAGGCTGGCGACGCCCTGTTCCAGGTCCTTCTGGCCCTCACGAGCCGGCAGGGCAACGATCAGGCCCTGCAGCACACCGAGGAATTCGATCTGTTCGCGGTATTCACCGGAGTCGATGACCTCGCCATCGACCACGGTAGCGGGGTAGTCGGCACCAATGTAACTGAGCAGGTGCAGTGCCTGGGCTGCGCCGTCGGCCGGGTCGGCCATCAGGCTGAAACTGCAGAGCGCCATCAGCGGCATCAGGAGCCAGCTGAGCAATCTCGGAATCGGGAACATGAGTCAATCTCAAATGAGAATGGGGAGCGGAATTGTTACCTTCCTAACGATTCAGCTCAACCCCGGATAACTTGACCCGCTGCGGTAGTTTGTCGCAGGTTTCGGCTGCAGGCCCCGCCATTCCTGGCCTGCAACAGAGTTAAAAATCCTTGGGACAGATCGACGGAAAGAGACTTCCGACAGGAAGACGCCCGGCGAGCGCCCGCTCGCCGGGAGATGCGCAGCTCAGACTGGCGCCCGGCGCACGGTCGCCAGCAATGCTGCGGCGCCGACGAACAGTGCGGCGAAGCTGCGGTTCATCACCCGCTGCTGACCCGGCGTGCGCAGCAGACGCAGGACGCGGGCGGCGAGGCCGGTGTAGCCGGCCATGACGATCAGGTCGACAGTGATCATTGTCACGCCCATTACCAGGTACTGCTCCACCAACGGCGCGTGGGGGTCGATGAACTGTGGCAGCACGGCGAGCATGAAGACAATCGCCTTGGGGTTGCTGAAGTTCACCAGGAAACCGCGCAGCACCAAGGTGAGCGGGCGTCCGATGGGGCGTTCGGCGGAATCGTTGCTGAGGTCGCTGGGCAGCGCTTTCCACTGCTTCACCGCGAGGTAGACCAGGTAGATCACGCCGAACCACTTGATCAGGCTGAAGGCCAGGGCGGAGGTGGCGAGGATGGCGCCGACGCCGGCGGCAACGATGGCAATCTGCAGGGCCAGGCCGATCTGCAGGCCAAGCGCGTTCCAGTAGCCACGCAGGAAGCCGTATTGCAGGCCGGAGGACATGGAGGCGATGGCACCGGCACCCGGTGACAGACTGATCACCCAGCAGGCGACCAGGAAAGCGAGCCAGGTCTGAAGCGCCATGGCAGATACCTCGGAAACGAAAAAAGGCAGGCCGCAGAGCCTACCCCTTCGTCCAACCGCTGCCCAGTACCGTCAGCGCCAGCGGCGCACCGCCTTCTGGAAGAACAGGCTGTTGGGCACCTGCACCAGCGCGCCGTGGCTGTCTTCGCTGAGATCTTCGAGGGTGGTGTAGAAGAGATTGATGGCGATCACCCTGCCCTTCACGCCCGGCTTGTCAGCGCTTTCTATCACCTCCACCTTGTCCCCCAGGCGAAACGGCCCCAGGGAGAAGATCAGCACCGCGCAGAACATGTTGGAGAGCACGCTCCAGATGGCGAAGAAAGCCACGGCGGCCACGGCTGCAAAACCGGTCAAGGCGGTCCACAGCACTTCGGCCGACACGCCGAAGCGCTCCAGCACCAGCATGAAAGCACTGCCGAGGATCATCCAGCGCAGGAGCCCACGCAGGGGAAGCATCAGCTCGGAAGGCAGCTGGGGATAACTTTGCCCGAGACGGGTGATGCCGCGGGTGACGATGCGCTGCACCAGCCAGGCCAGCAGCACGATCAGCAATACCTGCGCTGCGCGGATCAGGGGCTCGCTCCAGGCGGTCAGGAGTTGCAGGTCATCCATCAGTCCGCGGCCTCCAGTTGCCGCTGCAGATCCTCCAGGGTTTCCAGGGCCAGGAGCCAGGCTTCTTCCAGTTCGGCCTCGCGGGCCTTCAAGCGCGCCTGCTCGGCCAGCAGGTCACGCAGTTCGTCCTTGCGTGCCGCCTCGTAAAGGGCGGAATCGCCCAGGCGTTCCTCGATGCCCGCCAACTGCTCGTGCACCTTGCCCAGGTCCTTCTCCAGCTTGTCGGCTTCCTTCTTGTGCGGCGCCAGTTGCTGGCGCAGGGCGGCCGCGGCCTGGCGCTGGGCGCGCTTGTCGGTCTTGTCCGGGTTCACCGGTGTACTGGTCACGGGAGCCTGGCGCGCGCGGTAATCCACCAGCCAGCGGGCATAGTCGTCGAGGTCGCCATCGAAGCTCTGCACGCGGCCATCGGCCACCAGCAGGAACTCGTCGGTGGTGCTCTTGAGCAGGTGACGATCGTGAGACACGACCAGGACGGCACCCGCGAAATCCTGCAATGCCATGGTCAGGGCGAGGCGCATTTCCAGGTCGAGGTGGTTGGTCGGTTCGTCGAGCAGCAGCAGGTTCGGCTTCTGCCAGGCGATCAGCGCCAGGGCCAGACGCGCCTTCTCGCCGCCCGAGAAATTGACGACCGCTTCGTCGCAGCGATCACCGCGGAAGTCGAAGCCGCCGAGAAAGTCGCGCAGGGTCTGTTCGCGTTCGCCCGGTGCGATACGCTGCAGGTGCAGCAGCGGGCTGGCCTTGGCGTCGAGCGCATCCAACTGGTGCTGGGCGAAGTAGCCGATGGCCAGGTTCTCACCGCGTGCCAGGCGCCCGCCGAGGGGCTCGATGTCGCCGGAAAGCGTCTTGATCAGGGTCGACTTGCCGGCACCGTTGGGGCCCAACAGGCCGATGCGAGCGCCCGGCGCCAGCTGCAATTTGACCTGCTGGAGCACGGCCTTGTCGCCATAGCCCAAGCGGCCTTCGGACAGATCCAGCAGCGGGCTGGAGATCTTGTCGGCCTCGCGGAAGCTGAAGTCGAAGGGTGAATCCACATGGGCGGGCGCCAGCTCTTCGAGGCGTTCCAGCGCCTTGATCCGGCTCTGTGCCTGACGAGCCTTGGTCGCCTGCGCCTTGAAGCGGGCGATGTACTTCTCCATGTGCGCACGCTGGGCCTGCTGCTTTTCGTAGGCCTGTTGCTGCTGCGCCAGTCGCTCGGCGCGGGTGCGCTCGAAGGCCGAGTAGCCACCGCGATAGAGGGTCAGCTTCTGCTGCTCCAGATGCGCGACGTTGTCGACGACCGCGTCGAGGAAGTCCCGGTCATGGGAGATCAGCAGCAAGGTGCCCGGGTAACCCTTGAGCCACTCTTCGAGCCAGAGGATGGCGTCGAGATCAAGGTGGTTGGTGGGCTCGTCGAGCAGCAACAGTTCGGACGGGCACATCAGCGCTTGGGCAAGGTTGAGGCGCATCCGCCAGCCGCCGGAGAAGTCGCCGACGCGGCGGTCCATTTGCTCCGAGGTGAAACCAAGGCCGGCCAACAGCTTGCGCGCGCGGGCGTCCGCCGTATAGCCGTCGGCGCTGTCCAGCTCGATGTGCAGGCGGGCAATGGCAGTGCCGTCGTGGCCAGCCTCAGCGGCAGCAAGGTCACGCTGTACCTTGCGCAGGTGCTGGTCGCCGTCGAGCACGTAGTCCACGGCCAGGCGCTCCAGGTTGTCCACTTCCTGGCGCATGTGGGCGATACGCCAATCAGCGGGCAGCAGGCAATCACCAGCATCCGGCCCCAGCTCACCGCGCAGCAAGGCGAACAGGCTGGATTTGCCGGCACCGTTGGCACCGATGAGACCGACCTTCTGGCCGGCATGCAGGGTCATTTCAGCGCCTTCTAGCAGGCGCTGCGGACCTCGCTGTAGAGTGAGATTTTGCAGTCGGATCATGATGGCGGCGGAGTTTATCAGCTTCGTCGCCCCATCGCCCGAGGAGCGCCATGACTTCAGACCTGTGGACTTTCGCCCTTCGCCTCTACACCGAGCCCGGTGTCGAGCAGGCCTGCCTGCGTCTTCAGGAGGCTGGCGCCGACGTCTGCCTGTTGCTCACAGCCTGCTGGCTGGGACGGCGCGGCGCAACGTTCGACGCCTCACGCCTGGACGCCCTGAACAAGGTGTGCGAGCCCTGGCAGGAACAAGTGGTGAAACCCTTACGTGAACTCCGCCAGAATTGGCGGACGCAAGCGCAGGACGATCAGGCGTTGGCCGGGTTACGAGAGCAGATCAAGGCGCTTGAGATGGACGCCGAGCGCAAACTGCTGGCGCGGCTGGAAGGCGCCACCGATGGCTGGGCAGAAGGAGGGTTGGAGCAGGTTCAGCCTTGGCTTCTGGGCATTTGCCCAGGGCTGGAAGGAGCAGACCGCGACGCGCTCGATCTACTGCGCGTCGCGGCCCTGGCGCTTTAGTTCGACGGCGAGGTCGGGGAAGCACCGTTGCTGCTGGTCGGCGCCACGCTGGCAACCGGCGCGGCAGCCGGCACAGTCGGAGCGACCGGAGCAGCGGCAGCCGGTTTGACAGCCGGCGCTACGGCGGGGTTGGCTGCTGCGGGCTTGGCCGGAGCGGCTTTCTTCACGGCCGGTTTAGCCGCTGGCTTCTTCGCCGCGGGTTTGGCAGCGGCTGCAGGCTTGGCAGCAGTCGCAGCTGGTTTGGCGACAGGCTTGGCGGCTGCGGGTTTCGCCGCAACGGCGGGCTTCGCGGCCGGCTTGGCTGCAGTTTTAGCAGCTGGTTTCGCGGCCGGTTTAGCTACAGCTTTAGGCGCAGGTTTGGCTGCGGCAGGCTTGGCAGCAGCGGCCTTCGCAACTGGCTTGGCTGCAGCCTTGGCAGCAGGTTTAGCTGCGGCAGGTTTGGCAGCGGCGGCCTTTGCAACCGGCTTGGCTGCAACCTTGGCAACGGGTTTGGCCGCTGGCTTGGCAGCAGGTTTCGCAGCGGCAGCCTTGGTAGCCGGCTTCGCAACAGGCTTGGCAGCAGCTCTTGCAACCGGCTTCGCAGCAGCCTTAGCAACTGGTTTCGCCGCGGGCTTGGCAGCAACTGCCTTGGCAGCGGGTTTGGCCGCTGGCCTGGCAGCCGGCTTCGCGACCGCCTTGGCGGAGGCAGGCTTGGCTTCGCGGGAGGTCAGGGCCTTGGTGGCAGCCTCCCGTACTTTGCCGACGCCCTGGGCGAGCTTCAGGCTTTCCTGGGAGTCGCGCTTGAGCTGGGCGATATAGGTCCGGGTTTCGGCCTGGCGATTCTTCAGGGTCTCCAGCAAGGCTTCGAGTTCGCCAATGCTGTCCTTGGCCTTGGCTTGCGCCTTGGCTTTGCCGGCCTTGGCCGCGTCTTGCAGCTTGGTGTGCGCGGTATGCAGTTTTTCCTGGGCCTTGCCGCGCTGTTTCTCCAACTTGGTCAGCAACTTTTCAGCGTCGACCGAGGCTTGGGCGCAGGCTTTTTCGAGGTGTTCGAGCAGGCTGTTGGAAAGCTGATGCAGCAGGTGCAGCGGGGTGCTTACGGGCTTCTTCTTGGCCGACATGGTATGCCTCCTGGCGGGCGTTATTTGGCCCATACTAGTCGCCTGTTTCGCGAGTCGCCAGAGGCCAAGCCATTCCGCCCGCACAGGCCTTGCGACTAGGTGTCGGTACAGGGTTCCGCTGGAGCGATCCGAACCTGGCAATGCAAGGCCGGGGAACCCTGTTCGCGCCGACAGCTGTGCAACGCCCGGAAGGCTCTGGAATAAGGCCTGCGGGGCGTACCCCGACCCTATTCCAGCGCCAGCAGGGTGCAGTCAGGCCGGTTGCGAGGCCTGCCCCTGGTGGGCGTTGTGCAACACTTCGATCAGGCAGTCTTCCAGCTCGAAGCGTTCGTGAAGCAGCTGCCCGAGATTCGTTAACTCGGTCGTCAAGCTGAGGTCACGGCAGTCGCCGTTGTCGCAGCGGTCGTTGAAGGCCAGCGCAACTTCGGTGATGGCTTCGATGCGAGGATAGATTTGCTTGGCGAGGTCGAGGCCGCGTTGGTCGCCAAACGCTTTCGCCTCATTGAGCAGTTGCTCGTAGACCTCGAAGTGCCCTGCGGAAACATAGTCCAGCAGGACCTCACAAAACCTTTGCAGCCCTTCTGCATTGGCGCTGGGGGCCTGGGGCTTGTCGCTCAGCGAGCTGTAGACGCGAACCAACTCTTGGCGTTCCTGTAACCAGCGGTCGATCAGCTGGTGCACGCCACCCCAACGTTCCTGAGCGTTCTGGCAACTTTCGAGCATGGTGACGACCTCACTTCCCTAATTCGGTAATGCCGTTATACGTCCGCTCCGAGACGGTTTTTTGTCGACCGGTGCAAGATCCTGGGAAGACACCGCCAAAACGGCAATATTCCGGCGGCGCGTGCGGGCCAGATTATGCCCGCGGGGCAGTACCAGCAAGGCGCTGGCGGGAAAAAATTCATACGAGCGTTTAATTGGCAGGCCGCGGCTTGTCTGGCCGGAGCCTTGAGCGCTGCGCGAGGGATTGGCGCAGGGAAAGAACGCAGGAGAACAGGCGGGAACTAGCAAGCGAAGGGCGCATGACAGGTCATGCGCCCAATTCGGTCAGGCGCGGCGCAGCAGTTGGTAGAGCGAGAACAGCACGCAGCCGGCAAAGGCCAGCAGGCTCCACTCGGGGATGCTCATGCCGAACAGGGTCCAGGTCACTTCCGCGCAATCGGCAGTACCGTGGAGCATGGTTTTGAGGATATCGAGGAAGGGCCACGCCTCGATCATGTAGTCGAAGCTCGGCAGGCAGGCAGGCAATTGGTCCGCCGGCACGCTCTGCAGCCAGATCTGGCGCCCGGCAGCAGCAGCGCCGCCTGCGGAGAACAGCAACGCCAGTACGGCGTAGACGCGCTGCCCGGTGCGCTCTGGACCATGCAGTGCAGCGATCAGGCAGATGACGCCAAAGGCGATGATGAACACTCGCTGGACGATACACAGCGGACAAGGCTCGAGACCGAGGACGTGTTCGAGATAAAGCGCACCGCCCATGACGGCGACACAGCCAAGGAAGGCGAGCAGGAAAAGCGAACGCGGGCTTGCCAGGGACATGGCGGCTCCGTTGGGTTATCGGAAAGGGCGATACGGTAGTGGAAAGCACCTTGGGCTTTCAAGGCGACCGTCTAGGCTGGTGGAGGTCGTCTATCCGGAGAACTCTGCCATGTGTCGGCTTCTGATGCTTACCTTTCTGCTGCTGCCTGGGCTGGCGATTGCTGCCCTGCCTCTGGATCGCATCAGGCTGCCCGAAGGCTTTCGCATCACGCTGTTGAGCGATCAGGTTGCCAATGCCCGGGAGATGGTCTGGGGCGAACGCGGGACTTTATTCGTCGGCAGCAATGCGGCGGGCAAGGTCTACGCACTGGAGCCCTCCAGCGGCAAGGTTCGCACCGTCGCCAGCGGCCTACAGCTGCCGGTCGGCGTAGCCTACAAGGAGGGCGACCTTTACGTCTCGGCGGTCAGCCGAATCCTGCGTCTGCGCGACATAGAGTCGCGACTGGACGCACCACCCAAGCCGGAGGTGGTCTACGCGGACCTGCCGCGAGAAACCCACCACGGCTGGAAGTTCATCGCCTTCGGCCCTGACGGCAAGCTTTACGTGCCGGTGGGCGCACCGTGCAATGTCTGCAACGAGAATCCGGACCTCTACGCCGCCATCCACCGCATGAACGCCGATGGCAGTGACATGGAGCTGGTGGCGCGCGGCGTGCGCAACACAGTGGGCTTCGACTGGCATCCGCAGACCGGTGAGCTCTGGTTCAGCGACAACGGCCGCGACCTGATGGGTGACGATGTGCCGGACTGCGAGCTGAACCGCCTGGAAAAGGCTGGCCAGCATTTCGGTTTTCCCTTCTGCCATGCCGGCGAGGTGCCTGACCCGGAATTCTCCCAGCGCCCCTGCAGCGAATTCGTCTCCCCCGTGGCCAAGCTCGGTCCTCATGTGGCGCCACTCGGCCTGCGCTTTTACACCGGCAGCCAGTTCCCGGCGGAGTACCGCAACAATCTGTTCATCGCCGAACACGGCTCCTGGAACCGCAGCGAGAAAATTGGCTACCGGATCAAGCGGGTTGAGCTTAACCCCGACGGCAGCCTGAAACGCCAGAGCGTGTTCGCCGAGGGTTGGCTGGAGGATGGGGAAGTCTGGGGCCGCCCGGCGGACGTGCTGGTTACCCCGGACGGCGCCCTGCTGGTTAGCGACGACCACGCCGGGGCGATCTATCGCATCGACTATGTGGGGAATTGAACCGAGCGAGGCGTGATGAAAAAGGCCCGGGGGTTTCCCGGGCCTTTTCGCATCAGGCGGTCTTTTCGGCCGGCAAGGGCAAGGCCGGCAGGCGCTGGTCGAGCAGGCCGAGCCCTTCCTGGAAGAGCTGGTTGCTGCGCTCCACCTCGCCCATCTGCGCCAGCAGGCGAGCCAGCTCCGCGCAGGTTTCCGGATCACGACGGAAACTCAGGCTGCTCTCGAAGTACTCCCTGGCCTTGGCCCAAAGGCGGTTGCGCAAGCACAGCCGGCCCAGGGAGAGGAGCAAGGTCCCGTCACTCGGGTGCTCCTTCAACCAGCCTTCAGCCGTCTGCAACTGACGGGCCGGATCGCGACCTCTCAGCAGGCCGTAAAGTCGCACCAGGGCATCATCGTAGCCGCGCTTGATGGCGCTGCGCACGGATTCCTCGGCCTCTTCCTCCGCTCCCAGCCGACGCAGTTGCTCGGCGAAGGCAAGCACCAGGCGGGGTTCATTGCGTTGGGAGGACGTCAGCTGCTGCCAGGCCCGGGTGAGGGGCTGCAGGGCGGTTTCGCCTTCGTTCTGCCCCTCCTCGCCAGCCTGGTGCAGGCGCGCGCTCCAGGCACGCAGCTCGAGCTCTGCCAGTTGGCTTTCCGGCAGCGCCTTCTCTTTGCGCAAGGTCGGCAGCAGGCCAACAAGGGAGGACCAGTCGCCGCGCACCTCATGCAGATGCAGCAGTTGGCGCAGCACCTGGTGATGACGCGGATGACGCTCGTAAACGGCCTTGAGGGTTTCCAGTGCGGCAACGGAGTCACCACGGTCCAGCTGCAACTCGGCATGGGCCAGGGCGATGGCCAGCTCGGCCTGGGGCTGGCGCTCCAGGGCACGTTCCAGCAGTTGCTCGGCTTCTTCGGTCTGCCCGATCTTCTGCGCGGCGCGAGCGGCGCCCAGGTAATAGATCAGCGGCTGCGAATCGCCTTCGGCGGCACGCTTGAGATGACGTAGTGCGCGCGCCCAACGGCCTTCGGCGAGATCCAGCAGGCCCTGCTCGGAAGCCAGACGCGCCCGGCGCCGGGCATTGCGGCGCGACCAGGGATTGACCACACCACCAGACACTGCCACCAGCCGCAGCAGGTATCGCAGGCCAGCGAACAGCAACCAGAGCACCGCCAGCAGCGCCAGGGTGGCCCAGAGAGTGGATTCGTAGCGGAAGCCCTTGTAGGCCACCAGCACGTAGCCTTTGTGCTGGGCCACCGCCATGCCAATGAGCGTAGCGGCAGCACCAATCACCAGGAGGATCAGCAGGACCTTGAACAGGCGCTTCATTGGCCGGCCTCCTTGGCCGGCTCGGCAGCACCCGGCTCCTCGGTTTCGGCGGAAGTAGCGCCAGGAACACGCTGCAGATAGGACTGCAACGCACTCAGCGCCGGCGCGAGATCAGGCGCCTGCACTTCCACAGGCTTGCCTGCGAGTTCGTCGAGTCGGGCCAGCAGGGCGCGACTGTCCGGGTTCTCTTCGTTGAAGTGGCCGCTGAGCACTTCACGGGCTTGGCGCAACGACTGCTGGTAGACCTGGGTCTGGCCGTGCAGCGCGCCCCATTGCGCCTGTTCCAGAGCCAGCGACAGGGCAAGCCGGACCTGCGACAGACTCTGACCTGCGAGCAGCGGCTTGATGTCCTGGCTGGCATTCAGCTGGATGCGGAAGTAGTGAGAGAGCTTTTCCAGCCACTCGGACCAGCGGCTGCGGCCATCGCCCTCGGCGGCCATGTCCAGCAGCACACCACCCTTGTCCTCGAAAGCAGGTACCAGCGGATTGAGCTGGGCTGCCTGTTCACGCAGGGCACCCAGTTGCAGGAACAGGCCGGTGCGGTCCGGCTGCGCGGTACTGCGCAGGGCGACCAGGCTTTTCGCCAGCTGCTCGCGGGCAGCATAGGCTCCGGGGTCATCCTGCTCGCGAAGGATGTCGTCGGCCGCCTGCACCAGTGCGGTGGCGCTGTAGATGTCCTGCAATGCAGACAGGCGCAGGCTGGCCAGGCGCAGCAGGTGCTCGGCCTCGGCCAGGCGCCAGTCCTTGCGGCTGGCGCCAAGGATGGTTTCCAGGCGCTGGCGCAGTTGCTGCTGGTCGCCCTGCAGGTCCACCAGCAGGCGGCGACGCTCATCCAGCTCGGCGGCGCTGGGCAGCTCTTCCAGGCGCTGGGTGAGTTGCTGATCGCGCTCGGCCAGGGCGCGGGTCTGGCCACGCGCGTCTTCGACCATGCTGAGCTGCTGTTGGTCGCGGGCTTCCAGATTTCGAACCTGCCAGATGCCCCAGCCGCCTGTGGCGATGCCGGCGGCGCCAACCAGCAGGGCGAACAGGGCCAGGCCATTGCCTCGAGGGGCAGGCGCAGCACTGCTGGGGGTGACGGGTTCGGCGGCTGCGGTGTGTTGCTCTTGTTTCGGGGCTTCTGCTTCGCTCACGTATCCATCCTTCGCATCAGTGGGCCGGCGCCGGATACTGCCTGAGCGCGGCCAACAAGGCCGCGGCACTGGCGCCACGGCAGTCCACAACATTCTTCGCGCCCGCCTCGGCAGCCTGTTCAGCCACCCGCGGGCTGGGTACGAACAAGGTCAGGCGGGCCAGCTCTGGCCAGGCGTCCCCGGCCAGACGCTGGAGGTTCTCCAGCCCCTGGCCACTGCTGACCACCAGGCCGTTCAGGCGTTCCGACTCGACACGAGACGCCAGGGTGCCGGCCGGGTAATCCGGCAGGCAGCGCCGGTAGAGTTCCAGATAGTCGACCGCGACGCCTTGGCCGCGCAAGCGCTCGGCAAGGAATTCTCGGCCACCTTCGCCGCGCATGATCAGCACCCTGGGGTCGTGCACGGACAGCGCTTCGGCCAGTTGCGGCAGCGTCAGCAAGGCCTCGCTGTCGTCACCTGCCTCCGGCCAGGCCGTAGGCAGGCCGTAGTCCTGGAGCAAGGCGCCGGTGGCTGCGCCGACGCTGAACCAGTGTTGGTCCGTCGGCGGTTGCGGCCAATAGCGGTCGAGCCGCTCGAGGCCGAGACGTGCCGCAGGCTTGCTGACCACCACCACGGCGCAATAACGGTCGAGTTCGAGGATGACGCTGCGCTGTTCGGGCGTTTCCGCGAGAGGTTCGATGGCCAGCAGCGGCAGGCTGCTGCTGAAGACCTGCTGCTCCGCCAGAGTCGCGGCCAGGGCTTCGCACTCCTCAAGGGGGCGCGTCAGCAGCAACCGCCAGCCCGTCACGGGTGACCGGCCTCGCCGTAGACGGCCTTGAGGATAGCCTCGGCGCCCAGTTCCAGCAGTTCATCGGCGACCTTCACACCCAGGGCCTCGGCATCGGCGACACCAGCGCGGGCTTCGGCGCGCAGCAGCTGGCCGCCATCGGGCTGGCCGACCAGTCCGCGTAGCCAGAGCTGGTCGCCTTCAAGTACGGCGTAGCAGGCAATAGGCACCTGGCAGCCGCCGTTCAGGCGTTTGTTCAGGGCGCGCTCGGCGGTGACACGCAGGGCGGTGTCCTGGTGGTGCAGCGGCGCCAGCAGCGCATGGATCTCGCTGTCGGCGGTCCGGCACTCGATGCCAACGGCACCTTGGCCGCCGGCTGGCAGGCTGTCTTCGACACTGATCGAGGAACGGATGCGATCCTCGAAGCCGAGACGGATCAGGCCGGCAGCAGCGAGGATGATGGCGTCGTACTCGCCGGCATCCAGCTTGGCCAGGCGGGTGTTCACGTTGCCGCGCAGGAACTGGATCTTCAGGTCCGGCCGGCGGGCCAGCAGTTGAGCCTGGCGACGCAAGCTGGAGGTGCCGACCACACTGCCGGTAGGCAGGACGTCGAGGCTGTCGAAGCGGTTGGAGACGAAGGCGTCGCGCGGATCTTCACGCTCGCAGATGCAATAGAGGCCGAGACCTTCGGGGAAATCCATGGGGACGTCCTTCATGGAGTGCACGGCGATGTCGGCCTCGTTCTCCAGCAGGGCGGTTTCCAGTTCCTTCACGAACAGGCCCTTGCCACCGATTTTCGCCAACGGCGCGTCGAGCAGCTTGTCACCCTTGCTGACCATGGGCACCAGACTGACCTTGAGGCCAGGGTGCGCCTCCTCGAGACGGGCTTTGACGTATTCGGCCTGCCACAGGGCCAAGGCACTCTTGCGGGTGGCAATGCGGATCTCGCGAGACATTTTCACTTCCGGAAACGGTGATACCCGGAATCATAACAGGCCCGCGAACAGCCTGGGCGCGGGCGGTTGTCGCGCAGCGACACGGGTTGTCGAAGAAACGCAGCGGGCGAACGCCGGACGGCCGTCAATCTGTTCGACGGCAACCGGTCAGAGGTTGTTCATCAGTTTCCGCACACCGGCGACATGGCGGCGGCTGACGGTCAGGGCCTCCCCGTTCATCCCCTTGAGATAGAGCTGGAAATGCCCCAGAGGGGTGCGCTGCAAGCGCTCGATGCGCTCGCGCGCCACCAGGGCGTTGCGGTGGATGCGCACGAAGCGATCACCGAATTCGTCCTCCAGCGCCTTCAATGGCTCGTCGAGCAGCACTTCACCGTGTTCGTGACGGAGGGTCACGTACTTGTGGTCGGCGATGAAGAAGATCACCTGATCCAGCGGGATCAATTCGATTCCTTTCCGGGTACGGGCGCTAATGTGACTTCGGGGACCGCTCCCGCTGACCGCAGCAGGACGGGTCAGCGCAGCGAGTTGCACACGGTTTGGTCGCTCGGCCTTTTTCAACGCCTCGGCCAGCGACTCGGAGCGCACGGGTTTGACCAGGTAGCCCACGGCGCTGACCTGGAAAGCCTCCAGGGCGAACTCGTCATGTGCCGTGCAGAAGATCACCGCTGGCGGTGCCTCCTTCTCACAGAGCCTGGCGGCCACTTGCAACCCGTCCAGGCCGGGCATGCGAATGTCGAGCAGAACGACATCCGGCTTGAGGCTGTCGATCAAAGTAAGTGCCTCCTCGCCATTGCTGGCGGCAGGCTCCAGTACACGGTACCCCTCGAGGTCGCCGACCAGACGGCTGAGGCGCTCGCGGGCAAGGGGTTCATCGTCGACGATCAGGACATTCATATCGCACGGGCTTCCTGCGTGAGTCTCGCACAAGGATAGCGTAGACAGGTGAAGTGGCGGCCGTCACGGCGCTCCACGCTGAGACTTGCCCGCGGCCCGAAAAGTGCCGTCAGGCGGGCGTCGATATTGCGCAGAGCCTGCTGGGTACCACGCGATGGCAACTGCCCCTGGACCTCTTCGTAAGGGTTGCTCACGCAGAGGCGGAACATACCGTCGCGATAATCCGCTTCGATCCGTACCAGCCCCCCTTCGATGCGCGGCTGGATGCCATGAATCAGGGCGTTCTCCAGCAAGGGCTGCAGCGTCAACTGAGGGATTGGTAGATCGTCCGGTACTTCATTCACCTGCCAATCCAACTGTAGCCGTTCTCCGAGACGATATTGCTCGATCGAGAGATATCGTTTCGCCAACTCCAGCTCCTCGCCCCAATCAACCAGGGTGCCGGGCTTGGCCAGACTGGCACGGAATATGTCGGAGAGGTCGAGCACAGCCTGCTCGGCCTTGTCCGGGTCGATCACCACCAGGCTGGCGATGCTGTTCAGGCTGTTGAACAGGAAGTGCGGCCGGATGCGGGCCTGCAGGGACTCGATACGCGCCTTGAGTTCCGCCTGTTGCTGCTTGCGCCACTGGCTCTGAAGGTAGAAATAGCGCAGCAGCAACGCCGACATGATCAGGCTGATCAGCCCGTGACGCAGGTAGAGGTTGACCTCGCCATCGCGCGGCAGCGGCCCGCCGAGATCGAAGTAGTCGGCCACCGCGGTGCCGGCCAGGGTCAGGCCCACCACCAAGGCGCAACAGAGGCCACCGGCCAGCGCCGCGCGCAAACGCGCCAGCAGCGGCCGCAGCTGGCACAGCAGCGCCGCGGAGAGCAGGACGATCCATTGCACGAAGAGCGAGGTCAGGGCCAGGCGCACCCAGTTGAAGCTGGGCAGCATGGGCTCGGCCAGCACCAGCACCAGCACCAGCAGTTCCGCCAGCAGTACCAGCCCGAGCAATGCTTCGGGCAGGCACAGCTCCGGCAGAAAGAAATCGTCGTTGGCGGTTCTGGAACGCGCTTTCTTTTTCAGGCGCTTCGGCATCCCGGACATATCCCCAATGGCCCGGCAGGCGACAAATCGGGGTCGCCGGGCAAAAGCCTGTACTGAACCATCAAATCCACGGCACGTCCGTGAAAGGCTCCGGCAAACTGCCCAGTCCCCGACCGGACAGGCCGCGCCGGTTTTTTCGGCAACACTGTTATTATCGACGGTATTTTCCGGCCCATCGGCTTTCTTTCACCATCCTCACCGAGTGAACCCATGAGCACCGACAAGACCAACCAGTCCTGGGGTGGCCGCTTCAGCGAGCCCGTCGACGCCTTCGTCGCCCGTTTCACCGCGTCCGTAGACTTCGACAAGCGCCTGTACCGCCACGACATCATGGGTTCCATCGCCCATGCCACCATGCTGGCACAGGTCGGCGTACTCAGCGAGACAGAGCGCGACACCATCATCGACGGCCTGAAGCAGATCCAGGGCGAAATCGAAGCCGGCAGCTTCGACTGGCGCGTGGACCTGGAAGACGTGCACATGAACATCGAAGCGCGCCTGACCGACCGCATCGGCATCACCGGCAAGAAGTTGCACACCGGCCGTTCGCGCAACGACCAGGTCGCCACCGACATCCGCCTGTGGCTGCGCGACGAGATCGACATCATCCTCGGCGAAATCACCCGCCTGCAGCAGGGCCTGCTCGGTCTGGCCGAAGCGGAAGCCGACACCATCATGCCGGGCTTCACCCATCTGCAGACCGCCCAGCCGGTGACCTTCGGCCACCACCTGCTGGCCTGGTTCGAGATGCTCAGCCGCGACCATGAGCGCCTGGTGGACTGCCGCAAGCGGGTCAACCGCATGCCGCTCGGTTCCGCCGCCCTGGCCGGTACCACCTACCCGATCCAGCGCGAAATCACCTGCCAGTTGCTCGGCTTCGACGCCGTTGGCGGCAACTCCCTGGACGGCGTGTCCGACCGCGACTTCGCCATCGAATTCTGCGCCGCGGCGTCCCTGGCGATGATGCACCTGTCGCGCTTCTCCGAAGAGCTGGTGCTCTGGACCAGCGCCCAGTTCCAGTTCATCGACCTGCCCGACCGCTTCTGCACCGGCTCCTCGATCATGCCGCAGAAGAAGAACCCCGACGTGCCGGAGCTGGTACGTGGTAAATCCGGCCGGGTATTCGGCGCCCTCACCGGCCTGCTGACCCTGATGAAAGGCCAGCCGCTGGCCTACAACAAGGACAACCAGGAAGACAAGGAACCGCTGTTCGATGCCGCCGACACGCTGCGCGACAGCCTGCGCGCCTTCGCCGACATGGTTCCGGCGATCAAGCCCAAGCGCGAGATCATGCGTGAAGCGGCCCGCCGCGGCTTCTCCACCGCCACAGACCTCGCCGACTACCTGGTGCGCAAGGGCCTGCCCTTCCGCGACTGCCACGAAATCGTCGGCCACGCGGTGAAGTACGGCGTGGACAGCGGCAAGGACCTGGCCGAGATGAGCCTCGAAGAGCTGCGCAGGTTCAGCGATCAGATCGGCGACGACGTCTTCGCCGTGCTGACCCTGGAAGGCTCGGTCAACGCCCGTGACCACATCGGCGGCACTGCACCGAATCAGGTACGCGCCGCCGTTGTGCGCGGCAAAGCCCTGCTCGCCGCCCGCTGACCCTCTTGCCGGGTGGCGCCCCATGCGCCGCCCGGTTGTCTCGATGACAGGAAATCGCAATGACCGACGACATTGATGACGGCGAAGAAGCCTTCGCCGAAGCCACGCTGACCCAGGCCATCGAGAACCAGATCGAGGCCGGCGAACCGCCCGCCGCCCGCGCCACCTTCAACAAGCTCAGCCTGGTGGGCTACGAGCGCGAGGAGATTCTCCAGTTGATGGCGCTGGTCCTGGCCCACGAGATCGATGCCATGCTCGCGGCCGACCGCGCCTTCGACACCGAATGGTACGAAAAGGCCTTGCGGGCACTGCCGGACCTGCCTGAAGATCAGGCCTGACCTCTCTACACTCCATAGACTCCAGATTCCGGCCGGCCATTGCCGGCCTCCGCGGTACAACAAGAACTAGGAGCGATCATGGTCTTCACCCCCGAACTCATTGCCGAATTCGAACTGCTGGCCCTGTTCAACCTGGATAACACCCAGGAAGGCCTGAAAGTCCACAACAATGCCAACCCCAAGGCCCAGGCCGCAGTGATGCGATTGCACCAGAAGGGCCTGATCACCCAGCCCGACGGCGGCTACCTGACCAGCCTCGGCCTGGATGCTGCCGAACACGTCCAGTCCCTGCGCACCATTCTCCAGCCCCAGCCCGCCTGAAGCCGCTGCCGCTCAAGTCGGCAACATAACGGGCGATACAATGCGGACGCCTGCCGGCAGTGAAGGCTGACGGCAGGCTGCCAGCATCGGGACATGAGCAGAGCATGACGCGCACCCAGGAAATCCGCCCGGACATCGACGACGGCATCGACCGCAAGGTCCTCGCGCAACTGCGCGCCCGCTTCCTCAAGGTCAACAATGGCCGCCTGGATCGCGCCATGCAGGCGCTGTCCACGCGCCAGCAACTGGTCCTGAAGCTGTTGCCACTGCTGTTCCACGTCAACCACCCGCTGCTGCCCGGCTACGTCTCCGGCACCACGCCGGCCGGGGTCGCCGCCTACGAGCCCGATGACGACCTGCTGGCCGAAGTCCAGCGGCTCACCCGCTCCTTCGCCTACAAGCCGCGCCGCGCCCCGCAGCCAACGCCGATCCACGGCCTGTTCCTGATGGGCAGCCTGGGGACCATCGCCCAGGCCGAACAGAGCGACATGGACATCTGGGTCTGCCACGCGCCGGACATGGATGCCGCCGCCACCGCCGAACTGCAACGCAAGTGCAGCGCCCTGGAGGAATGGGCGGCCAGCCAGGGTGCCGAAGCCCACTTCTTTCTCATCGACCCGGCCCGCTTCACCCAGGGCGATCGCGAGGCACGACTGACCTCCGACGACTGCGGCACCACCCAGCACTACTTGCTGCTCGACGAGTTCTATCGCACCGCCATCTGGCTCGCCGGGCGCACCCCGCTCTGGTGGCTGGTGCCGGTGTACGAAGAGGCTCGCTACACCGAGTACACCGAGACCCTGCTGTCCAAGCGTTTCATCCGCGCCGAAGAAGTTCTCGACCTTGGGCACCTGGCGCACATTCCGCCCGGCGAGTTCATCGGCGCCAGCATGTGGCAGCTGTTCAAGGGCATCGAATCGCCCTACAAGTCAGTGCTCAAGTTGCTGCTCACCGAGGTTTACGCCAGCGAGCATCCGCAGGTGGCCTGCCTGTCCCTGCGTTTCAAGGAAGCGGTCTATGCCAACCGCCTGGACCTGGACGAGCTGGACCCCTACATGGTGGTCTACCGCCGCCTGGAGGAGTACCTGCGCGGGCGCAACGAAACCGAGCGCCTCGAGCTGATCCGCCGCTGCCTTTACCTGAAGGTGAACAAAAAACTCAGCCGGCCACCACGCAACCGCAACAAGAGCTGGCAGCGCCTGCTGCTGGAGCGCCTGACCGCCGAATGGCACTGGCAGCAACGCCAGTTGGCGATGCTCGACAGCCGCAGCCAGTGGAAAGTACGCCAGGTGCTGACCGAGCGCCGCGCCCTGGTCAATGAGCTGACCTACAGCTACCGCTTCCTCTCCCAGTTCGCCCGCAGCGAACAGGCCAGTGGCACGCTCAGCAGTCGCGACCTGGGCGTACTCGGTCGGCGACTCTACGCTGCCTTCGAGCGCAAGGCGGGCAAGGTGGAATTCATCAACCCCGGGATCGCCCCGGACATCGCCGAAGACACCCTCACCCTGGTGCAGTGCACCAGCCCGGATGCCGAGGGCGAAACCCAGTGGGCGCTATTTTCCGGCAGCCTGAATGCCCTGGAATGGCAGGACTTCGCGCCGCTGAAACGCAGCCGCGAACTGATGCCGCTCCTCGCCTGGTGTCATCGCAACGGTGTGATCGACACCAGTACCCGCGTTTCCCTGCACCCGGGGAGCAGCGATCTGACCGAGTACGAACTGTCCAACCTGCTGACCAGTCTGCAGCAGGCGTTCCCCCAGCCTCTGGGACAGGTGGACGACAGCGCCTTGTTACGGGCCGGCGCGCCGACCGAGGTGCTGTTGCTGGTGAATATCGGCGTCGACCCCCTGAAACAGCACAGCCAGAAAAACCTCCACCTGACCACCGAGCGCACTGATGCCCTGGGCTATTCCGGGGCGCGCGAAAACCTGGTGTTGACCATCGATCAAGTGACCTTGAACAGCTGGAACGAGATGCTGGTCAACCGTTTCGAGGGTCCAGACGCCCTGCTCGCTTGCCTGCGGGACTACCTCAACAGTCTACCCAGCAGCAGCGCACGCCCCGGCCTGCGGGTACGCTGTTTCTGCCGCAACCGGGCCCAGGCCATCGGCCAGCGGGTACAAGAACTGTTCGACGACGCCCAGGCGTTGCTCGGCGCAGCCGGAGTGCCGCGCTTCCTGCTGCAAATCCAGCAGCGCTTCCACGTACTACAACTGGAGCCAGGCCAGGTGAGTCACGCCAGCCTGGTCGACCTGCCGGGGCTGGTGGAGCACCTGGGGCGCGACCTTCCGGGCTTCAGCCCTCTGCAACTGGATCGCCACGCCCTGGAAGATCAGGATCTCGCGGTGATCCTGCCCATCGGCCGACCGGAATGCATCCAGGTGTTCTACCGCCGGGAGGGCGACAGTGCCGAGATCAGCCTGCTGGACGAGCACAACGCTCTCTGGCGCCAACGCCTGCCCTTCCGTGACGAGCAGAGCCTGCTGACGCCACTGCACCGCTTCCTGCAGTCGCTGCTCTACCGACGCAATGCCTTGTTGCCACTGGACAGTCCGCACGCTGCGCTGGTGCCGGAAATCCTTTATTACGAAGTGGTTCGCCAAGGCCGCCACCTGGAACGACGCCCGGTGCCCTCAGCGGCGGTCAGCCACCCCTTCTACGACGTGCAGGCCATCGTCGAGCCGGCTGAACAGGGCCTGGTGCATGTGACCCTGTACTGCAACCACCGCGAATTCTCAGAACTGGAGTACGGCACCGGCCTTTTCGCCGCCGTAGCCCGACACATCCTCGCCCAGCGCCGTACGCCTGAGCGCTACCCGTGCTACATCACCGACCTCGACCTGTCGCGGGTGCCTGGCAAGGGTCAGGCGCAGACCGTCCACTACCTGCGCTACAAGGTGGAGTTGGAAGAACGGTTGAACCGGGCGCTGCGCGACGGTTGAATCGCGGCCCCTTCTCTCTAAGGGCGAATTCATTCGCCAAGGGCGGCAAAGCCGCCCCAATCGAATCAAAAGAAGCGAACCGTCGGTCCGCCTGGCGATTGAAATCGCCCCTACGGCTGGAAGGATCAGCGGCTGTACTCGCCGGCCGCTTCGGGCTGGTACTCGACTTCCAGCAAGGTCAGCTTGAGGGTCTTGCCGCCGGGCACCGGCCAATCGATGTGCTGACCGACGGACAAGCCGAGCAGCGCACTGCCCACCGGGGCGAGGATGGAGACCTTGCCTTCGCCACCCACGTCTTCCGGGTAGACCAGCGTCAGGTGATAGTCCTTGCCACTGCTTTCCTCGCGGCAATGCACGCGGGAGTTCATGGTGACGACGCCCGGCGGAACTTCCTCATGGCCAACCACCTGAGCGCGAGCCAACTCGCGCTCCAGCGCCTCGGCGGCGGGGCCGAACTCCTCCAGGCTGTCGAGCAGGCGCTCCAGGCGTTGCAGGTCGAGACGGGTAATGGTGATGGGCGGGTGGGTGTTCATGGCGAACGCGCGACTCCTTATGCAGGTAGCGAAAAAAGCGAAACCCCGCCCGAAGGCGGGGTTTCAGATTCTGTCTAACCGGACGACTTGCCCGGAAGCCCGACAGTACGTCAGGGCACCCGCGATTGGCAAGACCGGCCGGTCAGCCGCGCATCGGTCGCCGTCTCAGTTCGGCGGCGGCACAGATTTCGCGGCGACGCGGGTCGCCGGCCTGGTTCCACTCGCAGATTTCCGCAAGGGTTCGGCCGCAGCCTACACAGACGTCCGTATCGTCCAGACAGCAGCGTCGGATGCACGGCGACGGATGGCGAGCCAGGGGCGCGCGGTCAGAGTTCGTCGAACTCAAGGTCTTCACCCGCCTGTTCGCGGGTTACGCGGCTGAGCAGCTCGCCCAGCGGTTCGTCGCTGCTGTCGCAGATCCAGCGACCGCTGGCCTGGTCGTAGTCAAAATGGAAGCCCCCCGAACGTGCTGCCACCCAGAGTTGGCGCAGAGGCTCCTGGCGGCTGAGGATCACCTGGCTGCCGTTCTCGAAGCGCACGGTGAGCACACCCGCGCTGTTTTCCAGGTCCAGGTCCAGGTCGCTGTCATCGAATGCGTCTTCCACGCGCTCCTGGGCTTCATCGACCAGGTCGTGGAATTGGGCTTCGCTCAAACTCATCAGGGATTACCTCAGGGCATAGGGGATAAAGGGCGACGGTACTCGCCGAGACTCTGCCCGGTCCAGCGGCGGAAGGCGCGCCCCAGGGAGCCGGGTTCACTGAAACCGACCAGAAAGGCAATGTCGGCCAGCTCCAGCGTCGGATCGCGCAGATAGTGCAGCACCAGCTGCTGGCGCGTCTCGTCCACCAGTTGGCTAAAGGATAACCCGGCCTCGCGCAGGCGGCGCTGCAGGGTACGCGGACTCAGCGTCAGCGCGTCAGCCAGGCGTTCCAGATCCGGCCCGGCGGCAGACAGCTGGGCGGCCAGCATCTCGCGGGCGCGGTCCAGCACGCTATGGCCCTGGCGCAGTTCACCGAGAAGGCGCTCGGCATAGCCATCGAATAGTCGGCGCACCTCGGCGTCGGCCTGGCCAAGCGGCGTAGCCAGCAGGCGCTTGGGAAAAACCAGGGCATTGTCCGTCTGACCGAAGCGTATCGGGCAGCGGAAGATCCGCTGGTGCTCCGAGATGTCCACCGGCGCCTGATGCTGGAAGCGCACCTCGGTGGGTGGGATATCCAGTCCGGTGATCCAGCGCCCGAAGGTCACCCAGCCGGCAAGGGTCTCTTCGGCCAGCAGCGCGCGCTGCTGCGGCAGGATGGACTCCCAACTGTGCGCCACCTGGGGCTCCAGGCCCTCACGGGGTGGCTCGTCGGCCAGCTCGACCCGCCCCAGGTTGCCCACCAGGGCGGCGTAGCGCGCCTGGCGGTGCAGGGCGTCGGCCAGCGTTGCGCAACTCATCAGCAGGAAGCCCAGTACACCGTAGTGGCCGGGGCGCACGGCCTCGCCCAGATGCAGCCCAAGGTGCGGATCGCCGGACAGCCGTGCCGCATGTCCAAGCAGCTCGAGGTAGGCGCTGGCGGCAATGCGCTGGTCACGTTGGGCGAGGATCGCGGGCGTCAGCTGGACATGGCCAAGCAGGTCGGCAGGGGCCACGCCGAGCGGCTCGAGCCGCGCCATCAGACCCTGCAAATAGGCAACCGAGACAGAGCCGGCAAGGGATGCGGCGTTATCCATGGGATCTCCTTTTTCCAGCCGCCAATGCTAGCCCTGCACAGGCCCGCAGGCCACGCCGGACGGGTTTTCCGGCGAATAGGCAAGGCGTCGGGGGGTCGGTATACTCCGGAACAATTCACGTTTTCTGCAAGGATTCCGTCATGAAGCGACTCCACGCCCCCTTCGTCGCCCTGCTCGCTGCTGCCTGCCTGCTGGCTGGCTGCGGCCAGAAAGGCCCGCTCTACATGCCTGACGACGAAAAAGCAGCGAAAGAACACCAGAAAGACGTGTACATCCGCTGATCGGGGGAGCAGTCATGGACGCTTTCACGTACCGCGACGGCGAGCTGTTCGCGGAAGGCGTAGCGCTGTCCGACATCGCCGCTCGCTTCGGCACGCCCACCTATGTCTACTCCCGCGCCGCCATCGAAGCCGGCTATATGGCCTATGCCGATGCGCTGGCCGGGACGCCGGGCATGGTGTGCTATGCAGTCAAGGCCAACTCCAACCTCGGCGTGTTGAACCTGCTGGCGCGCCTCGGCGCGGGCTTCGACATCGTTTCCAGCGGTGAGTTGGAGCGTGTGCTGGCCGCCGGCGGCGCACCTGGACGCATTGTCTTCTCCGGCGTAGGCAAGAGCCGTGACGACATGCGCCGCGCCCTGGAGGCCGGCGTGTACTGCTTCAACGTCGAGTCGCGCAACGAGCTGGAACGCCTGCAGAACGTGGCCGCCACCATGGAGGTGAAGGCTCCGGTATCGCTGCGGGTCAACCCCGACGTGGACGCCGGCACCCACCCGTACATCGCCACGGGCCTGAAGGAAAACAAGTTCGGCATTTCCATCGAAGAAGCCGAAGCCGTCTATACCCAGGCCGCCAGCCTGCCGAACCTCGATGTGATCGGCGTCGACTGCCATATCGGCTCCCAGCTCACCAGCCTGGAACCCTTCCTCGACGCCCTCGACCGCCTGCTGACACTGATTGACCGCCTGAGCGCGCGTGGCATCAACATTCGTCACTTGGACCTCGGCGGCGGCCTCGGCGTGCGCTACCGCGATGAGCAGCCGCCGCAGCCCGGCGACTACATCCAGGCCGTGCGCCAGCGCCTGCAGGGCCGCAACCTGGAACTGCTGTTCGAACCCGGTCGCTCCATCGTCGCCAACGCCGGCGTGCTGCTGACCCAGGTCGAATACCTCAAGCACACTGAACACAAGGATTTCGCCGTGATCGACGCGGCCATGAACGACCTGATCCGCCCGGCGCTCTACGAGGCCTGGATGGACGTGGTACCGGTGCAGCCCCATGCCGGCATCGAGCGCACCTACGACCTGGTCGGCCCGATCTGCGAAACGGGCGATTTTCTCGCCCGCGAGCGCAATCTGGTGCTGGCCGAGGGCGATCTGCTGGCGATACGCTCCGCCGGCGCCTACGGTTTCGTGATGAGTTCCAACTACAACACCCGCGGCCGTGCCGCCGAGGTGCTGGTGGACAGTGAGCAAGCCTTCGAGGTGCGCCGCCGCGAGACAATCGAAGACCTCTACGCCGGCGAAAGCCTGCTGCCGCAGTGAGGGCGCATCCATGTTATTGCGCTTCACCAAGATGCACGGCCTCGGCAACGACTTCATGGTCCTCGACCTGGTCAGCCAGCACGCCCATATCCAGCCCAAGCACGCCAAACAGTGGGGCGACCGCCACACCGGCATCGGTTTCGACCAGTTGCTGATCGTCGAAGCCCCGACCAACCCGGATGTTGACTTCCGCTACCGCATCTTCAATTCCGACGGTTCGGAAGTGGAACAGTGCGGCAATGGCGCGCGCTGCTTTGCCCGCTTCGTCATCGACAAGCGCCTGACGGTGAAGAAGCGTATTCGCGTCGAGACCAAGAGCGGCATCATCGAACTGGATGTGCGCCCCGATGGCCAGGTCACCGTGGACATGGGTCCGCCGCGCCTGGTCCCGCAACAGATTCCCTTCGTGGCCGACGCCGAAGCCCTGAGCTACCCGGTCGAGGTGGACGGCCAGACGGTCGAACTGGCAGCCATTTCCATGGGCAACCCCCACGCGGTGCTGCGCGTCGATGATGTCGCCAGTGCACCCGTACACAGCCTGGGGCCGAAGCTGGAACACCACCCGCGCTTCCCGCAGCGGGTGAACGTGGGCTTCCTGCAGATCGTCGATCGCAAGCAAGCGAAGCTGCGCGTCTGGGAGCGCGGCGCCGGGGAAACCCTGGCCTGCGGAACCGGTGCTTGCGCCGCCGCAGTGGCCGCGATCCGCCAGGGCTGGATGGACTCACCGGTGCAACTCGAACTGCCGGGCGGCCGACTCTCTATCGAGTGGGCCGGCCCGGGGCATCCCGTTATGATGACCGGACCCGCCGTCCGCGTATTCGAAGGACAGGTTCGCCTATGACCGACCAGCATCAGGACCCGCCACAACACCTCGACTCCGAGACGGTGGCGGCCTACCTGCGCCTCCATCCGGAGTTCTTCGTCCAGCATGAAGAGCTGATTCCTGAAATGCGCATCCCGCACCAGCCGGGTGACGCTGTGTCCCTGGTGGAACGCCAGGTGAAGCTATTGCGCGAGAGAAACATCGAGATGCGCCATCGCCTGGCGCAATTGATGGATGTCGCGCGGGAGAACGACCGGCTCTTCGACAAGACCCGCCGCCTGGTGCTCGACCTGCTCGATGCCTCCAGCCTGGAAGAAGTGGTGGGCGCCGTGGAAGACAGCCTGCGGCACGAGTTCCAGGTGCCCTTCGTCAGCCTCATCCTGTTCAGCGAGAGCACCCTGCCGGTAGGTCGGAGCGTTACCGTTGCTGAAGCGCACCAGAGCATCGGTGGACTGCTGGCCGGCGGCAAGACCATCTGCGGCGTACTGCGCGGCCATGAGCTGGAGTTCCTGTTCGGCGCCGAGGAGCGCGACCAGGTCGGCTCCGCTGCCGTGGTCAGCCTGACCTACCAGGGCCTGCACGGCGTACTCGCCATTGGCAGCCCGGACCCGCAGCACTACAAGAGCTCCCTTGGCACCCTGTTCCTCGGCTATATCGCCGAAGTCCTGGCCCGGGTGCTGCCACGCTTCGCCACACCCCTGCGTTCGGTGAGATAGCCCGTCACCACGCACGCCAAGGAAGTCCCATGCAAGCCGACCTGGATGCCTACCTGAATCACCTGCGCAGCGAGCGCCAGGTTTCAGCTCACACCCTGGACGGCTACCACCGCGACCTGCTCAAGGTACGTGCGCTCTGCGAGAAATTCGGCATTGCCGACTGGCAGGGCCTGGACGTCCGCAGCCTGCGCAGCTTTATCGCCCGATTGCACCAGGACGGCCTGTCCAGTCGCAGCCTGGCGCGTCTGCTCTCGGCCGTGCGCGGCCTCTACCAATACCTGATCCGCGAAGGTCGCTGCCGTCACGACCCGGCCAATGGTCTTGCCGCCCCCAAGGGCGCTCGCCGCCTGCCCCGCGCGCTCGACGCCGACCGCGCCCAGCAACTGCTGGACGGTGCCGTTGAGGACGACTTCATCGCCCGCCGCGACCAGGCCATGCTGGAGCTTTTCTACTCGTCCGGTCTGCGCCTGTCCGAACTGGTGGGCCTGGACCTCGACGGCCTCGATTTGTCCGCCGGACTCGTGCGGGTACGCGGCAAAGGCAACAAGACTCGCGAGCTGCCGGTGGGCAGCAAGGCCCGCGAAGCGCTGGACGAGTGGCTGCCGCTGCGCGCCACGACCAATCCGGGGGATCGCGCAGTGTTCATCAGCCGGCAGGGCCGCCGGCTCTCCGCACGCGCCGTCCAGTTGCGGGTGCGCCAGGCTGGAGTGCGTGAACTGGGCCAGCATTTGCACCCGCACATGCTGCGGCATTCCTTCGCCAGTCATATGCTGGAGTCATCCCAGGACCTTCGGGCGGTACAGGAGCTGCTCGGCCACGCCGACATTTCCACCACCCAGATCTACACCCACCTGGACTTCCAGCACCTGGCCTCGGTCTACGATCAGGCCCACCCGAGGGCAAAGCGACGGGGAGCGGACGAATGAGTATTCAGCTGATCACTTTCGACCTGGACGACACCCTGTGGGACAACCGGCCGGTCATCGAGGGCGCGGAATCAGCCATGCGCGACTGGCTGATGGAACACACTCCGGCCCTGGGCACCTTGCCC
Source organism: Metapseudomonas resinovorans DSM 21078 (assembly GCF_000423545.1). Taxonomy (GTDB): domain Bacteria; phylum Pseudomonadota; class Gammaproteobacteria; order Pseudomonadales; family Pseudomonadaceae; genus Metapseudomonas; species Metapseudomonas resinovorans. The sequence goes on from NZ_AUIE01000002.1 coordinate 140,414, forward strand.
GTGGAACACCTCTGGGTCATTCGCGGCGAGATCCTGGCTGCAGAACCGAGCCTCAAGCACCGTCTCAGCGAACTGCGCCGCCGCACCCTGCGCCGCGCGCTGGAAGGCGTTGGCTACTCAGCCGAAGATGCCATCGACCTGGCCGAAGGCGCCTTCCAGGCCATGCTCCACGCTCGCCACCGCATCACCTTCTTCCCCGACACCGTACCCACCCTGGAACGCCTGGCCATCCGCTACAACCTGGGCGTGATCACCAACGGCAACGCCGACGTGCGCCGCCTGGGCCTGGCCGATTACTTCAAGTTCGCCCTCTGTGCAGAGGAGCTGGGCATTGGCAAGCCCGATCCGGTGCCCTTCCTCGAAGCGCTCAAGCGTGGCGGTGTCAGCGCGCGGGAAGCCGTACATATCGGCGACCACCCGGCCGACGATATCGAAGGCGCCCGCCGCGCCGGGCTGCGCGCCATCTGGTTCAACCCGCTGGGCAAGGAATGGAGCGGCGAACACCTGCCGGATGCGGAGATCACCAGCCTGCGGGAGTTGCCTGAGGTACTGGCGCGCTGGGCGAAGTGGCACTAGAGAGCCCGCACTTTCGCAGATAAGGTCGCCTGCACACCGATTACGGCGCTTTCTTCCCCTGCACGCATGAAAAAGCCCGCGCAATGGCGGGCTCTTTCGACGGGTGCCGGCCTCAGATGGGGCGGCTGCCGTACTTGCTGTCCGGCTTCTTCGGTGGGTCGGCAACCACATTGGGTTCGACCTCTTGCACCTTGCCACCGCGGGCCAGGAATTCTTCCATTGCCCTGGCCAGGGCATCACGTTCTTTCTGCTTGGCTTCGATGCTGGGCATCTCTTCGACTTCGACCGCGGCCTTGGCCTTCTTCCCAGTGGGGGCAGGGGCCTCGCCATCGTCGTCGCTTTCGCCATCATCGGCTGCAGCCAGCTCTTCGCCGTCTTCCTCGTCGGCCGCTTCCAGCTCGTCTTGTTCCAGTTCTTCGTCGCTCATGTTCTACCTCATGCCTTGCCAAAGCAGGTTAGTTATAGCCCAGCTACGCCAGCTTACTAACGCGGCTGGAAAAAAATCAGGGCGCCTCGCCGTGCAAGGTCGCCAACAGTCGGCGAGCACCACCCTGGTCGCGGTGCTCACCCAGGTAGACACCTTGCCAGGTGCCCATTGCCAGCTGCCCGTCTCGGAGCGGCAGGCTCAGTTGGCAGCCGAGCAGGCTGCCCTTGAAGTGCGCGGGCAGATCGTCCGGCCCTTCATAGTCATGTTCATAGCCGCTTTCACCCTGGGGCACCAGGCGACTGAAGAATCGCTCGAAATCTCGCCGCACAGCGGGATCGGCATTCTCGTTCACCGTCAGGGAAGCCGACGTATGTTGCAGCCAGAGGTGCAACAGACCGACGCGATAGCGCCGCAGTTCCGGCAATGCGGCCAGGATTTCCTCGGTCACCAGGTGGAAGCCACGCGGCTTCGGGCGCAAGGTAATCAGGGTCTGCTGCCACATCCGCAAATACCTGTCTCGGCTTGTACGGCCGGCATTCTAGCGCGGCCGCTGAAAAAGCAAAGGGCGCCTTGCGGCGCCCTTTTAGGCATTTCTGCCGACTTCCCCGTCGGCAGCTGCCGAACAGGGAAATCATCTGCATCAGAGGTTGTAGCCGCGCTCGTTGTGCTGAGCCAGGTCGAGGCCGACGGTCTCTTCCTCTTCGTTGACGCGCAGGCCCATAACCACGTCCAGCACCTTCAGGATCACGAAGGTCACGATGCCGGTGTAGACCACGGTGAAGGCCACACCTTCGAACTGGATGAAGAGCTGGGCGCCGATGTCTTCAACGGTACCGAAGCCACCCAGAGCAGGGGCTGCGAACACGCCGGTCAGCAGCGCGCCGACGATACCGCCGATACCGTGCACACCGAAGGCGTCCAGGGAGTCGTCGTAGCCCAGCTTGCGCTTCAGGCTGGTGGCGCAGAAGTAGCAGACCACGCCGGCCACCAGGCCGATGATCAGGGCGCCCATCGGGCCGACGGTGCCGGCAGCCGGGGTGATGGCAACCAGGCCGGCGACCACACCGGAAGCGATGCCCAGAGCGCTCGGCTTACCGTGGGTCAGCCATTCGGCGAACATCCAGCCCAGGGCGGCGGCGGCGGTGGCGATCTGGGTAACCAGCATGGCCATGCCGGCAGTGCCGTTGGCGGCTACTGCGGAACCGGCGTTGAAGCCGAACCAGCCCACCCAGAGCATGGCGGCGCCGACCAGGGTGTAACCCAGGTTGTGCGGAGCCATCGGAGTGGTCGGATAGCCCTTGCGCTTGCCCAGCACCAGGCAGCACACCAGACCAGCAATACCGGCGTTGATGTGCACCACGGTGCCACCGGCGAAGTCCAGCACGCCCCAATCCCACATCAGGCCGCCATTGCCGCTCCACACCATGTGGGCGATCGGGGCATAGACCAGAGTGAACCAGACGGCCATGAAGATCAGCATGGCGGAGAACTTCATGCGCTCGGCAAAAGCACCCACGATCAGGGCCGGGGTGATGATGGCGAAGGTCATCTGGAAGGTGATGAACACGCTCTCAGGAATCGCGTACACCAGGCTGCTGGTGTTCAGGCCGCTGAGGAAGGCCTTGGACAGGCCGCCCACGAAGGAGTTGAAGTTGATCACTCCCTGTTCCATGCCGGTGGTGTCGAAGGCCAGGCTGTAGCCGTAGACCACCCAGAGGATGCTGATCAGGCCGGTGACGGCGAAGCACTGCATCATCACCGACAGAACGTTCTTGGAACGCACCATGCCGCCGTAGAACAGCGCCAGGCCGGGGATGGTCATGAACAGCACCAGTGCAGTAGCGACGATCATCCACGCCGTGTCACCACTGTTAAGCACGACCTCGTCGGCGGCCATGGCCAGGCCGGGGGTAACGAGGGACAAAAGGGCTCCTAGCCCTGCGGCTTTACGCAGAGTCATGTTGTTTTCTCCTGGGGCGTTGGGGTTCGGAGGCTTAGATCGCGTCTGTGCCGGTTTCGCCGGTACGGATACGGATGGCCTGTTCCAGATTGACGACGAAAATCTTGCCGTCACCGATCTTGCCGGTATTGGCTGCCTTGGTGATGGCCTCGATCACGCGATCCAGTTGATCGTCGGCAATGGCCACGTCGATCTTCACCTTCGGCAGGAAATCGACAACGTACTCGGCGCCACGGTACAGCTCTGTGTGGCCTTTTTGCCGTCCGAAGCCCTTGACCTCGGTGACGGTAATGCCCTGCACACCGATCTCCGACAACGACTCACGCACGTCGTCGAGTTTGAAAGGCTTGATGATGGCGGTGACTAGTTTCATGAAACTCTCTCCCGTGTTTGGTTGACTTGCCCCAGGAAAAACGCGAACCCGGCTCAAGTCTAAGCGCAGTGTCTGGCTTTTGTAATGCATCGGCCCGCCCTGCCTCGGCACGCCGACATCAACCAACCGCTTCTGGCGAAACACTCCCCCGCCTCGCCCGGTGCACCGGAACTGCATCGGTGCATGCGTCGCCCACCTCCAAGCAGATTTCTTGCCAGCTCCGAACAAAGTGCCTTTTTTCAAGCAGATACTGGCCGAATGCCGGTTCGGAGAGACCGGAACCGCACCCTGATCGCACCAAAGCAGTGCGCAACGCCCCAGCATCCTGCTCAAAAAGTGTGCGCCGCCCATCGCCAGTCCGGCCCCCGGGAGCACCGTGGTAGACTGCCGCCCATTCACCTACGGAAACCCACCATGCTGCCGCCCAAAGCCCTGCTCGATACCCTCGCCGCCACTGCCTCGCGCTTGTTCAGCAGCGACAGCCCGCTGCCCCGCGCCGAGGTCGAGACCCAGTTCAAGGCTTTGCTGCAGAGCGCCTTCGGCAAGCTTGACCTGGTCAGTCGCGACGAGTTCGACAGCCAGATGGTGGTCCTCGCCCGCACTCGCGCACGCCTGGAAGCCCTGGAAGCCAAGGTCGCGGAACTGGAAGCCAAGTTGAACCCGCCGCCGGCGGAGTGATCCCGCTCCGGCCCGGCGGACCGATCAAGGAGTGATCAATGTCCCTGGCCATCGTCCACAGCCGCGCGCAGGTCGGCGTCGAAGCCCCTGCCGTGACCGTCGAAGCCCACCTTGCCAATGGCCTGCCGTCCCTGGCCCTGGTGGGCCTTCCGGAAGCGGCCGTAAAGGAAAGCAAGGACCGTGTGCGCAGCGCGATCCTGAACAGCGGGTTCGACTTCCCGCCCCGCCGCATCACCCTCAACCTCGCCCCGGCTGACCTACCGAAGGATGGCGGCCGGTTCGACCTGGCTATTGCACTCGGTGTGCTCGCCGCCAGCGGCCAACTACCGGCCAATGCCCTGGAAGAGGTCGAGTGCCTGGGAGAACTGGCGCTCTCCGGGGCTCTGCGCCCAGTTCAGGGTGTACTGCCCGCCGCGCTGGCCGCTCGTGCCGCCGGGCGGACCCTGGTGGTACCCAAGGAGAACGCGGAGGAAGCCAGCCTCGCCAGCGGCCTCAAGGTGCTGGCCGCCGCGCACCTGCTGGAACTTACCGCACACTTCGCCGGCCATACCCCGCTCGCCCCCTATCAGCCCAGGGGCTTGCTGGAGGAACGACCGCCCTACCCTGACCTCGCCGACGTCCAGGGCCAGGCAGCCGCCAAACGCGCCCTGCTGGTGGCCGCAGCCGGAAGCCATAACCTGCTCTTCTGTGGGCCTCCCGGCACCGGCAAGACCCTGCTTGCCAGCCGCCTGCCCGGCCTGTTGCCGCCCCTGGGAGAGCAGGAGGCACTGGAAGTGGCCGCCATCCATTCGGTCGCCAGTCACGCGCCTCTGCAGTCCTGGCCCCAGCGACCCTTTCGACAACCGCATCACAGTGCGTCGGGCGCCGCGCTGGTCGGTGGCGGCAGTCGACCCAAACCGGGGGAAATAACCCTGGCGCATCAGGGGGTGCTGTTCCTTGACGAGCTGCCAGAGTTCGACCGGAAGGTGCTGGAAGTTCTGCGTGAGCCGCTGGAAAGTGGCGAAATCGTCATCGCCCGTGCCCATGACAAGGTGCGCTTCCCGGCGCGCTTCCAACTGGTGGCGGCGATGAACCCATGCCCCTGTGGATATCTGGGTGACCCCGGTGGCCGCTGCCGCTGCACCCCAGAACAGATTCAGCGCTACCGCGCCAAGCTGTCCGGCCCCCTGCTCGACCGAATCGATCTGCACCTGACCGTCGCCCGCGAATCCACCAGCCTGGAGCCACCGGCCAGCGTAGGCCCGGGCAGTGCGCAAGCCGCGTCCGAAGTGGCTCGGGCACGGCGCCTGCAGCTTCAGCGGCAGGGCTGCGCCAACGCGTTCCTCGACCTGCAGGGCCTGCGTCGGCACTGCGCCCTGGACGCCTCCGACCGCGCCTGGCTTGAAGACGCCTGCGAGCGCCTGAACCTGTCCCTGCGCGCCGCCCACCGCATCCTCAAGGTGGCGCGAACCCTGGCCGACCTGGAACAGGCCGGGAAGATCGCCCGCCATCATCTCGGAGAGGCCCTGCAATACAGGCCCGAGGCACTGACCTGAAGCAATGAAAGCTATTGATCAAATACCGATAAGAGACTTTATCTATCATCTTTGCTAGAATACTGCGCCTTCCGCCCTTGGCGGCCATCCGATTAAAAGGAGAGCTAGCTCAATGGAGGCACGTTCGTCTTCGCAATCCACCCTCAATCCGCCGGTTTTTTTCGGCTCCGCCTTCCTCATCATTGCCCTGGTGCTCTACAGCACCCTGGCCCGCGAACAGGCCCAGACGCTGTTTGGCCACATCCAGGACTGGATCGTCGTCAATGCCAGCTGGTTCTACGTCCTGACCGTGGCGCTGATCCTCATCACCGTGGTCTTCCTCGCGGTCAGTCGCTTTGGCGACATCAAGCTCGGCCCTGACCACAGCCGCCCCGAGTACCGCAACAGCTCCTGGTTCGCCATGCTGTTCTCCGCGGGCATGGGCATCGGCCTGATGTTCTTCGGCGTTGCCGAACCGCTGATGCATTACGCCAACCCGCCAGTGGGCGATGCCAACACCGTCGCCGCCGCCAAAGAGGCGATGAAGCTGACCTTCTTTCACTGGGGCCTGCACGCTTGGGCGATCTACGCCATCGTCGCGCTGATCCTGGCGTTCTTCTGCTTCCGCCACGATCTGCCGCTGACCCTGCGTTCGGCGCTCTACCCATTGATCGGCGACCGCATATACGGCCCCATCGGCCACGCTGTGGATATCTTTGCCATCCTCGGCACCGTGTTCGGCGTGGCCACCTCCCTCGGCTATGGCGTACTGCAGATCAACAGCGGCCTCAACCACCTGTTTGGCCTGCCGGTCAGCGTGCCGGTACAGCTGGGGTTGATCGCTGGCACCTGCGCCCTGGCCACCCTGTCGGTAGCCAGTGGACTGAACCGGGGGATCAAGATCCTCTCCGAGCTCAACCTGGTGCTGGCCGTGATCCTGCTGGCCGTGGTGCTGGTGCTGGGGCCTACCGTGTTCCTGCTGAAGACCTTCGTACAGAACACCGGCGGCTACCTGTCGGAGATCGTCAGCAAGACCTTCAACCTGTACGCCTATGAATCCAGCGACTGGATCGGCGGCTGGACCTTGCTCTACTGGGGCTGGTGGCTGTCCTGGTCGCCCTTCGTCGGGCTGTTCATCGCGCGCATCTCCCGCGGACGCACCATCCGCCAGTTCGTCTCCGGCGTACTGTTCGTTCCAGCCGGCTTCACGCTGCTGTGGATGACGGTGTTCGGCGACACCGCCATTCACATGGTGCTGCAAGACGGCGTCCACAGCCTGCTGGACACCGTGGCCCAGGACAGCTCGCTGGCGCTCTTCGCCTTCCTCGAGCAGTTCCCCTTCGCTTCGCTGTTGTCCATGGTTGCGGTACTCATGGTGGTGGTGTTCTTTGTCACCTCCGCCGACTCCGGCGCCCTGGTGGTCGACATGCTGGCCTCCGGCGGCCGCGAGGTGACGCCACTCTGGCAGCGCCTGTTCTGGTCGATCCTGATAGGCGTGGTGGCCATGGCACTGCTGGTGGCCGACGGCCTCAAGGCCCTGCAGACCGCGACCATCGCCAGCGCCCTGCCCTTCGCCGTGGTGCTGCTGGCGGCTACCTGGGGCTTGCTCAAGGCCCTGCGCCTGGACGCCACCAAGCGCGGAATCCGCTACCAGGCACTCAATCTCTCCCGCCCGGCCCAGCGCCAGCAGGGTGGCTGGCAACGACGCCTGCGCAACATCCTGATGTTCCCGCGTCGCAGCCATGTCACCCGTTTCATCGACGAAGTGGTGCGCCCGGCATGCCTCGAAGTGGCCGAGGAGCTGCGCAAGCAGGGCTATGGGGTCGAGGTGCAGAATGGCGAGGACGGGCGCTGCAAACTGAACGTCGGCCACGGCACCGAGGTGGACTTCAGCTACGAGGTGCGCCCCCGCGCCCTGCCTCTGCCGCGTTTCGTTGCGCGTGACAATGGCGAGGAGAGCGTCGACTCACGCAAGTACTTCCGCGCCGAGGTGTACCTGCGTGAAGGCGGGCAGGACTACGACGTGATGGGCTGGAGCCGTGACGAAGTGATCGGCGACCTGCTCGACCAGTACGAAAAGCACCTGCACTTCCTGCATGTCGTCCGCTGAGGCCATGTCCACTGTAGGGGCGGACTCATTCGCCCCTACAGGCCAGCGGAAACATTTATCCACAGCCTGACGCAGCCCCACCGACGCCAGGCTGCGATACTCGCCGCCTCGTTTCACGGAGTCCGGCATGACCAGCCTCAACCTCGGCCCACTCGCCATCCCCATGCAGCATGCGCTGCTCTACCTTGGTTTCTTCGCAGCGCTGCTGGCCGGCTGGGTAGCCGGGCGCAAGCACAAGACCAATCCCGAGGGTGCGCTGTTCGCCATGCTGATCGGCGGCCTGCTGGTGGCGCGACTGGCTTTCGTCGGACAGTACTTCGAGCAGTACGCCGCAGCGCCCCTGAGCCTTGTGGATATCCGCGACGGTGGCTTCCTCCTCTGGCCGGGCCTGCTCGCCGCCGCCCTCGTCGGTGGTGTACTCGCCTGGCGCAGACCGGTCCTGCGCCAGTCGCTGGCCATTGCCGTGCTGGTGGGAGGCAGCCTCTGGGGCAGCGGCCAGGCACTGGTTTCAGCCCTGGAGCGCAGTCGCCAGCTACCGGCACTGAGCCTGATGGACCTGCAGGGCAACCCGGTGGAACTACGTGAACTGGATGGCCGCCCCCTGGTGATCAACCTCTGGGCCACCTGGTGCCCGCCCTGCCGTCGCGAGATGCCGGTGCTGGTTGCCGCGCAGAAGGCGCACCCCGACGTGCGTTTCATGCTGGTGAACCAGGGCGAGCACGCCGAGGCCGTGTCCCGCTATCTCACCGAACAGGGCCTGGCGCCTCGGGAAGTGGTGCTCGACAGCGGCAATCGCCTGGGCCAGGCCACTGGCTCCTTCGGCCTGCCCACCACCCTCTTCTACGACGCCAATGGAAGGCTGAACCATAGCCACATGGGCGAACTTTCCAGCGCCAGCCTCGAGCACGGGCTACGCCAGCTGCCCTAACCCAGCAGTTCCACTTTCGGAAGCTGCATGGCCGCCACTTCCGCCTGCAGAAAGTCACGCAGCCGGCGCAAACGATCCTGGCCGCTGCGGGCGCGCGGCCAGACCAGGTAGTAACTTTCTCCGCTAGCCACGGCTGTCGGCCAGGGCAGGCCAATGCGCCCTTGGGCGACATCCTCGGCCACCATGAACAGATCACCGATGGATACCCCGTAACCCCGGGCGGCAGCGACTATGCCCAGCTCCAGGGTGTCGAACACCTGCCCGCCCTTGAGCGTGACCTCGTCGTCGAGCTCCATGCGCTGGAGCCAGCGGCGCCAGTCGCGGCGGTCCGGCGTCGGGTGCAGCAGTTCGGTTCCCTGCAGACGCGCCAGGCCCCAGGGTTCGGTGGCCTGCGACGGCTCGCAGACTGGAATCAGCCATTCGCTGAACAGCACGGTTACCTCCCAGTCCTGGCTGAAATGGCCGTCGCTGAGCAACACCGCGCAATCGAAGGGCTCGTGCTGAAAGTCCACCTTGTCCACATCCATCCAGGCGCTGGTGAGCTGCACCTCGATGTCCGCGTTGAGAGGGCGGAAGCGGCTGAGGCACGACAGCAGCCAGCGCATGGTCAGGGTGGACGGTGCCTTCAGGCGCACGGTGGCGTCGTCGACACGCAGGGTGGTGCAGGCCCGCTCCAGGCTATCGAAACCGTCGCGCAGTCCGGGCAGCAGCATGCGCGCCGGCTCGGTGAGCTGCAGGGAGCGCCCCTGACGCTCGAACAGGCGGCAGGCGAAATGATCTTCCAGGGTACGGATGTGCCGACTCACCGCGCTCTGGGTGATGGCCAGCTCCTCGGCGGCGCGGGTAAAGGACGCGTGACGGGCGGCGGCCTCGAAGGCACGCAGAGCGTAAAGCGGCGGCAGGCGACGCGACATATGCCTATACCTATGAGTCAAAGTCATGGATCGCATCATTTTTTTCCTTTTGTGCCGATCGATCAAGGCTCAGAGAATTGCGGAATCCACAGACGGCCACAGGAACAGTCCGGCACGTCGAAAAAGTGAGCCTTACTCATGCCACAAAGCATTCGCAGCGAACTCATGGCCATCCTGCGCCTGGCTGGCCCGCTGATCGCGGCCCAGTTGGCCCACGTGCTGATGGTCTTCACCGATACCGTGATGATGGGCCTGCTCGGCCCCGAAGCACTGGCTGGTGGCGGCCTGGGCGCGGCCAGCTATTCCTTCGTATCGATCTTCTGCGTCGGGGTCATCGCCGCCGTGGGCAATCTGGTTGCCATCCGACATGGCGCGGACGACGCAGCCGGCGCCACCCGCCTCACCCAGAGCGGCCTCTGGCTGGCGTTCGCCATGGCACTGGCCGCCGGCCTGCTGCTGTGGAACCTCAAGCCCATCCTGCTCGCCTTCGGCCAGGCGCCGGAGAGTGTGGAGGGCGCCATGCAGTTCCTTTCCACGCTGGTTTTCGCCCTGCCCGGCTATCTCGGCTTCATGGCCCTGCGCGGCTTCACCAGCGCCATCGGCCGGCCCGGCCCGGTCATGGCGATCAGTATCGGCGGCGCCCTGGCCAACTTCCTGCTCAATTACGTGCTAATCCACGGCATGTTCGGCCTGCCGCGCCTCGGGCTGGCCGGTATCGGCCTGGTCACCGCAGGGGTGATGAACGGCATGGCGCTGCTCCTCGCCTGGCACATCGTGCGCAACCCGGCCTACGCCACCTATGCGCTGGGGCGTGGCCTGCTGCGACCCTCCCGCGAGGCGCTGGCCGAGCTGATGCGCCTGGGCCTGCCCATCGGCGGCACCTACGCGGTGGAGTCCGGTCTGTTTGCCTTCGCAGCCCTGTGCATGGGCGCGCTCGGCAACACCCAGCTGGCGGCGCACCAGATCGCCATCCAGTCGGTGTACGTAGCCTTCATGGTGCCGGTCGGGATCTCCTACGCGGTGACCTTCCGCATCGGCCAACACTACGGCGCCGGTCGGCTTGAGGAAGCGCGCCGCGCCGGGCGCCTGGGGATCGGCTTCGGCGCCGGCTGCATGCTCGCGTTCGCAGTGCTGTTCTGGGTAGCACCGGAATGGGTGGTGGGGCTGTTCCTCGATCGCCACGCCGCCGAGTATCAGGACATCGTGCGACTCGCCGTGAGCCTGTTGGCAGTGGCCGCCTGGTTCGAACTGTTCGATGGCATCCAGACCATCGCCATGGGCGCGATCCGAGGCCTCAAGGACGCCAAGACCACCTTCCTGGTCGGTCTCGGCTGCTATTGGCTGGTGGGCGCGCCGGCAGCCTGGCTACTGGCCTTCCCCCTGGGCTGGGGTGCTACCGGCGTCTGGTGGGGGTTGGCGCTGGGACTGGCCTGCGCTGCGCTGGGACTGACCCTGGGCTTCGAGTGGAAGACCGCACGATTACTGCGGCCAGACGGGTTATCCACAGCCCCTCGGCGCCCGCTCGTGACCCTACGAGTCTTCAATCGCGAATGAATTCGCACACAGCGGTCAGGACTCCTGGCTGGCAAACAGCGCCTGGCGCGCACCGAACACCAGAAAGCGTGCCAGCTCGGCCAGCGGCAAGGGCCGACTGATCCAGTAGCCCTGGGCCTGGTCGCAGCCGAATTGGCGGAGCAATGCCAGTTGTTCGGCGCTTTCCACGCCCTCGGCCACGACTTCCAGCTTGAGGTTCTGCGCCAGGTTGATCATGGCCTTCACCAACAGGCGATTCTCCGGACGATCATGCATGCCGCCGACGAAGCTCTTGTCGATCTTCAGCAGTGCAATGGGCAGGCTGTTGAGGTGGACGAAGGAGGAGAAGCCGGTGCCGAAGTCGTCCAGGGAAAAGCGCACGCCCAGCCGCCCCAGGGCGTCCATGGTCTGGCGCACCTGTTCGCTGCGGCGCATCACGGCGGTTTCGGTGAGCTCGAATTCCAGCCAGCGGGCATCGACACCGCGTTCGTGGATCAACCGGCTCAAAGTGGAAAGCAGCTGGCTGTCCTGGAACTGGCGGAACGACAGGTTCACCGCCATGTGCAGCGGCGGCAGACCGCGTCCGCGCAGCCACTGCATATCGCGCAGGGCACGGGAGATCACCCAGTAGCCCAGCGGTACGATCAGGCCGCTTTCTTCGGCCAGCGGCACGAACTCATTGGGCGTGAGCAGGCCGCGTTCGCTGTGGCGCCAGCGCACCAGGGCTTCCAGGCCCAGGATGTTGCCGGTCTTCAGGCAGAGCCGTGGCTGGTAGTGCAGCTCCAGCTCGTCCCGGCGCAGCGCCCGACGCAGCTCGCTTTCCAGGTCGGCGCGGCTGCGGGCACTGTGATTGATGCGCTCATCGAAGACATGGAAGGTGCAGCCCTGGCTGGCCTTGGCCTGCTGCATGGCGATGTGGGCGTGCCACATCAGTGGGTCGGCACCTTCGCTGCCTCGGGAATGGGCGATACCCAGGCTGCAGCCGAGCAACAAGCTCTCGCCGTCTACCTGGTAGGGTTCGGCCAAGGCCTCGGCGATACGCTCGGCAACTCGCTCGGCGCGAGCCGGGTCGCGACGGGTATCCAGCAGCAGGGCAAATTCATCGCTGCCCAGGCGCGCTACCTGGTCGCCAGCGCGGAGCTGGGCCTTGAGCCGCGCGACCACTTGCAGGATCAGACGGTCACCGGCCTGATAGCCGAGGGCGTCGTTGGCATGGCGGAAGTTGTCCAGATCCAGGTGACCGAGTGCCAGACCGCGCCCGTCGTACTCCACCAGCCGCGCGGCCAGCAAGGTCTGGAAGCCCTGGCGGTTGGCAATGCCGGTGAGCGGGTCCTGCTCGGCCAGGCGTTCCAGCGCGTGCTGCAGGTTACGTCGCTCGCGGACATGACGCAGGGTGCGACGAAGGGTGTCGGCACTCAGGTGTTCGCGCACCAGCCAGTCGCTGACGCCCTGGGGAGCTTCGTCCGGTTCTTCTTCCAGCAGCAGGATGATGGGCAGTGGGCAACGCCCGGCCGAGGGCAATCGGGCCGGAGTACAAAGCACCAGGGCACAACCCAGGTCGCCCACCAAACTGCTGGCAGCGTCCCAGGAAGCGGCGGTAATCAAGGGGGATGCGCTGCCCATCGCGGAAAGCATTTCGCGAAAAAGTTCGGCCCAGGCCGGCGTTTCCGCCAGCAGGAGCATGCGCATGGGCTCAACGAGCGCGGACAAATGACCTCCCCGGGGTCACAGATAGTGCGGCACTTTCCCGCCAGACTGCGCCGTTATCGGCGTCGTTCTTACCACGCATCCCTACGTGATCTTCGCCAATTCGCCGACAAAGACGGCACCATCGTACTGGCTGCACGGAAATTTCCAAGCTCAACCCACCAGCAATCTCGCTTGTATCACAGTTGCCCAGAGGTACTTCGGTACAACCCGGCCGGCCTGCTAGAATGCGCGGCCATTCGCCTTGATCCAGCCCCAGCATGTCCCGACTCAACCCCCGGCAGCAGGAAGCCGTGAACTACGTCGGTGGTCCGCTCCTTGTGCTCGCCGGTGCAGGCTCCGGCAAGACCAGCGTGATCACCCGGAAGATCGCCTACCTGGTGCAGCAGTGCGGGATCCGCGCGCAGCACATCGTCGCGGTGACCTTCACCAACAAGGCGGCGCGCGAGATGAAGGAGCGCGTCAGCACCCTGCTGCGCGGCAGCGAGGGCAAGGGCCTTACGGTTTCCACCTTCCACAACCTCGGCCTCAACATCATCCGCAAGGAACACGCGCGCCTGGGCTTCAAGCCCGGGTTCTCGATCTTCGACGAGTCGGATATCAAGGCGCTGCTGACCGACATCATGCAGAAGGAATATGCCGGGGATGATGGCGCCGACGAAATCAAGGGCTACATCGGCAACTGGAAGAACGACCTGATCCTGCCCGAGGAAGCGCTGGCCAAGGCGCGCAACCCGAAGGAACAGACCGCCGCCGTCGTCTATATGCACTACCAGCGCACGCTCAAGGCGTACAACGCGGTGGACTTCGACGACCTGATCCTGCTGCCGGTGAAACTGTTCCAGGACAACCCGGACATCCTGGAGAAGTGGCAGAACCGCGTGCGCTACATGCTGGTGGACGAATACCAGGACACCAACGCCAGCCAGTACCTGCTGGTGAAGCTGCTGGTGCAGCACCGTGCTCAGTTCACCGTGGTGGGTGACGACGACCAGTCGATCTACGCCTGGCGCGGCGCGCGGCCGGAAAACCTGATGCAGCTGAAGGAAGATTTCCCGTCGCTGAAGGTGGTGATGCTGGAGCAGAACTATCGCTCCACCAGCCGCATCCTCAAGTGCGCGAACATCCTCATCGCCAACAACCCCCACGTGTTCGAGAAGCAACTGTGGAGCGAGATGGGCGTGGGCGATCCAATCCGGGTGATCCGCTGCCGCAACGAGGACGCCGAGGCCGAGCGCATCGCCATGGAGATTCTCACCCTGCACCTGCGCACCCAGCGGCCCTACAGCGAGTTCGCCATCCTCTACCGGGGCAACCATCAGGCCAAGCTGATGGAGCTGAAGCTGCAGCACCACCAGATTCCGTATCGGCTGTCCGGGGGCACCAGCTTCTTCGGGCGCCAGGAAGTGAAGGACCTGATGTCCTACTTCCGCCTGCTGGTAAACCCGGACGACGACAACGCCTTCCTGCGCGTGATCAACGTGCCGCGCCGGGAGATCGGCTCCACCACCCTGGAGAAGCTTGGCAACTACGCCACCGAGCGCGGCATCTCGATGTTCGCGGCAAGCGACGAAATGGGCCTGAGCGAACACCTGGACAGCCGCTTCACCGACCGCCTGCAGCGATTCAAGCGCTTCATCGACGGGGTGCGCCAGCAGTGTGCACAGAACGATCCCATCGCCGCCCTGCGCAGCATGGTGATGGATATCGACTACGAGAACTGGATTCGCCAGAACGCCTCCAGCGACAAGGTCGCTGACTTCCGCATGGGCAACGTCTGGTTCCTCGTCGACGCCCTGAAGAACACCCTGGAGCGTGATGAAGAAGGCGGCATGACCATCGAGGAAGCCATCGCCAAGCTGGTGCTGCGCGACATGCTCGAACGCCAGCAGGAGGAAGAGGAAGGCGCCGACGGTGTGCAGATGATGACCTTGCACGCTTCCAAGGGCCTGGAATTCCCCTACGTCTTCATCATGGGCGTGGAAGAAGACATCCTCCCCCACCGCTCCAGCATCGAAGCCGACACCATCGAGGAAGAACGCCGCCTGGCCTACGTGGGCATCACCCGCGCGCGGCAGAATCTGGCCATGACCTTCGCCGCCAAGCGCAAGCAGTACGGCGAGATCATCGATTGCTCACCCAGCCGCTTCCTCGAGGAATTGCCTCAGGAAGACCTGGAATGGGAAGGCATGGACGATGCCCCCGTGGAGGTGAAGGCCGCGCGCGGCAACACCGCCCTGGCGGACATCCGTGCCATGCTGAAGAAGCCGTAATTAAAGAACCCCGGCGCAGACCGGGCCATACATGAGGGTAATGGCGTGGAAGCGCTGAAACAGAAGATTCGCGAAGAAGGCATCGTACTGTCCGACCAGGTCCTGAAGGTCGACGCCTTCCTCAATCACCAGATCGATCCGCGTCTGATGCAGCAGGTGGGCCATGAGTTCGCCGAACGCTTCCGCAGCCAGGGCATCACCAAGATCGTCACGATCGAAGCCTCCGGCATCGCGCCAGCCGTGATGGCCGGCCTGGAACTGGGCGTGCCGGTGATCTTCGCCCGCAAGTACCAGTCGCTGACCCTGAAGGACAACCTCTACATTTCCAAGGTGTTCTCCTTCACCAAGCAAAGCGAAAGCACCATCGCCATCTCGGCCAAGCACCTGACCGCCGCCGACCACGTATTGGTGATTGATGACTTTCTCGCCAACGGCCATGCCGCCAAGGCCCTGCTGGATCTGATCGGCCAGGCCGGCGCCAGCGTCGCGGGGCTGGGCATCGTCATCGAGAAATCCTTCCAGGAAGGCCGTGGCCTGCTGGAAAGCGAGGGCTACCGGGTCGAGGCGCTGGCACGGGTGGCCTCGCTCACCGACGGCCAGGTCACCTTCCTCGACTGAAAGACTGCGACAACAGGTCGCAGCGAACAGGCATGAAAAAGCCGCCCTTGGGCGGCTTTTTACTCATCGATGGCGGCGAAGTTACAGGCCGGACATCTTCTTGATGGCTTCTTTCAGCTCATCGTCGGTGCAATCGGCGCAGGTGCCCTTCGGCGGCATGCTGTTGATACCGGAGATGGCCTTGGCCAGGATGCCGTCGAGACCGCCTTGGTGGTCAGCACGCTCTTTCCAGGCAGCGGTATCGCCGATCTTCGGCGCGCCCAGCACGCCAGCGGTGTGGCAAGCGCCACAGTGCTTGGCGATGATGTCGTCCGGCGTACGCGCACCGCCGCCAGCAGCGGCTGCTACGGCGCCAACGCCCTTGCATTCCTGACCCATGACGCAGACCTCGCCTACCGGCTTGATGCGCTCGGCAACGGCGTCGTCGGTCGCGGCCTGGGCGCTAACAGCCCACAGGGCCAATACGGCAGCGTGGGCCGCCAGCATCTTCTTGATTAGGTTCACCCTTACACCCTCATCGTGGCTAGTTTCGCCCGCGGCCACGGTTTCGCGAGCGGGCGCAAGTATATACGGTTAGTTCGCCACGCTGAAACAACCCAACTTGTCGCAGGGACATGGGCGTGGCGTTTTTGGAATTCAGAAGTTCGCCGGCGTGGTCGCGCTGATCAGGCGTGCCGGAGCATCGAACGGATTGCGGAAGCGGTGCGGTTTGCTGCTTTCGAAATAGTAGCTGTCGCCCGGTTCGAGGATGTACACCTCGCTGCCGATGGTCAGCTCCAGACGGCCCTCAACCAGCATGCCGGCCTCTTCACCTTCATGGGCGTACATCTCGTCGCCGGTATCAGTGCCCGGCGGATAGGTCTCGTCGAGAAAAGCCAGGGCGCGGCTGGGATGGGCCTTGCCCACCAGCTTCATGGTGATGGCGCCGCTGCAGATATCGGTGAGTTCGGAAGCCCGATAAACCACCTGGACCTGGTTTTCCTGCTCAAGATCGAGGGAGAAGAACTCCACCAGCGACATGGGAATACCCCCCAGCACCTTCTTCAGCGAACTGATGGAGGGGCTGACACTGTTTTTCTCGATCATGGAAATGGTGCTGTTGGTGACACCCGCGCGCTTGGCGAGCTCACGCTGGGACAGGCCTTTCAGCTTACGGATGGCTTGCAGTCGTACACCGACGTCCAATGGCGGGATCCTCCTTGGGGATCAGGGGTAGTCACGGTCGCCGTATCATGGCAACAGCGTTCAGTATTTACAACACGCGGGCCGTCAATACTGCGCGAACTTTCCCCGTCCCAAGAAAAATCTCAGTAAAAGCAATGAGCTAGTAAACAACGTCGGCGAAATGATCGTTTTCCTGATCACTCGCCATCCACGCCGGTGATCAGCTATAGACGAGCGGCACCCGGCGCAGATTGCAGAAGATCTGATAGGGAATCGTTCCAGCATGGGCAGCCACATCGCTGGCCAGAACTTCGTTGCCCCAGAGTTCGACGCGGCTGCCAAGGCCGGCGTTGGGCAAGTCGGTGAGGTCGACGGTGAGCATGTCCATGGACACCCGGCCGATCAGTCGGCTCGGCTGGCCGTCGATGCTCACCGGAGTGCCGGTGGGCGCGTGGCGCGGATAGCCGTCGGCGTATCCCATGGCGACCACGCCGACGCGGGTCGGGCGCTCGGTGACGAACTTCGCACCGTAGCCAACCGGCTGGCCGGCGGGCAGCTCGCGCACGCTGATGACCTTCGATTCGAGGGTCATCACCGGCTTCAGGCTGTCTGCCAGCGAATGCGGCTGCTCGAAGGGGGTCGCGCCGTAGAGCATGATGCCGGGGCGCACCCAATCACTCGGCACCTGCAGCCAGCCAAGGACGGCCGGCGAGTTGCGCAGGCTGACCTCCGCTTCGAGGCCGGCACGAGCCTGCTCGAAAACGGCAACCTGCTCGATGCTGCTAGGGCAGTCCAGCTCATCCGCGCGGGCGAAGTGGCTCATCAGTACGATCTTCTCGACCTTTGCGCTGGTGGAAAGGCGCTGCCAGGCATCGCGGTACTCGGCAGGGTGCAGCCCGACGCGGTGCATACCCGAATCCAGCTTGAGCCAGACGGTCAGCGGCTTGCGCACGGCAGCGCGCTCGATGGCTTCCAACTGCCAGTTGGAATGCACCACTGTCCAGAAGTCGTGCTCTTGAATCAGCGCCAGTTCATCAGCCTCGAAGAAGCCTTCCAGCAGCAGGATCGGCTTGCGGATGCCGGCCGTGCGCAGTTGCAGCGCCTCTTCGATGCAGGCCACGGCAAAGCCATTGGCCTCGGATTCCAGAGCCCGGGCGCAGCGCACCGCACCATGTCCATAAGCATCGGCCTTGACCACGGCGAGCGCCTTGGCACCGCTGACTTCGCGAGCTAGGCGGTAGTTGTGGCAAAGGGCTTCGAGATCGATCAGGGCACGGGCGGGACGCATGGCGAGGACTTCTTCTAAATGATCGGGTGGAAAAAACCCGGCGCGAACGCCGGGCTGAGCAAGAAACTTAAGGAAGCGCGGCGACGACCGTCATTTCCACCAGCACGTCGGGCGAGTACATCTTCGCTTCGACGCAGGCACGGGCCGGGGCAGCGCCCTTCGGCACCCAGGCATCCCACACCGCGTTCATCGCGGCGTAGTCCGCCTCCATATCCTTCAGGTAGATGGTCACCGACAGGATGTTGCTCTTGTCGGTACCGGCTTCGGCCAGCATCGCGTCGATAGCGGCCAGGGTTTCGCGAGTCTGCTGGCCGATGCCCGCACTGTGTTTCTCATCCAGTTGGCCAGCCAGGTAGACCGTGCCGTTGTGGATGACGACTTCGCTGTAGCGGGTTTCAGTGCGCAGGCGCTGGATTGACATTGTTCGGGGTCTCCTTGGAATTGCCGTAGCGGAAGATGTCCAGGCCGTCGGCGCGGATTTCCGGACGCTTGCGCGCCATCAGGTCCGCCAGCAGGCGGCCGGAGCCGCAGGCCATGGTCCAGCCAAGGGTACCGTGTCCGGTGTTGAGGAACAGGTTGCGGAACGGAGTGGCGCCCACGATCGGGGTGCCGTCCGGAGTCGCCGGGCGCAGGCCGGTCCAGAAGCTTGCCTGGGAGAGGTCGCCACCTTCAGGGTAGAGGTCGGCGGTGATCATCTCCAGGGTGTCGCGGCGAGCCGGATTCAGGTCCAGGTTGAAGCCGGTGATCTCGGCCATGCCGCCCACGCGGATGCGGTTGTCGAAGCGAGTGATGGCGACCTTGTAGGTCTCGTCGAGAATGGTCGAGGTCGGCGCCATGGCCTGATTGATGATCGGCACGGTCAGCGAATACCCCTTGAGCGGATAGACCGGAGCCTTGATGCCGAGCGGCTTGAGCATTTGCGGGGTATAGCTGCCGAGGGCGAGCACATAGCGGTCTGCGGTTTCCAGCTTGCCGTCGATCCACACGCCGTTGATGCGGTCGCCGGCGAAGTCCAGGCGCTCGATGTTCTGACCGAAGCGGAATTCCACACCCAGCTTCTCCGCCATCTCGGCGAGGCGGGTGGTGAACATCTGGCAGTCGCCGGTCTGGTCGTTGGGCAGGCGCAGGGCGCCGGCCAGCTTGTGCTTGACCTTGGCCAGGGCCGGTTCGACGCGGGCGATGCCATCGCGGTCGAGCAGCTCGTAAGGCACGCCGGAGGCTTCGAGGACGGCGATGTCCTTGGCCGCGGCGTCTACCTGGGCCTGGGTGCGGAACAACTGGGTTGTGCCGAGGGCGCGGCCTTCATAACTGATGCCGGTTTCAGCGCGGAGCTCGTCGAGGCAGTCGCGGCTGTACTCGGAAAGACGCACCATGCGCTCCTTGTTCACGGCATAGCGGGAGGCGGTGCAGTTGCGCAGCATCTGCGTCATCCACAAGTACTGGTCGATGTCGCTGGTGGTGCGAATGGCCAGCGGCGCGTGCTGCTGCAGCATCCATTTGACGGCTTTCAGCGGCACGCCGGGCGCCGCCCAGGGCGATGCATAACCGGGGGAAACCTGGCCAGCGTTGGCGAAGCTGGTTTCCATGGCCACGGCGTTCTGGCGGTCGACTACGACCACCTCGAACCCTGCTTGGGCCAGGTAATAGGCGCTAGTCGTACCAATCACACCACTGCCAAGGACCATCACTCGCATGTCTGTCTCCACTCGCAACGGGGATTCCGCTGCGTTTGTTATTTTGAGCGTCGTTGGCGCGAAGTATATGGAGACAGCACCAGTGATATTCACTATATAGCCAGCTATATTTGGCGATAATTCTCGGCAGAATGCGCTCTAACGGAGGGGCATCCACCATGCGCACCCAGCATCAATCCCGTCGTGAACTGGACAAGATAGACCGGAATATTTTACGAATCCTGCAGGAAGACGGCCGGATCTCCTTCACCGAGCTGGGCGAGCGCGTGGGGCTTTCCACCACCCCCTGCACCGAGCGCGTCCGCCGCCTGGAGCGCGAAGGCATCATCCTCGGCTATAACGCGCGGCTGAACCCGCAGCATCTAAAGGCCAGTCTGCTGGTGTTCGTCGAGATCAGCCTGGACTACAAGTCCGGCGACACCTTCGAAGACTTCCGCCGCGCCGTACTCAAACTGCCCCATGTGCTGGAGTGCCACCTGGTATCGGGCGACTTCGACTACCTGGTGAAGGCGCGGATCAACGAGATGGCCTCTTATCGCAAGCTGCTCGGCGACATCCTGCTGAAACTACCCCATGTGCGCGAATCCAAGTCCTACATCGTCATGGAAGAAGTGAAGGAATCGTTGAACCTGCCGATTCCCGACTGATTCGGAACCGCTGTTCCAATTCCACCGGCAAATCCCTTGGCAGCGCCAGGGGGTTCGCCTTATCCTGCCCGAGCGTAAAATTTTCCAAACAACAAAATCAGGATTTCGCACATGAACGCCCGCGTTCGCATCCCGGTGCATACCGAACAGCACGCTCCCTCCTATTACGCCGCGACCGCCAACCGCCGCATCGACTACCCGCCCCTGGCGGGTGAGGAGCTGGCCGACGTGTGCATTGTCGGTGGCGGGTTCTCCGGGTTGAACACGGCGATCGAACTGGCCAAGCGCGGTCGTTCCGTGGTGCTGCTGGAAGCCCGGCAGATCGGCTGGGGCGCCAGCGGGCGCAATGGCGGGCAACTGATTCGTGGCGTCGGCCATGGTGTCGAGCAGTTCGAGTCGGTGATCGGCGCCGAGGGCGTGCGCGCCCTCAAGCTCATGGGCCTGGAAGCGGTGGAGATCGTCCGCCGCCGCGTCGAGGAGTTTTCCATCGACTGCGACCTGACCTGGGGCTATTGCGACCTGGCCAACAAGCCGCGCGACCTGGCCGGCTTCGCCGAGGACATGGAAGAACTGAAAGGCCTCGGCTACCGCCATGAACTGCGCCTGGTACAGCCCCATGAAATGCGCAGCGTAGTGGGTTCGGACCGGTACGTTGGCGGTCTGATCGACATGGGTTCGGGCCACCTTCACCCACTCAACCTCGCCCTGGGCGAAGCCGCCGCGGCCCAGTCCCTCGGCGTACGCCTGTTCGAGCATTCTGCCGTTACCCGCATCGACTACGGTGCCGAGGTGAAGGTGCATACCGCCCAAGGCCAGGTCCGCGCCAAGACCCTGGTACTGGGCTGCAATGCCTATATGAACGACCTGAACGCCACGCTCGGCGGCAAGGTGCTGCCGGCAGGCAGCTACGTGGTCGCCACCGAACCGCTGCCCGCAGACCTCGCCCGCGAGCTGCTGCCGCAGAAAATGGCGGTCTGCGACCAGCGCGTGGCCCTGGACTACTACCGTCTCTCCGCCGACAACCGCCTGCTGTTCGGCGGCGCCTGCCACTACTCCGGACGTGACCCGGCGGACATCGGCGCCTACATGCGGCCGAAGATGATCAAGGTCTTCCCGAAGCTGGAAAACGTGCGCATCGATTACCAGTGGGGCGGCATGATCGGCATCGGCGCCAACCGCCTGCCGCAGATCGGCAAACTGCCGGATCAGCCCAACGTCTATTTCGCCCAGGCCTACTCCGGCCACGGCGTGAACGCCACTCACCTGGCTGGCCAATTGCTGGCCGAGGCCATTTGCGGTGAGCAAAGCAACGGCTTCGACATCTTCTCCAAGGTCCCGCACATCACCTTCCCCGGCGGCCGCCACTTGCGCTCGCCGCTGCTGGCACTCGGCATGCTCTGGTACCGGATGAAGGAGGCGGTGGGAGTCGTCTGATCCCCACCCTCCGAGCGCGAGGTCCGTACTGCGAAACCCATTAATTGGCTGTTCCGCCGCGATGGGTTTCGCTTCGCTCTACCTCATCCGGCCTGGACACGGATTTCAGTCGGGAACAGCCTCGGCATCGTCGTCGAACAGTTCACGGGTCCAGGCCAACCAGACGAATCCTGCCGCCCCCAGAGCCATCATCAGCGGCAGCGCATGGCCACTTATCCACTGGCTTGCCGCACCGGTTACCAGCGGCCCAACCAGGCAACCCACTCCCCAGAGCTGGGCGATATGGGCATTGGCCCGTACCAGCTCGTCGTCGCGATAGCGCTCACCGATCAGGATCAATGCCAGGGTGAACAGGCCGCCGGCACTGGCCCCGAACAGCACCCAGATCGGCCAGATCAGGGGCGTATGCAGCAATAGCGGAATGGCCAGACTGCTCGCCAGCAGCGTGACGCCGCAGACGCGGAACAGGCTGAGGCGGGACATCCGGTCTGCCAGCCAGCCGATGGGCAGCTGCAGAGCGGCATCACCGACCACCACTACGCTGGCCATCAACAAGGCCACTTCCTGGGTGAACCCCTGACGCAAGCCGTAGATCGGCAACAAGGTCAGCATCATCGCTTCGAAGGCGGCGAACAGCACGACCGCCCAGGCGATGGTCGGCAAGCGCATGCAGAAGGACCAGAGGCCGCGCCCCGACGCGCTATGGGCGTCGACAGTGGGCGCGCCGGTACGACCGAGCAGCAGCAGGGAGCCGCCGATCAGCAGCCCGGTACCGGTCCAGAAGCCGAGGTCATTGCCAGTACCGAGGCCCGTCAGCAGCAGCGGGCCTGACAGCTGGCTCAGGGCATAGCCAGTGCCATAGAGGGCAACCAGGCGGCCGCGCCATTCTTCCACTGCCAATTGGTTGATCCAGCTTTCGCCGAGGATGAACACCACCGTCAGGGCAATGCCGATCAACAACCGCAGCAAAAGCCAGACGGGATAGAACTGAACCAGCGCCAGCAAGCCCACGGACAGCGCGCCTACCAGCAGGCAGAGTTGCATCAGGGTCGTGGTGCCGAAGCGTGCAGCCAGGCGCCCAGCAATCACTGCACCGAGCAACACGCCCACGGCCGGGGTTGCCGCCATCACGCCGATGGCAAAGCTGTCGTAGCCCCAGCTCTCCAGCCGCAAGGACACCAGAGGCATGGTCACCCCCAGCGCCAGGCCGATGCTGATGACCGCGCCACAGACCGCGAAGTAAGTTCCCCAACGCATTGCCAATGTCCTCCCTTTCCATGTGGCGCAAAGCAAAAAAGCCGGGCTCCATCGCTGGAAACCCGGCCGCAGGCGTGGCTCGTAGAGCCGGCCCCCGAGGACGGGGGCGGACCTCAATTGGGACTCAGAGCTTGATCCAGGTGGACTTCAGCTCGGTGTACTTGTCGAACGCGTGCAGCGACTTGTCGCGGCCGTTGCCGGACTGCTTGAAGCCGCCGAAGGGTGCGGTCATGTCGCCGCCATCGTACTGGTTGATCCAGACGCTGCCAGCGCGCAGGGCCTTGCCGACCAGGTGGGCGCGGGACAGGTTGTTGGTCCACACCGCTGCGGCCAGGCCGTAGATGGTGTCGTTGGCGATGGCGACTGCTTCTTCTTCGCTGTCGAAGGCGATGACCGAAAGCACCGGGCCAAAGATCTCTTCCTTGGCGATGCGCATGGCGTTACTCACGCCGTCGAAGATGGTCGGCTCGACGTAGGTGCCACCGGTTTCTTCCAGCACACGCTTGCCGCCAGCCACCAGCTTGGCGCCGTCGTCATGGCCAGCCTGGATGTAGGACAGCACGTTGTTCATCTGGGTGGTATCCACCAGGGCGCCAACGTTGGTAGCCGGGTCCAGCGGGTTGCCTGGTTTCCAGGCCTTGATCGCCTCGACCACCATGGGCACGAACTTGTCCTTGATGGAACGTTCCACCAGCAGGCGCGAGCCGGCGGTGCAGACTTCGCCCTGGTTGAAGGCGATGGCGCCGGCAGCGGCTTCGGCAGCGGCTTGCAGGTCAGGAGCGTCGGCGAAGACGATGTTCGGGCTCTTGCCGCCGGCTTCCAGCCAGACGCGTTTCATGTTGGATTCGCCGGCGTAGATCATCAGCTGCTTGGCGATCTTGGTGGAACCGGTGAACACCAGGGTGTCGACGTCCATGTGCAGGGCCAGGGCCTTGCCCACGGTATGGCCGAAGCCCGGCAGGACGTTCAGCACGCCAGCCGGGATGCCGGCTTCTATGGCCAGCTGGGCCAGACGGATAGCGGTCAGCGGCGACTTCTCGGACGGTTTGAGTACCAGCGAGTTGCCGGTGGACAGGGCCGGACCGAGCTTCCAGCAGGTCATCAGCAGCGGGAAGTTCCACGGCACGATAGCGGCGACTACGCCCACCGGCTCGCGGGTCACCAGACCCAGTTCGTTGTGCGGGGTGGCAGCGACTTCGTCGTAGATCTTGTCGATGGCCTCACCGCTCCAGCGAATGGCGCGGGATGCGGACGGCACGTCGACGCTCAGCGAGTCGCTGATCGGTTTGCCCATGTCCAGAGTTTCCAGCAGGGCCAGCTCTTCGGCGTGAGCGTCGATCAGGTCGGCGAAGCGGATCATGACTTCCTTGCGCTTGACCGGCGCCAGGCGCGACCACACACCGGACTCGAACACGGCGCGGGCATCTTTCACGGCCAACTCGGCATCGGCCAGGTCACAGCTGGCAACCTTGCCCAGCAGACGACCATCGACCGGGCTGATGCAATCGAAGGTCTCGCCGGAAACGGCGGTGGTGTATTCGCCATGGATGAAGGCGCGGGTCTCGATCTGCACGGACTTGGCGCGTTGTTCCCAGTCTGCACGGGTCAGGGTGGTCATCGGAGCTTTCCTCTTATTAGAAGAGTGCCGCCAGCTCAGGCATGCACTGTCAAAAATTCTGCAAGGCCGACCTCTATCTGGCCATCCTCGCAACCCTAAACCAGAGAGGCCAGCCTTTTCAATATATTTTACAGTTGCCGGCCAAACACCCTTGTCATGTTCGTTATATTAAACATAGACTCCGGCAAAATCACTACAACACCTCGCCTTGCCTTCTCTGGTGGTCACAATGACAAACGCCTACGCACCTCAACCGGGCAGAATATCCAACAGTCTTGATGATTTCTGGATGCCCTTCACCGCCAACCGTCAGTTCAAGGCCAAACCGCGCCTGCTGGAAAGCGCCGAAGGGATGTACTTCACCAGCACCGATGGCCGCCAGGTCCTCGACGGCACCGCCGGGCTCTGGTGCTGCAACGCCGGCCACGGTCGCCGCGAAATCACCGAGGCGGTGAGCCGGCAGATCGCCAAGCTGGATTTCGCACCGACTTTCCAGATGGGGCACCCCCTGCCCTTCGAGCTGGCTGAACGCCTGGCCGATATCGCGCCCAAGGGCCTGAACAAGGTGTTCTTCACCAACTCCGGCTCGGAGTCGGCGGACACCGCACTGAAAATCGCGCTCGCCTACCAGCGCGCCATCGGCCAGGGTACTCGCACCCGCCTGATCGGACGCGAACTGGGCTACCACGGCGTTGGATTTGGCGGTATTTCGGTCGGCGGCATGGTCAACAACCGCAAGGCCTTCCCCGCCCTGCTGCCAAACGTCGATCACCTGCCACATACCCTGGACATCCAGCGCAACGCCTTCAGCCGCGGCCTGCCGGAATTTGGCATTGAGAAAGCCGATGAGCTCGAGCGCCTGGTCACTCTGCATGGCGCCGAGAACATTGCCGCCGTAATCGTCGAGCCCATGTCCGGCTCGGCCGGCGTGATCCTGCCGCCGGTGGGCTACCTGCAACGCCTGCGCGAGATCACTCGCAAGCACGGCATCCTGCTGATCTTCGACGAAGTGATCACCGGCTTCGGTCGCATTGGCGAGGCCTTCGCCGCCCAGCGTTGGGGCGTCACCCCGGACATCATCACCTGCGCCAAGGGGCTGACCAACGGCGCCATCCCCATGGGCGCGGTGTTCGTCGCTGAGGCGATTTACCAGGCCTTCATGCAGGGACCGGAAAGCGCCATCGAGTTCTTCCACGGCTATACCTATTCCGGCCACCCGGTCGCCTGCGCTGCCGCCCTGGCGACTCTGGATATCTACCAGGGCGAGCGTCTGTTCGAGCGCGCCATCGAGCTGGAAAGCTATTGGCAGGATGCCCTGCTCAGCCTGAAAGAACTGCCCAACGTGATCGACATCCGGGCCGCGGGCCTGGTCGGTGGCGTGCAACTGGCACCGAGTGCCGAAGGCATCGGCAAACGCGGCTTCCAAATTTTCGAGCAATGCTTCCAGGACGGCGTGATGGTGCGCGTCACTGGCGACACCATCGCCATGTCGCCACCGCTGATCGTCGAAAAGGAACAGATCGACATTCTCGTCGGCAAGCTCGCCGACTCCATCCGCAAGGCCGTCTGAACAGGGACCGCACAATGAATATCCAGCAGATCGTCGACTTCGCCCAGGCCACCACTGCCCCGGAACACTACCGCCCGGCACCCGAGAAGATCCTCAAGGGCGACCCCGAGCAGAGCGTACGCAATCACTACGGCAGCCCCTGCGGCCAGTTCAATGTGGGCATCTGGGAAGGCGCGGTGGGCCACTGGACAGTGAGCTACACCGAGCACGAGTACTGCGAGATTCTCCAGGGCGTATCGGTGATTCGCGATGCTGACGGCAACGCCAAGACCGTGCGCGTTGGCGACCGCTTCGTCATCCCGGCCGGCTTCTCCGGTACCTGGGAAGTGCTGGAGCCCTGCCGCAAGGTCTACGTGATCTTCGAACAGGCCACTCACTAAGCCTGTTCACCCCCCATGCTTGTCACCCTTTAGCCCGCCATTGGCGGGCTTTTTTATGGGCGAGAGCGGAGGGCTGTCTTTTCTCTGTGGAGGCGATTTCAATCGCTGAGCAGGCCGCAGATCTGCCCTATGGCCCTCAATGGGTCGGATTCGCCGCCCTTAGCGTATGAATTCGCCCCCCCACAACGAATCGGCAAGCCAAGCCTGGACAAATCGCAGGCATGAAAAAGCCCGCACAGGGCGGGCTTTTTCGACAAGGGCCGGATCAATTACTTGATCTTGGCTTCCTTGTACATCACGTGCTTACGCACAACCGGATCGAATTTCTTGATTTCGATCTTGTCGGGAGTGGTGCGCTTGTTCTTGTCGGTGGTGTAGAAGTGGCCGGTACCGGCACTGGACACCAAACGGATCAGTTCACGCATGATTAGCTCCTTAAACCTTTTCGCCGCGAGCACGCAGCTCGCTCAGCACGGCATCGATACCGCGCTTGTCGATAACACGCATGCCCTTGGCGGAAACGCGCAGACGCACGAAGCGCTTCTCGGACTCGACCCAGAAGCGGTGATGCTGCAGGTTCGGCAGGAAACGACGACGGGTTTTGTTGTTAGCGTGGGAAATGTTGTTCCCGGTAACCGGACCCTTACCGGTTACTTGACAGACTCTCGACATGCCTCAGCCCTCTAAACCACATGCCCAACCCGGCATGGGTTGGCCGCTTGAACTCTCACTTTAATGGGCGCTGAAGCGCCCGTCTCGTCAGGGTCTTACCGGCCGCACAAAGACTGCGAAAGACCGGGCCCCCAGAAAAGAGCGCTGCTTTATATCAGAAAGACCCTAGTGCAGCAAGGGCCGTAGCGATTTACCCACAGGCAGGCCACGCCACAAACCGCGCCCACGCAGCCACATCAGGGCCGCCAACCTAAGCGACCGCTCGTCGCCCACTACGCATTGTTCGCCGACCGGCCTTGGTCTAGGGTAAGGCCTTTGGCCCGCCACGGGCTTACCAGCCATCGCAAAGGAGCCGCCATGCGTCTTGCCGCCCTCCCGCTTCTGTTTGCCCCGCTGCTCGCCCAGGCCGCGACTCTCAGCGTCTGCACCGAGGCCAGCCCCGAGGGCTTCGACGTCGTGCAGTACAACTCCCTGACAACCACCAATGCCTCCGCCGACGTGCTGATGAATCGCCTGGTGGAATTCGATGCACAGAACGGCAAATTGATACCGGGGCTGGCCGAAAAGTGGGAGGTTGCCGCCAACGGATTGACCTACACCTTCCAGCTGCGCCACGGCGTGAGTTTCCATTCGACCGACTACTTCAAGCCGAGTCGCCCACTGAATGCCGATGACGTGGTGTTCAGCTTCCAGCGCATGCTGGATCCGACCAACCCGTGGCACAAAGTTGCCCAGAGCGGCTTTCCCCACGCCCAGTCCATGCAGCTCCCGAACCTGATCAAGCACATCGAAAAGGTCGACGGCCTGCAGGTGCGGTTCACGCTGAACAAACCGGACGCCACGTTCCTCGCCACCCTCAGCATGGGCTTCGCCTCTATCTATTCCGCAGAGTACGCCGACCAGCTGATGACAGCGGGCACGCCCGAAAAGCTCAACGCCCTGCCCATCGGCACCGGTCCCTTCGTCTTCCGTCGCTTCCAGAAGGACGCCGCGGTGCGTTATGCCGCCAACCCGGACTACTTCGGCGGCAAGCCCGGGGTCGACGGCCTGGTCTTCGCCATCACCCCCGACGCCAACGTGCGCCTGCAGAAGCTGCGCCGCGGCGAATGCCAGATCGCCCTGTCACCCAAACCCCTGGATGTGCGATCCGCCGCCAGCGACAAGAACATCAAGGTTATCCAGGTGCCGGCGTTCATGACTGCCTTTGTCGGCATCAATAGTCAGCACCCTCCGCTGGACAAATCCCAGGTGCGCCAGGCGATCAACCTCGCCTTCGATAAGGCCAGTTACCTCAAGGCGGTTTTCGAAGGCAGCGCCACGGCCGCCGACGGCCCCTACCCGCCGAACACCTGGAGCTACGCCGGACAGTTGCCGGCCTACCCCCATGACCCCGAGAAGGCCAAAGCGCTGCTTGCCGAAGCCGGGCTCAAAGACGGATTCAAGACCACCATCTGGACCCGCCCTTCCGGCAGCCTGCTCAATCCCAACCCCAGCCTGGGCGCCCAATTGCTGCAGGCTGACCTCGCCAAGGTCGGCATTCAGGCGGATATCCGCGTAATCGAGTGGGGCGAACTTATCCGGCGCGCGAAAGCAGGCGAGCATGACCTGCTGTTCATGGGCTGGGCGGGCGACAACGGCGATCCGGACAACTTCCTCACCCCGCAGTTTGCCTGCGCGTCGGTGCAGTCCGGGCTCAACTTCGCGCGCTACTGCAACGCCGAGCTCGACAAGCTGATCGCGGACGGCAAGACCCATGCCGACCCGGCTGAACGCTCCACCCTCTACAAAAAGGCCCAGCAGATCATTCGCGAACAGGCCCTCTGGCTGCCGCTCGCCCATCCCACGGCCTTCACCCTGACCCGCACCAATGTCGAGGGTTACCAGGTCAACCCCTTCGGCCGACAGGACTTCGCCAAGGTGAAACTGGACTAGATCCAGCCTCGCTCCGCCATCGACAGGGGCTCACCGTCACCGACGATGAAGTGATCGAGCACGCGTACGTCGATCAGCGCCAGCGCCTCCTTGAGGCGCAGGGTCAACTGGCGATCGGCTTCGCTGGGCTCGGAGACGCCCGAAGGATGGTTATGACTAAGAATGAGCGCCGCGGCATTGTGCGCCAGGGCCCGCTTGACCACCTGGCGCGGGTAGACGCTGGCGCCGTCGATAGTGCCGTGGAACAGCACCTCAAAGGCCAGCACCCGGTGCTTGGCGTCGAGGAACAGGCAGGCGAACTGCTCGTGGGCGGAATGGCGCAACTGCGCCTTGAGAAAATCACGCACTGCCTGGGGATTTTCCAGCGCGGATTCGCGACGCAATCCCTCAGCGAGATGACGTCGGGCCATTTCCAGCACCGCCTGCAACTGGGCGAACTTGGCTGGCCCCAAACCGAGGTGCTGGCTGAAGTCGTGCAGCTCGGCCTCGAGCAATGCGCGCAGGCTGCCGAAGTCGTTGAGCAGGTGGCGGGCGAGATCGACGGCGCTGCGACCGGCTACGCCGGTGCGCAGGAAAATGGCGAGGAGCTCGGCGTCGCTCAGGGACGCCGCACCCAGTTCAAGAAGCTTCTCCCGCGGACGCTCCGCCGCAGGCCAATTGCGGATGCTCATGACACCTCCATGATTGAGCTGCGCCGCTGTTCCAGTGCGGTCGCTGTGCTATCTTAACCCACCTTTTTTGCGCGACGATCGGCCTGGGGAGGCGCCTTCGCCGCAGCACATCTTCAACCTTATAAAAGGCAGGCCTATGCAGCGGCTCTATCGGAAACGCATCCTTCTGGGCGTGGGCGGCGGCATTGCCGCCTACAAGAGCGCTGAACTGGTTCGCCGCCTGCGCGACCAGGGTGCCGAGGTCCGAGTGGTGATGACCCAGGGCGGCCGGGAGTTCATCACCCCCCTGACCCTCCAGGCGCTCTCCGGCCACCCCGTCCACCTCGACCTGCTCGACTCCGCAGCCGAAGCGGCCATGGGTCATATCGAGCTGGCTCGCTGGGCTGACCTGGTACTGATCGCACCTGCCACCGCCGACCTGATGGCGCGTCTGGCCCTGGGCGTCGCGGACGACCTGTTGACCACCCTGGTGCTGGCCACCGACGCCCCCGTCGCCCTGGCCCCGGCGATGAACCAGGCCATGTGGCGTGACCCGGCGACCCAAGCCAACCTGGAAATCCTCGCCAAGCGTGGATTGCGCCTGTTCGGCCCGGCAGCCGGCAGCCAGGCCTGCGGCGATGTCGGCCTCGGCCGCATGCTGGAAGCCGAGGAACTGGCCCAGCGCGCCGCCGACTGCTTCGAGCACCGCGCCCTCACGGGCCGCCATGTGCTGATCACCGCCGGACCGACCCAGGAAAATATCGACCCGGTGCGCTACATCACCAACC
The DNA here is from genome assembly GCF_000423545.1 of Metapseudomonas resinovorans DSM 21078. Classification (GTDB taxonomy): domain Bacteria; phylum Pseudomonadota; class Gammaproteobacteria; order Pseudomonadales; family Pseudomonadaceae; genus Metapseudomonas; species Metapseudomonas resinovorans. Next base: position 171,119 of record NZ_AUIE01000002.1, read on the forward strand.
ACAGTTCCGGGAAGATGGGTTTCGCCCTCGCCGAAGCCGCAGTGGAAGCCGGCGCCAAGGTGACCCTGATCACCGGCCCGGTGCACCTGCCCACGCCGGACCGGGTCAACCGCATCGACGTGGTCAGCGCCCGCGACATGCTTGCCGCCTGCGAAGCGGCCATGCCCTGCGACCTGCTGATCGCTGCCGCCGCGGTGGCCGACTACCGTCCGGAAGTGGTCGCCCAGCACAAAATGAAAAAAGACCCGACCAGTGGCGAAGGCCTGCTGCTGCAGCTGGTACGTAACCCCGATATCCTCGCGACGCTCGCCGGCCGTCCCGACCGCCCTTTCAGCGTGGGCTTCGCCGCCGAGACCGAGAATCTGCTCGAGTACGCCTCGCGCAAGCTCAAGGACAAGAACCTCGACCTGATCGTCGCCAATGACGTGGCCAACCCCACCATCGGCTTCAACAGCGAGGAGAATGCCATCACCATCATCAACCGCGACCTGGCCCAGACCAGCTTCGCCCAGACCAGCAAGGGCAAGATCGCCCGGCAGCTGATCGCCTTCATCGCCGACCGCCTCAACCAGGCCTGAGACTCCATGCACTCACTGCAAGCCAAGATCCTCGATCCCCGCATCGGCAGCGAATTTCCGCTTCCGCAATACGCCACCCCTGGCTCTGCCGGCCTCGACCTGCGTGCCATGCTCAAGGAAGAAGTCGTCCTCGAGCCCGGCCAGACCCTCCTTATCCCCACGGGCCTCTCGATCCACATCGCCGACCCGGGCCTGGCCGCGCTGATCCTGCCGCGTTCGGGCCTCGGCCATAAGCACGGCGTGGTACTGGGAAACCTGGTGGGCCTGATCGACTCCGACTACCAGGGCGAGCTGATGGTGTCCTGCTGGAACCGCGGTCAGACGGCATTCCGCATCGCCATTGGCGAGCGCATTGCCCAACTGGTGCTGGTACCCGTGGTCCAGGCACACTTCGAGCTGGTTGACGAGTTCCACGAAAGCGAACGTGGTGCCGGTGGTTTCGGTCACTCCGGTAGCCACTGACAGTCCAACATCAGGACGAACCGCCTAGGAGACGTTCAGTGAAACTCTTCAAGCGCAGCAGCAAGGACGCCGCCAGCAACGGATCGGCCAGAGCGTCGGCCGAAGCCAAGCCCGACCATAATGGCTCCGACGACCTGCTTCCAGGCGCGCTGGCCGCCCTCGTGGGTGTGGCCGCCGCTGGCGCACTGCTCTGGTTTGGCGTCCTCAGTCCCGCCGAGCAAGGTCGGGTCGACCAGCTCGGCCAGGCCTGGGGCGGCAGCCAGGCCGCTACCCTGCGCCAGGCGATCGCCCAGTTGCAGGCCGATACCGCCGCCGCCGCCCATGATCCGAGCCTGATCGACGCCCTCAACAGCGGTGACGCCGGTCAGTTGATGGCCGCCGAACGCAGCCTGGGCTATCGCGACGGCGTGATCGATGCTCACCTCAACCTGCCTGGCCAGGCCCAACAGAACAGCCAGCGTGCCGCACCGATGAACTTCGCTGCGCTGGATATGCTGCGTCGCCTGGAAAATGGCCAGCCGCCCAGCCCTGAAGCTTTCAAGGTCGGTGACCGCTGGCTGGTCTACAGTGCCGCGCCGCTACGCCTGAACGAGCAGAGCCCGCCCCAGGGCACCCTGCTGATGGTATTCGAGCTGGACCGGCTGCTGCGCAGCCTGCCATCGCTGCCGGCGGAGGTCGGCCAGCTGCAGCTGACCCAGCAGTTCAGCAACGCCCCTGCCCAGCTCCTTGCCCAGCGTGGGGAGGCCGCCGGTGTTGCGCCTATCGACCTGGACAGTGGCAACCCGAACTGGAGGCTCAGTTTCACGCCTGGTCCGACCCTGACCCAGACCGTCTTCTCCCCGTTGCTGCTGGCCCTGGCCGCCCTGCTCGCCCTGGGCGGCGCACTGCTCGGCCTGAAGCTCAGCCAGGGCGCCCTGCAGCGCAAGCTGCGGGACGACGCGCAGCAGCTCAATCAGCTGTTGCAAGAACTCTCGAACGGCAAGAGCGTCAAAGCCTTCAGTCTGCGCCTGCCGGCGCTGGACAGCCTGGCCCAGGCGCTTGCCCGCCAACCCAGGCGCAAACCCGAGCCGGCGCCGGACAATGGCCTGGCCAAGGTAGCCGCCAGCAACCCTGTTGCCCCGGTACCCCCTCGGCCGGCCGAATTGGCCGACCCGCTATTCCAAGATACCGACATTCTCGATATCGACATCCTCGACGAAGACCAGGACCTCCTGGGATTGGAGCAAGCCCCCGCCATGACCAGCATCGAACAGATCGCTCCCACCCTGCCCGCCAGCATTTTCCGCGCGTATGACATCCGCGGCGTGGTCGGCGATACCCTCACTACCGAGACCGCCTACTGGGTGGGTCGCGCCATCGGCTCGGAAAGCCTGGCCCGCGGCGAGCCCTGCGTCTCGGTCGGCCGCGACGGCCGCCTGTCCGGCCCCGAGCTGGTCCAGGCGCTGATCCAGGGCCTGCTGGACTGCGGCTGCCAGGTCAGCGACGTCGGCATGGTGCCGACCCCAGTGCTCTACTACGCCGCCAACATACTGGCCGGCAAATCCGGCGTGATGCTCACCGGCAGCCACAACCCGCCGGACTACAACGGCTTCAAGATCATGGTCGCCGGCGAAACCCTGGCCAACGAACAAATCACCGCCCTTCATACCCGCATCCAGAACAACGACCTGGCCAGCGGTGCAGGCAGCATTGAGGTGGTCGACGTACTGGACCGTTACTTCCGCGAAATCCGCGATGACATCGCCATGGCCAAGCCCATGAAAGTCGTGGTGGACTGCGGCAATGGCGTCGCTGGCGTGATCGCGCCGCAACTCATCGAAGCCCTCGGCTGCACCGTGATCCCCCTGTACTGCGATGTCGACGGCACCTTCCCCAACCACCATCCGGACCCGGGCAAGCCCGAGAACCTGGAAGACCTGATCGCCAAGGTGAAGGAAGAGAAGGCCGACCTGGGCCTGGCCTTCGACGGCGACGGCGACCGCGTGGGTGTGGTGACCAACGAAGGCACCATCATTTACCCCGACCGCCTGCTGATGCTGTTCGCCAAGGATGTGGTATCCCGCAATCCCGGCGCCGACATCATCTTCGACGTCAAATGCACCCGTCGCCTGACCTCCCTCATCAGCGGCTACGGCGGCCGCCCGGTGATGTGGAAGACGGGCCACTCGCTGATCAAGAAAAAGATGAAGGAAACCGGCGCGCTGCTGGCTGGCGAGATGAGCGGCCACATCTTCTTCAAGGAGCGCTGGTACGGCTTCGACGACGGCATCTACAGCGCCGCGCGCCTGCTGGAAATCCTCAGCCAGGACAAGCGTGACGCCGAACATGTGTTCTCGGCCTTCCCGAAAGACGTCTCCACTCCGGAGATCAACATCACCGTCACCGACGAGAGCAAGTTCCCCCTGATCGAGCGCCTGCAGCGCGAGGCCAATTGGGGCGAAGCGAACCTCACCACCCTCGATGGCGTGCGTGTCGATTATCCGAAGGGCTGGGGCCTGTGCCGCGCCTCCAACACGACTCCCGTGCTGGTGCTGCGCTTCGAGGCCGACACCGAGGAGGAACTGGAGCGCATCAAACAGGTGTTCCGCAGCCAGCTCACCCTCATCGCCCCTGAACTCAACCTGCCGTTCTGATTCGTGTCACTGGAGCCCAGCATGACCCTCAGCCTTGACGCTGCTTCCCACGTCGCCCAGGTCCTGTCCGAAGCGCTGCCCTATATCCGCCGCTTCGTCGGCAAGACCCTGGTGGTCAAGTACGGCGGCAACGCCATGGAAAGCGACGAGCTGAAGGCCAGCTTTGCCCGCGACGTGGTGTTGATGAAGGCTGTCGGCATCAACCCGGTGGTGGTGCATGGCGGCGGCCCACAGATCGGCGACCTGCTCAAGCGCCTCTCCATCGAGAGCCACTTCGTCGACGGCATGCGAGTGACCGACGCGCAGACCATGGATGTGGTGGAGATGGTCCTGGGCGGCCAGGTGAACAAGGACATCGTCAACCTGATCAACCGCCATGGCGGCAGCGCCATTGGCCTGACCGGCAAGGACGCCGAGTTGATCCGGGCGAAGAAGCTCACCGTCACCCGCCAGACCCCCGAGATGACCCAGCCGGAAATCATCGACATCGGCCACGTCGGCGAGGTTGCCAGCGTCAACACCGACCTGCTGAACATGCTGGTGAAGGGCGATTTCATCCCGGTGATCGCGCCGATCGGCGTGGGTGCCAATGGCGAGTCCTACAACATCAACGCCGACCTGGTGGCCGGCAAGGTGGCCGAGGCGCTGAAGGCCGAGAAGCTGATGCTGCTGACCAATATCGCCGGCCTGATGGACAAGCAGGGCCAGGTGCTCACCGGCCTGTCCACCGAGCAGGTCAACGACCTGATCGCCGACGGCACCATCTACGGCGGCATGCTGCCGAAGATCCGCTGCGCCCTGGATGCCGTGCAAGGCGGCGTGAACGCTGCGCACATCATCGACGGTCGCGTGCCCCATGCGGTGCTGCTGGAGATCTTCACCGACAGCGGCGTCGGCACCCTGATCACCAACCGCAAGCGTCACTGAGCGGTGCGACACCCAGACAGGCCGGAGCGATCCGGCCTGTTCTTTTTTGAGGAGCCGGCAATGGCCAAGCTGTCCCGCGATGACTTCAGCTTCTTCCACCCGCTGCGCGTGCGCTGGGCCGAAGTGGACCCGCAAGGCATCGTTTTCAACGGCAACTACCTGACCTACGCTGACGTCGCCATCACCGAGTACTTCCGCGCCCTCGAAGTGGCCTACCCGGCCGATCTCCTGAAGGATGGCGGAGATTTCTTCGCGGTGAAGACCCTGCTGGAATACCTGGCGCCCGCGCGCTTCGACGAACAACTGGACGTGGGCGTGCGGGTCAGCCGGCTGGGCGGCGCCAGCATGGCCTTCGAGCTGGGCATCTGGCGCGAAGACCAGCAGCTGACCTCAGGCGAAGTGGTTTACGTGCATGCCGATGCCGACAACCGCAAGAGCCTGCGGTTGCCGGATTGGCTGAGGGAGAAGGTGCGGGGTTTCGAGCGGGCTGCGCCGACCGACTGAGGCCGGCTAGCGAACACCACCGAGCAACTCGGCCAGTCGCGCACGATCTGCTGCATAGGCCGCCATGGCGGCTTCGCGACTCTTCTCGTAGCGGACGATGTCCTTGTCCAGCCCCCTCTGCTGCTCGCGCAGGTTGTTGATCTGCTCCACCAGGTGGGAGGGGACGTCACGCCCGGCCCGCTCGCTCTCGGCAGCCTGGCTTTGCAGGTTGGCCTGTTGAGCACGCAGCGACTGCTGATTGCCGCGGGCGACGCCGATCAGGCCATCCAGCTCGGCCAGCTTGCGCTCCAGGGCGCGGTCGACGTCTTCGACGCTGGTGTAGAGCCGCAGCAACTGCGCATCGGAGCTGGCGCGGGCCTTTGCGTCCAGCTGGCGCTGCATTTCCTCGCGACTCGGAGCAGGCGGGATCACACGAATGACCCGACCCTGCTCGTTGAGCACCTCGTAACCCTTGCCAATGTATTCCGGCGGCACGCCCTGGCGATCAAGGACGGTCACGCCCTTGTCGTCGACGTAGCGATACAGCTCGGCCGCGCCGGCCAGCGCCGGCAACAGGATAACCAGTGCCAGGCTGTAGCGAAGTGCAGGCAACATCAGCATGAGGAATCCCGGCCCCGAATGGTCAGATACCGAAGTTGGCGCGATAGGCTTCCACGGCTGGCAGGTGCTTCTTCAACTCCGCGTCACCGGCCAGGTATTCCAGTACCTGCTCCAGGGACACGATGCTGACCACCGGGATGCCGAAGTCGCGCTCTACTTCCTGTATAGCTGAGAGTTCACCCTGGCCACGCTCCTGACGGTTCAGCGCGATCAACACACCGGCCGCCTGGGCATTCTGCGCCTGGATGATCTGCATCACCTCGCGAATCGCGGTGCCGGCAGTAATGACGTCATCGATGATCAGCACGCGACCGGCAAGCGGTGCACCGACCAGGGTGCCGCCTTCGCCGTGGTCCTTGGCTTCCTTGCGGTTGAAGCACCACGGGATGTCAATCTGATGATGCTCGGCCAGTGACACGGCAGTCGCCGCCGCCAACGGGATGCCCTTGTAGGCCGGACCGAACAGCACATCGAAAGGAATGCCGCTGTCCACCACGGCGGCCGCATAGAATCGGCCGAGCTGGGCAAGGGCCAGGCCACTGTTGAACAGGCCGGCATTGAAGAAATAGGGGCTGGTACGCCCGGATTTGAGAGTGAACTCACCGAAACGCAGAACTCCGCGCTCGATGGCAAAGCGAATGAAATCGCGCTGGTACGCCTGCATGAAAAGCCTCGGACGGCACGGATTTAGCTAAAAAGAAAGAGCTCGGGTATCATACACGCACGTGTTTTTGGGGGCCATTTATGCGGATCATCAGTGTGAACGTGAATGGTATTCAAGCGGCAGCCGAGCGAGGTCTCCTCAGCTGGCTGCAAGCTCAGAATGCCGACGTGATCTGCCTGCAAGACACACGTGCCTCCGCCTTCGACCTGGACGACCCTGCCTTCCAACTGGATGGTTATTTCCTCTACGCCGGCGATGCCGAAGTGCCTGCCCAAGGTGGCGTGGCGCTCTATTCGCGGTTGCAACCCAAGGCGGTTATCTGGGGACTCGGCTTCGAGTCCTGCGATCGGTACGGACGCTATCTGCAGGCTGATTTCGACAAAGTGAGCATCGCCACCCTGCTGCTGCCTTCCGGGCAAGGCGGGGACGAGAATCTGAACCATAAGTTCAAGTTCATGGACGACCTCACTCATTACCTGAACAAGCAGCGCCGCAAGCGTCGCGAATACATCTACTGCGGCTCGATGTACGTCGCCCACCAGAAGCTGGATGTTAAGAACTGGCGCGATTGCCAGCAGATCCCCGGCTTCCTGGCGCCCGAGCGTGCATGGATGGACGAAGTGTTCGGCAATATGGGTTATGTCGATGCTCTGCGCGAAGTCAGCCGCGAAGGCGACCAGTTCAGCTGGTGGCCGGACAGCGAGCAGGCCGAGATGCTCAACCTCGGCTGGCGCTTCGACTACCAGGTGCTGACGCCGGGTCTGCGCCGCTTCGTGCGTAGCGCCAAGCTGCCGCGCCAACCGCGCTTCTCGCAGCACGCACCGCTGATCGTCGACTACGACTGGTTGCTGAGCGTGTGATCCAGGCAGAAAAAAGCCGGCTTTCGAGCCGGCTTTTTCTTGTCCGCGATTAGGCCTATTTCACCAGGCGCCAGCAGAAGGGGTAGCGATATGCCTGGCCTTCGTTGGCCTTGATCCCGGCGATGATGGTCAGCACCAGGGCACCGATGCTCACCAGGCCAAGCAGCGGAAAGCCGATCACCACCAGCATCAGCAAGAAGCACAGCACCACGGCCAGCGCCACGGTGATCTGGAAGTTCAGCGCTTCCTTGCCCTGGGCGTCGACGAAGGGATCAAGGTCCTTCTTGATTTGCCAGACGATCAGCGGCCCCAACAGGTTGCCGAAGGGGAACACCAGGCCGAGGAAGGCGGAAAAATGGCAGAACATCGCCCATTGCCGCACTTCCCGGTTCGGCTCCTGATACTGAGTAGGTTCGTCCATTCCTACACCTCCTCGTGCGGATGTCGTGTCAGTCGGCCAGGGCGGCGCGCTGCAGTTCGAACAGCTCATTCAGGCCCTTGCGTGCCAGGTCGAGCATGGCGGTCAGTTCTTCCGGCTGGAAGGGTGCGCCCTCGGCGGTACCCTGGACTTCGATGAAGCCACCGGCATCGGTCATGACCACGTTCAGGTCGGTTTCGGCGGCGGCGTCTTCCAGGTAGTCCAGGTCCAGCACCGGCTCACCCTGGTAGATGCCGACAGAGACGGCGGCGACCATCTGCTTCAGCGGTTCGCCTTTCAGCGCGCCACGCTTCTTCAGCACCTTCAGCGCGTCGACCAGGGCCACCATGGCGCCGGTGATGGAGGCGGTACGAGTGCCACCGTCTGCCTGGATCACATCGCAATCCAGATAGATGGTGTTCTCACCCAGCTTGGTCATGTCCAGAGCGGCGCGCAGCGAGCGGCCGATGAGGCGCTGGATCTCCAGCGTACGACCGCCCTGCTTGCCACGGCTGGCTTCACGCTGGTTACGCTCGCCGGTCGCACGCGGCAGCATGCCGTACTCAGCGGTCAGCCAGCCCTGACCCTGTCCCTTGAGGAAGCGTGGCACGCCGGACTCGACGCTGGCCGTGCAGATCACCTTGGTATCCCCGAACTCCACCAGCACCGAACCTTCGGCGTGCTTGGTGTAGTTACGGGTGATGCGGATCGGACGCAGCTGTTCGGCCGCGCGGCCACTAGGACGTTTCATTGGGGCTTACCTGTTCGGGAGAAATCTGCCGGCCATTATAGAGGCCCTGCGGCACGGGGGACATCGCCGCGTTGGGAGGCGCGGTCCGCCTGGGCTACAATCCCCTCCTTTGATCGCCAAACCCAGAGGACACCCCATGGTGCACAGCATGACCGCCTTCGCCCGCGTAGAACGGGCTGGCCCCCACGGCACCCTGAGCTGGGAACTCCGCTCGGTCAATCACCGCTATCTCGAACCCCACCTGCGCCTGCCGGAAGCCTTCCGCGACCTCGAAGGCCCGGTGCGCGACGCCCTGCGCCAGGGGCTCTCCCGCGGCAAGGTGGAATGTACGCTGCGCCTCGCCGAAGAAAGTGCCGGCAAGCCGCTGCAGGTGGACCGCGAGCGCGCCAGCCAGCTGATCCAGGCGGCCGAAAGCGTTGCCGCACTGATCCAGCAACCGGCCCCGCTCAACCCGCTGGAAGTCCTCGCCTGGCCGGGCGTACTGGTGGCCGACGCCGCCGACCCGCAAGCACTGAACGCCGCCGCCATGGAGGCCTTCGCCCAGGCCCTCAACGAACTGAAGAACGGCCGCTCCCGCGAAGGCACCGAACTGGCCCGCCTGCTCAATGACCGCCTCGACGCCATGCAGGAAGAAGTCACCGCCCTGCGCGCTCTGGTTCCACAGATGCTCACTGCCCAGCGGCAGAAAATTCTCGACCGTTTCAATGAGATGAAAGCCGAGCTGGAGCCGCAGCGCCTGGAGCAGGAAATGGTCCTGCTGGCGCAGAAGAGCGACGTGGCCGAAGAACTCGACCGCCTCGTCACCCATATCGGCGAAGTCCGCCGCGTGCTCAAGGCTGGCGGCGCCGCCGGTCGCCGCCTCGACTTCCTGATGCAGGAACTCAACCGCGAAGCCAATACCCTGGGCTCCAAGGCGTTCGATCCGCGCAGCACCCAGGCTGCGGTCACCCTCAAGGTGTTGATCGAGCAGATGCGCGAACAAGTCCAGAATATCGAGTAAGAGACTGCCCCCATGACCGCCACCCCCGGCACCCTGTACATCGTTTCCGCCCCCTCCGGCGCCGGCAAGACCAGCCTGGTCAAAGCACTGATCGACGCCGAACCGAACATCCGCGTTTCGGTGTCCCACACCACCCGAGGCATGCGCCCGGGCGAAGTGGACAGCGTCAACTACAACTTCGTGACCCGCGAAGAGTTCGTGCAGATGCTTGAACACGGTGATTTCCTGGAGCATGCCGAAGTCTTCGGCAATCTCTACGGCACTTCCCAGCGCTGGGTGCAACAGACCCTGGCCGAGGGCCATGACCTGATCCTCGAAATCGACTGGCAGGGTGCCCAGCAGGTCCGCCACCTGATGCCTCGGGCCAAGTCCATCTTCATCCTGCCACCGAGCCAGCACGCCCTGCGCCAACGTCTGGACAACCGCGGCCAGGACAGCGAAGAGATCATCGAGCGCCGCATGCGCGAGGCCGTCAGCGAGATGAGCCACTACGTCGAGTACGACTACCTGGTGATCAACGACGACTTCGCCACCGCGCTGGAAGACCTCAAGGCCATCTTTCGCGCCAACCAGCTGCGTCACGACGCGCAACAGGTCCGCCACGGCGCCCTGCTGGCCCACCTGCTCGACTGACCACACCCTCTATCGAGGCGATAGCTGGCCTCTCGGCCGGCCTTGGGCCAGACTCCACCCTGGAAGCGCTGAAAATCGGCGCTTCCCTAATTGCTGGCGATTTTTTAGACTATCCAGTCCGCTCGCCCATTCGGGCACCGTATCAGCCATTCATTTCGTGCTACGAGGAACACCATGGCCCGCGTTACCGTTGAAGATTGCCTGGACAACGTTGATAACCGCTTCGAGCTGGTCATGCTCGCCACCAAGCGTTCCCGTCAGCTGGCCACCGGCGGCAAAGAGCCGAAGGTAGCCTGGGAAAATGACAAGCCGACCGTAGTCGCCCTGCGCGAAATCGCTGCCGGCCTGGTCGATTACGACGTCATCGCCCAGGAAGACATCGTTGAAGAAGAGCCGCTGTTTGCCGCATTCGAGGACGAGGCCAACGAGGCCCTCTGAATCCATGCCCGGTCGACGTCGCACGGCACAGGGTAGAGAAGGTCGGCAAGGAGAAGAATCTTGCCGAGCATAGACGCCCTTGCCGAACGACTTTCGACCTATCTCGGCGCCGACCAGGTCAACCTGGTGCGCCGAGCCTACTTCTATGCCGAGCAGGCCCATGATGGCCAGCGCCGGCGCAGCGGCGAAGCGTACGTTACTCACCCGCTTGCCGTAGCCAGCATCCTCGCCGACATGCACATGGACCATCAGAGCCTGATGGCCGCGATGCTGCATGACGTGATCGAGGACACCGGTATCGCCAAGGAAGCCCTCAGCGGGCAGTTCGGCGAGACCGTTGCCGAGTTGGTGGACGGGGTCAGCAAGCTGACCCAGATGAACTTCGAGTCCAAGGCCGAAGCCCAGGCCGAAAACTTCCAGAAGATGGCCATGGCCATGGCCCGCGATATCCGCGTGATCCTGGTCAAGCTGGCCGACCGCCTGCACAACATGCGCACCCTGGAAGTGCTGTCCGGCGAGAAACGCCGGCGCATCGCCAAGGAAACCCTGGAAATCTACGCCCCCATCGCCAACCGGCTGGGCATGCACAGCATGCGCGTGGAGTTCGAGGACCTTGGCTTCAAGGCCATGCACCCGATGCGCTCCGAGCGTATTCGCACTGCTGTCCGCCGCGCCCGCGGCAACCGCAAGGAAATCGTCAACAAGATCGAGGAATCGCTGACCAACTGCCTGCGCCGCGAAGGCATGGAAGGCGAGGTCATCGGCCGCGAGAAGCACCTCTACAGCATCTACAAGAAGATGCGCGGCAAGCGCCGGGCGTTCAATGAAATCATGGACGTCTACGCCTTCCGCATCATTGTCGACAAGGTCGACACCTGCTACCGCGTGCTCGGCGCCGTGCACAACCTGTACAAACCGCTGCCCGGTCGCTTCAAGGACTACATCGCGATTCCCAAGGCCAATGGCTACCAGTCGCTGCACACCACGCTGTTCGGCATGCACGGCGTGCCCATCGAGATCCAGATCCGCACTCGCGAAATGGAAGAGATGGCCAACAACGGCATCGCCGCCCACTGGCTGTACAAGTCCGCCGAGGACGACCAGCCCAAGGGCACCCACGCCCGCGCCCGCCAGTGGGTCAAAGGCATCCTGGAGCTGCAGCAACGTGCCGGCAACTCCCTGGAATTCATCGAGAGCGTGAAGATCGACCTCTTCCCCGACGAGGTCTACGTGTTCACGCCCAAGGGCCGCATCATGGAGCTGCCGAAAGGCTCCACCGCGGTCGACTTCGCCTACGCGGTGCATACCGACGTCGGCAACACCTGCATTGCCTGTCGCATCAACCGCCGCCTGGCGCCGCTGTCCGAACCGCTGCAGAGCGGCGAGACCGTGGAGATCGTCACTGCGCCGGGCGCCAGGCCTAACCCGGCCTGGCTCAATTTCGTGGTCACCGGCAAGGCACGCACCCATATCCGCCACGCCCTCAAGCAGCAGCGCCGCTCCGAGTCCATCAACCTCGGCGAACGACTGCTGAACAAGGCCCTGGCCGGCTTCGAGAGCCACCTGGACAAGATCAGCCCCGAGCGTATCCAGGCCGTTCTCGGCGAATACCGCCTGGACGTGATCGAAGACCTGCTGGAAGACGTCGGCCTTGGCAATCGCATGGCCTACGTCGTCGCCCGCCGCCTGCTGGCCAGTGATGGCGAACAGTTGCCGAGCCCCGAGGGTCCGCTGGCGATCCGCGGCACCGAGGGCCTGGTGCTGAGCTACGCCAAGTGCTGCACGCCGATCCCCGGCGACCCCATCGTCGGCCATCTTTCTGCCGGCAAGGGCATGGTGGTGCACCTGGAAAGTTGCAAGAACATCGGCGAAATCCGGCACAACCCGGAGAAATGCATCCAGCTGTCGTGGGCCAAGGACGTCGCAGGCGAATTCAACGTCGAACTGCGCGTCGAGCTGGAACACCAGCGCGGCCTGATCGCCCTGCTGGCCAGCAGCGTCAACGCCGCCGACGGCAATATCGAGAAAATCAGCATGGACGAGCGCGATGGCCGCATCAGCGTGGTCCAACTGGTGGTCAGCGTACATGACCGTGTACACCTGGCCCGCGTGATCAAGAAGCTGCGTGCGCTCAAGGGGGTGATCCGCATCACCCGCGTGCGGGCGTAGCCGATCCCAAGAAACCCAAGGAGTTCTCATGAGCAAGACCGTCATCAGCAGCGACAAGGCCCCCGCCGCCATCGGCACTTACTCCCAGGCCATCAAGGCCGGCAACACCGTCTACCTGTCCGGCCAGATCCCGCTGGACCCGAAGACCATGGAACTGGTTGAAGGCTTCGAAGAGCAGACCGTGCAGGTGTTCGAGAACCTGAAGGCCGTGGCCGAAGCCGCGGGCGGCTCCTTCAAGGACATCGTCAAGCTGAATATCTTCCTCACTGACCTGTCCCACTTCGCCAAGGTCAACGAAGTCATGGGCCGCTACTTCGAGCAGCCCTACCCGGCTCGTGCCGCCATCGGCGTTGCCGCCCTGCCGCGCGGCTCCCAGGTGGAAATGGACGCCATCCTGGTCCTCGAATAAGCGCCTCTCGCCACGGGCCGTCCAGCCCGTGGCATCGTTCCGGAAGGACTCCGTCATGCGTCACACCCTCCCCTTGCTGCTCTGCGCGGCCATTCTCGGCGGCTGCTCAAGCGCGCCCTCTGACCCCAGTGGCATCTGGATCAACCAGGCGGCGATCAACGCCGCGGCCAAAGAGGGCAAGCTGCGCGAGTCCCTGCTCGCTTATGGCCCGAACCTGGAGTGGCAGATCGACCAGAAAACCGGCGAAGCCCACTACAGCAACGGCTTCGAGCTGGGCGAAGGGCGCCTCGCCGCCCAGGAAGATGGCAACTGGCGGGTGGACTTCTATGGCGACTTCCACGAAACGCTGGAAGTGGACGGCAACCAACTGGTCCAGCAGGCCAGCGAGAACCTCCCCGAGCAGCGCTTCGTCCACCCGGAAAAGACTCCCACCGAGGGCGCCCCACCGGGCAGCGCCTTTGAACACGCGCTCTACACCGCCTACCTCGGCGGCAGCTGGAAGATCGTCGAAGGCCAGGGGCAGGGCGGCCTCGTCAAGTTCAACCCCGACGGCAGCCTCGAAGGCCTGCCGGGTGCTGATCGTTACGCGCTGTGCCTGGCCGGTGACTGCGCAGCCATGAGTGGCGAGAACGACAGTATCTGGCTGCAACAGGGCAATCAGGGCGCGGCCTGGATCTTCGTCCACGATGGCGATGAACTGGAAATCCTCGAAGCCCGCAATCGCGCGCAAATCGACGAGATGCCCGAGTACTTCCCCGGCAAACGCGCCTGGCTGCTGGAGCGCGACTGAATCTCAGCGAACCCTGGATGGGCAGTTCGGCGTGGGCTGAAGCCCACCCTACAAGCCGAGGATTACCCCTGCGGCCAGCCATCCCCCTAGCGCCAGCAGCAGCGCGCCGCAGAGCCGATCCAGCGCCCTCACCCGCATCTGCAGCCAGCCGCGCCAGCGCGGATGGCCCAGCAAACGCACCAGCGCCATATCCCAGAACAGCACCACCGCTGTCATCCAGCCCATGCTCATGACCAGCCCCCAGCCGGGCATGGCCGCATTGCGCAGCACGCCGAACAGCCCGGCATAGAAGATCGGCAGCTTGGGATTGAGGCTGCTGGCGAGCAGTCCCTCGTAAAACCCGAGCCGCCACGAACCACGCTCGCCCGCCTCAGCCTGCGGCAGCTCCAGCTCGCGGGTCGCCAGCAGCGCCTGGACGCCGATCCAGATGAAGTAGCCGCCTCCCGCCAACTGCAGCAGTTTCCACCCAGGCCCCTCCAACGCGGGCAACAGGCTCAGGGCAAGCAGCACCAGCACCATGCTCAGCAAATTGGCCAGCGCGATGCCGGCCGCAACACCGTCGGCATGGCGCAATCCTCTGACCAGCCCGGCACGCAGCAGCAGGAAAAAATCCGGACCTGGCGACAGCAAGGCAGCGAAATGAGTGCTGGCGACCAGCAAGAACAGCGCAAGCATGACGACGCACCTCCGTTGGACACGGCGGCCAGTGTCGAAGCCCGATGGCTTGGCGGTCTTGGAGAAAACTCAGGTGCGTGCGGCGCGGCGGAACTGCCCAGGCGTCACGCCAGTGAAACGCTTGAAGGTCCCGGAAAAATGCGCCTGGTCGTAGAAGCCCAGGGACAGCGCCACCTCCAGCGGCGGCTGATCACCCAGCAGCATGCGCTTGGCTTCACGTACCCGGCGCTGCAACAGGTAGGTGTGCGGCGGCACGCCGTAGGCGCGGCGGAATGCTTCGATCAGATGGCGCGGATGGCGCTGCACCAGAGCGGCCAATTGCTCCAGGCTGACCGCCTCGACGTAATGGGCCTCCAGGTAGTCGCGCAGAAACGCCGTCACCCCGCCGTCCCGCATGGCGGGTGCCGCCACGCGCAAACCGCCGTGACGCACGAACACCCGCTCCAGCACCTCCAGCAGTTCGCTTTCCAGGGCCAGCGCATCGCCCCGCTCGAACTCCGCCGCCAGGCGCGCCAAGCCCGCCGCCACCAGACCGTCATCGGCCGGGTTCAGCTCGCGGAAACCGCTGGGCAGGCGCTTGCGTCCGAGCAATGTCGGCAGGCGCGACTCCTCCACATAGAGCATGCGATAGACCAGTCGCTCGGACTCGGCATGGCCGGTGTGGGGCTCCTCGGGGTTCATCAGCGACAGGGTGCCGGCTGGCAAAGCATGGCGCGCGCCCCGGCACTGGTAGCCGCCCACGCCCTGGAGAATGGCGCCAATGGCAAAGGCATCATGGCTGTGGCGGCCGAAGGGCTGCCCGGAGAAATCCGCGTGGAACAGCTCCACCCCCGGCAACCAGGGGCGCGCCAGCATGCGGTTGGCATCCACGCTCAGGGCTCGCCCAGGATGGCGGCGTAACCTTCGCGGAAGCTGGCGTAGCGCGGTGCCCAGCCCAGTGCGCGAGCGCGAGCGTTGCTGCAGCGTTTGCTGCCCGAGCGGCGCACGGTGGACTCCTCGGCCCACTCGGTCACCCCCATCCGCTCACGCAGCCACCCCACCACTTCGTGCAGCGGAGCCGGGGCATCGTCGACGCCTATATAGCAATCCTCCAGTGCTACACCATCGGCATCAGCCTTGAGCAGGTGGGCCAGCAGCCCGGCGCAATCGTCCACATGAATACGATTGGCGTAGAGCGGGGGTTCACTGACCACGCGGTAGCCCATGCGGACCTGCTTGAGCAGCCATTCGCGACCCGGACCGTAGATACCGGTCAGGCGTACAAGGGTCGAAGGAATGCCGCTGTCCATGGCCAGCCGCTCCGCTTCCCGCATCACCCGGCCGGAATAGCCCTCGGCCTCGGCGGGAGAGGTTTCATCGATCCATTCACCGTCGCGCTGGGCATAGACGCCGCTGCTGGAGACGAACAGCAGGCGCCGCGGCATCTGCCCACGTTCGGCTAGCCAGGCGAGCACATGGCGCAGGCCGTCGACATAAGCGGCGCGGTAGCCGGCTTCGTCGTGCTGAGAGGCCGCCACGCAATAGACCAGGTAGTCCAGCGGCCCCTTTGGCCAATCCGCCGGGCACGCGGCCTGCTCCAGGTCGCCTGCCACCGGCAGCACGCCGGGCGGCAGCGCTGCGACCTGGCGACGCAGGCCATGGACGATCCAGCCGACCTGCAGCATTTGCTGGGCCAGACGGCTGCCAACATCGCCGCAGCCGGCGATCAGGAGGGAAGCGGGCATCAGGGAAGCTCCGAAAAAGTCCTCAGGATAGGCGCACGGGCGGCCATCGCCAATCGCTCAGGCAAGGGGCGAGTCGTCGGGCGAGGGCACAATTGTTATATAGTCACTTTTATAAACAAGAATTACTTGCAATAATGCCACCCCTTCGGTCCCGGCCGACGCTTGCGCGCCGATGGACGAAACCGCTTCCTTTCCTTCAGGTCCGGCCAGCATGAATTCCTACGCCCGCAACGCCCAGCCCCACACCGTCGCCCGCCCGCCACGCCTGCTGGCAGCCTTGTTGATCAGCCTGATGCTGGCGCCCGGCAGCTCTTTCGCTGAAGAGCCGACCGCCCAGTCCGTACCGGCTGCCGCCACTCAGGCAGCCGCTCCGGCGCCCACCGCTGACGCCGCCAACGCGCCTGCCGGTGCTCCGGTAGCAACCGGCGCTCCGACTGCCGAAGGCACTGTCGCGCCTGTCGATGCCGCCGCCCAGGACCCGAACGCCCTGCCGACCGACCCGCTGGCCGCCGAGCTCGAAGGCGAGCAGATGCTGGCCCACGACCTGTCGCCCTGGGGCATGTATCAGAACGCCGACATCGTGGTGAAGGCCGTGATGATCGGCCTGGCCTTGGCCTCCGTCCTGACCTGGACCGTGTGGATCGCCAAGGGTTTTGAACTGGTCGCAGCCAAGCGCCGCCTGCGCCGTGAGCTGCTGACCCTGAAAGGCGCCCGCACCCTGGGCGAGGCTGGCGAGCAAGTCAGCAATGGCAGCTGCGTCTCCCGCCTGCTGGTGCAGGACGCCCAGGAAGAGGTGAAACTGTCCACCAACACCCGCGAGAAGGAAGGCATCAAGGAGCGCGTCAGCTTCCGCCTCGAGCGCCTCGTGGCCGCCAGCGGCCGGCAGATGAGCCAGGGCACCGGCGTACTCGCCACCATCGGCTCCACCGCACCCTTCGTCGGTCTGTTCGGTACCGTCTGGGGCATCATGAACAGCTTCATCGGCATCGCCAAATCCCAGACCACAAACCTCGCCGTGGTCGCCCCTGGTATCGCCGAAGCCCTGCTGGCCACGGCCCTTGGCCTGGTAGCAGCGATCCCCGCCGTGGTCATCTACAACGTTTTCGCCCGCTCCATTGCCGGCTACAAGGCCCAGGTGTCCGACGCTTCCGCCCAGGTGCTGCTGCTGGTCAGCCGCGACCTCGACCACCAACCGGCCGAACGTGGCCAGTCTCCGCAAATGGCGAAAGTGGGCTGACCCATGGGAATCCATCTGAACGAAGGTGGCGATGATCTCCAGGAAACCCACGAGATCAACGTCACCCCTTTCATCGACGTGATGCTGGTGCTGCTGATCATCTTCATGGTTGCAGCGCCCCTGGCAACGGTCGATATCAAGGTCGACCTGCCCGCGTCCACCGCCAAGCCCGCGCCCAGGCCGGACAAGCCGATCTACCTGAGCATCAAGGAAGACAAGAGCCTGTACCTGGACAACGAGCACGTCACCGAGGAGCAGTTGGGCAGCGTGCTGGACAAGCTGACCAACGCCGACAAGGAGAAGACCATCTTCGTCCGCGGCGACAAGGTCGTGGAGTACGGTCGTCTGATGGAAGTCATGGACACCCTGCGCGGCGCCGGCTACCTCAAGATCGGCCTGGTCGGACTCGAGACGGTCGGGACTAAATGAGCCAAGGCAAACGCAAGCTGTCGCAATGGGGCGTCAGCCTGGTCGTCGTGCTCGGCCTGCACATCGGCCTCGGCCTCTGGGCGCTGTACTGGCGTCCGCACGCCAAGCCGATCGAGCTGCCGCCGGCGGCCATGATAGTGGAGCTGGAGCCGCTTCCAGCCCCCGCGCCCAAACCAGCACCGCCGCCGCCTCCCCAGGTCGAGCCCGAACCCGAGCCGCTGCCCAAGCTGGTGGAAGCGCCCAAGCCGAAGATCGCCATCGCGCCCAAGCCGAAACCCAAGCCCAAGCCCAAGCCGCCGAAACCCAAGCCGCCTGAGCCCAAGCCCGAGAAGCCGCGGGAAACCGAAAGCGTGAAGGAAAGCGTTGCCGCGCCGACCACCCCGGCCCCGAGCGACACCAAGCCAGCCGCCCAGCAGCAGGCCGCCGCCAGCGCACCGTCGGACGCCAAGCCAACCTGGCAGAGCAAGCTGCTCAGCCACCTGGCCCGCTACAAGCGCTACCCGGACGATGCCCGCCGTCGCGGCTTCGAAGGGGTCAACCGCCTGCGCTTCGTGGTCGACGCTGAAGGCAAGGTGATCTCCTATTCCCTGGTCGGCAAGTCCGGTAGTGCCTCGCTGGATCGCGCCACCCTGGAGATGATCCGCCGCGCCCAACCGCTGCCGCCTCCCCCGCCGGAGCTGCTGAACAACGGCTCGTTGGAAGTGGTCGCGCCCTTCGTCTACTCGCTGGACCGCCGCTGACTCCCAAGCGCCTGCGCCACCCCGCGCAGGCGCTTGGTTCCATTGACTCCAGCCGCTATGCTTGCCGGACCTCAATGGAAAAATGCTATGACCCTCACTGAACTGCGCTACATCGTCACCCTCGCCCAGGAACAGCACTTCGGCCGTGCCGCCGAGCGTTGCCATGTGAGCCAGCCGACCCTGTCGGTCGGGGTGAAAAAGCTGGAAGACGAGCTCGGCGTGCTTATCTTCGAGCGCAGCAAGAGCGCAGTACGCCTGACGCCCGTTGGTGAGGGCATCGTTACCCAGGCACAGAAGGTCCTGGAACAGGCACAGGGCATCCGTGAGATGGCCCAGGCCGGCAAGAACCAGTTGGCCGCGCCGCTCAAGGTGGGCGCCATCTACACCGTCGGCCCCTACCTCTTCCCACACCTTATTCCGCAGCTGCACCGGGTCGCCCCGCAGATGCCGCTGTACATCGAAGAAAACTTCACCCACATCCTGCGCGACAAGCTGCGCACCGGCGAACTGGACGCGATCATCATCGCCCTGCCCTTCGCCGAAGCCGACGTGCTGACCAAGCCGCTCTACGACGAACCCTTCTACGTGCTGCTGCCATTCGGGCACCCCTGGACCGAACGCGAGTCCATCGACAGCGAGATGCTCAACGACAAGAGCCTGCTGCTGCTGGGCGAAGGCCACTGCTTCCGCGACCAGGTGCTGGAAGCCTGCCCGAGCCTGCGCAAGGGCGGCGAAGACAGCGCGAAGCACACCACGGTGGAGTCCAGCTCCCTGGAAACCATCCGGCACATGGTCGCCTCCGGTCTCGGCGTGTCGATCCTGCCCTTCTCCGCAGTGGACAGCCACCACTACGCCCCTGGCGTGATCGAGATTCGTCCGCTGACCCCGCCGGTGCCCTTCCGCACCGTGGCCATCGCCTGGCGTGCCAGCTTCCCGCGTCCGCGCGCCATTGAAGTGCTGGCAGACTCCATCCGCCTCTGCTCGGTGGCCCACCCGAAAACCCAGGGCGAACCGCAGCCGGCATGACCGAGCTGGCCCAAGTCTCCGTTACCGCGCTCAAGGGCGTGGGGGCTGCCTTGGCTGAGAAGCTCGCCAAGGTCGGCCTGGAGAACCTGCAGGACATCCTCTTCCACCTGCCCACCCGCTACCAGGATCGCACCCGCATCACCCCTATCGGCGAGCTGCGCCCGGGGCAGGATGCGGTGGTCGAAGGCATAGTCGGCGGCGCCGATGTGGTCATGGGTCGCCGGCGCAGTCTGCTGGTACGCCTGCAGGACGGGACCGGCACCCTCAGCCTGCGCTTCTTCCACTTCAGCCAGGCGCAGAAGGAAGGGCTCAAACGCGGCACCCAGTTGCGCTGCTACGGCGAAGTTCGCCCTGGCGCCACCGGACTGGAGATCTACCACCCGGAATACCGCTCCCTGTCGGGCGATGAGGCGCCGCCGGTCGAACAGACCCTGACGCCGATCTACCCCACCACCGAGGGCCTTACCCAGCAGCGCCTGCGCAACCTCAGCCAGCTTGCCCTGGCCCGTCTCGGCCCGCACAGCCTGCCGGACTGGCTGCCCAAGGAACTGGCCCGCGACTATCACCTGGGTTCCCTCGACGATGCCATCCGTTACCTGCACCGGCCGCCGCCGGATGCCGACCTGGAAGAGCTCGCCGAAGGCCAGCACTGGGCGCAGCAACGCCTCGCCTTCGAGGAACTGCTGACCCACCAACTGTCGCTGCAGCGCCTGCGCGAAAGCCTGCGCGCCCAGCACGCACCGCAGTTGCCGCCAGCACGCAAGCTGCCCGCCCAGTACCTGGCCAACCTCGGCTTCAAGCCCACGGGTGCCCAGCAGCGCGTCGGCGCTGAGATCGCCTACGACCTGGCCCAGCAGGAACCCATGCTGCGCCTGGTGCAAGGCGACGTCGGCGCTGGAAAAACGGTGGTCGCCGCCCTTGCCGCGCTGCAGGCACTGGAGGCCGGCTACCAGGTGGCACTGATGGCACCCACCGAAATCCTCGCCGAGCAGCACTTCGTCAACTTCAGCAAATGGCTGCAGCCGCTGGGCATCGAAGTCGCCTGGCTCGCCGGCAAGCTCAAGGGCAAGGCCCGCGCCGCCGCGCTGGAGCAGATCGCCGGCGGTACGCCAATGGTGGTCGGCACCCACGCGCTATTCCAGGACGAAGTGAAGTTCAAGCGCCTGGCCCTGGTGATCATCGACGAGCAGCACCGTTTCGGCGTCCAGCAACGCCTGGCCCTGCGCCAGAAAGGCGTGGACGGTCGCCTCTGCCCGCACCAGCTGATCATGACCGCTACCCCCATTCCGCGGACACTGGCCATGAGCGCCTATGCCGACCTGGACACCTCCATCCTCGACGAACTCCCCCCGGGCCGCACCCCGGTGAACACCGTGCTGGTGGCCGACAGCCGCCGCATCGAGGTGATTGAGCGGGTCCGTGCGGCCTGTTTCGAAGGCCGCCAGGCCTATTGGGTTTGCACCCTGATCGAAGAATCCGAGGAGCTGACCTGCCAGGCGGCGGAGACGACTTTCGAAGAGCTTTCCTCGGCCCTGGGCGAGCTGCGTGTCGGCCTGATCCATGGGCGCATGAAGCCCGCCGAAAAGGCTGCGGTGATGGCCGAGTTCAAGGCTGGCGCGCTGCAATTGCTGGTGGCCACCACTGTGATCGAGGTGGGCGTAGACGTGCCAAACGCCAGCCTGATGATCATCGAGAACCCCGAGCGTCTGGGCCTGGCCCAGTTGCACCAACTGCGCGGCCGCGTTGGCCGGGGCAGTGCCGCCAGCCACTGCGTGCTGCTCTACCACGCGCCGCTGTCGCAACTCGGCCGCGAGCGCTTGGCGATCATGCGCGAAACCTGCGACGGCTTCGTCATCGCCGAGAAGGACCTGGAACTGCGCGGCCCCGGCGAAATGCTCGGCACCCGCCAGACCGGTCTGCTGCAATTCAAGGTGGCCGACCTGATGCGCGACGCCGACCTGTTGCCGGCTGTTCGCGACGCCGCACAGGCCCTGCTGGCCCATTGGCCACAGCATGTCAGTCCACTATTGGAGCGCTGGTTGCGTCACGGCCAACAGTACGGCCAAGTGTGATGCAGTTCACAGCTCAACCGTCGCCTCGCGCCGATCTCTTACGACCTGCTCGTTATACTCCGGGCAGAAAAATCAAAGCTGGATGCTGCCATGACCGAAGTCGCCCTCGTCCCGGATTCCTCGCCACAACCGCCCGAAGTGATAGTGCAGCTACTCGAGAAGCTCGGCCTGGCGTTCCAGGTGCGCCTGGAGCAGCCGGGCCTGCCCGCTGCGCAGCGGGTCCAGTCGGTGTTGCTGGAAGACGCCGTCGGCGCCCTCCTGGTGCTTTTCCCGCGCAGCCAGTTGCTCGACCTCAATCGCCTTGCCGAACTCACTGGCCGCAAGCTGGTGGCGGTCAAGCCCGAGCGCCTCGAGCGCATGCTCGGCAAGCACCAACTGGGCGCCCTGCCCGGCCTGCCACCGCTGACCAGCTCGCCTTGCCTGTATGACGAGCGCCTCCTGAAGGAGCCGCGCCTGCTGGTGGAGTCAGGTCAACCCGGCGTACTGCTGGAGCTGGCCAGCGAGGACTACCGTGGACTGCTGAGCAAAGCCAGCGCCGCACGCTTCGGTGAGCCGGTGGCGGCGATCCGCCCGAACCTCGATCGCCCGGCCGACGACCGCGCCGAGATCACCCAGGCTGTGCAGGCGTTCACCGCCCGCCGTATCCAGCAACGCCTGGAAGAGACCATCGAAATTCCTCCGCTGGCCGAATCCGCGCAGAAAATCATCAAGCTGCGGGTCGACCCCAACGCCACCGTGGAAGACATCACCGGCGTGGTGGAAACCGACCCGGCCCTGGCTGCCCAGGTGGTCAGTTGGGCCGCCTCGCCCTACTACGCCGCTCCCGGCAAGATCCGCTCGGTAGAAGACGCCATCGTCCGTGTGCTGGGCTTCGACCTGGTGATCAACCTCGCCCTCGGCCTGGCCCTCGGCAAATCCCTGAGCCTGCCCAAGGACCAGCCGCAGCAGGCCACGCCCTACTGGCAACAGGCGATCTATACGGCCGCGGTGATCGAAGGCCTGACTCGCGCCATGCCGCGCGCCCAGCGCCCGGAAACCGGACTGACCTACCTTGCCGGCCTGCTGCACAACTTCGGCTACCTGGTGCTGGCCCATGTCTTCCCGCCGCATTTCTCGCTGATCTGCCGGCACCTGGAAGTCAACCCGCACCTGCCCCACAGCTACGTCGAGCAGCACCTGCTGGGCATTACCCGCGAGCAGATCGGCAGTTGGTTGATGCGCTTCTGGGATATGCCGGAAGAGCTCTACACCGCCCTGCGCTTCCAGCACGACCCGGACTACCAGAGCGACAATGCCGCCTACCCGAACCTGGTGTGCCTAGCGGTCAGCCTGCTGCGTAACCGCGGCATCGGCTCCGGCCCGGAAGTGGTGATTCCCGACGATCTCTTCGAGGCCTTGGGCATAACCCGCGAGAAGGCCGAAGAAGCAGTGAGCAAAGTGCTACAGGCCGAAGCGGCGCTGCGTGAGCTGGCCTCCCAGTTCAATACGCCGCACTGATCGGCAGGCATGAAAAAGGGACGCCAGTGGCGCCCCTTTTTCATGCCCTTGTCCCGTCAGGAACTTCCGTGGGCAGGGCTTCAGCCCTGCATCGGGAGGAGAAGGAAAGCGTCAGGCCGCTTTCTTGTCGGCAACCTTCTTCTTCGGCACCAAGTGCTTGGTCAGACCCTGGAACCAGATCACCAGCGCCGGGTTGCCCTGGATCTGGATGTCCTTGTTCTGGATACCCTGCATGAAGGCCAGCTGCTTGTTCTTCGCGCTCATGGTGGCAAACCCGTAGGCGCCGTCCTTGAAGCCGATGGCGAAGGCAGGCGCGCTGGCGGTGCCGCGTTTGCTGACCACTCGCTGGTCCTTGACGATGAAGTGACGGGCAATCTTGCCGTCCAGGGTGTGCAGCTGGAACACCAGGTCCTTGCCCGCCAGCTGCTGCTGGAACTCGGCATTGTCACGGCTCGCCTTGGTCATCAGGCGGCCCAGCATCCAGAGAAGAAAGCGGAATTTCATGCGCGCACGGCCTCAAAGGGTTGAGAAAGCGGCGCATTGTAGCGGTTTGCCGGCGGGACTACAGCCAGCCAAAGGAGGGCGCAGCGAAAGGACGGGTGAACTGCCCGGAACCTCCCCGGCTCCGGGCAGAAGAAGCTTAGTTCACAGCTTCTTTCAGCGATTTGCCCGGCTTGAAGGCAACGGTGTTGCTGGCCTTGATCTTCACCGGCTGCCCCGTCTGCGGGTTCTTGCCAGTGCGGGCACCACGGTGACGTTGCAGGAAGGTGCCGAAGCCCACCAGCGTTACGCTGTCCTTGCGGTTCAGCGCGTTGGTGATTTCTTCGAGCACCGCATTGAGTACGCGATTGGCCTGATCCTTGGTTAGATCGGCCTTTTCGGCGATAGCGGCGGCGAGTTCCGGTTTACGCATAGATGCCTCTTTGACGGTTTGTTGTTTTTGTGTCCGTGCTGTCCTTCCAGAACAGCGCCCAAGGCGCCGCAACGGCTCTGCGCCGCGGCAAACCACGGGGAGGATGGCACGCCAATTGGCACTGCGCCAGTGTCCTCAGCGGGAATTCCGAAAGAACAGAAGGACTAATCCGACAGAAGGGCTGACATTTATGCCAGAAGCGGCGGCAGCTCACGGTTCAGGGCCAATTTCTCCTGCACGGCAGCCCCCGTCAGGGCATACCCGAGCAGGCCGCCGGCGGCATCACGGCAGAGCGCCTTGATGTCCGCCCCAGAGCCTTCCACGGTCCAGCTGCCATCCGTGCCACGGGGCGGCGGCGACACCACCAGCGGGCACACCGGGGTTTTCACCGTCACCGGCATCGGGCCGTAAGCCACCGCAGTGGGGTTGCCCGCCAAGGTCTGCGCCAGCGCCCGGGCACAGGCCATCAGCGGCATCACATAGAGAAGGTTGAGGCCATCCACTTCGGCGCAATCACCCAGGGCGTAGATGTTGCTGTGGGACGTGCGCAGCTGGCGGTCCACCACCACGCCACGGTTCACGGCCAAACCCGCGGCAGCAGCCAGCTCGGTACGTGGGCGCAGGCCAACGGCGGACACCACCAGGTCGCAGGCAATGCGAGTGCCGTCAGAAAGCAGCGCGTCCAGTCCGACGTCACTGCGGTCCAGGCGCGCCAATACCGGCCCCAGGTGGAAGCGTGCCCCCAGGCTTTCGAGCCCAGCCTGCACCGCCGCGGCAGCAGCCGGATGCAGTAGGCCCGGCATCACCTGCTCACAGGGCGCCACCAACTCCACCTCCAGACCACCCAGGCTGAGGTCGTTGGCGAATTCGCAGCCGATCAGGCCGGCACCCAGGATCAGCACCCGGCGCTTGCCGGCGGCGGCAATGCGAAAGCGCGCGTAGTCCTCCAAGTCATTGATCGGGAAGACCGCATCCTGGGCGTCACCCTCCACCGGCACGCGGATGGTGTCTGCGCCCCAGGCCAGCACCAGGTCGCGATAAGGCACGGCCTCCTCACCGATCCACAGACGCTGGTGACCCGGGTCGATGCCGGTGATACGGGTGTGGGTACGGACTTCCGCCTTAAGCTGCTCGGCCATGGCACCGGCCTCGGCCATGGCCAGGCCATCGGCATCCTTGTCCTTGCCAAAACCGGTGGAGAGCATGGGCTTGGAGTATGAGCGACCGTCGTCGGCGCTGATCAACAACAGCGGGGTTTCGCTATCCAGCTTGCGAAACTCCTTGGCCAGGTTGTAACCGGCCAGGCCGGTGCCGACTATCACCACGGGTGCACTCATTGCTCACTCCTGCTCATGAAACGACGCGGCGGCCCATGGGCCGCCGCTTGAATGGGGTTGGATAACGGATATCAGGCGATTTCGATCATCTCGAAATCGATCTTGCCGACGCCGCAATCGGGGCAGACCCAGTCCGGCGGAATGTCTTCCCAGCGCGTACCGGGGGCGATGCCCTCTTCGGGTAGCCCCTCCGCCTCGTCATAGATGAATCCGCAGACGATGCACTGCCACTTACGCATGACCACCTCCGCCGGCGCGGATAACCGTACTGAACCTACTCCAATCGACCGGCGACCGCCAAGCGCCACCGGACCAGTCCAGACAGAGGATAGGCCTATCCTGCGGACACGAAAAAGCCGACACGGAGTCGGCTTGTTCGGGGCTGAGACAGGATCAGTTGATTTCGATCATCTCGAAATCCAGCTTGCCCACGCCGCAGTCGGGGCAGATCCAGTCTGCCGGGACGTCTTCCCAGCGGGTGCCAGCGGCGATGCCGTCATCCGGCCAGCCCTGGGACTCGTCGTAGACCAGGCCACACACCACACATTGCCATTTCTTCATCATTCTTTTCTCCACGATCTGGCGTTCTCGAACCGTCGCCTCTCGTGGGCGTTCCGGTCACCTCAGGGGCGCTTTGTACTGGTTTATCCCGCCAACGGGCAAGAGGCAGCCGACGGGCAAAGGCCGTGCTAATCTGCGCCGTCTTCCATCGCCCAAGCCCCGCCCGTGCCCCACGCCGCCCTCGTCCATCCGCCCCGTTGGCTCACTGCCGCCCAGCTCCACCCCGCTCCGGCCGCCGGCGTCCGCGACTGGCTGTTCGACCAGGGATCGCTGACCCGCCGACTGACTGCCCTCTCGGACAACGCCTTCAGTGTCACGCCGCTGGAAGAGGGCTGGCAGACCCTGCGCGCCGACGAATGCGCGGCACTCGGCATCCCCGCCGGCGGCCAGGGCTGGGTACGCGAGGTCTACCTGCGCGGCCACGGCGAGGCCTGGGTGTTCGCCCGCAGCGTGGCGGCACGTGCCGCCCTGGAAGGCTCCGGGCTGGACCTGCACCAACTCGGTAGCCGCTCCCTCGGCGAACTGCTGTTCAGCGACCGCGCCTTCGACCGTGGCGCCATCGAAGTCACCCGTTATCCGGCCGCCCTGCTGCCGATGGCCGTGCGCGCCGATCGCCTGTGGGGACGGCGCTCGTGCTTCTCGCGGGGTGAACTGGGGGTCCTGGTGGCGGAGATCTTCCTCCCTGCGCTGTGGCGCCAGGCGGGCATCGAGGCCGTATAATCCGGCGCCGAGCCTGTTTACGATCTCGCGAGCTAGAGAAGAACAAGGCGGGAATGGCTGAAGGCGCGGAGTTTACGAGCTGTAAATGAGCAAGCCTGAAGCCATTCCCAACGCCGTTATTCCGACGCGCAGCAGATCAGATTCAGGCTCTTTCAAGGGAGAGCCGCCTGTGTACCTGACCCTGTTGCAATCGCTGAACCGCCTGCACCCGCGCGCCATGGACTTCATCCAGCTGACGCGCCTGGACAAGCCCATCGGCATCTACCTGCTGCTCTGGCCCACGCTCTGGGCCTTGTGGATCGCCGGTGAAGGCGGCCCCAGCCTGGCAAACCTGGTGATCTTCGTGCTTGGCGTGAACCTGATGCGCGCCGCCGGCTGCGTGATCAACGACTACGCCGACCGCAATTTCGACGGCCACGTCAGCCGCACCCGCGCGCGGCCCCTGGCCAGCGGTCGGGTCACCCCGCGTGAGGCGCTGGTGTTCTTCGTCATCCTGGTGGCCATCAGCTTCGTGCTGGTGCTCTTCACCAACGCCACCACCATCTGGCTGTCCTTCGGCGGCCTGGCACTGGCCGCCTGTTACCCCTTCATGAAGCGCTACACCTTCTACCCGCAGGTGGTGCTGGGCGCGGCTTTCTCCTGGGGCATGCCCATGGCCTTCACCGCCGAGACCGGCGAGCTGCCGGCGGCGGCCTGGCTGCTGTACATCGCCAACCTCCTGTGGACGGTGGCCTATGACACCTACTACGCCATGACCGACCGCGAGGACGACCTGAAGATCGGGGTCAAATCCACCGCCATCCTCTTCGGCGACGCCGATCGCCTGATCATCGCCACGCTGCAGGGCCTGGCACTGTTCTGCCTGGTGCTGGCAGGGAACCGCTTCGAACTGGGGCTGTGTTTCTACCTGGGCCTGCTGGCAGCGGCCGCGTGCTTCGCCTGGGAGTTCTACAGCACCCGCACGCGCGATCCGCAGGCCTGCTTCAAGGCCTTCCTGCACAACCACTGGGCGGGTCTGGCAATCTTTACCGGTATCGTCGCCGACTACGCGCTGCGCTAGGGCGCAGCGCGCCCTCTCTCCTGGTCGGCTAGTAAGCTTCGGGCTTGACGATGTGCCAAACCCCCATCTTTCCGTCTCCGGTCACGTCACCGGCCTTCTTGTCCATGACGAAGGTGTACACCGGCTTGCCGTCATAGGCCCACTGCATGGAGCCATCGTCGCGCTTGATGACGCTCCACTCACCCTCGGCCTTGGCTGCCGCGTCGGCCATCAGCGGCGGCCAGTTCTGTGCGCACTGGCCGTTGCAGGCGGACTTGCCGTCAGCGTCCTTGTCGTAGGTGTAGAGCGTCATGCCGTTTTGATCCACCAGCATGCCGTTCTTCTCCATCGCCGGCTCGGCCGTCAGGCCCAACAATGGCCAACCCAGCAAGGCACCCGCCAGCAGCGGAACGAATCGGGGGGCAATTCTTCTCATTTTCTAACCTCTCCTCGGAATGAACAGCGACAGCCTGGCGGCAGCTGGATCACGGCTTGAGGTCACAGCAATACAGGACGGAAGGAGCCACGAACGCCCATCGTGCCGATGGGGTCCTGTGCCAGACTCCAGGCAGCCCCGCAATGGCGGCGGCCTCAATCAGCTTAGACGAGGCAGGTAGCGGAATCGTTCGGTGCGCTGTCGTGGCCGCAACGAAACCTCAGGGGGTGCCTAACGCTCCCGTGTCACATCCCTGCAATAATTCCGTTATCTAATGCGGCGCAATCAGTCATACACGCGACCTTTCCTGAGGCTTGAACATGGTTGGCAAGAACATCCTGATAGTCGACGACGAAGCGCCGATCCGCGAGATGATCGCCGTCGCCCTCGAGATGGCCGGCTACGACTGTCTGGAAGCTGAGAACACCCAGCAGGCCCACGCCATCATCGTCGACCGCAAACCCGATCTGATCCTCCTTGACTGGATGCTACCCGGCACCTCCGGCATCGAGCTGGCCCGCCGCCTGAAGCGCGACGACCTGACCAGCGATATCCCGATCATCATGCTCACCGCCAAGGGTGAAGAGGACAACAAGATCCAGGGCCTGGAAGTTGGCGCCGACGACTACATCACCAAGCCCTTCTCCCCCCGTGAACTGGTGGCGCGCCTGAAGGCCGTATTGCGCCGTGCCGGTCCGAGCGACAGTGAAGCGCCCATCGCCATCGGCGGCCTGCTGCTAGACCCCATCAGCCACCGCGTGACCATCGACGGCAAACCCGCCGAGATGGGTCCCACCGAATACCGCCTGCTGCAGTTCTTCATGACTCACCAGGAGCGCGCCTACACCCGTGGTCAACTGCTGGACCAGGTCTGGGGCGGCAACGTCTATGTCGAGGAGCGCACCGTCGACGTGCACATCCGCCGCCTGCGCAAGGCCCTCGGCGAGGTATACGAAAATCTGGTTCAGACCGTTCGCGGCACCGGCTATCGTTTCTCCACCAAAAGCTGACCCGGGCCCGATGGGCCGACCACAAGGACGCGATAGGTGAATCAAGACTGGCGCGGCGTAGTCATCCGCCGCCTGCTGCTGCTGATCGGCGCCTGCCTGCTGGCGGGCCTGGTCACGGGCTATTACGCCTGGGCCCTGGTAATCGGCCTCGGCGCCTACCTGGGCTGGACCCTTGCGCAGCTGCTGCGCCTGTACAAATGGCTCAAAGAGCATCACCCGGACGAACCTCCACCGGACGGTTACGGCCTCTGGGGCGAAGTGTTCGACAGCATTTACCACCTCCAGCGCCGCGATCAGCGCGTGCGCGGCCGTCTGCAAGCAGTGATCGACCGCGTGCAGGAATCCACTGCCGCCCTGAAGGACGCCGTGGTGATGCTCGACAGCGACGGCAACCTCGACTGGTGGAACCGTGCCGCGGAAACCCTGCTGGGTCTGAAGACCCCCCAGGACAGTGGCCAGCCAGTGACCAACCTGATCCGCCATCCGCGCTTCAAGGAATACTTCGAGCAGGGCAAATACAACGAACCCCTGGACCTCCCCTCGCCGGTCAATGATCGCCTGCGCCTGCAGTTCCACATCACCCAGTACGGCAACAGCGAGCACTTGATGCTGGTACGCGATGTCACGCGCCTCCACCAGCTGGAGCAGATGCGCAAGGACTTCGTCGCCAACGTCTCCCACGAACTGCGCACGCCGCTGACGGTGATCGCCGGCTACCTGGAGACCCTGCTGGACAACGTCGAGGACGTGAACCCGCGCTGGACCCGCGCCTTGCAGCAGATGAGCCAGCAGGGCAAGCGCATGCAGAACCTGCTCAACGACCTGCTGCTGCTGGCCAAGCTGGAAGCCACCGACTACCCCTCGGACAACCAGCCAGTGGCGGTCGACCTGCTGCTGTTGCAGATCAAGGCGGACGCAATCGCCCTCTCCGGCAATCGCCACCACCGCATCAGCCTGGAAGCCGATCACAACTTCAGGTTGCGTGGCAGCGAGGCGGAACTGCGCAGCGCCTTCTCCAACCTGGTGTTCAACGCGGTGAAGTACACCCCGGACGAAGGCGAGATCCACATCCGCTGGTGGGGCGACGAAACCGCGGCGCACCTCAGCGTGCAGGACAGCGGCATCGGCATCGAGGCCAAGCACCTGCCGCGCCTGACCGAGCGCTTCTACCGGGTCGACTCCAGCCGCAACAGCAGCACCGGCGGCACCGGCCTGGGCCTGGCCATCGTCAAGCACGTGCTGATCCGCCATCGCGGCCGTCTCGACATCAGCTCCGTGCTCAACCACGGCAGCACATTCACCTGCCACTTCCCGGCCACCCAGGTGGTTCGCCGGACCTGATCGCCCGCGCACCCCGACTTGCAAACTCGGGGTGCAGCCTTCAACCTTAGCCGGTCATCCGTCAGCAAAAACCATCCATGGACCCTTCCCCTAGTTCCAACTTCTTCACGTACTTCGCCGATTTCGGCCTGATTCTCTTCGCCCTCTTCCTCGTGCTGCTCAACGGCTTCTTCGTGGCCGCCGAGTTCGCCATGGTCAAGCTGCGCTCCACTCGCGTCGAATCCATCGCCGGCAAGCACGGCTGGCGCGGCCGCATCCTGCGCACCGTACACAACCAGCTGGACGCCTACCTGTCGGCCTGTCAACTGGGCATCACCCTGGCCTCCCTGGGCCTCGGCTGGGTCGGTGAGCCGGCCTTCGCCCACCTGCTCGGCCCGGTGCTGAGCGCCGTCGGCATCGAGTCGGAGAAGTTGGTCCACGGCATCGCCTTCTTCACCGCCTTCTTCATCATTTCCTACCTGCACATCGTGGTCGGCGAGTTGGCGCCCAAATCCTGGGCCATCCGCAAGCCGGAGCTGCTGTCCCTCTGGACCGCCGCACCGCTCTATCTCTTCTACTGGCTGATGTACCCGGCCATCTGGCTGCTCAACGCCAGCGCCAACGCCATCCTGCGCATCGCAGGGCAAGGCGAGCCTGGCCCGCACCACGAACACCACTACAGCCGCGACGAGCTGAAGCTGATCCTGCACTCCAGCCGCGCCCGCGACCCCAGCGACCAGGACATGCGCGTGCTGGCCTCGGCCGTGGAAATGGGTGAACTGGAAGTGGTGGATTGGGCCAACTCACGGGAAGACCTGATCTTCCTCGAACACGACGCGCCCCTGAGCGACATCCTCAGCGTGATTCGCCGCCACAAATACAGCCGCTACCCGGTGCATGACGACCAAAAGGGCGAGTTCATCGGGGTGCTGCACATCAAGGACCTGCTGCTGGCGCTGTCGGCCCTGGACAGCCTGCCGGAGTCCTTCGACCTCGCCGAGCTCACCCACCCGCTGGAGCGCGTGACCAAGCACATGCCGCTGTCGCGCCTGCTGGAGCAGTTCCGCCAGGGCGGTTCGCACTTTGCCGTAGTCGAGGAAGCCGACGGCAAGGTCGTGGGCTTCCTGACCATGGAAGACGTGCTGGAAGTCCTGGTGGGCGATATCCAGGACGAACACCGCAAGACCGAACGCGGCGTGCTCGCCTACCAGCCGGGCAAGCTGCTGGTGCGCGGCGACACTCCGCTGTTCAAGGTGGAACGCCTGCTCGGCATCGACCTCGACCACGTCGAAGCCGACACCCTCGCCGGCCTGATCTACGAAACCCTGAACCGGGTGCCGGAAGAGGAAGAAGTGTTGGAAACCGACGGCCTGCGCATCATCGTGAAGAAGATGAAAGGCCCGAAGATTATCCTGGCCAAGGTGCTCAAGCTGGACTGAATCCCCTTGCGCCCGTACCCGTATCTGATGGGTTTCGCGGGCTCGTAGAACGTCGCCCGCCCCATCCTACCGGTGCCTCACCTCCTCAGCCCCGTAGGATGGGTAGAGGAACGAAACCCATCAGGCCTTGCACAGCAAGCACGGATTCGCTCTACAGGGGAGATACAGCCTCTACTCCCCGCCCACCGCGAAATTCGGCAGGGTGTCCACCGGTTGGGCGAAGTCGAAGGGAATGGACTCCAGCGCCAGACCCATGTTGCGCTGGATGACGAAGTGCAGGTGCGGGCCGGTGCTGTTGCCGGTATTGCCGGAGCGGGCGATGCGCTCGCCGACGACCACCTGCTGGCCCTCGCGCACCTGTACCGAGCCGCGCATCAGGTGCAGGTAGACGCCCATGGTGCCGTCGTCATGCAGGATGCGTACAAAGTTGCCGGAAGGGTTGTTGCCCCGGCCGCTCTGGTCGTTCTCGATCTTGATCACCATGCCGGGCCGCGCAGCCACGATGGGCGTGCCCTCGGGCATGGCGATATCCAGGGCATAGCGCCCCTTGGGAGTGAAGTGACTGTAGCGGCCATTGGCGCCCTGGGTCAGGCGGAAGGGGCCACCGCGCCAGGGCAGCGGATAGCGATAGAGCACCGGCTGCAGGCGCGGGTCACCCATCGCGTAGCGCAGCTTGGGCTTGTAGCGCATTGGCCGGCTCGGGTCGGCCGGCGCCAGGGTGGCCATGCGCATGCTGCTGCGCGGGGCCAGCACCCAGCGAATCGGCTGGTCCGGGACGCCGGACACATTCTCCGCCTGGTCGATGCGCAGCTCCACCTCCACCGGCGCGAACAGCTCATTGCGCAGCAGCAGGGTTTCGCCGGCGTCGTGCTTCTTGGTTTCCAGCTTCACCGACAGGTCCAGGCGCTCCACCATGCGGTCGCGGAAGACGAACACCTGGGCACCGGACACGGCCTTGTCGGTGTAGGTCACCACACCATTGGCGTCGGTGTACTTGTAGATGGTCAATGCAGCCGCCGGCAGGCTCGCGCCAAGCAACAGCAGCAGAGAAATGAATCGCCCCAGCATGTCGGCCCGTTGTTCTTCTGTGCTCCGTGTTGCCGAAGACTAGCAGCGCGAGTAGCGCGCGGCGAGATGTCGCCCGTCGGGCTGTGACGGGGTTGGCTGGACGGTCAGGCGCCGGGGACGAAATGCTTCTGCGCGGTACCGCGGGCGATCAGCCGGGACAGGTAATCAAGCTTCTGCGGATCACGGTCGACGAAGCGGAAGGTCAGCTGCAGCCACTCGCTATCCGGTTTGGGCTCCAGGGCCGCGACCGCATGCAGGTAGCCATTGAGCCGCGCCACTTCGCCACCTTCGCCCTGCTCCAGGTCGAGCACCGCGCTTTCCAGCACCTGCGGCAGGGGCTCGCCACGGCGCACCACCAGTTGCGCGTCCTTCAGGCTCAGGGCCTTGATCACACAGGCCAGCACGCCGGCCGGTAGACGCAGCTGGGCCTGGCCACGGCCACCGGGGGCCTGGGACGCGGACTTGGCCGACGCCGTCGGCGCGGCGGGCTTTGCTGCGGGCGCCGCCGGTGCCGGTGCCGCAGCGGGACGGACCACCTCGGCCTTGCCGCCGGTGAGCGCCGCCAGGGAGTCGTTGGCAAAGCCACCGGCGTTGGGCAGCCTGACCGGCGCACTGGTCATCAGCGCTTCGAGCTTGCCGGTACGCGCCAGCGCCTTCTTCACCTTGGTGACCAGTTGATCGTTGGAGAAGGGTTTACCGATGTAGTCGGAAACGCCGGCCTGGATGGCCTGGATGACGTTCTCCTTGTCGCCGCGACTGGTGACCATGATGAAGGGCACGGTCTTGAGGTTGTCCTGTTCGCGGCACCAGGTGAGCAGCTCCAGGCCGGACATCTCGGGCATTTCCCAGTCGCAGAGGATCAGGTCGATAGCGGCGCGGGCGAGCAGTTGCTGGGCTTTGCGCCCATTGATCGCTTCCTCGATCTGGATGCCGGGGAAGTTGTCGCGCAGCCCCTTCTTCAGCATGTCGCGAATAAAGGACGCATCATCCACCACCAGCACATTGACCTTGCCCATCGGCTACTCCTTGGAAAACGGAGCTAAGAATAGCCTTGGCTGATAGCCAATTGCCAAGCCTGTTTGCGACGCCCGGGCTGCCTGCGACCGACGGGTCATGCGCACCGCTCTTATCCACAAAGCAGAACGCCCGGCATGGGCCGGGCGTTCTGGGAACAAGCAGCGGAATCAGGCCCGTGGGGCTTCGTCGCTACCGTTGCCTTTCACTTCCTCAGCCATGCGCGCCAGGCCCAGGTGGCGGACGTCGGTGCCACGCACGAGGTAGATCACCAGCTCGGAGATGTTGCGCGCGTGATCGCCGATGCGCTCCAGGGAACGCAGGGCCCAAATGACGTTGAGCACGCGGCTGATGGCGCGCGGGTCTTCCATCATGTAGGTGACCAGTTCGCGCAGGGCGGTCTTGTACTCGCGGTCGATGGTCTTGTCGTACTGGGCCACGGACAGGGCCAGGTCGGCGTCGAAACGGGCGAAGGCGTCCAGGGCTTCCTGGACCATCTTGCGCACCTGGTCGCCGATGTGGCGCACCTCGACGTAGCCGCGCGGGGCGACACCTTCCTCGCAAAGCTGGATAGCGCGACGGGCGATCTTCGAGGCTTCATCGCCAATGCGCTCCAGGTCGATCACCGACTTGGAGATGCTGATGATCAGGCGCAGGTCGGAGGCCGCCGGCTGGCGACGGGCGAGAATGCGCACGCATTCTTCGTCGATGTTGCGCTCCATCTGGTTGATCTGGTCGTCGATCTCGCGCACCTGCTGGGCGAGCCCCGAGTCGGCGTCGATCAGCGCGGTGACGGCGTCGTTGACCTGCTTCTCGACCAGGCCGCCCATCGCCAGGAGGTGGCTGCGCACTTCCTCCAGTTCGGCGTTGAACTGCTGGGAGATGTGATGGGTGAGGCTGTCTTTGTCGATCATTTTCTAACCCTTGTTTAACCGAATATTTTCCCAGGTTTCAGTGGCCTTCGACCAATCGTGCTGGGCAAGGAGGCTAAGCGCAGACAGTACGAGTAGTACGGCAAGCGTCGCCGACACAGTCCAGCGCGATTGGGGATGACCACTAGCCGTAGCGGCCGGTGATGTAGTCTTCGGTCTGCTTCTTGGCCGGGTTGGTGAACAGGGTATCGGTGTCGCCGAACTCGATCAGCTTGCCCATGTACATGAAGGCGGTGTAGTCGGAAACGCGCGCCGCCTGCTGCATGTTGTGGGTCACGATGACGATGGTGTACTTGCTCTTGAGCTCGTAGATCAGCTCTTCCACCTTCAGGGTGGAGATCGGGTCCAGCGCCGAGCAGGGCTCGTCGAGCAACAGTACTTCCGGCTCCACGGCGATGGTACGGGCGATCACCAGACGCTGCTGCTGGCCACCGGAGAGGCCGAGGGCGGATTCGTGCAGGCGGTCCTTCACTTCTTCCCACAGGGCGGCGCCCTTCAGCGCCCACTCCACGGCTTCGTCCAGTACACGCTTCTTGTTGATGCCCTGGATGCGCAGGCCGTACACCACGTTCTCGTAGATGCTCTTGGGGAACGGGTTCGGCTTCTGGAACACCATGCCCACGCGGCG
This sequence comes from Metapseudomonas resinovorans DSM 21078, assembly GCF_000423545.1. Classification (GTDB taxonomy): domain Bacteria; phylum Pseudomonadota; class Gammaproteobacteria; order Pseudomonadales; family Pseudomonadaceae; genus Metapseudomonas; species Metapseudomonas resinovorans. Next base: position 206,772 of record NZ_AUIE01000002.1, read on the forward strand.
GCGCAGTTCGGCGACTTCCTCGCCCTTGCGGTAGATGTTCTTGCCGTCGAGGAGGATCTCGCCGTCGACGCGGCAGCCGTCCACCAGGTCGTTCATGCGGTTGAAGCAGCGCAGCAGGGTCGACTTGCCGCAACCGGACGGCCCGATGAAGGCGGTCACGCGCTGTTTCGGGATGTTCATGCTGACGTTGTGCAGGGCCTGCTTCTCACCATAGAACAGAGAGAGGCCGGGCACTTCGAGGGCAACGGTTTCCTCGGCCAGGCGCAGGTTCTGCTTGTCGCGGCCGAGAGCGGCAATGTTGACGCCGTGGCTGTGGGTTTCGTGTTGCATGTCTTCACTCCGTTCGTAGCTTCGAGCTACAAGCTGTAAGCCTCAGGCAATTCGGTCGGCGGTGGACGATCAGCTGTCCAGCGCCTTGTATTTCTCGCGCAGGTGGTTCCGGATGGCGACGGCCGAGAAGTTCAGCAGGGCGATCACCAGCACCAGCAGCAACGCGGTGGCGTACACCAGCGGACGCGCGGCCTCGACGTTCGGGCTCTGGAAGCCGACGTCATAGATGTGGAAGCCCAGGTGCATGATCTTCTGGTCCAGGTGCAGGTACGGGTAGTTGCCATCCACCGGCAGGCTCGGTGCCAGCTTCACCACACCCACCAGCATCAGCGGTGCCACTTCGCCAGCGGCGCGGGCCACGGCGAGGATCAGGCCCGTCATCATGGCCGGGCTGGCCATCGGCAGGACCACCTTCCAAAGGGTTTCGGCCTTGGTTGCGCCGAGGGCCAGCGAGCCTTCACGCACGGCACGGGGAATACGCGCCAGGCCTTCCTCGGTGGCCACGATCACCACCGGTACCGCCAGGATCGCCAGGGTCAGGGAAGCCCAGAGCAGGCCCGGGGTGCCGAAGGTCGGCGCCGGGGCGGACTCGGGGAAGAACAGGCGGTCCAGCGAGCCACCCAGCACGTAGACGAAGAAGCCCAGGCCGAACACGCCGTAAACGATCGCCGGTACACCCGCCAGGTTGTTCACCGCGATACGGATGACGCGGGTCAGCACGCCCTGCTTGGCGTATTCGCGCAGGTAGATGGCAGCAATCACACCGAAGGGGGTGACGATTACAGCCATGATCAGGGTCATCATCACGGTGCCGAAGATGGCCGGGAAGATACCGCCCTCGGTGTTGGCCTCACGCGGGTCGTCCGCGAGGAACTCCCAAAGCTTGGCGAAGTAGAAACCGAGCTTGTCGAACAGACCCATGGCGTTCGGCTGGTAGGCGTGGACCACCTTGCCGAGGCTGATTTCCTGTTCCTTGCCGCCGGCTTCGCGGACGACCACGCTGTCGCGGTTGAACTCCTGGTGCAGGCTCATCAGCTGCGCTTCAAGGCCCTTGTAGCGCGTGTCCAGCTCGGCGCGCTCGGCGGCGATGTCAGCCTGGGCCTCGGGGGTCAGGGCGTCGTTCAGCTCCAGCTTGCGGGTCTGCAGGCGCAGGCGTTCGAGGCCATGGTTGATGGCACCGATGTCCTTTTTCTCCAGCTGGTAGAGCTTGGCGTAGAGGCCATTCACACGCTCCAGGCGCTTCTGCAGCTCGGCCATCACGGCATCGCCTTCAGCCACGACCTGGCCGTTTTCCTTCACCGCCACCAGGCGGCCGTAGAAGTTGCCCCACTCGCGACGCTCCAGCGCCACCAGTTCGGTCGGATACTTCTGCTCCTTCAGCCACTCGCCCACCACCCAGGTGAAGTCGCTGCCATAGACGTCGCGGTTGCCCACCTTGAGCAGTTCACGGGTCATGAACTCCGGGCCCTCGTCCGGCACCGGCAGACCGGCACCTTTCAGGCGCGCACGGGACACTTCCTCGATCTGCACCGCTTCGCCGATCACTGGCTTGGCCGCCTGGCCGGGGACGGCGTACTGCGCCTCGACCAGGTCGGCCGGCCAGAAGTGGGCCAGGCCGCGCACGGCAATCACCGAGAGCAGGCCGATGGTCATGATGACAGCGATGGAAACCGCACCGCCGCTCATCCAGACGCCCGGTGCGCCGCTCTTGAACCAGTATTTCAGGGAAACCTTTTTCACGGATTTCTCCACCGCTTGAGTCTTTCGGTTCCTCCCGCCAGGTGGCCGGAGGATTCATATTTCTGGGGGGAGCGGTTTCGGCACTCGGCCAACCATCCCTCACCCGGTCCTTCGGACCACCCTCTCCCGGAGGGAGAGGGTGGTCGGTTGCAACGCCCGGGGCGTCGCTCTTACAGAGATGCGTATTTCTTGCGCAGACGCTGTCGGATCAGCTCGGCCAGGGTGTTCATGATGAAGGTGAACGTCAGCAGCACCAGCGCCGAAAGGAACAGCACACGGTAGTGGGTACCACCGACCTCGGATTCCGGCATTTCCACGGCCACGTTGGCGGCCAGGGTGCGCATGCCTTCGAAGATGTTCGCTTCCATTACCGGGGTGTTGCCGGTGGCCATCAGCACGATCATGGTTTCGCCCACGGCGCGGCCGAGGCCGATCATCAGGGCCGAGAAGATGCCCGGGCTGGCGGTCAGCAGAACGACGCGGGTCATGGTCTGCCAGGGCGTGGCACCCAGGGCCAGCGAACCGTAAGTGAGGCTGCGCGGCACGCTGAACACGGCGTCTTCGGCGATGGAGAAGATGTTCGGGATCACCGCAAAGCCCATGGCCAGGCCGACGATCAGGGCGTTGCGCTGGTCGTAGGTGATGCCGAGGTCATTGCTGATCCACAGGCGCATGTCACCACCGAAGAACCAGTTCTCCATCAGCGGACTCATGCCCAACGCGATCCAGGCGGTAAGACCCACCACCGGAATCAGGATGGCCGCTTCCCAGCCGTCCGGCACGCGCAGGCGGATCGACTCCGGCAGGCGGCTCCAGATGAAACCGGCCAGCAGAATGCCAATCGGGGTCAGCAACAACAGGCTGAAGATGCCCGGCAGGTGGCCTTCCACATAAGGCGCCAGGAACAGACCGGCGAAGAAGCCCAGGATCACGGTGGGCAGGGCTTCCATCAGCTCGATCACCGGCTTGACCTTGCGGCGCATGGCCGGGGCCATGAAGTAGGCGGTGTAGATGGCTGCCGCGATGGCCAGAGGAGCGGCCAGCAGCATGGCGTAGAAGGCGGCCTTCAAAGTACCGAAGGTCAACGGTGCCAGGCTCAGTTTGGGTTCGAAGTCGGTGTTGGCGGCGGTGGACTGCCAGACGTACTTGGGCTCTTCATAGCTCTCGTACCAGACCTTGCCCCACAGCGCGCTCCAGGAAACTTCCGGGTGCGGGTTGGCGAGGCGGAACGGCAGCAACTGGTTGCCTTCCTCGACCACAACGCGGTTAGCGCGCGGCGACAGGGCCAGCGCACCGGCGCCATCGGTAACCTGCTCCACCAGCAGAGTGCGGTTGGCGGTACTGTGGAACACGCCGAGCTTGCCGGAGGAATCCAGGGCAACGAAGCCCTTGCGGCGCTCTTCGGCGGTAATTTGCACCACCGGCGCAGTGCCCATCTGGAAGCCACGGATGTGCTTCAGGCGCAAGGAACCGTCCGGATCGCGGGCCATGAACCACTGGGCGATGCCGCCCTTGGAATCCCCCAGTATCAGGGAGATGCCACCCAGCAACATGCCGCTGGCGGTGATTTCGCTCTCGCCGTCTTCGAGCAGTTTGTAGCGGCCGTTCAGGGCCTTTTCGCGAAGGCTGAAGACGTCGGCCTGGGCGCGACCATTGAGGACATAGAGCCACTGGTGACGCGGATCGATGTAGATCGCCTTGATCGGCTCGACCATCTGCGGCAGCTCGATGCTGCTCTGCTCCTGAGTGGTTTCGCCGGTCAGCATGTTCTCTTCGCTGACCACCTGCTGCACGTGCAGCTGATTGCCGCTGGAGCCAGCCAGCACCAGGGTCTCATCATTGCTGCTGAGGGCGATGTGTTCGATGGCTCGACCCTGGGCATCCAGCACCATGGGAGCCTCGCCGTAGGGATAGCTGACCTGCGGCGCGATGGTCTTCTTGTTATCCGGGTAGGTGACCTTGTAGCTGTGCTTGAAGATCAACGCCTGGCCGTTGGACAGACCGAGCACCACCAGCGGGCTGCCGGGTTGGTCCTGACCGATGGACACCACACTGGCGTCCGCCGGCAGCGGCAATTGCTGGCGCTGCAGCAGGCCGCCGTCCTTAGTCGAGAAGAACTGCACCTCGCCCTTGTCGGCGACGCGCATGCCCACCATGTTCTGTTCTTCCAGGGTCAACAGCAGCGGCTTGCCAGCGTCCTGCTGTTGCAACCAGGCCGGGCTCTGGGCCTTTCTGGCGGTCAGCTCGGCGCCTTTGAACAGCGGCAGCACCACGTAGGCCAGGTAGAAGAAGATCAGGGTAATGGCGCCAAGGACGGCAAGGCCACCCACCAGCACGTACCAATGGGTCAGTCGATCCTTCAGCGCGCGAATCTTCCGCTTGCGCTGCAGCGCCGGCGTATTGAAGTCGATGCGCTCGGGAGGGTTCTTCGAAGTAGTCAGGGAGTTGGCCAGGTCAGTCATGGATTCGGGCTCTTGCCACAGTCAGCGCGCATAGGCTTTTACGATGGGGGCACAGACTACGGGCTTCGTGTGACAGAAAGATTACAGCGAGTTGACGTGGCGAAGCCCGCCCGGAGGTGGCCTCGGGCGGGCTTCTGCGACAGGGGTCTCCCGTCGCCCTTGCGTCCTTGCGGAGCGGCGCGCACCAGGCCGCCGCTCCCTTATCCGGCCTGGGTTACAGGCCCAGTTCCTTCAGGGTCTTCTCGGCGACTTTGGCCGGGAGCGGGATGTAGCCGTCCTTGACGACAACTTCCTGGCCCTGCTTGGACAGCACCATCTTCACGAACTCGGCTTCCAAGGGAGCCAGCGGCTTGTTCGGCGCCTTGTTGATGTAGACGAACAGGAAGCGGGACAGCGGGTAGCTGCCGTTCAGGGCGTTCTGCTCGTTGTCTTCAACGAACTCGCCGCCTTCCTTCTTGGCCAGGGGAACAGTCTTCACGCTGGAAGTCTTGTAGCCGATGCCGGAGTAGCCGATGCCGTTGACGGACTGGCTGATGGACTGAACAACGGAGGCGGAACCCGGCTGCTCGTTCACGTTGGCCTTGAAGTCGCCTTTGCACAGGGCTTCTTCCTTGAAGTAGCCATAGGTGCCGGACACGGAGTTACGACCGAACAGCTGAACCGGCTTGGAAGCCAGGTCGCCGGTCACGCCCAGGTCGCCCCAGGTCTTGACGTCGCTCTTGCCACCGCACAGGCGGTTGGCGGAGAAGATCGCGTCAACCTGCTGCATGGTCAGGCCCTTGATGGGGTTGTCCTTGTGCACGAAAACGGCCAGGGCATCGACGGCAACCGGAATGGCGGTCGGCTTGTAGCCATACTTCTCTTCGAAGGCCTGCAGCTCGACGTCCTTCATCTTGCGGCTCATCGGGCCCAGGTTAGCGGTGCCTTCGGTCAGAGCCGGCGGCGCGGTGGAAGAACCGGCAGCCTGGATCTGGATGTTCACGTTCGGGTATTCGCGCTTGTACGCCTCGGCCCACAGGGTCATCAGGTTGGCGAGGGTGTCCGAGCCAACGCTGGAGAGGTTGCCGGAGACGCCAGTGGTTTTCTGGTAGGCCGGAATGGCCGGATCGACAGCAGCGACCGCGCTGGCGGTAGCGACGCCGGCGGCGACGAAGGTCAGGGCCGCCATCAAACGCTTCAGTTTCATGCCTTGCTCCTAAGCAGGACGAGGGGGTTGAATGCAACGGGGGCCAGTATCGGGAGGCCGTATGACCACTCTATGAACTGATTGTGACAATTGGATGAATGGCCATCATCGCTTGTCCAAGGAGGGATTTCGCTCGTATCACCACCTGGAGACAGCCCCATGACGCGTCATCCCTTGCTGCCCGCCGCGCTGCTGGCGATCTGCACCGCGTGCAGCGAACAAGCCACCCTGCAGGTCGAGGACGGCACCGGCCCCAACCCGCAACTGCCGGCCCCCAACACGACCTTCATCCCCACCGTCAACATCGCGCCGGCCACAGGTTGGGCGCCAGGTACCACGCCCGTGGCCGCGCCTGGAGCCAGGGTCAACGCCTTTGCCGAAGGCCTGCAACACCCGCGCTGGCTCTATGTACTGCCCAACGGTGACGTCCTGGTGGCGGAAAGCGCCGCGCCGAACGCCGACAAGCCAGCGGGCATCAAGAGCTGGGTGGCTGACTGGTACATGAAGCGCGCCGGCGCCCAGGTGCCGAGCGCCAATCGCATATCCCTGCTGCGCGACATCAACGGCGATGGTGTGGCCGACCTGCGCAGCACCTTCCTCAGCGGCCTCAACTCGCCTTTCGGCATGGTGCTGGTGGGCAAGGACCTCTACGTCGCCAATGCCGATGCGCTGCTGCGCTTCCCCTATGTGAAGGGCGCCACCGAAATCAGCGAGCCGGGCAACAAGGTCACCGACCTTCCCGCCGGGCTCAATTATCACTGGACCAAGAACGTCATCGCCAGCCGCGACGGCCGCAAGCTCTATATAACGGTGGGCTCCAACAGCAACGTGGGCGAGAACGGCCTGGAGGCCGAAGAAGGCCGTGCGGCGATCTGGGTACTGGACCGCGACAGCGGCAGCAAGCGCCTCTATGCCACCGGCCTGCGCAACCCGGTGGGCCTGGCCTGGGAACCACAGACCGGCAAGCTGTGGACAGCGGTGAACGAGCGAGACGAACTGGGAAGCGACCTGGTGCCGGACTACATCACCTCGGTGAAGGACGGTGGCTTCTATGGCTGGCCCTGGAGCTACTTCGGCCAGCATGTGGACGCGCGGGTCCAGCCGCAACGTCCGGATCTGGTGGCCAAGGCCCTGGTGCCCGACTACGCCCTCGGCCCGCACACCGCCTCCCTGGGCATCGCCTTCGCCAAAGGCAGCAAACTGCCGGAATTCCAGAATGGCCTCTTCGTCGGCCAGCATGGCTCGTGGAACCGCAAGCCCCACAGTGGCTACAAGGTGATCTACGTGCCGTTCAAGGGCGGCAAGCCGCACGGCCAGCCGATCGACGTACTCACCGGCTTCCTCGACGCCAAGGGCAACGCCCAGGGCCGCCCGGTGGATGTGAAGCTCGACAGCAAGGGCGCGCTGCTGGTGACCGACGACGTGGGCAATAAAGTGTGGCGGGTGAGTGCGGCGAAGAAGTGAAGCCCTCGTAGGATGGCGTAGAGCGGAGCGAAACCCATCATCGCGAATCGATGGGTTTCGCAGGCTCTACCCCTCCTACGGACTGAGCGGGACGATCAGCGATTCTTCGCGATCAGGAACAGGCCGATCAGCATCGCCACACCGCACAGGGCCGCGACGTAGTAAGCCGGCCCCAGGCTGTCCCACTTCATCAGCAGCGATACCACCATCGGGGTCAAGCCGCCGAAGATGGCGTAGGCCAGGTTGTAGGAGAACGACAGGCCGGAGAAGCGCACCACCGGTGGGAAAGCCTTGACCATCACATAGGGCACCGCACCGATGGTGCCAACGAACAGGCCGGTAATCGCGTAGAGCGGGAACAGCCAGTCCGGATGAGCCTGGAGGCTGGTGTAGAAGGTCCAGGAGCTGATCGCCAGCAGCAGGCCACCCACCAGGAAGGTGCGTCCGGCGCCGATGCGGTCGGCAATCGCCCCGGAAGCCACGCAACCGATGGACAGCAGCACGATGGCCAGGCTGTTGGCCTTGAGCGCCGTCGCGGCGTCGAAACCGTAGACGGTCTGCAGCAGGGTCGGGGTCATCAGGATCACGACCACGATGCCGGCCGACAGCACCCAGGTCAGCAGCATGGACAGCACGATGGCGCCGCGATGCTCGCGCAGCACCGTCTTCAGCGGCACTTCGTCGGCCAACGCCTTGCGCTGCTGCATCTCCGCGAATACCGGGGTTTCGTGCAGCCAGCGGCGCAGATACACGGCAAACAGCCCGAACACACCGCCGATCAGGAACGGCAGGCGCCAGGCCCAGTCCAGCACTTCTGCCGGGGTGTAGAGGCTGTTGATCAGGGTCGCCATCAGCGAGCCCAGCAGGATGCCCGCGGTCAGGCCTGACGTCAGCGTGCCGCAGGCATAGCCGATGTAGCGCGACGGTACGTGCTCGGACACGAAGACCCAGGCGCCCGGCACTTCACCGCCGATGGCCGCGCCCTGAATCACGCGCATCGCCAGCAGCGCCAGGGGTGCCCAGATGCCGATCTGCTCGTAGGTGGGCAACAGGCCCATCACCAGGGTCGGCACCGCCATCAGGAAGATGCTCAGGGTGAACATGCGCTTGCGGCCCAGGAGATCGCCGAAGTGCGCCATGACGATACCGCCCAACGGGCGCGCCAGATAGCCGGCGGCGAAGATGCCGAAGGTCTGCAACTGGCGCAGCCATTCCGGCATTTCGGCGGGGAAGAACAGCTTGCCCACCACGGCGGCGAAGAACACGAAAATGATGAAGTCGTAGAACTCCAGGGCCCCGCCGAGCGCAGAAAGCGACAGGGTCTTGTAGTCGCTGCGGGTCAGCGGACGCGAGGCAGGCGCCTCGGGGGCGAGCACGGAAGACATGTGGGGGGTTCTCGTCTGGGGGTGCAGTGCGTTTACCGCTGCTTTGGCGGCAAATCGCCAGGCAACATATCAAAAAGCGTCACATGTACACAGTCTCAGCCACAAAACCGCCGCTGATGCGCCACAACGGTCGTCTGGTGCCCTGCCGTACCTATATACTGCCCGCAGTTCAGCGCAGGTCGGCATGCAGTGGGTCGGCTGGCGCACAGGGAAGGAAGGGGCACCGCCCCTTTCCAGGCATTGGCGCCGCACACACGAAACAGGCAGTCCCGGCATGATCGAGATCGAAGAAGACGAGAACCTCACCCCGCAAGGCGATCTCGCCCTGCAGATCACCGCGCTCCCGCGGGAAACCAACGGCTTCGGCGACATCTATGGCGGCTGGCTGGTCTCCCAGATGGACCTGGCCGGCACCGCTATGGCCAGCAAGGTCGCCGCGGGCCGCGTGGCCACAGTGGCCATCGACCGCATGGCATTCCTGGTGCCCGTGGCCGTGGGCGCTCAGCTCTCTTTCTATACCCAGACCCTGGAGATCGGCCGCAGCTCCATCCAGATGCTCGTGGAAGTCTGGAGCGACGATCCGCTGTCCAGCGAATGGCGCAAGGTCACCGAAGCGGTGTTCGTCTTCGTCGCCATCGACGGCAGTGGCCGCACCCGCCCAGTCCCGCCGCGTCGGGGCTGACCGGCCATCGCAGAAGGGGTCGCGCAAGCGGCCCTTTTTCGTTTCCAGGGATCACGCCGACATCCGAGTAACCCTACAGGCGCAATGCATCCACCGGATGCAGCTTTGCCGCGCGTCGGGCCGGCGCCAGGCCCGCCGCAATGCCCACCACGGCCGACAGCAGCAGTGCCAGCAGCACCATCGGCGGGCTCAAGTTCAGCGGTAGTCCGGGCACCATCCAGTGCAGCGCCGCCAGCAACAGCCCCACCATCGCCAGCCCCAGCACACCTCCCAGCACCGAGAGAAGCGTCGCCTCGGCGAGGAACAGCGCCAGCACCTGGCGGGGTGCTGCGCCCACGGCGCGGAGCAGGCCGATTTCGGCGGTCCTTTCACCGACTGTGGTGGTCATGATGGTGAGAATGCCCACCGCACCCACCAGCAGAGAAATCCCGCCCAGCGCCGCAACACCCAGGGTGATGGTGGCGAGGATGCGATTGAGGCTGCCCAGCAGGTCGCTCTGCGACGTCATGCGAAAGTCTTCGCGGCCATGGCGCTCCACCAACAGCCGGCGCACGCTGTCGGCGAAGGGTTCAGCCGGCGTGCGCTCGTCGAACAGTACATGGATCTTTACCAGCCCTTCGCGGTTGAACAGGTTCTCTGCCCAGTCCACCGGGATGTAGGCGATGTCGTCAAGGTCGAACCCCAGCAGGTTGCCCTTGCGCTCCATCACGCCGCTTACCCGGAAGCTCATACCGCCCACCCGCACTCGCTGACCCACCGGGTTGGCGCTGCCGAAAAGCTCCGTGCCCAGCTTTGCGCCCAGCACCACATAAGACGGGGTGCGACCATTGCGTGACGGCGGCAGGAACTGCCCCTGGGCCATGCGCACGCGCCAGGCGGACGCCAGCTGGGAGCCGGTGCCAAGAATGTCCACCCGCCGTTGCCGCCCACCCGCCTGGATGTCGCCGTTGCCCTGGATGATCGGCACCACGGCTTCGGCATGGGGCAGTCGCCCCAGGGCGTCGGCGTCAGCGATGGTCAACGGCCGCGCGCTGGCGAGAATCCCACCGATGCCGCCGGTGGGCAGGGTTCCGGGGCGCACCGTGACCACTCGCGTGCCGAACTGGGCGAAGCTGTCCAGCACGCGGTCGCGCAGCCCCTCCCCCATCGCCGTGAGCAGCGCCACGGCGGCGATACCGATGGCCACTCCGAGCAGGGTCAACAGGCTGCGCAGTGGCTGGCTGGACAAGGCCGAGCCACACAGGCCGAAGCCGTCGCGCCAGCGCATCAGAGGCTGCCTTGCGGGCGCAAGGCCTGCACCGGCACCTGAGCCGCGGCGTGGTTCGCCGGCAGCCAGGCGAACAGCAGCGCCGCCGCCAGGGCCAGGGACGGCGCACCCAGCCGCGCCCACCAGGGCGCATACAGCGGCAGGTCGCTGGCCATCCGTGCCACCCAGAGCAGCAGCTCACCCAGTGCCATCCCGCTGCCTGCTCCCAACAATGCCAATAGCGCCGCCTCACCCAGGAACAGCAGGCGCACCTGGGCCGAGCTGGCCCCGACGGCCTTGAGCAGGCCGATCTCGGCGGTGCGTTGCAGGACTGCGATCCAGGTGACGTTCATGATCAGGATGCCGGCCACCAGCAGGCTGATGGCCGCGATGCCCGCCAGCGCCAGGGTCAGACCACTGAGGATGCCGTCGAAGGCGGCGAGCATGGAGTCCTGGCTGAGCAGCGTGACATCTTCCTCTCCCTGGTGACGCTCGGTCAGGGTCGCCAGCACCTGGCGCCGCGCGCTGTCCAGGTAGCTGGGGCCGCGGGCCTCGACGAAGACGCGGTACAACCCTTCGCGGTTGAACAGTCCCTCGGCATTGGACACTGGGACGATCAACGCCTCGGAGAAATCCATCCCCAGAGACTCGCCGCGCTCGTCCAGCACGCCGATCACCCGGAAGCGCCGATCACCGGCGCGCAGCCACTGGCCCAGCGCCGGAGAGCTGCCGAACAGCGCCTGGCGCAGACGACTGCCGATCACACAGACGTCCTCCGCCTGGCCCGGCTCCAGTTCCGGCAGCGGTTGGCCCTGGGCGAGACGCAGCTGGCGAATGGCGAAGAAGGCGCGAGTGGTGCCCAGGGTCAGGGCTTCGCGATTGCGGTTGTCACGGCTGACTTCCAATTGCCCGGCATGCAGGGGCGCCACCCGGCGCACCGCTGGCAAGCGGCCGAGGGCGGCAGCATCCGCCTGGGTCAGGGACCGCGGGGCCATGCCGGTGATGGGCGGCATACCGCCGGCGGTTTCATTGCGGCCGGGCAGGACGATAAGAATGTCGCGCCCGAGCAGCGAGAACTCCCCCAACATGTACGTCCGCACACCCTCCCCGAGACCGCCCAGCAGGGTCACGAAGAACACGCCCACGGCCATTGCCAGCAACAACATGACGCTGCGCGAGCCGTGCCCTCGCAGGGCGCCGAGCCAGAAACGGCAGGCGTCCAGCGGGTCCATCAGGCAAGCGCTCCGTGGCAGCGGTCGCTGAGGATACAGCCGTCACGCATCTGTATCTGACGATGGGCGCGGGCGGCGTGCTGGGCGTCGTGGGTCACCAGGATCAGGGTGAGACCCTCGGCATTCAGCTCTTCCAGCAGGGCCACCACCTCGGCGCCGGACTGGCTGTCGAGATTGCCGGTGGGCTCGTCGGCCAACAGCAGGCGCGGCCGCATCACCATCGCGCGGGCAATGGCCACCCGCTGACGCTGGCCACCGGAGAGCTCGGCCGGGTGATGCTGCAACCGCTCGGCCAAGCCCAGGCGCTCGGCCAGGTGCAGGCTGCGACGGCGACGCTCGGCGGGCTCGACGCCGGCCAGCAGCATGGGCAGCTCGATATTCTCCAGCGCAGTCAAACGCGGGATCAGGTGAAAGGACTGGAAGACAAAGCCGATCAGACGGCTACGCAGGCACGCGCGACGCTCTTCCCCCAGGCGGGCGGTGGGTTCCTCGTCCAGCCAGAACTCGCCACTGTCCGGTGCGTCCAGCAGGCCGAGGATATTCAGCAAGGTGGACTTGCCCGAACCGGAGGCTCCGGTGATGGCCAGGTACTCGCCGTCTGCCACGTCCAGGTCGAGGTGGTCGAGACCACGCACCCGCTGCTCGCCCAGCTGGAAGCAGCGACTGACTTGATGCATGAGGATCACGGCGTCGCCTCCTCGGCCTCGCCACTGGGGCTGACCACGCTGCCATCGGCCAGGCCGTCATGCTGCAGGCTGGGCAGGATACGGTCTCCGGCGTCCAGCCCATCCTTCACCTCGCTCCAGCGCCAGTTGGTCAGGCCGATCTCCACCCGCTGCTCACGCAAATGGCCATTGCTCGGGTCGTAGCGCAGCACCTTGCCGCCTTCCAGCAGGCTTTCCGTCGGCACCCGCAGGGTCTGCTCGCGTTGCGCCAGGAGGATTTCCACGTCGGCGCTGTAGCCGCTGAGCAGGAGCAGGTCCGGCGGCACCCCCTCGAACTTCACCTCAACGTCCACAGTGCGCGCCTGTTTTTCCAGCTCACGGACAAAGGGCGCGATGCGGCTCACCCGCCCCTCGAAACTGCGTCCACGGAAAGCATCCAGGGTGATGCGCACGGGCATGCCGGGACGCACCAGGGCAGCATCCACCTCGTCTATGGGCGCCTCGACAAAGAGGCACTGGTCATCGATCAAGTCCACTGCCGGCGGGGTCGGGATGCCCGGTGGCGACGGCGTCACCACTTCGCCCAGCTCTCCGTTGATTTCGGCGACTATGCCGGCAAAGGGCGCCCGCAAGGTGGCCTGGTCCAACAGCGCCAGCTGCAGGTCAAGGCTGGCCACGGCTTCGCGGATCTTCGCATCGCCGCCACTGCACAGCAGTTGCGACAGCCGCGCGCGAGTGGTGCTCTGGTCCAGCAGGTCCTGGGAGGCCAGATTGCGCTCGGCCAGACGTTCGAGGCGCTGCTGGTCCCGCTGGTCCTGGCTGGCCTGGCGGCAACTCTGCTCACGCAGGTTGCGTTGGGCATCGAGCCGTGCGCGGGCTTCCTCCACTCGCGCCAGCAAGTCATCCTGGCGCAGGCGCATCAACACATCGCCGGCCTGCACCCGCTGACCGGCATGGATCAGCAATTCGCTGACCTGCCCTCCCGTCTTGAACGACAAATGTGCGCGTCGACACGCTTTCACCGTGCCCGCCCGGGTATTGGCGACCAGTGATTCCACCTCGCCCTTGGCCACCTCCACCAGTTGAACCGGTACCGGCTCGGGACGCGCCCAGAAACCGACTACCATCGCCAGGGAAGCGAAAATAGGAATAATTATCAATAGCTTGCGCATGGCCGTAACTCCACTTGCCAGCAGGTCATGCAGAGTCTAGGTCGGGATGGAGGAGCCTCTTTTCGGGAGCCGGGGGGCACCATGCCCCGAAGGCGGGGAAAAAACCCAGCCGATTCAAGGCGTGAGGAAAGCCGCGATGTCGGAGGTGGGTCGAAAGGCCACACTGGGCGTGCGACTACCCGTTGAAAAAAGCCGATGAAAGGGCCCGGGAACAGTCTTTTGAAGGGAAAGATTCGCCGAAGAAAATCCAGCGTTTTCAGGAAATACGCGATACCGATTCCGGAGTGGCCGGCCTGCGTCGTAAAAATGACGCACCACTAAAAGCAGGGCCGGCAGCCAATGGCCACCGGCCCGGACATCAGCCGCGGATGTTGTAGATCAGCTTCTCGTTCTCCTCGGCATAGACGCGCATGCGCGCCAGGTAGGCCTTCTGCTGCTGCCACACCTTGCTCGCCGCCGGATCAGCCGCGGCACTGGCCTCGACCACCTCGGCGGCCACTTCCTTGAGCCTGGCCAACACCGGCTCCGGCAGGCGACGAACCTCGACGCCCTCGGCCTTGAATTTCTCCATGGCCTCCATGTTGCGTGCGTTGTAGTCGTCCAGCATGTCGCCATTCACATCGCGGGCGGCTGCGCGGACGATGGCCTTGAGGTCCGCCGGCAGGGTTTCCCAGGCCTTGAGGTTGACGTCCAGTTCGAAGGTCACGTTGGGCTCCTGCCAACCCGGGGTGTAGTAGTACTTGGCGGCCTTGTGCAGGCCCAGGGCCAGATCGTTGTAAGGGCCAATCCACTCGGTAGCGTCGATGGCGCCGGTCTGCAGCGCGGTGAAGATCTCGCCCGCCGGCAGGTTGACCACGGTGCCGCCCATCTTCGTCAGCACTTCGCCCCCCAGGCCCGGGGTACGCATCTTCAAGCCGTTGAAGTCCTCGACGCTGTTGATTTCCTTGTTGAACCAGCCGGCGGTCTGCACGCCGGTGGCGCCGCAGGCCATGGGCAACACGCCGAAGGGTTTGTACACCTCTTCCCAGAGTTCGATGCCACCGCCCTTGTGCAGCCAGGCATTCATCTCCTGGGCGTTGGGGCCGAAGGGCAGCGCGCAGAAGAACTGCGCGGCGGGTACCTTGCCCTTCCAGTAGTAGGGGGCGCCATGCCCCATCTCCGCGGTACCGCGGGATACCGCATCGAACACTTCCAGGGCCGGAACCAGTTCACCGGCGGCGTAAACCTTGATCTTCAGCCGGCCGTTGCTCATTTCCTCCACCAGCTTGGCGAAGTGCTCGGCACCCACGCCCACGCCAGGGAAGTTCTTCGGCCAGGAGGTGACCATCTTCCAGTTGAAGGTCTGCGCTTCAGCCTGCGGTCCGCCAGCGGCCTGCTCCTTCTTGTCACAACCGGCCAAAGCTGCGGCCGCAAGGCCCACCCCGGCCGCGGCGATGATTTCACGACGTTTCATGCTGTTTCTCCTTGTTCTTGTTGTGGTCGTTGCGGGTCGCGCATGACGCCCGACAGATTGCCTGAAGACAAGCGCCAGATCAGCAACCAGCCTAGCCTGCTGGACTAAAGTTGTAGCGTCCTGTGCAAGCTTTTGCCGACCTGCTAGAACATTCAGCGTCTCGTCCCTCTTCCAATAACGACAAGGACCTGCAATGACCGCAAAGACACCCGCCTTGCTGGGCGTAGCGCACTCTCTAGACGCGCTCAACGCCCGATTCGGCCAGGCCTGCGCCTGGCTCACGCTCTTTCTCGTGCTCGGTACCGCAATTGTGGTAGTGCTGCGCTACGGCTTCGGCATCGGCGCCATCGCCCTGCAGGAATCGGTGATGTACGCCCACGCCCTGGTGTTCATGGGGGCCGCGGCCTGGACGCTGCACCGCAACGCCCATGTCCGCGTCGACATCTTCTACCAGAAGTTCTCCGGCCGCCGCCGCGCCGTCGTGGACATGCTGGGCACCCTGTTCTTCCTGATCCCGGTTTGCCTCTACCTCGGCTGGAACAGCTGGGACTACGTCAGCGCCTCCTGGTCGACCCTGGAGCGCTCCAGCGAGTCCGGCGGCCTGCCTCTGGTGTACCTGCAGAAGAGCATCATCCTCGTGATGGTGGTGAGCCTGCTGCTGCAGGGGCTGTCCATCCTGATCAAGTGCGGCTACCTGGCCAGCGGGCGGATCATCGACGAAGACGGGGAGGTGAAGCATGGCTGAGGTCATGGCAATCCTCCTCTTCGTCAGCATTTGCATCGCGCTGATGGCCGGCTACCCGGTCGCTTTCACCCTGGGCGGAATGGCGCTGATCTTCTCCGGCATCGGCGTACTCACCGGCACCTTCGATCCCAGCTTTCTCCATGCCCTGCCGAATCGCACCTTCGGCATCATGAACAACCAGACCCTGCTCGCCGTGCCGCTGTTCGTGTTCATGGGCGTCATGCTGGAGAAAAGCCGCGTCGCGGAGGACCTGCTGGAATCCATGTCGCGATTGTTCGGCACCCTGCGCGGCGGCCTGGCGATTTCCGTCTGCGTAGTGGGCACCCTGCTCGCCGCCAGCACCGGCATCGTCGGCGCCACGGTGGTGACCATGGGCCTGCTGGCGCTGCCCACCATGCTGCGGCGCAACTACGACCCGGCCATCGCCACCGGCACCCTGGCCGCCACCGGCACCCTGGGTCAGATCATCCCGCCCTCCATCATCCTGGTGCTGCTGGGCGACGTGATGTCCAGCGCCTACCAGCAGGCGCAGCTGAAAATGGGCATCTACTCGCCCAAGACCGTCTCGGTGGGCGACCTCTTCGTCGGTGCGCTGATCCCCGGCCTCGTGCTGGTGGGGATGTACATCCTCTACCTGATAGCCGTGGCCATCCTGCAGCCGAAGAAGCTGCCGGCACTGCCCAAGGAGGAACTGGGCCCGATCGAGTGGGGCAAACTGGCCAAGGCCCTGATCCCGCCACTGGCGCTGATCGCCGCGGTGCTCGGTTCGATCCTGGCCGGTCTCGCCACCCCCACCGAGGCCGCCGCACTGGGCGCTGTGGGCGCCATGCTGCTGTCCCTGGCCAAGGGCAAGCTCAGCCTGCCGCAACTGCGCGAAGTGGCCTTTGGCACCACCGAGATCACCTCCATGGTGTTCCTGATCCTGATCGGCGCCTCGCTGTTCTCGTTGGTGTTCCGCGGCTTCGGCGGCGAAGTGCTGATCGAGGACATGTTCGCGATGTTGCCCGGCGGCGTGCTTGGCGCGTTCTTCGTGGTGATGCTGGTGATCTTCCTGCTGGGCTTCATCCTCGACTTCATCGAGATCATCTTCGTGGTGGTGCCCATCGTCGGCCCGGTGCTGCTGGCCATGGGCCTGGACCCGGTATGGCTCGGGGTGATGATCGCCCTCAACCTGCAAACCTCCTTCCTCACCCCGCCCTTCGGCTTCTCGCTGTTCTACCTGCGCGGAGTGACACCCCCCTCGGTGCCCACCAGCACCATGTACCGTGGTGTGGTGCCCTTCATCTTCATCCAGGTGCTGATGCTAGTGATCGCCTACCTGTTCCCGCAGTTGATCACCTGGTTGCCCGAGCAGCTCTACGGCAGTTGATGCCCCTACCAGACGCCCGTCCCTGACGGGCGTCTCGCTTTCGGCTCTTGGAAAAACCGCCCTGGCGCGCTCCAATGGAGCCAATGCCCCACGGAGGAATTCCAGATGTCCAGTCCCCTGGTTGAACGCATCGAACTCGACGAACTCACCTGCTGGCGGGTACGCACCGAAGACGCCGAATTGCAGGTGGCGCAGCAGGGCGCCCAGATCCTTGGCTACCAGCGCGACGGCGAGCCGCCGCTGATTTGGCTCAGCAACCAGGCGGCCTATCAGAAAGGCAAGGCCGTGCGCGGCGGCGTGCCAGTGTGCTGGCCCTGGTTCGGCGACCTGCGACGCAACCCGGCCGAAGTTCAAGGCATGCACGAAGGTGGTCCGCTCTGCCCCGCCCACGGCCTGGTGCGTGAACTGGACTGGGAGCTGCTGAACATCGACACCAACGGCACGACCGTCCACATGGCCTTTGCCGTCGACAGCCGCAGTCCGTTGCTCCCCGGCTGGCCCCACGCCGCAAAGCTACGCCTGGACATCCGGCTCGGCGAAGCCCTGCAGGTGAGCCTCACCAGCCACAACCTCGGCGATACCCCGCTGGCCATCAGCCAGGCACTGCACAGCTACTTCGCCATCAGCGATATTCGCGAGGTGGAAGTGGAAGGCCTGGACGGCTGCCCCTACATCGAGACCCTGGAAGACTGGCAACTGCGCAAGCAGCAGGGAAATATCACTTTCTCCGGCGAAACAGACCGCATCTACCTTAAAACGCCCAGCCGCATGAGCATCGTCGACCGCGCCTGGAAGCGCCGGATCCAGCTCGATGTCGAAGGTTCTGCCTCGGCGGTGGTGTGGAATCCCTGGGTCGACAAAGCCAGGCGTCTGTCCCAGTTCGCCGAAGACGCCTGGCAGGGCATGCTCTGTATCGAGACGGCCCGGGTGATGGACGACATCCTGGTGCTCAAACCCGGCGAAGAGCAGCGCATGGTGCTCAACATCGCCAGCAAGCCGCTCTGATCCTATAGGGCGAATTCAGTCGCCTGGGCTCAAGGCAGATATTTCGTAGGATGGGTAGAGCCCGCGAAACCCATCTACCGGGGTCCGCACGAGTTTCGTTCCTCGACCCATCCCACGAATTTCGCCTCGTCGACCTACAGGTCGCTCTCTTCCACCAGCCGCACGCTGCCGGCATCCATGGCATAGGCGGCATCGGCCAGGTCGTTGCTGACCTGCTCGACCTTCAGGATGCCGTCCACCCAGATGGGCGCGTAGATATCGTCGAGCTGGATGCCCTTGGGGTAGCGCACCAGCACGATCTGGTTCGGCGGCGGCGGCGGGACATGGATGCAGGCGCCGGGGTAAGGCACCAGGAAGAACAGCGTGCTGCGCCCCTGGGCATCGCTTTCCAGCGGCACCGGGTAGCCGCCGATATGGATCTGCTTGCCATTCAGGGCAGCCACCGTCTTGGCCGAATACATCACCGCCGGCAGGTCCTTCTGCTGCTTGAGGCCGCCCTTCTGGCCGAATGTGCCATCGCCCTCGGGGCTGTCGTGGCTGATCTCCGGCATCTCCTCCAGGGCCTTGCGGTCCTCGGGCGGCATCAGCTCCAACCAGTCGGTTTCGGGGAGTTCGGCACGGGCAAGGGTGCAGCAGAACAGCAGGAGCAGACAGGCGAGACGGCGCATGGGTGGACTCGTGAAAGCGTGGGGCGGGAACATCAGGCGCTAAGACTAACCGCGCGGCCTGGCGGTTCCCAGCCCCACCGACAACCTGCGCACTAACTCTTCTTGACGATGCCGTAGATCACCAGCAGCACCACCGCGCCCACCACCGCGCCGATGAAGCCCGCGACCTGTCCGGCCTGGTAAATGCCCACTGCCTGACCGCCATAGGTGGCCAGCAGCGAACCGCCAACACCGATCAGGATCGTCATGATCCAGCCCATGCTGTCGTCGCCGGGTTTGATGAAGCGTGCGATCAGACCAACGATCAGTCCGATGATGATGGTGCCGATGATGCCCATGCCATGCCCTCCGAAGGTAGTTGAGGCATGCCTGAGCCTAGATGGACGGCTGCTTTCGCGCCATCGACCGCCCCATTGCGGGGCGGTCGTGGGTGCATCAGGCCTGGTCGATCAGCGCTTCGACGGCCGCGATCTGGCGATCGAGGGTGGCACGATCGGCGCAACGCAGGGTCGCGTGACCCACCTTGCGCCCTGCCTTGAAGGCCTTGCCATAGTGGTGCAGGTGGCAGTCGGCGATGGAAATCACTTTATCCACAGCCGGCACTTCGCCGATGAAGTTGAGCATGGCGCTCTCGCCCAGCTTGGCGGTCGAGCCCAGCGGCAGGCCGGCGACGGCGCGCAGGTGGTTCTCGAACTGGCTGCACTCGGCGCCTTCGATGGTCCAGTGGCCGGAGTTATGCACGCGCGGGGCGATTTCGTTGGCCTTCAGGCCGCCGTCCACTTCGAAGAACTCGAAGGCCAGCACACCAACGTAGTCGAGCTTGGTCAGCACGCGGCCGACGTAGTCCTCGGCCAGGGCCTGCAGCGGATGCTCGCTGCTGGCGATGGACAGGCGCAGGATGCCGTTCTCGTGGGTGTTGTGCACCAGCGGGTAGAAGCGGGTTTCGCCGTCACGGGCGCGTACCGCCACCAGGGACACTTCGCCGGTGAAGGGTACGAAGCCTTCGAGGATGCAGGGCACGCTACCCAGCTCGGCGAAGGCGCCCGTCACGTCCTCGGGCTTGCGCAGGACCTTCTGGCCCTTGCCGTCGTAACCCAGGGTGCGGGTCTTGAGCACGGCCGGCAGGCCAATGCTGGCGGCAGCGGCGTCGAGGTCGGACTGGGACTGGATATCCGCGAAATCCGGGGTCGGAATACCGAGGTCCTTGAACATCGACTTCTCGAACCAACGGTCGCGGGCGATGCGCAGCGCTTCAGCGCTGGGGTACACCGGCACGAACTGCGAGAGGAAAGCCACCGTTTCGGCCGGCACGCTCTCGAACTCGAAAGTCACCAGATCCACTTCATCGGCCAGTTGGCGCAGGTGATCCTGGTCGCCGTAGTCGGCGCGGATGTGTTCGCCGAGGGCCTGGGCGCAGGCATCCGGCGCCGGGTCGAGGAAGGCGAAGTTCATGCCCAGCGGAGTGCCCGCCAGGGCCATCATGCGACCCAGCTGGCCGCCACCGATAACGCCGATCTTCATGGGTCAGGCCTCACGCGGGTCCGGGTTGTCCAGGACCATATCGGTCTGCTCGCGACGGAAGTCCTTCAACGCAACGTGGTACTTCGGGTACTTGCCGCCGAGGATGCTGGCGGCCAGCAGGGCCGCGTTGATCGCGCCAGCCTTGCCGATGGCCAGGGTGGCAACCGGAATACCAGCGGGCATCTGCACGATGGACAGCAGGGAGTCGACGCCCGAGAGCATGGACGACTGCACCGGCACGCCGAGTACCGGCAGGTGAGTCTTGGCGGCGCACATGCCCGGCAGGTGGGCGGCACCGCCGGCACCGGCGATGATCACCTCGATGCCACGGCCTTCGGCCTCTTCGGCGTACTGGAACAGGAGGTCCGGCGTGCGGTGGGCGGAAACCACCTTCACTTCATAAGGGATGCCCAGCTTGTCCAGCATCTCGGTGGTGTGGCTAAGGGTGCTCCAATCGGACTTGGAGCCCATGATCACGCCTACCAGTGCGCTCATCGTCGTGCCTCGTCAATGGTCGAAAAACCAACAAGCCACGCGATGGCGTGGCTTGTTATGCGAAGGGGGCCGTGCTGCGGGGCGCGCTGCCGGCCGAAGGCCGCGCAGTATAACGCAAAGCCACGCCCGGCGTGCATTTGCCCTTACCGCTCGTCCAGAGCCCCGCACCCTTCCCGGCCGATGCGGCTAAACCTTGCTCCAGGGCAATGCTGGCGCCCACCCGCCACGCAGAATCGGAAGCCCTACCAAGGAGGTGCACCCCATGAACCAGACCATGAAAGCGGCGGTAGTCCATGCCTTTGGCGA
The DNA here is from genome assembly GCF_000423545.1 of Metapseudomonas resinovorans DSM 21078. Classification (GTDB taxonomy): domain Bacteria; phylum Pseudomonadota; class Gammaproteobacteria; order Pseudomonadales; family Pseudomonadaceae; genus Metapseudomonas; species Metapseudomonas resinovorans. The sequence goes on from NZ_AUIE01000002.1 coordinate 227,898, forward strand.
GCCACTGCGTATAGAGGAAGTGAAGGTACCCCTGCCCGGCCCCGGGCAGATCCTGGTGAAGATCGAAGCCTCGGGCGTCTGCCATACCGACCTGCACGCCGCCGAAGGCGACTGGCCGGTAAAACCGAGCCTGCCATTCATTCCCGGCCATGAAGGCGTTGGTCATGTGGCTGCAGTGGGCGCGGGCGTCACCCGTATCAAGGAAGGCGACCGTGTCGGCGTGCCCTGGCTCTACACCGCCTGCGGCTGCTGCGAGCACTGCCTGACCGGCTGGGAAACCCTCTGCGAAAGCCAGCAAAACACCGGTTACTCGGTGAACGGCGGGTATGCCGAATACGTGCTGGCAGACCCTAACTTCGTGGGAATCCTGCCGAAGAACGTCGAATTTGCCGAGATCGCACCGATTCTTTGCGCGGGCGTCACCGTCTACAAGGGTCTGAAGGTGACCGGCGCGCGGCCCGGCCAGTGGGTGGCGATTTCCGGCATCGGCGGCCTCGGCCATGTCGCTGTGCAATACGCCCGCGCCATGGGCCTGCACGTCGCCGCTATCGATGTCGACGACGCCAAGCTGGAACTGGCGCGCAAGCTGGGCGCCAGCCTGACCATCAACGCCCGCAACGAAAACCCTGCCGAAGTCATCCAGCGCGATATAGGCGGCGCCCACGGCGTGCTGGTTACCGCCGTTTCCAACAGCGCCTTCGGCCAGGCCATCGGCATGGCCCGGCGCCATGGCACCGTAGCCCTGGTGGGCCTGCCGCCAGGCGACTTCCCCACGCCGATATTCGATGTGGTGCTCAAAGCCATCAGCATCACCGGCTCCATCGTCGGCACCCGTGCCGACCTGCAGGAAGCCCTGGATTTCGCCGGCGAAGGCCTGGTGAAAGCCACCATCCACCGCGACAAGCTGGACAACATCAACGCCATCTTCGACCAGATGCGTGCCGGCAAGATCGAAGGGCGCATCGTGGTCGAGGTCTAGGCAATCGAACCTGTAGGAGCCAGCTTGCTGGCGAATGCGCCGGCAGGGTTCGCGAGCAAGCTCGCTCCTACACCTCCCCACCCACGCCACCTTCCAGCTTGCGCCAGAGCAGGCGTACCGCAGCCTTGCGCACCAGGGCGCAGCGGTACAGGCGGATTTCCAGAGGCACATGCCACTGGCTGCCCCCACAAACCACCAGATCCCCACGGGCCAGTTCGGCCTGGGCGCTGAAGCGCGGCACCCAGGCCACGCCCAACCCTTGCAGCGCCATGCTCTTCAGGCTGTCGGCCATGGCCGTTTCGTACACGGTGGTGGAACGCAGCGCGCGCTGACGCAGGAGGATGTTCACCGAGCGGCCGAGGAAGGCGCCGGCGCTGTAGGCCAGCAGTGGCACGCTCTGTCCGCTGTCCAGCTCGTAGAGCGGCTTACCGTCGGCATCTACGGCGCAAACGGGCAGCATCTCGGTCCGACCCAGGTGCATGGAGGGGAAGATTTCCGGGTCCATCTGCAATGCCGCATCCGGGTCGTAGAAGGCCAGGATCAGGTCGCAGCCGCCCTCGCGCAGCGAATGCACCGCCTCGCCCACGTTGGTGGCGATCAGCCGGCTGGCGATGTTCAAGCCATCGGCCCGCAGCCGGGCGATCCACTGCGGGAAGAAGCCCAGTGCCAGGGAGTGGGCGGCGGCGAACTGCAGCACCTCGCCCTGCTGGCCTTCGAGGTGGTGCAGGTGGCGGACCACGTCGCCCAGTTGCTCCACCATGCTGCGCGCGGTGACCAGGAACAGTTGCCCGGACTCGGTCAGCTCGATGGGGGTGCGCGAGCGGTTGACCAGCGTCAGCCCCAGCGCCGCCTCCAGGCTGCGAATGCGTCGGCTGAACGCCGGCTGGGTGACGAAACGCCGCTCAGCGGCCTGGGAGAAGCTGCGGGTACTGGCCAGGGCGACGAAGTCTTCCAGCCATTTGGTTTCCAGGTTCATCGTGAATATCCAGGATGCTCGATTTTGGTGCACACGCTCGCAGGCGAACCCGCGTCACTCGTACATTATGCCGATTGTGCATGACCCAGCGAATAACAGCATTGGCCGAAAAACAGCTAGAAGCCTAGATTATTGGGCATCGCGGCACTGGCCGTGTTCCCCCAGAGATGAATCGCATCATGTCCTCCGCTGCATCCTTCCGCATCGAAAAAGACCTGCTCGGCACCCTCGAAGTTTCTTCCGACGCCTACTACGGCATCCAGACCCTGCGTGCGGTCCACAACTTCCGCCTGTCCGGTGTGCCGCTGTCGCACTACCCGAAGCTGGTCGTCGCCCTGGCCATGGTCAAGCAGGCCGCTGCCGATGCCAACAAGGAACTCGGTCACCTCAGCGCCGAAAAGCACGCGGCCATCAGCGAAGCCTGTGCTCGCCTGATCCGCGGTGACTTCCACGACCAGTTCGTGGTGGACATGATCCAGGGTGGTGCCGGTACCTCCACCAACATGAACGCCAACGAGGTGATCGCCAACATCGCCCTCGAAGCCATGGGCAAGCAGAAGGGTGAGTACAAGTACCTGCACCCGAACAACGACGTGAACATGGCGCAGTCGACCAACGACGCTTACCCCACCGCCATTCGCCTCGGTCTGCTGCTGGGCCACGACGCCCTGCTGGCGAGCCTCGACAGCCTGATCCAGGCCTTCGCCGCCAAGGGTGAGGAGTTCTCCCACGTACTGAAGATGGGCCGCACCCAGCTGCAAGACGCGGTGCCCATGACCCTGGGCCAGGAATTCCGCGCCTTCGCCACCACCCTGGGTGAAGACCTCGACCGCCTGCGCCGCCTGGCGCCGGAGCTGCTGACCGAGGTGAACCTGGGCGGCACCGCCATCGGCACCGGCATCAACGCCGACCCGCGCTACCAGGCCCTGGCCGTCCAGCGCCTCGCCGCCATCAGCGGCCAGCCGGTCGTACCGGCCGCCGACCTGATCGAAGCCACCTCCGACATGGGCGCCTTCGTACTGTTCTCCGGCATGCTCAAGCGCACCGCAGTCAAGCTGTCGAAGATCTGCAACGACCTGCGCCTGCTCTCCAGTGGCCCGCGTACCGGCATCAACGAAATCAACCTGCCGCCGCGCCAGCCGGGCAGCTCGATCATGCCAGGCAAGGTCAACCCGGTAATCCCGGAAGCGGTGAACCAGGTGGCCTTCGAAGTCATCGGCAACGACCTGGCCCTGACCCTGGCAGCCGAAGGCGGCCAACTGCAGCTGAACGTGATGGAACCGCTGATCGCCTACAAGATCTTCGACTCGATCCGCCTGCTGCAACGCGCCATGGACATGCTGCGTGAGCATTGCATCAATGGCATCACCGCCAACGAAGAGCATTGCCGCCGCCTGATGGAAAACTCCATCGGCCTGATCACCGCGCTGAACCCGTACATCGGCTACGAGAACGCCACCCGCATCGCCAAACAGGCCCTGGAAACCGGCCGCGGCGTGCTGGAACTGGTGCGTGAGGAGAAGCTGCTGGACGAATCCATGCTGGCCGACATCCTCCGCCCGGAAAACATGATCGCCCCGCGCCTTGTGCCGCTGAAGGCCTGATCAGGCAAACGAACTCACCAGGAGGGGCCTCGCCCCTTCATCCTTCGAGGATGGCGCCAGCCATCCTTTTTTTTGCCTGTGGAAAAGTGTCCCGAAGCCCCACCGTAGGATGGGTAGAGCGGAGCGAAACCCATCGTCCAGATCGATGGGTTTCGCTCCACCCATCCTACGCAGCAATATCCGGGCTACAGACACCACGCCCTGCGCAACATGCGGATGGCCTCGGCGATCTGCGCTTCCGGTACGGCGGCGAAGCCCAGCACCAGCCCCGCGCGGTTATCCACAGGCTCGGAACTGGTCTCCAACCAATATTCGCTAAGCCCGTTCATCTCCACTCCGACTGCACGGGCGGCGTCCACCAGCTGGCGTTCGCGTGCCAGGCTGTCCACCCGCACGCAGAGGTGCAGACCGGCATCCACCGATGGCATGGGCGCGCAGCCGGGAATCGCCTCCGGCCAGTCGCGCAACAGGGCATCACGGCGGGCGCGGGCGGCCAGGCGCATGCGCCGGACGTGGCGCTGGAAGTGGCCGGCGGCGATGAACTCCGCCATCACCGCCTGGGTGCCGATCTCTGAATGGCGCATGTCCAGCGCGCGGCGCTGGGCGAAAGATTCGGCCAGCGCCGGTGGCAGCACCATGTAGCCCAGGCGCAGCGCCGGAAAGGTGATCTTGCAGAAGGTGCCGACGTAGATCACCCGCCCCTGCCGGTCCAACGAAGCCAGGGGCGCCAGCGGGGTTCCGCTGTAGCGGTACTCGCCGTCGTAGTCGTCTTCGACTATCCAGCCATCACGGCGCTCGGCCCACTCCAGCAGTTCCAGCCGCCGCGCCAGCGACAGGGTCACGCCCGTGGGGTACTGGTGCGAGGGCGTGACATACACCAGCCGGCAGTCTTCCACCTGCGCCAGCGCGGTGCTGTCCAGGCCATCGTTATCCACAGGCACGCCGCACAACTCGGCCCCCGCCACGGCAAAAGCATGGCCGGCGGCACGATAACCGGGATTCTCGATGGCCACCCGGTCGCCGGGCTGCACCAGCAACTGGGCGCACAGGCTGATGGCCTGCTGGGCACCACAGGTGATCACCACTTGCGCCGGGTCGCAGGACAGCCCGCGACTGCTGCGCAGGTAGGCGGCCACCAGCTCGCGCAGCGCCCAGTCCCCCGCGGGATCGCCATAGCCCAGGCGCGCTGGCGAGGGCTTGCGCCAGAAGCGCGCCTGCAGCCGCGCCCAGGTTTCGAAAGGGAACAGGTCGAAGGCCGGCACGCCGATACGGAACGCCCGTGGTGCGCCCGTCACCGGCGGCGGCAGATGGTGGTTCTGCAACCGCTGCAACGCCGGCCCCGGCTCTGGACCGGCCGGCGGCTGGGGCACGGGCCGCGCTGTGGATAACTCCGCCACATAGGTGCCGTCGCCCACCCGCCCTTCCACGTAGCCCTCGGCGTAGAGCTGGTCGAAGGCACGGGTCACGGTATTGCGCGAGATGCCCAGCAGCGCCGCCAGATCGCGGGTGGCCGGCAAGCGTGTGCGGCTGCCCAGGCGACCATCGAGAATGCGCTCGCGCAGGGCCTGGTAGAGCTGCCGCGACAGCCCCTGGCCGGGGTCGAGGCGGATGCCGGAAAGGTCGACGGGAAGCGGTGGCGTGGCAGGCATGTTCGGCCCCTGATTGGCTCTATCAAACTGGCAGGAAATGGCTCTTACAACAGGCCAATATCCTGCCTAGCATGAAGCCATTCCGCCAGGAGAAGTCTTCATGTACGTCCCTTCATCCTTCCGCCAGAACGACCTCACCCAACTCCATGACCAGATGCGGGCCACTGGCCTCGCCGTGCTCACCAGCTCGGGCAGCCAGGGCCTGCAAGCCAGCCACCTGCCCCTGCTGCTGGAGCCCGGTGAAGGGGAGTTCGGCACCCTCTACGGTCACTTCGCCCGCGCCAACCCGCACTGGCGCGACCTTGCCGAAGACGCGGAAACGCTGGTGGTGTTCGCCGGCCCGGATGCTTACGTCACCCCTGGCTGGTACCCGGCCAAGGCCGAGCACGGCAAGGTGGTACCCACCTGGAACTACATCGCCGTGCATGCCTGGGGCCAGGCCGAGGTGTTCGACGACCCCGAGCGCCTGCTGCGTCTGGTGAGCCGTCTGAGTGACCGCCACGAAGCCGGCCGCCCGCAGCCCTGGGCGGTGGATGAAGCCCCGCGCGAGTACCTCGACAGCATGCTCCGCGCCATTGTCGGCTTCGCCCTGCCGATCCGTCGTCTGGAGGGCAAATGGAAGCTCGGCCAGAACCGCCCGGCCGCCGACCAGGCCGGGGTGCGCGAAGGCCTGGCCGCATCGAGCAACCCGCGCGACCGCGAACTGGCCGCGCGCATGACCGCTATCGACTGATCCACTAGAGGAAGGAACCCATGTCCGCATCGCTTGAAATCCGCCCGGTCAGCCCCGCCGACCACGCCGTCTGGCTGCCGCTCTGGCAGGGCTACCAGCGCTTCTACAAGACCGAGATCGCCGCCGAAACCACCGCCGTTACCTGGCAGCGCTTCCTTGACCCGGCCGAACCGATGCACGCGGCACTGGCCTGGCAGGACGGCAAGGTCGTGGGCCTGGTCCATTTCATCTACCACCGTAGTTGCTGGACCACCGGCGACTACTGCTACCTGCAGGACCTGTACGTAGCCGAAGGCCTGCGCGGCAGCGGCATTGGCCGCCAACTGATCGAACACGTTTATGCACAGGCCCGCGCCGCCGGCGCCTCGCGGGTGCATTGGCTGACCCACGAAACCAACACGGACGCCATGCAGCTCTACGACCGCATCGCCGACCGTTCCGGCTTCGTCCAGTACCGCAAGATCCTCTGACCGGAGAGCGCCATGACCACTCAAGACCTGAGCCACTGGCAGCCCCGCCCTGCCCCCGCCCACACCCCGCTGCCGGGCCGCTTCGTGCGCCTGGAGGCGCTGGACATCGCGCGCCACGGCGATGACCTCTGGGAAGCCTTGCAAGGGCCTGACCCAGCGCTCTGGGACTACCTGCCCTACGGCCCCTTTGCCAGCCGCGAGCCCTTCGATGCCTGGCTGGTGGGCAATGCCGAGAGCCGCGACCCGCTCTTCTACACGGTGATAGACCTCGCCAGCGGTCGCGCGCTCGGCATCCTCAGCTACCTGCGCATCGCCCCGAAGGACGGTGCCATCGAGATCGGCCACATCGCTTTCGGCAAGGCCATGCAGCGTACGCCGGGCTCGACAGAGGCCGTCTGGCTGCTGGCCCGGCATGCCTTTGACGACCTCGGCTACCGCCGCCTGGAATGGAAGTGCAACGCCAACAACGCCCGCTCCATGCGCGCCGCCGAGCGCCTGGGTTTCAGCTATGAAGGGCTGTTCCGCCAGCACATGATCGTCAAGGGCCAGAACCGTGACACCGCCTGGTTTTCCATCATCGACGGCGACTGGCCGACGTGCCGCGAGGCCTTCGAGCGCTGGCTGGCTGTGGATAACTTCGATAGCGAGGGGCGCCAGCGCCAATCGCTGGAAGGGCTCAGGAGCTAGGCCAGTCCCAAGGGTGGATGGCGCTTTTCCATCCACCGGCGCAGTCCAGCCGAACCCCGATGGTGGACCGGTGGAGCATGGCTCACCCTACAAAAGCGGCTCCAGTGCGCACGGCGCACCCTACCTCTCTCTTCACTCGATTTCGAACAACCCGTTCTTGAGCGGCGCCACATCCAGGCGCTGGCGCACGTCGTCGTCGATGCGCGGGTCGTCAGGGCGGTAGAGCTTCACCTGACGGTAGGCGGCAACGCGGTTGATTTCCGGGCCCAGGTATTCCCAGACCACGCGGGTGCAGGCCGGGTTACGACGGTCGCCACTGGAGACGCCGGTCTTCAGGCCATTGAGGCGGGTGATGCGGCTCTTGTAGCTGGGGATGAGGATGGTCTGGCTCATCTCGTTCAGGGTGAGCGACTCGTAATCCATCAGGAACAGCCGGTCTTGCAACTGGAAGGCCGCGCCCAGGTAACGGCAGCGCACCCAGTCTTCGGCCTGCACGTCGACACTGCCGACGCGCTCCTGGCGTTCCTGGCGCTCGAAGAGGAAGTTGCCGTCGTCTTCCCACAGGCGCACCAGGGAGAGCAGGACAGTGCCAGGCACCGACATGCAGTTGGAGTATTCGAAGTAGAAACCGCAGTAGCGCGACAGGTTGCCGGACTGCTCGCGCAGAGGGGCGAGCAGTTCCATCAGCGGGTCGGAACGCCCGTCACCCGCCTGGCCGACCGGGCGGGTGCCCAGCAATCGGGAGAACTGCTCCGGCGGCAGGCCCAGTTCGTAGTCCTCAACGCCGAAGAAATCGCAGATGCGCTTGAGGTTGTAGGCAGTCGGCCGGCTCTGGCCGTTGAGGTACTTGTTGAACTGCGCCCGATTGATGCCCAGCTTGCGGCAAACCTCCGCAATAGAGCGGTAGTGGCTGCACAGAAGTTTCAAATTGTTGCCGAGATACTCTGCCATGCTGCCGCCCAAGTGGATGCGAGTGGCGCGATTATAGCGTCAAGTCGCGCCAATTAGGTGCAACCTGCGAAATTGCCCCGTGCCTTTCCTTGCACAAACATGCGCAACCCTCCCAGCAAAGCGGCGCTCCCGTCCTGGCCGCTGTGCTGATTGCCAACAACAACAACTGGATCAGGTGAATCGCCATGCTCGATTTCCTCAATGACCTCCTCTGGAGCAAATTGCTGATCGTAGTCCTCGTCGGACTCGGTCTTTTCTTCTCCGTCAGCTCCCGTTTCGTCCAGTTCCGCTACTTCAGCGACATGTTCCGCATCTTCGGCCAGGCGCTGCAGCGCAAGGAAGGCCAGTTGAGCGGCTTCCAGGCTCTGATGCTGTCGGTTGCCGGCCGCGTGGGCGCAGGCAACATCGCCGGTGTCGCGGTCGCCATCATGCTCGGCGGCCCGGGCGCGGTGTTCTGGATGTGGGTCGTGGCGCTGCTGGGCATGGCGACCAGCTACTTCGAGTGCTCCCTGGCCCAGCTCTACAAGCGTCGCGAAGCCGATGGCACCTACCGTGGCGGCCCGGCCTTCTACATCCTGCATGGCCTCGGCCAGCGCTGGCTGGCGGTGATCTTCTCGATCCTGCTGCTGGTGACCTTCGGCTTCGGTTTCAACGCCGTGCAGTCCTTCACCGTGGCCACCTCGCTGCATGACACCTTCGGTCTGCCGACCTGGATCAGCGGAGTCGCCCTGGTGGGTGTTATCGGCCTGATCGTATTCGGCGGCATCAAGCGCATCGCCGCCATGGCTGACGTCCTCGTGCCGATCATGGCGGGTACCTACATCCTGATGGCGCTGGTGGTAATCGGCATGAACTTCACCGAAGTGCCGGCGACCCTGGCCCTGATCGTGAAGAGTGCCTTTGGCCTGGAGCCTGCCTTTGCCGGCGGCGTGGGCGCGGCCATCCTGATGGGTGTGAAGCGCGGTCTGTTCTCCAACGAAGCGGGCCTGGGCAGCGCGCCCAACGTAGCCGCCGTAGCCGAGGTCAAGCACCCGGCCGCCCAAGGCATCGTGCAGTCCCTCAGCGTGTTCATCGACACCCTGCTGGTGTGCACCAGCACTGCACTGATCATCCTGCTCTCCGGCGTGTATCAGCCGGGCAGCGAGATGGCCGGCGTCGTGCTGACGCAAACCGCCCTGGCGGCGGAAGTCGGCGAGTGGGGCCGCATCTTCGTGAGCGTGGCGCTGCTGCTCTTCGTGTTCACCACCCTGGTGTACAACTACTACCTGGGTGAGAACGCCCTGAGCTTCTTCAGCACCAAGCGCATCCTGCTCCAGGCCTACCGCGTGCTGGTCATGGCCCTGGTGCTGTGGGGTTCCATGCAGGACCTGTCCACCGTGTTCGGCTTCGCCGACGTGACCATGGGTCTGCTGGCCCTGGTGAACCTGGTGGCCATCGCCCTGCTGTTCAAGATCGGCATGCGCCTGATGCACGACTACGACGCCCAGATTAAGGCCGGCGTGGAAGAGCCAGTGTTCGACGCCAGCAAGTTCGCCGACCTGGACATCGACCATGACGCCTGGAACAAAAAGGCGGAGACCTCCAGTACCGAAGCGGCAGGCAAACTGGCTCAGAGCCACCGCTGATTCGCTGTACCGGCAAGACCTGGTGCCGCTCCTCCGCTGACGCGGGGAGCGGCACTGTCGTATCTGCACCCTGATATTCCGAGTTATCCAGACCCATGAATGCTGTGAAGAACCTCTTCGTGCTTTACACCGGCGGCACCATCGGCATGCTGCAGACTCCCGAAGGCCTGGCCCCGGCCAGCGGCTTCGAAGCGCGCATGCGCGAGCAGCTGGACGGCCAGGGAACGGCAATGGAATGGCACTTCAAGGAGATGCTGCCGCTGATCGACAGCGCCAACATGCGCCAGGCCAACTGGCTGGCCATGCGCGACGCGATTGTCGAGGCGGTGGAACTCGGCCATGACGGCGTGCTGCTGTTGCACGGCACCGACACCCTGGCCTACAGCGCGGCGGCCCTTGGCTTCCTGCTGCTCGGCCTGTCGGTACCGGTGGTACTGACTGGCGCCATGCTGCCGGCCGGCAGCGAAGGCAGCGATGCCTGGCCGAACCTGCTGGGCGCCATCAACGCGCTGCAGGCGGGAGTCGCCCCCGGCGTGCACCTCTTCTTCAATGGCGAACTGCTGCATGGCGCCCGCACCAGCAAGTTGCGCTCGGAGGCCTTCGACGCCTTCGCCGAGCTGCCGCGCCCGCGTGGCGGCAAGCACGCCGACTCCATTCCAGCCGGCGTCGATTACCGCACCCCGCGCCAGCCGGTGAACCTCGCGGTGCTACCGCTGTTCCCCGGCCTTGCGGCCAGCCATGTGGACGCGTTGCTCGGCAGCGGTGTGCAAGGCCTGGTGCTGGAATGCTACGGCAGCGGTACCGGTCCGTCGGACGACAAGGCCCTGCTGGACGTCCTGCGTGCTGCCCACCAGCGCGGAGTCGTGCTGGCCGCCACCAGCCAGTGCCCGGCCGGGCATGTGCAGGCGGGTGTCTACGCCGCCGGCAGCCAACTGCTGGCCACCGGCCTGGTACCTGCCGGCGGCATGACCCGCGAGGCGGCGCTGGGCAAGCTGTTCGCCCTGCTCGGTGCAGGCTTGCGGCAGGAAGAGGTGGAGCGGTGGTTTGCCGTGGACCTGTGCGGGGAAATGGCGGACTGAGCACAGGGCGGGAAGTGCTCAGTTGAACCTCGACGGTGGACCGATGAAGCGTGGTCCACCCTACGAAATCCTGCCCGAAACAGCGGATTCGCCGTCGGGTGGATGGCGCTCTTCCATCCACCAACTCCGTCTGATGGGTTTCGCTTCGCTCAACCACATCCTACGCAGGGGTCGAGTGCAGCGCTGGAACGAAGGGACATAGGGCGGGCTCAGGCCACTTCGCCGCGGATGTACTGCTCCAGGTGCAGGATCAGGTCGTCCTGTTCGGCCATGGCCTCTTTCACCAGGTCGCCGATAGACAGCAGGCCGACCAGCTCGCCGCCCTCCACCACCGGAAGGTGGCGCATGTGCTGGTCGGTCATCAGCGACATGCATTCGCGGATGCTCTGCTTCGGCGTCACCGTCAGTACCGGTTCGGTCATGAACTCGCGCACCACCGTCGCCACGGATGAGCGCCCTTGCAGCACGCCTTTGCGCGCATAGTCACGCTCACTGACGATACCCACCAGGCGCCGCCCTTCGATCACCGGCAGGGCGCCGATGTTCTGCCCGGCCATCAACCGCAGTGCCTCGAGCATCGGTGCGTCGGCATCGATGGTGTGAACGCTCTGTTGCGGCTTGGCGCGGAGCATCTGTGCGACGGTTTTCATGGTGGGGCCTCCTCTGCTGGCGTCGACTGGAAGGCCAGAATGCGCGCGACCATGCAGCCAGCGCCAAGAAGCGATTTGCATGGCGGTGATTGAAAAATTCATTGAGCCGGCGAACCGCTGAACTCGCCTGCATCCACCCCCCCATGAAAATAGGCACCTTGCGGCTTCCCCACGGGACTATCGCAGGAGCAATGGGCTGACTGCCCTTGCAGGGCAGCCCATGTGGACCTACCGTTGAATTTGCTGTCCTTCGGCATGCCTTTGTGGGTTGTGAGCGAAAGCTCTGAGCAAGAAGTACTCCTGGAAAATCCCCAGTGAGGGAGGAGTCCGGGGCCGTGTGTGGTTCATGACTGGGCAACGAAGTGATTTCGTACTCTTGAACAGGAGGAGAATCATGATTGCCAAGAACGTCTTGACGGCCCTGGCGACCCTCGCCGTCGCCGCTGGCGTGCAGTGGGTATCGACGCCGACTTATGCCACCGAGCAGGCCGATCAACGCCAAGAATCGCGAGATACGAAGCAGGAGGGGCGCGACGCTGCAAGGGAAACGAAGGAAGAGTGCAAGGAGGGAGATGAAGCGAGCCGTGCAGAGTGCCGCCAGGACAAGCGCGACACCAAGCAGGAGACACGCGACACCGCTCGGGACATCAAGCAGCAATAGCCCGAGCAGCCCCCCGGTCTCTGCCAAAGTCCCCAAACGACTCCACCTTTCCAGCGGCCGGGTGCTTGCCGGCCGCGCCACAGGAGCGCGGCCTGGATAAGGGTCAGGCTACTGCGCCCTCTGTGGCCAAAGTGCCACGCGCCTGACCCAACTTACCGCCCAACTTCAATCCTGCTCACTGGCAATCAACCGGTACAGCAACGAACCGATCAGCGCACCGGCAATCGGTGCCAGCCAGAACAGCCACAGTTGGCTGACCGCCCAATCTCCGACGTAGAGCGCTACCGCCGTACTGCGCGCCGGGTTGACGGAAGTATTGGTCACAGGGATCGAGATCAGGTGAATCAGCGCCAGGCTGAAGCCAATGGCCAAGGGCGCAAATCCGGCCGGAGCCCGCTTGGATGTAGAGCCGAGAATGATCAGCAGGAAGAACGCCGTCATCACGACTTCGCAGATGGCCGCCGCAGTCAGCGAATAGCCGCCGGGGGAGTGCTCGGCATAACCGTTGGAGGCGAAGCCGGCCGACAGATCGAAACCAGCCTTGCCGGAGGCGATCAGATAAAGCACGCCGCCAGCCGCCAGGCCACCCAGCACTTGGGACACGATGTAGGGCAGCAACTTGGCCAACGGCAGACGGCCGCCAGCCCAGAGCCCGACCGAAACCGCCGGATTGAAATGCCCTCCGGAGATGTGCCCCACCGCATAGGCCATGGTCACCACCGTCAGGCCAAAGGCCAGCGACACACCCAGCAAACCAATCCCCAGCTCTGGAAAGGCGGCCGCCAGCACCGCGCTGCCACAGCCGCCCAACACCAACCAGAAGGTACCCAGAAACTCGGCTCCACATGCTTTCATATGCTGATTTCCTTTCAGGATAACCAGACCGGCTGTCTGGCTCGACAGCATGCAGTGTAGGCGGCACATCAAGCTGCGCCCGGATCAGCGGCTCGCACCCGGCATCTTGCCTCAATAAAAAAGGGAGCCTTGCGGCTCCCTAGGGGACTCTCTTCAGAGCAATCAGGCGATTTCGATCAGGACTTCATCCGGGGTCACCCGGTCGCCCTTGGCAACGTGGACGGCCTTGACGGTGCCGTCGATGGGCGCCTGGACCTCGGTTTCCATCTTCATCGCCTCGGTGATCAGCACGGCCTGACCGGCTTTCACCTGATCGCCTTCCTTCACCAGCACGTCGACGATGTTGCCCGGCATAGTGGTGCTGACATCGCCCGGGGCGCTGGCGCTCTTGCGCTTGCTGCCGCTGCCTGCGACGAACTCGTTGAGCGGCTCGAATACCACTTCTTCCGGCATGCCATCGATGGACAGGTAGAAGTGACGTTTGCCGTCGCTCTTCACACCCACACCGGTAATGTCGACGCGGTAGCTCTCACCGTGCACGTCCACCACGAACTCGGTCGGTACGCCTTCGCCGCCGACCGGAGCTGCGCGCTGGCCATTGGGGATGGGCAGCAGCTCTTCAGGTTTCAGGGTGCCGGCTGCACGCTCTTCGAGGAACTTGCGGCCGATGTCGGGGAACATGGCATAGGTCAGCACGTCCTCTTCGGACTTGGCCAGGCTGCCGATGTCGGCGCGCAGCTTGTCCAGCTCAGGCTTGATCAGGTCGGCCGGACGCACGTCGATGACTTCTTCGTTGCCGATGGCCTGGCGGCGCAGTTGCTCGTTGATCTCGCCCGGCGCCTTGCCATAGCGGCCCTGCAGGTAGAGCTTCACCTCGTTGGTGATGGTCTTGTAGCGCTCACCGGCCAGCACGTTGAAGAAGGCCTGGGTGCCGACGATCTGCGAAGTCGGGGTCACCAGGGGCGGGAAGCCGAGGTCGGCGCGCACGCGCGGGATCTCTTCCAGCACTTCGGCCATGCGGTTGAGCGCGCCCTGCTCTTTCAGCTGGTTGGCCAGGTTGGAAATCATGCCACCCGGCACCTGGTTGACCTGCACGCGGGTATCCACGCCGGTGAATTCGCTCTCGAACTGGTGGTACTTCTTGCGCACGGCGTGGAAGTACATGCCGATTTCCTGGATCAGCTCAAGATCCAGGCCGGTGTCGTACGGGGTGTTGCGCAGAGCGGCGACCATGGACTCGGTGCCCGGGTGGCTGGTGCCCCAGGCCATGCTGGAGATGGCGGTGTCGATGCGGTCGGCGCCATTCTCGACGGCCTTCAGCTGGCACATGCTGGCCACGCCGGCGGTGTCGTGGGAGTGCACCACGATTTCCAGCGGCAGCGCATCCTTAAGGGCCTTGACCAGGTCACCGGTGGCGTACGGGGTCAGCAGGCCGGCCATGTCCTTGATGGCGATGGAGTCGACGCCCATGGCAGCCATGGTCTTGGCCTGATTCACGAAGGCGTCGATGGTGTGCACCGGACTGGTGGTGTACGCGATGGTGCCTTGGGCGTGCTTGCCGGCCGCCTTCACCGCTTCGATGGAGACGCGCAAGTTACGCACGTCGTTCATCGCGTCGAAGATGCGGAACACATCGATGCCGTTGACCGCGGCCTTGGCGACGAAGGCGCGTACCACGTCGTCACCGTAGTGGCGGTAGCCCAGCAGGTTCTGGCCGCGCAGGAGCATCTGCAGGCGGGTGTTGGGCAGGGCAGCCTTGAGCTTGCGCAGGCGCTCCCACGGGTCTTCCTTGAGGAAGCGTACGCAGGCGTCGAAGGTGGCGCCGCCCCAGACTTCCAGCGACCAGTAGCCGACCTTGTCGAGCTTGTCGCAGATCGGAAGCATGTCTTCGGTGCGCATGCGGGTGGCCAGCAGGGACTGGTGCGCATCGCGCAGGATGGTATCGGTGATGGAGATCTTCTTGCTCATGTTCTGAATCCTTCCCCTACAGGCCGGCGTGGGCGGCGATGGCGGTGGCGATGGCGATAGCCAGGTGCGACGGGTTGCGCTTGATCGAGTACTGGGTCAGCTCCGGATGGCTCTCGACGAAACTGGTGTTGAACTCGGCGCTGCGGAACTCGGGATTGCGCAGGATTTCCTGGTAGTAGGGCGCGGTGGTCCGCACACCCTGCACGCGCATGTCATCGAGGGCGCGCAGGCCGCGGTCCAGGGCCTCTTCCCAGGTCAGTGCCCAGACGATCAGCTTCAGGCACATGGAGTCGTAGTACGGCGGAATGGTGTAGCCGGTGTAGATCGCGGTGTCGGTGCGCACGCCGGGGCCGCCGGGGGCGTAGTAGCGGGTGATCTTGCCGAAGGACGGCAGGAAGTTGTTCTTCGGGTCCTCGGCATTGATGCGGAACTGCAGGGCGAAGCCGCGATGGATGATGTCGTCCTGCTTGACCGAGAGCTCCTGGCCCGAGGCAATGCGAATCTGCTCGCGGACGATGTCGATGCCGGTGATTTCCTCGGTGATGGTGTGTTCCACCTGCACGCGGGTGTTCATCTCCATGAAGTACACCTCGCCCTCGGCGAGCAGGAACTCCACGGTGCCGGCGTTCTCGTAGCCCACGGCCTTGGCCGCCCGCACCGAGAGGTCACCGATGTAGGCGCGCTGCTCGGGGGTGAGCTGCGGGCTGGGGGCGATCTCGATGAGCTTCTGGTTGCGGCGCTGGATCGAGCAGTCGCGCTCGAACAGGTGCACGGTGTTGCCGAAGGAGTCGGCCAGGATCTGCGCTTCGATGTGCTTCGGGTTGACGATGCACTTTTCGAGGAAGACTTCCGCCGAGCCGAAGGCCTTGGTGGCTTCGGAAATCACGCGCGGGTAGGCCTGTTCCAGCTCCTCGCGGCTGTTGCAGCGACGGATACCACGACCGCCACCACCGGAGGTGGCCTTGAGCATCACCGGGTAGCCGATGCGCTCGGCTTCACGCAGCGCTTCGGCGAGGTCGGCGACGTTGCCTTCGGTGCCGGGGGTGACCGGCACGCCGGCCTTGATCATGCTGCGGCGGGCTTCGGTCTTGTCGCCCATGCGGCGGATCACTTCGGCGCTCGGGCCGATGAACTTGATCCCGCGCTCGGCGCAGATGTCCGCCAGCTCGGCGTTTTCAGAGAGGAAGCCGTAGCCCGGGTGCAGGGCATCGCAGCCGGTCTCGACCGCCAGGTTCACCAGCTTGCGCGGGTTCAGGTACCCGGCCAGCGGGTCGTCACCAATGCTGTGGGCTTCGTCGGCACGCTTGACGTGCAGGGCGTGCCGGTCGGCATCGGAGTAGATGGCCACCGAGCGGATGCCCATTTCGGCGCAAGCGCGCACGATGCGGACGGCAATCTCACCACGGTTGGCGATCAGGATTTTCTTGATCACGAGCTTTCCCTCGACCAAGTGAACAGGCGAACGGCTGGGCCGGTCGTTGGGTGACCGCAGATCGTGTAGCGGTCGCGTCATTACCCTACGCCGCGAGCGGGAATAACCCCAATCAATAATTATTGGGGTATCCATTAGGTTGAGCTTATAGTCAGCAACCCTGCCCACCCCTTGAGGCCAAAATCGATGCGCAAGACCCTGCTGCGTATGACGCTGCGCCAACTCCAGGTGTTCCGAGCCGTGTATGAAAGCCGCTCCTACAGCCGCGCGGCCGAGGAAATGGCACTGACTCAACCGGCCGTCAGCCTGCAGATCCGCCAGCTCGAAGAACTGGTGGGCCAGCCGCTGTTCGAGTACGTCGGCAAGAAGCTCTACGTGACCGACGCGGCCGAGGCACTGATGCGCGCCAGCAGCGACATCTTCCAGCGCCTGGCCAGCCTCGACATGCAGCTCTCTGATTTGCAGGGCTCCCTGCAGGGCCAGCTGAACCTGGCGGTGGAATCGAGCGCCAAGTACTTCGTGCCGCACCTGTTCGCTGCCTTCCGCGAGCAGCATCCGGACGTCAGCCTGCACCTGGTGGTGACCAACCGCGCCCAGGTGATCAAGCGGCTCTCGGACAACCGCGACGATCTGGTGATCATGTCCCTGGTACCCCAGGACATGGCGCTGGAGTTCCTGCCCTTCCTGAACAACCCGATCGTTGCGGTGGCGCCGCCCGACCACCCGCTGTGCAACGCCGCCAAACTGACGCTGAAGGACCTGGAGCCCTACACCCTGCTGGTGCGCGAGGCCGGCTCAGGCACGCGCAAGGCCTGCGAGGAATACTTCCAGCAAAAGCGCGCGCACTTCGCCCAGACCATGGAAGTGGCCTCGCTGGATGCACAGAAGGAATGTGTGGTGGCCGACCTTGGCATCGCCCTGATCCCACGCCACGCAGTGAGCCTGGAACTGGCGACAGGGCTCTTGCGAGAGCTGCCGGTGGAGGAGTTGCCGCTCTATCGGAGCTGGTGCGCGGTACACGCCAAGGGCAAGCGGCTGTCGCCGGTCGCCCAGGCGTTTCTAGGCTTTATCCGCGAAGAACGCGCACAGATCAGCGCGCTTTCCCACCGCTTTTCCGGCGCACTGCCTTTGACGACAACAGGTAGTTAACGGCGATCAGCTCGGGGTAGGGGTAGTCCGAGCATTCCATCTGCAGGCGGCGCTGCTCGCAGCGGTCTTCGATTGCGCGACGGAATTGCATACGCCGCTGGTCCTCCAGTTTGCGCCGGGTCTTGCTGTCCAGATGGGCGGAATCATCGTGAAAGCGTTGCATGGCATCTCTCCCTGGGTGGGGTTCGGAAGCAGGCTGGTAGGCGCAGGATCACCCGCACCTGTGACGCTTTCGCGAAGACTCGGTGAATCTGTGGTGAAGCAGAGATTTCAGGCTATCAGGCTGATAGCTGGACAGACCGGCACGAGCCGACTTTGCTCAGCTGTGTGCAGGTCATGCCGCTGGAGGACGCCATGAGCAATGCCGTCGAGTTCTTCCAACGCTTTCCGATCCAACGGGTGCGCGCCAGCATCCTTGATGACGTATTGGCCAGCGAACGCCAACGGCTGGTGCTGCTCTACCTCTGGCAGGACGACTGCCCGCTCTGCGATGTCGCCAAGCACGACCTGCTGCGCACCCAGGAGCGCTGCCAGTGGCCGCAGGTACGCTGGCTGCACGACGAAGTGGAAGAAGACCCGGCGCTGGCCCTGCGCTTCGGCCTGCACGGCGTGCCGACCTTTATCGCGCTGTACCACGGCCGGCCGCTGGGACGGATTACCAGTTGGCCGGGCAGCGGGCCCTTCATCGAAGCCATCGAGCGGTTGCTGGTACGCCAGGGGCTGGCTTGATTGGCTGCGCGTCGGAAGCCGTCGACTCGCTTGATCAGGTCCCGACTCAGTCCTCGGCGCTCTTCACCGATTTAGGCGATAGACGCAGGCTGCGCAGGCTTCGCTTCACACTCTTGAGGTGGTTGACCAGGGTCGGGCCACGGGCCATGGCGACGCCCATGGCGAGTACGTCGATCACCACCAGGTGGGCGATACGCGAGGTCAGCGGGGTGTAGATTTCGGTGTCTTCCTGCACGTCAATGGCGAGGTTCACCGTGGCCAGGTCAGCCAGCGGGGTCTGGCTCGGGCAGAGGGTGATCAGCGTGGCGCCGGCTTCACGCACCAGGTTGGCGGTGATCAGCAGGTCCTTGGAGCGGCCCGACTGGGAGATGCAGATGGCCACGTCCGATGGCTTCAGGGTGACCGCCGACATCGCCTGCATGTGCGGATCGGAGTAGGCCGCCGCCGTGAGCAGCAGGCGGAAGAACTTGTGCTGGGCATCGGCCGCCACCGCACCGGAAGCGCCGAAGCCGTAGAACTCCACGCGCTGCGCCTGGGCACAGGCGGCGATGGCACGCTGGAGGGCTTCCGGGTCGAGCTTCTCGCGGACTTCTATCAGGGTGTGCAGGGTGGTGTCGAAGATCTTCAGGCTGAAGTCGGCGACCGAGTCCTCTTCGTGAATGGCAAACTGGCCGAAGCTGGCACCAGCGGCCAGGCTCTGCGCCAGTTTCAGCTTCAGATCCTGGAAGCCGCCGCAGCCGATGGCCCGGCAGAAGCGCACGATGGTAGGTTCGCTGACCCCGACCCCCTGGGCCAGGTCGGCCATGGAGCTGTGCATGACCGCGGCGGGATCGAGCAGGACGTGGTCGGCGACTTTCAGTTCCGACTTGCGCAGCAGATGCCGCGACTGAGCGATATGTTGCAGCAGATTCACAGGGCAGGCTCTGTCTGGAATGGGGGTTTTGCCGGTTTCTTCCATCATGCAACGGGCCTCGACTCGGTTATGATCGGCTGAACCAGGCTGTAGTGATCGTGTAGTTATACTACATGAGCCGCTTTTCCGCCCAGTTGAACGACCCTTTATCCGCGTGCAAGGAAGGGAGAGCGCATCCTTGACCAGCTCCTGCGACATGCTCGTCTTCGGCGGTACCGGCGATCTCGCGCTGCACAAACTGCTTCCGGCCCTCTATCACCTGCATCGCGAAGGGCGCCTGCATCCGCAGATGCGCATCCTCGCCCTGGCCCGCAACGCCCTTGACCGTGACGGCTACCGCGCCCTGGCCGAACGCCGTTGCCGTGCCCAGGTAGCCCGCGCCGACTTCACCACCGAGGCCTGGCGGGGCTTCTCCGAGCGCCTGGACTACTTCGCCATGGATGTATCCCAGAGCGCCGACTTCGGCCGCCTGGCCCGCTACCTCGGGCCTGACCCCGGCTGCGGGCGGGTGTACTACCTCGCTACCGCCCCCGACCTGTTCGAGGACGTCGCCGCACACCTGGCTGTCGCCCAGTTGGCTACCCCGCAATCGCGCATCGTGCTGGAGAAACCCATCGGCCACTCGCTGGAGTCGGCCAAGGCGATCAACGCCGCCATCGGCAAGGTGTTCGACGAATCCCAGGTGTTCCGCATCGACCACTACCTGGGCAAGGAAACCGTGCAGAACCTCATGGCCCTGCGCTTCGCCAACGGCCTGTTCGAGCCGATCTGGCGTGCCGGGCACATCGATCATGTGCAGATCAGCGTCTGCGAGACCCTCGGCGTGGAGAACCGCGGCGCCTACTACGACCGCTCCGGGGCCATGCGCGACATGGTGCAGAACCACCTGCTGCAACTGCTCTGCCTGGTGGCGATGGAGGCGCCGGTGCGCTTCGACGCCGAAGCGGTACGCAACGAGAAGGTGAAAATCCTCGAAGCGCTGAAACCCATCTCCGGGCAGGACGTGCGCGACAAGACCGTGCGCGGCCAGTACAGCGCCGGCAAGATCGGCGGCCAGGAAGTGCCGGCCTACTACTTCGAGAAGAACGTCGACAACGACAGCGACACCGAAACCTTCGTCGCCATGCAGGCGGAGATCGACAACTGGCGTTGGGCCGGCGTGCCTTTCTACCTGCGCACCGGCAAGCGCCTGGCGCGCAAGTACTCTGAGATCGTCATCCAGTTCAAGCCGGTGCCCCACCGCCTGTTCGCCGATGGCGAGGCCAACCGCCTGCTGATTCGCCTGCAGCCGGAAGAGCGCATCAGCCTGCAACTGATGGCCAAGTCGCCTGGCAAGGGCATGAACCTGGAGCCCGTGGAGCTGGACCTGAACCTGGCCAAGGCCTTCAGCCACCAACGTCGCTGGGACGCCTACGAGCGCCTGTTGCTGGATGTGATCGAGGGTGATTCGACGCTGTTCATGCGCCGCGACGAGGTGGAAGCCGCCTGGAGCTGGGTCGACCCCATCCTCGAAGGCTGGCACGAGTACTACCAGAGCCCGCGCCCCTACCCCGCCGGCTCCACCGGGCCGGAACAGGCCCACAGCCTGCTGGAACTGCACGGCCGGCAGTGGCACGACTGACACGCGCGGCTGGCGAATAGAAAAGCGCTGTCCACCCTTCGCTCGGCCAGCATCCGCTGCGGTGGAAATCCACCGGGCGGATATCCACCGCAGCGGCACCCGCGCATTGCTCTGGAGCAATAAAGCGCCCTCGCCCCCTCCCTAGAATCGCGCGTCCATCGCCCACACACCGCGAGCCGCGCCATGCACAGCCCCGAACTGCTCTCCCCCGCCGGTACCCTCAAGGCCATGCGTCATGCCTTCGCCTATGGCGCCGATGCCGTGTATGCCGGCCAGCCGCGCTACAGCCTGCGGGTGCGCAACAACGAGTTCGACCACACCCACCTGGCCCTCGGTATTGCGGAAGCCCACGCGGCTGGCAAGCGCTTCTACGTGGTGGTGAACATCGCCCCGCACAACGCCAAACTGCGAACCTTCCTCAAAGACCTGGAGCCCGTGATCGCCATGGGTCCGGATGCGCTGATCATGTCCGATCCCGGCCTGATCATGCTGGTTCGCGAGTATTTCCCGCAGATGCCCATCCACCTCTCGGTGCAAGCCAATGCGGTGAACTGGGCCAGCGTGAAGTTCTGGCAGCAGCAGGGGCTGAGTCGGGTGATCCTGTCCCGCGAACTGTCCCTGGAGGAAATCGGCGAAATCCGCCAGCAGGTGCCCGGCATGGAACTGGAAGTCTTCGTCCACGGCGCCCTGTGCATGGCCTATTCGGGCCGCTGCCTGCTGTCCGGCTACCTCAATCATCGCGACCCCAACCAGGGCACCTGCACCAACGCCTGCCGCTGGCAGTACAACGCCCAAACAGCGCGCGAAGATGAGCTGGGCCAGGTAGTGCCGACCCTCGGCTGCGGCGCGAGCAGCGACCGGGTGTTCCTGCTGGAAGAAGCCAATCGCCCCGGCGAGCTGATGTCCGCCTGGGAGGATGAGCACGGCACCTACATCATGAATTCCAAGGACCTGCGCGCCGTGCATCACGTCGAGCGGCTGCTGCAGATGGGTGTGCACTCGTTGAAGATCGAGGGCCGCACCAAATCTCACTTCTATGTGGCACGTACCGCCCAGGCCTACCGCAAGGCCATCGATGACGCCGTTGCCGGCCGCCCCTTCGACCGCGCCCTGATGGACGACCTCGAGTCCCTGGCCAACCGCGGCTACACCGAGGGTTTCCTGCGCCGCCACGTACACGACGAGTACCAGAACTACGAACACGGCTACTCCCTGGCCGAGCGCCAGCAGTTCGTGGGCGAGCTGACCGGGGTGGTTCGCCAGGGCCTGGCGGAAGTACGGGTGAAGAATCACTTCGCGGTCGGCGACCGCCTGCAACTGATGACCCCACAGGGCAACCTGGATTTCCGCCTGGAAGCGCTGGAGAACCGCTTCGGCGAGCGCAAGGCCGTAGCACCGGGGGACGGCCACACGCTGTACGTGCCGCTGCCTGCGGACCTGCCCCTGGAGAACGCCCTGCTGCTGCGCTGGTTCAGCAGCGGCAACAGCCGTACCGCTGCAAGCGCCTGACTCCACAGGTGGATTTGAAAAGCGATATCCACCGGATCAACTCCCGCATGGGCGCACGGGTGCAGGCGTCAGCGCCAGAGCGCGGTGGCCTGCTCCTTGAGCAGCCGTACGAACTGCGGTGCTTCCACTGGCGGGCTGATCAGGTAGCCCTGGATCTCGTCGCAGCGCTGGCTGCGCAGGAAGTTCAGTTGCTCCTGGTTTTCCACGCCCTCGGCGACCACTTTCAGCTCCAGGCTGTGGGCCATGGCGATGATCGCGCGGGTAATGGCGGCGTCCTCGCTGCCGGCGGAGAGATCACGGATGAAGGTCTGGTCGATCTTCACGTAGTCGACCGGGAAGCGCTTGAGGTAGCTCAGGGATGAATAGCCGGTGCCGAAATCGTCGATGGCCAGCTTCACGCCGAGCTGACGCAACTGGTGGAAGGTGGCGATGACGTTCTCGACATTTTCCAGCAGGTGGCTTTCGGTCAGCTCCAGCTCCAGCAGGCGCGCCTGCAGACCGGTTTCCTCCAGCACCTGACGAATCAGGCTGACCAGGTTGCCCTGACGCAGCTGGTGCATCGACAGGTTCACCGAAACACGGATGTCCGCCAGGCCTTGGCGCTGCCACTCACGGGCCTGCTGGCAGGCCTGGCGCAACACGAATTCCCCGATGGGGGCGATCAGCCCGGTTTCTTCTGCCAGCCCGATGAAATCCCCGGGTGGTACCAGCCCCTGCTGCGGATGGCGCCAGCGCACCAGCGCCTCGGCCGCGTTCAGGCTGTTATCGGCCAGGCCCAGCTTCGGCTGGTAGAAAACTTCCAGCTGACCTTCCTCGATGGCCTTGCGCAGCTGGTTCTCCAGCTGCAGGCGCTCCAGGGTGCAGGCCTGCAGGTTGTCAGTGAAGAACTGGAAGGTGTTGCCGCCCAAGTGCTTGGCGTGCTGCATGGCCATGTTGGCCTGGCTGATGAGGGCGGAAATATCGCGGGCGTTGTCCGGCAGCAGGCTGATGCCAAGGGAGCCGCTGATCACCAGTTCGTGGCCGCCCACGGTCATCGGCATGCGCAGCTTGCCGAGCAGGCGACTGGCCTGGCGCGCCAGGCTGGCGACGCTGCCATAGGCGTCGAGGATCACAGCGAACTCATCGCCAGCCAGGCGTGCGATCGTGTCGGCTTCCGGCACCTCCTGGGTCAGGCGGCGGCTGACCTGGCTCAGCAGTTGGTCGGCCACTTCATGACCGAGGCTATCGTTGAGCACCTTGAACCGGTCCAGGTCGATGTGCAGCAGCGCCAGGCTGCGGCCACTCTGGCGGGCACGCTGGCTGGCCTCGTGAAGGCGATCCTTGAACAGGGTGCGATTGGCCAGCCCGGTGAGCTCGTCGTAGCTGGACAGGTAGCGCAGGCGCTCCTCGGCCTCGCGGCGGGCGGTGAGGTCGGCAAAGAAGCCGACGATATGGCTGACATTGCCCCGCGAGTCGCGTACCACGTTGAGCTGCAGCCACTGGGGGTAGAGCTCGCCGCTCTTGCGCGCATCCACCAGCTCGCCTTGCCAGCTGCCGCGCTGCTCCAGCTCTTCACGGATGAGGTGATAGCGGCGGCGCGCCTCGCGGCTGCCAATGAGGGTAGCGACGCTGCGCCCGATGACTTCTTCCTGGCGATAACCGGTGACCTGGCTGAAGGCCGCGTTGGCCTGAATCACCCGGTAGTCGGGATCGAGGATAACGATGCCCTCGCTGGCCGCCTCGAACACCGTGGCCGCCAGGCGTTGCTCTTCATCGCGGAGCTTGCGCGCCGTGATGTCGCGGCGGGTGCCGAGCATGCGCAGCACCTTGCCGTCGCCATCGCGCTCAACCACCCGACCGCGGTCCTCCACCCAGACCCAGTGGCCGTCGTTGTGGCGTACCCGGTAGTCGATGGAGTAGCCATCGGTGCGGCCCTTGAGGTGTTCGACCAGGGCCCGGCGCAACAGCGGCAAGTCGTCTGGGTGCAGGCGCGGCTTGAGGTCACTGAGCACACGAGTCACATCCTCGGCCTCAATGCCAAAAATGGCCTTGAGCTGGGAGTGATGGACCTCATCCGTTTCCAGGTTCCAGTCCCACAGCCCCAGCTCGCTGGCCTCCAGCGCCAGTGCCAGGCGCGCTTCGCTCTTGGAGAGTGCATGGCTGGCGTCCGCCAGCTCCAGGGTGCGCTGGGCCACGCGCATTTCCAGCTCAGCGTGGGTGCGGCGCAACTCGCGTTCGGCACGACGGCGCTGCTCCACCTCGCGGGCCAGCTCTTCATTGAGGCCTTCGGCGCGTCCCTTGGCTGCTTCCAGGTGACTGATCAGCGCCAGGTTCTGGAAGCGCTGCAGCAGGCTGCGTTGCACCAGCCGGTTGACCTGCCAGGCCACCACCATGAGCGAGGCGGCGAGTATCACCCCGAGCACGCCCCACCCGCGGAGCAGCGGCGTATCGCCCAGCAGCAGCCAGGTAATCGACGGTAGTAGGCAAGGCAAGGCGAAGGTCAGGAAGGCCGACAGGCTGACGGCGTAGGCGACGCTGGCGGAAAGAATGGCAGCGGCGATCAGGCCATAGACCAGGGCCTGCTGCACAAAGGCGTCCGGCGGCACCAGCGCCACGGCGGCGAAAGCCAGGGTCAGACCCGAAGCACCCGCGCCGAGGAGGAAGGCGCGGCGCCAGCGTGGGCAGGCCTGCTGGGCGGGCTGGGCTTTCTTGAAGGCAGCCACCTGGGTCAGGCGCAGGACGGCCAGCAACACCAGCCAGGCCAGCCAGCCACCGAGCAGCAGGCTGTTGCCCGGCGCCCAGAGCAGATAGGCGCAGGCCAGGCCGTTGAGCAGCATGAACAGGGTCGGAACCTGGGAGCCCTGATAAAGGAGGCGCGTGCGTTCGGCCGCAATGTCGGTCGCGAACTGCTGGCGGATCTCGCGGTTGTCAGCCAGGGACAGGGCCGGGCCGACGGGCATTGAATTAGCGGTCATAGGCGCTTTTTTTGTAGTGGTCTGCCTAAGCGAGCCCGGAGCTTACCCGAGCGGGAAGAAGCTGCAATAGCTTTATGTGCGAGGTTCCAGACGAGCGTCCCCCAACTTTAGGAGGGTCTCTGGCACGGGGATCAGCGACCGCCCAGCTGACCATCCGGTCATCAGTTTGCCCTCCCCCGTCCACCTCCCTAGAATGCCGCGATGCGCGACGATCTCTCCCTCCTTCTGAACTCCCTCAACGACGCTCAACGCCAGGCCGTAGCGGCCCCGCTGGGGCGTCAACTGGTGCTTGCCGGCGCCGGTTCCGGCAAAACCCGCGTGCTGGTGCACCGCATCGCCTGGCTGATCCAGGTGGAGCAGGCTTCACCGCATTCGCTCCTGTCGGTGACCTTCACCAACAAGGCCGCCGCCGAGATGCGCCAGCGCATCGAGCAATTGCTGGGGATCAACCCGGCCGGCATGTGGGTCGGCACCTTCCACGGCCTGGCGCACCGCCTGTTGCGGGCCCATTGGCAGGAAGCCGGCCTGGCCGAGAACTTCCAGATCCTCGACGGCGACGATCAGCAGCGACTGGTCAAGCGGGTGATCCGCGACCTCGGCCTCGACGAGCAGCGCTGGCCGGCACGCCAGGCCCAGTGGTTCATCAACGGGCAGAAGGACGAGGGCATCCGCCCGCAGCACATCCAGGCCGGCGGCGATCTGTTCCTCGGCACCATGCTGAAGATCTACGAAGCCTACGAGGCCGCCTGCGCGCGCACCGGGGTGATCGATTTCTCCGAGCTGCTGCTGCGCGCCCTCGACCTCTGGCGCGACCGCCCGAGCCTGCTGGAGCACTACCAGCGGCGCTTCCGCCATGTGCTGGTGGACGAGTTCCAGGACACCAACGCCGTGCAATACGCCTGGCTGCGCCTGCTCGCCAAAGGCGGCCAGAGCCTGATGGTGGTGGGCGACGACGACCAGTCCATCTACGGCTGGCGCGGCGCGCGGATCGAGAACATCCAGCAGTTCTCCAGCGACTTCCCCGACACCGAGGTGATCCGCCTGGAGCAGAACTACCGCTCCACCGCGGGCATCCTCAAGGCCGCCAACGCCCTGATCGCCAACAATCAAGGGCGCCTGGGCAAGGAGCTCTGGACCGAGGGCGAAGAAGGCGAACCCATTGGCCTGTATGCCGCCTTCAACGAGCACGACGAAGCCCGCTATGTGGTGGAGAGCATCGAAAGCGCACTGAAGGACGGCATGGCACGCAGCGAGATTGCCATCCTCTACCGTTCCAACGCCCAGTCGCGGGTGCTGGAAGAGGCCCTGCTGCGGGAGAAGATTCCCTACCGCATCTACGGCGGCCAGCGCTTCTTCGAGCGCGCCGAGATCAAGAACGCCATGGCCTACCTGCGCCTGCTCGACGGCCGCGGCAACGATGCCGCGCTGGAGCGGGTGATCAACGTGCCGCCACGCGGCATCGGCGAGAAAACCGTGGAGAACATCCGCGAGTTCGCCCGCGTCAATGAAGTCGCGATGTGGGAAGCGATCCGCCTGATGCTCGCCAACAAGGCCCTGCCTGGCCGCGCCTCCGGCGCCCTGGCGGCGTTCATGGAGCTGATCGAGAACCTTGCCGCCAAGGCCCTCGACATGCCCCTGCACCTGATGACCCAGACCGTCATCGAGCAGAGCGGCCTGGTGGCCTACCACAAGGATGAGAAGGGCGAGAAAGGCCAGGCCCGGGTGGAAAACCTGGAAGAACTGGTCAGCGCCGCCCGTGCCTTCGAGAACGAAGAGCCCGAGGACGGCCTCACGCCGCTGCAGGCCTTCCTCAGCCACGCCTCGCTGGAGGCCGGGGAAACCCAGGCCGACGCCTTCGAGGACAGCGTGCAGCTGATGACCCTGCACAGCGCCAAGGGCCTGGAGTTCCCGCTGGTGTTCCTGGTGGGCATGGAAGAAGGCCTCTTCCCGCACAAGATGAGCATGGAAGACCCGACCCGCCTGGAGGAAGAACGCCGCCTGGCCTATGTCGGCGTCACCCGCGCCATGCAGCGCCTGGTGCTGACCTACGCCGAAACCCGTCGGTTGTACGGCAGCGAGACCTACAACAAGGTCTCGCGCTTCGTTCGCGAGGTACCGCCGCAGCTGATCCGTGAAGTGCGGCTGAACAACAGCATCAGCCGTCCCATGGGTGCCGGCAGTCGCCACGGTTCCATCTTCGATGGCGCCGCCGTGCCGGAAACGCCCTTCTCCCTGGGCCAGCGCGTCCAGCATGCGCTGTTCGGTGAAGGCACCATCCTCAACTTCGAAGGCGCCGGTGCCCAGGCACGGGTGCAGGTGAAGTTCGAGAGTGAGGGCAGCAAGTGGCTGATGCTGGCCTACGCCAAACTGCAGCCGCTCTGAGCCGACAATCGCCACGATCCGCTGTGGGGGCGAATTCATTCGCTGTGCAGGCCGCAGGCCTGCCCTGAGGCCCTTGGGACAGCTACGCTGTCCTTCGCGAATGAATTCGCCCCCACAAGAGCAGCCGCCACCCCCTTCGGCATTACCCTCCGCCCGTCCGATGCCCCTGCCGCCTCCTTTCGCTTGGCCATACTGAGTGGCGGAGGTACGTCCATGCCCCGCTCTCCCAGCGCCCAGCACATACTCGATTGCGCCCTGAACCTGGCCGACACCTGCGGTTGGGAGCGGCTGCACCTGTTCGAGGTGGCCAACGAACTCGGCGTCGGCCTCGACGCCATCGCCAAACACTACAAACAGAAGGACGACCTGGTGGAGGCCTGGTTCGACCGCGCCGACCAAGCCCTGCTGGAACGCGGCAAGGGCAGCGACCTGCCGGCCCTGAACGCGGAAAAGCGCCTGGAAGAACTTCTTATCGCCTGGCTTGGCGCCCTGGCGCCGCACCGCTCGGTGACCGGGCAGATGCTGCTCTACAAGCTGGAGCCCGGTCATTTCCATTTGCAGGTGCTGGGCCTTTTGCGGGTCAGTCGCACGGTGCAGTGGTGGCGCGAAGCGGCACAGCGGGAAACCCTGCATCTGTGTCGCATCGCCGAAGAAAGCCTGCTGACTGGCGCTTACCTGCGCACCTTCATCCACTGGCTGCGTCACCCCATGGAAGACGAGGCCGACTTGCGCGCCCTGTTGCGCCAACAATTGCGCTGCGGCCCGCTGGTATTCCTGCTGCGCAGATGAACGGCATGCCCGGAAAAGGCCGACGGAGCTGTCCGACAAAATCCCGAAACACTCTGCCCCTAGCTATCGCGCGACTGACTGTGCAGCATGGCGCGCGTGGATTCATAACCAAGAGAAGCCTCTGATGCGCCGATTTCTCAGTATTGCCCTGGCCCTCTGCGTCAGCCTGACGCTCAGCCTGGATGTCAACGCCGCCAAGCGTATGGGTGGCGGCAAGTCCTTCGGCTCCGCGCCGACCCACCAGACCCGCCAGGCAGCTCCCGCCCAGCAAACCCCGAACGCCGCTGCCCCTGCTGCAGCCGGCAAAGCCGCCGCCGCGAGCGGTGCTTCCCGCTGGCTCGGCCCGCTGGCCGGCATCGCCGCCGGTGGCCTGCTCGCCTCCATGTTCATGGGCGACGGCTTCGATGGCATGCAGATCTTCGACTTCCTGATCATCGGCCTGATCGCCTTCCTGATCTTCCGCTTCCTGGCCGCACGCAAACGTGCCCAGCAGCAGGGTCAACCCGCCATGGCCGGCCATGCGCCGTTCCAGCGTGAAATGCCGCAGATGCCGCAGCAACAGCCGGCGTCGATCTTCGGCAGCGCTGCCCCGGTCGCCCAGCCCGCCTTCAATGCCCCGAGCTGGTTCAATGAGCAGCGCTTCGTCGAAGCCGGTCGCGAACACTTCATGGCCCTGCAGCAGCACTGGGACGCGGCCGAGATGGACAAGATCGCCGAGTTCGTCACCCCGCAGATGCTGAGCTTCCTCAAGGAAGAACGCGCCAGCCTGGGCGACGCCTACCAGTCCACCTACGTCGAAAACCTTCAGGTGCAACTGGACGGCATCGACGAACTGGCCGACAAGACGGTCGCGACCCTGACCTTCAACGGCGTCTCCAAGTCTTCCCGCTTCGACCAGGGTGAAGTCTTCAGCGAAAGCTGGCGCATGGAGCGCGTCAACGGTGACAACCAGCCTTGGCTGGTGGCGGGCATCCGTCAGAACTGATCGCTTCTGCAATGAAAAACCCGGGCTTGTCCCGGGTTTTTCATTTCACTGATGGCGACCGCCACCCCTGCGCCAGCGCCGACGCGCAAGGGAGCGGCGGAACCAGAAGGGCGGCGGAATGGGCGGTCGAACGCCCTTGAGCTTCTTCATGATTCAGCGAGCCAGCGCTTTTCCGAAGCGCAGCCGATCATCGCCCTAATGGCAGAGCTCGCAGACTTCGGCATGGGGCACCAGCTTCAGATACTCATCCATGCGCATGTGCACCAGGTTCTGGTGGTCGCCGGCTTCCAGGTAGATGTCACGTTGCCGGGTCAATTGCGGGTCCACCAGCATGTTCATGCCATAGAACTCGCCAAGGGCCGGCACGGCGCCCAGTTCGCAGTCCTTGAACAGACGGGATAGATCGGCTTCGTGGGTGAGTTGCCAGATCTTGGCATCCTTGCGCACCTTGCCCATGTCCAGATGGCGGCTGGCAGGCACCACTGCCATGAGGAAATGGCCTTGGCGATCGTCGAGGATTACCGTCTTGGCCAGACGCTCGGCGGGGATATTGGCGACGCGTGCCGACTCCAGACTGGTGGCCGAGTGCGGGTGTGGCACCAGATCGAATTCGGCATGGGCACGCTCCAGGCTGCGCTGCAGGGTTGCGGCCATTCGCATGTTGCACCTCCTGTGGATAACCAGGGATCGGAGGCTGCCTCGGGCAGCCGGATCAGTGCACAAAGTTTAGCCAGCGTGTCCGGACGGGCTGAAGCAGTTGGTGCTGAACAGGGCCGCCATTAGCAGCCTCGGGCCTAAGCGCGGCGCATGCCGATATGAGGAATGCCGTCGTCGAGGTACAGGTCGGTCACCGGCAAGAAGCCATAGCGGCCGTAGTAGCCCTGCAGGTGCGCCTGGGCGGAGAGGTACACCGGCATGCCCGGCCAGCGCTTGGCGGCTTCGTCCAGGGCCCGTTCCATCAACCCGTGGCCCAAGCCGCGGCCACGTGCCTGGGCGGCACTGACCACCCGTCCGATCACTACGTCGCCGCCCTGGGTGGCCGGGTCCAGTAGGCGCAGGTAGGCCAGGAGCGTGCCCTGTTCCCAGGCCATCACATGGCAGGTGCCGGCTTCCAGGTCCTGGCCGTCGACATCCAGGTAGGGGCAGTTCTGTTCCACCACGAACACCTGGCAGCGCAGGGCCAGAAAACAGTAGAGCTCGCGGGTATCGAGTTCGCTGTGGTGCTTGCAGGACCAGGTGATCGCCATGATGGGGGCCTCGACAAACGGATTGGCAACAGAATGTCCGCCACGTTACGACAAGGCTTTTTTCTTCCCAAGCCCGGCTACTGTATAAAGCGCATCCCAATGCATGAGGGCCTGTCGCCATGGAAGAAGTCATCGAACAACTGCGCGAACTCAACGAGCCAGTGCCGGTTCCCCTGGAGCTGCCGGACGAAGAGCAGTTGGTGGAGATCGAGGAGCAGCTGTTGATCAACCTGCCCTTCGAACTGCGCGAGTTCCTGCTCAAGGTCAGCGACGTGATCTACGGCCGTCTGGAGCCGGTGACGGTCACCGACCCGCAATCCCACACCTATCTGCCGGAAGTCGCCGCCGTCGCCTGGGACCTGGGCGTACCTCGCGACCTGGTGCCGCTCTGCCAGGACGGCCGTGACTACTACGTGGTCGATGGCGAAGGCGAAGTGGTGCTGTGGGACGGCGACGAAGGCGAGCTCACCGACGAGAGCTGGGACTCTGTCTGGCACTGGGCCCGGGACGTCTGGCTGACCAGTTGACCGACGACGCTCATGCCCCACGGAAGCGAGTCAGACTCGCTCCCGCGGGAAAGCGTCATCAGCCGCTGCGGGCCTGGGCGAAGTCCAGTTCCAGCAGGTTGAGGAGGAATTGGCCGAAGTAGGAAAGATCCTGCTCGATAGCAACGCGCGCGGCCTTGCCGTCGCCCGCCTGCAACGCCTTGAAGGCGTCCTCGTGGAAGTCGTTGAGACGCAATGACAGGTCCGCCTCGGTGAACAGGCGATTGAAGAAGGGGCCGACCTGCAGCCAGAGCGTTTCGATGGTCCGCAGCAGGATGGGGTTGCCACAGGCGCCGTAGAGCACCCGGTGGAACCGGCTGTTGTCGGTCAGGTAGCCCTGTACGTCGCGTTGTTCGATGGCGATATCCATGCGCTCCATGCACCCCCGCAGGACATCCAGCTCATCGCGGGAGAGCTGGCCCGCGGCCGCTTCTACGGCCATGCCCTCCAGCGCCATGCGCACCTGGAATATATGCTTGAAGCGTTCACGGGTCATCGGCGGCACGCGCACCGAGCGCTGTGGCTCGCCCTCCAGGGCTCCTTCAGCCACCAGGCGCTGCAAGGCGGCGCGTACCGGCATCGGGCTGGTGC
The DNA here is from genome assembly GCF_000423545.1 of Metapseudomonas resinovorans DSM 21078. Classification (GTDB taxonomy): domain Bacteria; phylum Pseudomonadota; class Gammaproteobacteria; order Pseudomonadales; family Pseudomonadaceae; genus Metapseudomonas; species Metapseudomonas resinovorans. The sequence continues at coordinate 259,631 of NZ_AUIE01000002.1, forward strand.
CCCAGGCAGCGGCGAGATCGCGGATCTTCAGGCGCTCACCGGGTTTGAACTGGCCTGCCAGCAGGCCCTCGCGTAGTCGTTGGTAAAGCTGTTCCTGCAGGTTCTCGGCCATGGGCATATCACCGTGCAAGGGCCGGCGGCGCCGGCAGTTGGTTCAGGGTCAGGCTGCAGTTACGCATGGTTTTGGTCGCCTTCTGTTGTGGGTGGTTGCCTGGACCACGGGGCGGATCCGGACCAGAGGAGGCTTTCCCTCCGGCCTTTCGCTCTATCCTGTGATCACAAATCGGGTTTCACGTTAAATTTCAGCGCCTTTTTTCGCAAGTCTTGACAGAATTGTGATCACAAAACACGATGTGCAGAAATTCGAACGAGGTGTTCAATATGACTGCCAGTGGAATCAGCCAAGCCGCCGTGGAAACCTTCGCCGCCCGCGAGCGCACCCGCTTCCTCGAGCGCAACCCGAAATCCGTCGCACTCGCTGAACGCGCGCACAAGTCCCTCTACGCCGGCGTGCCGATGCACTGGATGGCCGACTGGTCCACGCCCTGCCCGCTGTTCGTCGAGCGCGCCAAGGGGGCCCGCTTCTACGACGTCGATGGCCACGAGTACATCGACTTCTGCCTGGGCGACACCGGCACAATGTTCGGTCACTCGCCGGACCCGATCGCCCGCGCCATCGCCGAGCAGGCCAACAACGGCCTGACCACCATGCTGCCGGGCGAGGATGCCGTGGTTTGCGGCGAGCTGCTGGCCCAGCGCTTCGGCCTGCCCTACTGGCAGGTGACCGCCACCGCCACCGACTCCAACCGCTATGTGCTGCGCTGGGCCCGCGCCATCACCGGACGCAAGACCCTGCTGGTGTTCGACGGCTGCTACCACGGCACCGTGGACGACGTGATGGTGCGCTGCCGCGATGGCGAGACCGTGCACCGCTCCGGTCTGGTCGGCCAGGCCTACGACCTGACCCAGCACAGCCGCGCCGTTCCCTTCAACGATGTCGAGGCGCTGGAAGCCGCGCTGGCCCAGGGCGACGTCTGTGCCCTGCTCTGCGAACCGGCGATGACCAACATCGGCATGGTCCTGCCCGATCCGGGCTTCATGCAGAAGTGCCGCGAGCTGACCCGCAAGTACGGCAGCCTGCTGATCATCGACGAGACCCACACCATCTCCACCAACATCGGCGGCTGCACCCAGCTGTGGAACCTCGACCCCGACTTCTTCGTGGTCGGCAAACCCATTGCTGGCGGCGTGCCTTGCGGCATCTTCGGCTGCAGCGCGGAGATGGCCGACAGGATGCTCGCCTCGCGCAAGCAGGCCCAGCAGGACAGCCATGGCCACGGCCACAGCGGCATGGGCACCACCCTCTCGGCCAACGCCCTGGCCATGCACTGCATGCGCGCCAACCTCGAACAGGTGATGACCCAGGCGGCCTACGACCACATGCTGCCGCTGGCCAAACGCTTGGCCGACGGATTCCGCAGCCTGATTGCGAAGCACGCCCTGAAATGGTCGGTGACCGAACTGGGCGCACGTAGCGAATTCCAGTTCTGCCCGGTGTCGCCGCGCACCGGCGCCGAGGCCGAAGCGGCCTTCCACGATGAGCTGCAGATGGCCCTGCACCTCTACCTGATCAACCGCGGCATCCTGATCACGCCGTTCCACAACATGACCCTGTGCTGCCCGGCCACCACCGCCGCCGACGTAGACACGTTGATTGCCACCCTGGACGAGGCCATCACCGAACTGCTGGCGATCCCCGGCGCCCGCGAATGATCCGTAGGGTGGATGACGCTCTTTTCATCCACCAATACCCAACCCCGGTGGATGGATGAAGCGCCCTCCACCCTACGCGAGAACGACCATGCAATTCGCCGATCCCCAGGAAGCCCGCGACTTCCTCGAACGCCACCCCGAAGTGCGCAGCATCGAACTGATGCTGATCGACGCCAACGGCATCCCCCGCGGCAAGCTGCTGCACCGTGACGAGCTGCTGCCGATCTTCGAGAACGGCCGTCCGCTGCCCAGCTCCATCCTCTCGCTGACCATCCAGGGCGAGGACGTCGAAGCCAGCGGCCTGGTCTGGGAAGTCGCCGACGCTGACTGTTGGACCTACCCGGTGCCCGGCTCGCTGACCCTGCAACCCTGGCGCACTACACCCACCGGCCAGGTGCAGGTCAGCATGCACCCGACCCAGGGTCTGCCGGCCACCCCCGGCGATCCGCGCCATGTGCTGGCCCGTACCATCGAGCGCCTCAAGGCCGACGGCTACCACCCGGTGATGGCAGTCGAGCTGGAGTTCTACCTGCTGGACAAGCGCCGCGATGCCAACGGCCGTCCACAGCCGGCGCTGCAGATGAATGGCGTGCGCCCGCAGGCGCCACAGGTCTACGGCGTCTACGAGCTGGAACAGCTGCAGCCCTTCCTCGACGACCTCTATGCGGCCTGCGAGGCCCAGGGTCTGCCGGTGCGCACCGCCATTTCGGAGTACGCCCCCGGCCAGTTGGAGCTGACCCTCGAACACCGCTTCGACGCACTCCAGGCGGTCGACGAAGGCATTCGCTACAAGCGCCTGGTGAAAGGTGTAGCCAACAAGCATGGGCTGGTCGCCTGCTTCATGGCCAAGCCCTTCGGCGACCTGGCCGGCAGCGGCCTGCACATGCACGTGAGCCTCGCCGATGAGCAGGGCAACAACCTGATGGCCAGCGAGGACCCGCACGGCACCCCACTGCTGCGCCACGCCATCGGCGGCATGATGGCCACGCTCAACGACACGCTGGCGATCTTCTGCCCCAATGCCAACTCCTACCGTCGCTTCCAGGCCAACAGCTATGCACCGCTCGCCAAGAGCTGGGGCGTGAACAACCGCACCGTGTCCTTCCGCGTGCCCGGCGGCCCGGCCAAGAGCCGCCATGTCGAGCACCGCATCTGTGGTGCCGACGCCAACCCCTATCTGGCTGCCGCCGCGATTCTCGCCGGTATCCACAAGGGCATTCGCGAGCAGATCGATCCGGGCGAGCCCATCGCCGGCAATGGTTACGAGCAAGCCAGGGAAACCCTGCCCACCGACTGGCTGACCGCCCTGCGCAATCTGGAGCAGTCGACCTGGGCCAGGGACGCCCTGGGCGAGGACTTCCTGAAGATCTTCCTCGCCATCAAATGGGAGGAGTTCCGCCAGTTCGTCAGCGAAGTGGGCGAGCAGGACTGGCGCTGGTACCTGACCCACGCCTGACGCCGGACTCGCGGTCCAGCGAAGCGCCCGGCCAGCTTGGCCGGGCGCTGAAGTTTGCCCGCCCGCCTGCTAGGCTCATCGGCATCCTCATCTCGTTCCGGGCCCGCCCAATGAAAGCTGCGATCCTCGCGCTGCTGTTGATGGCTCTCGGCGTCTGCCAAGCGGAGCCCTTGCGCGTAGGCCTGGAAAGCCAGGACTACCTGCCTTACTACCGGGCACTCCCCGGCAAGCCGGCTGAAGGCTATGCCATCGCGCTTCTGCAGCGCTTCGCCATCGACCAGGGCCTGGCCCTTGAGCTGGAAGCCCTGCCGATCAACCGCCTGCACCGCAATCTGCAAACCACCGACCGGTTGATGCTGGTGTTTCCCGACAACCCCGCCTGGTCGCGCCAGCTCAAGGGCGATGCGCGCCTGTATTACAGCCGACCGATCATCCGCATCGTCGACGGCAGCCTGGTGCTGCGCGAGCATCTGGGCCGGGGCATAGACGCGGTACGACGCCTGGGCACCGTACGCGGCTTCACCCCCGAGGCCTGGCAGGACCGCCTGCGCGACGGCCAGGTGCACTTGGTGGAGGCCAGCGATATCGGCGCGCTGGTACGCATGCTGCTGCGCCTACGCATCGACGCCATCTATGCCAACCCGGAAGTGCTGCACCACTACCTGGACGCGAACACCAATCTGGGTGGCGATCGCTTGCTGCTGGACCCGGAACTGCCACTTGCGAAGACCGCGTTCCACGCCAGCAGCCTGAAGCATCCGGAGATACTGGAAGCCTTCGACCGCTTCCTGATCGAGCAGAGCGAGGAGCTGGCCCAGTTACGCAGGCAGCACGGCTTGGCCTGCGGTCCCAGCGACCTGGCGGAGGAATACCCGGCCTGCCAGCAGCCCGATGCCGCGCCCTGACCGCGCGGTTATCCACAGCCCGCACGGCGTTACGTGATTATCCCCTGTAGCGCCCAGGCGCCAGCCTGCGTCTATCTCAGACCGCCCCCACTACCGACGAGGCCAGCATGGAACCCGGAACCGCACATCTGTCGATGACCGTCTTAATGACCCCGGACATGGCCAACTTCTCCGGCAACGTCCACGGCGGCACCCTGCTCAAGTATCTCGATGAAGTCGCCTACGCCTGCGCCAGCCGCTATGCCGGGCGCTACGTGGTCACCCTGTCGGTGGATCAGGTGATCTTCCGCGAACCCATCCATGTCGGCGAGCTTGTGACATTCCTCGCCTCGGTGAACTACACCGGCAACACCTCCATGGAGGTGGGTATCAAGGTGGTCACCGAGAACATCCGCGAACGTTCGGTCCGCCATACCAACAGCTGCTTCTTCACCATGGTCGCCCTGGACGACGAACGCCGCCCGGCACAAGTACCGCCCTTGCAGCCAGAAACCACGGACGAGAAGCGCCGATTCGCACAAGCCCAGCAGCGCCGCCAGATTCGCCAGGAGCTGGAACAGCGCTATCAGGAAATGCGCGAGGGCAACTGAGCCTTCGCGTTCCACACTGCTCCCCAAAATCAGTGGAAGGGCCTGTGGATAAGGTGTAGACCAACCTCCAGGCCCCGCACCACGTGTGCTTTACCACTAGCAGGCTATTTTCTGAGCATTTTCAATCACTTGCCTTGTGCGTTGCACACAGATGCTGTGCAGCAGATTGTGGATAAGCTGTTCGGACACTTCGCTATCCCCCGCCAGCCGGGCCTTTTCAGGAGTTGATCAACTTCTGATCAGGTTTCGCGCCCCCGCGAAGCACGCGCGGCTGCTGCCTTCTTCTTCGGGCGAAAATGCCCATCACAGAGCCTTTTCCCCCAGTTCCGGTGGATGCCTCTGTGGATAAGATGTCAATGGATGTACAGGGGCCAATCCTGGCGCAGCTTTCCACTGTCTGGACATTTTTCGAGCAAAATCATAGGGATAACTCGGTCATTGCGCACAATATCTGTGCAACCATCTGTGGATAGCTTGTGCGGACAATGCTGCAGGTCACGGATGACGAGGCCTCCATCGAGATGATCACTTTCTATCCAGCTTGAAGCTGGCAAGGCCCCGCTGTGCATAAAGCGTTGCATCGCCTTTCCTGTAGGAGTGAGTTCATTCGCGAAACCTGGCCAGGACACCTTGGCTTGGCGGGCAGTCTTCCATAAAGGTGGCGAATGCCAGAGATCTGTTCACAGGGAACAGGTGCTTTTACCCAAAATCCGTGGACTCATCTGTGGATAAACTGTAGTTCGACCTCCAGGAAGCAAGCCCGACGCGGCTTCTCAGCTACTGTGCGTTTTTCGTTCTATTTCAATCACTTGCGCTATGCATTGCGCACATTATCTGTGCAGGTATCTGTGGATAAGCTGTTCAGGCATCGCTGCAGGCCAGTACTGGTGCATATTCCAGCCATCTGATCATTCCCTGACCAGTCCCGCCCCCGCGGCTACGCCGTCGCATGGAGCGCCCAGCTACTGGTAAGTAACCCACAACCCCGTGAATGGTTTTCCACGTTTGTACCCAAATCGCGTGGATGGTCCTGTGCATAAGATGTCCATGGATGGCTGTAAGCCAGATGCGGCGCAGGTTTCCGCCAATTGAGCATTTTTCATGCAATTTCAATGACTTACACAGACGGCTGCACACAATATCTGTGCAGCCAACTGTGGATAAGCTGTGTGGGCACGGCTGTATCCCCCGACGGGCGTGGCCTGCATGAAAATGATCAATAAACGATCAGGTGCCCTGAACCAGACTTATCCCCCGCAGCAGCCGCAAACCGACATGCCTCCAGGTTCAGTGGTACCGGCCGGGAAGTTCGGCGCGCTCTGGATCTGCGCCACGTTGCAGAGGCTCTGGCTGAAACGGATCTCGTGGAAGACCGCATTGGCGTTCTGGTCGAAGAGGGTATCGCCACCACCCGCCAAACCAGGCCACCGAGCGGTTGCTGTGGATAACTGGGCGCGCGAAGGTGCGGGGCCGGACGGCCCCGCAGGTAGCAATCAGTGCTGGTGCTCGGCGTTACCGGCCGGCGCCTCCTTCTCCACATGGATTTCCACTTCCAGGTCGCCCGCCTTCTGGAAGTGCAGGGTCATGGGGAACTTGTCACCCGCATTCAACGGCTGCTTCAGACCGAACATCATCAGGTGATAGCCACCCTGTTCCAGGCGCACTTCGCCACCAGCGGGAATGTCCAGGCCGCCGGGAACCTGCTGCATCTTCATCAGGCCGTCCTTGTGCAGGTGCTCGTGGACCTCGGTCTTGCCGGCGCGGGCGGTGTCGGCACCAAGCAGCTTGTCGGCCTCCGCACCCTTGTTGTGGATAACCAGGTAGGCGGCGCCATTGGGAGATACCGCGGGCACGGCCAGGGCCCAGGGATGTTCGATGTGCAGGTTGCCCGTGTCGTACTCATGGGCTGCCAGGCCACCGGAAAAACTCAGCAGGGCTCCGAAGGTCAGCAGGGTCTTGCGCATTGTTTGAACTCCATTCGAAAGGGATAGTGACGCCCGCCTCCGGGCGGGCGCAGATCGGGTATCAGCCCGTAACGGCACGGCTACCGCCGAAGCGGGACAGCACCAGCCAGTCCAGGGCCCAGATAAGCAGCAGCGAGATTCCCACCAGTGGAAATGCCGCACCCAGCACCACCATGATGCCCACGGCGGTTTTCCACAGCGGCAGCGAATGAGGCAACGGCGGCACGCCGAAACGCCCTTGGGGACGGCGTTTCCACCACATCACCAGACCGCTGACGGCACTCAGCAGGATCAGCAGGCAGACGCCGAACATCAGCAACTGGTTGGCCAGCCCGAAGAACTTGCCTTCATGCAGTACCACGCCCATCTCGACGCTTTTCGCGACCACACCGTAGTCCTTCCAGCGCACGTCGGCCAGCACCTTGCCACTGTACTGATCGATGTGCAGCGTCGCATCGTTGCGCGGGTCATCGGCGAACACGGCGATGGTGAACACGCCGGTCGCATCCGCCGGCAGCGTCACGCTGTAACCCGGCACCACGCCTCGTTCGTTAGCGGTATCCACCACCTGCTGCAGGCCTATCTGTCCGGAGGTGCTGGTCATTTCACCGGCTGCGTGGCCCTTGTGGGCGGCATGGGGATCGGACACTGGCATTGGCGTGTTTTCCATCGCCCAGGCCACTGTCTGGTCAGAGGCACTGTTCAGGCTGCGGGCCTGCTGGTCGGATTTGGGCACCTCGTTCCACATGGCGGCCGGGAAGCGGTTCCAGACGTCGGCAAAGCGTTCTCCCCAGTAGCCGGTCCAGGTCATGCCGGTGAGCAGCATGAACAGCAGCAGCAGGGAACCCCAGAAGCCGGTCACCGCATGCAGGTCGCGCCAGAACAGCCGTCCGCGATTGGCCAGGCGCGGCCAGAACACGCCGCGCATGCCCTGGCCGCGTGGCCACCAGAGGTAGAGCCCGGACACCACCAGGACAATGCCCCAGCCAGCGGCCAGCTCGATCAGGCGATCACCCCAGGTGCCCACGAGCAAAGTGCCATGCAATGAACGAGCAACCGCCTGGAGGTTGTACTCGGCATCCTGCGTGCCGAGCACCTTGCCGCTGTAGGGATCGACGAAGACGTTCTGCTTGCTGCCATCGAGGCTGGCGACGAATTGCGCGCTATGGCTGTCATCGACTGGCGGCAGGTACTGCGTGACCTTGGCCTGTGGATAAACCTGCAGGAGCTTTCCCAGTTGCTGATCGGCGGCCAGCGCCTGCCCGGCAGGCTGGACCCGCATCAGGTCGCTGTAGAGCAGATTGTCCAGCTGGGGTTTGAACAGGTAGATGCTGCCGGTGACCGCCAGCATGATCATGAAGGGGATGACGAACAGCCCGGCATAGAAATGCCAGCGCCACGCCAGGTTGTAGAAGGAGACCGTGCTCTTCGACATTGTCGTGCTCCCGGATGAGCCAATGGTCCGCGCGCACAGCGGGCTTGCCGGAGCCTGTGCGAGAAATGCGGTAACGGGGTTGCTTGGATCAGGCGAGTGCAGCGGGGGGAGCGCGGGTCAGGGCACCGGGAAAGATTGCCCGGGAGCCATGGCCAGCCTGGGTCGCCGCGATCGGCACCGGGAGGGCGAGGTCAGTCAGGACCAGCCCGTGCAGCGCATTGGGGCTGAGGGCCGGTGAGTTGAACAGCAGAGTGCAGTAGCCGCACTTGGCCCAGGACATCTCGTGGCTGGGCATGGATGGCTCATGGCTGGGCGCACTGTGGTCAGTGGCGCAGGCCAGTTCGTCCATCCACGCCGGCGCTCCACCCGGCCCCATGTCCCGAGCCTGGGACACCAGCGGACCGACGAACAGCAGCAGCATGGCCAGAAGGCCAAGCCAGGCGCCGCGCTGTCGTGCTCTGCCGTGGGTCACTGGGAAGGTTCCATGCCGGTCTGCCGGGGGGGGGGGGCGCCTATGCTAGCCAAGCCCCTGCCTGGGTAGAAGCCTAGTCGCTGGGGCAGAAGGCCGCAGGCCGAATGCGCCGCATTTCCAACCGTTTGGCCGCAAGACAGCTGCACCTGGCGGTGCCAGAATCCTCGCGTCGGATACCAGGCCCGGGAGGGCCTCGATGGAAACCCTCTATTTCTCCCCCATGCTGCTCGGGCTCAACCTGATGCTCGCCAGCGCCGTCGCCTGCACCGCACTCTGGTATTTCTCGCGGCCCTACCGGGGCCCGGGATTCTGGATGGCCGGCGCCTGGACCCTGATTCTCGGCATCCTGCTGTTCATGGGCTTCATGGCCAGCGGCAGCCCGCTCCTGAATGTGCTGGGCAACGCCACCCAACTGGCAGGCGAAGCCATCCTGCTGCTCGGCGTGTTCCGCTTCCTGGGCCTGCGTCCGCCTTACTGGACGGTACCGGCCAGTGCCGGCGCCATGGCCGTGGTGAACTGCTGGTACTGGATCAGCCCGATCAATACCGAGCTGATGGTCGCCCTCTATGCCGCCATCGGCGGTGCCCTGCCGCTGCAAGCGTGCCATGTGCTCCTGGCCGAACGGCGCGAGCCCGCGCTGCGCAGCGTACGGCTGTTTGTCGGCATCACCTTGCTGGGCTATGCGCTGGTCACACTGCTGCGCGCGGCCATCGGCGTGCATGACTGGCTGCAGCAGGTGGAACATCAGGATGTCACCCGCTCGGTGAGCTACCTGCTGCCCTACAACTTCGGCATCCCGCTCTGGGTCATCGCCCTTGTGGGCCTGGCGCTGATGACCATGCGCCGCATCCTCCTGGACAGCCAGCGCCATGCCCGCGAGGCCGAGGCTAGCGCGCACCGCTTCGAGCGCCTGATGGGTGTCGCCAACGCCGGCATGCTGGTGGTGGAGGACGGCCGCATCCTCGATGCCAACCCGATGCTCGAACAGCTTTTCGCCCAGCGCCGGGAGGAACTGCTCGGCCAGCCCCTGTCCCAACTGGTCGGTGAGGCCGAGGTACCGCTGCTGGCCAACCTGCTACGGCAGGCCGATGGCCGCCCGCACGATATCGAGGCGCGGCGTGGAGACGGCGGCGATTTCCCGGCTGAACTGGCCATAGCCTCTCTGGACGAATCCCAGCAGCGCCTGGTGGAGATCCGCGACGTCAGTCATCGCAAGGCCCTGGAGCGCCAGCTGCTGCACCTTGCCACCACCGATCCACTCACCGGTGCCCTCAACCGCCGTGCCTTCGAAGAACGTGCCGAACAGGAACTGCAGCGAGCGCGGCGGCAGAGTTCGCCACTGTGCCTGGCGCTGCTCGACCTGGACCACTTCAAGCAGATCAACGACCGCCATGGGCACCAGGTAGGAGACGACGTACTGCGTCAGTTCAGCCGGCTTTGCCAGCAGCAGGCGCGACGCACCGACCTCTTCGCCCGTTATGGCGGCGAGGAATTCATCTTCCTGCTGCCGGACACCAGCGCCGATTCCGCCCACCACCTGCTGGAGCGCTTGCGCATCGCGCTGCAAGGTCTGGAGATCGCCGCGCCTGGCGGTCCCATCCGGGTCAGCGTGAGCATCGGCCTGGCCAGCGTCAGCGCCAATGACGACTTGCACCACCTGCTGGGTGTGGCCGATGCAGCGCTCTACCGTGCCAAGCAACTGGGACGAAACCGCGTCGAAATGGCCAGCTGAAAACCTCCTTGGATGGTTTAAGCTTGGGCCTATCTTTCTGGAGTCATCATGCTGAGCCTGGCTGACGTTTTCCTGCTGATGTTGTTCGCCGCCGGTGCAGCCTGGCTGTGGCGCGGCCATGGTGTGCGCGAGCGTGCCCTGGCCTTGGCCAAACAGCACTGCGCCCGGCTCGATGTGGAACTGCTGGATGGCAATGTCGCCTTCCGCCGCCTGGCGATGGTGCGCGACGGCAAGGGCAATCGCCGTCTGGCACGCGTCTATGACTTCGAGTTCACCGTCACCGGCGAGCAGCGCCTTACCGGCAGCATTCAGATGTTCGGCAACCACCTGGGCCGCATCGACGTCGAGGCCCACCCGTTCAAGGCCGAACCCCAGCTCGATGACAAGGTTATCCACATGAACGAGTGGCGGCGTAGCCATCCCAAGCCGGATGAGCAGCGCCGGGTGGATTGAACCGCACCTGGCTCATCCGATAACAGGCAGCCCGCCCCGTGGCGCCGCATTCTGTGGATAACATCCCACCAGTCGTACTCGCAGTCATCGCTCAAAGCGCACGCAGCAGGAACTCGACCGTGCGTTCGGCGCTGGCCTGTGGATATTCCTGCATGAAGCAGTGGCCGCCCTCCACCACCTGGGCACTGACATGGCCGTTGAGGGCGGTCAGGCGCGCCACCGACTTGGCCACGAAGGGGTAGCTGTGCTGGCCGTGAAGAATCAGGGTAGGCGTGACGATGCGGCCCAGGGACGGCCACAGGCGTTTCGGGAAGGAACTGAAGATTTCCGCCTCGCGGCTCGGCCGGCACTTCAGCTCGACGCCGTTATCCACAGCCTTGATGGCGTGGTCGACGTAACCCTGCAGGGCCTCCTCGGTCCAGCCCTTGAAGATGCCGCGTCCGTGCAGGCCGCTCCATGCGGCCTGGCGGTCGGCCCAGTGGTTGCGTCGCGCTCGCGCGCGGCTGGCCATGGTGGTGCGGCGGTGCAGGCCGAGGACTTCGGAAAAGGCCATCACGCCGATCATCGCCGGGGTGAAGATCACCGGATCGAGCAATACCGCACGGCTGAACAGCTCGGGATGGCGGGCCAGGATGAGGCTGCTCAGTACACCACCGAAGCTGTGCCCAACCGCCATCCGCGACACCTCGCCGAACTGCCCGCGCCCGCACTCGAACGCTTCCACCGCCAGTTCGGCATTACGGTTCCAGCCGAGGAAGCGGCCGCCATGGTCGCTGTCACCGTGGCCCTGGATATCGCAGAGCCAAAGGTCGAAATCCTCCGCCAGTGCCTGCAGCAAGGGCGTGTAGGTGCGACCGCAGAAACCATTGCCATGAAGGAAGTGCAGGAGCGGCTTGCCGGAGGCCGGGCTGTGCCAGCCCCGCAGGGTGAAACCGGCGGAAGTCGAGTGGGACCAAGGGATCAACTGCATCGAACGTGCCTCGAAATGTCTGCGCGAAGTGTATCCGCTGACATGCGTCGAGAGCAGTGGCCATAGCCGGCCGTGATATCGTCGCCGCCTCTGACCTGCGGACGCCACGACTTGATTTCCCGCTCCCTGCGCATCGCCCTGCTGATCCTGCTGCTGCTCGCCGGCTTGTTCCTGGCGATGCATCTGGCCGGCCGCCAGGCGGAGCGCCAGGCCCTGCGCGATGAAGGTGAGCAGGCTCGCGAGCAACTCACGCTCTACGCCGGCAGCCTACGCACCCTGATCGACCGCTTCCGCGCCCTGCCCGCCGTGCTGGCGCTGGACCCAGAGCTGCGGGGCACGCTGGCCGGGCCTGTGGATAAACACGAGCAGCAGCTGCTCAACCTCAAGCTCGAACAGATGAACCGCGCCGCCGGTTCCACCACCCTGGAACTGCTGAACCGCGATGGCCTGGCCGTGGCCGCGAGCAACTGGCGCCTGCCCACCAGCTTCGTCGGCCACAACTATGGCTTCCGTCCATACTTCGCGGAGGCCCGGCGCCATGGCAGCGGCCGCTTCTACGCGGTGGGCGTGACCAGCGGGATTCCTGGCTACTTCCTCGCCAGCGCCGTGCGCAGCGTCGACGAGGTCTTTATCGGCGCCATCGTGGTGAAGCTGGAATTCCCCGAGCTGGAACAGGAATGGGGGCAGCGATCGGACATCATCCTGGTCAGCGACGCCCGAGGCGTGGTGTTCATCGCCAACCAGCCAGGATGGCGCTACCGGGAACTGCAGCCGATCTCCGCCGAGGGCCGCGCCGAGATGGCCATCACCCGCCAGTACGACAAGCAACCCCTGGCTCCACTTATCCACACTACGCGCATCGACTTCGGCGAAGGCAGCCGACTGGTCCAGGTCGAAGGGCCGAACGGTCGCGCCGACTACCTCTGGGAAAGCCTGCCGCTGCCCAGTGAAGGCTGGACCCTGCACCTGCTGCGCACGCCGCAGGAGGCGGCCGGCAGCGCGCGTGCCGCCAGTCTGGCCGCCGGTGGCGCCTGGCTGGCGCTGTTCTTCCTCGGGCTGTTCCTGCACCAGCGCTGGCGCCTGGCGCGCATCCGCCAGCGCAGCCGGGAGGAGCTCGAACAACTGGTGGAGCAACGTACCGCCGCCCTGCGCACCGCACAGGACGGGCTGATCCAGGCCGCCAAGCTGGCGGCCCTGGGACAGATGTCCACAGCCCTGGCCCATGAGATCAACCAGCCGCTCACTGCACTGCAGATGCACCTGGCCAGCCTGCGCCTGATGCTCGACAGCGGCCAGCTGGAGCAAGCGCGCAAGGCGCTGTCCCGCCATGAAGAGCTGTTGCAGCGCATGGCCGCGCTAACCGGCCATCTCAAGACTTATGCACGCAAGACCCCCGGCGGCCTGCGCGAGTGCCTGGAACTGGGCAGTGTTGTGGATAAGTCCCTGCAGCTGCTGGCGCCCAATCTGCGCGATGCCAGGGTGCAGATCAGCCAGGAGCTGAACACGCCGGCCTGGGTATCAGGCGATGCCATCCGCCTGGAGCAGGTACTGGTCAATCTGCTGCGCAACGCCCTTGACGCCGTGGCCGGCAAGCCAGACCCGAGATTGTGGATAACACTGCGCCGCGAAGACGGCCACTGGCTGCTTGAAGTCGCCGACAACGGCGGCGGCATCGCCGAAGCGGATCTGCCACGGGTCTTCGACCCCTTCTTCACAACCAAACCGGCGGGTGCCGGCCTGGGAATCGGGCTGGCGGTGTCCTACGCCATCGTCCATGAATTGGGCGGCACCCTGAGCGCCGCCAACCAGGGCGAGGGCGCATTGTTCAGCCTGCGCCTGCCTGTGGATAAAGCCAGAGAGGAATAGCCATGACAGCCCAGGTGATCTTCGTCGACGACGAAGCGGCCATCCGCGAAGCCGTGCGAGAGTGGCTGGAGCTATCCGGCTTCGAAGTGCGGGTGGAATCCAGCGCTGAGGACTGCCTGAAACGCCTTGATGCCGATTTCCCCGGGGTAGTCGTCAGCGACCTGCGCATGCCCGGCATGGACGGCATGGCCCTGCTGCAGGCGGTGCAAACGCTGGACCGCGAACTGCCCTTCCTGATGGTCACCGGTCATGGCGATGTGCCCCAGGCAGTCGAAGCCATGCGCCTGGGCGCCTATGACTTCATCGAGAAACCCTTCACCGCCGAGCGCCTGCTGGACAGCCTGCGCCGCGCCCTGGAAAAGCGCCGGCTGGTCCAGGAAAACCGTCGTCTTCGCGTGCAGGCGGAATTCAAGGACCAGCTCGATGGCCGCCTGCTTGGTGTTGCCCGCCCCATGGCGCAACTGCGACGTCAGGTGCTCGACCTCGCCACGACACCCGTGAACATCCTGCTGCGCGGCGAGACCGGCTCCGGCAAGGAAATGGTCGCGCGCTGCCTGCACGACTTCGGCCCCCGCGCCGGTAAACCCTTCGTGGCACTGAACTGTGCGGCCATCCCGGAGAATCTCTTCGAGAGCGAACTGTTCGGTCATGAAAGCGGCGCCTTTACCGGCGCCCAGGGCAAACGCATCGGCAAGATCGAGCACGCCCACGGCGGCACGCTGTTCCTTGACGAGATCGAAAGCATGCCCCTCGCCCAGCAGGTGAAGCTGCTGCGGGTTCTGCAGGAACAGCGCCTGGAGCGCCTGGGCTCGAACCAGAGCATTGCTGTGGATATCCGCGTGGTCGCCGCCACCAAACCGGATCTGCGCGAGGAAGTCCGCGCCGGGCGCTTCCGCGAGGACCTGCTCTACCGCCTGAACGTGGCCGAACTGCAGTTGCCACCGCTGCGCGAGCGGCGTGAGGACATTCCCCTGCTGTTCGAGCACTTTGCCCGCCAGGCGAGCGAGCGGCTGAGCCGGCCACAACCGACCCTGACACCGGCCGAGCTGGCGCAACTGCTGGCCCACAACTGGCCAGGCAACGTGCGCGAATTGGCCAACGCCGCCGAGCGCCACGTACTTGGGTTATCCACAGGCCAGGCAGAGCGCCAAGGCGAACCCTCCCTGGCCGACCTGATGGAAGCCTACGAAGCGCAATGCCTGCGCCAGGCCCTGGCCCGGTGCCAGGGCGACATCAAAGCGGTGATGACCTTGCTGCAACTGCCGCGCCGCACCCTCAACGAGAAGATGGTCCGCCACGGCCTGGAGCGCAGCGAGTTCCTCCCGGTCGCCGACGATTGACCTCACCCTACACGTGGAATTTCGCCATCGGCGGAATCTTGCTCATCGCCCCCGCGGCATCGGCAGGATTCCGCGCATGAGCGCTGCAAAATCAGTCTGGAACCCTTCTAGTCCGCACCTTTTCTCCCCTGGCACAGCTCCTGCTATGTGCCCTGCGCACAAGCGCGGCCTTGGCCAGCGCCCACGACAACAACTACTAAGCGTCGAGGAAAAATGATGGATAGCTCCAGCACCCTGGCTGCCTCTGCAGAACCCCGCACGACATCGCAACGCATCAAATCCATTTTCAGCGGATCAGTCGGCAACCTGGTCGAGTGGTACGACTGGTACGTGTACGCCGCCTTCTCGCTGTACTTCGCCAAAGCGTTCTTCCCCCAGGGCGACATGACCGCCCAACTGCTCAACACGGCGGCGATCTTCGCCGTGGGCTTCCTGATGCGCCCCATCGGCGGCTGGTTGATGGGCATCTACGCCGACCGCAAGGGCCGCAAGGCCGCGCTGCTGGCCTCGGTACTGCTGATGTGCTTCGGCTCGCTGATCATCGCCCTGACCCCCAGCTACGAGACCATTGGTGTGGCGGCACCGATCCTGCTGGTGGTCGCACGCCTGTTGCAGGGCCTCTCGGTGGGCGGTGAATACGGCACCTCGGCCACCTACCTGTCGGAGATGGCAACCAAGGAGCAACGCGGCTTCTTCTCCAGCTTCCAGTACGTGACCCTGATCTCCGGTCAGCTCATCGCGCTGGCGGTGCTGATCATCCTCCAGCAGACCCTTACCACCGAGCAGCTGGAAAGCTGGGGCTGGCGCGTGCCCTTCTTCATCGGCGCCCTGTGCGCGGTGGTGGCCATGTTCCTGCGTCGCGGCATGGAAGAGACTGACTCCTTCACCAAGAAGAAGGACAAGCCGAAGGAAAGCCTGCTGCGCACCCTGATGCGCCACCCGAAGGAAGTGCTCACCGTGATCGGCCTGACCATGGGCGGCACCCTGGCCTTCTACACGTACACCACCTACATGCAGAAGTACCTGGTGAACACCGTGGGCATGGCCAAGAACGACTCGACCATGATCTCGGCCGCCACGCTGTTCCTGTTCATGCTGCTGCAGCCCATCGTCGGCGGGCTTTCCGACAAGATCGGCCGGCGCCCGATCCTGATCGCCTTCGGCGTGATGGGCACCCTGTTCACCTACCCGATCCTCAGCACCTTGCACACCATCGAGACCTGGTGGGGCGCGTTCTTCCTGATCATGGCGGCGCTGATCATCGTCAGCGGCTACACCTCGATCAACGCCGTGGTGAAGGCCGAGCTGTTCCCCACCGAGATCCGCGCCCTGGGCGTGGGCCTGCCCTACGCACTGACCGTGTCGATCTTCGGCGGCACCGCCGAGTACGTGGCCCTGTGGTTCAAGAGCATCGGCATGGAAAGCGGCTTCTACTGGTACGTCACCGCCTGTATTGCCTGCTCGCTGCTGGTGTACGTGTTCATGAAGGACACCCGCACCCATTCGCGGATGAACCAGGACTGATCCCGGACAAGGATCGACATCAGACGGGCCCTTCGGGGCCCGTTTTCGTTTCCGCCCCGAACATGCACGCACCGTAGGATGGCGTAGAGCGAAGCGAAACCCATCACCGTGGAACCTGGACCTCGCGTGACGCCGCCCGCCCCATCCTACGGAAGCCGGCAAGCCGCCATTCCCGCCTTCAGCACCGCCTCGTCCTGGGGCCCGGCGAAGATCAGCTCCAGACGCGAATCCCTGCGCCATTCGCTGGCTTGCCAGTGGATCGGCGCGCCGTCCAGGGCGTTGCCGGAGAGCCAGCCGGCGTTGCTCTGCAGTACCAGCTTGGCGCGGCGCCAGGGCAGGCTGGCCAGCCATTGCTGCACACGCATCAGCTCGAATTGCTGGCTGGGATGCCAGCGCCAGCCGATGCTCCAGGCGTCGTCGTTCGCCTGGATCTGGCAGATCGGTTCGGCCGGATTCCTCCACAGAACCTGAGGCTTATCCACACCTGTTGGTAAGTCATTGATACCAACAGCTTTTCCACTCTGTGCATGGATGCCTGGAAGGCGCTGGATATCGAGCCTACCCTGTGTCGTCCACAGCAGGGGTACGGCAGGTAATTTGGCGGCAAGTTGTTCACAGGTGACCGAGTCCAGGTTCTCGGCCTTGTTTAATAGCACAAGGCCAGCACTGGAAATGGCCTCCCGCTGGCTGTCTGGCAGTAGCTGGCCCGTAGCCAGCGCCGCTGCGTCAAGCACCATGACGCTTGGCTGTAGCGCCAAAACGCCTTCCCAAGGGGGTTCACGTAGCTGTCGCAGTAGCTCGACCGGGTGTCCGAGTCCGGACGGCTCAATCAGTAGCCGGTCCGGCCGTGCCTTGCGCAGAAGCCGGCCAAGGCCAACCTGGAAGGGCGCGCCGTTGACGCAGCAGACGCAGCCGCCCGCCACCTCGGCGATGGCGATGCCGTCGTCGTTGCGGGTCAGCAATGCGGCGTCCAGGCCAATCTGGCCGAATTCGTTGATCAGCACCGCCCAGCGTTCGTGCGCGGGACGCTGCGCCAGCAGATGACGGATCAGGCTGGTTTTGCCGGCACCCAGGGGGCCGGCGATGAGATGGGTAGGGATATGAGTAAGCATGGACCTATGGTGCTGCTTCACAGCGGGCTTAGAAAGCACCGTGCTAGAGTCGCGTCCTTCATTGCCTGGAGACCCTCCCGATGCGTGTCTGGTTGTTGCCCGTGCTGCTGTTGCTGTCCTCTGGTGCCCATGCCGAAGCCTGTGTGGTGCACAGCCAGGGCGAGGGCGTGGACGTGAAGATCTGCCAGGAAAACCGTAGCATCCCGCGGCAACTCTTCCGTGACGGCTTCTGCAAGCCGGAACTGAAAGGGCAGAAGATCGACGTGAGCTTTGTGGATAACTGCCCCACCGGCGCCTTTGGTGTCTGCCGCAATGCGAGGGTCAGCAACCAGCCCTATCGCCAGGACATCCACTATTACGGCGTAGCCAGCGATGCGCGCTACCTGAAGCCCTTTTGCGAAGGGCAGAGCCAGGGTCAGTGGGAGTGACGCAGAGCCGCCAGAAGCTGCACCTAACCCAGCCAGTCAAGTGTAAGCAGCAACCGGCCCTTGCCCGGCGCGGCCTGCGGCGATCTGTGGATAATTCCACGCCCTTCATTGCCTTGCCACTTCTCGCCCTTGAACAGGGCGACATGGCCGGCAGCCATCTGCTGGTTATCCACAACCCGGGCCGGCTCGGCGGCCGGATCGCCCAACCGCGATCGCAGCATCTCGCCCTCCCGCAGCCACTGGCTGCCCGCTCCCGCGTAGGTGGTGATCAGCCTCAGCGGCACATGGTCAACGTGGAAGCGCGGGCACATGGGTTTGTCCAGGCGGCGCAGACGCAAGCCGATGCGCCGGGCATCCACCAGACAGGCGAAGGCCCGTACCAGCCAGCTCACGTCCGCGACGAATCCCCGGTGCCCCTCCAGGTCGGCGAAGCCGGCGACGAGGTCAGAGAGGTTGGGCTCGCAGTCCGCGTCTGGCAGTTCCAGGATCAGGGACTCGGCCAGCGGCTCACCTAGCGCCAGCAGGCTATTGGCGAAGCCCTGGATATGCAGGGGGAGTTGCCGGCGCCAGATGGCGATGTTGACCCCGTCCTGCAATGCCTCACCGAGCACGTCCGGGCCATCACCCAGCACCGGGTACGGGGTCGAGTCCAGCTGCTGTGCCAGCATCAGGCGGCCTCCTCGATATGCCACGGGCCGAAGGGGTCGGGCAGCAGACTCCAGCCTTCCGGCCCCCCGGCCATCTCGTCGTCATCCAGCAGGCAGGCATCCAGATCGGCGTGCAGGCGCTGGAAGTCGATCCCCTGGCCGATGAACACCAGTTCCTGGCGGCAGTCTCCCACGTCGGCCGTCCAGTACTGGAGAACCGTGCGCAGGCCCTCCTCGTCGTCGGGCCAGCGCTCACGGGGTACGAAGCGCCACCAGGCGCCGGCCAGGCCGTAGCGCATCAGGCCACCGGCCTGGGACCAGCTACCGGCATCGCGGTAGCGGCTGGCCAGCCAGAAGAATCCCTTGGAACGCAACAGGCGACCATTGCTCCATTCGCGGTTCAGAAAGTGGAAGAAGCGCTGCGGATGGAACGGCCTTCGCGCGCGGTACGCCGTGGAAGCGATGCCATATTCCTCGGTTTCCGGGGTGTGCTCGCCCCGCAACTCCTTCAGCCAGCCCGGCGCCTGGGCGGCACGATCGAAATCGAACCGGCCGGTATCGAGGATACGCTTGAGGTCCACCTGGCCCATGACCATCGGCAGCACATCGGCATCAGGATTGAGGCGGCGCAGGATGGCGGTCAGTTCTTCGCGCTCAGCACTGGAGATCAGGTCGGCCTTGCTGATCAACAACACGTCAGCGAATTCCACCTGCTCGATCAGCAGATCGCTGATCGAGCGTTCATCGTCCTGCCCCAAGGATTCACCATGGCTTTCGAGGCTTTCCCCGGCCTGGTAGTCACGCAGGAAGTTCACCCCATCCACTACCGTCACCAGGGTATCCAGGCGGGCCGTGTCGGAGAGGCTTCGGCCCTGCTCGTCGCGAAAGGTGAAGGTCTCGGCCACCGGCAACGGTTCGGAGATGCCGGTGGATTCGATCAGCAGGTAATCGAAGCGCCCCTCGTGGGCGAGGCGGCTGACCTCTTCCAGCAAGTCCTCACGCAGGGTGCAGCAGATGCAACCGTTGCTCATCTCGACGAGGCGTTCTTCGGCGCGGTTCAGGCTGACGTCCCGCTGTACCTCGCTGGCATCGATGTTGATTTCGCTCATGTCGTTGACGATCACGGCCACACGTAGCTGATCGCGATTGCGCAGCACGTGGTTGAGCAGCGTGCTCTTGCCGGCGCCGAGGAAGCCGGACAGCAGGGTGACAGGTAGGCGTTGGTCCATGGTGGTGTCCTTCAGGCGGGGCGCTGGTGGCGTTCTTGTAGTTCCTGGCGTTGCTTGGCCTCCAGGCAGAGGGTTGCCGTGGGCCGTAGCAACAGGCGACGCAGGCCAATGGGATCGCCGCTTTCCTCGCACCAGCCATACTCGCCGCGGGCGATGCGACTCAGGGCTTCGTCGATCTTGTCCAACAGGCGCTTCTCCCGTTCCAGCAGGCGCAGTTGCCACAGGCGCTGTTCCTCGCGGCTGGCGAGATCGATTTCGTCACTGGCCGGCTCGACCTCGCGCAGCGCACCAAACTCAGCGTCGATGTGCCGGCGCAATTCCTCTCGCTGGCGCTCCAGCAGATCACGGAAGTACGCCCGCTGGGACTCATTCATGTAGGCCTCGGCAGGCTGGGCCAACAGTTCTTCGCGGCTGAGTGGAGTGTCTGGCATGGTGGCGATCTTCATTGACTTACATTTGTTATAACATAACATTAACCACCGATTTCAAGAGCCCATCCGATGAACGTCATCCCCCTCCCGGATATCGCCGCCCAAGCCACTAGCCAAAACCTGGCCCTGGACTGGGTCGGCATGTGCGGTATTGCCCAGCCATTGCTGGTAGACGGCCAGCGCGTCGTCGCGCACGCCGATGCTGGCGTCAGCCTGGATGACGCCAGTGCCCGGGGTATCCATATGTCGCGGCTTTATCTGGCGCTGGAAGAACTGGAGCAGCTGGAACTGTCCACCTACCTCCTGCGCCGGGTGCTGGCGCGCTTCCTGGATAGCCATCAGGGACTGTCCAATAGCGCCAGCCTGAGGCTGTACGGCGAGATGCTGCTGAAGCGACCAGCGCTGATCAGCGCCCTTTCTGGATGGCGGGCATATCCCTTTGAAATCCTTGCGCGCCAGGATCGACGGGGGTTCCACGTGGAACTTCAGCTGGAGCTGATCTATTCCTCCACGTGCCCATGCTCCGCCGCCCTGGCTCGTCAGTTGATCCAGCAACGCTTCACCGAGGATTTCTCCGACCAACCACTCGACCGGGAGCGCGTGCTGGCCTGGCTGGGCAGCACCCAGGGCATAGTCGCCACCCCGCACAGCCAGCGCAGCAACGCCAGGCTGTGGGTGCGTCTGGGAACGTTCCAATCCATTCCGATTCGTCGTCTGGCGGATCTGGCCGAACAGGCCTTGGGCACCGCCGTCCAGACAGCCGTCAAGCGCGCGGATGAGCAAGCCTTTGCCCTGGCCAATGGCCAGAATCTGATGTTCTGCGAGGATGCCGCTCGACGCCTGGGCAGGTCCCTGCGCGAACAGGATTGGCTGGAGGGCTTCAGGCTACGGGTTGTGCATTCGGAGAGCCTCCACGCCCACGACGCCGTAGCCGAGTATGCCTGGCGCTATGAGACGTAGAGGTCGGCCCTGCTCCACGGCAGTTCAAGGGCTCCATCCGCACGGGGCTTTGTGGCGAGAATCTGGTGCAGGTTGATCCAGCCCTTCTGGAAGGCATGAGAACATCCCGCCAGATACAGCCGCCAGATGCGTAGCGCCTGCTCAGGCACCAGCTGGGAGGCCTTCGCCAGGTTGGCTTCCAGATTGCTGCTCCAGAACTCCAGGGTCCGCGCGTAGTGCAGTCGCAAGCTCTCCACATCTGCCACTTCGAAGCCGACCAGACTCAGCTCAGTAACCATAGTGGCCAGATGCGGCAACTCGCCATGGGGGAAGACGTAACGGTCGATAAAGTCGCCAGCACCCCGTCCGACCGGACGACCATCCGGATGCCGCGCGGTAATGCCATGGTTCATAACCAGCCCACCTGCGCGCACCGCACCATACAGCCGCTGGCAGTAGACCGGCAGATTGGCATGGCCGACGTGTTCGAACATGCCGACGCTGACCACCTTGTCGAAGCGACCGTCCTGCGGCAAGTCACGATAATCCAGCAGTTCCAGATCGATCTGATCCTCTAGCCCTTCGGCCTTGACCCGTTCCCGCCCCAGAGCCAGTTGCTCTTGGCTCAGGGTGATGCCGAACACCCGGACGCCGTACTCACGGGCAGCGAAGCGCGCCAGCCCGCCCCAGCCACAACCCACGTCCAGCAGGTACTCGCCGGGCTTCAGACGAAGCTTGCGGCAGAGGTGGTGCAGCTTGGCCTGCTGGGCGCTGGCCAGATCTTCGGTACCGGTGGGGTAGTAAGCGCAGGAATAGACCATCTCGGGGTCCAGCCAGAGCGCATAGAAGTCATTGGACAGATCGTAGTGATAGGAGACAGCCGCAGCGTCGGTGGCCTTGTCGTGGGATTGGCGCTCGGGCACCGCCTCCTCTTCGTCACCGATCAGCGCTTCGCTCAGGGCATCGCCAACCCGGATCACCTCCAGAATCGGCCCGGTGAGTTCCACGCGCCCTTCGACGTAGGCAGCGCCCAGCGTGTCGAGGCTTGGCCGGTTAAGCAACGAGACCAGACTGGGATCTTTCACCGTCATGGTCACCGTGGGATTCGGGCCGAGGTCGATTTCCTTGCCATCCCAGAGCTGCACGCGTAACGGCAGCTTCAGATCGCGCAGGAGCGGTGGAAGTTGCGCAAGCATGGGAACTCCTCCTTCACCAAGGACACTGGAAAGGTAGACCACCCTGAACGGTTGTCAGGCTATCGAGTTGATAGCCTCCATCAATTTAGACAACAAAAAAGCCCGGCGAACCGGGCTTCTCCAGTTCGAAGTGCCTGAACTATTCGACAGTCACGGACTTTGCGAGGTTTCGCGGTTGGTCCACGTCAGTGCCCTTGAGCACAGCGACATAGTAGGACAGCAGCTGCAGCGGGATGGTGTAGAGGATCGGTGCCAGGGAGTCATCAATGTGCGGCATGGCCACCACATGAGTGCCCACCCCGTTGTCGATACCGGCTTCGCGGTCAGCGAACACGATCAGCTCACCGCCACGGGCACGCACTTCCTGCAGGTTGGATTTGAGCTTTTCCACCAGTTCGTTGTTCGGTGCGACGGTGACCACCGGCATGTCGCTGTCCACCAGGGCCAGCGGACCGTGCTTGAGTTCACCGGCCGGGTAGGCCTCGGCATGGATGTAGGAGATTTCCTTGAGCTTCAGCGATCCTTCCATCGCCACCGGGTACTGAGCACCGCGACCGAGGAACAGCGTGTGGTGCTTCTCGGCAAACAGCTCCGCGACCTTCTCCACGGTCTTGTCCATGGCCAGGGCTTCGCCCAGACGGGTCGGCAGACGACGCAGTTCTTCCACCAGATGGGCTTCTACGCCGGCATCCAGCGTGCCGCGCACCTGGCCGAGGGACAGCGTCAGCAGCATCAGGCCGACCAGCTGGGTGGTGAAGGCCTTGGTGGAGGCCACGCCGATTTCCGGGCCGGCCTGGGTCAGCAGGGTCAGGTCGGATTCGCGCACCAGGGAGCTGGTGCCGACGTTGCAGATGGCCAGGCTGGTCAGGTAGCCCAGCTCCTTGGCATTGCGCAGGGCGGCCAGGGTATCGGCGGTTTCGCCGGACTGGGAAATGGTCACGAACAGGGTGTCCGGCTGCACCACGACCTTGCGGTAGCGGAACTCGCTGGCCACTTCGATCTGGCAAGGGATACCGGCCAAGTCTTCCAGCCAGTAACGGGCGACCATGCCGGCGTGGTAGCTGGTACCGCAGGCAACGATCTGCACGTTGCGGACCTTGGCGAAGAGCTCAGCGGCACGCGGACCAAAGGCGTTGACCAGCACATGGTCGGTGCCCAGCCGGCCTTCCAGGGTGCGTTGCACGACCTTGGGCTGCTCGTGGATTTCCTTGAGCATGAAGTGGCGATACTCGCCCTTGTCGGCAGCTTCGGCGCCTTCGTGGTACTGCACCTGCTCACGCTGAACCGCGCAACCCTGCTGGTCCCAGATCTGCACGCTATCGCGGCGGATCTCGGCGATGTCGCCTTCTTCCAGATAGATGAAGCGGTCGGTGACCTGGCGCAGCGCCAGTTGGTCGGAGGCGAGGAAGTTCTCGCCCAGGCCCAGGCCGATCACCAGGGGGCTGCCGCTGCGGGCTGCGAGCAGGCGGTCGGGCTGGCTGGCACTGATCACAGCCAGACCGTAGGCGCCATGCAGCTCGGCCACTGCGGACTTGAGTGCGTCGGCAAGGTCGGTGTCGGTCTTCAGTTTGTGGTGTAGGAGGTGCACGATGACTTCGGTATCGGTATCCGAGGTAAAGACGTAGCCAAGCCCCTTGAGCTGCTCACGGAGTGCTTCGTAGTTCTCGATGATGCCGTTGTGCACGACGGCCAGCTGGTCACCAGAGAAATGCGGGTGGGCGTTGTGCTCGCTGGGGGCGCCGTGGGTCGCCCAACGGGTGTGGGCGATGCCCAGTCGACCGGCCAGGGGTTGCTCGGCCAGGGCCTGATCCAACCCGGCAACTTTGCCGACGCGGCGACGACGGTCCAGATCGCCGTCGTTGGTGAAGACGGCTACCCCGGCACTGTCATAACCACGGTATTCGAGGCGCTTCAGGCCCTCGACCAGGATTGCGGTGATATTGCGCTCGGCGATGGCGCCAACGATGCCACACATGGCTGTTCTCCTATCTCAATCAATACGCGCGCAGATCAGCTTGACCCCGCGCGCAGCTATCTGTTCGCGCGCTTCGGCAGCAAGGCGCTCATCGGTAATCAGGGTATGGATGCTGCTCCAGGGCAGCTCCAGGTTGGGGATGCGCCGGCCGACCTTGTCGGATTCGGCGAGGACGATCACCTCTCGGGCCACTTCGGCCATGACCCGCGAAAGCCCCAGCAGTTCATTGAATGTGGTCGTGCCGCGTTGCAAATCGAGGCCGTCAGCGCCGATGAAGAGCTGGTCAAAATCGTACGAACGCAGAACCTGTTCGGCCACCTGGCCCTGGAAGGACTCGGAATGCGGGTCCCAGGTGCCACCGGTCATCAGGAGCACGGGCTCATGCTCCAGCTCGCGCAAGGCGTTGGCGACGCTGAGGGAATTGGTCATCACCACCAGGCCAGGCTTGCGGCCGAGCTCGGGGATCATCGCCGCGGTGGTGCTGCCGCTGTCGATGATGATGCGAGCGTGTTCGCGGATGCAGCCGACCGCAGCGCGGGCGATCGCCAGCTTGTAGGACGATACCGGCTGGCTGCCTTCCCCGATCAGTTCCTGGGGCATCGGCACGGCACCGCCGTAACGGCGCAGCAGCAGGCCGTTCTTCTCCAGGGCGGTAAGGTCTTTACGGATGGTCACTTCGGACGTGGCGAAGGCCTTTGCCAGCGCGTCGACACTCACCTCACCCTGCTCTTCGAGCAGCGCAAGGATAGCGTGGCGGCGTTGGGGCGTATTGCGCTTCGACATCGGCAAAAGTTTCGTTTCGAAAGATAATGGCGCGAATCAAAACCTAACGAAGCTTCTTCGTCAACCCCGAAAACGACAAAAGGCGGCCTGGGCCGCCTTTTGTCTGGATCAAACGTTATCCACAGGCTGCTTATCCACAGGCCTACTTCTTGATCTTCACCGGACGCTTCCAGCCTTCAATGTTGCGCTGCTTGGCACGGCCGACGGCCAGGGTATTGGCGGGTACGTCCTGCGTGATGATCGAGCCGGCACCGGTGGTCGCACCGTCGCCCAGGGTGACCGGGGCCACCAAGGCGCTGTTGGAACCGATGAAGACGTCTTCACCCATCACGGTGCGGAACTTGTTGGCGCCATCGTAGTTGCAGGTGATGGTGCCGGCGCCAATGTTGGTACGTGCACCGATCTCGGCATCGCCCAAATAGGCCAGGTGGCCGGCCTTGGCGCCCTCTCCCATCACGGCGTTCTTCAGCTCGACGAAGTTACCCACATGGGCATTGGCGCCCAGCACGGTTCCAGGACGCAGGCGCGCGAACGGACCACAATCAGCACCCGCGCCCAACTCGGCACCTTCCAGGTGGCTGTTGGCCTTGACCACAGCACCACGACGCAGGGTGGAGTCCTTGATCACGCAGTTGGGGCCGATCTGTACGCCGTCCTCGATCACGACCTTGCCTTCGAGGATCACGTTCACATCAATCAGTACATCGCGGCCCACGGTCGCTTCGCCGCGAAGGTCAAAGCGGGCCGGATCCAGCAGGGTCACCCCCTGGGCCATCAAGCGGCGAGCGGCACGTTTCTGGTAGTGGCGTTCGAGTTCTGCGAGTTGGATGCGATCGTTGGCCCCCTGTACTTCCATGGCGTCATGGGGGTTTTCGGTGGCCACCACCAGGCCATCGGCCACAGCCATCGCAATGACGTCGGTAAGGTAGTACTCGCCCTGGGCGTTGTCGTTGGACAGGCGTCCGAGCCAATCAGTCAGGCGCTTCCCGGGAACGGCGAGGATGCCGGTATTACCTTCACGGATGGTGCGCTGCTCAGCGGTGGCGTCCTTGTGCTCGACGATGGCCTTCACCACGCCGCCGGCGTCACGAACGATACGGCCGTAGCCAGTGGGGTCTTCCAGCTCAACAGTAAGCAGGGCGAGCTGATCTTCCCTCACCTTATCCAGCAGACGCTGCAGGGTTTCCACTTCGATCAACGGCACGTCGCCGTAAAGGATCAGCACGCGCTCGGCGGACAACTGCGGCAGGGCCTGGGCGACAGCGTGGCCGGTACCCAGCTGCTCAGCCTGGAGGACGAAGTTCAGGTCCTCTGCGGCCAGTCGCTCACGTACGGTTTCAGCACCGTGGCCGATCACCACATGGATGCTCTTGGGCTCGAGCTTGCGGGCGGTATCGATGACGTGGCCGAGCATGGCCTTGCCGGCCACCGGATGCAGGACCTTGGGTAGGGCCGAACGCATGCGCGTGCCCTGGCCAGCGGCGAGGATGACGATATCGAGGGACATGGGAAAAATCACCGAATCAGGCTGGTAAGCGAAAACCGGAATGCCGGAAAAGAAAAAGGGCAGCCAAGGCTACCCTTTTACTTATCCACAATGAAGCCTTGGGCCTTAGCCGCCGAACTTCTTGCGGATCTGCTGGACGGTACGCAGCTGCGCCGCGGCCTCGGCCAGACGAGCGGAGGCGGCAGAGTAATCGAACTCCGCGCCCTTCTCGTGGAGGGCCTTCTCAGCAGCCTTGAGGGACTCCTGAGCAGCAGCTTCGTCCAGGTCGCCGGCGCGCAGCACGGTGTCGGCCAGGACCTTCACCATGTTGGGCTGGACCTCGAGGAAACCACCAGAGATGTAGTACACCTCCTCCTCACCACCCTGCTTGACCAGGCGGATCGGACCCGGCTTGAGGTCGGTGATCAGCGGGGCGTGACCCGGAGCGATACCCAGATCGCCCAGGTTGCCGTGCGCAATCACCATCTCCACCAGACCGGAGAATATCTCCGCTTCGGCGCTGACGATATCGCAATGGACAGTAATAGCCATACGCTTGCCTCACGTAAGCGCCCGTTGCCGGGCGCTCAGGGGGTTACAGTTTCTTCGCTTTCTCGATGGCTTCTTCGATGCCGCCGACCATGTAGAACGCCTGCTCGGGCAGGTGGTCGTAGTCACCGTTGAGGATGCCTTTGAAGCCAGCGATGGTGTCCTTCAGCGACACGTACTTGCCCGGGGAACCGGTGAAGACTTCGGCCACGAAGAACGGCTGGGACAGGAAGCGCTGGATCTTACGAGCACGGTTAACGAGCTGCTTGTCCGCTTCGGACAGTTCGTCCATACCCAGGATCGCGATGATGTCCTTCAGTTCCTTGTAACGCTGCAGAACGTACTGGACACCACGAGCGGTCTCGTAGTGGTCCTGACCGATCACCAGCGGGTCCAGCTGGCGGGAGGTCGAGTCCAGCGGATCAACGGCCGGGTAGATACCCAGGGACGCGATGTCACGGGACAGTACGACGGTGGCGTCCAGGTGGGCGAAGGTGGTCGCCGGGGACGGGTCGGTCAGGTCGTCCGCAGGAACGTATACGGCCTGGATGGAGGTGATCGAACCGGTCTTGGTGGAGGTGATGCGCTCTTGCAGAACGCCCATTTCCTCGGCCAGGGTCGGCTGGTAACCCACAGCGGACGGCATACGACCCAGCAGCGCGGACACTTCGGTACCGGCCAGGGTGTAGCGGTAGATGTTGTCGACGAACAGCAGAACGTCGCGGCCTTCGTCACGGAACTTCTCGGCCATGGTCAGCCCGGTCAGTGCAACGCGCAGACGGTTGCCCGGCGGCTCGTTCATCTGGCCGTATACCAGGGCCACTTTGTCCAGAACGTTGGAATCCTTCATCTCGTGGTAGAAGTCGTTACCCTCACGAGTACGCTCACCCACGCCGGCGAACACAGAGTAACCGCTGTGCTCGATCGCGATGTTACGGATCAGTTCCATCATGTTTACGGTCTTGCCTACACCGGCGCCACCGAACAGGCCGACCTTACCGCCTTTGGCGAAGGGGCAGACCAGGTCGATTACCTTGATGCCGGTTTCCAGCAGCTCGTTGCCACCCGCCTGCTCGGCGTAGGACGGAGCGTCGCGGTGGATAACCCAACGCTCTTCTTCGCCGATGGGGCCTGCTTCGTCGATCGGGTTGCCCAGCACGTCCATGATGCGGCCCAGGGTCGCTTTACCGACCGGGACGGAAATGGCCTTGCCAGTGTTGGAGACGTCCAGGCCACGCTTGAGGCCTTCGGTCGAACCCATTGCGATGGAACGAACCACGCCGTCGCCCAGCTGCTGCTGAACTTCGAGGGTGGTTTCGACGCCGCTGACTTTCAGCGCGTCGTATACGTTCGGCACCTGATCACGCGGGAATTCCACGTCGATAACGGCGCCGATGATTTGAACGATACGTCCGCTACTCATATCTGGTTCCTCTAAATATATGAACCGGTCTTAAACCGCGGCAGCGCCGCCGACGATTTCCGAAATCTCTTGAGTGATCGCTGCCTGACGCGCCTTGTTGTAGATCAGCTGGAGGCTGCTGATCAGGTCACCGGCGTTGTCGGTGGCGTTCTTCATCGCGATCATCCGTGCCGCCTGCTCGCAGGCGTTGTTCTCTACCACGGCCTGATACACCTGGGATTCCACGTAGCGCACCAGCAGACCTTCGAGGATCTCCTTGGCGTCGGGTTCGTAGAGGTAATCCCAGTGATGCTTCAACTCTTGATCCGGGTCGGCCACCAGCGGAACCAGTTGGTCCACGGTCGGCTTCTGCGTCATGGTGTTGACGAACTTGTTGGAGACCACGAACAGGCGATCGATACGGCCATCCAGGTATGCATCGAGCATAACCTTGACGCTGCCGATCAGGTCGTTGATCGAGGGTTCCTCGCCGAGGTGGCTGATGGCTGCAACGACGTTACCGCCGTAGTTGCGGAAGAAGGCCGCACCCTTGCCACCAATCACGCAGAGGTCGATCTCCACGCCGTCCTGACGGTAACCCGCCATGTCTTTGACCAGAGCCTTGAACAGGTTGATGTTCAAGCCGCCGCACAAACCACGGTCGCTGCTCACCACCACGTAACCGACGCGCTTGACCTCACGCTCGATCATGAAGGGATGGCGGTATTCCGGGTTCGCGTTGGCCAAATGACCGATCACCTGGCGGATGCGCTCCGCGTAGGGGCGGCTGGCAGCCATGCGCAGTTGAGCCCTGCGCATCTTGCTGACCGCCACCTTTTCCATGGCGCTGGTGATCTTCTGCGTGCTTTTGATGCTCGCAATCTTGCTGCGAATCTCTTTTGCGCCTGCCATGTAACACCTATCGGGTTAGCAGGCGGGGGGCCTTACGACCCCCCGCTGCGGCTTACCAGGTTTGGGTGGCCTTGAACTTCTCGATACCAGCCTTGATGCCGGCGTCGATCTCGTCGTTGAAGTCACCCTTCTCGTTGATCTTCGCCATCAGTGCGGCGTGATCACGGTTGAAGTAGGCGATCAAGGCTTGTTCGAAGGCGCCGATCTTGGCGAGCTCGATGTCCTGCAGGAAGCCACGCTCAGCGGCGTACAGGCTCAGCGACATGTCGGCAATGGACATGGGCGCGTATTGCTTCTGCTTCATCAGCTCGGTAACGCGCTGACCATGCTCGAGCTGCTTGCGGGTAGCCTCGTCCAGGTCGGAAGCGAACTGCGCGAACGCAGCCAGCTCACGGTACTGGGCCAGGGCGGTACGGATACCACCGGACAGCTTCTTGATGATCTTGGTCTGGGCCGCGCCACCAACACGGGATACCGAGATACCGGCGTTGACGGCCGGACGGATACCCGAGTTGAACAGGGCGGATTCCAGGAAGATCTGACCGTCGGTGATGGAGATCACGTTGGTCGGAACGAACGCGGAAACGTCACCAGCCTGGGTTTCGATGATCGGCAGGGCGGTCAGGGAACCGGTCTTGCCTTTCACAGCGCCGTTGGTGAACTTCTCGACGTACTCTTCGGAAACGCGGGAAGCGCGCTCCAGCAGACGGCTGTGGAGATAGAACACGTCGCCCGGGTAGGCTTCGCGGCCCGGCGGGCGGCGCAGCAGCAGGGAGATCTGGCGGTAGGCTACGGCCTGCTTGGACAGGTCATCGTAAATGATCAGGGCGTCTTCGCCGCGGTCGCGGAAGAATTCACCCATGGTGCAGCCAGAGTACGGAGCGATGTACTGCAGAGCAGGGGATTCGGAAGCACTGGCGGCCACGATGATGGTGTTGGCCAGGGCGCCGTTTTCTTCCAGCTTGCGAACAACGTTGGCGATGGTCGATTGCTTCTGACCGATGGCTACGTATACGCAGCGGATGCCGCTGTCTTTCTGGTTGATGATGGCGTCGACAGCCAGGGCGGTCTTGCCGATCTGACGGTCGCCAATGATCAGCTCACGCTGGCCACGGCCGATCGGGATCATGGCGTCAACGGCCTTGTAGCCGGTCTGTACCGGCTGGTCTACCGATTTACGCCAGATCACGCCCGGCGCTACTTTTTCCACCGCATCGGTGGCAGCAGCGTTGATCGGACCTTTGCCGTCGATCGGGTTGCCCAGGGCGTCAACGACGCGACCCAGCAGTTCCGGACCAACCGGGACTTCCAGGATGCGGCCGGTGCACTTGGCGCTCATACCTTCGGCCAGGCCGGTGTACTTGCCCAGGATTACGGCACCTACGGAGTCTTGCTCCAGGTTCAGCGCCATACCGTAAACGCCGCCCGGGAACTCGATCATCTCACCGTACATCACATCGGCCAGGCCGTGAATGCGCACGATGCCGTCGGAGACGGAAACGATGGTGCCCTCGTTGCGGGCTTGGGAAGAGACGTCGAGTTTCTCGATACGTCCCTTGATGATTTCACTAATTTCGGAAGGATTGAGTTGCTGCATTGCTCTGCTGCCCCTTCAAACTCAAGATTTCAACGCTTCGGCCAGTTTCGCGATTTTGCCGCGAACCGAGCCATCGATAACCAGGTCGCCGGCGCGGATGACTACACCACCTATGAGGCTGGAGTCTTCCACGGCGTGCAGACGCACTTCCCGGCTGAGCCGTGCGCTGAGAACCTTGGCGAGTTTGTCTTGCTGTTCATCGCTCAATGCGAAGGCACTGGTGACTTCCACGTCTACCGATTTCTCTTGTTCGGCCTTGTAGAGCTCGAACTGTTCGGCGATTTCCGGCAGCAGCACGAGGCGGCCATTCTCGGAAACAACGTGGATGAAGTTCTGTGCCTGGGCGTCGAACTTGTCGCCAACCACCTCTATGAAGGTGTTGGCTTTCTCTGCGCTCGTCAGTCGCGGGGCTTTGAGCACACGCTGCATGGTGTCGTCCTGCGACACCGCAGCGGCCAGGCCTAGCATGGCCGACCAAGAGGCCAGCTGCTGATGGGCCTGGGCGTACTCGAAAGCAGCCTTGGCGTAAGGTCGGGCCAGCGTGGTCAGTTCTGCCATGATCGCCCTCGCTTAAATTTCGGCTGCCAGTTTGTTAACCAGCTCCGCGTGCGCGTTTTGATCGATAGTGGCACCCAGGATCTTCTCGGCACCATTAACGGCCAGGCTACCCAGTTGGGCGCGCAGCGCGTCTTTGACGCTGTTCAGTTCCTGCTCGATCTCGGCCTGAGCTTGCGCCTTCAGGCGCTCACCTTCAGCACGTGCCTGATCGCGAGCTTCGTCGACGATCTGGGTAGCGCGCTTTTTGGCTTGCTCAATGATTTCAGCTGCCTGAGCCTTGGCTTCGCGCAGTTGCTGACCCACTTTTTCATGGGCCAGCTCCAGGTCACGAGCCGCACGGTTGGCAGCGTCCAGGCCATCAGCGATCTTCTTCTGACGTTCACGCAGAGCAGTGATGACCGGAGGCCACACGAACTTCATGCAGAACAGTACGAAGATGAAGAACGCAACGGACTGGCCGATCAGGGTTGCATTAATATTCACGCCAACACCTCGCTCGTTCGTTGTCAGTCGAATCCTCGAAAATCGAGGATTACTGGGCTACCTGAGCAATGAACGGGTTAGCGAAGGTGAAGAACAGAGCGATACCAACGCCGATCATGGTTACGGCGTCAAGCAGACCGGCCACGATGAACATTTTAACTTGCAGCATCGGAACCATTTCCGGCTGACGAGCAGCGCCTTCCAGGAACTTGCCACCCAGCAGACCGAAGCCAATGGCGGTACCCAGGGCACCCAGACCAATCAGCAGAGCTACGGCGATCGCGGTCAGACCTACTACAGTTTCCATTTTTCCTCCCGACTTTATGTCGTGTTGGTTAAGGTTTAAGTGAAGCGGTAAAGCGAAATCGTTTTGTTCCCACTGCCCTTGCGGGCTTCCCGCGCCGTGGCGCGAGACCATCAGAACCACAGGTGCACTTGATTTCTTCCCAGCGGGAGAGCGACCAGGTGCACCAAGAGATTCTTAATGGTTGTCCTCATGCGCCATCGACAGATAGACGATGGTCAGCATCATGAAGATGAAGGCCTGCAGGGTGATGATCAGGATGTGGAACACAGCCCACGCCCACTGCAGGGCAATGCCCAGGCCGCTCAGCAGCAGAATGCCGGCGCCGAACATCACGGCGATCAGGATGAACACCAGCTCGCCGGCGTACATGTTGCCGAACAGACGCAGTGCCAGGGAGATCGGCTTGGCGATCAGGGTGACGAACTCGAGCAGGAAGTTGACCGGAATCAGCAGGATCTGAACGAAGATGTTCTTGCTGCTGAAGGGGTGCAGGGTCAGTTCGCCGAGGAAGCCGCCGATGCCTTTGACCTTGATGCTGTAGAAGATGATCAGGCCGAACACCGAGAAGGCCATGCCAAGGGTGGCATTCGGGTCGGTGGTCGGAACGGCACGGAACGGAATGTGCGAATCACCGGAGATGAGGACGGCCAGCATCGGGATCCAGTCCACCGGGATCAGGTCGATGGCGTTCATCAGGAAGATCCAGACGAAGATGGTCAGCGCCAGCGGGGCGATCAGCGGATTACGACCGTGGAAGGTGTCCTTCACGTTGGTGTCGACGAAGTCGATCATGACTTCCACCAGGTTCTGCAGACCGCCAGGGATGCCGGAGGTGGCTTTCTTGGCTGCCAGGCGGAACAGGAGCACGAAGATCAGGCCCAGTCCGATGGACCAGCCCAGGGTGTCGACGTGGAAGGCCCAGAAGCCCATTTCCTTGGCTTGCTCGGCGCTGTGGGCGAAGCCCCAATCGCCATTGGGCAGACGACCGAAGGTCAGGTTCTGCAGGTGGTGCTGGATATAGCCCGAAGCGGTTTGCTCTGCCATGTTTGCCTCAAACGCCCTAAGGTTTCGAAAATCTTGTTCTCATCAGCAGGGGCGCGAACCAGCTGACGGACTGAGTCAGCAGGAAAGCGCCGAAAACTGCCGGCGCATCCAGGGGTTTCACACCTGCAAACGTCAGTGCAAACAGCACTGCCGTCAAAATCAACTTGCCCATCTCGCCCGCATAGAAAGAGCGGACTATCGCCTGGGCTGCACGGGCTCCGCTGTAACGGAACGCCTTGCGGGCGAAATACAGGTTCGGCAACCAGGCGATCAAGCCGCCGCACAAGCCAGAATATCCAGCCACCGTACCCCGCCACTGCCAGAGAACGACAGCGGCGAGCAGCAGTGCAACCAGTTGAACCAACAGTACCGGGAAAACCGGTAGACGATGGAAGGGCAAGCGGTTTGGCGTGCGGATATCCATCGCAGCAGTTCCTCTGGTGTCGGCCGCTGGAATCAACGACTTGGCATACTTTGTGCCGACAAAATTGCGCGCAGAGTATAGGGGGGGAACCCCCCCTGTTCAACTGCCGGGTAGTGAAATCCGACCGTCGCTACAGCGCCAAATGTTTCAGCGGATGTGGGCCAGGACGCCCTGTAGTTCGTCGAGGGAGTTGTAACGGATGACCAGTTGACCTTTGCCTTTCTGGCCGTGCTTGATCTGCACCGGAGCGCCCAGCCGCTCAGCCAGGCGCTGTTCAAGCCGGCTGATATCCGGATCGGCCTTGACCGGCTCGACAGCTTTTTCAGTAGCGTTCAGCCACTGCCGTACCAGTGCTTCGGTTTGGCGCACGGTCAGACCTCGTGCGACAACATGTCGCGCCCCTTCAACCTGACGTTCCAGGGGTAGACCGAGCAGCGCCCGGGCGTGTCCCATTTCCAGATCGCCGTGGGAGAGCAGGGTCTTGATCTCTTCAGGCAAGCCGATCAGGCGCAGGAGGTTGGTAATGGTGACGCGTGACTTGCCGACCGCTTCAGCCACTTGCTGCTGGGTGAGTTGGAATTCCTGCTGCAGGCGCTGCAGCGCGATGGCTTCCTCGATGGGATTGAGGTCCTCGCGCTGGATGTTCTCGATCAGCGCCATGGCGATGGCGGCTTCGTCGGGCACTTCTCGGACCATGGCCGGGATCTTGTCCAGCCCGGCTTGCTGGCTGGCGCGCCAGCGGCGCTCACCGGCGATGATCTCGAAGCGGCCCGCACCGATGGGGCGCACCACGATGGGCTGCATGACGCCCTGAACCCTGATCGACTGGGCCAGTTCTTCCAGGGCCGTTGGGTCCATGTCGCGGCGGGGTTGGTACTTACCGCGTTGGATCAGGTCCAGGGGCAGGTGCTGAAGCTCGCGGGTATCGACCTTTACGGCTTCTTCTTCAAGCGTGGTGACTGTACTGCCGCCCAGCAGGGCGTCCAAGCCACGGCCCAGACCTCGTTTTTTCGCGGCCATGCGGATTCCTTATGCGGTAGCGGTTTTGGCTTTGGCGCGCTGGCGTCGGACCAGTTCGCCAGCCAGCGCCAGATAGGCGATGGCGCCACGGGATTGCTTGTCGTAGACCAGGGCCGGCATGCCAAAGCTAGGGGCTTCGGCCAGCCTTACGTTACGAGGAATGACAGCGTCGTAGAGCTTGTCGCCGAAGTGTTCCTTGAGCTGCGCCGAAACGTCGTTGGTCAGGCTGATGCGCGGGTCGTACATGGTGCGCAACAGGCCTTCGATCTTCAGGTTCGGGTTCAGCAGCTGGCCGATGCGCTGGATGCTGTTCATCAGGTCCGACAAGCCTTCGAGTGCGTAGTACTCGCACTGCATGGGGATGATCACGCCGTCGGAAGCGACCAGCGCGTTGATCGTCAGCATCGACAGCGAAGGTGGGCAGTCGATGAGGATGTAATCGTAATTCTCGCGAATCGGCGCGAGGGCTTCGCGCAGGCGATGTTCCTTGCTGGGCATGTCCAGCAGTGCCACTTCCGCAGCTGTGAGATCGCGGTTGGCCGGCAGCAGCTGGTAGCCGCCGTGCTCGGAGTACTGCATGGCCGTAGCCAGGTCGCACTCACCGGTCAGCACGTCATAGACGGAATGCTCAAGGGCAAGCTTGTCGATGCCGCTGCCCATGGTGGCGTTGCCCTGGGGATCGAGGTCGATCAGCAGCACGCGTCGCTTGGTAGCGACCAGCGACGCGGCGAGGTTGACACAGGTGGTGGTCTTGCCGACCCCGCCTTTCTGATTGGCGATTGCGAATACCTTGGCCATGGCTGCCTTCCCCCTCATAGCGTGCGGCGCAGTATCAGCAGATGGCGCTGACCTTGGCAACCGGGAACCTCCAGCTGATGCGCGGACTCGACGCGGAAGTCCGCGGGCAGTGCCTGCAGCTCGTCATCCGGGTGCAAGCCTTTCATGGCCAGCCAGCGTGTTTCACCATCTCCGAGATGGCGCGTCCAGTTACTGAAATCCTCCAGCGAACTGAAGGCGCGCGACACGATGCCACTGAACGGCCGCTCGGGAGTGAAGGCTTCGACCCGGTTGTGGACAACTTCGAGGTTGGTGAGTTTCAGCTCCAGCTTCACCTGAGTGAGGAAACGAGTCTTCTTGCCATTGGAGTCGAGCAGTGTGAAGCGCCGCTCCGGAAACAGGATGGCCAACGGTATGCCCGGCATACCACCGCCGCTACCGACGTCCAGCCAGTTATCCCCAAGCTCGGCGACACGAGACACAACGCTCAGGCTATCGAGGAGGTGGCGCGAGACCATTTCATCCGGATCACGCACCGCAGTCAGGTTGTAGGCCTTGTTCCACTTGATCAGCAAGGCCAGGTAGGCGAGGAGTTTTTCCTGCTTTTCCGGAGTGAGTTCGACAGCGAGTTGCTGTGCGCCAGTGGCCAGTTCGTCGGCATGGCGCTGGGAAACCAGGGACATCAGGCGCTCTGCTCCAGCTTGCGGCCGGCACCGCGTTTCTTCAGGTGGATCAGCAACAGGGAAATCGCCGCCGGGGTCACGCCGGGGATACGACCGGCCTGGCCGAGAGTCTCCGGACGGGAGTTGCCGAGCTTGTGCTGGATCTCCTTGGAGAGACCCGAGATGGTGGCGTAGTCCAGGTCGTCGGGTAGTCGAATATCTTCGCTGGCCCTAAGGCGCGCGATCTCGTCCTGCTGCCGATCGATGTAACCGGCGTACTTGGTCTTGATTTCTACCTGCTCGGCTACTTGCGAATCCTCGGCGCCGCCTCCGGTGATTTCCACCAGTCCGGCGTAATCGATTTCCGGACGGCTCAGCAGGTTGAGCAGGTTGTATTCATGGGTAAGCGGGGTCCCGAAGCGGTGGGCGATTGCATCACCCTCGGGAGTACCCGGACGGACCCATGTGCTCTTCAGCCGTTGCTCTTCAAGCGCGATGCCCTCGCGCTTGGCTTCGAAAGCTGCCCAGCGGTTGTCGTCCACGAGGCCGAGCTCGCGGCCTTTTTCGGTGAGACGCAGGTCGGCGTTATCCTCGCGCAGGATCAACCGGTATTCGGCGCGCGACGTGAACATGCGGTAGGGCTCCTGGGTGCCCAAGGTAATCAGGTCGTCTACCAGGACGCCGATATAGGCTTCGTCGCGACGCGGACACCAGGCGTCCTTGCCTTGGGCGCGCAGGGCCGCATTGGCGCCAGCGAGCAGGCCCTGGGCACCCGCTTCTTCGTAGCCAGTGGTGCCGTTGATCTGACCGGCGAAGAACAGGCCGGATATGACTTTGGTTTCCAGGCTGTACTTCAGGTCGCGCGGATCGAAGTAGTCATATTCGATGGCATAGCCCGGACGCACGATATGGGCGTTTTCCATTCCGCGAATGGACCGGACGATGTCCAGCTGCACGTCGAATGGCAGCGAGGTGGAGATGCCGTTGGGATACAGCTCATTGGTGGTCAGACCTTCCGGCTCGAGGAACACCTGGTGACTGTCCTTGTCGGCGAAGCGGTGGATCTTGTCTTCGATGGACGGGCAGTAGCGCGGGCCGATGCCTTCGATCACGCCGGAATACATCGGCGAGCGATCGAGGTTACTGGCGATGACCTCGTGGGTCCGTGCGTTGGTATGGGTGATCCAGCAACTGACCTGGCGCGGGTGCTGTTCCTTCGAGCCGAGGAAGGACATGACCGGGATCGGGGTGTCGCCAGGTTGCTCGGTCATCACCGAGAAATCCACAGAGCGACCGTCGATACGCGGTGGGGTGCCGGTTTTCAGTCGACCGACACGCAGCGGCAACTCTCGCAGGCGGCGGGCCAGCGCAATGGACGGCGGATCGCCTGCACGGCCCCCCGAATAGTTTTGTAGACCAATGTGGATAAGTCCGCCGAGGAAGGTGCCCGTGGTGAGCACTACGGACTCAGCGAGGAAGCGCAAACCCATCTGAGTCACCACGCCTCTGACCAGGTCGTTCTCGACGATCAGGTCGTCACAGGCCTGCTGGAATATCCACAGGTTCGGCTGGTTCTCGAGTATCTCGCGAATAGCAGCCTTGTAGAGCACGCGGTCAGCCTGAGCACGCGTGGCACGAACGGCTGGTCCCTTGCGGCTGTTCAGCACACGGAACTGGATGCCCCCCAGGTCCGTGGCGGTAGCCATGGCGCCGCCGAGCGCATCGATCTCTTTGACAAGGTGGCTCTTGCCGATGCCACCGATGGCTGGGTTGCAGCTCATCTGGCCGAGGGTTTCCACATTGTGAGTCAGCAGCAGGGTCTTCACGCCCATGCGTGCGGCCGCCAAGGCGGCCTCAGTGCCGGCATGGCCGCCACCGATCACGATCACGTCAAAACGGGAAGGGAAATCCACCACGCACCTCGTGCCTGTTCAAGGCTGGGAAATAGAGAAAGCCGCACAGTATAGGGGAATTCACTCGCTCTCATGAAGCCGTCTGGCCAAAAAATAGCCAGTAGCTTTACCCGAGCTTATCCCTGGGGAGTTATCCAGATGGGGAAAAGTCTCTGTGGGTAAGAATAGAAAAGAGAGAAGAATTTCTTAAAAAGCCTGTTTTTATGTTTATACCTTAGGGAGAGGCTTTTCTGTTGATAAGTCAATCAGAGCCATTAAGAACGGGCGTTTCAGAGGATGATAACTCTGTGGCGATCCTGACCGTAGCCATTGAGTATGCCGTCAGAAAGCTGTGTATCTAAATGGTAGTTATGCACAGGAGATTTATCCCTTGGCTTTTCACCAGGGTTATGGACTGGGTTAAAGGCTAGTTATCAACAGGGTTCCGGCAAACCATTTTCCAGGCGGGAAGGCAGGAACGAACCGCCCGTTTGGCAGGCAGTCGCGTTCTCTGTGGATAAGAAGGGAGGGGGCTTACTTGCCGATGCAGAAACTGGAGAAGATGCGGCCGAGCAGGTCGTCGGAGCTGAATGCGCCAGTGATTTCGCCCAGAGCCTGCTGGGCTTGCCGCAGGTCCTCGGCGAGAAGTTCGCCAGCGCCGGCGAGCGTGAGCTGGGAACGACCATGATCAAGGAAGGAACCCGCCTGGCGAAGGGCTTCCAGGTGACGACGACGGGCGCTGAAGCTGCTTTCGGCGGTCTGTTGATAACCCATGCAGGCCTTCAGGTGTTCGCGAAGCAGCTCAAGGCCCTCTCCGGAGCGAGCCGACAGACTGAGGGTGACATGCCCATCGTCGCTGATTTCCAGCGCGCTTGTCTCGCCACTGAGGTCGGCTTTGTTTCGGATCAGGGTGACCTTTGCCGGGTCCGGCTTCTGGTCAAGGAACTCTGGCCATAGCGCGAAGGGATCCGCCGCTTCAGGCGCGGTAGCGTCTACCACCAGCAGTACCCGATCAGCTTCACCAATGGCTTTCAGGGCGCGCTCGACGCCAATCTTTTCCACATGGTCGTCGGTATCGCGCAAGCCGGCAGTATCTACAACGTGGAGGGGCATGCTATCGATGTGGATATGTTCCCGCAGCACGTCGCGGGTGGTGCCGGCAATGTCGGTTACGATGGCTGCTTCGCGCCCTGCCAGCGCATTCAACAGGCTGGATTTGCCTGCATTTGGGCGACCGGCGATCACTACGGTCATGCCATCGCGCAGCAGAGCGCCCTGGCCTGCTTCACGGATGACTGTGGATAAGTTTTCCCGAACGCCATCCAGCAGACCCAGTACGTGGCCATCGGCGAGGAAATCTATTTCTTCCTCGGGGAAGTCGATGGCGGCCTCCACGTAGATGCGCAGCTCTATCAGCTTCTCGGTCAATCCATGCACGCGCTTGGAGAACTCGCCTTGCAGCGAGCGCAAGGCATTGCGCGCTGCCTGTTCGGAGCTGGCTTCGATGAGATCGGCGATGGCTTCCGCCTGGGCCAGGTCGAGTTTGTCATTGAGGAATGCACGCTCGCTGAACTCACCGGGACGTGCCTGGCGAGCCCCCAGTTCCATGCAACGGCGCAGCAGCAGGTCGAGCACAACGGGGCCCCCGTGGCCCTGGAGCTCAAAGACATCCTCCCCGGTGAAGGAGTTAGGGCCTGGAAAATAGAGCGCAATTCCTTGGTCCAGGGTTTGCCCGGAACCATCGAGGAAGGGTCCGTAGTGAGCGAAGCGGGGTTTGGGCGAGCGACCGCTGATGGCTTCGGCAATCCGCGCTGCGTGGGGCCCGGATACGCGGACGATGCCCACGCCCCCGCGGCCCTGGGCGGTGGCGACGGCGACGATGGTGTCACGGATAGGATTCATCTGTTGATACCTTGGGATCTACGAATGGCAGATAGCAAGACGCCCCCAGAGGGGGCGTCTTGTTCAAGCTGTCTGGCGTCGCTGTCAGGCTGCTGCCTTCTTGCTGGCCGCCTCGATCTGCCGGGTAATGTACCACTGCTGCGCGATCGACAGGACGTTGTTGACCACCCAGTACAGTACCAGGCCAGCCGGGAACCACAGGAAGAAGAAGGTGAAGATGATTGGCATCAGCTTCAGTACCTTGGCTTGCATCGGGTCCGGCGGCGTCGGGTTCAGTTGCTGCTGGATGAACATGGTGGCGCCCATGATGATCGGCAGGATGAAGAACGGATCCTTGATCGACAGGTCGGTGATCCAGAACATCCACGGGGCCTGGCGCATTTCTACGCTTTCCAGCAGTACCCAGTAGAGGGCCAGGAAGACTGGCATCTGCACGAGAATCGGTAGGCAGCCGCCCAGCGGGTTGATCTTCTCCTTCTTGTACAGCTCCATCATCGCCTGGGACATCTTCTGGCGATCGTCACCGAACTGTTCTTTCAGGGCCTGGAGCTTCGGCGACACGGCTCGCATACGCGCCATGGACCGATAGCTGGCGGCAGAGAGCGGGAAGAACGCTGCTTTGATCAGGATGGTCAGGACGATGATCGACCAGCCCCAGTTACCCAACAGGCTGTGGATATGTTGCAACAGCCAGAAGATCGGCTGTGCGATGAACCACAGGAAGCCGTAGTCGACGGTGAGTTCCAGGCCCGGGGAGAGTTCCTTGAGGTGATCCTGGGTCTTCGGACCGGCGTAGAGAATCGCGGACGTTTCGGCCGAAGCGCCTGCTGGCACGTTCAGCGAGGGGCCTACGAAACCGACGATGTAGTTTCCACGGGAGTCCTTGCGGGTCTGGATGGCGTTGTTCTGGTCCTTCGGTGCGACCCAGGCGGTCACGAAGTAGTGCTGCAGCCAGGCTACCCAGCCTCCCTGCACGGTTTCCTTGAAGGGCTGCTTGTCCATGTCTTTCATGGAAAGCTTCTTGTACGGCTCGTCCGGAGTCCAGACAGCAGCACCCAGATAGGTGGACACACCAGTGGCTGTGGTTGCGGACGGGTCGGCACTGGCGTCACGTTTGAGCTGGGCATACATGCTGCCGGACCAGGGCTGGGCGCTCTGGTTGTCGACCTTGTAGGCCACCTGCAGTTCGTACTTGCCGCGATTCAGGGTGAAGCGCTTGGTGTAGTTCACACCGGCTTCGCTGAAAGTCAGGTCGACTACCAGTTGTTCCTGACCATCGGCCAGTTTGAAACTGCGCTGAGTGGCGCTGTACATGGGGCGGCCGTTGGCCCGGGCGTCCGGACCGTTGGCACCGACCAGGCCGCTTTGGGCCTGGTAGAGGCGCTCACCGCCATTGTCGAACAGCTGGAAAGGCACATCCGGATGATCCTGGCGGCGCGGGTACTTCGGCAGGGTCAGTTGGACGATGTCACCGCCATTCGGATCGATGGCCAGGCTCAGTACGTCGGTTTCAACACGGATCAGTTCGCTGCTGGGAGCGACGGTCTGGGGAGTTGCCGGCTCGCTGCGCTCAGCGCTGGCGGTCGGCACGTCGTCGCCGGACTTGGCGGTTGCGTTGTCGTCCGGCAGCGTCGATTGCGCGGAGCTTGCGCTGTTGCCTGCACTCGGCAGGGCGGCTTGGCCGTAGTCCTGGTTCCACTGCAGAACCATCAGGTAGGACACGATTGCCAGGGCGACGATCAGGATCGAGCGTTGAATATCCATGATTACTCGGCCATCGAAGGAGGTTGGGGAGTGTTGGCAGGTGGCACCGGGTCATAGCCGCCCGGATTCCACGGATGACAGCGGCCCAGGCGACGCAGGGTCAGCCAGCCGCCACGCAGGAGGCCATGTTGTTCGATGGCCTCCTGCGCGTAGCAGGAACAACTGGGATAGAAACGACAGTGACTGGCCATCAGTGGACTGATGGCATAGCGATAGAACTGGATCGGAGCGAGGGCCAGTTTACGCATGGGGACTGTCGGACACCCCTGATCCGGGAGAAGGTTCAGGGCGAGTCCGGCTGCGCGCGAGGCGTTTCCAGAGTTTGCCGAACTGATGCTTCAGCTCAGGATTCTCCAGATCGCCAATGCCTTTGCGCGCCACGATTACGATGTCCCACCCGACCAGCAACTCAAGGTTATGGCGGAAGGATTCGCGAATCTGGCGTTTTAGGCGATTGCGCTCGACGGAAAGCTTGACGCTTTTCTTGCCGATCACCAGACCCAGGCGGGGGTGATCAAGGCCGTTGTCACGCGCGAGGAGCAGGACGTGTTTGCCGGGAACCTTTCCGGTGGGTGAGTCGAAGACTGCCTTGAACTGTCGGGGTATCAGCAGTCGCTTTTCCCGATCGAAGCCCTGACTCACCACCCGTTCCGGATAAATCAGACGGTCAGGCGCTTGCGGCCCTTGGCGCGACGACGCGACAGGACTTGACGGCCGTTCTTGGTGGCCATACGGGCACGGAAACCGTGGGTGCGAGCGCGCTTGATGGTGCTGGGTTGGAAAGTGCGTTTCATGATGCTTTTACCTGGTGGTCACTACGGGCCGGAAGTGGCCCCCGTTTAAAGAGACCGGCAATTCTAGTGAAACGGTGCGGGCAGGTCAATTTCCAACCAGCGCTGTCGAGTAAAAGAATATAGAAGAAAGGGAAATTTAAAAAAGCTTGGTTATGTTTTTTATAACTGTGCCCCCGCCTTGCCTGTGGAAAACCCGGCACAGGCCGTATGCAGCCTGTGTGTGAGTCGACTAACAACCTTGTCAGAAAGAGGTGGTCTGGCTGTGCGCGATCTGGGTAGAAGCTGGGGGTGAAAGGCGAGGTTACCCACAGGCGAGTTATGCAGGCACTTTTCCCCAGGAGAGAAGGCCGGGTTATGGCATGGTTATCCACAAGATTCATGCCAAGCACAGCGTGATTCTGCGCGGTGAATAACATATTGATTTTATTCACCCATTCGACATCTTTCGTGTGGATAACTCATCCCGTGGCGGCTACAATGACCGCTGTTTTGTTTGAGTCCGGCATCATTCCGACTTGGGGGACATCCGTGTCAGTGGAACTTTGGCAGCAGTGCGTGGAGCTCTTGCGCGATGAGCTGCCTGCCCAGCAATTCAACACCTGGATCCGCCCATTGCAGGTTGAAGCCGATGGAGACGAACTGCGCGTTTACGCGCCGAATCGGTTCGTGCTCGATTGGGTCAACGAGAAGTACATGGGGCGGCTCCTCGAGTTGCTCGGCGAACGGGGCAACGGCCTGGCGCCTGCTCTTTCCTTATTAATAGGCAGTAAGCGCAGCCCGGCACCGCGGAAGGCACCACCGCCCCCGCCTCCGGTCATGGCGCCTCCGCCTCCCCCTCCTGCCGCACCATCGCATAAGCGCATCGAGACCGTGGAGGAAACCCGCGACAACCTCGATCCGTTGGCGTCGGTGGTATCTGCACCGGCGATCCGCACGGAGCGTTCCGTGCAAGTGGAAGGGGCGTTGAAGCACACCAGCTACCTGAATCGCACCTTCACCTTCGAGAACTTCGTCGAGGGCAAGTCCAACCAGTTGGCCCGTGCGGCGGCCTGGCAGGTGGCGGATAACCCCAAGCATGGCTACAACCCGCTGTTCCTTTATGGCGGCGTGGGTCTGGGTAAAACTCACCTGATGCACGCTGTGGGTAACCACCTGCTGAAGAAGAATCCGAATGCCAAGGTGGTTTACCTGCATTCCGAGCGATTCGTCGCAGACATGGTCAAGGCCCTTCAACTGAATGCGATCAACGAGTTCAAGCGCTTCTATCGATCTGTAGACGCGCTGCTCATCGACGACATTCAGTTCTTCGCCCGTAAGGAGCGTTCGCAGGAGGAGTTTTTCCACACCTTCAACGCCCTGTTGGAGGGCGGTCAGCAGGTGATTCTCACCAGTGACCGCTACCCGAAGGAAATCGAAGGCCTGGAAGAGCGCCTGAAGTCCCGCTTCGGCTGGGGGTTGACGGTAGCTGTCGAACCACCGGAGTTGGAAACCCGTGTCGCCATCCTGATGAAGAAGGCCGAGCAGGCCAAGGTCGATCTGCCGCACG
Organism: Metapseudomonas resinovorans DSM 21078; assembly: GCF_000423545.1. Taxonomy (GTDB): domain Bacteria; phylum Pseudomonadota; class Gammaproteobacteria; order Pseudomonadales; family Pseudomonadaceae; genus Metapseudomonas; species Metapseudomonas resinovorans. Next base: position 303,970 of record NZ_AUIE01000002.1, read on the forward strand.
ACGCCGCGTTCTTTATCGCTCAGCGTATTCGTTCCAACGTGCGCGAACTGGAAGGTGCGCTGAAACGAGTGATTGCCCACGCCCACTTCATGGGCCGGGATATCACCATCGAACTGATCCGTGAGTCGCTCAAGGACCTCCTGGCCCTGCAGGACAAGTTGGTCAGCATCGATAACATCCAGCGCACCGTAGTCGAGTACTACAAGATCAAGATGTCCGACATGCTCTCCAAGCGCCGCTCGCGCTCGGTGGCTCGGCCGCGGCAAGTCGCCATGGCGCTGTCCAAGGAATTGACGAACCACAGTCTTCCGGAGATCGGCGATGCGTTCGGCGGACGAGACCACACCACGGTGCTCCATGCCTGTCGTAAGATTGCACAACTAAGGGAATCCGACGCGGATATCCGCGAGGATTACAAGAATCTGCTGCGTACATTGACCACCTGACCGCAGCCCAAGAGGCAAGGGACTAGACCATGCATTTCACAATTCAACGCGAAGCCCTGTTGAAACCCCTGCAACTGGTCGCCGGCGTCGTCGAGCGCCGCCAGACCTTGCCGGTCCTCTCCAACGTGCTGCTGGTAGTCGAAGGCCAGCAGCTGTCGTTGACCGGCACTGACCTCGAGGTCGAGCTGGTTGGGCGCGTTGCCCTGGAAGAGCCGGCTGAGCCGGGTGAGATCACCGTACCGGCCCGTAAGCTGATGGACATCTGCAAAAGCCTGCCCAGCGACGCGCTGATCGACATCCGGCTGGACGAGCAGAAGCTGCTGATCAAGGCAGGCCGCAGCCGCTTCACCCTCTCGACGCTGCCAGCGAACGATTTCCCGACCGTGGAAGAAGGTCCTGGCTCGCTGAATTTCAGTCTCGTGCAGAGCAAGCTGCGTCGGCTGATCGAACGCACCAGTTTTGCCATGGCTCAGCAGGACGTTCGTTACTACCTCAACGGCATGTTGCTGGAGGTGAATGCCGGTGTGCTGCGTGCCGTTGCCACAGACGGTCACCGGCTGGCCATGTGTGCCATGGAAGCCGGGCTTGAAGGTGTCGACCGGCACCAGGTCATTGTGCCGCGCAAAGGTATCCTGGAACTGGCTCGCCTGCTGACAGAGCAGGACGGTGAGGTTCGTATCGTGCTAGGCCAGCATCATATCCGTGCTACTACCGGTGAGTTCACCTTCACCTCCAAACTCGTGGACGGTAAGTTTCCGGATTACGAGCGTGTGCTTCCCCGTGGCGGTGACAAGCTGGTAATCGGTGACCGCCAGGCGCTGCGTGAGGCCTTCAGCCGTACTGCGATCCTTTCCAACGAAAAGTACCGTGGTATTCGCCTGACGCTCGCTTCCGGCCTGCTGAAGATCCAGGCGAACAACCCGGAACAGGAAGAGGCTGAAGAAGAAGTAGCGGTCGATTACAACGGCAGTAACCTGGAGATTGGTTTCAACGTGAGCTACCTCCTGGACGTACTGGGCGTGATGTCCACTGAGCAGGTTCGTCTGATTCTGTCCGATGCGAACAGCAGTGCCCTGGTGCAGGAAGCTGGCAACGACGATTCCTCTTACGTCGTAATGCCGATGCGTCTGTAACGACTCAATGTCCCTTAGCCGTATCTCGGTCACCGGCGTGCGCAACTTGCAGCCGGTGACCCTCTCCCCCTCCCCCCGCATCAACATTCTCTACGGCGCTAACGGCAGCGGAAAAACCAGCTTGCTGGAGGCAATCCACCTCCTCGGTCTTGCCCGTTCGTTTCGCAGTACTCGGCTGCAACCAGTCATTCAGTACGAACAGCCTGCATGCACGGTGTTCGGTCAAGTCAGACTTGCCGAGGGTGGGCAGAGTAATTTGGGAATTTCCCGGGATCGTCAGGGCGAGTTCCAGATTCGCATCGATGGGCAGAATGCAAAAAGTGCTGCCCAACTGGCGGAGACCCTGCCGCTTCAACTGATCAACCCGGATAGTTTTCGACTGCTCGAAGGTGCTCCGAAGATACGTCGACAGTTCCTGGATTGGGGAGTGTTCCACGTGGAACCTCGCTTCCTTCCCGCTTGGCAGCGACTGCAGAAGGCGCTGAGGCAGCGGAACTCGTGGCTCCGGCATGGTACACTGGACGCCGCTTCGCAGGCGGCTTGGGACCGGGAGCTATGCCTGGCCAGTGATGAGATAGACCAGTATCGCCGGGCCTACATCCAGGCGTTGAAGCCGGTCTTTCAACAGACGCTTGCTGACTTGGTGGAACTCGATAGTCTCACGCTTAGCTATTACCGTGGCTGGGACAAGGATCGGGAGCTATCCGAAGTGCTGGCCACTTCCCTCCTCCGCGATCAACAAATCGGACACACCCAGGCCGGGCCGCAACGCGCCGACCTGCGATTGCGTTCAGGTGCACACAGCGCGGCAGACATACTGTCGCGCGGTCAACAGAAGCTAGTGGTTTGCGCCTTGCGAATTGCGCAGGGCCATTTGGTGAACCATGCGAAACGTGGCCAGTGCATCTACCTAGTTGACGACTTACCGTCAGAGTTGGACGAGCAGCATCGGCAATCACTTTGCCGTTTGCTGGAAGATTTGGATTGCCAGGTGTTCATTACCTGCGTTGACCATGAATTTCTGAGGGATGGCTGGCGCACGGATACGCCAGTTGCCATGTTCCACGTGGAACATGGCTGTATCAGCCCCACGATCATCGGGAGTGAAGCATGAGCGAGAACAGAACGTACGACTCTTCCAGCATCAAAGTGCTGAAGGGGCTGGATGCCGTACGCAAACGCCCCGGTATGTACATCGGCGACACCGATGATGGGACAGGTCTACACCACATGGTGTTCGAGGTCGTTGATAACTCGATCGACGAAGCGCTTGCCGGCTTCTGCTCGGAAATTAGCATCACCATCCACACTGACGAATCCATCACCGTTCGCGACAACGGTCGTGGCATTCCGGTAGATATCCATAAGGAAGAAGGGGTTTCTGCCGCCGAGGTCATCATGACCGTGCTGCATGCGGGTGGTAAGTTCGACGACAATACCTACAAGGTGTCTGGCGGTCTCCACGGCGTGGGTGTGTCCGTTGTGAACGCCTTGTCCGAAGAGCTACGTCTTACAATCCGTCGTGCTGGTCAGGTCTGGGAACAGATCTACCGCCATGGCGTTCCGCAGTTCCCGTTGCGCCCGGTCGGCGAGACCGATGGCACCGGCACCGAAGTGCATTTCAAGGCGTCGTCTGAGACGTTCAGCAACATCCACTTCAGCTGGGACATCCTGGCCAAGCGCCTGCGTGAACTGTCCTTCCTCAACTCGGGCGTAGGCATCGTGCTGCGCGACGAGCGCAGCGGCAAGGAAGAGCTGTTCAAGTATGAAGGCGGCCTAAAGGCGTTCGTCGAGTATCTGAACACCAACAAGACCATCGTTAACGAGGTCTTCCACTTCAATGTTCAGCGCGAAGAAGACGGCGTTGGTGTAGAAGTCGCCCTGCAGTGGAACGACAGCTTCAACGAAAACCTCCTCTGCTTCACCAACAACATTCCTCAGCGTGACGGTGGCACCCATTTGGCGGGCTTCCGCTCCGCGCTTACCCGTAACCTGAACAACTACATCGAACAGGAAGGCCTGGCGAAGAAGTACAAGATCGCCACCACCGGTGACGATGCGCGCGAAGGTCTGACTGCCATTATTTCGGTTAAGGTGCCGGATCCCAAGTTCAGCTCCCAGACCAAGGACAAACTCGTTTCCTCCGAAGTGAAAACCGCGGTGGAACAGGAAATGGGCAAATTCTTCGCTGACTTCCTGCTGGAAAACCCGAACGAAGCCAAGGCCGTAGTCGGAAAGATGATCGACGCCGCCCGCGCCCGAGAGGCGGCGCGCAAGGCTCGTGAGATGACCCGCCGCAAGGGTGCCCTGGACATCGCCGGTTTGCCGGGAAAACTGGCCGACTGCCAGGAAAAGGACCCTGCCCTTTCCGAACTCTACATCGTGGAGGGTGATTCAGCGGGTGGCTCGGCGAAGCAAGGCCGCAACCGCAAGACCCAGGCGATCCTGCCGCTCAAGGGCAAGATTCTCAACGTAGAGAAAGCCCGTTTCGACAAGATGCTGTCCTCCCAGGAAGTCGGCACCCTGATTACTGCACTAGGCTGCGGGATCGGGCGTGAGGAGTACAACATCGAGAAGCTGCGCTACCACAACATCATCATCATGACCGACGCCGACGTCGACGGTTCGCACATCCGAACCCTGCTGCTGACCTTCTTCTTCCGGCAGATGCCGGAGCTGATAGAGCGCGGCTACGTCTACATCGCGCAACCGCCGCTGTACAAAGTGAAGAAGGGCAAGCAGGAACAGTACATCAAGGATGACGAGGCCATGGACGAGTACATGACCCAATCGGCCCTGGAAGACGCCAGCCTGCACGTCAACGAAAATGCACCCGGTCTCTCCGGTGAAGCTCTCGAGCGTCTGGTGAACGATTACCGCAACGTGATGCGCACGCTCAAGCGCCTGTCGCGCCTGTATCCCCAGGACCTGACTGAGTACATGATCTACCTGCCACGTGTCAGTGTTGATCAGCTCTCCGACCAGGCGGCGATGCAAGCCTGGTTGGAAGGCTTGCAGGCGCGTCTGAAGGCAGCCGAGAAGTCGGGCCTGACCTACACCGCCAGCCTTCGTGAAGACCGCGAGCGTCACCTGTGGCTGCCGGAAGTTGAGCAAACTGCTCATGGTCTGTCCCACTACATAACCTTCAACCGGGATTTCTTCGCCAGCAACGACTACCGCCAGGTGACCGAGCTGGGAGACCAACTCAATAACCTGCTGGAAGATGGTGCCTACGTTCAGCGTGGTGAGCGCAAGAAGCCGGTGACGAGCTTCAAGGAAGCACTGTCCTGGCTGATGACCGAAAGCACCAAGCGTCACACCATCCAGCGCTATAAGGGGCTGGGTGAGATGAACCCGGAGCAGCTGTGGGAAACCACGATGGACCCAACTGTCCGTCGCATGCTCAAGGTCACCATCGAAGACGCCATCGCCGCGGACCAGATCTTCAACACATTGATGGGTGACGCCGTCGAGCCGCGTCGTGACTTCATCGAGAGCAACGCCTTGGCGGTGTCGAACCTCGACGTCTGATGTGCTGTCGATAGGCAGTATGCGCGTCTGAGCGTCATTGACGCTGCAATCAAAACTTGAACCCCGGCCAAAAGCCGGGGTTTTTCTTTTTCCGCGCAATGACTAAATGATGGGTTTAGGCGAGCGTGAAAAGCCAATCAGGCAATTCATGCCAATCAGGTGAGCACCGCTAAACGGGTTTGCGAAGTGGCGTTGATGGGGCGGGCGCATTGGCCTGGCTTGCAGGTAAAACCTATGATTAGAAGTCTGCGGAGTACTGGAGCCATCAGACCGCTTTGTTCAGGGACGCTGCGACCCGTGCATGTGTTCAACAGAGGCCGTCCAGGGGGATCTCCACGCTCGCATGGGAGGTTACTCGGCAAGGTTGGCCTGGATAGGGTTTGGTATGTGGCATTCGGTTTAATCTCTCGAGCCACCAGGTGTGTCGCCGGCAAAAGTAGCCAGAGGAGTGACTTCTTGAAGTATGCCTTGCTCGTAAGCATTGTGAGTCTGTCACTGGTCCTGGCGGCTTGTGGCACACATCCGGCGGTGCCTCCGCATTACGACGAAGTCTACAAGTCGTACATGCAAGGCCACATGGAGATGCTGCGTACTCACGCACCTTGGATGACCGAGACTGAGCGGCATGCACATGCCCAGGCTCAGGCGGCCGAGGTGATCAAGAGTTTGAAGGCGCAGAACCAGTTCGGTGGCATGGTTCCTCCTATCATGATTCCGTTGCCAGCCCCACCATCGGCGGATGTACCTAAGGCTGTAGAAGAGCCCCTACCCCCGAAACCCAAGTTAGAGACTGCGGACGTTGAGCCGCTTGCGAAGCCTGATCTTCAGTCTCAGGCTCCCTCGGTGGGGGCAGTTCAACTTGTCCAGGATGATCCTCCCTCGCTGGCGCCTTCAGTGGCTGTCCAGCCGGTGCCCACTGAAGAGGTGGTCAGCACAGAGTCGCTGGAGGTGGACGGCCGGGGCTTTCTCGATGGCACCTATGTCCTCGAAGGCGGGAGTTACTCCATCAATATCGAGCAAGACGGAGATAACCTGGTTGTCGTCGAGCCAAACAAGCGGTCGATCTATGAGCGGCAAGCTGACGGCAGTTACCAGTTCTACAGCGAAAATAGTGGATCGACATTCTCGCTGCGCCTCCTCGACCCGGGCACCATCGAGATGGATCGAGTTCCGTCTGCTGGCACTCCCAGTACCTTGAAACGGGTGGAGGAAAGAGACGCAGCTCAAGTTTCAGCCGTGAACCAAACCTACGCCTCAATCGCGAAACACTACAGTGAACTGGCTCAGAGCGATCCGGATAACGTCCAGGTCTGGACGATGTGTTCAGCGGTAGCGCTCAAGCGCAGCCTCTCTGAAGACGAAGACTTCTCGCGCCATGCGAGGCAGGTATCGGAGAGTTTGAAGTCGATCATTGTGACCAACACGAACCCTTGTTCCGATGCGATTCCAAGCACCTATTGGTAGGTGAATACATTGGCTATGTCTGCGTTAAGTGTTGCTAGAACGTCCTGAGCCAAGTTGATTATCGAGTTCTGCGGATGTTTCTGGTTTCGCCTTCCCAGGCGCCTCCCTTTGGCAGACGACCCAAAGGAAGCAAAGGTCTTGCCCCTGCATCCGGGTCCGGCTTCGCCGGACTGCCCTCCCTCCATCGTTGCTCCGGGGGCACGGCGAGAGGGGCCATCCATGGCCCCACACACCTCTCGCGGCATCCATGCCGCTCGTCCCCCTGCGCAACGATTCCACTCGGCCTCCTGAAGGGGCGTAGTCGCTGCCCCACCTCGTTTGCCCGGTTTCAGGCCCGTGTGGGCTTCAGGATGGCTTGAGCCTCGCCGGCGCGAGTCACCCCTCGCCCTCTGGGAGAGGGGCTGGGGGGTGAGGGGTGCGTCAGGCTGGCGCGGAAGCCTAGAAGGCTTGTGCTAGAGCGCTTCACTCAACGTTGCAACAGCTAACACAGACAGAGCCAATACATTCAACATGCGTTCTGGTGAGCGTGTGGCTGTTACGTGGTTCCCGAATCAGGAGCAGCCCGAAAGCTGCGCGACCCATTGAACGCTGCTGCGGGACATTGATGATTCTGGCCTATCGAATAACTCCGCGTCGCGGCCCGATTCAGTGCGGGCCTCGGGGGCCGCTGGCAGCAAGCGTTGGTCAATCAATCAGCTGAAATAATAGAGGAGCCCGGCGATGCGAATCATCCTGAGCCGCAAGGGTTTCGATTCGTCTGCCGGAGGTTGTCCGAGTCCACTACTGCCAGATGGACGCCTTTGCTCACTCCCCATCCCGGACGAGGCATCGCCCATCTCCTACCGGGAGATCGACTACTGTGGCACCAACCTCGGTGAGTTGCTGTGCCAACTGACGCTGAATGCGCGCTGGAAGAGCGAAGGGGCTCACCTGGACCCAGACCTACGCGCCGATGCCCTACCCCGCTTACCAGGCTGGACACCGATGCTGGGGCAAAGTGGCAGTGCTCAGGGACACTTGCGTAATGAGGGCGTGACGGTCGGCGACCTGTTTCTCTTCTTCGGCTCCTTTCGTCCCGTACAGTAGGTAGCGGGTGGTTGGCGCTTCAGCGCGCGCCAGGCTCCCCGCCAGATAATCTGGGGCTGGCTGCAAGTAAATCCCAATCGATGGACACATGCCGAAGACGGTTGCCTGCTGGACAGCGCATTCCGGGGTCAGGAGTCCGTCCTGGATATGCACGGCGATGAACGCCAGCTGGGGTGGATCAGATCGTTGCTGGCGTCAGCTTGAACCTGAGGAGTTTTCCTTTTCAGGGCAATGGGTTACACGCGTGAAACAGGGGGTAACACTACGGTGGCAATCCAGTGTGAGGAGTGTTACCCAGGGTCCGGCTTTGGAGCATTTGGGCGGGTCGTATCGGAACATTTCAGGGCCTGGACAGAGCGCTCTCGAGGACATGATTTTTGTAAGATGTTGATTTATAAAGGTTTACAAAAACATGGCACGACTCATGCTCTATAGACGGTACAACAACAATAACAAGCTGCAAAAAGAATGTTTTCGACTCTGACAGAACAACAACAACAGCCCAGAGAAGAAGCAAACCGATTTTTTTGGACAGGGTGTGTCGTTCCATACCCGGTGGCTAGAGCAACAGAACAATAAAACTACCTCGAGGTAGCGGCGCTCTGGTTGGTTCAGTTAATGACGATGGCATGATCAGCGTCCAAAAAAATCCGTTTGCCCTCGGTCCATGTTGGGACCAGCCAATTCTGGCTCGCTAGTAGCCAGTAGCAAAAAACAACAACGAATACGCGATAAGAACAACAACAAAAAAGAAAAAACATTTGAGGGGAGCTTCGGCTCCCCTCAGTGCTTTCTGGTTTGCGAAAACTCCATTCCTTTTCTGATCCCCATATCGATCCGGTTGAGACGCGGTTGCGCGTTCCCGTGGCCGTTGGGTGTGTCGGCGACTGATTGGGAAGCGTAGTCTGGAGGCGCTTGCAGAGGCCCAGAAGGCCATACAGGAGCAGCGGGATGGATGAGAGCAAGGGGGGATGCTTCGGGCATCTCCGATGAAGAGATCAGCGCTTACATGACACGGCAGCTGCGTTCAGGCCGGGTCAAGCCTGCTGTGCTGGTGGTGCTGACTGAGAAGAACTTCCCGGGCGTCGCTCGCGAACGGATCATCCGTTGTTTCAACGCCCTGGATTCGAAGTATCTGAAGGGGTAACGCTGGGGGCTGGCAGAAATCGTTATGCACTTTCTCGCTAAGCCTTAGCGTAAAAGGTAAACCCTTTTAGATCAGGGGTTTGCGCAGTGATTTCGGCGATTAGCCAAAATTTTGTTAACAGCTTATCCACAGATCAGGCCGGTTGATCCAGAGTCGCTGCGGATTGCGGGCCCTCGAGCTCGCGCTGAGTGGCTTCCACCCAGGCGAAGGCTCGCTCGTTCAGCTCGGCGATCGCACGCGGGCCCTCTCCCTCTGCCTGCATCGCGGGGCCAATGACGACCTGGATGGTCCCGGGGCGCTTGGCCCAGCCTTCCTTGGGCCAGAAATGCCCGGCGTTGTGCGCTACCGGTAGGACGGGTAGTCCGGCATTGACTGCCAGCGCTGAGCCGCCGCGGGAGAACTTGCCCATCTGCCCGACCGGAACTCGAGTGCCTTCGGGGAAAATCAGCACCCAGGCACCCTGCTTCAAGCGCTCGTCGCCCTGCGCCGCCAGTTGCTTGAGGGCAGCCTTTGGATTACTTCGATCAATCGCGATGGGCTTCATCAGTGCCATGGCCCAGCCGAAGAAGGGCACGCGCAGTAGCTCGCGCTTGACCACCTGGCTGAGGGGCTCGAAGGCACCCGAGAGGAAGAACGTCTCCCAGGTGCTCTGATGCTTGGCGAGGATCACGCAGGGCCGATCAGGCACATTCTCAAGTCCCTTCACCTCGTAGCGAATGCCGACCATCACTTTGGCGAGCCAGACGGCGAAACGGCACCAGCGCCAGACAATGAAACGGTAGCGTGCCCGGAAGGGCATGAACGGTGCGAAGAAGAGACTGAGCGTGCCCCAGATGAAGGCGCTCAACGACAGCAGCAGGTAAAAGAGGAAGGTTCTGATGGCCTGCACTGTCGTCATGGGAGCTGTTGACCTTACTGAAGTAGATGTGTGGCGACTGCCGCCAGATCGTCGAATACCAGGGTTCCCGCTGGCAACGGCTTGGCCAGGGTGCGTTCGCCCTTGCCGGTCTTCACCAGAACGGGCTGACAATCGACGGCCCGCGCGGCTTCCAGGTCACCACTGCTGTCGCCAACGAACCAGGTGCCAGCAAGGTCCACGCCATAGTGTTCGGCGATGCGCTCAAGCATTCCGGGGCGCGGTTTGCGGCAATTGCAGCCTTCGTCAGGGCCGTGGGGGCAGAACTGAATAACGCCGAGTTCACCGCCCTGCTCCGCCACCAGTTCGCGCAAGCGGGCATGCATGGAGTCCAGGGTCGCGAGATCGTAGTAACCGCGGGCAATGCCCGACTGGTTGGTGGCCACGGCAACGGTCCAGCCAGCCTTGCTCAGACGGGCGATGGCCGCGATCGCGCTCGGAATGGGGATCCATTCATCGAGGGATTTTATGTAAGCGTCGGAGTCTTCATTGATAACGCCGTCGCGGTCGAGAATCAGTAGTTTCATGAACATTGCCTGAAGCGCAGAGCCGGATACCCGAAGCACCAGGCTTCGGGTATCCGTTCCGCGGGCTTATATCAGCCCAGTACCGAGATGTCCGCTACGCCCAGGAACAGGCCGCGCAGCTTGGCCAGCAGTGCGTAGCGGTTGCTGCGTACAGCGGCGTCTTCGGCGTTGACCAGTACGGCCTCGAAGAAACTGTCCACCGGCTCACGCAGGCTGGCCAGGCGCTCCAGCGCCTCGCGGTAGCTGCCGGCGTTCGCCAGGGCCACCTCGGCGTCGGCCACGGCCTTGGCCAGGGCCTGCTCGGCGGCTTCCTGCAGCAGCGCATTGTCCACGCTGCCCGGCACGCTACCTTCAGCCTTGCTCAACAGGTTGGAGACACGCTTATTGGCGGCGGCCAGGGCGGCAGCTTCAGGCAGCTTGCGGAAGGCTTGTACGGCCTGCACGCGCTGGTCGAAGTCCAGCGCCGAGGTCGGCTGCAGGGCGCGTACGGAGAGGTACACGGCCACGTCCACGCCTTCGTCTTCATAGCGGGCCCGCAGGCGGTCGAAGACGAACTCCAGCACCTGGTCGGCCAGCCCTTCGGACTTCACCTTGGCGCCATAGAGGTCGACAGCGAAGGCGACGGCGGCGGCGAGGTCGAGATTGAGCTGCTTCTCGATCAGGATGCGCAGCACCCCCAGGGCCTGACGACGCAGAGCGAAGGGGTCCTTGCTGCCGGTGGGCAGCATGCCGATGCCGAAGATGCCGACCAGGGTGTCCAGTTTGTCGGCCACGGCTACCGCGGCACCGGTGAGGGTTTGCGGTAACTCGGCGCCAGCGCCACGGGGCATGTATTGCTCGTTCAGCGCCTGGGCGACATCTTCCGGCTCGCCATCGTTGATCGCGTAGTAGTAGCCGGCGATGCCCTGCATCTCCGGGAACTCGCCGACCATTTCAGTGGCCAGGTCGCACTTGGCGAGGATACCGGCGCGGGCAGCGCGGGCCGGGTCGGCGCCGATCTGCTCCGCCACGAAGCCTGCCAGGCGGGATACGCGCTCGGCCTTCTCGAACACGGTGCCGAGCTGGGCCTGGAACACGACGTTTTTCAGGCGTTCATTGAAGCTTTCCAGCTTCTGCTTCTTGTCCTGCTTGAAGAAGAACTCGGCGTCGGTGAGGCGCGGGCGCACCACCTTTTCGTTGCCGGAGATGATCTGTGCCGGGTCCTTGCTGTCCACGTTGGCCACGGTGATGAAGCGCGGCAGCAGCTTGCCGTTGGCGTCCAGCAGGCAGAAATACTTCTGGTTGTCCTGCATGGTGGTGATCAGGGCTTCCTGCGGCACTTCGAGGAAGCGTTCCTCGAAGGAGCACACCAGCGGCACTGGCCACTCGACCAGGGCAGTCACCTCGTCCAGCAGGTCAGCGGGAACCACTGCGGTGCCCTTCTGCTCGGCGGCCAGCTCGGCAACGCGCTTGGCGATGATCTCGCGGCGCTCGGCGAAGTCGGCCAGCACGTGGGCGCTGCGCAGGTCTTCCAGATAGGTGGAAGGCTTGCTGATGCGGATATTGTCCGGGTTGTGGAAACGATGGCCACGGGATTCACGGCCGGCCTTCTGCGCGAGGATCACGCAGTCGACAACTTCTACGCCGAACAGCATGACCAGCCATTGGGTCGGGCGGACGAACTCTTCGCGGCGCGCGGCCCAGCGCATGCGCTTGGGAATCGGCAAGGCGGCGAGGGAGGTTTCGACGATGCCGGGCAGCAGGCCTGAGGCGGGCTGGCCGGGGATGGTCTGGCTGAACTTCAGCTTCGGGCCGCTCTTGTCGATCTGCTCCAGGTCGACGCCACATTTGCGGGCGAAGCCCAGGGCAGCCTGGGTCGGCTTGCCTTCGGTATCGAAGGCGGCCTGGACCGGCGGGCCGTCGAGATTGACGCTGCGATCGGGCTGCTGGGTCGCCAGTTGCTCGACCACTACCGCCAGGCGGCGCGGGGCGGCGAATACCTGGGCCTTGGCATAGCCGAGGCCGGCGGCCTTGAGGCCTTGTTCGATACCGCCGAGGAAGGCATCACCCAGGGATTTCAGGGCCTTGGGAGGCAGCTCTTCGGTGCCCAGCTCTACCAGGAAATCTTGTGCACTCATTCTTGAGCCTCCAGCTTGGCCAGTACTTCGTCACGCAGTTCGGGAGTGGCCATGGGGAAGCCGAGGCGCGCGCGCGCCTGCAGGTAGCTTTGCGCCACGGCGCGGGCCAGGGTGCGCACGCGCAGGATGTAGCGCTGGCGCTCGGTCACCGAGATCGCACGGCGGGCGTCCAGCAGGTTGAAGGTGTGGGAAGCCTTGAGGACCATCTCGTAGGTCGGCAGCGGCAGCTGCAGCTCGATCAGGCGGTTGGCCTCGCTTTCGTAGAAGTCGAAGAGTTCGAACAGCTTCTCGACGTTGGCGTGCTCGAAGTTGTAGGTCGACTGTTCCACCTCGTTCTGGTGGAACACATCGCCGTAGGTGACCTTGCCGAACGGGCCGTCGGCCCAGACCAGGTCGTACACCGAATCGACGCCCTGGATGTACATGGCCAGGCGCTCCAGGCCGTAGGTGATCTCGCCGGTGACCGGGTAGCACTCGATGCCACCGACCTGCTGGAAGTAGGTGAATTGGGTCACTTCCATGCCGTTCAGCCAGATTTCCCAGCCCAGGCCCCAGGCGCCAAGGGTCGGCGATTCCCAGTTGTCCTCGACGAAGCGGATGTCATGCACCAGCGGGTCGATGCCGATGGCTTTCAGCGAGCCGAGGTACAGCTCCTGGAAGTTCTCCGGGTTGGGCTTCAAGACCACCTGGAACTGGTAGTAGTGCTGCAGGCGGTTGGGGTTTTCGCCGTAGCGGCCGTCGGTCGGGCGGCGGGACGGCTGCACATAGGCGGCGTTCCAGGTCTCCGGACCGATGGCGCGGAGGAAGGTGGCGGTGTGGAAAGTACCGGCGCCCACTTCCATGTCGTAGGGCTGGAGCACCACGCAGCCCTGCTCGGCCCAGTACTGCTGCAGGGCGAGGATCAGGTCTTGGAAGGTGCGCACGGCGGGCGTAGTCTGGCTCACGAAATTCACCTGTGCTGGGTCTTCGACGGAAAATGCCGGAGTATACCCGATCCGACCTCGCCGCAACCGCATGGAAAGCCTTATGCCACGCTGCTTCTGGTGCAATGACGACCCCCTCTACATCGCCTACCACGACACCGAATGGGGCGTACCGCTGAAGGACCCGGCGGCGCTCTTCGAACTGCTTCTGCTGGAGGGCTTCCAGGCTGGCCTGTCCTGGATCACCGTGCTGAAGAAACGCGAGCGCTACCGCGAGGTCATGTTCGGTTTCGACCCCCGACGCCTGGCGGTGATGAGCGATGAGGAGATCGAGAAGCTGATGCAGGACCCGGGCATCATCCGCAACTTCCTCAAGCTCAAGGCCGCGCGGCAGAACGCCCAGGCCTGGCTGCGCCAGGAAGACCCGGTGACGCTGCTCTGGTCGTTCGTCGGCGGCAAACCGAAGGTCAACCACTTCAGCGAGCGCGGCCAGGTCCCTGCGGTCACCCCTGAGGCCGAAGCCATGAGCCGCGCGCTGAAGAAGGCCGGCTTCACCTTCGTCGGCCCGACCATCTGCTACGCCTTCATGCAGGCCGCCGGCATGGTCATGGATCACACCACCGACTGCGACCGTTATCGCGAGCTGACCCTGTGATCCGGTGCGAGGGTAGAATGCGCGCTTTCGAACGTCCTGGAGTTGCCTGTGGATAAGTTGAAAGGTGCGCTGATTGTCGGCTTCCTGCGCCTCTTCGCGATGTTGCCTTGGCGCGCCGTGCAAGCGGTTGGCGCGACCATTGGCTGGCTGATGTGGAAGCTGCCGAACCGTTCCCGCGACGTGGTGCGGATCAACCTGTCCAAGTGCTTCCCCGAGTGGTCGCCGGCCGAGCTGGATCAGCGGGTTGGCCAGAGCCTGAAGGACATCGGCAAGACCTTCACCGAAAGCGCCTGCGCCTGGATCTGGCCCGCGGAAAAGTCCATCGGCCTGGTGCGCGAAGTGGAAGGCCTGGATGTGCTGCACGAGGCGCTGGCCAGCGGCAAGGGTGTAGTCGGCATCACCAGCCATCTGGGTAACTGGGAAGTGCTCAACCACTTCTACTGCGCCCAGTGCAAACCCATCATTTTCTACCGCCCGCCGAAGCTGAAGGCGGTGGACGAGCTGCTGCAGAAGCAGCGTGTGCAGTTGGGGAATCGCGTGGCACCGTCGACCAAGGAAGGCATCCTCAGCGTCATCAAGGAAGTGCGCAAGGGCGGTGCCGTGGGCATTCCCGCGGACCCGGAGCCGAGTCTGTCGGCGGGCGTCTTCGTGCCCTTCCTCGGTACCCAGGCGCTGACCAGCAAGTTCGTCCCCGGCATGCTCGCCGGTGGCAAGGCGCGTGGCGTGTTCCTCCATGCCTTGCGCCTGCCCGATGGTTCGGGTTTCAAGGTGATCCTCGAAGCCGCCCCCGAAGGGATGTACAGCGAGAATGTCGAGGAAGGCGTCGCCGCCATGAGTCAGGTCGTTGAGAGGTACGTGCGGGCCTACCCGACCCAGTACATGTGGAGCATGAAGCGCTTCAAGAAACGTCCCGAGGGCGAGACGAAGTGGTACTGACGAAGAAGGCGCCGGAAGGCGCCTTTTTCATGGGTCGGATCATCGCTCGCCCGCAGAAGGGTTGAATCCGGGCGCAATTCGCCGTATTAACGACGGCAGCAAAAACGGCTCAGGATGATGCGATCCCATGGCGAACCAGCGTCAATTTCCCCGAACTCCGATGAAATGCAGGATCAAGATCAGCCACCCGAGCTTCGGCGACCTGATTGCCCAGACCCGCGACCTGTCCGATGGCGGCGTCTATGTCCGCCATCCCGATCTGGCCACCCTGTCCGTCGGCAGCATTGTTTGCGGCCAGGTGCAGGATCTGCCGATCGAGGCGCCGATCCTGCAGATGGAAGTGATGCGCGTGGACACGGAGGGCGCCGGGTTCTGTTTCCTCGACAGCGACTAGTCGTCCGCAGCGGTGATGCGCACCTTTACTGTTGGTGCCTCACGCGTGTCCTGGCGCAGCCATTCCGCCGGTGGGCATCCCACCAGGCTGGCGAAGGTTCTGGAAAAGGACGCTTGCGAACTGTAGCCCACAGCGTCTGCTACCACCTTGATCGGCACTCCGTCTCGCAGCAGGTCCTGGGCGACTTTCATGCGCCAGCCGCTCAGATAGCCCATGGGCGAGACGCCCAGCACCCGGCTGAACCAGGCGGAGAACTTCGAGCGCGACATCGCCGCCAGCCCCGCCATCCGCTCCACGCTCCAGTCCGTTTCGGGCTCGCCATGCAGCCGGCTCAATACGGCACCCAGGCGAGGGTCCTGCAACGCGTAGAACAGACCACCGGCGATCCTGCCGTCCTGGACTGCCCGCCGCACCAGCAGCACGAAGAGATACTCGAACAGCAGGTTCAGCGCCTTGGCGCGACCTGGCGCCTGGTCCTGGAACTCCTCCACCAGGGCACGGATTACCGGCAACGCGTGGCCCAGGGCGTCGAGCGGGAACACCAGGGTTTCTTCCAGCCCGAGGGGAAGAGGCTGCGCCGTGCCCTTGCCGAACTGGAAGGAAGCGCAGATCAGCTCGGCTCCTTCCGTGGAGCTGGAACGCAACTGGTAACGGCAGCTACTCGGGCAGAACAGCACACTTGGCTGGCTGATCGACACTTTCGGCATGCCCGGCTGGATCAAGTCGAGGCCGCCACGCTCCACCAGATGGATGAATGCCATCCCGGGCGGCTTGTCGAGCATCAGGGCGCCGTCCACGCGGCCGGCGAAGAACAGTCGGCCCTGGAGATTGGTGCGTTCGAAAAACTCGGAAAGGACATCCATCGGGGACAACCTGGCAAAGATCCTGTACGTCCTGGGAAAAGCCGTCGGGGGCACGGCCATAGGATGAACTCAAGCCGATGGTAGCCATCCAGAAGACCGGCTGCCATGGCCTTGCGCGATTTATCCACAGCCCACAGGAGTTCACCCTCATGAGCCAGACATCCCCCTACGCCGATCCCCTCGAACCCGCGCTGCCCGACCCGGGCATGAAGCTCGACCTGTCCCGCGCCGCGCTGGTGGTCATCGACCCACAGATCGACTTCCTCAGTCCTGAAGGGGTGAGCTGGAGTGTGTTCGGCAAGAGCATCACCGAGCACGATACGGTCAAGCACATCGGCCAGCTCTTCGCCGCCGCCAAGACGGCCGGCATCACGGTTGCCGTATCGCCGCACTACTACTACCCCAGCGACCACCAGTGGCAGTTCGGCGGACCGCTGGAGAAAGTCATGCACAACATCGGCATGTTCGACCGCAAGGGTCCGTTGAACCTTGAGGGCTTCGAGAACTCCGGCGCGGACTTCCTGCCCGAGTACAAGCCCTACATCCTCGACGGAAAGACCATCATCACCTCGCCGCACAAAGTCTATGGTCCGGAAACCAATGACCTGGCGCTGCAACTGCGCAAGCACGGCGTGTCGCAGGTGATCCTGGCCGGTATGGCCGCCAACCTCTGTGTCGAATCCCACCTGCGAGAGTTGCTGGAAACCGGGTTTGAAGTCGCGGTGGTGCGTGACGCCACGGCGGGTCCGACGACCCCGGAAGGCGATGGCTATCTGGCCGCGTTGATCAACTTCCGGTTCATCGCCAATGCGCTGTGGACCACCGAACAGACCCTCGGCTACCTGCGCGGCCAATGATCCGGAGCCCCGCCGCTTTCGGGCGGCGGGGCGAAGGGCGTTCAGCGCAGGGTATAGCCGCTGTCCACAACCAGGTCCTGGCCGTACAGACCGCGTGCAGCGGGCGAGAGCAGGAAGAGGATGACATCGGCCACGGCCGCGGGTTCGAGGAAGCGGCCACCCAGCAGGCGTTGGTTCACGGTGCCGGCCACTGCCGCCAGATCGTCGCTGCCCAAGCCCAAGGTCGACCAGATCGGCGTATTGGTGGGTCCCGGCGATACCAGGTTCAGCCGCACTTGGCGCTCGGCCATTTCCACAGCCAGCGTGCGGACCTGGGCCTTCAGTGCGGTCTTCGAGGCGATATAGGCAGCGAGACCGGGGAAGGTCACATGAGACAAGAAGGTGCCGATAAAAACCACCGAGGCCGATGGCGCCAACCGCTCGCGTAGGGCGGCGAGCGTATCGAGGGCACCGGCGCCATTCA
This sequence comes from Metapseudomonas resinovorans DSM 21078, assembly GCF_000423545.1. Lineage (GTDB taxonomy): Bacteria > Pseudomonadota > Gammaproteobacteria > Pseudomonadales > Pseudomonadaceae > Metapseudomonas > Metapseudomonas resinovorans. Next base: position 321,428 of record NZ_AUIE01000002.1, read on the forward strand.
CGGCCCACTGCGCCGCGAAGGCTGCGGTGTCCAGGCCGTCGGCCAGGCGTGCAATTCCCGCATTGGGCACCAGGCAGTCGACCTGGCCCAGACTCCCGGCCACTTCCGCCAAAGCGGCCAGATCGGCAGCGCGGGTGACATCGCCAGGTTGCCAGGTCAGGGTTTGGTCGTAGCGCGTCAGGAGGCTGCCCAGCTCCCCCAGGGTTCGGCTCATGGCCAGGACGCGCGCACCTTGCGCCAGCAGTTTCTCGGTGACGGACAAACCGATGCCCGAGCTGGCTCCGGTGACCACGGCAAGGCGATTTTCGAAGGGTTGTTGTGACATGACGGGGATTCCTGTTCCAGAGGAAAGAACGCGGCTTCGCCGCGACCCGGGCTGGAAAACAAGAATCGGGCCATTCGATCTGGCCAATAAAATCAATTACTTGGAATTAAATATGTCCTAATGACTGCGACCTTTCGTAGTCATTAGGACATTTTGTGGAGTCTTAATGACTCACAGCCTGTTGATCAGGCCGAAGCGTCCCCGCGCTTGTCCAGGCGCTTGAGGAAAACGGTCATCTCCTTTTCCGCCTGCTTGTCGCCGTGGGCGCGGGCGGCATCCAGGCCCTGGGTCCAGGCTTCACGTGCAGCGGGGATGTCGCCCTGCGTCTCCAGGGCTTTGCCCAGCAGCTTCCAGGCGGCGGAGTACTTCGGGTCTTGCTCGACGCAGCGGCGCAAGTGCAGGGCAGCCTTGGCGGCATCGCCCTGGTCGAGGTAGCCCTTGCCCAGGCCGAAGCGCAACAGGGCGTTGTCTACGCCCTTGGCCAGCATCTTTTCCAGTCCTTCGAGCATGCTGTGTCCCCTTAGAAGAAGGTCAGGCCAACCTGGAACAGGCGCTCGGCGTCGCGGATGTACTTCTTGTCCACCAGGAAGAGGATCACGTGGTCGCCCGACTCGATCACCGTATCGTCGTGGGCGATCAGCACTTCCTCGTCGCGGATGATGGCGCCAATGGTGGTACCTGGCGGCAGGGCGATGTCCTCGATCATCTTGCCCACTACCTTGCTCGACTTGGCGTCGCCATGGGCGATGGCTTCGATGGCCTCGGCCGCGCCGCGGCGCAGGGAGTGCACGCTGACGATATCGCCACGGCGCACGTGGGTCAGCAGGGTGCCGATGGTGGCCAGCTGCGGGCTGATGGCGATGTCGATATCGCCGCCCTGCACCAGGTCCACGTACGCCGGGTTGTTGATGATGGTCATCACCTTCCGCGCACCCAGGCGCTTGGCCAGCAGCGAGGACATGATGTTGGCCTCGTCGTCGTTGGTCAGCGCCAGGAAGATATCCGCATCGTTGATGTTCTCTTCCACCAGCAGGTCGCGGTCGGAGGCGCTGCCTTGCAGCACGATGGTGCTGTCGAGGACTTCCGAGAGATGACGGCAGCGTGCCGGACTCATCTCGATGATTTTCACCTGGTAACGGCTTTCGATGGCCTCGGCCAGGCGTTCGCCGATGTGCCCGCCGCCCGCGATCACCACGCGCTTGTAACTGTCTTCCAGGCGGCGCAGTTCGCTCATCACGGCACGGATATGCGCCTTGGCGGCAATGAAGAAGACTTCGTCGTCGGCCTCGATCACGGTATCGCCCTTGGGCAGGATCGGCCGGTTGCGGCGGAAGATGGCGGCCACGCGCGTATCCACGTTGGGCATGTGCTCGCGGATCTGTCGCAACTCCTGCCCCACCAGCGGGCCGCCGTAGTACGCCTTGACCCCCACCAACTGGGCCTTGCCCTCGGCGAAGTCGATCACCTGCAGCGCGCCGGGATACTCGATCAGGCGCTTGATGTAGTTGGTGACCACCTGTTCGGGGCTGATCAACACGTCCACCGGGATGGCTTCGTTATCGAACAGGCCGGTACGGGTCAGGTAGGCCGCTTCACGCACCCGGGCGATCTTGGTGGGCGTGTGGAAGAGGGTGTAGGCCACCTGGCAGGCGACCATGTTCACCTCGTCGCTGTTGGTCACTGCCACCAGCATGTCGGCGTCGTCGGCACCGGCCTGGCGCAGCACGGTGGGGAAGGACCCCTTGCCCTGGACGGTGCGGATGTCCAGGCGATCGCCGAGATCGCGCAGGCGGTCACCGTCGGTGTCGACCACGGTGATGTCGTTGGCTTCCCCCGACAGGTGTTCGGCGAGGGTGCCGCCAACCTGGCCGGCGCCGAGAATGATGATCTTCACTGCAGACTCCCTTAGCCGCGGGGCGAAGCGGCGATCTTGACCAGCTTGGCATAGTAGAAACCGTCATGGCTGTCTTCTTGTGCCAGCAATTGGCGGCCATGGGGTTGTTTCAATCCGAACGGACCGGGGATGTCCAGTTCGCGGGCCCCCGGGGTGCGAGCAAGGAAGGCGGCGATGTTGTCGCTGTTTTCCGGGGGCAGCGTGGAGCAGGTGGCGTAGAGCAGCACGCCGCCCACCTCCAGGGTCTGCCAGAGAGCGTCTAGCAGCTCGCCCTGAAGCTTGGCCAGCGCGCCGATGTCCTCTTCCTTGCGTGTCAACTTGATATCCGGGTGACGGCGGATCACGCCGGTGGCCGAACAGGGCGCGTCGAGAAGAATGCGCTGGAACGGTTTGCCGTCCCACCAGCTTGCGGTGTCGCGGCCGTCGGCGGCGATCAGGCGGGCATCCAGGCCGAGGCGTGCGAGGTTTTCGCGCACGCGCACCAGGCGGCTTTCCTCCAGGTCCACGCCCAGCACTTCGGCCAGGCCGGGCTCGGCTTCCAGCAGGTGGCAAGTCTTGCCGCCCGGTGCACAGCAGGCATCCAGCACGCGTTGGCCGGGGGCCAGTTCCAGCAGGTCGGCGGCCAGTTGCGCGGCTTCGTCCTGCACGCTGACGCGGCCTTCGGCGAAGCCTGGCAGGGTCTTCACATCGCAGGCTTCGGCCAGGCGGATGCCGTCGCGGCTGAACGTGCAGGGCTCGGCGGCGATGCCGGCGGCGGCCAGTTCAGCCAGGTAGGCGTCGCGGCTGCCATGGCGGCGATTGACGCGAAGGATAAGCGGTGGGTGGGCGTTGTTCGCTGCGCAGACCGCTTCCCAGTGCTCCGGCCAGGCGGCCTTGAGTGCTTTCTGCAGCCAGCGTGGGTGGGCGGTGCGCGCTGCCGGGTCGCGTTCCAGCTCGGCGAATATCGTCTCGCCATCGCGCTGGGCGTTGCGCAGCACGGCGTTGATCAATCCCTTGGCCCAAGGCTTCTTCAGCTTGTCCGCGCAGCCGACGGTTTCACCGATGGCGGCGTGGGCGGGAATGCGGGTGTAGAAGAGCTGGTAGAGGCCCACCAGCAGCAGGGCTTCCACATCTTTGTCAGCGGCCTTGAAAGGCTTTTGCAAGAGGCGTTCGGCCAGGGCGGCAAGGCGTGGTTGCCAGCGGGCGGCGCCGAAGGCGAGGTCCTGGGCCAGTGCGCGGTCGCGGGGCTCCACCTTGTCCAACTGGGGCGGCAGGCTGCCGCCCAGGGAGGCTTTGCCGGAGAGTACCGCGGTCAGTGCGCGGGCAGCGGCGAGACGGGGGTTCATGCGCCCAGTACCTTGCCCAGGGCGAACTGCTCGCGGCGGCTGTTGTAAAGGTCGGCGAAGTTCAGTGGCTTGCCGCCGGGCAATTGCAGGCGGGTCAGGCGCAGGGCACCTCCGCCACAGGCGACGGTCAGGCCGTCCTTGCTGGCGGCGAGTATCTGGCCGGGCTGGCCCTTGCCCTCACCGAGCACAGCGGCTATCAGCTTCAAGGGTTCGCCATCGAGCGTGCTGTGGCAGATGGGCCAAGGGTTGAAGGCGCGCACCAGGCGTTCCAGCTCAACTGCCGGGCGACCCCAGTCGAGGCGCGCCTCGTCCTTGTTCAACTTGTGGGCGTAATTGGCTAGCGCATCGTCCTGGACTTCACCCTGCAAGGTGCCGGCGGCCAGCCCTTCGATGGCTTCCAGCACGGCCTTCGGGCCGAGTTGGGCGAGGCGGTCATGGAGGCTGCCGCCGGTGTCTTCTGCACTGATCGGTGTGGTGACCTTGAGCAGCATCGGACCGGTGTCGAGGCCGGCCTCCATTTGCATCACGGTGACACCGCTCTCCACATCGCCCGCCTGCACCGCGCGCTGGATCGGTGCGGCGCCGCGCCAGCGTGGCAGCAGCGAGGCGTGGCTGTTGATGCAGCCCAGGCGCGGGGTATCGAGCACCACCTGAGGCAGGATCAGGCCGTAGGCAACCACCACCATCAGGTCTGCATCGAGGCCCTTGAGCTCGGCCTGGGCGGCCGGGTCGCGCAGGGTCGGCGGCTGCAGCACCGGGATGCCGTGTTCCACGGCCAGCTGTTTCACCGGGCTCGGCATCAGCTTCTGCCCACGACCGGCCGGGCGGTCCGGCTGGGTGTAGACGGCGATGACCTGGTGGCGGGAGTCGAGCAGGGCTTTGAGGTGCTCCGCGGCGAATTCCGGGGTGCCGGCGAAGACGAGGCGCAAGGGCTCAGTCATGGGTACTCGCTAAAGAAAAAGGCTTGCCGGAGCAAGCCTTTGGGATCGAGGGAATCAAGCCTGCTGGCGATGTTGCTTTTCCAGCTTCTTCTTGATGCGGTCGCGCTTGAGGGACGACAGGTAGTCGACGAAGAGCTTGCCGTTGAGGTGGTCGCATTCGTGCTGGATGCACACGGCCAGCAAGCCCTCGGCGATCAGCTCATAGGGCTGGCCGTCGCGGTCCAGGGCCTTGATCTTCACCTTCTGCGGACGATCGACGTTTTCATAGAAGCCCGGTACCGAAAGGCAGCCTTCCTGATACTGGTCCATCTGGTCGGTCAGGGTTTCGAACTCGGGGTTGATGAAGACCCGCGGCTCGGACTTGTCTTCGGACAGGTCCATCACCACCACGCGCTTGTGAACGTTCACCTGGGTGGCGGCCAGGCCGATACCCGGAGCGTCGTACATGGTTTCGAACATGTCGTCGATCAGCTGGCGGATGGAGTCGTCGACCACCTCAACCGGTTTGGCAATGGTGCGCAACCGCGGATCGGGGAACTCGAGAATGTTCAGAATCGCCATATGCGTTTGTGATGCACTTGTGGAATAAGTTAAAAATCCGCTGCTAAGATGGTGAGCAGCATCGAAAAACGGCTGAAGAGCCCGGTTGGGGCGGCTCTCAGGGCGTTGCATGTGAATGAACATAATAAAGGGATTCACCGCATGAGGAAATCACTACTCGCCCTGCTGCTCCTGGCCGCCAGTGGCCTGACCCAGGCTGCGGTGGAACTCAAGGAAGGGCATCCGGAGCGCTATACCGTCGTCAAGGGCGACACGCTCTGGGATATTTCTGGCAAGTTCCTGCGCCAGCCGTGGAAGTGGCCGGAAATCTGGCACGCCAACCCGCAGATCGAAAACCCGCACCTGATCTATCCCGGCGACATGCTGAGCCTCGTCTATGTCGACGGCCAGCCGCGCCTGATGCTGAACCGCGGCGCTTCCCGCGGCACGATCAAGCTCTCGCCCCAGGTGCGCAGCACGCCGATGGCGGAAGCCATTCCGACGATCCCGCTGGAAGCCATCAACGCTTTCCTGCTGACCAACCGCATCATCGACGATCCCAAGGAATTCGAAACCGCTCCCTACATCGTCGCCGGCAATGCCGAGCGCGTGGTCAGCGGCGCCGGTGATCGTGTCTATGCCCGTGGCAACTTCTCCCAGGAACAGCCGGTCTACGGCATCTTCCGCCAGGGCAAGACCTACGTGGACCCGGAATCCAAGGAGTTCCTCGGTGTTAACGCCGACGACATCGGCGGCGGCGAGATGGTGGCCGACGAAGGCGATATCGGCACCCTGCTACTGTCCCGTTCCACCCAGGAAGTGCGCCTGGGCGACCGCCTGTTCCCAACCGAGGAACGCGCGATCAACTCCACGTTCATGCCCAGCGCGCCGGAGCGTGACATCAACGGCGTGATCCTCGACGTACCGCGTGGTGTGACCCAGATCGGCCAGTTCGATGTGGTGACCATCAACAAGGGCAAGCGCGACGGCCTGGTGGAAGGCAACGTGCTGGCGGTCTACAAAACCGGCGAAACCGTACGTGACCGCGTCACCGACGAATTCATCAAGATCCCCGACGAGCGCGCCGGCCTGCTGATGGTGTTCCGCACCTACGACAAGCTCAGCTACGGCCTGGTCCTCGCTGCCACCCGCCAGTTGGCGGTGCTGGACAAGGTACACAACCCGTAACACCTCCAAGCCCCCGCCCTGCGGGGGCTTGTTGTATTGATGGCGGTCCTGCCGCAATCGCGGCGCGATCAAGGACCGATCGACGTGCCATCAATCTCCCCTGCCGAGCTGGAAGCTCGACTGCGTCTGCACCACCTCCCCGAACTCGGCCCTGCCCGTTTCCGTCGCCTGCTGGAAGCCTTCGGCTCCGCGTCCGCTGCCCTCAGCGCGCCGGCTGCCGCGTGGCGTTCCCTGGGCCTGCCGGGAGCCTCCGCCGACCCGCGGCGCAGCCCGGAAATCCGTGATGCCGCGGCGCGCGCCCTGGCCTGGCTGGAGCAGCCCGGCCACCAGGTGCTGTGTTGGGATGACCCCGCCTACCCCGCCCTGCTCGCTGAACTGAGCAACGCGCCGCCACTGCTCTATGTCGCCGGCGACGCCACGCTACTGGAGCGTCCGCAGCTGGCGCTGGTTGGCAGCCGCCGCGCCTCGGCTGCCGGCCTGGATACTGCCCGTGCCTTTGCCCGCAGCCTGGCGGGCGGAGGATTCGTCATCACCAGCGGACTGGCCCTGGGCATCGATGGCGCGGCCCACCAGGGGACGCTGGAGGTCGGAGGCGCAACGGTGGCGGTGCTCGGGACTGGCCTAGAGCGCATCTACCCCAACCGCCACCGCAGCCTGGCGGCGCGCATCGTCGATGAAGGCGGTGCGCTGGTATCCGAACTGCCGTTGGACTGCCCCCCGCAACCGGCCAACTTCCCCCGGCGCAATCGCATCATCAGCGGCCTATCCCTCGGCGTGTTGGTCGTCGAGGCCAGCCCCTCCAGCGGCTCGCTGATCACCGCACGCCTGGCCGCTGAACAGGGCCGTGAGGTCTACGCCATTCCCGGCTCCATCCACCATCCCGGCGCGCGCGGCTGTCACCAATTGATCCGCGAAGGCGCGACCCTGGTGGAAAAGGTGGAGGACATCCTTGAGGCGCTGCGCGGCTGGCAGGTCATGCCTTCGGAGCCCCAGTCCGATGCCCCGACGCAGGGCGACCATCCGCTGCTCGAACTGCTGCGTGCTGCGCCCTACAGCAGCGAAGGGCTGGCCGCGGCCAGTGGCTGGGAGCTGCCGCGCCTGCTCGCCGAACTCACCGATCTGGAGCTGCTGGGCCGCGTCGCCCGTGAGGCCGGCTGCTGGGTGCATCGCCAAGGTTGAGCCCTGTACACTTTGCCGATCCAGTATTGCGGGGAGCGGTTGATGGTCAGCAATTGGCGTGTGCAGCAAGTGGCGCGGGTCGTGCGTGAAGGTGGTGTGATCGCCTATCCGACCGAGGCGGTCTGGGGGCTGGGTTGCGATCCCTGGAACGAAGACGCGGTGTATCGGCTGCTGGCGCTCAAGGAGCGTCCCGTGGAGAAGGGGCTGATCCTGGTGGCGGACAACATCCGCCAGTTCGACTTCCTTCTCGAAGGCCTGCCGGACGCCTGGATCGACCAGCTCGCCAGCAGCTGGCCCGGCCCGAACACCTGGCTGGTGCCGCACCAGGACCTGCTGCCCGAATGGATTACCGGCCAGCACGACAGCGTCGCCCTGCGCGTCAGCGACCACCCCTTGGTACGCGACCTCTGCGCCCACACCGGGCCGCTGGTATCCACTTCCGCCAACCCGTCTGGCCGCCCCGCCGCCTACTCGCGCCTGCGCGTGCAGCAGTATTTCGGCGACGAGCTGGACGCGGTGCTGGGCGGCGCCCTTGGCGGGCGTCGCAATCCCAGCGTGATCCGCGACCTGGTCAGCGGCCGCGTGCTCAGGGGATAAGCACAGTCGATCCGGTGGTCTGGCGGTTGGCCAGGGCCGTGTGTGCCTTGGCCGCGTCGGCCAGGGCGAAGCGCTGGTTCACCTCCACCTTGATGCGGCCATCGGCGATCAGCCCGAACAACTCATCCGCCATCGCCTGCAGGCGCTCCGGCGTGCTGGCGTAGCCGAACAGCGTCGGCCGGGTGACGAAGAGCGAGCCTTTCTGCGCGAGGATGCCCAGATTGACCCCGGTGACCGGCCCCGAGGCGTTGCCGAAGCTCACCATCAGGCCGCGTGGGGCCACGCAGTCCAGCGACGTTTCCCAGGTGTCCTTGCCCACCGAGTCGTAGACCACCGGGCACTTGGCGCCGTGGGTGAGTTCCTGCACGCGCTGAACGACGTTTTCATGGCTGTAGTCGATGGTCGCCCAAGCGCCGTTGGCCTTGGCTTGCGCGGCTTTCTCCGCGGAGCTGACGGTACCGATCAGCTTCACGCCCAGCGCGCGCGCCCACTGGCAGGCGATGAGGCCGACCCCACCGGCGGCGGCATGGAAGAGAATGGTTTCTCCGCCTTTGAGTTCGTAGGTCTGGCGCAGCAGGTACTGCACGGTCAGGCCCTTGAGCATCACGGCGGCGGCCTGCTCGAAGCTGATGCTGTCCGGCAGGCGCACCAGCTTGTCCGCAGGCAGCACATGCAGCTCGCTGTAAGCGCCTAGCGGACCGGTGGCGTAGGCGACGCGGTCGCCCACCTTGAACTGGGTGACCGCGCTGCCGACCGCTTCCACTTCGCCCGCGCCTTCTGTGCCCAGGCTGGTGGGGAAATTCGGTGCCGGATAGAGGCCGCTGCGGTAATAGGTGTCGATGAAGTTGAGGCCGATGGCGCGATTGCGCACCCGCACTTCCTGCGGCCCCGGTTCCTCCGGCTGGTACTCCGCGTACTCGAGGACCTCCGGACCGCCATAGGCGGAGAACTGGATGCGTCTGGTCATGCTTGCAACCTCCTGGTCGGAAAAGCTCTCATCCAACGCCTCCCCTTGATTTCCGTCAAGCTGCCCGGGCCCTTGGGCGGTGGTATGCTTGCCTGCTCATTTTTCCGCCACCTAACCGCTGCCAGGGTTGACCACGTGACTGACCGTATCGAGGCCGTGAAGGCCTACCTGCTCGATCTGCAAGACCGCATCTGCGCCGCACTCGCGGCCGAAGACGGCAAGACCGACTTTTACGAAGATGCCTGGACTCGTCCCGCTGGTGGCGGCGGCCGCACCCGGGTGATCGAGAACGGCGGACTGATCGAGAAGGGCGGCGTGAACTTCTCCCATGTGTTCGGCGCCAACCTGCCGCCGTCGGCCAGTGCCCACCGCCCGGAACTGGCCGGTCGCGGCTTCCAGGCCCTCGGTGTATCCCTGGTGATCCACCCGGAAAACCCCCATGTGCCCACCTCCCACGCCAACGTGCGCTTCTTCTGCGCCGAGAAGGAAGGCGAAGAACCCGTCTGGTGGTTCGGCGGCGGCTTCGACCTGACCCCCTATTACGCCGTCGAGGAAGACTGCGTGTTCTGGCACAAGGTCGCCCGCGACGCCTGCGCGCCCTTTGGTGCCGACGTCTACCCGCGCTACAAGGAATGGTGCGACCGCTACTTCCATCTCAAGCATCGCAACGAACCGCGCGGCATTGGCGGCCTGTTCTTCGACGACCTGAACCAGTGGGACTTCGACACCAGTTTCGCCTTCATGCGCGCCATCGGCGATGCCTACCTGGAGGCCTACCTGCCGATCCTGAGGAAGCGCAAGGACACGCCCTACACCGAGCAGCAGCGCGAGTTCCAGGCGTTCCGTCGTGGCCGCTATGTGGAGTTCAACCTGGTGTTCGACCGCGGCACCCTTTTCGGCCTGCAGTCCGGCGGCCGTACCGAGTCCATCCTCATGTCCCTGCCGCCGCAGGTGCGCTGGGGTTATGACTGGAAGCCGGAAGCGGGCAGCGAAGAGGCGCGCCTGACCGAGTATTTCCTCAAGGACCGCGACTGGCTGAAGGAGGCAGGTCTCTGATGGATAGCTACTGCGTCTTCGGCAACCCCATCGGCCACAGCAAGTCGCCGCTGATCCACCGCCTGTTCGCGGAGCAGACTGGCCAGCAGCTTACGTACGAAGCCGTACTGGCGCCGCTGGACGACTTCACCGGTTGTGCCCGCCAGTTCTTCGAAACCGGCAAGGGCGGCAACGTCACCGTGCCGTTCAAGGAACAGGCCTATCAACTCGCCGGTAGCCTCAGCGCCCGCGCCCAACGTGCCGGCGCGGTGAACACCCTGAAAAAGCTCGATGACGACAGCCTGCTCGGTGACAACACCGACGGCGCCGGGCTGGTGCGCGACCTCACCCGCAACGCCGGTCTGAGTCTCAGCGGCAAACGCATCCTGCTGTTGGGTGCCGGTGGCGCCGCGCGCGGGGTGATCGAGCCGATCCTCGCGGAAAAGCCGGCGGCCCTGGTGATTGCCAACCGCACCGTGGAAAAGGCCGAAGCCCTGGCTCAGTTGTTCGCTGAACTGGGCCCTGTTTCCGCCAGTGGTTTCGACTGGCTGGAAGAGCCGGTGGACCTGATCATCAACGGCACCTCGGCAAGCCTTGCCGGTGATCTGCCGCCCATCTCGCCCAGCCTGATCAAGCCAGGTCACACCGTCTGCTACGACATGATGTACGGCAAGGAAATGACTGCCTTCAACCGTTGGGCCGCCGAGCAAGGTGCCGCGCGTACCCTGGATGGCCTGGGCATGCTGGTGGAGCAGGCGGCCGAAGCCTTCCTGCTCTGGCGCGGCGTACTGCCCGACAGCGGCCCGGTGCTGGTCGAACTGCGTCGGCAGCTGGCGCAAGGCTGACTGCAGGAGCGAGGGTTAGGCTGAGCTTTTGGATGGGTCGGGCGGCGTTCCGCGAGCGGAGCGATACCCATGCTGCTGCGCAGAGTTTGATGGGTATCGCAGGCTCCACCCATCCTACAGGTCAACTCTCGATCAGCAGGCCGCTGCTCTCGCCTTCCAGCTTGCGCAGCTCTCGCTCCACTTGTGGCCTGGCCCGGCGCAGCACCAGGCGGCGCCCTTCCCCGCCCAGGCGCCGCGCTTCGTCGTGGAGCATGCTCACGCCGGCGTAGTCGATGAAGTTCACATGGTGGGCGTCCAGCACCAGGCGCCCGGCGCGGCTGCGCTGAATCAGCTTTTGCAGGTACGGACAGGCGCCGAAGAAGATCGACCCTTCGATGCGCAGTACTTCGGCATCCCCCTCCTTCGCCTGCAGCACCCGTGGCTGCGAAGTGCGTTTCAGGTAGAAGAACAACGAGGCCAGCACCCCGGCGTAGATGGCCGTCTGCAACTCCAGCAGCAGCGTCGCGATGCAGGTCAGCGCCATTACCGCGAACTCTGCCCGGCTGACCCGCCAGAGCTGGCGCACACTGCGCCTGTCCAGCAGCCCCCAGCAAATCAGCAGGATGCTCGCCGCCATCGCCGGCAGTGGGATGTGGGCGATCAGCCGAGCACCCAGCAAGGCGAACAGTGCCACCCAGAGCGCCGAAAACACGCCGGCCAGCGGCGATTGGGCGCCGGCCTGGAGATTCAGCGCGGAACGTGTGAAAGAGCCTGCCGAGAGGTAGCCGGAGAACCAGGCACCGATCAGGTTGGACAGGCCCTGGCCACGGCTTTCCTGGTTGGCATCCAGCACCTGTCGCGATTGGCTGGCGAGGGCGCGGGCGATGGACAGGCTGGTGACCAGACCGAGCAGGCCGCACGCCACGGCCGATGGCAGCAGGTGCAGCACGTCCTCGGCGTCGATACGAATCGAGGCAAGCGGCGGCAGGCTACCGCTGAAGGGGTGCACCCGTTCGACGCCAGCGAAGGTGGTGGGCAGCGCCAGCACCAGGAGGCTGCCGCCGATAATGCCGATCAGCAGCGCCGGCAGGCGCGGCCACAGGCTGCGCACCAGGACGGAAAGACCGAAGGTGAAGGCCGCCACTGCCAGCGATGGCCAGTGCACTTCGCGCACATGTCTGGCCAACTCCAGAGCGCTCTGCCAGGCCGTGGCGCGCCCCTCCAGATTGGCCAGGCCGAGCAGGTTGGGTACCTGGCCGAGGGCGATCACCAATGCCGCACCCAGGGTGAAGCCGAGTACCACCGACTGGGAGACGAAGTTGGCCAGGGAGCCAAAACGCAGAATGCCCAGCAGCCATTGGAAGGCGCCGGCGAGAAACGTCAGCAACAGCACCAGCCCGATGTAGTCCTGGCTACCCGGCAGGGCCAGCGGGCTGACGCTGGCGAAGAGCACGACCGAAATGGCTGCGGTCGGTCCGCAGATCAAGTGCCGCGACGACCCCCAGAGGCAGGCGATGATCACCGGCACCACCGCAGCATAGAGCCCGTACTCCGCCGGCAGCCCGGCGATCAGCGCGTAGGCGATGGACTGCGGCAGGGCGAGGATGGCGCCGGTCAGGCCCACCAGTGCGTCGCGACCGAGGCTGCGGGGACGCGTTGCGGGTAGCCAGTGCAGGAAGGGAAAGAGGTCGGCGAATTTCACGTCGGGTGAGGCTCTCGTAGGGGCGAATTCATTCGCCAGGCAGGCCGAAGGCCTGCCATTCGGGATCAACGGGGGGCAACTGCGCCGCCCTTGGCGAATGAATTTTCCCCTACAGGGTCAGTTCGTCGTTCAGAGCTTTGCCTTCACCGCTGCCAACCCATCACCACCATCGCGGGTGGTGACGCCCTGCAACCAGCCGTCAATCACCGCCGGGTTGGCCTTGAGCCAGGTCTTGATGGCCGCGTCGTTGTCGGCGTTGCTGTTGAGCACCTGGTCCATGATGGCGTTCTCCATCTCCTGGGTGAACTGCAAATTGGCCAGAAGCTTGCCCACGTTCGGGCACTGGGCGGCGAAGCCCTTGCGCGCCAGGGTGTTCACACTGCCGCTCTCGCCGAAGTACTTCTCACCGCCCTTGAGGTAGGCCATGTCGTACTGCACGTTCATCGGGTGCGGTGTCCAGCCGAGGAACACCACGAACTGCTCACGCTTTACCGCCCGGCCTACCTGCACCAGCATCGCCTGCTCGCTGGACTCCACCAGCTTCCAGTCGCCCAGACCGAACTCATCCTTGGCGATCATCTGCCGGATCGATTCGTTGGCGGGTGAGCCAGAAGCGATGCCGTAGAGCTTGCGGTCGAACTTGTCGGCGAACTTGTCCAGGTCGGCAAAGGTTTTCACGCCCGCATCAAAGGCATAACGCGGAACGGCCAGGGTGTACTCGGTGCCGGAGAGGTTCTGCGCCACTTTGTCGACGCTGCCGGCGGCAACGAATTTGTCGTAGTTGCTCTGCTGGGCTGGCATCCAGTTGCCGAGGAAGGCGTCGATCTGCCCCTTGTGCAGACCCGCGAAGATGATCGGCACCGCCAAGGTCGAGGTTTCGGTGCGATAGCCCAGGCCGTCGAGGAGGAAGCGCGCCACGCCATTGGTCACGGCGATATCGCTCCAGCCCGGATCGCCCAACTTCACCGTGGCGCAACTGGCGTCCTCCGCCTGGACGTTGAACGCCAGACTGGCCAGCAGCACGCCGCCGGCAAGCACCGCATTGATCGTCTTCATGCCTTCGTTCCTCGCAAGAGTGGGTCAGGGTTGGGGGAAACGCGCGCGGCGTTCCAGGTCATCCAGGTCGATGTGATTGCGCATGTACTGCTGGCTGGCGTCGACGAAGGGTTGGTGGTCCCAGCTCTTCAGCTTGCCATGGGTCAGCGCTTCGGCGACGAAGCGGCGGCGGCGCTGGCTGGCGATGGTCGCCTCGGCGATAGCTGCCAGGTCCCAGCGTGCCCGCGCCTCGTCGAGAAAGGCTGTCAGCAGCGTCTGGTGATCCGCTGAGGTGGCCAGGTTCTCCAGCTCCTGCGGGTCGTTGGCGAGGTCGAGGAGCAGGCAGGGGTCTTCTTCGGAAAAGATGAACTTGTACTGGCCGCGGCGGATCATCATCAGCGGGCTCGTGGTGCCTTCGGCCATGTACTCGCCCAGCACTTCGTCGTGCCCGCCCCGGCCCTGGAGGTGGGACAACAGCGAGCGGCCATCCAGCGGCAGGCTGTTGTCGAGTTCACCGCCGGCCAGTTCTACCAGGGTGGGCAGCAGGTCGACCGTGGAGACGGATTCGCTCACCCGTTGCGCCTGGAAGCGGCTAGGCGCGTGGACCAGCAGCGGCACGCGGGCCGCCATCTCGAACCAGTGCATCTTGTACCAGAGGCCGCGCTCGCCAAGCATGTCGCCGTGGTCGCCGGAGAAGACGACGATGGTGTCCTCGGCCAACTGGCACTCGTTCAGGGTCTTCAGCAATGCGCCGATCTGGTCGTCCACATAGCTGCAGGCACCGAAGTAGGCACGGCGTGCATCACGGATCTTCGCCTCCGGCAGCGGCTTGCCCCAGAGGTCGATGACCTTGAGCAGGCGCTGGCTGTGCGGGTCCTGCTCGGCATCGGCGAACTGCACGCGCGGCAACGGGATGTCAGCGTCGTCGTAGCGGTCCCAATACTCTGCCGGGATGGTGTAAGGGTCGTGGGGATGGGTCAGCGAGACAGTCAGGCAGAAGGGCTGCCCGGCACGCTCGCGAACATGGTCGTAGAGGTACTGGCGCGCCTTGAACACCACCTCGTCGTCGAAATCCAGCTGGTTGGTGCGCACGCAGGGGCCAGCTTGCAGCACGGAGGACATGTTGTGGTACCAGCTCGGGCGAACGTCCGGTTCGTCCCAGTTCACGGCCCAGCCGTAGTCGGCGGGGTAGATGTCGCTGGTCAAGCGCTCCTCGTAGCCGTGCAACTGGTCCGGGCCACAGAAATGCATCTTGCCCGACAGTGCCGTGCGATAACCCAGTCGGCGCAGGTAGTGGGCGTAAGTGGGCACGTCGGCCGGGAAGTCGGCCGCGTTGTCGTAGGCGCCAATCTTCGACGGCAGCTGACCGCTTACCAGGGTAAAGCGCGAGGGCGCACACAGCGGACTGTTGCAGTAGGCCGAGTCGAACACCACGCCTTCCGCGGCGAGGCGCGACAGGTTCGGCATCTTGATGGGGGAAGGGGCGTAGAAGGGCAGCATCGGCGCTGCCATCTGGTCGGCCATGATGAAGAGGATGTTGGGACGTTTCATCGCTCGCTTATCCATACTGTCGAATTATGCGAAAGTGCTGGAGACGATGATTGCGTCAGCGATCCAACTGGTAAACCGCACAGCGGAACATGACTCGGATAAGCAAACGTTATGGTAGAGCTTCACTCTGAACTGTCCCTGGACCTGCTGCGGGTGTTCGAGTCCGCTGCCCGCCATCTCAGTTTCACCGCTGCCGCCGTGGAGCTGGGCACTACGCAGCCTGCGGTGAGCCAGCAGATCCAGCGTCTGGAAAAGCAGTTGGCGACCCGCCTGTTCGACCGCGTCTACCGCGGCATCGAACTCACTGACGCCGGCCGCCTGTTGTTCCTGCATGTGCAGGAGGGCTTGCAAAGCATCAATGCCGGACTCGATGCCATCGGCTCGCGACCGCAGCACGAGGTACTGCAGGTGGCCACCGACTTCGCCTTCGCCGCCTACTGGCTGATGCCGCGTCTGCATCGCTTTCACGAGGCCAACCCGGAAATCGATGTCAGCATCGTCACCAGCGACCGCACCATGAACATGCTGCGTTCGGAAGTGGACATCGCCATTGCCTTTGGCGACGGCCGCTTCAAGCACGGCGAGGCGCTGCTGTTGTTCCGCGAGGAGGTCTTCCCCATCGCCAGTCCGCGCCTGCTGGCCGGGCGTGACCAGCCGCTGCCGGTGGCGGCCCTGGCCGAGTTGCCGCTGCTGCACCTCAAACCCGAAGTGCGTACCCGTTGGTTCGACTGGAATGCGCTGTTTCGCGAACTCGGGATCGCCCAGCCGCCAGGTTCGGGCATGCTGCGCTTCGACAACTACACCC
Organism: Metapseudomonas resinovorans DSM 21078; assembly: GCF_000423545.1. GTDB lineage: Bacteria > Pseudomonadota > Gammaproteobacteria > Pseudomonadales > Pseudomonadaceae > Metapseudomonas > Metapseudomonas resinovorans. The sequence goes on from NZ_AUIE01000002.1 coordinate 337,336, forward strand.
TGTTGATCCAGGCCGCCATCGCCGGCCAGGGCGTGGCCATCGGCTGGCGCTATCTGGTGGACGACCTGCTCGACCAGGGCCTTCTGGCGCGCGTGCTGGACACCAGCGTCAGCTCGGAATTCGGTTATTACCTGGTGCAGCCTGAGCGCAAGCGTCGCGCACGGCTGATGAAGTGCTTCGTCGACTGGTTGCAGCAGGAGCTGGGCGACGAAGCCCGCCAGGCCCAGCTCATCAGGCATCGGGAAGGAATCGCCATATGACCCAGACACTCACCCCCCGGATCAAGGGTTTCCACGCCCATGTCTACTTCGATGCCGACAGCCTCGACCAGGCCCGCGTGCTCTGCGAGGAGGCTGCCCGGCGCTTTCCGCTGAAGATGGGCCGTGTCCACGAAAAGCCCGTTGGCCCGCATCCCGACTGGAGCTGCCAGCTGGCGTTCAAGCCCGAGTTGTTTGGCGAGGTGATCCCCTGGCTGGCGCTGCACCGCGACGGACTCACCGTGCTGGTGCACCCCATTACCGGCAGCGACCTGCGCGACCACCGCGACTACCCGATGTGGATGGGTACGATGCGGCCGCTGGACTTGTCGGGTCTCGAAGACGGCACGATCGAGTACGACCTCTGATCGTGGTGGGCTGAAGCCCACCGAAGAAATTCGATTACTCACCGAACTTCCCGTTCAGCTCACCGATACCTGCCCAATCCTCCGGTAGCAAGCCAGCGCGGACATAACGGTGGAAACTCGAGTAAGGCCACGCTTTGACGCGAGCGACCAGCCCATGTTTCACCGGATTGTGATGGATGTAGTCGATATGGCGATTCAGGTCGGCTTCATCGCGAATCTGGTGCTCCCAGAAGCGTCGTTGCCAGATGCCTTTCTCCCGTTTCCTTGCCTTGCTCTCGGAACGATTGGTGGCGGGAATGGCCATTGAGAACTGACTCTTGATCAGGCTCCAGCGGTGGGAGTAGTCGGCGTTCCCTTCCGGCAAGGTCCAAATCGCATGCAGATGGTCCGGCAAGACGCAAATGGCGGTGGTCTTGAATGGCGACCGCTCAACGGCCAGGGTGTAGGCCTGTCGGAGTTGGTCGATGGAGTCGGTCAGCAGGGTGGAACGTCGGTCGGCCAAGGTGACCGTGAAGAAGTAAGTGCCGCCTGGAACCAGGCTGCGGCGATAGTTCGACATGGCAATCCGTTGCCTCGTGTTCGCGTCTGCTTGGTGGGCTGAAGCCCACCCTACGGATCATTCCGCATGGGTGGGCTGGTTGCTCAGGCGCGGGCGCCGCGTACGCCTTCGGCGAGGGTCTTGCAGAGGCTGAGGACGCCGTCCACGGCCTGTTCCGGAGTCTCGGCCTTGGCGATCTGATCCACCAGGGCGGAGCCCACCACCACGCCGTCGGCCAGCCTGGCGATGTTGGCGGCGTGCTCGGCGGTGCGGATGCCGAAGCCGATAGCCACCGGCAGCTGGGTGTGGCGGCGCAGGCGGGTAACCGCTTCCTGCACATGCTCCAGGGTGGCGGAGCCGGCGCCGGTCACGCCGGCCACGGAGACGTAGTAGACGAAGCCGGAGCTGCCTTCGAGCACGGTGGGCAGGCGATTGTCGTCGGTGGTCGGGGTGGTCAGGCGGATGAAGTCGATGCCCGCGGCCTGGGCCGGGTGGCAGAGGTCTTCGTTATGTTCCGGCGGCAGGTCCACCACGATCAGGCCATCGACGCCGGCTTCCTTGGCGTCGCCGATGAAACGTTCCACGCCGTAGTAGTGGATGGGGTTGAAGTAACCCATCAGCACCAGCGGTGTGGTCTGGTTGCCGGCGCGGAATTCGCGAACCATCTGCAGGGTCTTGGCCAGGTTCTGCTTGGCGCCCAGGGCACGGATATTCGCCAGCTGGATGGACGGGCCGTCGGCCATCGGGTCGGTGAAGGGCATGCCCAGCTCGATCACGTCGGCGCCGGCGTCCGGCAGGCCCTTGAGGATGGCCAGCGACGCGTCGTAGTTCGGGTCGCCGGCGGTGACGAAGGTCACCAGGGCGGCACGGTTCTGTTCCTTCAGTTCGGCAAAGCGGGTCTGCAGGCGGCTCATGCTTTCTGCTCCTGTTGCATGTGGTGCATAACGGTCTGCATGTCCTTGTCGCCACGACCGGACAGGTTGACCACCATGATGTGGTCCTTCGGCAGGTTCGGGGCGCGCTTGAACACTTCGGCGAGGGCGTGGGAGCTCTCGAGCGCCGGGATGATGCCTTCAAGGCGGCAGCACTGGTGGAAGGCCGCCAGGGCTTCGTCGTCGGTGATCGAGGTGTACTCGACGCGGCCGATGTCATGCAGCCAGGCGTGTTCCGGGCCGATGCCGGGGTAATCCAGGCCGGCGGAAATCGAATGGGCGTCGATGATCTGGCCGTCCTCGTCCTGCAGCAGGAAAGTGCGGTTGCCGTGCAGCACGCCAGGGACGCCGCCGTTCAGGCTGGCCGCGTGCTTGCCGGTCTCGATGCCGTGGCCGGCGGCTTCGACGCCGATGATGGCAACGCTCTGGTCATCGAGGAAGGGGTGGAACAGGCCCATGGCGTTGGAACCGCCGCCGATGCAGGCGACCAGGCTGTCGGGCAGGCGACCTTCCTGCTCGGCCAACTGCTCGCGGGTTTCCTTGCCGATCACGGCCTGGAAGTCGCGGACCATGGCCGGGTACGGGTGCGGGCCGGCAACGGTGCCGATCAGGTAGAAGGTGGTGTCGACGTTGGTCACCCAGTCGCGCAGGGCCTCGTTCATCGCGTCTTTTAGGGTGCCGGTGCCGGCGGTGACCGGAATCACTTCGGCGCCCAGGAGCTTCATGCGGAAGACGTTGGCCTGCTGGCGGTCGATGTCAGTAGTGCCCATGTAGATCACGCATTGCAGGCCGAAGCGGGCGGCCACGGTGGCGGTGGCCACGCCGTGCATGCCGGCGCCGGTCTCGGCGATGATGCGTTTCTTGCCCATGCGCCGGGCCAGGAGGATCTGGCCGATGCAGTTGTTGATCTTGTGTGCGCCGGTGTGGTTCAGCTCTTCGCGCTTGAGGTAGATCTTCGCGCCGCCGCAGTGTTCGGTCAGGCGTTCGGCGAAGTACAGCGGGCTCGGGCGGCCGACGTAGTCGCGCTGGAAGTAGGCCAGTTCTTTCTGGAATTCCGGATCGTCCTTGGCCTTTTCGTATTCGCGGGCCAGGTCGTGGATCAGCGGCATCAGGGTCTCGGCGACATACTGGCCGCCGAAGGCGCCGAACAGGCCCTTGGCGTCAGGGCCGGTGCGCAATGAGGTCATGGTGTGCTCCTGCTCTTGTTCCCCTCTCCCGCCGGGAGAGGGGCCGGGGGGGAGGGAGAAATGGGTGATGGCAGCCATTCTACCGCTGGCTGGCCAGCGGAAAAGCGATTAGATTGCTTGAATCTGTCAGTAAAACTCACGGATTGTCATGAGCCGAGACCTGCCTCCCCTGAACGCCCTGCGTGCCTTCGAAGCGGCGGCCCGCCTGCAGAGCATCAGTCGTGCGGCCGACGAGCTGCACGTCACCCATGGCGCAGTGAGCCGTCAGGTGCGGTTGCTTGAGGAGGAACTGGGCGTCGCCTTGTTCAGCAAGGACGGCCGCGGCGTAAAACTCACGGATGCCGGCCAGCGCCTGCGAGATGCCACCGGCGATGCCTTCGAGCGCCTGCGCGGTGTCTGCGCCGACCTGCAGAGGCGCAGCGAGGATGCGCCCTTCGTCCTTGGCTGCCCAGGCAGCCTGCTGGCGCGCTGGTTCATCCCGCGCCTGGACCGACTCAACCGCGAGCTCCCCGAACTGCGTCTGCAGCTCTCGGCCAGCGAGGGCGAACTGGACCCGCGCCGCCCTGGCGTCGACGCCACCCTCTGCTTCGCCGAGCCGCCCTGGCCGGCGGACATGCGGGTGTTCGAGCTGGCAGCGGAATCCATCGGCCCGGTGCTGAGCCCGCGCTACGCCCATCACGACGCCCTGGTCTGCGCCGCACCGGCCGCATTGCTGGAGGAACCGCTGTTGCACACCGTGTCGCGGCCCCAGGCCTGGCCCCAGTGGGCGGTGGCGCAGGGGCTGGCGATCGAGCGCCTGCGCCTGGGCCAGGGCTTCGAGCATCTCTACTACCTGCTGGAAGCGGCCGTGGCTGGCCTCGGGGTGGCCATCGCCCCGCAGCAACTGGTCGCCGACGAACTGGCGTCCGGCCGCCTGGTGGCGCCCTGGGGCTTCGTCGAGACGCCGGCACGCCTTTCTCTCTGGGTGCAGGCGCGGCAGCTGGATCGCCGCGCCGAGCGCCTGGCCCACTGGTTGCGTGAGGAGCTGACGGGCCGATAGCGGCATTCTTGGCTAGCCTTGCTGGGGAACCCACCCGTGCCTGCCACAGGAGATACGCCATGTCTGATCACCACACCTACAAGAAGATCGAGATCGTCGGTTCCTCACGCACTAGCATCGATGAGGCGATCAACAATGCCCTCACCGAGGCGTCGCGGACTATCCGTAACCTGGAATGGTTCGAGGTGGTGGAAACCCGTGGACATATCGAGAATGGCCGGGTCGGCCATTACCAGGTGACCCTGAAAGTCGGTTTCCGGATCAGCGACAGCTGACACCCATCCGGGCGAGCGAGGTGATGCACACCCCCGCTCCTGATTTCGGTTAGGCTCTGACCGTCCGCCCCTGGCCTTGCTGGAACCAGGCGGGAGCGGATGGCTCATGCGAGTCGATCATCCATTACGAGGGAGCGTCATCCATGAAGAAATTGCTGTTGGGCCTTGGCCTGTTTGCCCTGGCCGGCTCGGCCTTCGCCGCCGTGAAACCCTGCGAGGAGCTCAAGGCCGAGATCGACGCCAAGCTCAAGGCCAAGGGCGTTGTCTCCTACAGCCTGGAAGTGGTCGACAAGGGCAGCGCGGCCGGCAAGCAGGTGGTGGGCACCTGCGAGGGTGGCAGCAAGGAGATCGTCTACCAGCGCAATTGATCGCGCCGCGGTTCCGGGGCCGGCATCCCCTGCCGGCCCAATCCTTACCTTCTGGTGCCCTGGTTACCGAAAAGTGCCTTCTAGCGGCCTTGGACGCCAATCCCTAGAGTAAGACCTACTGATTCACTCGGATAAGTCTCCGGCCTATCCCCTGCCAAGGTCTTGCCCATGTCTGCCCTGTCCAATCTGCCCCTTTCCGTCCTCGATCTGGCGCCCGTCCGCGACCACGGCGGCGCCACCCAGGCCTTGCACAACTCCCTGGCGCTGGCGCGCCATGTCGAACACCTGGGCTTCTCGCGCTTCTGGGTGGCCGAGCACCACAACATGGATGGCATCGCCAGCTCCGCCACCGCCGTGTTGCTCGCCTACCTCGCCGGTGGTACCTCCCGCATTCGCCTGGGCTCTGGCGGCATCATGCTGCCCAATCACGCGCCGCTGGTGGTCGCCGAGCAGTTCGGCACACTCGCCAGCCTCTACCCGGGGCGAATCGAACTGGGGCTGGGCCGCGCGCCGGGTGCCGACCACCTCACCGCTCGTGCGCTGCGCCGTGATCGCCTGGGTAGCGCCGACGACTTCCCGCAGGATGTCGAAGAACTGGAAATGCTCCTTGGCCCGCGTCAGCCGGATCAGAAGGTGATTGCCATGCCGGGGGCGGATACCAATGTGCCCATCTGGCTGCTCGGCTCCAGCCTGTTCAGCGCACAGCTCGCCGGGCAGAAGGGGCTGCCCTATGCCTTCGCCTCGCACTTCGCGCCGCGCTACATGCACGAGGCGATTCGTGTCTACCGCAACCACTTCCGCCCCTCGGCGGTGCTCGATAAACCCTATGTGATGCTCGGCGTGCCCCTGGTGGCTGCACCCACGGACGAAGAGGCGGAGTTCCTCGCCACTACGGTGTATCAGCGGGTACTTGCCCTGATTCGTGGCGAAAGCCTGGTGCTGCGCCCGCCGGTTGAAAGCATGGCCGGTCGCTGGCTGCCCCATGAGAAGGATGCCGTGGGCAGTTTCCTGGCCATGGCCATGGTGGGTGGGCCGGAGAAGATTCGCGCGCGCCTGCAGGTGCTGCTGGACCAGACCGATGCCGATGAGCTGATCTTCACCTGCGATCTCTACCAGCACGAACATCGGCTGCGGGCGTTCGACATCCTCGCCAGCCTGCGGGACTAAGCGGGATCAGAAGGGGCCGCAGCGCGGGAAGATCTCGTGCCTGGCGAGCACTTCGCGGTTCTCGCCATAGAGCCAGGCCATCGGCTGGTTGGCGGCGTTGCGCGCTTCCACGCGGTAGCGCTTGCCGGCCTCGAAACCGTCGTAGCGCAGAATCATGTAGCACGTGATGCGGCTGGGCTCGGCATTCATGCCAAAGCCTCCGCCCGCGCCGCCAACCTCGAACTGATAGCGCAGCTCCAGCTCATGCTTGCCAGGCAGCACCTGGTAGTAACGGCCGTCATCCCAGCGCCTGTCGTCCAGGCGGTTGGCCATGAGGGTGTCGCTGGGGTCAGGCACGATATCGATCCAGGCCATTCGCGGGTCGGGGTCAGGCAACTGGCTGGCACAGGCGGTGAGGCTGGCCAGCAGCGTCAGGGCGAACAGCGTGCGCATGGCGAGACTCCTTGAGGGGCGGATGATCCCAGAATACCTCCTTGTCGGAGATTTCAGACATCGCCGCAGCGACTTTCCCGAGCCTTGGCGACCTCCTTGTTCTGTTCGTCATACAGCCGCGCCCAGGGGCGAAAGCCGATGCCGCCGGCTTCCAGCTGGTAGCGCTCGCCTGCGGCGAAATCCGCGTAGGCCAGCTTGAGCAGGCAGGTGCGCCGGTAGCTCGGACTCTCCTGGCCGATATCGTGTCCGCCGACCTCGAACTCCAGGCGAACCTCCAGTTCATGCCGCCCCGGCGTGACCTGAAAGTAGCGCGGATCGGCCAGGGCCTTGTCGTCTACCCGGTTGGCCTGCACCACCTGGCCCTCCTGCTTGCGCAAGGAAATCCACGCCTGGTCCGGGTCGGGGCTGGGCATCAGCAGGGCGCAGCCACCAAGGCTGAGCAGCGGCAGGGAAAGCAGCAGAAGGCGCATGCAGGACTCCGTTCAATGGCAGTAGGTGGTTCCAATGCGCTAGTGTCGCGGCATGCCGACCACCTTTCTTATCGAATTGCTTGACCGCATCCGCCGGCCTTGGGTTCCCCTGTTGGGCGCCTGGCTGCTGAGCGGTTGTTCCAGCCTGGATTACTACACCCAACTGGCCCGTGGGCAGATGGCGCTTTTGTACGCCCGTCAGCCGGTGCAGGGCCTGATCGACGATCCGGCCCAGCCGCAGCAGCTGCGCCAGCGTCTTACCCTTACCCAGCAAGCGCGGACCTTCGCCAGCGTGGCGCTGGGGCTGCCGGACAACGGCAGCTACCGGGTCTATGCCGATATCCAGCGTCCCTTTGTGGTCTGGAACCTGTTCGCCACGCCGGAGTTCTCCCTGCAACCGGAGACGCACTGCTTCCCCATCGCCGGCTGCGTCGCCTATCGCGGTTACTACCAGTTGGGCCGTGCCCGTGGCGCTGCGGCGCTACTCAGGCAGCAGGGGTTGGACACCTGGGTCGGGGGCGTCGAGGCCTATTCCACCCTTGGCTGGTTCGATGACCCGCTGCTTAACACCATGCTGCGTTGGGACGACGACCGCCTCGCCGCGCTGATCTTCCACGAGCTGGCCCACCAGCGGCTTTACGTGCCGGGGGATACCGCTTTCAACGAATCTTTCGCCAGCTTCGTCGAGCGTGAAGGTCTGAACCAATGGCGCACAAGACGTGGCCTGTCGAGCCAAGGCGATGACGTCTCCGAGCGCCGGGACGCCCTCACCCGCCTGGTGCTGGATACCCGCGAGCGCCTGACGCGTCTTTACGCCAGCGGCCTGCCCCCCGAGCGGATGCGTCAGGCCAAGGCCGAGACTTTCGAGCGTATGCGCCGCGACTACCGTGCGCTGCGCGACCGCGAGTGGGGCGGCTACAACCGCTACGACGCATGGGTGGAGGGGCCGATGAACAACGCAAAGCTGCTGCCCTTCGGTCTGTATGACCAGTGGGTGCCGGCCTTCGCCGCGTTGTTCCGGGAGGTGGGCGGGGACTGGCCGGCTTTCTACCAGCGGGCTCGTGAGCTGGGTGAGCTACCGCTGCAGGCGCGTACGAAGGCACTGGAAAGCCTGGTGGCAAACCGCTAGAACTTGCCAGGCTGGCTGCCAGTCAAACGGCCAGGACACCAAGGAAATGGAGCAGGCGATGAAGAGAGTTGCTGTAGTCCTGATGCTGAGTGCGCTGGCAGGTACCGCCCTGGCGGCGCCCAAGCCCTGCGAGGAGCTGAAGCAGGAGATCGAAGTGAAGATCCAGGCCGCCGGGGTGACCAGCTACACCCTGGAGATAGTCCCCAATGCCGAAGTGAAGGACCAGAACATGGTGGTCGGCTCCTGCGAGAATGGCACCCGGAAGATCATCTACCAGCGCAATGGGGATTGATCTGAAAACGCCAAGCGAACGTTTGCAGGGGCGAACACATTGGCTGTGTCTGCGTTAGCTGTTGCTAGAGGGCAACCGGTGAACCTGGACGCCTGTAGGAGCCAGCTTGCTGGCGAAAATGTCCGCGTTCGCTAGCAAGCTAGCTCCTACAAGGGATTCCAGGACCTTCAACACTTTACGCAGACATAGCCAACACATTCACCAAGCAAGCCGAAGGGTTGCCCCTGTGGCCTTCCAAGGCGCACTGCGTGCCCCTTGGCGATTGAAATCGCCCCTGCAGGGAGATCGCGTTACCCGAACGCCCGGCTCAGTTCATCCAGGCAGGCGAAGTAATAGGCTGGCGCCTCTCCCATCAGTTCCTCGCGGCTGCCGAAGCCGTAACCCACTCCCGCACCGTGCAGGCCATTGCGGCTGGCGCCGATCAGGTCGTGCTTGCGGTCGCCAATCATCAGGGTGTTGTCGCGGTCCAGGCCTTCCTCCTCCAGCAGGTGAGCGATCAGCTCGACCTTGTTGGTACGGGTACCGTCCAGCTCGCTGCCGTAGATGTGCTTGAAGTGCCGGTCGAAACCGAAATGCCGGGCGATCTCGCGGGCGAAGACCGTCGGCTTGCTGGTGGCGATGTAAAGCGTGCGGCCTTGCTCGCGCAGGCGCCCGAGCAGCGCATCGATACCGTCGAACACGCGATTCTCGTAGAGCCCGGTGACCTTGAAACGTTCGCGGTAGTGGTTCACCGCATCCCAGGCGCGCTCCTCCGAGAGGCTGTAAGTCTGCATGAAGCACTGCAGCAGCGGCGGGCCGATGAAGTGTTCCAGGTTGGCCAGGTCCGGTTCGTGGATGTCCAGCTTGGCCAGCGCGTACTGCACCGAACGGGTGATGCCCTCACGCGGGTCGGTGAGGGTGCCGTCGAGGTCGAAGAGGATGTTCTGGTAGTGCATCAGGGGTCCTTCTTGAGCTTATTCCGCTCGTTTTCGAGCTGCTGGATACTGCGCTCGGGTGTCGGCAGCTCCTCGGGCATGGTTCCGCCCAGGTCCTGGATGGTCTGGCGCACCTTCTGGCCGACCTCAAAATGCACCTGGTTGGCTTGTTGCTTGCCCTGTACATCGTCACGGCGCAGCTTTTCTTCGGCCTGGGTAGCGCGGAACAGGTTGGCCGCCAGTTCGGTGCTGCCCATGTGATCGAGGATTTTCTGGCTCTTCTTCAGTCGCTTGCGCGCGTGGATCTCGCGTGCTGACAGGCCGCCGTAGAGTCCGCGATAGCCGTGGTCCTGGAAAATGGCGTAGTCCAGGCCGCTTTCCACGCCGACATCCCGCGCGGCGGCTGCCAGGTACTTGTTGTGCTGCGCCAACTCATTGCGGATAGCCAGACGCTTTTGGTCTTCGTCGAGCCGGGCGAACTGTTCGTTATCCGCCAGCTCCTGACGGCGCGTCTGGATGGCGAAGTACGTCTGGCCGTTGGCGATGACGGGCTTGGCAGGGTCGCCGTTCTGCACGATCAGGTAGCAGGCGTAGCGGGAGAGGCGGATGTCCGCAATCTGTCGCCGGGCATTGGAGCCGATTTCGACCATAGTGAGGACCTCCTCAAAATGGTCCTCGACGGGTTGGCCACTGCGTCGGCAGGCCTCCTCCGCGCGCTCGACCACCGGCATGAAGTGCCGGTACTGCGAGTACTCCAGCACCCCAGCCAGCTGGCGAGCCAGCCAGTATTCGCTACCGTTGGCATCCTGTTGGCGGATGCTCTCGAAGGTGGTGTGGTGCGGCGCGGTCATCTTCGTGCTCATGAGAAGATTCCTTTCATGGTGACGGGTCACACATGATCAGAGCCCGTAGCCTTCGGCGATATGCAGATCCTTCAGCTTCACATAGTTGGCGGCGCTGTAAGTGAAGAAGGCCTTTTCCTTGTCGGTCAGCGGGCGGGCCTGCTTCACCGGGCTGCCGACGTAGAGGTGGCCGCTCTCCAGGCGCTTGCCTGGTGGCACCAGGCTGCCGGCGCCCAGCACCACGTCGTCCTCGATCACCGCGCCGTCCATGACAATGCTGCCCATGCCGATCAGCACCCGGCTGCCGACCTTGCAGCCGTGCAGCAAGGCCTTGTGGCCAATGGTCACGTCATCGCCGATCTCCAGCGGGTAGCCGTCCGGGTTGAAGGGACCGGCATGGGTGATGTGCAGCACGCTGCCGTCCTGCACGCTGGTGCGCGCGCCGATGCGGATGCGGTGCATGTCGCCGCGGACGGTCACCAGCGGCCAGACGGAACTGTCATCGCCCAGTTGCACGTCGCCGATGATCACGGCGGAGGCATCGACGAAGACTCGTTCGCCGAGCTGAGGGGTGATGCCCTGGTAGGTTCTGATCGGGTTCATAGCGATTCCTGAGGCTGCGTCTGGCGGCGATTGTAATTAAGATGGCCAACATCCGGGTTGTGTCTCGTCTCCTCGCGCAGCCCGCGCCCTTTCCCGAATACAGGTGAATGCCGTGACCCTGAGCAATCCCCTCCTGCAAGACTTCGATCTGCCGCCCTACTCCGCCATTCGTCCGGAACACGTCGAGCCTGCGGTCGACCAGATCCTTGCCGACAACCGCGCCGCCATCGCCGACCTGCTGGTGCGCCAGGACGGTACGCCGACCTGGCAGGGCCTGGTGCTGGCGCTGGACGAACTGGGCGAGCGCCTGGGCCGCGCCTGGAGCCCGGTGAGCCACCTGAATGCCGTGTGCAACAACGCCGAACTGCGCAACGCCTATGAGGCTTGCCTGCCCAAACTGTCCGAGTACTGGACCGAGATCGGCCAGAACCGCGCGTTGTTCCAGGCCTACGAGGCCCTGGCCGCCAGCCCTGAAGCGGCCGGCTACGAGGTGGCGCAGAAGACCATTCTCGACCACGCCCTACGTGACTTCCGCCTGTCCGGTATCGACCTGCCGGCCGACAAGCAGCAGCGTTACGGTGAAATCCAGATGAAGCTGTCCGAGCTGGGCAGTCGCTTTTCCAACCAGTTGCTGGACGCCACCCAGGCCTGGACCAAGGAAATCCACGACGAAGCGGCGCTGGCCGGCCTTACCGACTCTGCCAAGGCGCAGATGAAGCAGGCCGCCGAGGCCAAGGGCCTGGACGGCTGGCTGATCACCCTGGAGTTCCCCAGCTACTACGCGGTGATGACTTACGCCGACGACCGTGCCCTGCGTGAAGAGGTCTACACCGCTTATTGCACCCGCGCCTCCGACCAGGGCCCCAACGCCGGGCAGAATGACAACGGCCCGGTGATGGCCGAAATCCTCGATCTGCGCCAGGAGCTGGCCCGGCTCCTGGGCTTCGCGCACTTCTCCGACCTGAGCCTCGCCACCAAGATGGCCGAGTCCACTCCGCAGGTGCTGGGCTTCCTCCGCGACCTGGCCCAGCGCAGCAAGCCCTTCGCCGCCAAGGATCTGGAAGAGCTCAAGGCCTTCGCCGCCGAGCAGGGCGTGGCTGACCTCAAGAGCTGGGACGTGGGTTACTTCAGCGAGAAGCTGCGCGAGCAGCGCTACAGCATTTCCCAGGAGATCCTGCGGGCCTACTTCCCCATCGACAAGGTGCTGTCCGGGCTCTTCGCCATCGTGCAGAAGCTCTACGGCATCGAGATCAAGGAGCTGTCCGGTTTCGATACTTGGCACCCTGACGTGCGCCTGTTCGAAATCAGCGAGAACGGCCAGCATGTCGGGCGCTTCTTCTTCGACCTCTACGCCCGTGCCAACAAGCGTGGCGGTGCCTGGATGGATGGGGCCCGCGACAAGCGCCGCAACACCCGCGGCGAGCTGATCGCGCCGGTGGCCAACCTGGTGTGCAACTTCACCCCCGCCGTCGGCGACAAGCCCGCGCTGCTGACCCACGACGAAGTCACCACCCTGTTCCACGAGTTCGGTCATGGCCTGCACCACCTGCTGACCCGCGTCGAACACGCCGGTGCTTCCGGCATCAATGGCGTGGCCTGGGACGCGGTGGAACTGCCGAGCCAGTTCATGGAGAACTGGTGCTGGGAGCCCGAGGGCCTGGCGCTGATCTCCGGCCACTACCAGAGTGGTGAGCCGTTGCCCCAGGACCTGCTGGACAAGATGCTGGCGGCGAAGAACTTCCAGTCCGGCCTGATGATGGTGCGCCAGCTGGAGTTCTCCCTGTTCGACTTCGAGCTGCACGCCACCCACGGCGACGGACGCAGCGTGCTCGACGTGCTGGAAGCGATCCGCGACGAGGTGGCCGTGATGCGACCGCCGCTGTTCAACCGCTTCGCCAACAGCTTTGCGCACATCTTCGCTGGCGGTTACGCGGCGGGTTACTACAGCTACAAGTGGGCGGAAGTGCTATCTGCCGATGCCTTCTCCCGTTTCGAGGAAGAAGGCGTGCTCAACCCGGCCACCGGCCGTGCCTTCCGCGACGCCATCCTGGCCCGTGGTGGCTCTCAGGAGCCGATGGTGCTGTTCGTCGATTTCCGTGGTCGCGAGCCGTCCATTGACGCCCTGCTGCGCCACAGCGGCCTGACGGAGGACGCGGCATGACGGCGACACCGAAACGCTTCATTGCCGGTGCCGTGTGCCCGGCGTGCAGCGAAATGGACAAGATCCAGATGTGGGACGAAGACGGTGTGCCGCACCGCGAGTGCGTGGCCTGCGGTTACGCCGACACCCTCAACGCCCAGGGCCAGTCGGTGCCGAAGGAGCTTGGCACGCGGGTCAACCAGCCCAAGCCCAAGCCGGCCGATCCCAAGGTCCAGGGCGTGCAGTTCTTCCCCAATCCCAAGCTGAAGAAACCCAGCGAATAACGCGCAAGCCAAGGAGGGCGTATGTGGCATCTGGTGTGTGGGGATGTGGCGGCTGTCGGTGTTGGTCGCGTGATTGGCGAGGCGGCTGCCGCGAGCCATCTGCGTGTGTTGCGCGATGATCTTGCGGTTGGCGCGCTGGTGGATGTCGAGCAACCGCCCTGCACCGTCCGTGCGCAGTTCTGGCTGGATGTCTGGCCCGAGGCGGTGACACCCAGGCCGGATTTCGCTCGCGGGCTCAGTGCCGATGCCGACTGGCTCGCCGGGCTGGCCCGCCAGGATCAGCCGGTGACCGTCTGGCATGGCGACAGCTGCTCCGAGCAGCTCCTGCTGGCCCGCGTGGCTGCAGCACTGGTGCAGAGTGAGGTGCCGTTCTGGGAAGTGCCTTGTGGCACTGGCGACAGCAGCGTTCGCATGCGTCGCGCCGTAGGTATGGTTGAGCCTGATGCGCTGGCGGCCTATTACCTGCCGAAACGGGTCGAGGCAGGGCGCAAGGCACAGCTCGCCGCACAATGGCTCGCCGCCGTGGCGGCCAACGCCGATATTCGCCGCTGGCACGATGGCGATTTCCACGGCGAGGGCCACGCCGCAGTGGATGCCATGCTCCTCGCCGCCTGCACCCCGGAATGGCAACCGCTGCCACGGGTGATGGCCGAGCTCATGGCCAGTAGCGACGGTTTCTTCGTCACGGACTTCTTCGCCTTCTGGCGCGCTCGCGAACTGGCCGGCCAGGGGCGCATCGAACTGGGCGGGACTGCCGGCCAGCAGGGCTACGGCGCGCTGACGGTTCGCCTTGTGTAGGTTGATCCGCCATCCGGCAGAAACTGGCCAGACGTAGGAGAAAGCTGCATATACTGTATGAATATACAGCTAGCGTGGAGTTCGCCCGATGTCCGCCACTCTCCCTCCCCGTGGCCGCGGTACCGCCAGTAATCCGTTCAATCGCTACGCGCCAACCACCTCGGTGGCGCTGGATGACGGCTGGTTCCAGGAGGTCCTGCCCAGCCGCGCCACCGAGGTGCGACTGGAAACCGCCAAGAGCATCATCACCCGCAACCAATCGCCGGACCTGCCCTTCGACCGTTCGGTGAATCCCTATCGCGGCTGTGAGCACGGCTGCATTTACTGCTACGCGCGGCCCAGCCATGCGTACTGGGATATGTCGCCGGGGCTGGATTTCGAGACCCGGCTGATCGCCAAGACCAACGCGGTGGCCCTGCTCGAACAGCAGCTCTCCAAGCCCGGCTACCCGTGCGCGCCGATCAACCTTGGCTCCAACACCGATCCGTACCAACCCATCGAGCGAGAACACCGTCTCACCCGCCAGACGCTTGAAGTGCTGCTGCGCTATCGCCACCCGGTGACCATCGTCACCAAGGGTTCGCTGGTGTTGCGCGACCTCGACCTGCTCACCGAACTGGCGGAACAGAACCTGGTGGCGGTGATGATCAGCCTCACCACCCTCGACGATGAGTTGAAACGTACCCTCGAACCTCGTGCCGCGGCCCCGTCGGCGCGACTGCGGGCCATCCGCGTGCTGAGCGAGAACCGTATTCCGGTGGGCGTGCTCTGTTCGCCGATGATCCCGATGATCAATGACATGGAGCTGGAAAGCCTGCTGGAAGCGGCCCGTGATGCCGGTGCGCGACAGGCGAATTACATGTTGCTGCGTCTGCCGCGGGAAGTGGGGCCGCTGTTCGAGGAGTGGCTCCAGGCGCACTACCCTCAACGTGCCGCCCATGTGATGAGCATCATCCGCCAGTGCCGGGGAGGCGAGATCTACGACAGCCGCTTCGGGCACCGCTTCAAGGGCGAGGGGCCCTTCGCCGAGTTGCTGGCCCAGCGCTTTGGCGTGGCCATCCGCAAGTTGGGCCTGAACCGTCGTCGCGGCTACGAACTGGACTGTTCGCGCTTCTGTCCGCCCGGCGGACAAATGGCGTTACTTTGAGGTGTGACTCGGGAGGCTGTTGCGGCAGTCCTGTAGGAATTCAAATGCCGGCAATCAGATGGATAATGGGCGGCATACAAGACAATTCCTACGATGACCGAGGTTGGCAGCATGAGCAACGAGCATGACAAGCAAGGCAGTGAAAGTGCGGAAGAGGCACTGCGGAACATCGTCGAGGGCTTACAGCGGTTCCGCGACGAGGTCTTCCCGCAGCAGGAGGAACTGTTCAAGAAGCTCGCCCATGAGCAGAAACCCCGCGCCATGTTCATCACCTGCGCCGACTCGCGCATCGTCCCCGAGCTGATCACCCAGAGCTCCCCAGGCGACCTGTTCGTGACCCGTAACGTCGGCAACGTGGTGCCGCCCTACGGCCAGATGAACGGTGGCGTTTCCACTGCCATCGAGTTCGCGGTGATGGCCCTCGGCGTGCACCACATCATCATCTGCGGCCACTCCGACTGCGGCGCCATGAAGGCGGTGATGGACCCGCAGACCCTGGAACGCATGCCTACGGTCAAGGCCTGGCTGCGTCATGCCGAGGTGGCCAAGGTGGTGGTGCAGGAGAACTGCGGCTGCGCCAATCACGAATCCCTGGGCGTGCTTACCGAGGAAAACGTGGTGGCCCAGTTGGACCACCTGCGTACCCACCCCTCGGTGGCGGCGCGCCTAGCCAGCGGCCAGTTGTTCATCCACGGTTGGGTCTATGACATCGAGACCTCGGTGATCAAGGCTTACGACGCCGAGCAGGGTCGCTTCCGGGTGATTGGTGATGGTCCGCTGCCGATGGCCACGCCACGGCCGCGCTACCTGTCGGAGTGATGCAAAGGGGCTGCTGATGCAGCCCCTTTTTCATTGCCTGGGTCAGTCAGTAGCCCGGATGAAATCCGGGGTAGAGTCCAGCCACCGCTCCCGGATTTCATCCGGGCTACGATTTGCCAACTTCCTCCGACAAGGGTGAGTCATTCACCATTCAGCTTGCCGCACGCTGGCCCGGGTTGAGTTCCAGCCCGACGCCCAGTTGCTGGGACAGGCACGGCCAGCGCTTCCAGGCCTCTTCCACCTTGGGATCGTGCAACTGCTGGCGATAGGTCTGGGCCGAGGGCAGGTTGAACACTTCTTCATCGAGAAGTCCCTCCACGGCGTGGTGCACGGCTTCATCCAACTGGTTGGCGAAGGGTTCGCCGATCAACTGGTGGGCGATCAGGTTGGCCACTGTGGTATCCAGCGGAATCAGTGGCTGGCCGAAGTGGACGATGTAGCGGTCGTTGACTTCTTCCACCAGGCGATGGGCCAGGTAGGCCTCATCGAGCAGGCCTTCCAGGCCCTCGTGGCCGGCCATCAGGGCAGGCGGTTGCAGGAAGAATTGTTCGGCGACCTTGAGTACTGGCTTGATGTGGGACTCGATGCCGGCTTCGCGGGCGACGGTGGCGGCGGCATCCAGCACGTCCGGAACCTGTTCCACGTAGGCGGCGATGAAACGGGCGAGCACGCCCTGCGCGTCGTCCGCCGGCAGGCGAATGGCGGGGTGCAGGCTGTCGATCTGGGTTTCGAGAATCTGGGTCAGTTGGCTAGAGGCTGCTTCGTTCTTGAGGGCGCGCTGGATGACTTCGCGCAGTGCGGCGGTGTTCATGACTGCTCCTGAAAAGGACATGGCGGTTTGCGGGGATTAACAGGTGAAGAAGAGACCTTAGCTCGCCCGACGAAACCGCTAAGACCGGATTGTCATAATCGCTTAACAGTTATTCGGGCGCGCTATAACGGCACTTTGACATCTGCTGCCGACCCACGCCAGCCGTGGCGTTTAGGACAAGGCTTACGCGCCTTCAGACATTTCTTGGATCGCGTTGCGTGCCAGAAGTCCCTGTCTATACTCCGACTCGAAAGGCATTACCTGATGGAACCCGACTGTGCACCTGCGTGCCGAGGTCGGCGGTCTGAGTTTGGTAGTCCGGACAGCCGTCCCCAAGCCGTTGGCCCAGCCGGCGGGATAACAAGAACGAGAAGGGGAACCCGCAATGATGCGACATCCACGAGTCTGGATGGGACTCCTGCTGTGGTCGATTCTCAGCCAGGCGGAGGCTGCCTGGACAGTCAACATGGCGCCCGGCGCTACCGAGGTCAGCCGCACCGTTTTCGATCTGCACATGACCATCTTCTGGATCTGCGTCGTTATCGGCGTTGTGGTCTTTGGTGCCATGTTCTGGTCGATGATCATCCACCGCCGCTCCACCGGCCAACAGCCGGCGCATTTCCACGAGAGCACCACTGTGGAAATCCTCTGGACCGTCGTGCCCTTCGTCATCCTCGTGCTGATGGCGGTGCCGGCGACCAAGACCCTGATCGACATCTATGACACCTCCGAATCCGGACTGGATGTGCAGATCACCGGTTACCAGTGGAAATGGCACTACAAGTACCTGGGCCAGGACGTGGAGTTCTTCAGCAACCTGGCCACACCTGCCGATCAGATCCACAACAAGGCGCCGAAGGACGAGCACTACCTGTTGGAAGTCGACCAGCCGCTGGTGGTTCCGGTGGGCACCAAGGTGCGCTTCCTGATCACCGCGGCCGACGTGATCCACTCCTGGTGGGTACCTGCGCTGGCGGTGAAGAAGGATGCGATTCCCGGCTTCGTCAACGAATCCTGGACCCGCATCGAAAAGCCCGGCCTCTACCGTGGCCAGTGCACCGAACTGTGCGGCAAGGACCACGGCTTCATGCCCATCGTGGTCGAGGCAAAGTCCCAGGAGGACTTCGCCAAGTGGCTGGCCCAGCGCAAGGAAGAGACGGCCAAGCTCAAGGAGCTGACCGACAAGGAGTGGACGCTAGAAGAGCTGGTCGAGCGCGGCGACAAGGTCTACCACACCAGCTGCGCGGCCTGTCACCAGCCGGAGGGCCAGGGCATGCCACCCATGTTCCCGGCGCTCAAGGGTTCGAAGATCGCCACCGGACCCAAGGCAGATCACCTCAACATTGTCTTCCACGGCAAGCCCGGCACCTCCATGGCCGCCTTCGGCAAGCAGCTTTCCGAGGTCGATATCGCCGCCGTCATCACGTATGAGCGCAACGCCTGGGGTAACAACACCGGCGACATGGTGACGCCGAAGGAAGTGCTCGCCCTGAAGCAGGCGGAAAGCCAATGAAGAACACACCGGCCTATAGGGAGACTGACATGAGTGCAGTGATCGACCACGATCATGCCGGGCATGATCACCACCACGGTCCGGCCAAGGGCCTGATGCGTTGGGTGTTGACCACCAACCACAAAGACATCGGGACCATGTACCTGTGGTTCAGCTTCGCCGCGTTCCTGCTGGGCGGCTCGATGGCCATGGTGATCCGCGCCGAGCTGTTCCAGCCCGGCCTGCAGATCGTCCAGCCCGAGTTCTTCAACCAGATGACCACCATGCACGGCCTGATCATGGTCTTCGGCGCGGTGATGCCGGCGTTCGTCGGCCTGGCCAACTGGATGATCCCGCTGATGATCGGCGCGCCGGACATGGCGCTGCCGCGGATGAACAACTTCAGCTTCTGGCTGCTGCCGGCTGCCTTCGGCCTGCTGGTCAGCACGCTGTTCTCCGCAGGCGGAGGGCCCAACTTCGGCTGGACCTTCTACGCGCCGTTATCCACGACCTACGCGCCGGAGAGCGTGACGTTCTTCATCTTCGCCATCCACCTGATGGGCATCAGTTCGATCATGGGGGCGATCAACGTGATCGCCACCATCCTCAACCTGCGCGCTCCAGGCATGACCCTGATGAAGATGCCGCTGTTCGTCTGGACCTGGCTGATCACCGCCTTCCTGCTGATCGCGGTGATGCCGGTACTGGCCGGCTGCGTGACGATGATGCTGATGGACATCCACTTCGGCACCAGCTTCTTCAGTGCTGCCGGCGGCGGTGACCCGGTGCTGTTCCAGCATGTGTTCTGGTTCTTCGGCCATCCTGAGGTGTACATCATGATCCTGCCCGCCTTCGGTGCGGTCAGCGCGATCATTCCGGCCTTCAGCCGCAAGCCGCTGTTCGGCTACACCTCGATGGTCTACGCCACGGCGTCGATTGCCTTCCTCTCGTTCATCGTCTGGGCGCACCACATGTTCACCGTGGGCATCCCGCTGACCGGTGAGCTGTTCTTCATGTTCGCCACCATGCTGATCGCCGTGCCCACGGGGGTGAAGGTGTTCAACTGGGTGAGCACCATGTGGGAAGGCTCGCTGACCTTCGAGACGCCGATGTTGTTCGCCGTGGCCTTCGTCATCCTGTTCACCATCGGTGGCTTCTCGGGGCTGATGCTGGCAATCGCACCGGCGGACTTCCAGTACCACGACACCTACTTCGTGGTGGCGCACTTCCACTACGTGCTGGTGCCGGGCGCCATCTTTGGCATCTTCGCCTCGGCGTACTACTGGCTGCCGAAATGGACCGGCCACATGTACGACGAGACCCTCGGCAAACTGCACTTCTGGCTGAGCTTCATCGGCATGAACATGGCCTTCTTTCCTATGCACTTCGTGGGGCTGGCCGGCATGCCGCGGCGGATTCCGGACTACAACCTGCAGTTCGCCGACTTCAACATGATCTCGTCCATCGGCGCCTTCAGCTTCGGCGCGACCCAGTTCCTCTTCCTGTTCATCGTCATCAAGTGCATCCGTGGCGGCAAGAAAGCCCCGGCCAAGCCCTGGGATGGCGCCGAGGGGCTGGAGTGGACGGTGCCTTCGCCGGCGCCTTACCACACCTTCACCACGCCACCGGAAGTGAAGTGAGATGAGCGGGGAATTGAGCACTCGCCGCCTGATCCAGCGCCTGTTGGTGCTGGTGGTGGCGATGTTCGGCTTCGGTTTTGCCCTGGTGCCGATCTACGACGTGATGTGCCAGGCCTTCGGCATCAACGGCAAGACCACGGGCTCGGCCTACGAGGGCGCGCAGTCCGAAGACCAGCAACGTCAGGTGCGGGTGCAGTTCCTCGCCACCAACGCGGCGGGGATGAGCTGGGAATTTCGCCCCAGGGCGGATGACCTGGTGGTGCATCCGGGCGCGAGCAACGAGATGCTGTTCGTCGCCTACAACCCGACCGACAAGCCAATGACCGCCCAGGCGATTCCCAGCGTGGCGCCGTCCAAGGCGGCGGCCTTCTTCCACAAGACCGAATGCTTCTGCTTCACCCAGCAGGTCCTGCAGCCCGGCGAGCGCATCGAGATGCCGGTGCGCTTCATCGTCGACCGTGACCTGCCGGCCGATGTGCATCACCTGACACTCGCTTACACGCTGTTCGATATCACCGCCCGCAAGCCACCAGTCGCCAGGAATGACGGCTGACGGGACGATAAGGAGAACAACAACGATGGCAAGTCACGAGCACTATTACGTTCCGGCCCAGAGCAAGTGGCCGATCATCGCCACCATTGCCTTGCTGGTCACGGTCTATGGGCTGGGAACCTGGTTCAACGACCTGAAGTACGACCGCCCGGAATCCAACGGGCCGATGATCTTCTTCGTCGGCGGACTGTTGATCGCCTACATGATGTTCGGCTGGTTCGGCGCGGTGATCCGCGAGAGCCGTTCGGGCCTGTACAGCGGGCAGATGGACCGTTCCTTCCGCTGGGGCATGAGCTGGTTCATCTTTTCCGAGGTGATGTTCTTCGCCGCCTTCTTCGGCGCCCTCTTCTATGTTCGCTACTTCGCCGGCCCCTGGCTTGGAGGCGAGGGCGACAAGGGTATCTCCAACATGCTCTGGCCGAGTTTCGAGTACGCCTGGCCGCTGCTGGAGAACCCGGACTCCAAGCTGTTCCCGCCGCCCAAGGCCGTGATCGACCCCTGGCACCTGCCGCTGATCAACACCCTTCTGCTGGTGACGTCCAGTTTCACCGTGACCTTCGCCCACCATGCCCTGCGCAAGAACAAGCGTGGTCCGCTCAAGGCCTGGTTGGCGGCGACCATCCTGCTGGGTGTGGTGTTCCTGGGCTTCCAGGCCGAGGAATACATCCATGCCTACAAGGAGCTGGGGCTGACCCTGGGGTCGGGCATCTACGGGGCCACTTTCTTCATGCTCACCGGATTCCACGGTGCCCACGTAACCATGGGGGCGCTGATCCTGACGGTGATGCTGATCCGAATCCTGCGTGGCCACTTCGACAGCGATCACCATTTCGGCTTCGAGGCGGCGGCCTGGTACTGGCACTTCGTGGACGTGGTGTGGATCGGCCTGTTCACCTTCGTCTACGTGCTGTGAAAACGGTGGCCGGAGGTGGGGGCTTCCGGTCTACCAGGTGACTTGAGAAACGAACTGGCCGCTGTAGAAACCCCAGGCGATGAGCGCCAGGGTCAGGGCGGCCAGGACCACACGAACCGTTAGCGCATTGACCACGCGGGAGCTGCGGCCTTCGTCCTTGACCAGGAAGAAAAGGCCGCTGAACAGGCTGACCACCGTGGCAAGCAACATGAGGACGATCGCTGCCTTGAGCATGCGTGACTCCGGGGGAAGGGGGATGTTGTGCAGTATAGCCAGCCCTGCTCAGCCTCACGGACGGCGCTCCTGAGCGCCTTCCGGCCCGGCCTGGTGCCCACCCTGGTGGTGCTGGCCATGCTGCCGGTGTTGCTCGGGCTGGGCTTCTGGCAGCTCGCGCGCGCGGAAGAGAAACGCCAGCTACTGGCTGCCGCCGATGCCCGCCGCCTCGCCTCGCCTGTCGCGATCGAACAGCTCCTCGCCAGTCCCGCTCCCGCCTACCTGCGTGTACGCCTGCGCGGCCATTTCGACGCGGCGCACAGCCTGTTTCTGGACAGCCGCATCCGCGACGGCAAGGCCGGCATCGAGTTGCTGCAACCCTTTCAGGACAGCACGAGCGGGCAATGGCTCCTGGTCAACCGTGGCTGGCTGCCCTGGCCGGACCGCCGCGTGGCGCCAGCCTTCACTACCCCCGCAGGCGAGCTGGAACTCGTTGCCTGGGCCTACGTGCCGCCGGGCGCTGCCTTCGAACTCAAGCACCTGGAAGCGAGCGGCTGGCCTCAACTGATCAACCAGGTGGATACCGCGGGTCTCTGGCAGCACCTCGGTCGCAGCGGCCTGCCCCTGGAGCTGCGCCTGGAAGAAGGCGCGGCGGCTTACCGCACTGACTGGGCGGTGGTCGCCATGGGGCCGGAAAAACACCTCGGCTACGCCGTGCAGTGGTTCGCCCTGGCGGCGGCCCTGTTCGGCCTTTTCATCTATTTCGGATTGCGCAAAGGACGGGAGAACAACAATGAACCCAGCACTCGCCATGCCTGAGGCCGCACCGCCGCGCCGCCGTGGGCGGATTCAACTGCTGCTGATCCTGATGGTGGTGATCGGCCCGATGATGCTTGCCACGGCCATGTACAAGTTCAGCTTCTGGGTGCCGGAGGGCCGCAGCTATCACGGTGTCCTGATTGGCAATGGCCAGACGCTGGCCAACCTCGGCGTGCAGGACGCGGCGCCGCAGGAAACCTGGCAACTGCTGGTGACCGCTCCGGGCGGCTGCGAGGCCGATTGCCAGGCGTTGGTCTATGCCGCGCGGCAAATCCATATCGGCCTGGGTCGCGATGCCTCCCGCGCCAGCCACGCGCTGGCCGTTACCGGGTTGCCAGCGGATTACGCCGACAAGCTCAAGCAGGAGTACCCCCAGCTCAAGCGCTATGGCCTGGATGCCGGCGCCTACGGTAAGAGCACCGAGAACCTTGGCGGCGCCTTGCTGTGGATAGTCGACCCCCACGGCAATCTGGTCCTGCGCTACGACGGCACCACGAAGGGAAAGCAGATTCTCAACGACCTGCGCCACCTGCTGAAGCTGTCCAATATCGGTTGAACGACCCCTTTCACTGGAAAGGTGAGGAGCGGTTGCTGTGGATAAGTACAAGAGCCTGCCCGGATTCCGCCTCGCGCTGTTCGCCATCCTGCTGGCGGTTGTGGTCGTGCTACTGGGCGCCTACACCCGCCTGACCCATGCCGGCCTCGGTTGCCCGGATTGGCCCGGCTGCTACGGCTTCATCGCCGTGCCGCAGACCGAAGCCCAGCTGGCCCATGCCGAAGCCAACTTCCCCCACGCGCCGGTGGAAGCCGACAAGGGCTGGAACGAAATGGTCCACCGCTATTTCGCCGGTGCCCTGGGACTGGTGATCCTCGGCCTTGCCGTCCATGCCGTGCGCCAGCGTGGTCACGACGGACAGCCACTGAAGTTGCCGTTGCTGCTGGTGGGCGTGGTGATCGCACAGGCCGCGTTCGGCATGTGGACGGTGACCCTGCAGCTTTGGCCCCAGGTCGTCACCGCGCATCTGTTGGGCGGTTTCACCACCCTGTCACTGTTGTTGCTGCTCTGTCTGCGGCTGTCCAACGCTTTCCCCGCCCTCGAGCTGCCGTCCCGACTTCGGCGCTGGGCAGCCTTGGGGCTGGTACTGGTGATCGGGCAGATCGCGTTGGGCGGCTGGGTCAGCTCCAACTATGCAGCGGTAGCCTGCGTCGACCTGCCCACCTGCCACGGCGAGTGGTGGCCAGCGATGGACTTCGCCAATGGTTTCCACCTGACTCAGCACATCGGCCCCAACTACCTGGGCGGCCAGCTCGACAGCGACGCCCGCACCGCCATTCACATGACTCACCGCCTCGGTGCGCTGGTCGTGACCCTCGTGCTGCTGGGTGTTGCCTGGCAACTCCATCGCAATGGACTGTCGCGACTGGCCGGACTGCTGCTGGCGGCACTCTGCCTGCAGGTGGGGCTGGGCATCAGCAATGTGCTGTTCCATCTGCCGCTGCCGGTGGCGGTCGCCCACAACGGCGGTGGCGCCCTTTTGCTGCTGGTGTTGGTTTCAGTGAATTACCGGGTGCGTGCACCGGCGCCGGCCGCCGACACGTCCGCTACGGCTGCTCGGCATCACGCCGGCAAGCCTGCCTGAACACAAGAAGAAGGAGAGACGCCATGGCCACTCTGCTCAGCCGAGGACACAGCCAGGCCCACGCCAGCTGGCGCGACTACCTGGAGCTGACCAAGCCCAAGGTAGTGGTGCTGATGCTGATCACCTCGCTGGTGGGCATGTTCCTCGCCACGCGCGCCGGCGTGCCCTGGACGGTGTTGCTGTTCGGCAACCTCGGCATCGGCCTCTGCGCGGGCGCAGCAGCGGCGGTCAACCATGTGGTGGACCGGCGCATCGATTCGATCATGGCGCGGACGCTGAAGCGCCCGGTGGTGAATGGGCGTGTCTCGCCGGTCGCGGCCCTGGCGTTCGCCTTCATCCTGGCGCTCGTCGGCCAGGCCCTGCTGCTGGCCTTCACCAACGAACTGACGGCCTGGCTCACCCTGGCTTCGCTGGTGGGTTATGCGGTGCTCTACACCGGCTTCCTCAAGCGCGCCACGCCGCAGAACATCGTTATCGGCGGCCTGGCCGGCGCCGCACCGCCGCTCCTCGGCTGGGTAGCGGTCACCGGCCACCTGTCCGCCGAACCGCTGCTGCTGGTACTGATCATCTTCGCCTGGACCCCTCCGCACTTCTGGGCGCTCGCCATTCATCGCAAAGAGGAATACGCCAAGGCCGATATCCCGATGCTGCCGGTGACCCACGGTGAGCACTACACCAAGGTGCACATCCTGCTCTATACGCTGGTGATGTTCGCGGTGAGCCTGCTGCCCTATGCCATCCACATGAGCGGCGTGCTCTATCTGGTTTGCGCGGTGGCCCTGGGTGCGCGCTTCCTGCAATGGGCCTGGGTGCTGTACCGTGACAGCAGACCGCACGCCGCGATCAAGACCTTCAAGTACTCTATCGCCTACCTCTTCCTGCTGTTCATCGCCCTGCTGGTGGACCACTACCTGATGCTGAACCTATGACCCGAATCCAGAAAACCGTCTTCGTCCTCGTCGCCCTGGTTGCCGTGGTGCTTGGCCTCACCGTGCACAAAGTCCTGACCGGCCAGGCTCAGGCCGACCCGACCAAATTGCTCGATGCCGGCATCGTCCTGCTGCCGCAGAGCCGCACCCTGCCGGAACTGGAAATGACCAACCAGGACGGCGAAAAGATGCGCGTCGACCAGTTCAAGGACAAGTGGAGCCTGGTGTTCTTCGGCTACACCTTCTGCCCGGACATCTGCCCCACCACGCTGGCGCAAATGCGCGAACTCAAGGGCCTGCTGCCGGAGGAGGCGCGCAACAACCTGCAGATCATCCTCGTCAGCGTCGACCCCTACCGCGACACGCCGCAGCAGCTCAAGCAGTACCTGGGCTACTTTGACCCGGCCTTCATCGGCCTGACCGCCGACCTGCCGACCCTGCAGAAACTCTCCAATGCGGTAAGCATCCCCTTCATCCCGGCTGACACCAGCAAGGAAAACTACACCGTGGACCACAGTGGCAACCTGGTGGTCCTGGGCCCGGACGGCACCCAGCGTGGTTTCATCCGCTCGCCGCTGAACAACCAGAAGCTCAAGGAGCAACTGCCGGGGCTGGTGACGCCGAAGGGCTGAGCTCGGGACCGCTTCGCAGCCCTTGGCGAATGAATTGGCTATGTCTGCGTTAGCTGTTACGAGAGATCTACCATCGGGCCAAGAGCCTTGTAGGAGCTGGCTTGCCAGCGAAACGGGGCCATTCGCTGGCAAGCCAGCTCCTACGGACCATGCGCTGCTTGCAACACGTCATGCAGACATAGCGAATGAGTTCGCCCCTACAGTTGGTGCTGCCCACGGATACCTCGACACCCACAAAAAAGCCCGCTCAATCGAGCGGGCTTTTTCATTCAGCGCGAAGTGATCAGAACGCCGGCACCACGGCGCCTTTGTACTTCTCCTCGATGAACTTCTTCACCTCGGGGCTGTTCAGGGCCTTGGCCAGTTTCTGCATGTCGGCGCTGGCCTTGTTGTCCTCGCGGGCAACCAGGATGTTCACGTAGGGCGAGTCGCTACCTTCGATCACCAGGGCGTCCTTGGTGGGGTTCAGCTTGGCTTCCAGGGCGTAGTTGGTGTTGATCAGCGCCAGGTCAACCTGATTCAGCACGCGCGGCAGGGTCGCGGCTTCGAGCTCGCGCACCTTGATGCCCTTCGGGTTCTCGAGGATGTCCTTCGGGGTGGCGGTGATGCTGGTGTTGTCCTTCAGCTTGATCACGCCGGCCTTGTCCAGCAGCAGCAGGGCACGGCCGCCGTTGGTGGCGTCGTTGGGGATGACCACCTGGGCGCCTTCGGGCAGTTCGGCCAGGGATTTCACCTTGCTGGAGTAAGCGCCGAAGGGCTCGACGTGCACGCCCACCACGGACACCAGTTTCACCTTGGTCTGACGGGCCTTGTTGAACTCGTCGAGGTAGGGCTGATGCTGGAAGAAGTTGGCGTCCAGGCGGCCTTCGGCGACCTGTACGTTGGGCTGCACATAGTCGGTGAAGACTTTCACCTGCAGGTCCACGCCTTCTTTGGCCAGCTGTGGCTTGATGAACTCGAGGATCTCTGCGTGGGGCACCGGGGTGGCGGCGACTTTCAGGGTGTCGGCCTGGGCGGAGAGGGCGGTCAGGGCGGCGAACGCCACCAGCAGTTTCTTCATGAGCGGCTCCTTGTGGGAAGTCATTTGGCGGCGCGGTCGGCGCCGGCCTGGGTCATTTACGAGAGAAGTGCACCACCAGCTTGTCGCCGACGGTTTGCAGGATTTGTACGAGTACCAGCAGCAGGATCACGGTGACGACCATCACGTCGGTCTGGAAACGCTGGTAGCCGAAGCGGATGGCCAGGTCGCCCAGGCCGCCCGCGCCCACCACACCCGCCATCGCGGTGTAGGACACCAGGGTGATGGCCGTGACGGTAATGGCGGCGAAGATTCCCGGCCGCGCTTCCGGTAGCAGCGCGTTGACGATGATCTGCCGGGTGGTGGCGCCCATCGCCTGGGTCGCTTCGAGGATGCCGCGGTCCACCTCGCGCAGGGCGGTTTCCACCAGGCGCGCGAAGAACGGTGTGGCACCGACCACCAGCGGCGGGATGGCGCCGGCGACGCCCAGGGAGGTGCCGGTGATGAACACGGTGAAGGGAATCATCACGATCAGCAGGATGATGAAGGGCAGCGAGCGCAGCACGTTGACGAGCAGCGACAGCAGGCCGTACACGGCTTTCTGTTCGAACAGCTGGCGCGGGCCGGTGAGGAACAGCAGCACGCCCAGCGGCAGGCCGAGCAGCACGGTGAACAGCAGCGAGCCGCCCAGCATCAGGAAGGTGTCGACGGTGGCGAGCCAGATTTCGTACCAGTCGATATTGGCGAGCAAGGCGTCCATCAGCGCAGGATCTCCAGGTGCACGTCGGCCTCGCGGAAGCAGACGAGCGCGGCGTCAATGTCGCCGCCGGTCAGGGCCAGGGTCAGCTGGCCATAGGGGGTGTCCTTGATGCGGTCGATGCGCCCGGCAAGGATGCTGTAGTCAACGCCGGTCTGGCGCGCGACGGTGCCCAGCAGCGGGGAGTAGGTCGCTTCGCCGCGGAAGGTCAGGCGCAGGATGCGGCCGGCGACGTGGGCGAAGTCATCGCGCTGCTCACCCTCGTCCACTTGCTCGTCCTCGAGCACGAAGCGCTGGGTGGTGGCGTGTCGGGGATGCAGGAACACATCGGCCACCGCACCTTGCTCGACGATCACGCCACCATCCATGACTGCCACGCGGTCGCAGACCCGACGGATTACATCCATCTCGTGGGTGATGAGGACGATGGTGAGTTTCAGTTCACGGTTGATCTCGGCCAGCAGCTGCAAAACCGAGGCAGTGGTCTGCGGGTCGAGGGCGCTGGTGGCTTCGTCGCAGAGCAGGATCTTCGGCTGGGTAGCCAGCGCGCGGGCGATGCCGACGCGCTGCTTCTGGCCGCCGGAAAGCTGTGCCGGGTACTTGCGCGCATGGTCGCTGAGGCCGACGCGGGCGAGCAGTTCGGCAACGCGGCGATCGATCTCGCTGCGCGACAGTTCGCCGGCCAGCTTGAGTGGCAGGGCGACGTTATCGGCCACGGTCTTGGACGACAGCAGGTTGAAGTGCTGGAAGATCATCCCTACGCGCTGACGGAAGCGGCGCAGGCCTTCGCTGTCGAGGGCGGTGATGTCTTCGCCATCGATGACGATGCGACCGCCGGAGGGCTCTTCCAGGCGGTTGATCAAGCGCAGCAGGGTGCTCTTGCCGGCGCCCGAATGGCCGATCAGGCCGAACACTTCGCCACTCTGGATGGCCAGGTCGGTCGGCTGCAGGGCTGGGATTTCGCGGCCTTCGACGCGGTACGCCTTGTGGACGTTATGAAATTCGATCACTGCGGAAACCTTGTGGGTTCGTCGTTAGCCGGATCGGCTAAAAACCGGCAAGTTTACCTGTTGGTACATAGGCACAGAAAATCTTTCTGGACCTATGGCTATAGCAATAGGGAATAAGCGACAGGCGGATCTTCTGCAGTCTAGTCGCCACCCCGCAGGGGCGTTCAGTGGCGGGGGCTGAGTACCAGGCGAGGTACCTGATCGGGCTTCAGGGCCTGGCTGTACTGCGCCTTGAAGCCGGGGTCGAGTTTCTTCACCCGTGCCGACAACAGGGCGGCGACCCAGGGGTAGTCCTTGGCCTCGCGCACCTGAATCTGCACGGCACAATCGTGGGCGACGATATCGGCGGCCACACCATCGAGCAGGCGACGCAGGTTCTCGTTGTCGTCACGGTCGAGTTGCGGCATTTCCACCAGCGGCGTCAGGGCGCGCAGCGGCTTGGCGGCCTGGACGACGGGTTTCTCACCCTCGGGGGCGTTGGGCAGTGTGGTGTTCGCCTGGATGGCGGCGGCCTGGCGCTCGGCGGCTTCGCGCAGTTGGCGGGCCTGCTCCAGGCGTGCCGCATTTTCCTTGGCGGTTGCGGCCTCGGCGGCGCGACGGGTTTGCTCGGCACGGGCTTCGGCCGCTTCACGGGCCTTGTCGAGGGCACCGTCCAGGCCGGTGGCCAAGGCGGGGGCCTGGGGCAGCAGGCTGCGGGCATGGCTGAGCGCCTTGGCGGCAGTGTCCAGGTCGCCTTGCTGCAGTGCGGCCTGGCCGCGCTTCAGCCAGGCTTCGGCAAGCTGACGCTGGTATTGCTCAAGGCGAGTATCGCCAGCGGCGGTGCTTTCCAGGCCCTTGAGGCGGCCTTCGGCCTCGGTGAGCTTGCCTTCGGACAGGTCCTGGTCAAGTTGGCGGAAGCTGCTAACCAGTTCGTCCGTTGGTACGTCGGCCACTTGCTGGACGGTCTGGCAGGCAGCCAACAGCAGGGAAAAGGCGACAACGGGCAGGCAACGAGTGGCGAACAGCTTCATTCCGGCGGGTCTCTGATTGCTCAAAAAACGCGCGATTCTACACGGCGGCACTGTTCAGGACAAAAAGTAGGGGCAAATCGGCCGCGAGGATGGCATTTCTGGAGGCATCTGACCGGCCTTGCGGACCTTTCGCGGCTCCTGTCCGGCCCGGAGTTGCTGCAAGATGGCTGGCCATAACGACAGGAACGGCGAGGAGTGCCATGTACCCAGTCCACCAGGAGTTCGACTACCTCATCGTCGGCGCCGGCCCGGCCGGTTGCCTGTTGGCCAATCGGCTCTCGGCCGATCCAAGCGTGCGCGTATTGCTGCTGGAGGCTGGCGGTCGCGACAGCTATCCCTGGATTCATATCCCGGTCGGCTACCTCTATTGCATCGGCAACCCGCGCACGGACTGGTGCTTTCGCACTGAGGCAGAGCCCGGCCTGCACGGCCGCAGCCTGGGCTACCCGCGTGGTCGGGTGCTGGGCGGCAGTTCCTCGATCAACGGGATGATCTACATGCGCGGCCAGGCAGCCGACTACGACCGCTGGGCCGAGCTGGGCAATCCGGGCTGGGGCTGGGACGACGTGCTGCCATTGTTCCGCAAGAGCGAGAACCACTTCGCCGGCGCCAGTGAGTTCCACAACGACACCGGCGAATGGCGAGTGGAGCGCCAGCGGCTGTCGTGGGAAATCCTCGATGCGTTCCGCCAGGCCGCCGGTGAATGCGGCATCGCCCCGGTGGAAGACTTCAACACCGGCGACAACCAGGGCTGTGGCTATTTCCAGGTCAACCAACGCAGCGGCGTGCGCTGGAACGCATCCAAGGCTTTCCTGCGACCAGTCCTGCAGCGACCGAACCTGACGGTTCGGACGGGCGTCGAGGTGCATCGCCTGCTGCTGGAGCAAGGCCGCGCGGTGGGTGTGTCGGGACGCTGGGAGGGTCTGCAGCAGGAGTTTCGCGTGAGGCGAGAGGTGATTCTCTGTGCCGGAGCGGTCGGTTCGCCCATGCTGCTGCAACGTTCAGGGATCGGCCCCAGGCCATTGCTGGAGCGCCTCGGAGTCGGTGTGCGACATGAACTGGCCGGAGTGGGTGGCAACCTGCAGGACCACTTGCAGCTTCGGCTGATCTTCAAGGTGTCCGGTGTGCCGACCCTGAACCAGATGGCGGGCAGCCTGTGGGGCAAGCTGGGCATGGGGCTGCGTTATCTGGCCAGCCGCAGCGGGCCGCTGGCCATGGCGCCGAGCCAGTTGGGTGCCTTCGTTCGCTCAGGTCCGGAGCAGGCGCGGGCGAACCTCGAGTACCACGTGCAGCCGTTGTCCCTGGAGCGCTTCGGTGAGCCGCTGCACCCCTTCCCCGCCTTCACCGCTTCGGTGTGCAACCTGCGTCCACGGAGTCGCGGTCGAGTGGATATCCGCTCCGTGGATTCCAAGGCTCCGCCGCTGATCCAGCCCAACTACCTGAGTCACGTCGAGGATCTGCGCGTGGCCGCCGACGCCATCCGCCTGACCCGGCGCATTGCAGCCGCACCGGCCCTGGCGCGCTATCGGCCGGAAGAGTACCTGCCAGGTTCGGCGCTGCAGAGCGAAAAGGAGCTGTATGAGGCGGCGGGCCAGATCGGCACCACCATCTTCCACCCGGTAGGCACCTGCCGCATGGGTCAGGGGCGTGAGGCCGTGGTAGACGCCGAACTGAAGGTGCACGGGGTGCCGGGATTGCGCATCGCCGATGCCTCGGTGATGCCGGAGATCGTCTCCGGCAACACCTGCTCACCGACGTTGATGATCGCGGAGAAGGCCGCGTCCCTGGTGCTTGCCGACCTCAGGCGCGCCGCGGCAGGGCAAAGCTGAACAGGAACAGGCTGGCGGCAGAAACCACGATGGACGGGCCGGCCGGCGTGTCCTTGAACCAGGACAGCGCGAGGCCCGCGCATACGGCCACCAGGCCCAGCAGGCTGGCACCCAGGGCCATCTGTTCAGGGCTGCGGGCGTGGCGTTGGGCCGCCGCTGCCGGAATGATCAGCAATGAGGTGATCAGCAGTACGCCGACGATCTTCATGGCCACGGCGATGACGATGGCGATCAGCAGCATCAGGGCAAGACGGATCGCCGCCACCGGCAGGCCCTCGACCCGCGCCAGCTCCTCATGCACGGTGATCGCCAGCAACGGCCGCCACATGGGGATCAGCACCAGCAGCACCAGGGCACTGCCGCCGAGGATCCAGTAGAGGTCGGTGCGGCTCACTGCCAGCAAGTCGCCGAACAGGTAGGCCATCAGGTCGATGCGCACTTCGCTCATGAAGCTCAGCACCACCAGGCCGAGTGACAGTGTGCTGTGAGCGAGGATGCCCAGCAGGGTGTCTGAGGCCAGCGGCTGGCGCTGTTGCAGGGTCACCAGCAACAGGGCAAGCAGCACGCAGCCGACGGTTACGGCCAGGGTCGGGCTGACGTCCAGCATCAGGCCGAGGGCCACACCGAGCAGCGCAGCGTGGGACAAGGTGTCGCCGAAATAGGCCATGCGCCGCCAGACCACAAAGGAACCGAGGGGGCCGGCCACCAGGGCCAGGGCGAGGCCGGCGAGCAGGGCGTTGAGCAGGAAATCAGCCATGGTTGCAGTCGGGGCCGTGCTTGTGGACGGGAGTGAAACGGGTGCCGCTGGGGAAGGGCGTCTTCACCACTTCGCCATGCAGGTCGTGGGCATGGTCGTGATGGTGGTGGTAGACGGCCAGGCTCTTGGCATCCTGGCCGAACAGCTCGACGAAGGCCGGATCGAAGCTGACCTGTTCCGGGTGGCCGGAGCAGCAGACGTGGCGGTTCAGGCAGACCACCTGGTCGGTGGTGCTCATCACCAGGTGCAGGTCGTGGGAGACCATCAGCACGCCACAGCCGTGGCGGTCGCGCAGGCGGGTGATCAGGCGGTAGAGCTCGGCCTGGCCGGCGACGTCGACGCCTTGCACCGGCTCGTCCAGCACCAGCAGTTCAGGCTCGCGCAGCAGCGCGCGGGCCAGCAGTACGCGCTGTAGCTCGCCGCCGGAGATGGTTTGCAGCGGGCTGTCGATGACCTGGGTGGCGCCGACTTCGTCCAGGGCCGCGAGCACCTTCGTGCGGTCCACGCCCGGCACCAGGCGCAGGAAGCGCAGTACGGTCAGAGGCAGCGTCGCGTCCACCTGGAGCTTCTGCGGCATGTAGCCGATATGCAGGCGCGGCTTGCGCCATACCTCGCCGCTGTCGGGCTTGAGCAGGCCGAGCACGGTGCGTACCAGCGTGGTCTTGCCGGCGCCGTTGGGGCCGATCAGGGTGACGATCTCCCCTGCCTTCACCGCCAGGTGAACGTCCTGCAGCACCGGCTGGCCGGCGAAGTCGACGCCGACTTTGTCCAGGCGGATTAGCACATCGCTCATGCGGCCACCTGGCAGCTGGCGCAGAGACCGACAACCTCCACGGTCTGGCCTTCGACGACGAAGCCGACGGACTTGGCGCTGTCGACGATGGCCTGGCTGATGCTGGATTGCTCCAGCTCGATGGCGGTCTGGCAGTTGCGGCAGATGAGGAACTGGCCCTGGTGGGCATCACCCGGATGGTTGCAGCCGACGAAGGCGTTGAGCGAAGCGATGCGGTGTACCAGGCCATTCTCCAGCAGGAAGTCCAGGGCACGGTAAACGGTGGGCGGCGCCGCGCGGCGACCGTCTTCTTCAGCCAGCACGCCGAGGATGTCGTAGGCACCTAGTGGCTTGTGGCTCTGCCAGACCAGTTCCAGCACGCGTTTGCGCAGGGTGGTCAGGCGCAGGCCCTCGCGGCTGCAGATGGCATCGGCTTCGGCCAGGGCATTGGACACGCAATGGGAGTGGTCGTGGGGGCGGCAGGCCAGGGGAGCTTTCACGCTGATCGGCTTGAGCATGGTGGCGGCGACGTTTGGGGAAAGAGACGTTATTCTATTACTCTTTTGCCGCCGAGTCTGTGCCGTGTTCCGTCTATTCGTCTCCCTGTTCCTCAGCGCTTGCGCCCTGTCGGCCCAGGCCGACGTGCGCCTGCTGACCAGCATCAAACCGCTGCAACTGATCGCTGCCGCCGTGCAGGACGGCGCCGGCCAGCCCGACGTGCTGTTGCCCCCCGGCGCCTCGCCGCACCAGTACGCCTTGCGCCCATCCGACGTACGTCGGGTACGCGAGGCGGATCTGTTCTACTGGGTTGGCCCGGACCTGGAAGGCTTCCTGCCTCGAGTACTGCAGGGGCGCGACAAGCCCAACGTAGTGCTGCAGGAGCTTCCTGGCATGCAACTACGCCACTTCGAAGCCCCTCACGACGAGCATGAAGAGGAGGGCCACGATGAACACGAGCACGACCATGACCACCGTCCGGGCTCCCTGGACGCGCACCTCTGGTTGCTGCCGGCCAATGCCCGGGTGATCGCCGCGCGCATGGCCGCCGATCTTGCCGCTGCCGATCCGGCCAACACCGCCCGCTACCAGGCCAACCTGAAAGCATTCGAAGGCCGCCTCGACCAGCTCGACGCCCGCCTCAAGGCACGCATGGCCAAGGTTTCCAGTAAGCCGTTCTTCGTCTTCCACGAAGCCTTCGACTACTTCGAGGCAGCCTATGGCCTGCGCCATGCCGGCGTCTTCAGCGTGGCCAGTGAAGTGCAGCCCGGCGCCCGCCATGTCGCCGCCATGCGTGAACGCCTGCAGAAAGCCGGTCCGAGCTGCGTGTTCAGCGAACCGCCGGTGCGCCCGCGCCTCGCCGACACCCTGACCGCCGGCCTGCAAGTGCGCTTGGCCGAGCTGGATGCCCTGGGCATGAATGCACCGGTCGCGGCCAATGGTTACGAGACCCTGTTGCAGAACCTCGGCGATGGCCTCGCCGGCTGCCTGGAAGCGCTGTAACCGCTCCAAGGGTGGGCTGCAGCCCACCTTGCGTGGGTGGTCGGCAGTGCCTGCTAAGGTGAAAGAGGGGCCGCGGGCCGCTTTGATGCGAATCAGCGGCCGGCATTCGTGGTCAGACTAGTCTGGACTCTTCATTGAAGGAGGGCAGCGGATGGCCAGGACGGGAGCGCCCAAGCAGGTTCAGGGCAGCCATGGCATCGCCTTGCAGGCGGCGTCGGAGGATATCTGGGACAGCAAGTACCGCCTCAAGCACAAGGACGGTACACCTATCGATCTCACCCCGGACGCCACCTGGCAGCGCGTGGCTCGTGCGCTGTCCGAGGTGGAGGCCGACACCGCGGCTCGCGAGCATTGGTACGAACGCTTCCTCTGGGCCCTGCGCAACGGTGCCATTCCTGCCGGAAGAATCATCTCCAATGCCGGCGCCCAGGACATCAAGCCCGCCACCTCGACTATCAACTGCACGGTTTCCGGCACCATCCGCGACTCCATGGACGACATCCTCGGCAAGGTCCACGAAGCCGGGTTGACCCTCAAGGCCGGCTGCGGCATCGGCTACGAGTTCAGCACCTTGCGCCCGCGTGGCGCGTACGTTTCCGGGTCTGGCGCGCAGACCAGCGGGCCGCTGTCCTTCATGGATATCTACGACAAGATGTGCTTCACCGTGAGCTCCGCTGGCGGCCGCCGCGGCGCGCAGATGGGTACCTTCGACGTCTGCCACCCGGACGTGCGCGAGTTCATTCGCGCCAAGCGCGAGGATGGCCGCCTGCGCCAGTTCAACCTCAGCCTGCTGGTCAGCGACGCGTTCATGCACGCGGTGGAGAACGACACTGAATGGCCCCTGCTCTACCCGGTACACCCCAAGGAGCGTGATGAGCTGGACTTCGGCGACTCTGCCCAGGTGATCTGGCGCGACTGGCCGGTGCACGACGGCTACTTCACCCGCGAGGACGGCCTCGTGGCCTGCAAGGTCTACGGTCGCGTCCAGGCCCGGCACCTGTGGGACATGATCATGGTCTCCACCTACGATTTCGCGGAGCCAGGCTTCATCCTCATCGACCGGGTCAACGAGCTGAACAACAACTGGTGGTGCGAGGCGATCCGCGCGACCAATCCTTGTGTCACCGCGGATACCTGGGTGCATACCGCGGAGGGACCGCGCCAGGTGCGTGAATTGCTGGGCAAGCCCTTCTGTGCACGGGTCGACGGTGTCGACTACCCGTCCGCTGCTCAGGGTTTCTTCCAGACCGGTATTCGACCCGTGTTGGCCCTGCGTACTCGCGAGGGATATCAACTGCGCCTGACCGCCGATCACCGCGTGCGCAGGGTCACCGCAACCACTCGCTGGCGCCTGGAAACCCAGTGGTGCGCCGCCAGCGAGTTGCGACCCGGCGACCAGGTATTGCTTGCCGATCACCGCGCCAACGCCGTCTGGCCAGGGGATCTCGGGCAGGACGAGGGCTACCTTCTGGGGCTGTTGGTGGGGGACGGCACCCTCAAGGCGGATGCGGCGATTCTCTCCGCCTGGCCGTTGGCCGCTGCGGAAAACGACTGCGGCATCGACCGTTCACTGATGGACGAAGCGCTACGCTGTATCCGTCGGTTGGGTCACAGGGCGGACTTTTCCGGGTGGGTGGCTGTAAGCGGGCGTGGCGAGTGGCGGATGAAGTCCGCGGCCCTGCGGGACCTTGCTTATTCCCTGGGCATGAAACCCGGGGACAAGTGCCTCACCCCGAACCTGGAGCGCCTTTCCAGCGACGCTTGCCGTGGCTTCCTGCGAGGCTTTTTCGATGCCGACGGTTCCGTCCAGGGGATGCAGGAAAAGGGCGTATCCGTCCGCTTGGCGCAGTCCGATCTGGCGCGCCTGCAGACCGTACAGCGCATCCTGCTTCGCCTGGGCGTCGTCTCTACCCTCTACCGCGAGCGACGGCCAGCCGGAGAGCGTTATTTACCCGATGGTCGCGGCGGTCAGGCGCTCTATCACACCCAGGCTCAGCACGAGTTGGTGATTAGCGGCGAATCCCTGGTGCGCTATGCCGAGCTGATCGGCTTTGCCGACCGGAACAAGGCGCAACGGCTTGAAACCGCCCTCGCCGGCTACCAGCGTGCCCCCAATCGTCAGCGCTTCATCGCCACGGTGGAGGTCTTGGACGAGTG
Source organism: Metapseudomonas resinovorans DSM 21078 (assembly GCF_000423545.1). Taxonomy (GTDB): domain Bacteria; phylum Pseudomonadota; class Gammaproteobacteria; order Pseudomonadales; family Pseudomonadaceae; genus Metapseudomonas; species Metapseudomonas resinovorans. The sequence continues at coordinate 373,789 of NZ_AUIE01000002.1, forward strand.
CGCAGAGGAGCCGGTCTTCGACGCAAGTGTTCCCGGTATCAATGCCTTCGATGGCAATGGCTTGCATGCGCACAATTGCGGCGAACAGCCCCTCCCACCCTATGGCTCCTGCCTGCTCGGCTCGATCAATCTCACGGCTTTCGTCGAGGAGCCCTTCAGTGAAGACGCCCATTTCGACTGGGAGCGTTTCCGCGCCGTGGTGCGGGTGTTCACCCGGATGCTCGACAACGTGGTGGAGATCAATGGCTTGCCGCTTGAGCAACAGCGCGAAGAGATCCTTGGCAAACGTCGTCATGGCATGGGCTTCCTCGGCCTGGGCTCTGCCCTGGCGCTGCTCAGGTTGCGCTATGGCAGCACCGAGGCCTGTGTGTTCACCGAAGAGGTTGCGCGGGAGATGGCCCTGGCCGGTTGGCAGGTCGCCCTGGAGCTGGCACGGGAGAAAGGCCCGGCCCCCGTCCTGGCCCGGGACTATGACGTGACCGCCGCCCTGTTGCGCAAACGTCCGGAGATGGTGGACGACGGCTACCGGGTCGGAGACAGGGTGCCCGGCCGCATCCTTCATGCCCGCTATTCCCGCTATATGCAGCGCATCGCCGAGCATGCGCCAGAGCTGGTGGCCGAGCTGGCGGAGGTGGGCGCGCGCTTCACCCACCACAGCTCTATCGCGCCCACCGGGACCATCAGCCTGAGCCTGGCGAACAACGCCTCCAACGGCATCGAGCCGAGCTATGCCCATCAGTATTCACGCAACCTGATCCGCCCCGGGCGCAAGACCAAGGAGAAGATCGAGGTGCGCAGCTACGAGCTGCTGGCATACCGCGCACTGGTCAACAGCCAGGCGCGGCCCGATGCCGAGCATTCGGCACAGCGCCTGCCGGACTACTTCGTCAGCGCCGACGACATCAGCCCAGCCGAGCACGTAGAGATGCAGGCGGCGGCGCAGAAGTGGATCGACTCCTCCATTTCCAAGACTGCCAACGTGCCCACGGATTTTCCCTTCGAAGAGTTCAAGGACATCTACCTCCAGGCCTGGCGCCAGGGTCTCAAGGGCTGCACCACCTTCCGCTTCAATCCGGCCGCCTTCCAGGGCGTGCTGGTGAAGGATGCGGACCTGGAAAGGACCGTCTACCGCTTCGAGCTGGAGGACGGCACCCAGGTGGAGCTGCGCGGTAACGAGGAAGTGGAGTACGACGGCGAAGTGCATACCGCCGCCAATCTCTTCGAGGCGTTGAAGGAAGGCTATTACGGCAAGTACTGAACGGTCGGAGGCCGCCATGACCATCAAGATCGAGAAGAAGATCAAGGGCTTCAGCCTGGTGGACCTGGACCAGGAAAAGGCCCGCAAGGCGGCCGAGGAAGCGGCAGCCGTGGTGCAGATGGACGAGACCCTGCAGCGCCCGGAGACCTTGGTCGGCGCCACCTACAAGATCAAGTCGCCGCTGTTCGAGCACGCGCTCTACGTGACCATCAATGACATCGTGCTCAACCCGGGCACCGCCTTCGAGCAGCGCCGGCCCTTCGAGATCTTCATCAACTCCAAGGGGATGGAGCACTTCCAGTGGATAGTCGCACTCACCCGCATCATGTCGGCGGTGTTCCGCAAGGGCGGCGATTGCACCTTCCTGGTGGAAGAACTGAAGGCCGTGTTCGATCCGCGTGGCGGCTACCTCAAGCGTGGAGGCGTCTACATGCCGTCGCTGGTGGCCGAGATCGGTGCCGTGCTGGAGCGCCACCTGGTGGCCATCGGCCTGATGGAAGGCCAGAAGCTGGACGAGGAGCACAAGCTCTACCTCGCCGAAAAGCGTGCCGCCTACGAAGCCAGCCTGGGCACCTCCACCGCCGAGCCGGGCGAGGGTTTCCCGCCCGGCGCCCAACTCTGCGGCAAATGCAGCACGCAGGCGGTGGTGCAGATGGACGGCTGCGCGACCTGCCTCAACTGTGGGCACTCGAAGTGTGGATGAGCCTGGAACCTTGTAGGGGCGAATGAATTCGCCCCTACGAAACGCGGATCCGGCTCGGCGTTAGAGCGCAAACGGCAGCGGTAGCTCGACCTTCTGCCGGTGCGCCAGTCGCATCTGGAACACATTGGGATCGTGGATCAGCACGTCCTGTCCGGCGAAGGTGTTGGCGGCGATCAGGCGGGACAGCCAGAAGCGCACGCAGGCAATGCGCAGTGCGGTCGGCCAGAGTTCGGCTTCGGCGGCGGTGAACGGCCGCAGTGCGGCATAGGCACCGAGCAGGGCGCGGGCGCGGGGGGCGTCGAGGCGACCGTCGGCGTCCGAGCACCAATCGTTCAGGCAGATGGCAAGGTCATAGAGCATGGGACCTGCGCATGCGTTGTAGAAGTCGATAACCCCGGACAGGTGGGTGCCGTCGAACAGCGCGTTGTCCTTGAACAGGTCGGCGTGCAGGTTGGCGCGTGGCAGGGCGAGGAAGCGCTGCTTCACCTCGGCAATTTCCTTCAGCGCATCGCGCAGCAGCGGCAGCGCGTGCTCGTCCAGTTGCAATGCCAGCGACGGGCCTTCATTGAGCATCCAGTCCAGTCCGCGATCGCTCTTGCGCTCCAGCACCCGCTCGCGGGTGGCCAGGTGCAGGCGCGCCAACAGGCTGCCGACTTCCGCGCAGTGATGGGCATTGGGCTGGTGCACATGCTTACCCGGTAGGCGCGGTTGCAACAACGCCGGCTTGCCTGCCAGCTCACGCAGGGCTTCACCGCTTTCGGTACGCAGGGCGAAGGGTACCGGCAGGTTCGCGTCGTGAAGCACGTCGAGCAGTTCGATGAAGAACGGCAGGTCGTGGCTCGGCCCGCGCTCAACCAGCGTGAGCACGTATTCACCCTGTTCCAGGCTGACGAAGAAGTTGCTGTTCTCGGAGCCTTCGGCAATGCCCTGGAAGTCCTTCAGCCGACCCAGCCCGTAAGGGGCGAGGAAAGCTTCCAGTTCCGGACGTTCGAGCGGAGTGAATACGGACATTGGACTACCTTGTTACGGGGTTGCGTGTGCGCTACCAGCTGAAGATTTCCCACGCGGGGATAAGCATGTCGGGGTTGTCCGAGCGGACGAAGTTGCTTTCGCCATCGGCACGAACCAGGAAGTACGGCTTGCCGCCCTTCGGAGTCACCTTGATGGCGTAGAGGAAACCGTTGACGCGGTATTCCTGGATGGTCTTGTCGCCTTCCTGGCGGATGGTGACGTCCGGTTCCCCGGATGGCTCGTCGGCGGCGTACGAGGCGACTGGAGCGACGGCCAGCAGGCCGGCCAGCAAAAGGCGGTTCAGTGCGCGCATGGTAACCTTGTCCCTTCTCGTCAATGATCGGTCCATTCTACTTCGGGTCCGGTGAATAAAGGTTGATTTCACGCATGAGCCAAGCTCCCCTCGTCCTGGTGGACGGATCCTCCTATCTGTACCGCGCCTTCCATGCCCTGCCGCCGCTGACCACCTCCGCCGGCTTGCCCACGGGTGCGGTCAAAGGTGTGCTGAACATGCTCAAGAGCCTGCGTCGGCAGTATCCGGACAGCCCCTTCGCGGTGGTCTTCGACGCCAAGGGCGGCACCTTCCGCGATGAGATGTTCGCCGAGTACAAGGCCAATCGTCCCTCGATGCCGGACGAGCTGCGGGTGCAGGTTGAGCCGCTGCACGCCAGCGTCCGCGCCCTCGGCCTGCCGCTGCTCTGCGTGGAAGGCGTGGAAGCCGACGACGTGATCGGCACCCTGGCCCGGCAGAGCGCCGCGGGCGGCCGCCCGGTGGTGATCTCCACCGGTGACAAGGACATGGCGCAACTGGTCGACGGGCACATTACGCTGGTCAATACCATGACCGGTAGCACGCTGGACGTGGATGGCGTGAAGGAGAAATTCGGTGTCGGTCCTGAACTCATCATCGATTACCTGGCGCTGATGGGCGACAAGGTCGACAACATTCCGGGCGTGCCCGGCGTCGGCGAGAAGACCGCCCTCGGCCTGCTCACTGGTGTGGGCGGGGGGCTCGACGTGCTCTACGCCAGCCTGGACAAGGTGCCCGCCTTGCCGATTCGTGGCGCCAAGGGCCTGCCGGCCAAGCTCGAAGAGCACAAGGACATGGCCTACCTGTCCTACAAGCTGGCCACCATCAAGTGCGACGTAGAATTGAACGTCGAAATCGACTCCCTGCACCCCGGCGAGCCGGACCGCGAATCCCTCGCCGAGCTCTATCGCATCCTGGAATTCAAGACCTGGCTGGATGATCTGCAACGCCAGGCCAAGTCCAGTGGCGAGCAGCTCGCGCTGGAAGAAGCGCCGGTGGCCGAGGCCGAGAAGCGCTACGAGATCGTGCTGGAGCAAGCGCAGTTCGACGCCTGGATGAAGAAGCTTGAAGCCGCGCCGCTCTTTGCTTTCGACACCGAGACCACCAGCATCGACGCCCAGCAGGCGCAGGTAGTAGGTGTGTCCTTCGCCGTCGAGGCAGGGGAAGCCGCCTATGTTCCGCTCGCCCACAGCTACATGGGCGTGCCGGCGCAGCTGGACCGCGACGCCGTTCTCAAGGCCCTCAAGCCGCTGCTGGAAGACCCGGGCAAGGCCAAGGTCGGCCAGCACGCCAAGTACGACATGAACGTCCTGGCCAATGCCTCAACGCCCGTCACCGTGCAGGGCATCGCCTTCGATACCATGCTCGAGTCCTACGTGCTGGACGCTACGGCCACCCGCCACGATATGGACAGCCTGGCCCTCAAGTACCTGGGCCACAGCACCATCCGCTTCGAGGACATCGCGGGCAAGGGCGCCAAGCAGCTGACCTTCGACCAGATCGCCCTCGAACAGGCAGGCCCTTATGCGGCCGAGGATGCTGACGTCACCCTGCGCCTGCACCAGACGCTCTGGCAGAAGCTGGAAGCCATCCCGTCCCTGGCCAAGGTGCTGAAGGAGATCGAGATGCCGCTGGTGCCGGTGCTTGCGCGCATCGAGCGCAATGGCGCCTATGTCGACGGCAAGCTGTTGGGCCAGCAGAGCCTGGAACTGGGTGAAAAGATGGTGGCGTTGGAACGCCAGGCCTATGACCTGGCCGGGCAGGAATTCAATCTCGGTTCGCCCAAGCAACTCGGTGCCATTCTCTACGAGAAACTCGGTCTGCCGGTGCTGGCCAAGACCGCGACCGGCCAACCGTCCACCGCCGAGAACGTGCTTGCGGACCTCGCCGAGCAGGATTACGAACTGCCCAAAGTGATCATGCAGTACCGCTCCCTGAGCAAGCTCAAGAGCACCTACACCGACAGGCTGCCGGAGCAGATCAACCCGCGCACGGGGCGCATCCACACGTCCTACCATCAGGCGGTAGCAGCCACCGGGCGGTTGTCGTCGACCGACCCGAACCTGCAGAACATCCCGATCCGCACCGCCGAGGGGCGTCGCATCCGCCAGGCCTTCGTCGCGCCCAAGGGCTACAAGCTGCTGGCGGCGGACTACTCGCAGATCGAGCTGCGCATCATGGCTCACCTGGCCAAGGATGAAGGCCTGCTGGATGCTTTCCGCCACGATCGCGACGTTCACCGCGCCACCGCCTCCGAGGTCTTCGGCGTGCCGCTGGACGAAGTCAGCAACAACCAGCGTCGCAGTGCCAAGGCGATCAACTTTGGCCTGATCTACGGCATGAGCGCCTTCGGCCTGGCCAAGCAGATCGGCGTCGACCGCAAAGAGGCCCAGGCCTACATCGATCGCTATTTCGCCCGCTACCCCGGCGTGCTGGCCTATATGGAACGCACCCGTGAGCAGGCCGCGCAGCAGGGCTTCGTCGAGACCCTGTTCGGTCGTCGCCTGTATCTGCCGGAAATCCACTCGAAGAACCAGGCCATGCGCAAAGGTGCCGAGCGCACTGCGATCAACGCACCGATGCAAGGCACCGCGGCGGACATCATGAAACGCGCCATGGTCGCTGTGGACGACTGGCTTCAGGAAAGCGGTCTGGATGCCCGCGTCATCCTCCAGGTCCACGACGAACTGGTGCTGGAAGTGCGGGAGGACCTGGTGGCGCAGGTGAGCGAACGGATTCGTCCGCTCATGAGCGGTGCCGCCGAGCTGGACGTGCCGCTGGTCGTGGAAGTGGGCGTGGGTGACAACTGGGACGAGGCGCACTGAGTGCGTCCTCGGGGCGAGCATCTGTCTCAGGTATGAAACAGATGCTTAGTTCCTGATCGAATAAACATGATTATTTTCATAGCAAACTGTTTTGATAATCAGTCTGAACTTTCTGCGAGACGGGGGAGTCACACAACTGAATGGCTGGTGAAGCCTTTCGATGCTCCTTTTGCTGTGTTTAGTGTTGGCAGATATCTGAACCCCGCCCTAGCGGTTCAGACTTAAACCCCGAACTTCCCCCTCCCCATACGAAGTCCGGGGTTTTTTTTGCCTGCGATTCAGGCTTCGGCCTCGCCTTCTTCCAGGTCCAGCTGCAGCCAGTGCGCGAGCACGGCATGGGCTTCTTCGATGCCCTGGCGCTTGGGCGCCGAGAAGAGCTGGATGGACACACCGTCGCCCCAACCCTTGCGGATTTCCTGACGCACCTTGAGCAGCGCGTTCTTCGCCGCACCGAAGGCCAGCTTGTCGGCTTTGGTCAGGAGGATGTGCATCGGCATGTTGCCGGCGCTGGACCAGTCCAGCATGAGGCGGTCGAAGTCCGTCAGCGGGTGACGGATGTCCATCAGCAGGATCAGGCCGGCGAGGCTTTCGCGGCTGCTGAGATAGGCCTCCAGGTGATGCTGCCAGTGCTGCTTGAGGGGAATCGGCACCTTCGCATAACCGTAGCCCGGCAGGTCCACCAGGCGACGGTCTTCGTCCAGGGAGAAGAAGTTCAGCAGCTGGGTGCGTCCCGGTGTTTTCGAGGTGCGCGCCAGGCTGGCGTGGGTCAGGGTGTTCAGCGCACTCGATTTGCCGGCGTTGGAACGGCCCGCAAAAGCCACTTCCAGGCCGTTATCCGGCGGGCACTGGTCGACCTTGGCGGCACTGATGAGAAAGCGGGCCTGTTGGCACAGACCGAGGATGGGGTTCTTCAATGACATGGGGAATCCAAGGGGTGCGACGCGGTGTCGCAGAGGGCGGTTTCGTTTCCGTTTATGCATCGCCAGTATATAATGCCGCGGATTTAGTGTGCGCTTTATCCCCCAGGGTCTGGTGTCCACGGCAGCGACCGACGCACGACAGAATGCGCGGCAATGCCCTCCGATGAGGTTGATCATGAAGAAAATACTGCTCGTCGCTAGCCTTGCGGCGCTGTCCTTCGCCGCGCAAGCAGCTCAGGATCCGGAAGCGGTTTTCAACCGGGCCTGCGCCGCCTGTCATAGTGGTCAGCTGCCGATGGCGCCGAAGAAAGGCGACAAGGCTGCCTGGGAACCGCGCATGGCCAAGGGCATGGACACTCTGGTGCAGAGCGTCACCAATGGTTTGAACGCCATGCCGCCGAAAGGCCTGTGCATGGATTGCAGTGCCGAGGACTACAAGGCCGTCATCCAGTGGATGAGCCAATAAAGTAGCCCGGCGCATAACACCTTTACCCTTTAGCCGTAGTTGGATTAGCTGATGAACAAAGTAATCGTGAGTCTGCTGTTGACCCTTGGCATCACCGGCATGGCCCACGCCGCTGGTGACGCCAAGGCTGGCCAGGCCAAAGCCGCTGTCTGCGGTGCCTGCCATGGCCCGGATGGCAACAGTGCCGCCCCGAACTTCCCGAAACTGGCTGGCCAGGGCGAGCGCTACCTGATCAAGCAGATGAAGGACATCAAGGCCGGTAACCGCACCGTGCTGGAAATGACCGGTCTGCTGAACAACCTCAGCGATCAGGATCTGGCTGACATCGCCGCCTACTTCGCCAGCCAGAAAGGCAGCGTTGGCGCCGCCGATCCGAAAGTGGTCGCTCGTGGCGAAGCGCTGTTCCGCGGCGGCAAGCTCGAACAGGGCATGCCCGCCTGCACCGGCTGCCACGCTCCTGACGGCTCCGGCAACGCGGCCGCCGGCTTCCCGCATCTGGGTGGCCAGCATGCCCAGTACGTGGCCAAGCAGCTGACCGATTTCCGCGAAGGCAACCGCACCAACGATGGCGACAGCATGATCATGCGCGGCATCGCGGCCAAGCTCAGCAACAAGGACATCGAGGCGGTGTCCAGCTACATCCAGGGCCTACACTAAAGGTCGATGTCTGGAACCGGAAAGAGGGTGGCTTAGGCCACCCTTTTTCGTTCCCAGGACCGTTACAATGGCCGGAACCCGCCGCATTGCCGCAGGTCGAATCATCGCCCCTGCGGTCCCATTACCCCTCAAGGAGTGAAGCATGCGTAACCTGATCCTTTCCGCCGTTCTTGCCGGTGCCAGCCTGCTGGGCATGAGCGCCGTCCAGGCTGACGACATCGAGGCCGGCAAGCAGTATGTCGAGCTGAGCAGCCCGGTTCCGGTATCCGTTCCGGGCAAGATCGAAGTGGTGGAGCTGTTCTGGTACGGCTGCCCGCACTGCTACCAGTTCGAACCGACGCTCAACCCCTGGGCCGAGAAGCTGCCGGAAGACGTCAACTTCGTTCGTATTCCTGCCATGTTCGGCGGCCTTTGGAACGTCCACGGCCAGCTGTTCATCGCCCTCGAAAGCATGAAGGTCGAACATCAGGTGCACAAAGCCGTGTTCGAAGCCATCCACAAGGAGGGCAAGAAATTGGCCACCCCGGATGAAATGGCCGAGTTCCTCGCCGCTCAAGGTGTGGACAAGGACGCCTTCCTCAAGGCTTACAACTCCTTTGGCGTGAAGAGCCAGATGGAAAAGGCCAAGAAGCTGGCCATGGCCTACCAGATCACTGGCGTGCCGACCCTGGTGGTCAACGGCAAGTACCGTTTCGACATCAGCTCCTCGGGTGGTCCGGAGCAGACCCTCAAGGTCGCCGAACACCTGATCGAGAAGGAGCGCGCCGCGAAGTAAGCGGCGCATTCGCCCGATGCTCAGACGCTGGGTGGGTGAACGGGCGGCGAGCTCGTGCGATGCACGGGTGAACCCCCATAGTGACAAAGGCAAGCTGCCTGCTGATGGCCGCTTGCGTTTGCTCAGTTTCAACATCCAGGTCGGTATCAGCACCGAGCGATACCATCACTACCTGACCCGTGGCTGGCAGCACCTGCTGCCGCACAACGGGCGCGCGGGGAACCTCCAGCGCATCGGCGCCCTGCTCGGCGACTACGACCTGGTCGCCCTGCAGGAGGCTGACGGAGGCAGCATCCGCTCCGGTTACATCAACCAGGTCGAGCACCTCGCCCAGCTTGGCGACTTCCCCTACTGGTACCAGCAGCTCAACCGCAATCTCGGGCGCATCGCCCAGCACAGCAATGGCCTGCTCAGTCGCCTGCAACCCAACCTGCTGGAAGACCACCCGCTGCCGGGGCCGCCCGGCCGTGGCGCGATCCTGATGCGCTTCGGCAAGGGGCGCGATGCGCTCGCCGTGGTGATGATGCACCTGTCCCTCGGCGCCCGAACCCGCACCCGCCAACTGGCCTACATCCGCGAGCTGGTGAGCGGATACCGCCACCTGGTGCTGATGGGCGACATGAACACCCACGCCAACGACCTGCTGGAGTTCTCGCCCCTACGCGACCTCGGCCTCCTGGCCCCGCAGGTCGAAGCGACCTTCCCCAGCTGGCGCCCGCAACGCTGCCTCGACCACATCCTGCTCAGCCCCAGCCTGACCCTGGAGCGAGTGGCAGTACTCAGCCAGCCGATCTCCGACCACCTGCCGGTGGCGGTGGACATACGCCTGCCCGACGAACTGCGGGCCGATCTGCCTCTTACCCTCAGCGAACCCAAGCGCGGAATCCCTGCATGAGCGACGACGCCCAGCGTTGGAAAGCCAAATACCTGGAAAACCTCGAGCAGCAGGAGAAGATCGAGAAGCGCTGGGACGCCCGCCTCGACTTGCTGCGTCGCGGCCTGGTGCGCAGTTCCCTGGCGGCCGAGGGTTCCGACAAGGCGGTCGACCTGTGCATGCAAGAGCTGCGCGAAATTATCCGTAGCGATCAGATGGACGCCGGCCTCTCGGCCCTGATCCCGCGACTGGAAAAGGCCGTGCTGGACTCCGAGCAGCGCCGTCAGCAGCGAATCGAACAGAACGTCAGCGCCCTCACTGGCATTGCCGACCGCATGCTTGCACTCGACTTGCCGCGGGAGGTGCGCAAGAGCCTCAAGCAGTTCGCGAAAAGGATCGACGAACGCGCGCGCCATTCGCGCGAAATGCCGGCACTGCTGGCTGAGCTGGGCGTACTCCAGGGCCAGGCCCTGCAGGCGTTGTCCAGCGACCACGCGACAGTCGTCAAGCCGGGGCTGCTGCAGCGCCTGTTCGGCAGCGGTCGGGACGAGATGCCGGCCGAAGCCACCCCGGTACCCGCCACGCCGTCCGTGGTACCCCGCGAAGCCGAACTTACAGCCGCGCGCGATGACACCCCGCCGGCTCCCCCGCCGCAGTCGCCTGCTCCTGTCGAAGCCTTACCGCCGCGGGTGGCCCCGGCTGCTCCTGTACGGAGCAGCGCACTGGACAGCCTGCCATTGGCCGCCGCCATCCTCACCGGTGAAGGCGACCCCGAATATGCCTTGCCCGCCCCGCCGGAGCCGGGATACAGCGCCATTGCCCCTCATGTAGCCGACAGCCTGCGCTCACTGCTCGACGAGCTGGACCTGCCCGAGCATCACCAGCCCCAGGCCGTGGCGCTGCGCCAGCGTCTGGAAGGCGGTCTCAACTGGTACGAGCTGGTACCGGTGCTGGACGACCTCGGCGTGCTGGTGCTGGCCGTAACCGACAGCGGTCATCGTGAGTTCGCCGGCTACCTCAAGCAGCTCAATCAGCGCCTGGTGCTGTTCCTCGAACACCTCAGCGCGGCCCAGGAAGGCTATGCCGAGTCGTTGGGCAATGCCCGCGCCCTGGACGACCAGCTGCGCGAGCAGGTCAGCGGCCTGCAGGCCAGCGTGCAAGACGCCACCGACCTTGACCACCTGAAACAGAGCCTGGAGCAGCGCCTGGACGGTCTGCTCGACACCATGAACCGCTACCAGCAACAGCGCACGACCCGCGAGCACGAAGTGGGTGAACGTCTGCAGGCGCTGATGACGCGGGTGGCGACCATGGAAGCAGAGGCCAAGACCTTCCACGACAACCTCGAAGTACAACGCCAGAAGGCCCTGCAAGACCCCCTCACCGGCCTGCCCAACCGTGCAGCCTGGAACGAGCGTCTGGAAATCGAACTGGCCCGGCAGCAGCGCTATGGCGGTGACCTGTTGCTGGCGGTAATCGACATCGATCACTTCAAACGGATCAATGACGGCTTCGGCCATCTGGCTGGCGACAAGGTATTGAAGATCATTGCCGGCGAACTCAGCCGGCGCCTGCGCAAGACCGACTTCATCGCCCGCTTCGGCGGTGAAGAGTTCGTCCTGCTGTTGCCCTCGACGCCCATGGAAGGTGGCCAGCAATTGCTCGACAACCTGCGCCTGGCCATCGAGGTCTGTCCTTTTCACTTCAAGGGCGAGCGGGTGTCCATCACCCTTTCCGCCGGTCTCACTGCACTGTTCGCGGGTGAGCCCAGCGACGCCGCATTCCAGCGCGCCGACCAGGCGCTCTACCGCGCCAAGCGTCAGGGTCGCAACCGCATCGAACTGGCGCTCGTACAGCCGTCAGCCGGGCGCAACGAACCCGATCCGCAAGGGCTGCCGGAACCAGGCTGAACGGGTTCGGGTACTCAGGCAGCGCTCGAGAGATAGGGCTTCCAGTTATCCGGAATATGCTCCAGACGTGGGTAGTCCAGCCCGGCGAACTGCGGCTCGCTGAGCATGAAGGGCGTGTGCCGATGCTCTACCGGCAAGCCACGCAACTCCGGAAGCCAGAGGCTGACGTAGGTGGCATCCGGGTCATGCTGGCGGGCCTGGCGCAGGGCGTTGAAGGCCCGTGCGCGACGCGGATCGCTGGCCACTCCGGCGAGGTAGGCCCAGTTTCCCCAGTTGCTCGCCGGGTCGTAGTCCAGCAGGTGTTCTTCGAACCAGGCCGCGCCGTAGCGCCAGTCCTGCTGCAAATCGTTGACCAGGTAAGCGGCCACCACTTGACGACCACGGCTCGACATCCAGCCGGTCATCACCAGCTCACGCAAGTTGGCGTCCACCAGTGGCATGCCCGTACGTCCGTTGCACCAGTGCAGATAGCGCTCATCGAGATTGGCCGGCGCCCGTGCGGTGGCCTTCAGGCCGTCTGCGCGGAACAGGGCGCTACCGTAACGCAACAGTGTCCAGCGGAAGAACTCGCGCCAGAGCAGTTCCATCCACAGCTGCTGGGTCGACTCGTTGCGGCCGCGTTGCGCCTCCAGCCGATGCAGCTCGGCAGCCACCCGGCGCGGTGACAGGGAGCCGTTGGCCAGCCAGGGGGACAGCTTGGAGGAATACTCGCTGCCGATCATGCCGTTGCGGGAGTCCTGGTTCCGTTGCACGCTCTGGGTTTCCCAGAGGTAGTCGCGCAGTCTTGCCAGGGCCGCGGGTTCGCCGCCGGAAAACGGGAAGGCGGTAGTCGGTACTCCCTGGGGCTCGCCCAGGCCCAGCCGCGACAAGGTCGGCAAGGGCGCCATCAGGCTTGCAGCGCCGCTGGGCAGTGGCGGCAGGTGAGTCGGCGCCGGGCGCGGCTGGAAGACGTGCAGGCGCTCCTCCATCAGGTCGCGGAAATGGTTGAAGACCGACGGCAGTTCGTTCAGCGGCCGGGGTAGCTCCTCTTCGCGCAGCAGGTTGTTTCCCGGCAGCTCGATGAGCGGTACGCCCAGAGCATGGCGCACTCGGCGCATTTCATTGCGCTCGTAGGGCGCGATTTCATCCAGGGTCAGCACTTCGTCCAGACCCAGGTGATCCACCAGCGTGGGAATCACAAGATCGGCGCGGCCGTTCACCACCAGCAACCGCGAACCGTGCTGGCGCAGGCCCGAATCCAGGGCCGCCAGGCTTTCCAGCAGAAAGCGCGCGCGGTGCACGCCGAGCCGTCGTGGGCCGAAGGGTGAGGGGCGAAGCAAGGCAGGGTCCAGGACGTACACGGGCAACAGGCGGTCAGCCTGGAGCGCCGCTTGTAGCGCCGGGTGGTCGTCGAGTCTGAGATCCTGCTTCAACCAGAGTAGCGCGCGGCGCATGGCAGTCTTCCTCGGCTGGAGTGCCCCTTACTTACAACATTACCTGCAGCCGGAAAAGCCATGGCGCCGTTCATCCCGGCCGGTTGGCCCCATGTCCGATTACATGCTGGCCTCGCGCTATAATCCGCGCCCCCATTTTCCCTTCGGCGTGCCTGGGGAAGATTTCGCAACAGGTTCGCCGCGCGGTGCGCGCGCCTGCGCGCAGACGCCGGCGCCTCCGGCCATTACACTTCTGCCCATTGGTAAAGGGGAGCCCCCATGGACATCCTAGGCATTGCCGTCCTGATCTTTCTGGTCACCGACCCGTTCGGCAACATCGCCATCTTCATTGCCGCCCTCAAAGGCGTAGCCCCCGAACGACGTCTGCGCATAGCACTGCGGGAGTTGTTGTTCGCACTGGCGCTGCTCCTCTTGTTCCTCACCTTCGGCGACAAGATCCTCAGCGGCCTCGGCCTTTCCCGCGAATCCATCGCCATCGCGGGCGGCATCATCCTGTTCATCATTGCCCTGCGCCTGATCTTCCCGCGCCCGGAGGGCGTGCTCGGCGATCTCCCTGGCGGCGAGCCCATGCTGGTGCCCCTGGCCACCCCGGCGGTGGCCGGCCCTTCGGCTCTCGCCGTCCTGATGACCCTGCGCAACACCCACGAGGGGGCGCTCTGGGAACTCTACGTCGCGGTGCTGCTGGCCTGGGCCTGCACCGCTGTGATACTGCTGCAGGCCGCCTTCCTGCAGCGCTTCCTCGGCGACCGCGGCCTGATGGCCGTCGAGCGCCTGACCGGCATGCTGCTGATCATGCTCAGCGTCGACATGTTGCTCGATAACCTGCAAAGCGTCCTGCACCTGAACCCATGAAGACCTTCGTTCTAAGTCTTGTCCTGCTCCTGCTCGGTGGTTGCGCCGGCGGCCTGCGCATCGATGACAGCCACCGCTCTGTAAGCCAGAGCAGTCGCGTGCAGTACGTGGTACTGCACTACACCTCCACCAACATGGAGAACTCCCTGCGCCTGCTGACCCGCGACGGTGTCAGCAGCCATTACCTGATCGGCGATCAGCCGGCCAGGATCTATCGCCTGGTGGATGAGAGCCGCCGCGCCTGGCACGCCGGGGAGAGCGAATGGCAGGGCCGAACCTGGCTGAACGCCAGTACCCTCGGGATTGAACTGGTCAACGACGGTTACCGCGATACCCCTGCCGGACGGGTCTACCAACCCTATAGTGAAGAGCAGATCGAGGCCCTCATCCTGCTGCTCAAGGACATCGTCCAGCGCCACAACCTGCCACTGGGCAGCATCATCGGGCACAGCGACATCGCGCCCCAGCGCAAGGTCGACCCGGGTCCGCTGTTCCCGTGGAAGCGCCTCGCCGACGCCGGCCTGGTGCCCTGGCCTGACGCGCGCGCAGTAGCCCGCGAGCAGGCGCGCTTCGCCGTTGCCCTGCCCACCGTCGGCTGGTTCCAGCAGCAACTCGCCCGCCAGGGCTACACCACCCCGCAGACCGGCGTGCTGGACAAGGAAACCCGCAACGTCATCGCCGCGTTCCAGATGAAGTACCGCCAGCGTCTCTACGACGGCCAGCCCGACGCCGAAACCGCAGCCCTGCTGCTGGTGCTCAACAGAATGCCGCTGTAGGGGCGCCTACACCGGCAACGTCATATAGAACTGTGCGCCCTGCCCCGGTCGTGAGTAGAGACCGATACGGCCGCCATGCAGTTGCACGATCTCCTTGCACAGGGCCAGACCGAGGCCGGCGCCACCCTTGCGGTGGCCGACCTGCACGAAGGGCTCGAAGATCCGCGCCTGCTGGCTGTAAGGCACGCCCTCGCCGTCGTCCGCCACGCTCAACAGCACCCGTTCGCCGTGGCGACGGGCCTGCAGACGAATGTGCCCGCCTTCCGAACTGTGGCGCATGGCATTACCCACCAGGTTGTCCAGCACGCGTTCGATCTGCAGGCGGTCCAGCTTTACCCGTGGCAGCGGTGGGTGCAGTTCCAGCTCGATCTCGATGCCGCGCTCGTCGGCATGGGCGCTGTAGCGCTGGCGCAGGGTGGCGAGCAGCTCCTCCAGGTCGCAGGGCTCACGCTCCAGGGCCTGCACACCGCTCTGGTAACGGGAGAAATCCAGCAGGTCGTTGATCAGCCGCACCAGTCGCTGCATCTCTTCGTCTACCGTCCTCTGCAGGTCGGCCTCGCGACTTTCCGAATCGAAGCGCAGGCGCTCATTGAGCAGCCCGAAGGCCATCTGCATGCCGGTCACCGGCGTGCGCAGTTCGTGGGAGGCACGCAGCACAAACTCGTTGCGTACCCGTTCGAAGGCGCGCTCTTCGGTGACGTCGCGCAACACCATCACCCCGCCCAGCAGGCGCCCCTCGTCCAGCAGCACTGGCGTCAGCCGCCAACTGAGCAGACGTTGCTCACCATCGGCTTCGATCACCAGGTCTTCAGGCTCGTCCTCCAGGGGTTCTCCGCGCAAGACGCGTTGCGCCAACTCGTCCAGATCCGGTCGGCCGAGGGCCTGCGACAGCGGCTGGCCGAGCGGCGCTTCCGCCCAGGACAGCTGCCGCTGGGCCACCGGATTGGCGTGCTGGATGCGCCCCTGGCGATCGACGATCAGCAGGCCGTCGTCAATGCTGTCGAGCACCGCTTTCAAACGCTGCTGTTCAGCCAGCAGTTTCTCGATATTGGTTTCCTTGAGCTGGCGCAGGGCCTCGGCCATCAGGCCGAAGCGGCGGACCAGCGCCGCCACCTCGTTTACCGGCGAAAGCGGCAGGGTGACCCGGAAGTCCCCGCGTCCTATCTGGTCGGCCGCCTTGGCCAGTGCGTCGATGGGCGCACCGAAGCGCCGGGCGATTCCCTGGGCGGTGACGAAACCGATCAGCAGCACCGCCACCCCGAGCAGTCCGAGCAGGCTGGCGATCAGCAAGGCGCGGTCGCGCGCCGCACCTTCCGCATCTCCCACGACCGACAGCGAATGGCGCTGCAGTTCCACCATGCTGGTGCGCAGGATGTCCAGCGCGTGGCTGAAATCATCGTCGTCCAGCAGGCTCCAGCGTAGGCTGGCGGGCTGGCGCATCACATCGAGGAACACCTGGTAGGACGCGGCGATCCGCTGGAAGTGCTCGCGGGTCTGCGCATCCGTCGTCGAACTCAGGCCCTCTTCCAGCGCGGCGAGAAACTTCTGCTGCGAGGCTTGCAGGGCCGGCGAATCGAGGTCCTTGCCCATCAGATTGACCATCTGGTCGCCCAGGTGCTGGCGCATGCGCAGGCTGATATCGATGGTGGAGAAGGCCTGATTGATCAGGCGTTCCTGGGAACCGGCCATTTGCATCACGCTGACCAGCCCCAGCAAGACGCCCACCAGGGCCACGGTGATCAGCGCGGAGATGCTCAGGAACAGCCTGGTACGCAGTCGCATGGTGGCGGCCCGTTCAGAGGCCGTAGAGCTTGCGCTTGCGGTACAGGGTCGAGGCATCGATGCCGAGTGTGCGGGCGGCCTGGTCAAGGGTCTCGCAGTTGGCCAGGACACCGGCGATATGTGCGCGCTCCAGTTCTTCCAGGCTCAGCGGGCCGCCTACCCGTGGTGCGTTGGCGATGGGGGAGTCGCCCAGGCCCAGGTGGCTGACTTCCACCTGTTCCTGGTTGCAGATGATGCTGGCGCGTTCGACCACATTGCGCAGTTCGCGCACGTTGCCCGGCCAGCGATAACCCAGCATCGCCGCCAGCGCTTCTTCGCTGAAGGCGCGTGCGGGGCGTCCGTACTCGTTGACGAAGCGAGCCAGGAAACGTTCGGCAAGGTCGAGGGTGTCCTCGTGGCGCTCCCGCAATGGCGGCAAGCGCAGGGCGATCACGTTGATGCGGTAGAGCAGGTCCTCACGGAAGCGGCCATCGCGGGACATCTCGTCCAGGTCGAGATTGGTCGCGGCGAGGATGCGCACATCGGCGCGGCGCGTCACCGGGTCGCCTACCCGCTCGTACTCCTTGTCCTGGATGAAGCGCAGCAGCTTGGGCTGCAGGCTCAGCGGGAAGTCGCCGATCTCGTCGAGGAACAGGGTGCCGCCGTCGGCCTGGTTGACCCGGCCCAGGGTGCTTTCGCTGGCGCCGGTGAAGGCGCCGCGGTTGTGGCCGAACAGCTCGCTCTCCATCAGGTCCGCCGATAGCGAGGGGCAGTTGATGGTGACAAAGGACTTCTTCGCCCGTTTGCTCCAGCCGTGGATGGCGCGTGCCAGTTCGCCCTTGCCGGTGCCGGACTCGCCAAGGATGAGGATGTTGGCGTCGGTAGCGGCCACCTGCCGGGCGGTGTCCAGCACCGTCATCATCGCCGGACTCTGCGAATCCAGGCCGTCGCCGACCCGGCGCATCTCGCCCTCCAGGGCTTCCAGGCGCGCGGTGAGTTGGCGCACTTCCAATTGCTTTGCCGCAGCCATGCGCAACTGATCCGGACTGCAGGGCTTGACCAGGTAATCAGCGGCTCCGGCCTGCATCGCGTCCACCGCGGTATCCACCGCTGAGTGCGCGGTGACGATCACCACGCGCATCCAGGGGGCCTGTACGCGCATCTGCGCCAGCACATCCAGGCCGTTGTCTTCACCCAGGCGCAGGTCGAGGAAGCACAGATCGAACACTTGTCGCTGCAGGAGCGCTTCGACCTGCGCCGCGCTACCCGCAGTGGCGACGCTGTAGCCCTCGTCCTCGAGGCAGTAGCGGAAGGTACGCAGGATGGCGGCTTCGTCATCCACCAGCAGGATTCGTCCCTGGTTCTCGGTTACCTGTTCCATGCTCTCACTCCATTTCCGAGTCATAGAAAGTTAGTCCAAGAAATATCGTGCAAGTTGCACGCGCTTTTCCTACAGCTCTTGCAGCATGCAAGTGTAGGAAGTCCTGGCTTAAAGGCTAACCATTTGATCTATATGGATATTTGCCAATCGGAAGGACTGGCACAGGCCTTGCCATAGTCCCTGTACCTGAATGTGCATGGGTCTTTTTTACCTCTTGTGACCCCTGCGCACCCCAGGAGCACTCCGCCTGGAACAGGGAGGTTCCGGGCCTTTTGAAAGCGTGCAATTTGCCCGATGAGCAGGTCCTGATCGTGCAAAGTGCCGTCAGGCCAGGCTGGAGCGCTGGCGTAACCAATTGAATTGTCGATGCTTCTTTAATGGCCACGAGTGGCATGGGCCATGCAGCTGAGAAGTCTCGAGGTCGAAAATCCGTCCCAAGGGAGGATTCGAGGATGAACGGTTTCCCATGGTGCTCATCCAAGTGGCTCATGGCCCTGCTGATCGCACTCGTGGTACTCGGCACGCTTGCCGAACACCACTTGCGCGATCGCGTCCAGCCCAGGCCATTGCAGATTCCCGCAGCGGAGCCAAGCAGCTCGACGGCACCGGTTCGCGCCGACGGCCCGCTGCACGAGGTGAGCTCGCGCATCCAGGCCGATATCGGCATCCAGCCGCGCTGGGTTTTCTGAATCTCTTGGGAGGCGTTTCGTCATGTGGAATCTCCTCGTCGCCCTGAGCCTCTCGCTGTGCCGCTTCGTCTATTCGCGCAGCGCTTTCCACAGAATCGCAACACCTGCCGACCCGACACCCTGTGTCGTGCCGGCGGTCCTTGCGCAGTCGCGCCAACGGCCGCTGCGCTGACAACACCAAAAGCAGAAGGAGAAAGGCCATGTTGAGCTGGGCACTTACTTTCCTGGTCATTGCCATCGTTGCCGCCGTGCTGGGGTTTGGCGGCATCGCCGGGACCGCCGCGGGCATCGCGAAGATTCTTTTCATTATCTTCCTGGTGCTGTTCATCGTGTCCTTCATCATGGGGCGCCGATCCGGCTGACGAGGTTCGAACGCTTCAGGGATCAATGCCCGGTAACGGGCTGATGGACCAGGGGGCCGGGTTGTTCCGCGTCATCAGGAGCGGCGTGACCCAGGGGCAGACGGGGTGCCTCCGCAGCCATGCGGGCCGGGTCAGGCAAGCTGCTGCCGGGAGCTGGAAATGCTCCAGCTCCCGGTGGGCAGCGGAAAAATACTGCCTCAGTATTGAATGCTTCGTTCGCCTCCCTTCACGTCATCCTGCTCACCATAGTCGCCACGTGTGCGCCCTGGAATTTCGCCAGGGCCAGCTCCTTGGCGCTTGGCGTGCGCGAACCGTCGGCGCCGGCCACGGTGGCCGCGCCATAGGGTGAGCCGCCGCGCAATTCGCTGATATCGCCGAGTTCCGGCGCCGAGTAAGGGAGGCCGGCGATCAGCATTCCGTGGTGCGCCAGGGTGTTCCAGAACGAGGTGATGGTGGTTTCCGAGCCACCGCCGGTGCCGGTGGAGGTGAAGACGCTGCCGACCTTGCCGATCAGCGCCCCCTTCACCCAGAGTCCGCCGGTCTGGTCGAGGAAGTTGCGCATCTGTGCAGTCATGTTGCCGAAGCGGGTCGGCGTGCCGAACAGAATGGCGTCGTAGTCAGCCAGTTCCTGCGGACTGGCGACGGGTGCGGCCTGGTCCAGCTTGGCGCCGGCTTTGCGGGCCACGTCCTCAGGCATGGTTTCCGGCACCCGTTTCAGGGTCACTTCCACGCCCGGCACGCTGCGCGCACCTTCGGCGACCGATTCCGCCATGCGTTCGATATGACCGTACATCGAGTAATACAGCACCAGGACCTTCTTCATCGCCGCTCTCCATTCAGCCACAGATTGGCGGCCCGATCGGGCCGGCCCCAGTCAGCCTAGATGGCGTGCATGCACTTTGCCGCCGCAGTCCTAGGAAAAGGCCTATACCGAAGTCGCCATACGGATAGCGCTGGAACCAACGTCCCATTCATGTGGGCTCATGCCGACTCGGCATGGGGTAGACGGTTACGGCATTAGACGATCGTTAGCACCCTATGAATCATGGCGCCCCTTTGCGGTTCGGCCGGCCATCCCGGACGAAGCCGTGCTCCCTACTTCCACAAGAAATCAGAGGGTGACGACTATGACCAAGGCCAGACTGAGCCTCGCATGGCAGATTCTCATCGGGCTGGTGCTGGGTATCGCCATTGGCGCCCTGCTCAACCACTTCAGTGCCGAGAAGGCCTGGTGGATCGCCAACGTCCTGCAACCGGCTGGTGACATCTTCATCCGCCTGATCAAGATGATCGTCATCCCGATCGTCATCGCCTCGCTCATTGTCGGCATTGCCGGTGTCGGCGATGCCAAGAAGCTTGGCCGTATCGGCCTGAAGACCATCCTCTACTTCGAAATCATCACCACGGTGGCAATCGTGGTCGGCCTGCTGCTGGCCAACTTCTTCCAGCCCGGCACCGGCATCGACATGAGCACGCTGGGTACCGTGGATATCTCCAAGTACCAGCAGACCGCCCAGGAAGTGCAGCATGACCACGCGCTGATCTCGACCCTGCTGAACCTGATCCCGTCCAACATCTTCGCCGCCGTGGCCCGTGGCGAGATGCTGCCGATCATCTTCTTCTCGGTGATGTTCGGCCTTGGCCTGTCCAGCCTGCCGACGGAAACGCGCGAGCCCCTGGTCAGGGTGTTCCAGGGCGTGTCCGAGACCATGTTCAAGGTCACCCACATGATCATGGCCTACGCCCCCATTGGCGTGTTCGCGCTGATCGCCGTGACCGTGGCCAACTTCGGCTTCGCCTCCCTGCTGCCGCTGGCCAAGCTGGTGGTGCTGGTCTACTTCGCCATCGCCTTCTTCGCCTTCATGGTCCTCGGCCTGGTGGCTCGCCTGTTCGGTTTCTCCATCATCAAGCTGATGCGCATCTTCAAGGACGAGCTGGTGCTGGCCTACTCCACCGCCAGCTCGGAAACCGTACTGCCGCGCATCATCGAGAAGATGGAAGCCTACGGCGCGCCGCGCGCCATCAGCAGCTTCGTGGTACCCACCGGCTACTCCTTCAACCTCGATGGCTCGACCCTCTACCAGAGCATCGCCGCCATCTTCATCGCCCAGCTCTACGGCATTGACCTGTCCATCAGCCAGCAACTGCTGCTGGTGCTGACCCTGATGGTCACCTCCAAGGGCATCGCCGGCGTGCCGGGCGTCTCCTTCGTGGTGCTGCTGGCTACCCTGGGCAGCGTCGGTATTCCGCTGGAAGGCCTGGCCTTCATCGCTGGCGTCGACCGCATCATGGACATGGCCCGCACCGCCCTGAATGTGATCGGCAATGCCCTGGCGGTGCTGGTGATCGCCAAGTGGGAGGGCATGTACGACGCCGAGAAGGGCGAGCGCTACCTGGCTTCCCTGCCGAGCGTTCGCAACGGCAACGCGCAGCGCCAAGGCGATGCGGTGATCGACTGAGCCTTCATCTGATCGACGGAAAGCCCCGACCTGGTCGGGGCTTTTTGTTAGCCGGCGTTCGCTGCTGTGATGGGGCAGCCTTTCGGCCTGGCTGGCGAACCTGTCCGCATTCGCTGGCAAGCCAGCTCCTACAAGGGGACTCCGGACCCTCCAACACGTTACGCAGACATCGCCAATGAATTCGCCGCGGTACAGGCTGCCCCGCTAGAATCCGCCTCATTGATTTCGGGGGGACTGCAAATGCTCAACGGCCTGTGGCTGGGGTTTTTCCTGGTGGCGGCAGTGGCCGCGCTGGGGCGCTGGATCGGGGGTGACCCGGGTGTCTGGGCGGCGATGGTGGAAAGCCTGTTCGCCATGGCCAAGCTCTCGGTCGAAGTGATGATCCTGCTGTTCGGCACCCTGACCCTGTGGATGGGCTTCCTGCGCATCGCCGAGAAGGCCGGCCTGGTGGAGTGGCTCGGGCGCATTCTCGCGCCGCTGTTCCACCGCCTGATGCCTGAAGTACCCAAGGGACACCCCGCCCTCGGCCTGATCACCCTGAACTTCGCCGCCAATGGCCTGGGGCTGGACAACGCCGCCACGCCCATCGGTCTCAAGGCGATGCGTGCCTTGCAGGATCTCAACCCCAGTCCGACCACGGCGAGCAACGCGCAGATTCTCTTTCTGGTGCTCAACGCCTCGTCCCTGACCCTGCTGCCGGTGTCGATCTTCATGTACCGCGCACAGCAAGGCGCCGAGGACCCGACCCTGGTGTTCCTGCCCATCCTCCTCGCCACCAGCGCGTCCACCCTGGTGGGGCTGCTTTCGGTGGCCCTGGTGCAACGCCTGCGGCTGTGGGACCCGGTGGTGCTGGCTTACCTGGTGCCCGGAGCGCTGTTGCTGGGCGGCTTCATGGCGTTACTCGCCGGTCTTTCCGCCACGGCCCTGGCGGCGTTGTCTTCCTTGCTCGGCAACCTCACCTTGTTCGGCATCATCCTGATCTTCCTCCTGGTGGGCGCGCTGAAGCGCGTGCCGGTCTACGAGTCCTTCGTGGAGGGTGCCAAGGAAGGCTTCGATGTAGCGAAGAACCTCCTGCCCTATCTCGTGGCCATGCTCTGCGCGATTGGCGTGATGCGTGCCTCTGGCGCGCTGGACTTCGGCCTGGACGGCATTCGCGCGATGGTCGAGTGGTTCGGCTGGGACACCCGCTTCGTCGAGGCCCTGCCCACCGCCCTGGTCAAACCGTTCTCCGGCAGCGCGGCCCGCGCCATGCTGATCGAGACCATGCAGAGCCAGGGCGTCGACAGCTTCCCGGCGCTGGTGGCGGCCACGGTGCAAGGCAGCACGGAAACCACCTTCTACGTGCTGGCGGTCTACTTCGGTTCGGTGGGTATCCAGCGTGTGCGCCACGCCGTGGGCTGCGCCCTGGCCGCGGAACTGGCCGGCGTGCTGGCGGCCATCGGCGTCTGCTACTGGTTCTTCGGCTGATCCTTCGGGGCTGTGAGACGTTCGGCCGAGTAATCAGTGGGGCTTGGGCGGCAGCTCGGACGGGGTCACCCGGAAGCGCAAGGTGCCGATCATCTGACCCGCCTCGGTCAGCACCTGCACCTGCCAGCGGCCCACGGGATTTCCGGGGAAGTTCTGCTTGTGGGTCCAGGCGCGGTAGCCCGCTTCGCGGCCGCCATGGATATCCAGGGCGATGCGGTCCACTTCGCGGCCGTTGAAGCGCCACACGTGATAGATGCGCTCGTTCAGCCCGCGCGGCGCATTGATTGCGGTATAGGCGTAGAGCCCTTTGCTACGCAGCTCGGCGGCGCTGACTTCGTTGATGCCATCACCCGGAGTGCGCTTGTGGTTGTCCAGATCCGGGGTGACCGCCACTTCGGTGAGCCAGAGGGTCGCCGGCGGTACCCAGCTTCGCGTCACCCAGCCCAGCCCACCCAGGGCCAGCGTCAGGCCTACCAGCCCCAGGCCGCGCCACCAGCTCTGCACGCGGATGACACCGAACAGACTGACGAAGGACAGCGCCACGGCAATGCCCAGCGCCCAGCGGTAGCTCTGGGCGGTGGTCTGCTGGAGGATCAGCGGCAACGCCGCCAGCAGCACGGCGAACAGCGTGAGCGTGTGATAGGCGAGGAACAACCAGCGGCGCGGCGCCAGGTGGCGGTTGTAGATCGGGTCGGTGATCGAGCAAAGCGCTGCCGCCCCCAGCAGGCCGGTGAACAGGGCCTGGCCGCTGTTCCAACTGGTGGTGATGGCAAAGAACGGCAGTACGAAGAACAGGCTTTCCTGGTGGATCAATTGGGTCAGGAAACGCATCAGTGGCGGCGGCAACTCGATGCCGAAGAGCCGTTCGACGCCGCGTCGGAAGAGGTTCTCCAGCATCAGCCAGATCCAGCTGACCAGCAGCAGGATGGCGATCACCTTGGCCACCCGCGCGCCCCGATCGACCAGGAAGAAGCTCGCCATGCCCGAGCAGAAGCCATAGAGGGCGATCAGCCGTGGGTGACGCTGCAACAGCTCGATCAGCTTGAGCACATGGGGTTTGAAGGCGGGCAGCAGCATCGGTCGCGACAGGGCTGGGGGCGGAGGCGCGCAGGATACTGCCCGCCGCCAGCCCTGAGAAGGCGCGCGGCGACCGGCCTGACGGCCTGCGGCTCAGACCAGGCGCAGGCGCATCTTCTGCGGTTGGTCGGGGCGGCCGTTGGGTAGGGTCACGGGCGGCAGGTCTTCCACCCAGAGGAAATCGAAGCGCTCGTAGAGGCGGATGGCCGGGAGGTTGGACTTCAGCACTGTCAGGTCGACCCGCGGCATGCCCAGTTGCAGGCACTGCTCCAGCGCCGCTTCCATCAGCAAGCCTCCCAGGCCTTGGCCGCGATGGGCCTTGAGTACCTGCATGCCGAGCAAGCCGAAGTCCTCGCCCGAGTCGTCCCCTTGCTGGCAGAAACTGGCCGGGAAAATCTCGATGGAGCCCACCAGCTCGCCTTCCGAATCGGCGACGAACTGCGGCAGGTTCAACGGCAGCGCGCGCAGTAGCATGGCGCGCATAGGCTCGATCGGCGGCGCTTCGGCGCGCAGGAGAAACTCGCCTTCGGCGCTGACGTCGGCGAACAGCCGGTGCAAGGCTTCGATATCGCTGATGCGCAGTTTCCTGATCGACATGGACGTCCTGCTCCGGGGCGAATGCTGGCACTCTGGCCCAGTGTGCGTGGCCTGGCAACCGGCCGGTGCCTGTCGCGATTGGCCACTCGGCCTGGCGATGTCGGCCACTGCCGGCGCGAGGGTTGAGGGCTAAGCTGCCCTGGCCTTGCGCCTGCGTGGGCGACAGAAGAACAACAAGAGACTCTCCTCGATGAACTACGACAGCAGTCAGCAACTGATACTCGGGCTGGTGCTCGCCGCGCTGATGTTCGGCGTGGCCCTGGAGCTGCGCCTGGCCCATTTCCTCCTGGTACTGAAACGGCCGCTGCCGGCCCTGGTGGGGCTGCTCTGCCAGTGCCTGCTGCTGCCCTGGCTGACCCTCGTCGTCACCCTCTTCCTCGATCTGCGCCCCGGCCTGGAGCTGGGCATGTTGCTGGTGGCCGCGTGCCCCGGCGGCAACCTGTCCAACGTCATCACCCATCTGGCGCGCGGCAATACCGCGCTCTCGGTGAGCGTCACCAGCCTTTCGAGCCTGCTGGCGATCATCAGCCTGCCGCTGAACTTCGCCGCCACCGCCAGCCTCAACCCGGACACCGCCGCCTTCCTCCAGGGCCAGATGAGCAGCCTGGATGTCGACGCTAGCGGCATCATCGGCGGCCTGGTCGTACTGCTGGTGCTGCCGCTGTTGGCCGGTATGGCCGCGGGCAACCTCGCCCCGGCCCTGAGCGCTCGCGTGCTGCCCTGGTTCAAACGCTTTTCGCTGCTGGCCTTCGGCGGCTTCCTGGTCGTGGCGGCAGCAGGCAATTGGCAGTTGCTGGTGGCCAATGCCGGCCTGGTGCTGCTGGTGGTGGTCGGCCACAACGCCACCGCCTTGCTGCTGGGCTGGAGCGCCTCGCGCCTGGTTGGACTGTCCGAGGCAGACCGCCGCGCCCTGACCATCGAGGTTGGCATGCAGAACTCCGGGCTGGCGCTGGGGCTGATCCTGACCCAGTTCGGCGGCCAGTTGGACATGGCCCTGGTGGCGGGCTTCTGGGGGCTCTGGCACATCGTGTCCGGCCTGTCGCTGGTGGCTGTCTGGCGGCGCCGTGCGCCCCGTGTCCAGGAGGAAATGCCGTGCGCGTCCTGATCACCGGCGCCGCCGGTTTCATCGGCCAGCAGGTCTTGAACGACCTGGCCGCGCGTCACCCGGACTGGACCCTGGTGGCGGCGGACATCCGCCCGCTGACTCGGCAGGGGCTCAAGCCCAATATCGAACCGGTGCCATTGGACATCAGTCTGCCCCGCGAAGTGGCCGCCTGCGTTCAGCGCTGGAAGCCCGATGCCATCGTGCACCTGGCTTCGGTGGTGACGCCGCCGCGCGGCATGAGTGAAGCGCGCCTGCACGCCATCGACGTCGGCGGCACCCGCGCCGTGCTGGACGCGGCTGTGGCTCATGGCGTGGGCCAGTTGATCGTCACCAGCTCCGGCGCCGCCTACGGCTATTACCCGGAGAACGCCGAGTGGATCGACGAACAGCACCCGCTGCGTGGCCATGACCTTTTCGCCTATGCCCGTCACAAGCGTGAGGTGGAACTGCTGCTGGCCGATGCGCGCAGGCAGCATCCGCAACTGCGCCAACTGGTCCTGCGCCCCGGCACCATCCTCGGCGAGCAGGTGAACAACCAGATCACCGAACTGTTCCAGAAGCGCTCGGTGCTGGGCATCAAGGGCCATGAGAGCCGCTTCGTGTTCATCTGGGACCAGGACGTGGTGGCGATCATCCGCGAGGGCCTGGAGCGCGGCGCCGAAGGTATCTACAACCTGGCCGGCGATGGTGCGCTGAGCATGGCCGAGATCGCCGGCATCCTCGGCAAGCCCTACCGCCCCCTCCCTGCCGGCCTGCTGCGCACCGCCCTGGCCCTGCTCAAGCCGCTCGGCCTGACCCAGTACGGCCCGGAGCAACTGGATTTCCTGCGCTACCGCCCGGTACTGGACAACCGCCGGCTGAAGGAAGAGTTCGGCTACCGCCCGACGTATTCCAGCCGCGAGGCGTTCCTGGCGTTCCTCAAGGCGCGGGGAATTGCGCCCAAGGTGGGTTGACTCCTACAGATGAAGTTGCCAAGCGCCCCGGTGATCAGTCTTTGTGCTTCTGCCGGTATTCCCCCGGCGTCAGCCCGGTCCATTGACGGAAGGCGCGGAAGAACACGCTGGGCTCGGAGTAACCCAGCAGCACGGCGATATCGGCGATGGGCAGGCGGCCTTCCTCAAGATGGCGCTCGGCCAGGTGGCAGCGAGTGTCATTGAGCAGTTGCTGGTAGCTGCTGCCCTCGTCCGCCAGGCGCCGTTGCAGGGTGCGTTCGCTGACGCCGAGTGCGGCGGCCAGCGCGCCGCGATCGGGTTCGCCACGGGCCAGTTGCGCCCCCAGCAGGGCCACCACCCGCGCCCGCAACCCTTCGCTGGGCAGGCGCGCGAGTAAGGCTTCGGCGTGCTGACGCAACACCGCCTGGAGGGGCGGGTTGGCCTGTTTCAGTGGTGCCGCGCGCAGGGCCAGGGGCAACACCAGGGCGTAATCCTCCGCGTCGAACTGCAGCGGGCAGGCGAAGCATTGCTGGTAGAGCGTGATGTCCGTCGGCGCCGAATGCACGAAGCAGGCCCGCACCAGACGCAGATCTGCCAGCAGCGGGCGCATCAGTTCCAGCCAGAAGGCCATCAGTGCGAGCACTCGCGCACGGGTCGCCGGTAGTTTCGGGTGCAGCGGGCGATACAGGGTCCAGAGTTCGTCGCCCCGCACCTCCAGTGCCAGGCTGCCGCCCTCGCCCACCAGCCGCTGATAACGCAGCTCGGCTTCCAGGGCCTCGCCCAGGGTCGGGCTGCTCTGCAGCAGGTAGCCGAGCACGCTGAACTGGCCGGGTGCCAGGGCGCGGCCAATGGCCAGACCCGGTTCCGGATGAGGAAGGCGCGTGTGAATGGCACCCCAGAGTGCCTCCTGGGCACTGAAGGGGACCCGCGCGTCCGGGTCTCCCAGGCGGTGCTCATCGAGCTGGCTGGCGCGCAGCAGCTCCTGGCGGTTGAGGCCGAGCTGGGTCGCAGCATGCAGGATCGCCTGGGTCAGACTGGCGCTGACCGAGGCACTGGACGGGTCATGTGGGGTCATCCCCGGATTCTGCCCAGCGGCCGGCGCGCTGGGAAGAGCGCCGCTCAACGATGTGAGCCGATCTCCGGCTCGAAGTAGCGCTGGGGCTCGACCGCTACGGGCTCCTCTTCCACTGCCTCTGGCGCGTCGGGGTTGTCCAGCACCGCGTAGGCAATCGCGCAGAACAGCGAGTTGAGTCGCTTCATGTCGCTGATCAGGCCCAGGTGCAGGGCGCTGGTCTCGATGCTCTGCACCACCTGCTGGTGCAGGCGCGAGACGTGCGCATGGGCGTAGCGCCGCTCGAGGATGCGGAAGCGCTGCTTGGCCCGACGCAGGCGCTTGGCGTTCTCCTGGTCGCCATTGAGAAAAACCGATAGAGACAGGCGCAGGTTCTCCACCAACTGGTCGTGGAGATTGACGATCTCCGCCAGCCCTTCATCGGAGAACGCGTGGCCCTGGGCGTTCTTCTTGCTCTGCACGTCGTCGAGCATGCGCTCGATGACGTCGCCGGCCTGCTCCAGGTTGATGGCCAGCTCGATGATTTCCGCCCAACGTCGGCTGTCGCGCTCGCCGAGATCCTCATGGGGCATGCGCGCCAGGTAGAGTTTGATGGCCGTGTAAAGCGCGTCGATGTCGTCGTCCAGCCTGTGGATATCCTTGCCCAGCAGAGGGTCGCCGCCGCGCAGCAAGTGCAGCAGGTTGTTCAGCATCTGTTCGACGATATCGCCCATGCGCAGGGTTTCGCGCACGGCGTTGGCCAGCGCCAGGCTGGGGGTGTCCAGGGCTGCGGGGTCGAGGTGGCGCGGCTTGGCCACATCGTCGGGTTGCGGGCGGTCCGGCAGCAGCCAGTCGCAGAAGCGCGCCATGGGCACCGCCAGCGGCAGGCAGAGGGCGCATCGCACACTGTTGTAGAGCAGGTGGAAGGCGATCACCAGTTCGGCGTTGGAGATGGGCCAACTGTCGATCCAGTTGGCCAGCGGCCCCACCAGCGGCAGCACCAGGACGCAGCCGGCCAGCTTGAACAGCAGGCTGCCCAGGGCCACGCGGCGCCCGGCCGGGTTCTGCAGGCTGCTGCTGAGAAGGGCGAGCACTCCGCTGCCGAGGTTCGCACCGATCACCAGGCAGAGCGCCACTTTCAGGGAAATCACCTTGGACGCGGCCAGTGTGGCGGTGAGCAGCACGGCGGCCAGGCTGGAGTAGGAGATCATCGCGAACAGCGCGCCGGTCAGTGCGTCCAGCAGGACATCACCGGTGAGGGACGAGAACAGCACCTTCACGCCCTTGGCGGTGGTGATGGGCTCGGCGGCGGCGATGATCAGTTGCAGGGCGAGGATGATCAGCCCGAGGCCGATGGCCACGCGTCCGAGTTGGCCCAGGCGCGTTTGCTTGCGCGAGAGGAAGAAGATCACCCCGAAGAAGATCAGCAGCGGCGACAGCCACGACAGGTCCAGGGTCAGCACCCGCGCCATCAGTGCTGTGCCGACGTCCGCACCGAGCATGATCGCCAGGGCCGGGGCCAGCAGCATCAGCCCCTGGGCGACGAAGGAGCTGACCAGCAGCGCGGTGGCATTGCTGCTCTGTACCAGGGCGGTGACACCGATCCCGGCGGCGAAGGCCAGGGGCGGGCGGCGCACACTGCGGCTGAGCAGGCGACGCAGGTTGGCGCCATACACGCGGAGAATGCCCGTACGCACGATGTGCGTGCCCCAGATGAGCAAGGCGACGGCCGAGAGCAGATTGAGCAGCGTCAGCATGGTGGCCCTCCTGGCGATCTCGAAGGCCGCTGTGTCCATGCGCGGGGAAACAGCGGCGCTGTCAGGCGAGGTGTAACGCGATTGTCATCTTTAGACCTTCATGGTCCTGCCGGTTATCCGGGGCTCGCCTGGCTTTTCTGGCATCTGCTGACAAGTAAAGCCTGTTCGCAGCCGTTCTGCTCGTTACCGATCAATGGCTTGAAGAAAAAAGTTGAGGTTGTTTCCGCAAGAGGGCGCCCCTGTGGGAGCGAAATCATCCGCAACTGAAATCGCTCCCCCACGCAGCGCCGGTGGCGCGGCAGGCGTCAATGGCTTCAGCCGTTCTGCCTCCGCGCCCAGAATGGCTCTCCGGCGAAGCGCCCTTCGGCGCCGTAATAGCCGCGCTTGAGGGTGAGGTACTCGTCCACGTGGTGGCGTATGTCGTCGCTGTAGGCCTGGAGCTGGAGCGGGGCTCCGGCCGGGTTGGTGAAGTGCGCGGCGGCCAGTCGCGCGGCCTGGATACCGGTGCTGAGGGCGTAGCCAATGCCCATGGACGAGAGCGGATCGAAGGCCGCCGCCGCATCGCCTGCCGCTACCCAGCCGTCGCCGCAGCAGGGCTCCAGCCATTGCGAATGGGCGGGCCAGACGCGCAGCGGCTCCAGTACGTCGAGCCCGCCGATGCGCGCCCGCGTCCGCGGCGCCAACTCCAGCGCGGCCTGCCAGAACGCGGTGCGGCTGGCGTGGTTGTCCTGCAGCAGGTCGGAGTCGGTCATCAGCACCGATACAACACGACCATCGGGCACCGGTGCGCTGTACCACCAGCCTTGGGGCACGGACTCCACCAGGGAGCAGGCCTCTACCGATGTCGCTGACGCGTCGTGGTAGGTGGCGATGCCCACCAGCCGGTCATGGCGCTGCTTCTTCGCACCCACGGCCCTTGCCAGCCATGCGCTGCGGCCGGTGGCGTCGATCAGGAAGCGGCAACGCAGGGCCAGCTCGTGTTCCTCCACTGTCGCTTTCAGCCGCCAACCGTCGTCCTCACGCGTGACCTGTCGCAGCCGCGCATTGAGCACGGGTTCGGCGCCGAAGGCCCCGGCCGCGCTGGCCAGTCCTTTGTCGAAGCGACGTCGATCCAGGTGCCAGCCGTAACCACGGCCGGTGAAGAGGAAGTCCCGCGCCTGTACCTGGTCGTCACCCCAGGCAGCGGTGAAGGCATAGGACGGGCGGAAACCGGCCGCGCGGAAGGCCTCGGCCACGCCGAGGTACTCCAGCAAGGGCAGTGCGCCGGGGGACAGGGTTTCGCCCACCTTGTCGCTGTCGTAGTCCGATTGTTCCAGCAACATCACCGAGAGACCGGTGTAGCGCCGCAGGGTGAGGGCGGCCGCACAAGCGGCCGGCCCTCCCCCGGCGATCACCACGTCGAGGGTCCTCGGCGCCTCAGCGTGCAAGGTGCCCCCGCGTGGCGATGGCCCGGCGTGTATCCACCTTCGGCCGCTCGGGATCGGGCGCCAGGTACCAGGTGTTGAAGAAGTTGGCGTCGGCGCCGGTCAGGACGTTGCCGGCGCCCGCCACCGCCACGCTGGCGGCAACGAACCGCTCGTTGTTGCGTTCGGTCTCCACGAAGTAGGGGAACAGGCTGCGGTAGGGCCCGGTCGCCTGGTTGGTGATGAAGCCCAGGTAGTGCCAGGCCTGGATCATCTCCGAGAAGCTGTTGATCCCGCGGCTGTAGATCGACTGCAGCGCCGCAGGGATGCCGGACTGGTCCTGGCTGAGCGCCGTGCTGTCGCCGGGCAGCACGTTCCATGGGCTTTGCGGCGGCCACCAGTAGGCGTAGTAGCTGGGCGCCTTGGGCACGCCGTTTTCCTTGTTCACTTCCGGGTCGGTGAAGTTGACGTACTGCACCGTGCACTGGAAGAAGTCGGCCTGCCACGGAATGGCCATGCGCTTGGTCAGGTCGCCCGGTTCGCAGCCCTGGAAGGCCAGGCCGGGGACGGTCTCGTTCTCCTGCGGGTCCAGGCCGTACTGGTAGTAGTAGGCCTCGTCGTGGCGGTGGCGGATGCGGAACGGCGCTTCATAGAGCTCCGGGCTGTACAGGCTCCAGGTCACTTCGATGCCGGGGCAGAGCGGGCCGCCCACGCAGTTGCCGACACTGGCGCGGTCAAGCGCGGTGACACCGGGCAACGGCGCCGGTGCATCGAGGCTGAACTTGCCGGCGGCCCATTGGCCGAGCAGGAAGTGCTGGGTGCGGGTCAGGGTGAGGAACTTGGCCAGCACTGCGTTGCTTACCGAGTTGGAACCTGAATTGAGCGGCATCATCGGGATGCCCGAGTCCGCGTCGAACAGTTGGCCCTGCTGGCCGTCGGTGAAACCGTTCGCGCCCGGATCACGGAACAGGCGGAAGTAGGCCTGGCGCAGTTCGGCAGTACGCTCGCTGGCGTCGGTGGCATCGAAGGGCGGCGGCGAGAAGCTGTTGAGCGACGGTACCGACGCGACCCAGCGGTAGGTGCCGGGGCGTCGCAGGATGGGCTCGATGTCGCGGCTGTAGTTGGCCACGTAGTCGGGGTTGTAGCAGCCGTTGCTGAACAGTTCCGGCAGCAAGCCGAGGTCGCGCACGGCAACATCGAAGGCCAGGTCGTCGAGGGTGACGATGTTTTCCAGTTCCGGGGCGAACTTGGGCGAGCCGACGATGCACCAGGCCGTCAGGTTCAGCACCTGGCCGCTGGTCAGCGTCAGGGTGCAGGTCACCGGCCCGTCGGAGATGTCGTCATGCCAGCCGTCGGCGCCGGCGAAGCTGGTGATCGACTGGTTGCCGCCGGCGTGGCCGTAGCCGCCCAGCACCAGCAGACGGCCCTGCTGGTCGGTGCGCATTTCCCCGAGTGTCTTGATCGGCAGTCCCTGGGACGGCGGTGGCGGGAAGGAGCCGAAGCGGTAGTCCGGCGGGATGCTGTCACTGGAGAAGTCGGCCACGCCGCCGGCGCCCTGCAGGGTGCGCGGACCGGGATCGATGATCAGCTGCTGGCGTGCCTGCTCGCCGGTAACGCTGGCATTGCGCAGCGGCACGCCGACTTTCTCGTAGCTGTTGTCCGGTCCCAGCAGCAGGTTGCCCTGGAGTTCCTGGAAGTTGTACCAGACGGCCTTTTTGTTCGCGACGTGCACGGTCCATTGCACGCTGGCCACTTGCGGGTCGTCCAGGGTGACTTCGCGGGTGGAGCCGTCCGCCGCCACGGCGTACACGGCAAAACGCGCGGCCTGGCGCTTGATGCGACCTTCGGCGTCCTTGTACTGCTCGACATACAACGGCTGGCCGTGGTCGAACAGTTGCTGGCCCTGGGCGTCGCAGGCCAGGGGACGGCCGCCGATGGATTCGGGGGCGAGATAGAAGGCGTCGGGGCTGTTGCCGACCCTGGCAATGCCGATGCTCGGCGCGATGACGTACTGGTCCATTTAGGTTCCTCCTGTGTAGCGCGGTCTTCCATTTCCACGACGGCGAGCTCCGTCGTGGGTCTCTTGCGACTAATCGAAGTAGCCGGAGCAACCGGCGAAGAATTGTTTGGCCGGCATGGCCGGGTGCTGCTCGGTTGCCACGGTTTCGATCAGCAGACCCTGGGGACCGGGCGGACCGCACAGGACCACGACGCCATCGGCGGTGCACAGCACGCGGCCGGGCGTGCCACGGTAGTCCCGCGGCGCTGGCGAGGCTCCGAGCAGTTCGAGGCGTTCGCCGGCGAAGGTGCTGAAAGCGGCGGGATAGGGGGGCGACTGGGCGCGAATCAGGTTGTGGATATCCCGTACGGGAAGCGACCAGTTGATGCGCATTTCGCGTTCGCCGCGCTTGTGGAAGAAGGTCGCCTGGCTGGCGTCCTGCGCGGTGAAGCGGGCGGATCCCTTTGCCAGGGCATCCACTGCGGCGATGGCCAGGCTGGCGAACAGCGGCAGGGTGCGCTGGAAAATGTCGGTGGCGGTGTCCCGTGGGTGGATGGGGACGATTTCCTGCAGCAGGATGGCGCCCAGGTCCAGCTCGTCTTCCACGCGATGCACGGTGACGCCGGTCTGGGTCTCGCCGTTGGCGACGGCCCAGTTGATCGGGGCGAAGCCGCCATAGCGTGGCAGCAGCGCGTCATGCAGGTTGATCCCGCCGTGGCGGGCGAGGTCGCAGACCTTGGGCGACAACCAGGTGCGCCAGTTGGACAGCACCAGCAAGTCCGGCTGCAGCGCGGCGATGCGCGCGCACAGCTCCGGGGCGTTGGCGTAGCGGCATTCGACAAGCGGAATGCGCCAGCGCTCCGCGAGGTCTGCCACGGAGGCCGCCCAGAGGTTGTCGGCGGGGTTGCGGCTCGGTGGGTGGGTCACCACCAGGGGAATATCGTGACCGCTGTCGAGGAGCGCCTCGAGGGTTTCGGTCCCCCAGCGCTGAAAGCCGAAGAAAACGATGCGCATCCTGTCGCCCGTCCCTGGTTCTTCCGTGGTGGAAAGGAAAACTAGTACCGCTGACCAATAAGTCAAATGCTGTTCATCGGGCGTGGTACTGGTCCTCCAACACTGCCTCTGCCCGCCCCCGCCGTCGCAGCAGCCACCCGCCCTGTTCATCCAGCGCCACCTCCGCCGGAGCGGGATGCAGGCCGAACTGCAGCAGGCTGTGGTGATAGGCGTACGCGCCGCAGTTGGGCAGGACCAGCAGGTCCCCCGGTACGGGGCTCGGCAGTTCGAGGTCCTCCACCAGCACGTCCTGGGGCGTGGGCAGGCAGCCGGCGATGCTGACGCGCTGCAGCGGGCGCCCTTGCCCGCCCATCAGGCGCAGCAGCCGGTTGGCCTTGCCGTTGTAACCGCGCAGCAGGTTGTGGATGCCGCCGTCGACGATCACCCAGGTACGCCCGCGCGACTCGCGCACGTCCAGCACGCGGGTCAGGTAGCAGCCACTTTCGGCCACCAGGTAGCGGCCGACCTCCAGCAGCAGGCGCACCGGCATCGACGCGTCAGCCAGCAGCTCCCGCAGGCCCCGGCTGAAGCCCGGCAGGTCGAAGGCGGGCTCATCCCCGGCGTAGGGCACGCCCAGGCCGCCGCCGATATCCAGGCAGTCGAGGTGGTCGTGACCCTGCCGGCGCAGCGCCTCCAGGCGGCCCAGCAACCAGTTGGCGGGGCGCAGCAGGCGCCCGGGCTGCAGCACATTGCTCGCCACATAGCATTGCAGGCCGCGCAGGTGCAGGTCGGCCAGCCCGTCCAGGCCGGCCACCCCCTCGAACAGCCGGGCGTCGTCCATGCCGAACTTGCTGCTCGCCTCCGCCACCGGGATACCGTCGCGGGCTGCCT
This sequence comes from Metapseudomonas resinovorans DSM 21078, assembly GCF_000423545.1. GTDB lineage: Bacteria > Pseudomonadota > Gammaproteobacteria > Pseudomonadales > Pseudomonadaceae > Metapseudomonas > Metapseudomonas resinovorans. Next base: position 408,483 of record NZ_AUIE01000002.1, read on the forward strand.
CCTCCAGCACCTCGGCTGGCGGGTGCACGCGCAGCAAGACGTCCTGGCGATAGCCCAGGCGTCGGGCCAGGTCGTTGAGCCGGCGCGCTTCTTCCAGGGATTCGATCACCACCAGCGCCGGGCGTGCTGCGCACAGGCGTTCGAGCACCGGCGCGGATTTCGCCGGACCGGTGAAGAGCAGTCGCTCCGGTGGGAAACCTGCCGCCAGGGCCGTAACCAGCTCGCCTTCCGAGCTGATGTCCGCGCCCAGCCCGGCTTCCTGCAGCGTGCGGCAGATCCCCAGGGACGGGTTGGCCTTGAATGCATAGTGCAATGCCGCTCCCGGTGGCAGGGCCGCCAGCAGGTTCATCGCCTGGCGGCGGATGCGCGCCAGGTCATAGGTGAAGAGCGGGGTTGCGAAACGCTCGGCGGCCCTGACCAGGGCGGCGTCCATGGCATGGTCTAGCATGAGTTTCTTCCATGAGTTTCAACGGTTCTTGGTACGACACGGCCCGCATCCAGGGAAGGAGCACCCCATGAAGATAGTTCTTGCGTATTCCGGTGGTCTGGATACCTCCGTCGCCCTGCGTTGGCTGAGGGAGCGCTACCAGGCGGAGGTGATCGCCTTCTGCGCCGATCTCGGCCAGCCGGAGGACTTCCAGGCAATTCGCGAAAAGGCCCTGGCCAGTGGCGCCAGCAAGGTGTTCATCGAAGACCTGCGGGAGGAGTACCTGCGCGATTTCGTCTTTCCGGCGCTGCGGGCCGGCGCCCTCTATGAGCGTCGATACACCATGGCCGCTCCCCTGGGCCGCCCGCTGATCGCGCGCCAGCTGGTGCGCATCGCCCATGCCGAAGGCGCCGAGGCCGTGGCCCATGGCTCCACTGGCAAGGGAAACGATCAGGTGCGCTTCTATGCCGGCGTGGTGGCCCACGACCCGGCGCTGCAGGTGCTGGCGCCCTGCGCCGAATGGGAGCTGAAGTCCCGCGACGAGGAACTGGCCTATGCCCGGCGACATGGCATTCCCGTCAGCGCCACGCCAGACAGCCCCTTCAGCATGGATGGCAGCCTATGGGGCACCAGCACAGAGTGCGGCAGCATCGACGACTTTCGCACCAAGATTCCAGCCAATGCCTACCAGTTGACCGCTGACCCCGAGTGCGCGCCGGATCTCCCGGCGCGCCTGACCATCGGTTTCGAGCAGGGGACGCCGGTGCACCTCGACGGTCAGCGCCTGGACGCCGTCGAGCTGGTGCGCCGCCTCACGGAACTGGGCGGGCGCCACGGCGTGGGGCGCGTCGACATGGTGGAAAACAGCCTGATGGGCATCAAGAACCGCGCCCTCTACGAGAGTCCGGCCGGGGCCATCCTGCACGTCGCCCTTCGCGAGCTGGAGGACCTGACGATCGACTGCGACACCCTGCACTGCAAGGCCGAGCTGGCGCTGAAATATGCCGAACTGGCCTATCGCGGCCAGTGGTGGTCGCCCTTGCGCCAGGCGCTGGATGCCTTCGTCGACGCCAGCCAGGCGAATGTCACCGGCACCATTGCCCTGCGCCTGTACAAGGGCAGCATCACGGTGGAGGGGCGGGAAACCGACCACGCATTGCTCGATTACAGCCTTACCGCCCAGGACAGCGCGGACCGCTTCGACCACCCGGCGGGCATCGGCTTCGCCTATGTCTGGTCGTTGCCCCAGCGCATCCGCGCCAAGCTCCGCGGCCCCGCCTCGGAGCTCTGAAAACCCTGCGGACGGGGGCGACCGCCGGCCGGATCGGCTGCTAACCTGTGCCGACCTTCAGCAAGCGGCGCCCCCATGCTCAACCTCTACCACGCCAACGACCTGGAAAGCCTCGGCGAGCTGGCTTGCGCCTTGCTCGCACAACCCCAGAACGACCCGCTTGCACCCGCCCGGGTAGTCGTGCCGAGCCAGGGCATGGGGCGCTGGCTGACCCTGCAACTGGCGCGCAAGCAGGGCATCGCCATGCACCTGGACATCCAGTTGCCGGCACGCTTCGTCTGGGATGTCACCCGTCTGGTGCTTGGCGAGCTGCCGCCGCAGTCCGCGTTCAATCCGGTCACCCTTGGCTGGCGTCTCTACGATTGGCTGTGCGAACCGCACAACCTCACCCGTGCGCCACGCCTGGCGCAGTACCTGGACGGCGGCGACGAACGCCGCCGGCTGACCCTGGCCTCGCGCATCGCCGACGTCTTCGACCAGTACCTGCTTTATCGCGACGACTGGCTGGATACCTGGGAGCGCGGAGAGTTGCTGGGGTTGGGCGCGGACGAAGAATGGCAGGCCCTGCTCTGGCGTGAACTCACTGCCGATGGCCACCCCCACCGTGCGCGACTGCTGGGCGATCTACTGGCCCGGCTGCACGCTGAGCCGGTCGAAGGGTTGCCGGAGCGACTGGTGGTGTTTGGCATCAGCAGCCTGCCACCGCATCACATGCGGGTACTGGAAGGCCTGGCGCGGCATTGCGAGGTGATCCTCTTCGCCCTCAACCCCTGCCGCGAGGCCTGGGGTGATATCCGCGATATCCGCGAGCTGGCGAGGCTGCCGGAGCCCGGCATCGACGACTGGTACCTGGACGTCGGCCATCCGCTGCTGGCCAGCCTCGGCAAGCAGGGACGTGATTTCTTCGACGCCCTTTTCACCCTCGGCGGCCAGGACATCGGCGTCTATGCCGAGGACGACGACCTGCGCGACAGCAGCCTGCTGCGCGCCGTGCAGAACGACATCCTGCGCCTGCGTACCCGTCATCCCGAAGAGCGCATGGTCATGCGCGAGGATGATCGGTCGCTGGAAGTGCACCTCTGCCATTCGCCCCTGCGCGAGGTGGAAGTGCTCCATGACCAGTTGCTGGCGCGCTTCAAGGCCGACCCCAGCCTTACCCCGGACCAGGTGGTGGTGCTGACCCCGGATATCGAGCGCTACGCCCCCTACATCGAAGCGGTGTTCGCCCCGCGTGAAGGCGTGCCGCGCATCCCCTTCAGCCTGGCCGACCGCAGCCTGCGCGCCGAGTTGCCACTGGTGGAAGCCTTCCTCGCCCTGCTGGAGCTGCCGCAGAGCCGCTTCGCCGCCGAAGAATTGCTGGCCTGGCTGGAACAACCGGCCCTGGCCGCCCGTGCTGGAATCGAGAACGAAGACCTGCCGCTGCTGCGCGACTGGCTGCGCGACGCCGGTGTGCGCTGGGGGCGCGATGGTGCGCACCGGGCGCGTCTCGGCCTGCCGGAAGAAGGTGCCTTCAGCTGGCGGCAGGGGCTGGACCGCCTGCTGCTGGGATTCGCCGCGCCACCGCAACTGGCCGGCGACGCGCCCCCCCTGCTCGGCGACAGCTGGCCGCTGGATGCCCTGGAAGGCGCCCGCGCCCAACTGCTCGGCCGCCTCGCCGGCTTCGTCCAGCGCCTGGGCGCACTGGCCGACGATATGGCACGGCCACGCCCGCTGGCGGAATGGGCCGAGACCCTGCAGGGCCTGATCGACCAACTCTTCGACGAGCGCGAGGCGGGCGATACTTTGCTGCTGCTGTCCCAGGCCTGTGGCGCCCTGCGTGAACAGGCCGAGGCCGCCGGCATCGAGCGCCCGCTGGAACTGACCCTGGTGCGTCAGCATCTGGTGGCGGCCCTGGACCAGGGCAGCGGCGCCTCGGGCTTCCTCACCGGCGCGGTGACCTTCTGCACCATGGTGCCCATGCGCAGCCTGCCGTTCCGTCAGGTCTGCCTGCTCGGCCTGGACGACGGCGCCTTCCCACGCCGTACACCGGCCGCCGGTTTCGACCTGATCGCGCGCAAGCCCCGACGTGGCGATCGGGCCCGGCGCCTGGACGACCGCTACCTGCTGCTGGAAACCCTGCAATCGGCGCGCGACGGCCTCTACCTCAGCTTCGTCGGCCGCGACCCGCGGGATAACGCCCACCTGCCGCCGTCGGTGCTGGTCAGCGAACTCCTGGAAACCATCGACCTCACCGCCACTGCGGGCGAGTGCAAGGCCAGCGAGCGGGTGCTGGTGCCCCACCCGTTGCAGCCCTTCGCCTCGACCAACTTCGGTGGGGGGCAGCAGGCCGGCTTCGCCGCGCCCTGGTTCCGTGCGGCCCAGCGCCTGGCGGAAACACCCCAGCCGGCTGCCGCGCCCTTCGCCCTGCCCTTGCCGGAACCGGACGCCGACTGGTTGACCCTGGAACCGTCCCAACTGATCCAGTGCTTCCGCCATCCCGCACGCTTCCTCCTGGAACAGCGCCTCGGCCTGCGTCTTGCCGAGGCCGAAGAGGCCCTGGCCAGCGATGAGCCCTTCAGCCTTGAAGGCCCGGCGTGGCGTGGGCTGCGCCAGCTTGCCCTGGACGCTGTGGAGCGTGGTTGGTCCGAGCAGGACGAAAAGCGCATCGCCCGCGCCGCCGGCTGGTTACCCGTCGGCGAGCTGGGCCATGCGCTCTGGGGGCAACTGCGCGGCCCGGTACGCGCCTTCGCGCCGCGCCTGTTCGAAGCCCGGCCCGACGCGGTGCCCCAACCGCTGCTGGTGGATATCGAACTGGCTGGCGTGCGCATCCACGGCTGGCTGGACGGGGTTACCCCGGAAGGTCTGTTCGGCTGGCGCCTGAACCGTCTCGGTGAGTGGGAACTGGCGCCCTTCTGGCTGCGTCACCTGCTGCTCAACCTGGCCGCCACCCCCGGCATCGCCCGCGACAGCCGGCTGCTTTCTCCCGCTGGCGACTGGCAGGCCGGCCCCCTGGCCAACGCCCGCGAACTGTTGGAGCCCTGGCTGCACGCCTACCGCGAAGCCCTGCTCACGCCCCTGCCCCTGCTGACCAAGTCCAGCTACGGCTTCGCCCACGGCCTACGCAAACCGGGCCGCAAGGAGCCGATCGAGGCCGCCCGCTCCAAGGCCCGCGTGGCCTGGGAGGGCATCGACTTCGGCCCGGCCGGCGAATCCCGCGACCCCTGGTACGCCCTCGCCTTCCGCGACCGCGAGCCACTGGGCGAGCGCTTCGAACAACTGGCCGAAACCCTGCTGGGCCCGGCGCTGGATGCGCTGGCGGGAGACGACGATGAGGAATGACGCCGTGCACTCTTGTAGAGACGTATCGAACTGTGGGGGCGAATTCATTCGCCAAGCAGACTGCAGGTCTGCCCCTCGAAACCCGGCAGTGGCGTTGATCTCCCTCACCCCAACCCTCTCCCAGAGGGAGAGGGAGCCGTTCGTGCCGGAGGACGCTGTATGAGCCTCGACCTGCTCAAGGACCCCTTCACCGGCCGCAGCCTGATCGAGGCCAGCGCCGGCACCGGCAAGACCTGGACGCTCACCGCCCTGTACGCGCGCCTGTTGCTGGAGCGCAAGCTCGGCGTCGGGCAGATCCTGGTGGTGACCTACACCACGGCGGCCACCGCCGAGTTGCGCGAGCGCATCCGTGCGCGACTGGCGGCGTTGCTGGCCATGTACGAAGGCGCGCCGGCACCCGACCCGGTGCTGGCCGGGCTGTACGCGCAGTATCCCGGCGAAGATGCCCATCGCCGCCTGTTGCTGGCGGTGCATGGTTTCGACGAGGCGGCCATCTTCACCATCCACGGATTCTGCCAGCGCGCCCTGCAGGACGCCGCGTTCGAGGCTGGTGGCGATTTCGACAGCGAGCTGGCCACCGACGACCGCGAAGTGCTCGATGCGCTGCTCGCCGACCTCTGGCGGCGCGAGCTGGCCGACGCCGAGCCGGCCTGGGCGCGCTTCCTGGCACAGAAACGCATTACCCCGACCTGGTTGCGCCAGCGTCTGCGTTCGCACTTGGGCAAGCCCTACTTGCGTGTCGAGCCGCGGGAGCACGAGGTTGGCGATCTGTCCGCCGCGAGCGAGGCCTGGAGTCATGCACAGGGCTTCTGGCAGGGCCAGGGTGCCGAATGCGTTGCCCAGCTCGCCCAACTCGACGGCCTCAACAAGCGCAGCTACGACGCCGCCAAGTTCGCGCTTTGGCAGACCGAACTGGATGCCTACTTCGCCGATCCGGCCGCTCTGTTCGCCGCGCCAACGGGCCTGGAAAAGCTCGGCACCGAGGCACTGGAAAAGGCCACCAAAAAAGGCTTCGATGCGCCGGAGCATGCCGTCTGCGCCGCGTTGCAACGGCTCTGCGACGCACTGGCGGAAGCCGCTCCCGCCGGTGAGGCCCGCCTGATCGACCTGCAGGTGCGCTTGCTGGACACCCTCAATCTCGAGTTGCCGGCACGCAAAGCAGCCCAGCGTCTGCTGGCCTTCGACGACCTGCTCAATCGTCTCGACGACGCCCTGCGAGGACCGGCCGGCGACGCATTGGGCCAGGCCCTGCGCGAGCGCTATCCGGTGGCCCTGATCGACGAGTTCCAGGACACGGACCCTGTGCAGTACGCGATCTTCCACCGGGTCTACGAGCAGCAGGGCGACCTCTGCTTCGTCGGTGATCCCAAGCAGGCCATCTACGCCTTTCGTGGCGCGGACCTCGCCACCTATCTCAAGGCCCGCGAGGAAGCCGCGCGGCAATACAGCCTGGACACCAACCACCGTTCCACGCCGCAGCTGATCGCGGCCCTCAACCGGGTATTCGACCGTCCCCTGCCCTTCGCCGAGCCCGGCCTGGATTACCCGCCGGTCGGCGCCAGCAGCAAAGCCCGTGCGCAGCTGGTGCTGCCCGAAACCGGTGCGCCGCTGGAGCTGGTCTGGCTGGGCGATGAGCCCCTGGGCAAGGGTGAGGCCGGCAGCGCGGTGGCCACTGACACCGCCCGGCGCATTGCCGGCCTGCTGGCCGCCAGTGCCCGTGGCGAGGCTTATTTCGACGAGGATGGCCTGCGTTCGCCGCTCAAGGGCGGTGATATCGCCGTGCTGGTCGCCAGCCATCGCCAGGCTGGGGACGTTGCCGCCGAGCTGGCCGCCCGTGGCGTACCCAGCGTGCGTCGCGGCCGCGACAGCGTCTGGCATAGCGAAGAGGCCGAGGAGCTGGCGGCGGTGCTGGCCGCCTATGCCGAGCCCGGCCGCGAAGGGGTGCTGCGCTACGCCCTGTCTACCCGCCTGCTGGGGCGCGATGCCCAGCAACTGGCGCGCTGCCAGGACGACGAGCATGCCTGGGACGAAGAGCGCGAGAACGCCGAGCGCTACCACCAGCTCTGGCAGCAGCAGGGTTTCATGCGTGCTTTCCGCGCCTGGCTCGATGAGCAGGGCGTGGCTGAGCGCCTGATCGCACTGCCCGATGGCGAGCGACGCCTGACCAACCTCCTCCACCTGGCCGAACTGCTGCAGACCGAAAGCCTCCAGCGGCCCGGCCTGGAGCCGCTGCTGGCCTGGTTCAATGCCCAGCGCGCCGCCGAAAGCCACGGCGACGACGCCCTGTTGCGCCTGGAGAGCGATGCCGAGCGGGTACAGATCGTCACCGTGCACACCAGCAAGGGCCTGGAGTATCCGCTGGTGTTCTGCCCCTACCTTTGGGACGGTGCGCTGCTGCGCCGCGACGAGGACATCACCTGCCATACCGAGGACGGCACCCCGCTGCTCGATCTGGGAGGTGAGCATTTCGACGAACACCGTGCCGGTGCCCGCCGTGAGCGCTTCGCCGAGCGCCTGCGCCTGGCCTACGTGGCGCTGACCCGCGCCCGTGACCGCCTCTGGCTGCACTGGGGGCCGGTAGCCCTGCCCAAGGCGAAGAAGGACGGCGAGCTGCCGGAAGATGGTTTGCACAGCTGCGCCCTCGCCTGGCTGCTGCATGGCCGCGAGCTGGATGAGGCCGATGTGCTCGGCGCCCTCGCCCAGCACCTGGCTACTCGCGATGGCGCCGCCCTGCGTGTTGAGCTGGAGGCCCTGGCCGAGGCCAGTGGCGGCCAGATCGCCGTGGTGGCGCCGCAGGCCGAGGACGCCAGCGCCCAGGGCGAGTCCCGCGCCCTGCCCCCGGCTGGCCTGGCCACCCTTGACCGCACCCTGGCCAGCGCCTGGCGGGTGGGCAGCTTCTCCGGCCTGGCCGCTGGCCTGCACATGGAAGCGCCCGACCGCGACGGCCTGGTCGTGCCGCCGGCCAGCGAACCGGGAAGCGGCTTCTTCGCCTTCCCCCGGGGCGCCCGCGCCGGTACTTGCCTGCACGCCATGCTGGAGGATTGGATGCGCGGTGAAGGCGAACTGCCGGCGCTGGTGCAGAAACACTTGCAGGGCCACGGCTTGCCGGACAGCTGGACGGAGATCGCCAGCGCCCACCTGCAGCGGGTGCTGGATACCGACCTGGACGGCCAGGGCCTGCGCCTGTCCGCATTGGCCCCCAACCGCCGGCTGCCAGAGCTGGGCTTCACCTTCCCAGTGGCCGGGCTGGATGTCGGCCGCCTGCGGGCGATCCTTGCCGACCCCGTCCACGGACTGCCGGAGGTGATGCGCCTGGCCGCCGAGCGCCTGGAGTTCGACACCCTCAAGGGTTTCATGAAGGGCTTCATCGACCTCACCTTCGAGCACGACGGGCGCTGGTACATCGCCGACTACAAATCCAACTGGCTAGGCCCGGATGCCAGCTACTACGGTGGTGAGCGCCTGGAGCAGGCCATCGCTGCCGAGCACTATCACCTGCAATACCTGATCTACCTGGTGGCGCTGCGACGCTTCCTGCGCCAGCGCCTGGCCGGCTTCGCCAGCGAGCAGCTGGGCGGCGCCTGGTACCTCTTCCTGCGCGGCATGCCAGACGCCGGGGTGTTCTTCCATCGTCCTGCCGACAGCCTGCTGGATGCGCTGGATCTGCTGTTCGAGGAGGGCCGCTGATGAGCCTGGCCGACTGGTCCCTGGGACCGCTGGAGCGCCATTTCACCGAGAGCTTGCAACGCCTCGACCCACAGGCGTCGGACGCCGTGCTGGCCGCTGCCGCGCTGTGCTGCCAGGCGCTGGGTGACGGCGATGTCTGCCTGCCCCTGGCGCGCTGGGCCGGACAGCCGTTGTTCGTCGAGGGCGGCCCCGGCCTGCAGGCGCCTGCCCTGCCCGCCTGGCTCACGGCCCTTCAAGCCTCGCCCCTGGTGGCGCCCCCCGGTGGCTATGCACCGCTGACCCTGGACGGTGCACGTCTCTATCTCAGCCGTTACCACGCCTACGAGGCGAGATTGGCGCAGAACCTGTTGCAGCGGGCGACGGCACGGCCGAGCGTGGACGAGGCGCAACTGGGCGAGTCCCTGGCCCGCCTGTTCGCCCGCAACACTCAACAGCCCGACTGGCAGCGGCTGGCAGCCGCGCAGGCGGTACGGCGCAACCTGGCCGTGATCTCCGGTGGCCCCGGTACCGGCAAGACCACCACCGTGGTCCGTCTGCTGGCGGCGCTGCTGGAACAGCCGGGCGGTGAACGGCTTGCCATCGGCCTGGCCGCGCCTACCGGCAAGGCCGCCGCGCGCATGGCCGAAGCCATCCGCAACGCCAAAGCCGAATTGCCGGTAGCTGACGCCATCAAGGCCGCGCTGCCGGAAGAAGCGCGCACCCTGCACCGGCTGCTGGGCAGCCGTGGTGACACGCCGAAGGTTCGCCATCACGCGGATAACCCGCTGCCGCTGGATGTGCTGGTGGTGGACGAGGCCTCGATGGTGGACCTGGCGCTGATGGCCAAGCTGCTGGACGCCTTGCCGCCCAATGCGCGGTTGATCCTGCTGGGTGACAAGGACCAGTTGGCGGCGGTGGAGGCGGGTGCGGTGTTCGCCGAACTGTGCGAAGGGCGTGGCTTGGATGCGGCTGCGGCCGCCGACCTGACGCGGATCACCGGGCAACCGGTGCCGGTAGAGCAACCCCGCTCGCGTCTCGGGGACGCCGTGGTACTGCTGACCCACAGCCACCGTTTCGCAGGCGACAGTGGCATTGGCGAGCTGGCGCGACGCATCAACGGTGGCGATGCCCGTGGCACGCTCGAGCTGCTGCGCGGCGGTCACCCGGACCTGGCGTGGAATGCCGGCCCTACTCCGGCGGCCCTGTTGGAGCGGCTGGAGACGGGTTATGCGCCCTACTTCGTCACCGTGCGCACCGCTGACCCGGCTTCCGCCTTTGCCGCCTTCAACGGCTTCCGTGCGCTCACCGCACAGCGCGAAGGCTCCTGGGGCGTGAGTGGCATCAACGAAACACTGGAGGCGCGTATCAAGCGCCGCCTGGGCGTGCCTTCGCGCGAGCGCTGGTACCCCGGCCGCGCGGTGATGGTGCGGCAGAATGACTACGCCCTGGGTCTGTTCAACGGCGATATCGGCCTCTGCCTCGCTACGCCCCACGGCCTGCGGGTGTTCTTCGAGGGCGATGAGGGCTACCGCCCCTTTGCTCCAGCCCGGCTTCCGAGCCATGACAGTGCCTTCGCCATGACCGTGCACAAGAGCCAGGGTTCGGAGTTCACCGAGGTGCTGCTGGCCTTGCCGGAGCAGCCCAGCCCCCTGCTCAGCCGCGCGCTCTTCTACACCGGCATCACCCGGGCGAAGAAGAAGGTGGAAATCTGGGGGCTGCCGGCACGGCTGAGTGAAGCGGTATCGACCCGTGCCGAGCGGGCAGCGGGATTGGCGGAGCGCCTTGGCGTCACGGCGCCTGTCGACAACCCGCAAGCGCCGACGCCCGCAGCGGTCAACGGGCAGGATCAGTTGAGCCTGTTCTGATCACGACGCGGATGGAACCGCTCTTGTCGGTTGGTACGGGTGGCCTTTGCATAGGATCTACAGATTGCGGATACCCACAAACACCAAGCCCGGCATCCGCCGGGCTTTGAGGGTTTGCAGCGAGTTGGATCAGCTGACGCGCTGGGCTTGCAGCAGGCGGTCGGCGCCACCTTCGGCGACGCGCAGGGCGTTGGTGCGATCGGAGCCGCCTTCAGCTACGCGGAAGCTATTGGTGCGATCCGAGCCACCTTCGGCAATGCGGTTGGCACCAGTACGGTCGGAGCCACCTTCAGCGACGCGGTTGGCACCGGTGCGGTCGGAGCCACCTTCAGCAACGCGGTCCAGCACCATAAAGCTGCCTTCAGCAGCCACCGGCTCGATGACCTGGATAGTGGTGGCTTCCCTGGACTCACCCAGCACCGGCTGGGAGTCAGACGGCAGGGCGAAGACGGAGGTGCTCAGAGTGGCGATGAACAGGGCGGCGAAGGCTTGGGTTTTCATGATCGTGGGCTCCTCAAGGGGGCTGGAAACTGGGTACGGAGCCAATCTTACGGATGGGGTGTTGATTAAGAAGTGATCACTCCAGATAGAGAACATCAACGTTGTTGATGGTGCAGTGCGCCCTTTCAGATCAATGGGTTAGTTGATTCACGCGGCCGCCCTGGCCGTTCGACCCAGGAGAGATCGGCTCGCCGAAGTGCATTTTCCCCCCGGCAGCGGGGCCACCATTCGTCTGCAATCCCGCCTGGCCAGCGAATGCGGTCAATCCTTGCCTGTACAGCCCCGACCTGGACAGGGAGGTCAGCATGGCCAAGCGCACCGAATCGACGAAACCCCGCAGAAAGGCTGCAGGCAAGCGACTGGACGTCCGCCGCGACTCCATGGATTTCCGCGACCTCACCTACTCCGCGTCCCTGGCGCCGCTGCCCGACGAGCTCTATCCGGACTGGCCGTTACTGCACATCCTCGACCAGGGCGAGGAAGGCGCCTGTACCGGTTTCGGCCTGGCCGCAGCGATCAACTACTTGCGTGGCCGACGTGCGCTGCCCGGCCGCGCCAGTCCGCAGATGCTCTTCGCCATGGCCCGGCGTTATGACCAGTGGCCGGGGGAGAACTACGACTTCAGCAGCGCCCGAGGCGCCATGAAGGGCTGGCACAAGCATGGTGTCTGCCTGGAGGGCAGTTGGCGGGGTGGCAGCGGCTTGACCCCCGCGATCCAGCAGGAGGCGCTGGATATCCCCCTGGGTGCCTATTTCCGGGTCTTCTCGCGGATCAACGACGTCCAGGCAGCCCTGCGTGACGTCGGCGTGCTGTTCGCCTCGGCGCGTACCCATGAGGGTTGGCGCGCGCCCCGGCGTGGCGTTATCGACTGGAAGCCGGATTCACCGGACATCGGTGGTGGGCACGCCTTCGCCCTGATCGGCTACAACCGTGACGGTTTCCTGGTGCAGAACTCCTGGGGGCCTGACTGGGGCGGTTACCGCCAGGGCAAGGCCTCATACGCGGGGGTGGCGCTGTGGAGCTACGCCGATTTCGAGGCCAATGTCTGGGACGTCTGGGTCGCGCAGCTGGGGGTTGCGGTCAACCATGGTGTCACCGACACCGCCACCCGCTATGTGTCCGACGGCGGCACTGCACGCCTGGCGCTGCAGGGACCGCCCCAGGAAGCGATCTACCTGCATTACCTGCACATCGACGATGGCCGTTTCGACGGCCTGGGCCAGTACGCCTCCGACCTGGTCCAGGTGGAGGCCATCATCGAAGAGCTGCAACACAGCAAGCCGCAGCACCTGCTGCTCTACGCCCACGGCGGGCTGAACAGCGTGAACGGCTCGGCCATGCGCGCGTTCAAGTGGCGGCCGGCATTCCGCGACAACGGCGTGCACGAACTGCATTTCATCTGGGAGACCGGCCTGCTGGCCGAACTGGGCGACATCCTGCTCGGCAAGTTGCCCCTGGTAGGCGAGCGCGTGGGCTCGGTGAGCTCCTGGTGGGACAACCAGGTGGAAAGCCTGGTGCAGCCCGCCGGCTTCGCTCTCTGGCAGGAAATGAAACGGGATGCCGATCGCGCCTTCCAGAAAGGTGCGGCGGGAACGCAGGCGCTGCAGCGCCTGGTGGGCTGGCTGGCCGCCCAGGGAACCCAGGCACCCAAGGTCCATCTGGTCGGCCACAGCGCGGGTTCCATCTGGCATGCACGCCTGTGGCAGGCCTGGCAGGCGCTCAACGGTCCGGCCATCGACAACCTGGTGTTGTTCGCCCCGGCCTGCACCCTCGAGCTTTACCAGACGACCTTCCTCAAGGCGCTGGGGCACGGCATCCGCCAGCAGACGCTGTTCGTGCTGTCGGACCAGGCCGAACAGGAAGACAACGTCGCCAAGGTCTACCGCAAGTCGCTGCTCTACCTCGTCTCCAATGCGCTGGACGACCGGCAACGGCGGGTGCCGCTACTGGGCATGCAGAAGTTCCAGCCAGCCCAGCAGCCGCCTGGCAGCACCCTGGTGGTCGCTTCCACCAGCGGCCCGGCCAGCCGCAGCACCAGCCATGGTGGATTCGACAACGACCTGCAGACCATGGACCACCTGCTCCGGGTGGTGCTGGGCAGCGGCGGCTTCCGTGGTTTCAAGGTGGATGAGTTGAAGGGGTATTGAATTCATTCGCTAGGCAGGCCGAAGGTCTTCCCTTGGACCGCGGGGGGCAGCGGCGCAGCCCTTGGCGAATGAGTTCGCCCCTACAAGTAAGCCGTTCACCATGAAAAACGGGGCCGAATGGCCCCGTTCTTCATTGCTTCGGCTTACTGCCCAGGAATGTCCTTGCGCAGTTTCACCGGGTCTTCCTTGCGCCCGCGTGCGATACGCATGCGGATGTTCAGCGCCTCCACGGCCAGGGAGAAGGCCATGGCGAAGTAGACGTAGCCCTTCGGCACGTGAACTTCGAAGGATTCGGCGATCAGCACGGTACCGACCACCACCAGGAAGGCCAGGGCCAGCATCTTCAGGCTCGGGTGCTTGTCGATGAAGTCGCTGATGGTACCGGCGGCCAGCATCATCACCAGGACGGCAACGATGATCGCGGCGACCATGACCGGCACGTGAGACACCATGCCGACGGCGGTGATGACCGAGTCCAGGGAGAACACGATGTCGATGATGGCGATCTGGATGATGGTGCCGATGAAGTTGCGCGCCGCGCCTGAGGGCGCCGCGTTGGTCTCATCTTCGCCTTCCAGGCTGTGGTACATCTCGGTGGTGCTTTTCCACAGCAGGAACAGGCCGCCGAAGAACAGGATCAGGTCACGGCCGGAGATGCCCTGGCCGAACAGGTGGAACAGGTCGGTGGTGAGCCGCATGATCCAGGTGATGGAGAGCAGCAGCAGGATGCGGGTGATCATCGCCAGCGCCAGGCCGAAGAGGCGGGTGCGTGCCTGCATGTGCGGCGGCATGCGGGCCACGAGGATGGCGATCATGATGATGTTGTCGATACCCAGGACAATCTCCAGGGCGGTCAGGGTGAAGAAGGCGACCCAGATTTCCGGGCTGGTCAGCCATTCCATGATGCGTTGATCCTCATGAGTGTCGTGTGGCTAGGGATGGGACACGAAGAAGCCGGAAAGAGCTTAGGCAGTTTCCGGCTTCCTCGGGGGTGTCATTCAGCGGCTGGTCAGTGCGATCCAAAAAGCGGGAACACACCCAGCAACAAGGCGGCGAGGAGGATACACAGACAAATCATCACCGCCCACTTCAATGTGAAGCGCTGGTGGTCGCCGAACTCGACCTTGGCCAGGCCCACCAGCAGGTAGGTGGAGGGTACCAGCGGACTCAGCAGATGCACCGGCTGGCCTACGATAGACGCTCGCGCCATCTCTACCGGGCTGATGCCGTAATGGCTCGCCGCCTCGGCCAGAACCGGTAATACGCCGTAATAAAAAGCGTCGTTGGACATGAAGAAGGTGAACGGCATGCTCACCACCGCGGTGATCACCGCCATGTACGGACCCATGGACGGCGGGATGACCGCCAGCAGGCTCTTGGACATGGCTTCTACCATGCCGGTGCCGGACAGGATGCCGGTGAAGATGCCCGCCGCGAAGATCAGGCCGACCACCGCCAGCACATTGCCGGCATGGGCCGCGACCCGTTCCTTCTGCTGCTGCAGGCAGGGGTAGTTGATGATCATGGCGATGCTGAACGCGATCATGAACAGCACCGGCAGCGGCAGCAGGCCGGCGATCAGGGTCACCATCAAGGTGGCGGTCAGCGCGCCGTTCACCCACAGCAGCTTGGGCCGGCGGGCTTCCGGGTACTGCGAAACGCTGATCTCGTCATGGTTGAGCTGGTCGTCCGGCAGGTGCAGCACGCCGAGACGCGCACGTTCGCGCTTGCCGTAGGCCCAGGCCAGGCCGAACAGGGCGATGGCGCCGGCGGCCATGGCCGGGATCATCGGCACGAAGATGTCCGAGGGGTCGACGTGCAGGGCGCTGGCCGCGCGGGCGGTGGGGCCGCCCCAGGGGGTCATGTTCATGATGCCGCCAGCGAGGATGATCAGGCCGGCCATGATCAGCGGGCTCATGCCCAGGCGGCTGTACAGCGGCAGCAGGGCGGCGACGCAGATCATGTAGGTGGTGGCGCCGTCACCGTCCAGGGAGACGATCAGGGCCAGGGCGGCGGTGCCCATGGACACCTTCAGCGGGTCACCCTTCACCAGCTTGAGGATCTTGCGCACGGCCGGGTCGAACAGGCCGGAGTCGATCATCAGGGCGAAGTAGAGGATGGCGAACATCAGCATCACGCCGGTGGGCGCGAGCTTGCTGATGCCTTCCAGCATCATCGGGCCGATACCTGCGGCGAAGCCGCCGAGCAGGGCAAAGGCGATTGGGACGATGATCAGGGCGATCAGGGCGGACAGGCGTTTGGTCATGATCAGGTACATGAAGCAGATGACCATGGCGAAGCCGAGCAGAGTCAGCATGGCAGTTCTCCGGACGTGATTCGGGCGGGACGGGGGCGGGTCAGCGCGTGGCCGAAGGCGTGCGGAGAGCGGGCGGAGGGGTGCCGGGACGGCAGCAGGAACGGAGCATGGCGATCACCAATCTTGTTGTTGTCGGGTTGCCGGTCTCGTGCCGGCAATGGGGCGGATGCTAAGCGCGCAACCTTTCAGCCAGCTTTCGGCGGTGATCGGAGCCGATTGTGCGGAGTTTTAGCGACGAATGGCGGATGGCCGCCGTGTCGCTTCAGCCAGATACGCTGCGCATGACCAGCAGCAGCGAGCCTGCGGCGAGCAGCGTCTGCAGCGTGATGATCCCGGCCATGAAGTGACTGTCGCCGCCGAGCTGACGGGTCAGCACATAAGCGGTAGGCGCGGTGGGCAGGGCGAAGAACAGCACCAGGATGCTGCTTTCCATGGTGGGCAGATCGAGCACGCGAGCCACCGCAAAGGCGAGCGCAGGCATGGCCAGCAGCCGCAGTGCACAGTTCCAGGCCAGTGCCGGTACTTCGCCGGCCAGTTCCTGCGGGCGCAATGCCGCGCCGACGCAGAGCAGGCCGAGCGGCAGGCTGGCCACCGCCAGCAGGTTGAGCAGGCGGTCGGTGCCGCCAGGCAGGCCGAACCCGGCGAGATTGACCAGGGCGCCGGCCAGGCAAGCGAGGATCAGCGGGTTCTTTGCCATCGGCAGCAGCAGGCCGCGCAGGCTCACGCCACGCTCGGCGGTCAGCGCCCAGACCGACATCAGGTTCACCGTCGGCACCATCAGCGCCAGCATCAGCGCGGCCATGGCCAGGCCGTCCTTGCCGTAGAGGCTGCCAATGGCCGCCAGGCCCAGGTAGGTGTTGAAACGCAGGATGCCCTGGGTGATGGCGCCGAAGCGCGCTGCGGGCCAACCCAGCAGGCGCCGGGCCAGTAGCAGTGCGAGCCAGCCGATGCCGAGGCCGAGGAACACCGCCAGGGCCAGTTGCGGCAACGCCGGGTTGTCGAGTGGGGCGGTGGCCAGGCTGCTGAACAGCAGGGAGGGGAAGAGGATGAAGTAGTTCAGCCGTTCGGCGGAGGGCCAGAAGGCTTCGCCAGGGAAGTCCCAGCGGCGCAACAGATAACCGCCGACGATCAACGCAAAGAGGGGCCAGAGGGCTTGGAGGAGGATCAGCACGGCGACATCCGGGTCAGCTGGGGACGCTCTATCTTCAGTTCCGGATCGGTGGCATGCAACCGCCTGCTAGGGTGAAAGGCAGTGCTCAAGCCGGAGATCATCATGGCCGAACTCCATACCGGCGGCTGTCATTGCGGGCAGCTGCGCTACGTTGTTGAAGCACCGCTGCGCGATGTCGCCCATTGCCACTGCTCGATCTGCCGGCGCACCACCGGAGGGATCGTAACCACCTGGGCGACGGTACCGCTCGCGAGCTTCCGCTGGACGGCCGGCACGCCGGCCGAATACGCCTCATCCGCGACTTGCATCCGTTACTTCTGTCCGCGTTGCAGCAGCCAGCTGGCGCTGTTCACCCAGCTCGCGCCGGACACGCTGGACCTCACCATCGCCACCCTGGACCATCCCGAGGCGGTTTCCCCTGACCGGCATATCTGGGTGACGAGCCGATTGCCCTGGCTGCATCTGGACCCGCAATTGCCGGAGGAGGATGAGGAGGTGTTGTGAGGGGCCAACGATACCCATCAGCAAGGGATCAAGGGAGCACGAGCCCGCCGGCGTCCTTGTGCAACTGGCGCAGGTGCGCACCGATGGCCTTGAGGTTGGCCTCGGTGGCGTTCAGCTCAGACATGCGCTGGGGCTCCAGCAGGCTGCGCACTTCGCGGTCGAGGTCGTCGTTGAGCTTGCGCATGGTCTGCTGGCGGCTGCTGCTTTCTGCCTCCAGGCGCTGCCATTCGGCGCTCTGCGGCAGGCCATAGCCCCCTTGCAGCAGCTCCGCCGGGCGGCTGAGGAAGCCGCTGTTGGCGAGCAGTTGTTCCAGGGTGCCACCGGCCTTGGCGAAACGGGTCTGCCCGGCCTGCTCGCGGGAGCTGAGGTAATTGCGCTTGAGTTCGTCCTGGGCCAGCAGCAACTGGCGGCGCTGGGCAGCCTGCTCCAGCAGGAGCAGGGCGGCGCTGGCGCGTAGATCGGCCTTGTCGAACCAGGGGCGGCGCTGTTCGGCAGTCAGTTCCAGCCAGTCTTCCACCTCTTCCTGGGGCACCTTCAGCCGCTCGCGGATGACCGTGAACATGGCCTGGTAGCGGTCGCGGAAGGAGTCGAAGCGATAGCCAAGGCGCAGCGCCTCCCTGGGATCTTCCAGCGGCGTGCGGTCGGCCACGTCGCGACCCTCCAGCAGCTTCAGCAGGCCGTTGGGCATGATGCTGTCGAGGTCGCGCAGCGCCGGGTGATCGGTGCCGCTGCGGAGCAGCTTGAGGGTCTCCACCGCGCAGTTGTTGGAGAGGAACCAGTAGTCGCCGTCGTAGCTCCAGTGCATCTCGGCTGCGTGCTCCACCAGGGCGTCGACCTCCCCGCGGCTGAGCTTGAGCGGGACCGAGGCGAGGCTGCGCAGCTCCACCTTGGTGTATTCCTCGATCACCTGGTGCAATGGCAGCACGAACAGGCGGGAGGGATAGGCGCCGGTGAGGCCGTCCCAACTGGAAAGCTGCACATCGCCGACGAAGGCGCGGTAGGAGAGCACCAGATGCTGGTCGAGGTCGAGGCGGCAGTCCGGCCCACGTGGGCGACCCGGGGCGCAGATCACCAGGCGCAGCATGCTGTGGCCCCAGCGGCTGACCCAGTTCTGGTTGGCCTCGGCGAACAGGTAGTCGACTTCGTAGACGCGCTCGGGATCGAGCTTGCCCAGGGGCTGCTTAGCGAAGTCGCGGCCGGCGTTGAGGTAGGCGTAGCCGTCGTTACAGTCGGCCCGCTGCGCCGGCGCCCAGCCGAAGTGCGCGCGGTAGTAGCGATAGAGCGCCGGTCGGCGGCAGGCATAGGCCGGGTCGAGGAGAAAGTACTCCATGTTCACCGCGACGAATTCGCGGGAGTTCTTCAGCTCGTAGATGTCCGGGCTGCGTGCCACCTGGTGGTTGTCCTGTTCGCGCAGGCCACGCTTGCCGACGTACTGCGGCCAGCCGGCGAGGTCGAGTAGACGCGGGTCGTCGCTGAAGGTGAAGCGTCGTGCTGTCTGGCCCCGGCAATCGCCCGGCAAGCCCACCAGGCCGCTGCTGGCGGCCTGGTTACGGCAGCGGAACTGTTGCGTCCGGTCGGCGGCGGACCAGAGCCGGGCGCGGTCGTAGAGATGGGTCAGCTCGTGGAGCACCGTGGCGAGCATTTCGCGGCGCACGGTGCCGTGGACGCGGTCGGTTCTCTGCGTGGCCGCACTGCCATCGGTCAGGCTGGCCAGCAGGTTGCGATTGAGCACCAGGGCGTCGAAACGGGTGGTGCGGCCGTAGCCGTTTTCCGGCAGATCAACGCTCCAGGCCACTTCCACGTCCCGATCCAGGCGCTGGATGAAGGCCGGTGGCAGGGCGGCGTAGGCTTCGTCCAGCAGTTGCTGGCTGGCCTGGCGCTGGGCCGGAGTGAGGCCTTCGCCGTCCAGCACCAAACGCAGGTCGGCCCGGGCCGTGGCCGCCAGCAGCAGGCCGCCCAGGCAGATCAGGCGCAACCAGATGTTCAGAGGTCGATACTCGTGCGGGGTCAGAGGGCGAGGATGCTTTCTGCCAAGGCCAGGTCGCTGGCCTCGCGGGCTTGCGGGAACTGCTCGCGCAGGGCACCGAAGGCGGCCTCCAGCTGGGCGCCACGGATTTCGCCGGCGCTGGCGACGAAGCTGGCGGCGTCGTCACGGGCGGCGATCACCACCTTCATGTCACGGATAGAGGTGGTGGTATCGGAGGTGAAGTCGAGGGTGCGGTCCAGCGCGCGGACGATGATGTTGCTGGTCGCCACCAGGGTCTGGGCCTGGGCGGCACCGGCAACGAGGGAAAGGGCGATGGCTGCGACAGACAGCGAGCGGCGCATGGAGGCTCTCCGTTGGAAATTTCTAAGGTAGTTGGACGGAAATATCCTTCGGCAGTTCTCAGCCGCGGATACCGGGCGCGAAGGTTAGCGGAATGGGCAGACGAGAGCCAGGCAGCACGGGGGGTGCAGCCCGATGGGCCGCGCGTTGTGCGCGGCCCGATGGGTGCCGTCAGAGGGCGAGGATGGCCTGAGCCAGTTGCAGGTCGCTGGCAGCCAGTTGCGGCTGGGCGCCGCGGATGTGCTTGAACGCGGCTTCGAGCTGGGCGCCACGGATGTCACCGGCGCTGGCGACGAAGCTTGCCGCGTCGTCACGGGCGGCGAGCACGATCTTGTCGTCCTTGAACGAGGAGGTGACGTCGGAAGTGGCATCCGAGGTGGCCGCGACGGCGTTCACCACGGCGTCAGTGGTGACCACGAAGCTAGTGGCTGAGGCACTTGTGGCAAGCGCCAGCAGGGCGGCGGCGCTGAGCAGGCGGAAAGAGGTCATGGGGGGCTCCTTTGCTGACCGGGGCGGTAGCGCGAAGAGCGCCACCGGCTGGATGGAAAGCCTAGTCAATGTGAGGCTCGCGGGCCAGTGCTGGCAAGGAGCCGCCCATGGCTGCAAGGCTCAGCGCCAGAACGGTTTCTCCAGTTCCGCGAAGCGATCGCTGGGGCTGATACCGACATCTGCGAGGGCGCGGCCATCCAGCTTCGCCAACTGACGGCGGGTGCGAGCGTTGCGTGCCCACTGGGCCAGGGTGGCGAACAGGCGCAGGTACCAGGGGGCCGCCGGGAGTCCGGTTGGGGATTGAGTTGGGTGAGCCGAGGCCGTCAGGGTGCGGTCCATGGCGTGACTCCTTCCCGCGTCGACGCGGGGATGGGTTATGGAGGGCCATGATCTCGTTCCCGGGGAAAACTGTGCAGTCACAGTCAGGTTAAATTGTGCTGTAGCAGGTTCGTACTTTTAGCAACTGTACTGGTTGGATTGAAACTGTCTGTGCCGGAAGAGTGGGGCGCGCTCATCCAGAGGCGGGGATGTGGGCGATGCAGGCGTTTCCTGGGCCCAGAAACGACGAAACCCGTCGCGGGCTGCGACGGGTTCTGTCTGGGGTATTGCCTGCGGGCCGTTTGGCCCGGCGAACTGCTTAGCGCCAGAAGGGCTTGTTCAGTTCGGCTTCGCGCTGGGCTTCGCTGATGCCGGCGTCGGCCAGCAGGCGGTGGTCCAGCATGGCCAGTTGGTGACGGCTGGCGATGCGACGCTGCCACAGCAGCAGGGTGGAGATGGTGCGCAGGGCCCACGAGGATTTCGGGGATTGTTCGGCGCTTTCGAAAATCAGGTCGGAACTGAGGGTACGTTCCATGGCGGCAGGTCCTTCCCGCTTGTGACGGGGCTTGGTTATCAACTGGTGCCTATGATCTACCCAGAACAGCCGCGACTGTAGTCACAGTTCCTCTAAATTGTGTTGGTCTTTATTAGCATGCTTATCAACTGTTTCGCTTAAATAACACGAAACTGTACGGGTGCCCCGTTGAATCACTCGTGATCCAACGGGAAACGGCATTTTTTCCTGTTCAAATAACAAGCAGTAGGGTTTTTGAACAGTACAGTTCAGGATTTTCAGAAACTGTTTTTTGATCTTTTTGTCAGAAACAAAGGTTACAAGCTCATAACTGTTTTGCTCAGAGCGGATCAGTTGGCCAGCATTCGACCGTTTTCTTCCAGATTGATATGCCAGGACATGGCTTCGCGTAGCAGGTGCGGGGTGTGACCACCCTTGGCGCAGGCTGCACTGAAGTAATCCTGCAGCGGCTGGCGGTAATCCGGGTGGACACAGTTGTCGATGATCGCGCGGGCGCGCTCGCGAGGTGCCAGGCCGCGCAGGTCGGCCAAACCCTGTTCGGTGACCAGGATGTCCACATCGTGCTCGGTGTGGTCCACGTGGCTGACCATGGGCACTACGCTGGAGATGGCGCCGCCCTTGGCAATGGATTTGGTGACGAAGATGGCCAGGTGGGCATTACGGGCGAAGTCGCCGGAGCCGCCGATGCCGTTCATCATCCTGGTGCCGCCCACGTGGGTGGAATTCACATTGCCGTAAATGTCGAATTCCAGCGCGGTATTGATGCCGATGATGCCGAGGCGGCGCACCACTTCGGGGTGGTTGGAGATTTCCTGCGGGCGCAACACCAGTTTGTCCTTGTAGCGCTCCAGGTTGCCGAACACGTCGGCATTGCGGCGCGCGGACAGGGTGACGGAGCTGCCCGAGGCGAAGCGCAGCTTGCCCGCGTCAATCAGATCGAAGGTGGAATCCTGCAGCACCTCGGAATACATGGTGAGGTCCTGGAACGGCGAATCGATCAGGCCGCACATCACGGCGTTGGCGATGCTGCCGATGCCGGCCTGCAGCGGGCCGAGGCTGTTGCTCATGCGGCCGGCTTCCACTTCTCGCTTGAAGAAGTCGATCAGGTGGTCGGCGATGGCCTGGGTCTCGTGGTCCGGCGGCAGTACGGTGGACAGGGAGTCCGGCTGCTCGGTGATGACGATGGCGGCGATCTTGGCCCGGTCGATCGGAATGGCGCTGCCGCCGATGCGATCGTCCACGCGGGTCAGCGGGATCGGCGTGCGGGTCGGCCGGTAGGTGGGGATATAGATGTCGTGCAGACCTTCCAGGTTGGGGTTGTGAGCCAGGTTGATCTCGACGATCACCCGCTTGGCGAAGATCGCGAAACTGGCGGAATTGCCCACGGATGTCGTTGGTACGATGTGACCTTGCTCGGTGATGGCCACCGCTTCGATCACGGCGATGTCGGGCAGCTTGAGTTGGTGGTTGCGCAGCTGTTCGACGGTTTCCGACAGGTGCTGGTCGATGAACATCACCTCACCGGCATTGATCGCCTTGCGCAGGGTGCTGTCCACCTGGAAGGGCATGCGGCGGGCCAGCACGCCGGCTTCGGTGAGTTGCTTGTCGAGGTCGTTGCCGAGGCTTGCGCCGGTCATCAGGCTGATCTGCAGCGGATGCTCCTTGGCTCGTGCGGCCAGTGCCTGGGGCACGGCCTTGGCTTCGCCGGCGCGGGTGAAACCGCTCATGCCGACGGTCATGCCGTCTTCGATCAGGGCAGCGGCGTCGGCCGCACTCATCACCTTGCCCAGCAGGGAGGGCAGGCGCACGCGATCAGAGTACATGGGGAAAACCTCGGACAACGGGTGGGAGCCGCGCAGTCTAGGGACTGAGGCTGTGCCCGGCTTCTATACCAAGGTCGAAGAAATGGCTCTATTCAGGGCCTTTTGTCGGTTAATGGCCGGCGGGTCGGATTGCCGGCAGGGGCGATGTCAATCGCCAAGCACGCCGAAGGTCTGCCATCCGCAATCTCGAATCGGGGCCGCTGTGCGACCCTTGGCGATTGAATTCGCCCCTACAACCAAGGCACCCCATACCGGGAGCGCTGAAAACAAAAACCCCGGCACCAGGCCGGGGTTCTCGGTATCGCGGGGTAGGACTCAGTCGACAGCCTTGACCATGTCCTCGATCACTTTCTTCGCGTCGCCGAACACCATCATGGTCTTGTCCATGTAGAACAGTTCGTTGTCCAGGCCGGCGTAGCCGCTGGCCATGGAGCGCTTGTTCACGATGATGGTCTTGGCCTTGAAGGCTTCCAGGATCGGCATGCCGGCGATGGGCGACTTCGGATCGTTCTTCGCAGCGGGGTTGACCACGTCGTTGGCGCCGAGCACCAGTACGACGTCGGCCTGGCCGAACTCGGAGTTGATGTCTTCCATCTCGAACACCTGCTCGTAAGGCACTTCGGCCTCGGCCAGCAGGACGTTCATGTGGCCCGGCATACGGCCGGCAACCGGGTGGATCGCGTACTTCACGTTCACGCCACGGTGGGACAGCTTCTCGGACAGTTCCATCAGTGCGTGCTGGGCACGGGCCACCGCCAGGCCGTAGCCGGGAACGATGATCACGCTGTCGGCGTTGGTCAGCAGGAAGGCGGCGTCGTCGGACGAGCCGGACTTCACCGGACGCTGTTCCTTGCTGCCAGCCGCGGCTCCGGCGTCAGCTTCGGCACCAAAGCCGCCGAGGATGACGTTGAAGAAGGAGCGGTTCATCGCCTTGCACATGATGTAGGAGAGGATCGCACCCGAGGAGCCCACCAGGGAGCCGGCGATGATCAGCATCGAGTTGTTCAGCGAGAAGCCGATACCGGCCGCCGCCCAGCCCGAGTAGCTGTTCAGCATGGACACCACCACCGGCATGTCGGCGCCGCCGATCGGGATGATGATCAGCACGCCGATGACGAAGGCGAGCGCCACCAGCAGGGCGAAGGCAGCAATGTTGCCGGTGAAGGTGAAGTACAGGCCCAGGGCGATGATCGCCAGGCCTACCAGCAGGTTCAGCTTGTGCTGGCCGGCGAACTGCACCGGAGCACCTTGGAACAGGCGGAACTTGTACTTGCCCGACAGCTTGCCGAAGGCGATTACCGAACCGGAGAAGGTGACGGCACCGATGGCTGCGCCGAGGAACAGCTCAAGGCGGTTACCGGCCGGGATGGCATCGCCCAGGGCAGCCACGATGCCGAGCGACTGGGGCTCGACCACGGCGGCGATGGCGATGAACACGGCGGCCAGACCGATCATGCTGTGCATGAAGGCGACCAGTTCCGGCATCTTGGTCATTTCTACGCGCTTGGCCATGATCGACCCGGCGGTGCCGCCGACCAGCAGGCCGACGATGACGTAGCCGATGCCCTGGGTCGCCAGTTCGGCGCCGAGTTTATAGATGAGGCCAACGGTGGTGAGTACGGCGATGGCCATGCCGACCATGCCGAACAGGTTGCCGCGACGCGACGAGGTCGGGTGCGACAGGCCCTTGAGCGCCTGGATGAAGCACACCGAGGCGACGAGGTAGAGAACAGTGATCAGGTTCATGCTCATGGTCAGTGTTTCTCCGCAGCCGCTTTCGGCGCTTTCTTCTTGAACATTTCCAGCATGCGACGGGTGACCAGGAAGCCACCGAAGACGTTCACCGCAGCCAGGGCCACGGCCAGGGTGCCCATGGTCTTGCCCAGCGGGGTCACAGTGAGGGCGGCGGCCAGCATGGCGCCGACGATCACGATGGCCGAGATGGCGTTGGTCACGGCCATCAGCGGGGTGTGCAGGGCCGGGGTAACGTTCCACACCACGTGGTAGCCGACGTAGATGGCCAGCACGAAGATGATCAGGTTGTAGATGCCGTCAGAAATCAGATCCATGTCCGCTTCCCCTTAGCCGTTGTTACGGACGACCTGGCCGTCGCGGCACATCAGGCACGCGGCGACGATGTCGTCTTCGAGGTTGAGATGGAACTGGCCGTCCTTGTCGATGACCAGCTTGAGGAAGTCCAGCAGGTTGCGTGCATAGAGGGCGGAAGCGTCCGCCGGGACCATGGCTGCCAGGTTGCTGTGGCCGACGATGGTCACGCCGTGCTTGACCACGACCTGGTCGGCTTCGGTCAGCGGGCAGTTGCCACCCTGGGAGGCGGCCAGGTCGATGACCACGGAGCCCGGCTTCATTTCGGCAACGGTGGCCTCGTGCAGCAGGGTCGGCGCCTTGCGGCCCGGGATCAGTGCGGTGGTGATGACGATGTCCGACTGCTTGGCGCGCTCATGCACGGCCTTGGCCTGGCGCTCCATCCAGGAGGCCGGCATCGGGCGGGCGTAACCGCCGACGCCCTGGGCGCATTCGCGCTCTTCATCGGTCTCGAAGGGCACGTCGACGAACTTGGCGCCGAGGGATTCGATCTGCTCCTTCACCGCCGGGCGCACGTCGGAGGCCTCGATCACCGCACCCAGGCGCTTGGCCGTGGCGATGGCCTGCAGGCCGGCAACGCCAGCACCGAGGATGAGGATGCGCGCGGCCTTCACGGTGCCGGCAGCGGTCATCAGCATGGGCATGAAGCGCGGATAGTGGTGAGCGGCCAGCAGTACCGACTTGTAGCCGGCGATGTTGGCCTGGGAAGACAGCACGTCGAGGCTCTGGGCGCGGGAGGTGCGCGGCGCCGCTTCGAGGGCGAAGGCGGTGATGCCGCGGGCGTTCATGCGCGCGATGATCTCGTTGCTGAAGGGGTTGAGCATGCCGACCAGCACCGCGCCTACGCGCATATGGGCCAGTTCGGCCTCGGTCGGGGCAACCACTTTCAGCACGAGGTCGGCACCAAAGGCAGCGGCGTCATTGCCGATGGCGGCGCCAACGGCTTCGAAGGCGCTGTCCGGAATGCAGGCGCTGACGCCGGCACCGCTTTGCACCGTCACCTGGTGGCCCTGGCTCACCAGCTTCTTGATGGTCTCGGGTGTTGCGGCAACCCGCGTCTCCCCGGCGTGGGTTTCGAGAGGAACACCGATGTGCACTTCAAATCTCCTGCGTGATCGATCTGGTGAACCAGTGCACTACGGATGGTGCTCTGGCGAGGCGGATCCGCCTTTCAACAGCCTGGTATCGCAACGGCCAAAACCTTAGAGGCGCGGCATTCTGCAATCGGAACCGCAACTGCTTCAAGCAGTTCTGGAGTAAAACGCTCTAATAACTACAAGTCATGTTTAGACCTGCTGTCTCTGGTTGGCCTTCCAGGCCCCGTCATGGCTGGCAGAGACCCTTGTTGGTCGGTTCAACCAGAACCGCGTCCTATCCCGAAGCTGAATGACTTTCCATCAAAGCGGCGCCAGTACAGGCTTGCAGTCCGTAACATCCTGCCGTTAATGGCTGGAGCACTGTTAATCAGACTTTTTAATAGTTGCCATAAGGCGGCGGAAAATGGGCGTTCTGTAGCTTTTGAAAATGTTTGACTACAGGGTCAAGAATGGCTTCTCGGCCTGTTTGCAGGGAGAAGCGTAGTTCGCGCGCAGGCCAGTCGCTCCGGGGGTTGCGCCATATTGTCGCGGTATGGAAAGGGGGGAAACGTCATTGGTAGCCCGGATTTCATCCGGGCTAGGGTTCTGCATTCAGTGCGGGGATGGGCACTGTCAGACCAGCAAGCCCAGCGTCTTGGCGCGCATCACTGCCTGCGTGCGGCGCTTCACGCCGAGCTTGCTGTTGATCTTCTTGGTATGGGTTTTCACGGTGTTCACCGAAATGAACAGGTAGCCGCCGATCTCCTGGTTCGAGAAGCCCTCGGCCAGCAGTTGCAGCACGGCGCGTTCGCGCTGGCTGAGCAGGCTGGCCTGGTCGCCTTCTGCTGTTCCTGTGCCGTCTCTGCGCGGGTAATCGCGCAGCAGCCCGTGCATGCCCAGACGCTCGGCGTGTTCCAGCGCCTGGCGTTGCAGTTCGCAGGCTTCGGTGCGGCCGAGGGCGCGCCAGGTAGCGGCAAGGGCAAGGCGCACTTCGCAGCCCAAGGGCGCGAGCTGCAGCAAGTGGCAGTGTTCCAGCAGCGGCTGGAGCAGGGCTTCGGCCTGTTCGGCGCGGCCGGACTCCAACTGCGCGCGGGCCAGCAACAATTGGTTGCGCAGGGGCAGGGTGGGGTAGTCCAGCGGTGCCATCCAGGCGCGCTCGCCAATGAAGTAGCGCTGGATGCGCAGGGCAGCCGGTTCGATACGCTCCCAGCGGCCTTGGCGCCCCTGCACCCGCATGCTTTGCAGATGCAGCACTCCGCTGTAGGAGTAGCGCCACACCTGGCGGCAATGCATCTGCCGCTCGGCCTCGCGAAGTTCCTGGTAGGCCTGGTCGAACTGGCCGCGGCGGGCGTGGAGTTCCGCCAGCCCGAGGAATCCGTGGAGGGCGAAGGGGTCCAGGCAGCCCAGGGCCTGCTCCAGGCCGGTGTGCAGGGCGCGCTCGGCGTCGTCCAGGCGATCGGCGATCAGGTGCAACTCGGCCTGGATCAGGTGCAGGCGGCCGAGCATCAGGCTGTCGACCTGTTTGCGCTGGCCGATCAGGGCAAAGCTTTGCTCCAGCAGGTTCTGGGCCCGGCCGAACTCACCGCGCAGCAGGAGCAGGCGAATTCGATCGAGGTTGATCAGCACCTCGAACAGCAGGCTGCCCTGGCGGCGGGCGATCTCCAGCGCCTTGTGCAGGTGCGGCTGTGCCTCCTCCGGGGCGCCGCTGGACATGGCGACCCGCGCCAGGCTGGAGTAGCACAACAGAATGGGCATCCAGTCGTGCTCCGGCAGGTGCTCCAGGGCCTCGCGACAGTGCAGCTGCGCGTTGGCCGCGGATTGGCTGCGCAAGGCCGTGAGTACGCCGTTCAGGGCCTGCCAGTTGGCCAGCAGCTTGCGGTTGCGCAGGGAGGTCGGCTGCGGCAGGAAGTGGCCGAGCTTGGCGATGCAGGCTTCGGCTTCGTCAAGGCGCCAGGAAATCAGCAGGCCCCAGGCATTCAGGCAGAGCAGGCGCGGGGTGCTCTCCAGCAGGGCGGCGGGCAGGCGTGCGCGCCAGGCCAGCAGGTGGGCCAGATGCTGTTCTCCGGTCAGCCATTCCTGGCCGAGGCGCTCCAGGTAATTGGCGGCCGCTTCCGGTTGGCCGGCACAGAGCGCCTGCTCGATGGCGTCTTCCACCTGGCCGGCGGCGATGAACATGCGGCAGGCGCTGAGGTGCAGGCGGGTGGCGGCGGCTTCGCTGATGCGATGGCGCAGGGTGCGGGCCACCGCGGGCAGCACCCGGTACCAGGTGCCGTGTTCGTCCAGCGGCATGCAAAAGGCCTGTCGCGCCAACAGGCGCTCGAAGAGCTCGGCGCCGTCGCTGTCTTCCCAGAGGTGTTGGCAAAGGTCGGCGGACACCTTCGGCAGGTGCGACAGGGCGAACAGGCAGTTGGCTTCTTCCGGGCTAAGGCGATTGAGCAGTTCGTGGTCCAGGTATTCCTTGAGCCAGCAGTGATTACCGCTGGAGCTGGTGGGGGCCTTGCCGGACAGGTGCAGACGCACGCCGGCGCACCAGCCTTCGGTTTCCTGCCAGAGCTCCTCGCGCAGGGCGGCGCTGGTTTTAGGCGCCAGTTGGTCTACCAGTCGCTCGTGCTGCTGACGGTCGAGGGCCAGTTGGTTGGCGTCCAGTTCCAGCAGTTCGCCGGCCAGTAGCAGCCGGGGCAGGTTCCAGGCCGGCCGCTGGCGCACGCTGACCAGCAGGCGCAATTCGGGCAGCGCGCGGGCCAGGAGCTGGTCGATGCAGTCATCAAGACCGGCCGGGGGGTGGCCTGGGTAGTCATCCAGGACCAGCCAGATCCGCTCGCCGCGATGGGCCAGCAGGTGCTGCAGGGCCTGGGCAGCAGGCAGCGATGGTACCGTTTCACCCAGCTCGGCCGCGAGTTGCGCGAGCACGTGTTCCGGTGGCAATGGCTGGCCGGCGAGGTTGAGCCAGATGACCAGGGCGGACTCGGTCTGGGTGCGGAGGAATTCGTTGAGTAGCACGCTCTTGCCAAATCCGGCCGGGGCGCAGAGCAGGCGTAGCTGGGCATCCTGCGCGGCGAGGCGGTCGACCAGCTGCGGACGCGGGACATGAGCCGGCGGCAGGCGTGGCAGGCGAGACGGAAGGACGTGCGGTGTCTGGCCGGGGCGGTGCATGGGCGGTTCTCGCGATGTTGTTGTTATGGATGAACCGAATCCTCGCAGACTAGATGGCCCCTGGGCGGGCTTGAAGCAGCATGGACAGCGCTGATGAGGCGCCATAACGCAGCGGGAAGGGGAAAGGGGGCGCCCCGCGATACGGGGCGCCCGTGGAGATCAGCGGATGCCCGCGTTGCGCAGGGCTGCCGGGGTGTAGTCGGCGCCGGTAGCGGCAAAGCCGAACTCGATGCCGTGCTTCTCTTCGTTCTTCAGGCCGAGGGCGATGTAGCGTCCGGCGATGATGTCGTAGAGGGCCTCGACCGCGTAGGTGCTGACCTGGCGCTGGAAGTGGTAGCTGGCGTGGCCTTCACCGACGCGCCAGAGCTGGCCACGGCCGTCGTAATGGTCGGCATAGGCGATCTGCCAGCTGTCTTCGTCGATGAAGTAGTGGCGCTTGGCATAGATGTGCCGCTCGTTGGGCTTGAGGGTGGCGACCACTTCCCACACGCGGTGCAGTTCGTAGCGGGTCAGGTCCTGGTTCAGGTGACCCGGCTGGACGATCTCCTTGTACTTGAGTTGGGGCGATTCGAGCTTGTAGCTGTTGTAGGGGATATACATCTCCTTCTTGCCCACCAGCTTCCAGTCGTAACGGTCCGGGGCGCCGGAGAACATGTCGAAGTTGTCGGCGGTACGCATGCCGTCTGCGGCAGTGCCGGGACCGTCATAGGCCACCTGCGGTGCGCGGCGCACGCGGCGCTGGCCGGCGTTGTAGAGCCAGGCCAGGCGTGGCTCCTTCACCTGGTCGATGGTCTCGTGAACCAGCAGCACGTTGCCGGCCAGGCGCGAGGGTGCCAGGACCCGCTGCTTGAAGTAGAGCAGCACGTTGGCCGACTTCTCCTTGTCCAGCTGGGCCATGTCCGCCGGGAAGGCGACTTCGTCCTCGAACTGCACCGGGGTGAAGGAACCGTTGGTCTGCGGCGTGGCCTGGATTACCAGGCGGCGGGCATTACCGCCGCGGTAGCGGGTGATGTGGTTCCACATCACCTGCACGCCATCCTTGGGAACGGGGAAGGCGTAGTAGTGGCTGTCGGCGAAGTTGGACAGGCCGTTGCCGCCGTCCACCGGCTGGGTGCTGAGGGCACTTTGCCGGGCCGCGTCATAGATGGCCTGAGGCGCGGCGGCGCTGCGGTGGCTGGGGTATACCGGGATCTTGTAGGTACTGGCGTAGCGCTTGAACATCGCCATCTGCCCGGGGGACAGTTTGTCCTTGTACTGCTCGGCGTTGGCAGCGGTGATGGTGAACAGTGGCTGCTCGTTGGCATAGGGGTTGCCGAGGAAGCCATTGGCGTCGACTACGGCGGCGTTGGTCGGCAGGCCGCCGGTCCAGGCCGGGATGCCGCCGTCGGCGTTGCCGACCTTTTCCGCGCCCAGCGGGGTAAGGCTGGCACCTAGCTGCGCGGCCTCTTCCTGAGTGACAGCGGCCATGACGTTGGTGGCCAGCAGGCTAAGGGCCAGGACACCACTTTGCAGGATGCTTCTCTTGGTCATTCCGGGAATCCTTGCGATCAGAAGTTGAGGCCGAAGCTGAGGGCGACGAAGTCGCGGTCAGTGGTCGTGTTGTAGTGCCCGCCGAAGAAGTCGGTGTAGCTGAGGCTGGCGGTGTAGGTGTTCTGATAGTCGGCGTTGAGGCCGAGGCTGATGGCCTTGGAGCCTTCGTTGAAGTTCGGGCCATAGCCGTCGACGTCATGGGACCAGGCGACGCTCGGGGTCAGGTTGATGCCGGCAATGACGTTGCTGTAATCCAGGCTGGCGCGGGCGCGGTAGCCCCAGGAGCTGCTGGTGTAGAAGCCTTTGTCGTTGCACTCGCGCTGGGTTGGGCTGGTGGCGGTAAGCGCCTGGCAGAGCGCCTGGGAGGAGAGCTGGCCTGGACCGTAGATGGGGTCGCGGCCGTAGCGCAGTTCGCCGATGTCGTCGTTCAGGCCGCCGATATGGTTGTAGCCCACCTCGGCCACCAGGGTCAGGCGGCTGGCGCCCATTACCTGGTCAACGAACTGGGTGGCGGTGACCTGCGCCTGCGTGACCGGCTTGCGCTCGTAGCCATGCAGGTCTTCGCCTGCGAGATTGCGACCATGGCCGCTCTCGAAGACCGGCGAAACCGGTACGCCGAGGGCTGCGAAGGACAGGTCGGTACTGTTGAGTTGCAGTGGCATGTTCGGCCGGAAGCTGACTTCGCCTGCCAGCGACGTGCCTTCAACGTTGGTCTGGAAGCTCAAGCCGTAGAGGCGAATGTCTTCCGGGTACTCGATGAAGTAACGCGCACCAGGAGCGCCGGGGATGATCGCAGCGCTCGGGGTCGTGGTGCGAATGGTGCTGAAGATCGGGCCGCGGCTGTGATAGTTCATCGCATAGGCGCCGAACTCGGTGTCGTTCATTTCCGGCACGAACCAGCGCAGCGCTACGCCGAACTGGCCACTGTCCCGGGCGTCGCGGTCGCCGGCGCGGGGGATATAGAGGGTGCCACCGGTGTTGGTGGACTCGCCGGGCGGCAGGTCCGGTCCGGCGACCACCAGGCGGTCGACGCAACCGTCGGCCACCACGTCCGCGGTGGAGAAGAAGGTGCCGCAGTTATCGGCCACCGTCTGGTCCCATTCCAGCTGGTAGAAGGCTTCGGCGGAGAGGTTATCGGTCAGGCTCTGGGACAGGTAGATCATGTTCACCGGGATCAAGCCTTCCTTGATCTCGGCGCCAGGGCGGCGGAAGGCCGCTGCGTCGATGGGGTTGATCGAGTTGATGCTGTTGCCGATGAAGGTGCTTTCGCCCCAGCTCACCACCTGCTTGCCGACCCGGAAGCTGCCCGGCAGGTCGCCCAGGTTGTAGTTGTGGTAGATGAAGGCATCGAGCAACTGCGCGCCGGAAGACTGGGCCCCCTCTTTACGGTTGTGGTCGTCGATGTCGTAGAAGAGGCGGTGTTCATCCTTAAGTTCGAAGTCGTACCAGTACTTCCCGCGGAGGAATACCCCGGTATCGCCGTACTTGAGTTCCAGGTCGTGAATGCCCTTGAAGATCTTCGAGAAGGTTTCCCCCTTCTTGAAGTTCAAGCGGCCGTCGTCTGAGGTACGCGACAGCGCCTCGCCGCCGCTGGCGGTGGAGATGAACTCCGGATCGGGCGAACGCACGGCCCAACTGGCCCCGACCGAGAGGGAGGAGTCGAACTGAGCTTCGATGTCACCGATGTTGAACGTGATGGCATGTGCCTGGGCGCTGCAACCCAGGGCGACGGCGGCGGCCAGCGTGTGCGGCCGGAAGATTCCGCGCATTGTTCTTGTTGTCATGCGGCTCTCCAGAGCGGGTCTTGGGAGGCTTCATGCTAATCAGCCGCAACCTGCGCCATAACTGCCTGAACGGGCGATTTCACCTATCACCCGAGTGGGTGATAGGGCTGCTGGGAGGGGACGCTGGAAAGGGGTGTTTCGTAGGCGTTTCGAGGTGGGTGCCGAGGATTGCTACCTGGGGTTACAGCGGGACTCAATCCAGCCCGGCTTCACTTCGATACTGGTGGGCAGCGTCCACCAGCCAGTCGCGGAAGGCCCCCAGGGCGGCGGATTCGAGCTTGCGTTCGGGGATGATCAGGTAATAGGCCTTGTCGCTGCGGAAACTGTGGGGGTGAGCCACCATCAGGTGACCGTCGGCCAGTTCGCGTTGGATCAGGAAGGGCGGAATCAACGCCACGCCCATCTCGTGCATGGCGGCCTGGGCCAACATCGAGAAGAGTTCGTAGCGCGGCCCGCTGAGGTCGCGGGCGACGTTCATTCCAAGGGAGCTGAACCACTGGCGCCAGGCGTAGGGGCGGGTGGTCTGCTGCAGCAGTGGCAGGCGGGCGATGGATTCGGCATCCAGGCTGCTGCGCCCTTCCAGTAACGCCGGGCTGCACACCGGCACCGAGTTTTCGTGCATCAGGAAGTCGGCGCGAGTCCCTGACCATTCGGCATCGCCAAAATAAAGGGCGGCATCGAAGTCGGTGTCGGCAAAGAGGAAGGGGCGGGTGCGGTTGGTCAGGTTGACCGTGACTTCCGGGTGCAGACGCTGGAAATCCTTCAGTCGGGGTACCAGCCACTGGGTGCCGAAGGTGGGAACGATGGCCAGCTCCACCGTCATCGCCCCCTGCTGGCCCATCACGGCGAGGGTATCGCGCTCCACCGCATCGAGCTGGGTGGCGATACGGCGAGAGTAGGCCAGGCCAGCCTCGGTCAGTTTTACCCCGCGCCGTGAGCGGCGGAACAGCTCCAGGCCGAGGAATTCCTCTAACCCGGCAATCTGCCGGCAGATGGCGCTCTGGGTCAGTGCCAGCTCGTCGGCCGCCTTGGTGAAGCTCTGATGGCGTGCGGCGGATTCGAAGGCGATCAGGGCGGCGGTGCTGGGGATCTTCCGACGCATGCTGTACCTCTGCGGCACAAGTGGTGGCTGTAAATAGCGTGGTATAGCGTTTCGGAGTGAGAAATTAGCACAACAGCATGCGAAATCCTCGTTTGTCTGATCCGGCCTAGGCTGTCTAGGATGCGTCAACACTAATAAGGCAGGGTCCCGCGATGGCCCAGCCCCTGATTCCCGCTTACCGAGGACACTCCCCATGGCCGCCAAAGCAAGCTTCAACTGGATCGACCCGCTCCTGCTGGACCAGCAGCTCAACGAGGAAGAGCGCATGGTGCGTGACAGCGCCCAGCAGTTCGCTGCTGACAAGCTGGCTCCGCGTGTCCTCGAAGCCTTCCGTCATGAGCAGACCGATCCGGCGATCTTCCGCGAGATGGGCGAGACCGGCCTGCTCGGTGCGACCATTCCGGAAGCCTACGGTGGCAGCGGCCTCAACTACGTGTGCTACGGCTTGATTGCCCGTGAAGTGGAGCGCGTGGACTCTGGCTACCGCTCGATGATGAGCGTGCAGTCCTCCCTGGTGATGGTGCCGATCTACGAGTTTGGCAACGAAGCCACCAAGCAGAAGTACCTGCCGAAACTGGCCAGCGGCGAATACATCGGCTGCTTCGGCCTGACCGAGCCGAACCACGGTTCCGACCCGGGCTCGATGATTACCCGCGCCAAGAAGGTCGACGGCGGCTACCGCCTGACCGGCAGCAAGATGTGGATCACCAACAGCCCGATCGCCGATGTCTTCGTGGTCTGGGCCAAGGACGATGCCGGCGAGATCCGCGGCTTCGTGCTCGAGAAGGGCTGGCAGGGCCTGTCCGCGCCGGTGATCCATGGCAAGGTCGGCCTGCGCGCCTCCATCACCGGCGAGATCGTCATGGACAACGTCTTCGTGCCGGAAGAGAACGCCTTCCCGGACGTGCGCGGCCTGCGCGGTCCGTTCACTTGCCTGAACTCCGCCCGTTACGGCATTTCCTGGGGCGCCCTGGGGGCTGCTGAGGCGTGCTGGCACACCGCCCGCCAGTACGTGCTGGACCGCAACCAGTTCGGTCGCCCGTTGGCCGCCAATCAGTTGATCCAGAAAAAGCTGGCCGACATGCAGACCGAAATCACTCTCGCCCTGCAAGGCTGCCTGCGCCTGGGCCGAATGAAGGACGAGGGCACTGCCGCGGTGGAAATCACTTCGATCATGAAGCGCAACTCCTGCGGCAAAGCCCTGGACATCGCCCGTATGGCCCGCGACATGCTGGGTGGCAACGGTATCTCCGATGAGTTCGGTGTGGCCCGTCACCTGGTCAACCTGGAAGTGGTGAATACCTACGAGGGGACCCACGACGTCCACGCACTGATCCTCGGTCGCGCACAGACCGGCATCCAGGCGTTCTTCTGATCCTCGACCGGTTCTCTCCTTATATAGAAGGGAGGACCGGGTCCTTTCGCGAATCCAGGTGATCCCATGGCCGGTGCTCTCTCCCATATCCGTGTGCTCGACCTCTCCCGCGTACTGGCTGGCCCTTGGGCCGGTCAGATCCTCGCGGACCTGGGGGCCGAGGTCATCAAGGTCGAACGTCCGGGCTCGGGCGACGACACCCGCGCCTGGGGGCCACCTTTCCTCAAAGGCGCCGACGGCCGTGATACCAGCGAAGCGGCCTACTTCCTCGCGGCCAACCGTAACAAGCAGTCGGTAACCGTCGACTTCACCCGCCCCGAGGGCCAGAAGCTGGTTCGCGAGCTGGCGGCGAAGTCCGACATCCTCATTGAGAACTTCAAGGTGGGTGGGCTGGCGGCTTATGGGCTGGACTATGAATCGCTGAAGGCCATCAACCCGCGTCTTATCTATTGCTCCATCACCGGCTTCGGTCAGTCCGGCCCTTATGCCAAGCGCGCCGGCTACGACTTCATGATCCAGGGACTGGGTGGGCTGATGAGCATCACCGGGCGTTCCGATCAGGAAGAGGGTGCCGGTCCGGTCAAGGTCGGTGTGGCCCTGACCGACATTCTTACCGGGCTCTATTCCTCGGTGGCCATGCTGGCTGCACTGGCCTCAAGGGAAATCAGTGGCAAGGGTCAACACATTGACATGGCGCTGCTGGATGTTCAGGTGGCCTGCCTGGCGAACCAGGCGATGAACTACCTGACGACGGGGAATCCGCCACGGCGGCTTGGCAATGCTCATCCGAACATCGTGCCCTACCAGGACTTTCCGACAGCGGATGGCGATTTCATCCTCACCGTGGGTAACGACAGCCAGTTCCGCAAGTTTTGCGAGGTCGCCGGTCATCGGGAGTGGGCGGACGACCCGCGTTTTTCAAGCAACAAGGCACGAGTCGCTCATCGTGCCGAGCTGATTCCCCTGATTCGACAGGCCACCGTCTTCAAAACCACGGCTGAATGGGTCCGCGCGTTGGAAGAAGTCGGCGTGCCCTGTGGTCCGATCAACGACCTGGCGGCGGTCTTCGCCGATCCCCAGGTGTTGGCGCGGGGTCTCCGGGTCGAACTCGAGCATCCGTTGGCGGGTGTGGTGCCACAGGTGGCCAGCCCATTGCGCCTTTCCGATACCCCTGTTGAGTACCGCATGCCACCGCCGCTTCTCGGCGAACACACCCAGGACGTGCTGCAGCGTGTGCTGGGACTGGCAGCGGAACAGGTGGAGGCGTTGCGCCAAGCAGAAGTTATCTAGCCCTTCTTATATAGGCACGAGAAAGGCGCTGAAGATAATTTCAAATAGGTGTTGACGGCAGAATCTGCATCCCTATAATGCGCACCTCTTCCAGCGGAGTTGCCAAGCAAAACTCCTTGTAGATCAATGAGTTAAGTGGTTGGCGAAGGTGCTGGGAGGTTCCGCTTCGCAAGGTTCGCCGGTGGCGAGCGAAGTTGGAAAGGAGGTGTTGACAGCGTGATTGAGCGCTGTAGAATGCGCCTCCCGCTGACGAGAAGAGAGATCGGATCGAAGGCGCAAGCGGTTGAGTAGAAAAGAGATTTTCGAAAAACAGCTTGACAGTAAGAAAGGCTGCTGTAGAATGCGCAGCCTCGGTTGAGACGAAAGACTTGATCGAAACGCTCTTTAACAACTGAATCAAGCAATTCGTGTGGGTGCTTGTGAGGTAAGACTGATAGTCAACTGATTATCAGCATCACAAGTAACACTCGTGAATTCGAGAGTTTATTTGCGATTGCTGAGCCAAGTTTAGGGTTTTCTCAAAACCCAAGCA
>NZ_KE384030.1:0-365580 GCF_000423545.1 Metapseudomonas resinovorans DSM 21078
AAGCCGCAGTGCACCAATGCCCGGCGCCGACACGTGACCCGGCATGCCCATGAAGCGGCGTTTGCGCGGATGCAGCAGCGGATGCAGGCGCATCCGGAGATGATGGTCAGGCGCCGATCCATCGTCGAACACCCCTTCGGCAACCTGAAGCAGTGGATCCTGGGCAACGGCCGCTTCCTGCTCCGCCAGTTGCAGGGCGCACGCACGGAAATGGCCCTGGCGGTAAACGCCTACAACCTGAAGCGGGCCCTCAACGTGCTGGGCGCCCGTCGGTTGATCGAGCTGATGGGATAAATCCCGCTCCTCGCTTTCGATTACCCAGAAACACCAACGCCCCGAACCAGTCGGGGCGTTGGCTTGGCCTGCACTCAGGGAGTTTTCACACAGCCTGAGTCGCGGGGCTTTTTATTGGGCGCCTGTTCCTCAGAACAGGTCGATGGGGGCAGCTTCGTCGGCGGGCAGCGGGCTGCCGGGGATGGCCAGGCCCGGATCCAGCTCGCTCATTGGCGGCGGTGTGTCTTCGCTCTTGAACAGCTCGAAGAACGCATCCGGCGTGCCGGGGCTGGCAGCGCGACCGCTGAGGGGATCGATACGCAGGGTCAGCAGGCCGGCGGGCTCGGGCTGGACGTGGGCCGGCTTATCCTTCAGAGCGGTGCCCATGTAGTTCATCCAGATCGGCAGCGCGACGGTGCCGCCGTACTCATGGCGGCCCAGGCTTTCCGGCTGGTCGAAGCCAACCCAGACTGTGGTGACGTAGTCGGCGTTGTAGCCGGAGAACCAGCTGTCCTTGGACTCGTTGGTGGTGCCGGTCTTGCCAGCGATGTCGTTGCGACCCATGGACAGGGCGCGGCGACCGGTCCCGCGTTTGATCACATCCTGCAGCATGCTATTGAGGATGTAGGTAGTGCGCGGGTCGACGATGCGCTCTGCAGTGGCCGGTGTCTGGCTTTGGGGTGCTGAGGCGTCGGTGGAGGCAAGCAGGGTGTCCGGCGCGGCATTCGCCTGTGCGACTTCGCTGGATTGCGCCTCGTTTTCTGGAACTCGCGGCGGATTGGCGACGAACAGGACCTTGCCGTCGCGGCTTTCGATCCGATCGATCAGGTAAGGCTGCACCTTGTAGCCGC
The DNA here is from genome assembly GCF_000423545.1 of Metapseudomonas resinovorans DSM 21078. Classification (GTDB taxonomy): domain Bacteria; phylum Pseudomonadota; class Gammaproteobacteria; order Pseudomonadales; family Pseudomonadaceae; genus Metapseudomonas; species Metapseudomonas resinovorans. The sequence goes on from NZ_KE384030.1 coordinate 1,125, forward strand.
CGTTGGCGAAGGCGCTCCAGCCGCCGGCGATCTCCAGTGGAGTGAGGTTGGCCGTGCCAAGCGCCATGGATAGGTTGCGCGGCAGGTCATCCTTGTTGAAGCCGAAGCGGCTGATGTAGTTCAGCGCATAGTCGATGCCGACGGCCTGCAGCACGCGGATCGACACCAGGTTGCGCGACTTGTACAGGGCTTCGCGCAGGCGGATCGGGCCGAGGAAGGTGTTGTTGTCGTTCTTCGGGCGCCAGGCTTCTTCCATACCTGCTTCCTGGAAGACGATGGGGGCATCGTTCACCAGGCTGGCGGCGGTGAAACCGTTGTCCAGGGCTGCGGCATAAAGGAACGGCTTGAAGCTCGAGCCTGGTTGGCGCTTGGCCTGCGCGGCGCGATTGTAGTTGCTTTGCTCGAAGGAGAAGCCGCCGACCAGGGAGCGAATGGCGCCGTCATTCGGATCCAGTGAAACGAGTGCGCTCTGCGCAGCGGGAAGCTGAACGAAGCGCAGGCTTCCATCGGCCTGGCGCTGTACGCGAATCAGATCACCGACCTGGGTGACGTCAGCGGGCTGTTGCGGGCGTGGGCCGAGGCTGTTGGTGTTAAGGAAGGGACGGGCCCACTTCATGCTGTCCCAGCTCACCGCTTCTTCCTGGCCACTCCGGGTCAGGACCAGGATGCCGCTTTTCTCTACCTGGGTGACGATGGCCGGCTCCAGGCCGCCAAGCGACTTCTGCTTGCTCAGTTCCTGCAGCCAGGTTTCCTTGGTCATGCCCGGTAGGCGGGTTTCCGGGCCGCGGTAGCCGTGGCGTTGGTCGTACTCGATCAGACCTTCGCGCAGGGCGGTGTTGGCGGCTTGCTGGAGGTCGCTGGGGACGGTGGTGGTGACGCGGAAGCCTTCAGTGTAAGCATCGCTGCCGTAGCGACCGACCATCTCGGCGCGGGCCATCTCGGCAATGTAGGGCGCGGCCAGTTCAGGCGTGGGAACGTGGTAGCTGGCATTGATCGGCTCATTGAGCGCTTGCTGGTAGCGGGCATCATCGATTCGGCCGAGCTTGTACATGCGTCCGAGGATCCAGTCACGTCGTTCCTTGCTGCGGGTCGGATTCACCAGCGGATTGAAACGCGAGGGGGCCTTGGGCAGGCCGGCGATCATCGCCATCTGTGCGAGGCTGAGTTCACGAATGGACTTGCCGTAATAGACCTGTGCTGCGGCTTCGATACCGTAGGCGCGGTTACCGAGGTAGATCTTGTTCACATAAAGTTCAAGAATTTCATCTTTGCTGAGTTCCCGTTCAATTTGCAGGGCTAGCAATATTTCATTGATCTTGCGGGAGAAACTTCTTTCGCTGGTGAGGAAGTAGTTCTTCGCCACCTGCATGGTGATGGTGCTGCCGCCTGTCTGGATGTGGCCAGTCTTCAATAATTGCGTGGCAGCGCGCATCAGGCTGGTGAGGTCGACGCCATAATGGTTCGCGAAATTGTCGTCCTCGGCAGCCAGGAGGGCCTTGATGAAATCCGGCGGGATGTCGGCGAAACGCACCGGAGACCGGCGCATCTCGCCGAACTCCGCGATCAGCTTGCCATCGCTGCTGTAGACGCGTAGCGGGATCTGGAGCTGGATCCTGCGTAGCGAGTCGACGGACGGAAGGCTGGGGCTAAGATAGAGGTAGGCGCCGCTGAAACTGAGCAGCAGGCCACAGAAAACGGCGACGAAGGACCACCAGAAAAACTTCAGCAGGCGAATCAAGGCTTGTGGATTTCCAGGCAAAAGAATGAGTTAAGTAGTAGGCGATGATAAAAGGCAAAAGCCGATCACATTATAAGCGTTTTTTTTCCGGGGGAGCCATTTGCGCTTCTGTCAAGACTGCTATTTAATGTGGAAAAACATAAATCGTCCGTAAGTCTCGGACGCAGATAGGAAATCGGTCGTGCTAGGGCTCTTCAATAAGAAAGCGAATTCGCTGTTGGGGATCGACATCAGCTCGACCTCAGTCAAGCTCCTTGAATTGAGTCGCTCGGGAAGCCGCTTCAAAGTGGAGTCCTATGCCGTCGAGCCACTCCCACCAAACGCGGTTGTCGAAAAGAACATCGCCGAGCTGGAGGGCGTTGGGCAGGCGCTTTCCCGTGTGGTCACGAAAGCGCGTACCGGTGTCAAGGCTGTCGCGGTAGCCGTGGCCGGTTCGGCTGTGATCACCAAGACCATCGAAATGGAAGCCGGGCTCTCCGATGATGATCTGGAGAACCAGTTGAAGATCGAGGCCGACCAGTACATTCCCTATCCGCTGGAAGAAGTTTCCATCGACTTCGAGGTGCAGGGGCCATCCGCGCGTAACCCGGAGCGGGTCGACGTACTGCTGGCAGCTTGCCGGAAGGAGAACGTCGAAGTGCGCGAGGCCGCGCTTGCGCTGGCCGGGCTCACTGCCAAGGTGGTCGACGTTGAAGCCTATGCGCTGGAGCGCGCCTATTCGCTGCTTTCGGCCCAGCTCGGCGATTCGCATGACGAGCTGACAGTAGCGGTCGTCGACATCGGCGCCACCATGACCACCCTCAGCGTCCTGCACAACGGGCGCACCATCTATACCCGCGAGCAGCTCTTTGGTGGTCGCCAACTGACCGAAGAGATCCAGCGTCGTTATGGTCTCTCGGTCGAAGAGGCTGGCCTTGCCAAGAAGCAGGGTGGTCTTCCGGATGACTACGACAGCGAGGTTCTGCAACCGTTCAAGGATGCAGTCGTCCAGCAGGTTTCCCGTTCGCTGCAATTCTTCTTCGCCGCGGGCCAGTTCAACGATGTGGATTACATCCTCCTGGCGGGTGGTACGGCTTCGATTCCCGATCTGGATCGACTGATCCAGCAGAAGATCGGTACGCCGACCCTGGTTGCCAACCCGTTCGCCGACATGGCACTGAGTAGCAAGGTCAATGCGGGCGCGCTGGCCAGTGATGCGCCGGCGCTGATGATTGCTTGCGGCTTGGCGATGAGGAGTTTCGACTGATGGCGCGCATCAACCTACTCCCCTGGCGGGAGCAACTGCGCGAGGAGCGCAAGCAGCGCTTTCTGGTGGCAATGGGGGCCATTCTGGCGCTGGGCGCCGGTGCAGTGTTCCTGGGTGACCAGTACCTGAACAGCGCCATCGAGAACCAGCAGGCGCGCAATGACTTCGTTCGCAAGGAAATTGCTGTCCTGGATGCCAGGATCAAGGAAATCAGCGAGCTGAAGACTCGTCGTCAGCAGCTCCTTGAGCGGATGAAGATCATTCAGGACCTGCAGGGCAACCGACCGATCATTGGTCGTGTATTCGATCAGTTGGTGCGTACTCTGCCCGATGGTGTCTTCTTCACCGGTCTGAAAATGACCGGGAAAAGCATCGCTATTGTTGGCGCCGCCGAGTCGAACAACCGGGTTTCCAACCTGATGCGTAATCTGGATGCCTCGGAGTGGCTGGTTTCGCCCAATCTCACCGAGGTCAAGGCGATTACTGCCGGGGCAGTGGACCAGGCCAACGTGTTCCAGTTGACCGTGCAGCAGACCCAGCCGGGCTCCGAAGAGGAAAACGGCAAGAACGCCGCCACCAAAGGAGCCGCGAAATGAGTTTCTCCGACTCCCTCGAAAGCCTGCGCAAGATCGATTTGGCTGATCTGGACGTCAACAACCTGGGGTCCTGGCCCATTGCGGTCAAGGTCATCACTTGCGTACTGCTGCTGATACTGGTGCTGGTGCTGGGTTACAACTTCCATCTCAAGGACCTTGAGCTCCAGTTGGACTCGAAGCGTGCCGAAGAGGCGACTCTAAAGGAGCAGTTCGCTGCCAAGGCTTTCCAGGCCGCGAACCTGGAAGCCTACAAGGAGCAGATGAAGGAGATGGAGACCTCCTTCGGTGCTCTGTTGCGCCAGTTGCCCAGCGACACCGAAGTGCCGGGCTTGCTGGAAGACATCACCCGTACCGGTCTGGGCAGCGGTCTCGAGTTCGAAGAGATCAAGTTGCTGCCGGAGGCTGCCCAGCAGTTCTATATCGAGCTGCCGATTCAGATTTCGGTGGTTGGCGGTTACCACGATCTGGCGACCTTCGTCAGCGGCGTCGCCAGCCTGCCGCGGATCGTCACCCTGCATGATTTCGACATCAAGCCTGTTGGCCAGGACAGCGGCTCCAAGTTGCGTATGTCAATCCTGGCCAAGACCTACCGCTACAACGACAAGGGGCTGCAGAAATGAGTAGTCCTCGCGCCCGCCTGGCACTTTGTGCCCTGATGCTCGCCAGCCTTTCCGGTTGCGGTGCTGGCAGCGACTTTGGTGACCTCCAGGCCTATATGGATGAGGTGCGCGCCCGTCCGAAGGGTTCCATCGAACCCTTGCCGAAATTCCAGCCTTATGAGGCCTTCACGTACAGTGCTGCCGCATTGCGCAGCCCCTTCCAGCCGCCGATCAAGATCGATCTGGCCAAGCAGCAAAAGGGGTCGAAGGACGTTCACCCGGACGAGACCCGCGTCAAGCAATTCCTCGAGGGCTTCAACATCGAGTCCTTCGAAATGGTCGGTACCCTGTCCAATGGCTCGGGAACCTTTGCCTTGATCAATGGTGCAGGAGGGGTGCATCGGGTCAAGGTGGGTGACTACCTGGGTCGTAACCACGGCCGCATCGTTGGCATCGATGAAGCCAAGGTCGACGTGGTCGAGATTGTCCCGGATGGAGAAGGCGGATGGCTGGAACGTCCGCGCAGTCTCGCGCTCAGAGAGCGCTCTTGAGGGCGAGGTGAATCACCGATGAAGAATAACTACCGGTCTGCACAACGGAACCAGATGATGAAAAGCTCGCTATCGCGCCTTGGTATCACGCTATTGGCTGCACTGCTGTCGCCAGCGCTGCTGGCTGCGAACCTGCAGGCGCTGGATGTTGCGGCCCTTCCGGGCGACAGGGTTGAACTCAAACTGGCTTTCGACGAGCCAGTGGTCGCTCCCCGTGGCTATACCATTGAGCAGCCTGCGCGCATCGCCCTGGACCTTCCAGGCGTGTCGAACAAGCTGGGCTCCAAGAATCGCGAGTTGGGCGTAGGCAACGCTCGCAGCGTGACGGTGGTCGAGGCCAAGGATCGCACCCGTCTGATCATCAACCTGACCACCCTGGTGCCCTATAGCACCCGTGTGGAGGGTCGAAACCTTTATGTCCTGGTGGGAGATTCCGCGTCCGCCGCTCCGCGCACTGTGGCGTCCGCGCCAGCTCCGGCCGCTGCCCCCCTGACGGCTTCGCAGCCGGTCAAGAGCTACGGCCGTGCCGATCGCGCCATCGAAAACATCGACTTCCAGCGTGGCGAGCAGGGTGAGGGCAATGTGGTCATTACCCTGTCCGACCCCAGCGTCAGCCCGGACATTCAGGAGCAGGGCGGCAAGATTCGCCTGGACTTCTCCAAGACCCAGTTGCCAGAGCCTCTGCGTGTACGCCTGGATGTGAAGGACTTCGCCACTCCGGTGCAGTTTGTCAGCGCCTCGGGTTCCGGCAGCAACGCCAGCATCAGCATCGAACCTACCGGCTTCTATGACTATCTGGCCTACCAGACCGACAACAAGCTCACCGTCAGTATCAAGCCGCTGACCCAGGATGACGTGGAGAAGCGCAGGGCCGAACGGTTTGCCTACTCTGGCGAGAAGCTGTCGCTGAATTTCCAGGACATCGACGTGCGCTCGGTATTGCAGCTGATTGCCGACTTCACCGACTTGAACCTGGTGGCTTCGGACACCGTGCAGGGCAACATCACCCTGCGCCTGCAGAATGTGCCGTGGGATCAGGCTCTGGACCTGGTGCTGAAGACCAAGGGCCTGGACAAGCGCAAGGTCGGCAACGTGCTGCTGGTCGCGCCGGCTGACGAAATTGCCGCTCGCGAGCGCCAGGAGCTGGAATCGCAGAAGCAGATAGCCGAACTCGCTCCCTTGCGTCGTGAGCTGATCCAGGTGAACTACGCGAAGGCTGCCGACATCGCCAAGCTGTTCCAATCCGTCACCAGTGGCGACCCGAGTGCCGACGGTACCGAAGAGCGCGGCTCCATTACCGTGGACGACCGCACCAATAGCATCATCGCCTACCAGACCGAGGACAAGCTGGGCGAATTGCGCCGCATCGTCGCCCAACTGGATATCCCGGTTCGTCAGGTGATGATCGAGGCGCGCATCGTCGAAGCCAACGTCGACTACGACAAGGCTTTGGGTGTGGAATGGCGTGGCGTGAGCATCGGTGATAACAACTTCGTTGTCGGTGGCGGTGGCGCCGGTCGTCCGGCTGCTTCGCAGGCAGGCAACGTGAACCTGGCGAATGCTCCATTCGTCGATCTCGGCGCCAGTGGTGCTACCTCGAGCCTTGGTATCGGTTTCATCACCGATAACACCATTCTCGACCTCGAGCTGTCGGCCATGGAGAAGACCGGCAACGGCGAGATCGTGTCGCAACCCAAGGTGGTCACCTCTGACAAGGAAACTGCCAAGATCCTGAAAGGTTCCGAGATTCCCTATCAGGAGGCCAGTTCCAGCGGTGCCACCAGCACTTCCTTCAAGGAGGCGGCCCTGTCCCTCGAGGTGACTCCGCAGATCACTCCGGACAACCGCATCATCATGGAGGTCAAGGTCACCAAGGATGCTCCGGACTTCGCCAACGCCCTGAACGGCGTACCGCCGATCAACAAAAACGAAGTCAACGCCAAGGTACTGGTCAACGATGGTGAAACCATTGTCATAGGTGGGGTATTCTCCAACACCCAAACCAAGGCGGTGGACAAGGTGCCCTTCCTCGGCGACCTGCCCTTCCTCGGCCGCATGTTCCGTCGCGACGTGGTTCAGGACAAGAAATCCGAGCTACTGGTATTCCTCACTCCCCGTATCATGAACAACCAGGCAATTGCGGTGAGTCGCTGATATCGGTGCGAAATTTGATTCTGATCGGCCCGATGGGGGCAGGAAAAAGCACCATCGGGCGTTTGCTTGCAAAAGAACTGCGACTTCCCTTCAAGGACTCCGATAAGGAAATCGAACAGCGCACCGGAGCGAATATCCCTTGGATATTCGACGTCGAGGGTGAGCAAGGCTTTCGTGATCGTGAACAGTCGATGATCGAAGAGCTTTGCGAGCAGGACGGTGTCGTCCTGGCGACTGGCGGCGGCGCAGTGCTACGACCGGCCAATCGCCAGGCCTTGCGCTGTGGCGGGCGAGTTGTCTATCTGCATACCTCCGTTGAGCAGCAGATCGAACGGACCGCTCGGGACCGCAATCGCCCGCTGCTGCGCTCGGCTGATCCAGGAAAGGTCCTGCGCGACCTGATGGCGATTCGCGATCCGCTCTACCGCGAGATCGCCGATATCATCATCGAAACCGACGAGCGGCCGCCGCGCCTTGTGGTGCAAGAAATACTGGCGCGCCTGCAGGCACTGCCGCCCCGTTAAGTTAATGCGCGGGCGGAACTGCGCTATCCTTTAGCCCTTTTTATGTCGGGGGCCCCATGCGGACACTTCAGGTCGATCTTGGCGAGCGTAGCTATCCCATTCATATAGGTTCCGGCCTGCTGTCGCAGCCGGAGCTCTTCACGCCGCATATCGCGGGTCGGCAGGTGGCTATCGTCACCAATGAGACTGTGGCGCCCCTCTATCTTGAGAAACTGACCCAGGCCTTGCAGGGCTATTCGGTCTTGCCGGTTGTGCTCCCTGATGGCGAGGCCCATAAGAACTGGGAAACCCTGCAGCTGATCTTCGACGCCCTGCTGGGTGCGCGCCATGATCGGCGCACTACCGTTATTGCCCTTGGGGGCGGTGTGATCGGTGACATGGCCGGCTTTGCTGCAGCCTGCTACCAGCGTGGCGTGGACTTCATCCAGGTACCTACCACTCTGCTGTCCCAGGTGGACTCCTCGGTCGGTGGCAAGACCGGGATCAACCATCCGCTGGGCAAGAACATGGTCGGCGCCTTCTATCAGCCCAAGGCGGTGATCATCGACACGGACAGCCTGCGCACCTTGCCGGAACGCGAACTGTCTGCCGGCCTGGCCGAGGTAATCAAGTACGGCCTGATCTGCGACGAGTCGTTCCTGCCCTGGCTCGATGAGAAGATGCCTGCCCTGCGCGGCCTCGACGCCGGCGCCCTGACCGAGGCCATCGAGCGCTCCTGTGCCGCCAAGGCCAGGGTGGTCGGGGTGGATGAGCGTGAGTCTGGTCTACGCGCCATTCTCAACCTGGGCCACACCTTCGGCCACGCCATCGAAACTCAGCAGGGTTACGGTGCCTGGTTGCACGGTGAGGCAGTATCGGCAGGTACCGTCATGGCCCTGGAGATGTCCAGCCGTCTGGGCTGGATTTCAACCGACGAGCGCGATGCGGCTATTCGCCTCCTGCGCAGTGCCGGCTTGCCGGTCGTACCGCCGACGGACATGACGCCGGAACAATTTCGCCAGCATATGGCCGTAGACAAGAAGGTGCTCGATGGCCAGCTACGCCTGGTGCTGCTGCGCCGTATAGGCGAAGCCGTCGTGACTGCCGAATATTCGCGCGATGCGCTGGAGGCCACTCTGGCCGCCGACTATCGCGCCCTGGCCGACAAGCTTGGAGAGTAAAGGATTCCCATGAGCAGCCTGCACGCCGACGAGGCCTACCTCGGTCATTACCAGTTCACCCATGACCCGTTCGCGGCGCGGGTGCCTGGCTTCAAGTTCTTCCCTGCCCAGCGCAAGCCGGTGCTTGGTCAGCTGCACCATCTGGCGCGCTATAGCCAACTGATGCTCGTGGTGAGCGGCCCGCATGGCAGTGGCAAGACCCTGCTGCGTCAGGCCCTGGTCGCCAGCACCAACAAACAGGCCGTGCAGAGTCTCGTGGTATCGGCTCGCAATTCGGTCGAAGCCGGAGGTCTGCTAAGGCAGATCGCCCAAGGGCTGAGTGTTGCCCAGGCCGATGTGCGTTCCATTCTGGCCCAGGTTGCCCAGCTCGCCCTGACCGGCCAGGAGGTGTATCTCCTGGTGGATGACGCCGAAGAACTGGATGACGCGTCTCTCGACAACCTGCTGGCCTTGGCCGAGGGCAATGTCGAGGCGCGCACCCACGTATTCCTGTTTGGTGAAGACTCCTTGCTGGCACGCCTCGATGCTCTGGCTGAAGGGGAGGAGCGCTTCCATGTCATTGAGCTACAGCCCTACAGTCAGGAAGAAACCCGTGAGTACCTCGCTCAGCGCCTCGAAGGTGCTGGTCGTGGCATCGAGTTGCTGAGCGATGAGCAGGTGGAAGAGATCCACCTGCAATCCGGTGGTTGGCCCGGTTCGATCAACCAGGTCGCACGTGATCTCATGGTCGAAGCGATGCTTGCCGAGCGTGGCGCGTCGCGGAAGTCCGCTACCGGCTTCAGCCTGCCGAAGAAACACCTGCTGGCCCTTGCAGTCGTCGGGGTTGGCGTGATTGCTGCTTGGATGATGCAGGGGCGCAACGACGGCAATGCTGACACTGCACCCGCAGCCGCCCAGGTGCCGTTGGGGCAGGCGCCAGCTGGCCAGGCTGGCAGTCAGGATGATTCTGGCGCGCCGGCTGTCGAGTTTGCAGGTTCCTCGCAACCGCTGCCGTTGCCGTTGGTGGGAGAAGCTCAGCCGGTGATTCGCGAACCGCTGGCGCAGGCGGCTGGTCAGGGCGAGCCGGAAGATGCTCCGGCACCCGATGCGACCGCCAATGTGCCGCCCACCGTCACCACCGTTGCACCGCCCCAGGGGGCGACAGCCAGTCCAGCGCCTGCACCGGTAGAACCCATTGCGTCGTCGCAACCGTTGCCCATGCCGACTCAGCCTGTCGCAGCTGTGCCTGTTGCCCCGGTCGCACCCGCCAAACCTGCCGCTCCGGCTCCGGCGGCCGCTTCGTCCCCGGCACCCAAGCCGGCTCCCGCGCCGAGCCAGGCCGCGGCCAAGCCGGCTGAGAAACCTGCAACGGCGCCTGCGGCCGCTACTGCGGGTGGGAGTGCGGGGAGTGGTTGGTACCGCAGCCAGACCGGCAATCATTTTGCCCTGCAGGTGCTTGGCACCAGTTCGGAGAACAGTGCCAAGGCCTTCGTTCAGCAGAATGGCGGCCAGTACCACTACTTCAAGAAGCAATATCAGGGCAAGGCGCTCTATGTCGTGACCTATGGCAGCTTCCCTAGTCGCACTGCTGCCCAGGCTGCGATCAAGTCCCTGCCGGCCAAGGTTCAGGCTGGTAAGCCCTGGCCCAAGACCTTCGCCAGCATCCAGCAGGAGATGGCTCGCTAGTTTCGCGCGAGCCTGATCCCTCGCCTTCTGACCAGGCGGTCGCTAGCACGACCTCCTGGTTCATTCATTCATTTTTGCGACATCGACTTTCACTAGTTGGCCACTAAGATTTGTGGTCGACCAAGGGGCTATGTACAATGACCTCCCTTTGCCTACGCAAAAGCTGGCAACAAGTCCGGCGCGTATGGTAAGGAGTTGAATTACAAAGCAATTCTGCCTTTTTCTTAAGGCAGCCCTGGTGAGAGTTCCCCTATGAAAGCAGGTCTGTACCATCCTGATGAATTCAAGGATAACTGCGGTTTCGGCTTGATCGCCCATATGCAGGGCGAGGCGAGCCACCATCTTCTGAAAACCGCCATTGAAGCCCTGACCTGCATGACCCACCGCGGCGGCATCAACGCCGACGGCAAGACCGGCGACGGTTGTGGTCTGTTGATCCAGAAGCCCGATCTTTTCCTGCGTGCTATTGCCAAGGAGACTTTCGCGGTCGATCTGCCTGCCCAGTACGCTGTTGGCATGGTCTTCTTCAACCAGGACCCGGCTCGTGCCGAAGCCGCTCGCGAGAACATGAATCGCGAAATCCTCGCTGCGGGCCTGCAACTGATCGGCTGGCGCAAGGTTCCGGTGGACACCAGCGTCCTTGGTCGCCTGGCCCTCGAGCGCCTGCCGCAGATCGAGCAGGTCTTCATCGGCGGAGAAGGTCTGGGTGACCAGGAGATGGCGGTCAAGCTGTTCAGCGCCCGTCGTCGCTCCTCCGTGGCCAACGCCGCTGACGCCGACCACTACATCTGCAGCTTCTCGCACAAGACCATCATCTACAAAGGCCTGATGATGCCGGCCGACCTGCAGCAGTTCTACCCGGACCTGGGTGACGAACGCCTGCAGACCGCCATTTGCGTCTTCCACCAGCGCTTCTCTACCAACACCCTGCCGAAGTGGCCGCTGGCGCAGCCCTTCCGCTTCCTCGCCCACAACGGCGAGATCAACACCATCACCGGCAACCGCAACTGGGCGGTAGCCCGTCGCACCAAGTTTGCCAACGAGCAACTGCCCGACATCGATGAGCTCGGCCCGCTGGTCAACCGCGTGGGTTCCGACTCCTCCAGCATGGACAATATGCTCGAACTGATGGTCACCGGCGGCATCGACCTGTTCCGTGGCGTGCGCATGATCATCCCGCCGGCCTGGCAGAACATGGAAACCATGGATGCCGACCTGCGTGCTTTCTACGAATACAACTCCATGCACATGGAGCCCTGGGACGGCCCTGCCGGCGTCGTGCTGACCGATGGCCGCTACGCCGTTTGCCTGCTCGACCGTAACGGTCTGCGTCCGGCTCGCTGGGTCACCACCAAGAATGGCTACATCACCCTCGCCTCGGAAATCGGTGTGTGGGATTACAAGCCGGAGGACGTGATCGCCAAGGGCCGTGTCGGCCCGGGCCAGATCCTCGCGGTGGATACCGAGACCGGCCAGGTCCTCAACACCGAAGACATCGACAACCGCCTGAAGTCGCGCCATCCGTACAAGCAGTGGCTGCGCCAGAGTGCTGTGCGCATCCAGGCCAAGCTCGACGACGACCACGGCGTGGCCAGCTACGACAGCGACCAGCTCAAGCAGTACATGAAAATGTTCCAGGTCACCTTCGAGGAGCGTGACCAGGTACTGCGCCCGCTGGCCGAACAGGGCCAGGAAGCGGTTGGTTCCATGGGCGACGACACCCCCATGGCCGTGCTGTCCCAGCGCGTGCGCTCGCCGTTCGACTATTTCCGTCAGCAGTTCGCGCAGGTCACCAACCCGCCGATCGACCCGTTGCGTGAAGCCATCGTCATGTCCCTGGAGATCTGCCTCGGTGCCGAGCGCAACATCTTCAGTGAGTCGCCCGACCACGCCACCCGCGTGATCCTCAGCAGCCCGGTGATCTCCCCGGCCAAGTGGAGCGCGCTGATGAGCCTGGATCGTCCGGGCTTCGAGCGGCAGATCATCGACCTGAACTACGACGAGAGCCTCGGCCTCGAAGCGGCCGTGCGCAACATGGCTGACCAGGCCGAAGAAGCCGTGCGCTCCGGCAAGGTCCTGTTGGTGCTGACCGATCGCCACATCGCGCCCGGCAAGCTGCCGGCCCACGCGTCCTTGGCCGTCGGTGCCGTGCACCATCGCCTGGTGGAAAAGGGCCTGCGCTGCGACTGCAACATCCTGGTCGAGACCGCCACTGCCCGCGATCCGCACCACTTTGCCGTGCTGGTCGGCTTCGGTGCTTCCGCCGTGTACCCGTTCCTCGCCTACGAAGTGCTGGCGGACCTGATCCGCACCGGCGAAGTGCTGGGCGATCTGTACGAAGTCTTCAAGCACTACCGCAAGGGCATCTCCAAGGGTCTGCTGAAGATCCTGTCGAAGATGGGGATCTCCACCATCGCCTCCTACCGTGGCGCGCAGCTGTTCGAAGCCGTCGGCCTGTCCGAAGAAGTGGTGGACCTCAGCTTCCGTGGTGTCGCCAGTCGCATCAAGGGTGCACGCTTCGTCGACATCGAGTCGGAGCAGAAGCTGCTGGCCTTCGAAGCCTGGAACAACCGCAAGGCCATCCAGCAAGGCGGCTTGCTGAAGTTCGTCTACGGCGGCGAGTACCACGCGTACAACCCGGACGTGGTGAACACCCTGCAAGCCGCCGTGCAGCAGGGCAACTACGAAAAGTTCAAGGAATACACTGCGCTGGTGGACACCCGCCCGGTGTCGATGCTGCGCGACCTGCTCAAGGTCAAGACCATCGACCAGCCGCTGCCGCTGGACGAGATCGAACCGCTGGAGTCCATCTTCAAGCGCTTCGACGCAGCGGGTATTTCCCTGGGCGCGCTGTCTCCCGAAGCGCACGAAGCACTGGCCGAAGCCATGAACCGCCTGGGCGGCCGCTCCAACTCCGGTGAGGGCGGTGAAGACCCGGCGCGCTACGGCACGGTGAAGAGCTCCAAGATCAAGCAGGTGGCGACCGGCCGCTTCGGTGTCACCCCGGAATACCTGGTCAACGCCGAAGTGCTGCAGATCAAAGTCGCCCAGGGCGCCAAGCCCGGTGAGGGCGGCCAGTTGCCCGGCGGCAAGGTCAACGGCCTGATTGCCCGTCTGCGTTACGCAGTGCCTGGCGTCACCCTGATTTCGCCGCCGCCGCACCATGACATCTACTCCATCGAAGACCTGGCCCAGCTGATCTATGACCTCAAGCAGGTCAACCCGCAGGCGCTGGTCTCGGTGAAGCTGGTGGCCGAAGCGGGCGTTGGCACCATCGCCGCTGGCGTGGCCAAGGCCTATGCCGACCTGATCACCATCTCCGGCTATGACGGTGGCACCGGCGCATCCCCGCTGACTTCCATCAAGTACGCGGGCAGCCCGTGGGAACTTGGCCTGGCGGAAACCCACCAGACCCTGCGCGGCAACGACCTGCGCGGCAAAGTTCGGGTGCAGACCGACGGCGGCCTGAAAACCGGCCTCGATGTGATCAAGGCGGCCATCCTTGGCGCCGAAAGCTTCGGCTTCGGTACAGCACCCATGATCGCCCTGGGTTGCAAATATCTGCGCATCTGCCACCTGAACAACTGCGCCACTGGTGTCGCCACCCAGAACGACAAGCTGCGCAAGGACCACTTCATCGGCACCGTCGAAATGGTGATGAATTTCTTCACCTACATCGCCGAAGAAACCCGCGAGTGGCTGGCCAAGCTGGGCGTGCGCAGCCTGAGTGAACTGATCGGCCGTACCGACCTGCTGGAAATGCTGCCGGGCGATACCGAGAAGCAGGGCCACCTGGATCTCAGCCCGCTGCTGGGCAGCGACCACATACCGGCTGACAAGCCGCAGTTCTGCGTCGTTGAGAAGAACCCGCCCTTCGACCCGGGCCTGCTGGCCGAGAAGATGTGGGACATCGCCAAGGCAGCCGTCGAAGGCAAGACTGGTGGCGTCTATGACCTGGAAATCTGCAACTGCGACCGTTCCATCGGCGCGCGGATTTCCGGCGAGATCGCCCGTCGCCACGGCAACCAGGGCATGAAGGATGCTCCGGTGACCTTCCGCTTCCGCGGTACCGCGGGCCAGAGCTTCGGTGTGTGGAACGCGGGTGGCCTGAACCTGTACCTCGAAGGCGATGCCAACGACTACGTGGGCAAGGGCATGACCGGCGGCAAGGTGGTCATCACTCCGCCCAAGGGCAGCCCGTTCAAGAGCCAGGAGTCGGCCATCGTCGGCAACACCTGCCTCTACGGTGCCACTGGTGGCAAGCTGTTCGCCGCAGGAACTGCAGGCGAGCGCTTCGCAGTGCGTAACTCCGGCGCCCACACTGTGGTGGAAGGCACCGGCGACCATTGCTGCGAGTACATGACCGGCGGTTTCGTCTGTGTCCTGGGCAAGACTGGCTATAACTTCGGTTCCGGCATGACTGGCGGTTTCGCCTACGTACTGGACCAGGACAACAGCTTCGTCGACCGGGTCAACCACGAGCTGGTGGAGATCCAGCGCATCAGCAACGAGTCCATGGAGGCTTATCGCAGCCACCTGCACGGCGTGCTGGTGGAATACGTCAAGGAAACCTCCAGCGATTGGGGTGCCCACCTGCTGGAAAACCTGGACGATTACCTGCGTAAGTTCTGGCTGGTCAAGCCGAAGGCCGCGAGCCTTGCCTCGCTGCTCTCCAGCACCCGTGCCAACCCGCAATAACAACAGCGCCTGAAGTGGTTTGATGAGGTTTTTTTAATGACTGAACGTCTGAACAACGACTTCCAGTTCATCGAGGTCGGGCGCAAGGATCCGAAGAAGAAACTGTTGCGCCAGCGCAAGAAGGAATTCGTCGAGATCCATGACCTGTTCAAGCCGCAGCAAGCGGCTGACCAGGCCCACCGCTGCCTTGGCTGCGGCAACCCCTATTGCGAGTGGAAGTGCCCGGTGCACAACTTCATTCCGAACTGGCTGAAGCTGGTTTCGGAAGGCAACATCCTGGCTGCCGCCGAGTTGTCGCACCAGACCAACACACTGCCGGAAGTCTGCGGCCGCGTGTGCCCGCAGGACCGCCTTTGCGAAGGCGCCTGCACGCTGAACGACGGTTTCGGTGCCGTGACCATCGGCTCGGTGGAGAAGTACATCACCGATACCGCGTTCGCCATGGGCTGGCGTCCGGACATGTCCAAGGTCAAGCCCACCGGCAAGCGTGTAGCGGTGATCGGTGCCGGTCCGGCGGGCCTGGGTTGCGCCGACGTACTGGTGCGCAATGGCGTGGCTCCCGTGGTCTTCGACAAGAACCCGGAAATCGGTGGCCTGCTGACCTTCGGTATCCCCGAGTTCAAGCTTGAGAAACAGGTGCTGAGCCGTCGCCGCGAAGTCTTCACCGGCATGGGTATCGAGTTCCGCCTGAATACCGAGGTGGGCAAGGACGTGACCATGGACCAACTGCTCGAGGAGTTCGATGCAGTCTTCATGGGCATGGGTACCTACACCTACATGAAGGGCGGTTTCCCGGGCGAGGACCTGCCGGGCGTGCACGACGCGCTGGATTTCCTGATCGCCAACGTCAATCGCAACCTCGGCTTCGAGAAGTCTCCCGAAGACTTCGTCGACATGAAGGGCAAGCGCGTGGTGGTCCTGGGTGGTGGCGACACTGCGATGGACTGCAACCGCACCTCCATTCGCCAGGGCGCCAAGGCCGTGACCTGTGCCTACCGCCGTGACGAAGAGAACATGCCCGGTTCGCGCAAAGAGGTGAAGAACGCCAAGGAAGAGGGCGTGAAGTTCCTCTTCAACCGCCAGCCCATCGCCATTGTTGGCGAAGACAAGGTGGAAGGCGTGAAGGTGGTCGAGACCCGTCTCGGCGAGCCGGATGCCCGCGGCCGTCGCAGCCCCGAGCCCATTCCGGGTTCCGAGGAGATCATTCCGGCCGAAGCCGTGCTGATCGCCTTCGGCTTCCGTCCGAGCCCGGCGCCCTGGTTCGAGCAGTTCGAAATCAGCATCGACAACCAGGGTCGCGTGGTCGCCCCCGCGCAGGCGCAGTTCAAACACCAGACCAGCAACCCGAAGATCTTCGCCGGTGGCGACATGGTCCGCGGTTCGGACCTGGTGGTGACGGCGATTTTCGAGGGGAGGACCGCCGCCGAAGGCATCCTGGACTACCTGGGCGTCTAAGCTACTGCGCTCGGCCAGGCGTTGTTGAAAACAGGCTCGGAATGCTCATTAACAGCTAGTAAACTCCGCTTCCTCGCCTGTTTGACTCACTGGCGCTCGCCCTTCGGGCCAGCCTCTGGCTGTTACTTCCGTTGGTCGTTGCGCCTAGCCTGACCTTCGCTCGTGACGCTCAGAGAGCTGCGGTTCGCGGCATTTCGTCGCGATGGACAAAAGGCACGGCACTCGCCGTGCCTTTTGCGTTGGGCTTTGCGAAAATGCCCGCACTTTTTCGTTGGACACTGCCATGACCGTCTTGAAGAACGACCGTTTCCTCCGCGCCCTGCTCAAGCAGCCCGTTGATGTCACTCCCGTCTGGATGATGCGCCAGGCCGGTCGTTACCTGCCGGAATACCGAGCAACCCGCGCCAAGGCCGGTGACTTCGTCAGCTTGATGAAGAACCCTGAACTGGCCTGCGAGGTCACCGTCCAGCCGCTGGACCGTTACCCCCAGCTGGATGCGGCGATCCTCTTCTCCGACATCCTCACTATTCCCGATGCCATGGGCCAGGGGCTGTACTTCGAGACCGGCGAAGGCCCGCGCTTCAAGAAAGTGGTGAGCAACCTGGCCGACATCGACGCCCTGCCGATCCCGGACCCGGAGCAGGACCTGGGCTACGTGATGGACGCCGTCCGCAACATTCGCCGCGAGCTGAATGGCCGCGTACCGCTGATTGGCTTCTCCGGCAGCCCCTGGACGCTTGCCACCTACATGGTCGAAGGCGGTTCCAGCCGTGACTTCCGCAAGTCCAAGGCGATGCTCTACGACAACCCGCAAGCCATGCACGCCCTGCTGGACAAGCTGGCCCAGTCGGTGACCGTCTACCTGAACGGCCAGATCAAGGCCGGCGCCCAGGCGGTGCAGATTTTCGACTCCTGGGGCGGCAGCCTGTCAGCGGCGGCCTACCAGGAATTCTCCTTGGCCTACATGAAGAAGATCGTCGACGGGCTGATCCGCGAACACGACGGCCGTCGCGTACCGGTGATCCTCTTCACCAAGGGCGGTGGCCTCTGGCTGGAATCCATGGCTGACAGCGGCGCCGAAGCCCTGGGCCTGGACTGGACCTGCGACATCGGCAGCGCCCGCGCCCGCGTTGGTGACAAGGTCGCGCTGCAGGGCAACATGGACCCCTCCGTGCTGTACGCCAATCCGGCGGCCATCCGCGCCGAGGTGGGCCGTATCCTCGCCGCCTACGGCAAGGGCTCTGGCCACGTATTCAACCTCGGCCACGGCATCACCCCGGAAGTCGACCCGGCCCACGCCGGTGCCTTCTTCGAGGCAGTGCACGAACTGTCGGCGCAGTACCACGCCTGAGATCCGTGCAATGGAAAAGGCCGCTTTCGCGGCCTTTTTTAGTTGATCCTGATGAGTTCGCCGCGCTGTGCTTCTGGAGCCTGGTCGATGGTGAGCAATGGAGGAGTCCTCCGAGTGGCTTTTTGATTTCACTTGTTTGGTGCAAGCATCTTGCCGGAGGCCTCGCCCTTGTCATGGGCATTGCATAGAATCCGACACTTATCAGGCTCAGTGAGGTGTGCGATGCGGCGCGTGGTTTTCAATCAGAAGGGCGGTGTCGGCAAGTCCAGCATTGCCTGTAACCTGGCGGCGGTGAGTGCTTCGCAGGGGTATCGCACCCTGTTGATCGACCTCGACGCCCAGGCCAACTCTACCCACTACCTCACCGGCCTGACCGGTGAAGATATCCCCATGGGGATCGCTGACTTCTTCAAGCAGACGCTCTCGGCTACCGCCTTCCGCAAGGGCAAGGTGGATATCTACGAAACGCCCTACGACAACCTCCACGTGGTGACCGCCACGGCTGAGCTGGCCGATCTCCAGCCGAAGCTCGAGGCCAAGCACAAGATCAACAAGCTGCGTAAGTTGCTGGACGACTTGGCCGAAGACTACGACCGGATCTACCTGGATACGCCTCCTGCCCTGAACTTCTATACGGTTTCCGCGTTGATCGCCGCCGATCGCTGCCTGATTCCCTTTGACTGCGACAGCTTCTCCCGCAATGCGCTCTACGGGTTGCTTGCAGAAATCGAGGAGTTGAAAGAGGACCACAACGAGGGCCTGGAAGTGGAGGGCATTGTGGTCAACCAGTTCCAGCCGCGGGCGACCTTGCCCCAGCAGTTGCTGGATGAGCTATTGGAGGAGGGGCTGCCGGTGCTGCCGGTCAACCTGATGATGTCGGTGAAGATGCGCGAGTCGCACCAGGCCTGCAAACCGCTGATCTACTTCGATCGTAGCCATAAGCTGACCCAACAGTTCGTCGAGCTGCACGACCTGCTGGAAAGCTGATGGCTCGGTAATGGACAGCATCTTGTTCGCCCCGGCTTGCCGGGGCGAATGCGTTATTTGACCAGCAACAGGTCGGCGGGTGGGTTTTGCAGGTAGCGCAGGGCGAGGCTGCCAAGCAGGGCCTGCGCAATCAGGCTGCGGCCGTGGCTGCCGAGGGCGAGCAGTTGTGGGCGCAGGCTGGCGATGCCGTCGTCCAGTGCCTTGGGGAGCGAGCCACGCAGCACTTCCACTTCCACTGTGGGGGCCCGTTCGGCCAGGCCGGCGAGTTCGTCTTCCAGCAGCTTCCCCAGTAGCACTTTCTGGGTTTCCAGGAAATCGCCCGAGCTGGCGCTTCTGGACAGCAACCTGTTGCCCAGCTCCATCACATTCAGTGCGGTCAGGTGGGCCTCCCGAGGTAGCAGGGCGCAGCCCTTGCGCAGGGCGTCGCAGGCGCAGAGGGAGAAGTCCAGGGCGGCGACGGCACGTTGGTAGGGCTGTTCAGGTCGCTCCCCGACTACCAGGAGCAGTGGCGTGGTGAGGTGGCGGGCGACCCGCTCCAGCGTGGTGCCAATGAAGAGCTCGGGTGCGTTGTGGTGGTGCCGGCCGATAACGAGCAGGTCTGCCTGGCTGTCGCCTGTTTCCTCGAGAATCTCCTGTGCCGGACGGCCCTTGCGCAGTAGCACCTGGCAGTCCTCGGCGCCCAGCTGTGCCAGGCGTTCAGTGAAGTACTGCTGGGCTGCATCCCGCAGGTTGCCCTGGACAGCATTGGGCAGGTGGTCCTCGAGAACGTGCAGCAGGGACAGGCGTGCATTGTGCTGGCGGGCCAACTGGATGGCACGGCGCAGGGCGATGTCTGCTTCGTGGCTGAGGTCATGGGCGACAAGGATGTGCTGGAACATGGTGGGGGCCTCCTCTGAGGCTCGCACTCTGCGACTTTTCGTCACCCGCCATTTTGATCCAGGGCAAGGCCGATCAATGGGCTCGCATCTGATAGAGCCCGCGGCTCTGCGCAACCACTTCGCCGTCGGCGTCCAGTAACTGCAGCTCCAGCAGGTAGTCGGCCTTGCCGTTGGTTTCGGCCTCTTGCTGGATGCGCGTGATTTCCTCGCTGCCCATGCGTGCTTCGACCGTAATGTCCCCCTTGGCGGGGCGGCGGAAGCGCAGGTTCATTTCCTTGATGATGGGGTAGAAGCGGCGGCTGTCGAAGCTGGTGAGAAAGAGCGCGCCGCCGGGTACTTCGGCCAGGGTGAAGAGTGCCCCGGCGTAGAGCGTGCCGATGTGGTTCTGGTTACCTTCCAGGGGCATGCGCAGGCGCACATGGCCGGGCTCCAGGACCTCGGCCTTGAGGCCGCTGCGTTTGACGAAGGCGATCTGTTCCTCGGTCAGCTGGCGAACCAGTTCGATGGGCATGGACATGGCGGACTCCGGCTTGGCGATGTCCAGAGACTAGCGGCCGTGGCCATCCGGGCAATGACCGGGATGGCCAGCATGATTGACCGAAGCGATCAGATGCCTTGGGCGCTGAGCCAGCCGAGCAGTTGCGGCAGGGGCAGCGCACCGCTCTGGCGTGCGACCTCGCGGCCATCCTTGAACAGGATCAGCGTGGGGATCGAGCGGATGCCCAGTTGCCCGGCGAGGTTGCGGTTGGCCTCGCTGTCCAGCTTGCCCAGCCGGCAACGGCCCTGGAGCTGGCCGGCGGCCTGCTGGTAAATGGGGGCGAAGGCCTTGCAGGGACCGCACCAGTCGGCCCAGACATCCACCAGCAGCGGCAGGTCGCCGCGTAGTTGCTTGGCGAAGCTGGTCTCATTCAGGTCGAAGGGGGCGGTGGGTAGCACGGCGCCCTTGCAATGCCCGCAACGCGGCGAGTCGCCCAGGCGGGCGGCGGGAATGCGGTTCAGGCTGGCGCAGTGGGCGCAGGGAACAAGCAAAGGATCGGTCATGAGGGACTCCAGAGTCGGTGATACCGATCTGGAGCCGCGCCTGCGAATTTCAAGGTTACTGCAGCGGCCAGATGCGCGGGATCACCAGCATGGCGACCCCGACCATGAGGATGTTCAGCGGGATGCCAATGCGCATGAAGTCGCTGAATCGGTAGCCGCCGGCGTTGTAGACGAAGGTGTTGGTCTGGTAGCCGATCGGAGTGGCGAAGCTGACGCTGGCGGCGAACATCACCGCGACCACGAACGGCCGGGGGTCCAGTCCGAGGCTTTGGGCAATGCCGATGGCGATAGGGGTGACGAGGACCGCCACGGCGTTGTTGGAGAGGATCTCAGTGAGGATGGTGGTCAGCAGGTAGACGAAGCCCAGCATCAGCAGCGGGCTGGCGTTCGGGATCGCGGCCATGGTCTTGGCCACGACGAGGTCGATCAGTCCCACATTGTCCATGGCGATGCTGATGGCGAGCATGCCGAAGATCAGGCTCAGTACTTTCCAGTCCACGGCCTTGTAGGCGTCATCTACGTCCAGGCAGCGGGTGCCCAGGACCACGGCGCAAGCGATGATCGCCAGCCCCTCGATGGGCATGAAGCTGAAGGCGGACAGGACGACCACTGCCAGGGTCGCAAGTATTGCGATGGGCGCCTTGTCGCGGCGGTAGGCGCGTTCCTGCACGGCATTGAGGCTGATCAGGTCGCCGTTGTCGGCGAAGCGCTTGATCTGTGCAGGCGTGCCTTCCACCAGCATCACGTCGCCGAACTGCAGCTGGAAGTCGTCCAGGTTACCCTGCACGTTCTCGTCCTGGCGGTGCACGGCAAGCACGGCGATGCCATAGCGCGCGGTGAGGTCGAGGTCGCGCATGGGGCGGTTGCTGTAGCGCGAGTTACGCCCGACGATGGCCTCGGCCACGATCACATCATGGCTGCTGACGGTCTCGAAGGCCTCGCCGCGGTTGAAGGTGAGCTTGTTGCTCTCCCGCAGGTCGACCACGTCCTTGACCTGGCCGTGCAGGACCAGCAGGTCGCCGGCCGCCAGTGCCGTGTCATGGCCCGGCTCGGTGATTTCCAGCTCGTCGCGGAAGATTTTCAGCACCTTCAGGCCACTGCCGCCGTTGAGGTTGGCCTCGCCGATGGTGCGGCCGATCACCGGTGAATCGTGGGGCACCAGCAACTCACTCATGAAGGTTCGGCCCAGGTCCGGGCGCAGTTGCTTGGAGAGGGTTTCGCGGTCCGGCAGCAGGCGGCGGCTGAACAGCATCAGGTAGACGAAACCGACGGCGCAGAAGGCCAGGGCCGCCGGGGTGATCTCGAACATGCCGAACGGCTCGAGGCCGGCCTTGCGCGCCACGCCGTCCACCAGGATGTTGGTGGAGGTGCCGATCATGGTCAGCATGCCGCCCAGCACCGTGGCATAGGACAGCGGGATCAACAGTTTCGAAGGCGAGCTGCTGGCACGTTTGGCCAGGGCGATGGCTACCGGGGTGAGGATGGCTACCACCGGGGTGTTGTTGAGGAAGGCAGACACCACCAGGGCCGTGATCATCAGGCCTGCGAGCACGCGGGTGGGGCTGTCGCCCACCAGGTCACCGAGCCAGTTGCCAAGGGCATCGATGCAACCTGTGCGCTCCAGCGCTGCCGAGAGCACGAACATGCAGGCGATGGTTACGGGGGCGGAGTTGGAAAGCACGCCGAGCACGTCGTGGGGCGTGAGTTGCTGAGCGGCCAGCAGGGCGGCGACGGCGATGGCCACAACCACGTCCGGGGTCCACTTTTCGCGGACGAACGCATAGAGCACCCAGACCAGGAGCGCAGACACGAATAGCAGAGGGAAAGCGTCCCAAGAGGGCATGGAGTTCCTTAGAGGGCGTGCGAATCTCGTATGAGGTATCGGGCGCGCCTGTAAGGCACCCGCGCAAGGCCGCCAATTTAGTGGGGTTTTTTTAGAGAGTCTAAGACAATTTCAATAGGTTTATATGTCATTTGGTTATCAGCGGAAGGCTGTATTCCTGCCTTGCCATGCAGCTGTATGCCTGCAGCGCCGGGGGCATCAGCTAGGCTGGGTCTTTCCATTCAAGAGGTGGCAGTGATGAGGATGCTGGGCGTTCTGGGTGGGATGAGCTGGGAATCCACCGTTACCTATTACCAACTGCTCAACCGAGGCGTGCGCGACCGTCTGGGCGGGCTGCATTCGGCGCCTCTGCTGCTGCACTCGGTGGACTTCGCGCAGATCGCCGCGCAGCAGAAGGCCGGTGAATGGGAGGCTGCCGGTGGGGTGTTGGCGCAAGCCGCGCGTGGGCTGGAGGGTGCTGGTGCGACGGCGCTGTTGTTGGCCACCAACACCATGCACAAGGTCGCTGCGGCCATCGAGCAGGCCGTGGATATTCCGCTGTTGCACATTGGCGATGCCGTTGGCGGGGCGCTGCGTGCGGGCGGCGTCGAGCGTGCGGCCCTGCTTGGCACCCGCTTCACCATGCAAGAAGACTTTTACCGCGAACGCCTGGACCGGAGCTTCGGCATTCAGGTGCTGGTGCCCGACGCGGAGGCAATGGCGGAGATCGACCGGGTGATCTTCCAGGAACTCTGCGTGGGGCAGTTCCTGCCTGCTGCCCGAACCTTCTATCTCGACCAGCTGGCGCAGTTGAAGGCGCGGGGTGCGCAGGCGGCCATCCTCGGTTGTACAGAAATTGGTCTGTTGCTGGACGGCTGCGCCTCGCCGCTGCCGCTGGTGGACAGCGCCGAGCGGCATGTGGCGATGGGCTTGGACTGGATGTTGGGCCGCTAGCCCTGATTTGTAGGAGCCAGCTTGCTGGCGAAAAAAGTCGTTCGCTAGCAAGCTAGCTCTTACAGGGATCGCGGCTCAGGACGAGCAACTGATCTCCAAATGCTTGCCCCATTCCGGCGGGCGCTCGGCAAAACGTTCCATGCCAGGTTGTTCGTCGAACGGGCGGGAAAGTACCGCGTGCAGTTGGCGCACCTCGGCATAGTCACCCTGCTGGGCCGCCTCGATGGCGCGCTGGGCGAGGTAGTTGCGCAGGACGTACCTGGGGTTCACCGCGTGCATTCGGGTACGGCGTGCTTGCTGGTCGTCGCCTTCCAGCGCCGCGCGGGCCTGGTAGTCGGCGGCCCAGGTATCGAAGCCTGCCAGGTCGACGAAGTCTTCCCGCAGCTTGCGCAGTGCCTGCTCCGGGCTCTCCTCGCCCAGACGGCGGAAAAACTGGTTGTAGTCCACGGCACTGCCTTGCATGAGTTGCAGCAGGCGCTGCACTCGCGCCTCGTCTTGCTCGTCAGCTGAGGTGAAGCCCATACGGCGACGCATCAGGTCCAGGTAATGGGCCTGGTAGAGCGGCAGGAACAGGTTGAGGGTCTCTCGCAGCTGTTCCACGTCGACGAAGGGCGTCAGCGCCTGCGCCAGGGCCGCGAGGTTCCAGTGGGCGATAGGCACCTGGTTGCTGAAGCTGTAGCGGCCGGTGTCGTCGGAGTGGTTGCAGATGTGGTTGGCATCGAAGTCGTCGAGGAAGGCGTAGGGGCCGTAGTCGAAGGTGATGCCGAGGATCGACATGTTGTCGGTGTTCATCACGCCGTGGCAGAAGCCGTAGGCCTGCCAGAGGGCGATGAGTTCGGCATTGCGTTCCAGCACTTCGCGGAAGAACGCGGCCCAGGGTTGCTCCTGCTCCAGGCATTGGGGGAAATGGCATTCCATGACGTGTCGCCCCAGGGTTTCGAGCTGCTCGTGCTGGCGCGTGTAATAGAAGTACTCGAAGTGACCGAAGCGTACGTGGCTCGGCGACAGACGCAGCAGCATGGCGCCGGTTTCGCGCGTTTCCCGGTACACCGGGGTCGAGGAACCGGTCACACACAGTGCGCGGCTGGTGGGAATGCCCAGGGCGTGCAGGTATTCACTGGCGAGGAATTCGCGTATCGAGCTGCGCAGCACCGCGCGGCCATCGCCCATGCGCGAGTAGGGCGTCTGGCCCGCGCCCTTGAGGTGAAGGTCCCAATGCTCGCCGGCATCGTTGAGCACCTCGCCCAGCAGCAGTCCGCGGCCGTCACCCAGGCGCGGGTTGTAGGCTCCGAACTGGTGCCCGGAATAGACCATTGCGCGTGGCTCTGCCTCGGACCAGAGCTTGTGCCCGGAGAACAGCTCGGCGAACACCTGGGTGTCGGCTTCAGCCGGGTCCAGGTCGAGCAGGGCCATGGCCGCCGGACTGGCCACCACCAGGCGCGGCTCCGCGATGGGCTCGGGCAGCACCTCGGTGGAGAAGGCATCCCCCAGGCGGGCGAAACGGTTGTCGAACTGCAGGTCGTCGAGTCTTTTCATGGGCTCAGCTTGTCATGCCGCCGTCGGCGCTGGAAGTGGACTCATCTGGCTTCCGGGACCGGTGCCTTGTCCTTGATCGGTATGCCTTCGGCTTCGGTATCGCCATGTTTGTCGATCCTGCGGGTGAGGGTGACGTCCATCTTCGGCGTACTGGAGGTATTGATGTCGTGCTCTTTGAACAGCTGGTCGATGCGACGGTTCAGTTCGTCCGTGGCCAGGCCTCTGTCGCTGAGCTCGCGCACATAGATCTTCAGTTCGTGATCTAACGTGGCAGGGCCATAGGTTTTCAGCTGCACGGTGGGTGCAGGGTCGCGGAGTACGCGCGGGTTCTCCTGAGTGGCTTGCAGCAGCAGCTTGCGCACCATCTCGAGGTCGAGATCGCTGCTGCGGTTGACGCTGTACTCCAGCACGATGCGGGTGACGGTGTCGGTCAAGGTCCAGTTGATCAGCTGGCTGGTAAGGAAGGTCTGGTTTGGGACGATCACTTCCTTACGGTCGCTGTCGGTGATGTGGGTGGCGCGAATGTGGATACGGTTCACCGTGCCGGTGACAGTGCCGATGGTGACCAGGTCGCCGATGCGCACGGGGCGCTCGAACAGCAGGATCAGGCCGGAGATGAAGTTGGCGAAGATCGCCTGCATACCGAAGCCGATACCCACCGAGAGGGCGGCCACCAGCCATTGCAGCTTGTCCCAGCTGACGCCGAGGGTGGACAGCGCCGTGACAAAGCCAATGCCAGCAATGGCATAGGACAGCAGGGTGGTCGTGGCGTAGGCGCTGCCCTGGGCCAGCTTCAGCCGGGATAGCACCAGGACCTCCAGCAGGCCTGGCAGGTTGCGCGCGAGCGCCATGGTAATGCCGGCGATGATCAATGCACCGAGCACGTCCAACAGGCTGATGGGCACCTGCGTGGCGGCATTGCCGGTGCCGGTGGAGTACTGGTAGAGGGTGATCTGGTCGAGGTAGGCGAACACGCTGATCAGGTCGGCCCAGACCAGGTACAGGCAGGCGATGAACACGCCCAGCAGCGCCAGGCGGATCAGGCGCAGCGACTGCTGGTTGACCTTTTCGATGTCGAGGGTCGGCTCTTCCACCACGACCTCTTCGCCCTCTGCATTCTCCTTGGTCTGCGCCTGGCGCTTGGCGAGCACCCGCTGGTAGGCGAGGCGCCGCGCCGCCACAGAGAGGCCGCGGACGAAGGCTGCCTCGACCAGCAACAGGACGATCACCAGGTAAAGAGAGGTAATCAGCCGATCGGTGAGTTTGAGCGAGGTGTAGTAGTAACCGAAGCCCACCGCGACGATGAAGACCAGCGGAACCAGCGTGAAGGCGACGCCGATCAGCAGGCGGACAGGTGATGTCTGCTCGCGCATGGGTTCGGCCAGCAACAGGTTGCTCAGCACCAGGGTCATCAAGGCATAGCAACTGAGCACTACGATGACGCCGATGATGTCGTCTGCCAGCGCAGCGGGTTGGTGCTCGGCGACGGTGACGATGGCTACCAGCGCCATGACCACGCCACCCAGGCGACGGATCTGGCTGCGCAGGAAGGCGACCCGAGGGCGGTCCCAGTGGAAGTGCAGTTCGGCGATGCCGCCCGGTGCAAGGATGCGGTAGAGGGTATAGAACACCATCCAGGCCTGGGCCATCTCCATAAAGGCGGCGCCCAGGGTGGCGTTTTGGCCGCGGGCGTCGATCTGCAGGGCGAAACCGCAGAGGACCAGGAACAGGCTGACCGGCAGGGCGAGCATCACGGTGAGGAACAGCGCCATTGGCGTGTGCAGTTGGCTGTCACGCTTGAAGTGGCCGACGTCCTGGTTGATCTCGTGGAGCTTGGCGTACAGGTAGCGACGCTTCCACAGCAGGCCGCCAATCACCAGAAGCAACGGCAGGAACAGCCAGGGACGGTCCACCAGGCCCTCGCCCAATTCGCGCAGCCCTGCACCCCAGGGCATTTCTGCCAACTGGCGTTCCAACAGGTGCGGCGTGGATTTCAGCCAGTTGAGGTCCAGTGGCTTGTTGCTCGGAATCCAGAACATCTGCTCGTCGAGGGTGTTGCGCAAGGCCTGGGAGGTCTCCTGCAATTGCTTCTGGTTGAGCTGCAGGGTGATGGATTCGTTGAGCAGGGTGTTGAGCTCACGACTCAGGCGATCGAGCAGCTCGGCGCGGGTGGAGACCAGTTTCATCAAGGTCGTACGCAGATCCGCTGTCACTTGCTCGGGCGGCTGCTCGGCGAGCAGGTCATCAACATAGGCCTGCTGGTTGCTCAACTGGTCGCGCTGCTGATTCAGCTCGAACTGGTAGAGACGGATATCGGCGATCTCATCGGCCAGGTTCTTGTCCAGGTGCAGGAGGGGCAGGGCCTGCTTCTGCTGGTAGAGGATCTTGGCCAGCAGCAGGCTGCCCTTGAGTACGCTGATCTGCTCTTCCAGGGCCTGGTCGGCCTGGCTGAGGTTGTCCAGTTGCTGGCGGGTCTGCAGGTTCTGCTGGGTCAGCTCGTTGAGACGGTCGGTGGCACGCAGCAGGTAGTCGGACATCTTCAGGTTGATGGCGCTTTCTTTCGCGAGCAGGCTATCCGGCGTCGCCTTGTCAGTGTCGCGGGAGAGTTCGGCCACCGTCTGCTCCGAGCTTTCCCGGCGCATCTCGTTGATCAGCGACTGCAGGTCCTGGGTTTCCTGCTCAAGGCGGCGGATGCGCTCCATGAGCAGGTCGCGCTGGCTGTTGCCGAGGTCCTGCAGCAGGCTGTTGCCCGCCAGCTCTTCGCGGCGCAATTCGGTCTGGGCAGCGAGGGCGGCCTGCTCGGCGCTGAGCAGGTTGCGCTGATTGTCGCTGATGGTCTTGCCGTTTTCCTTGCCGGTCTTGAGATTGTTGTTGATCTGCTGGATACGCGTCTGGTTGGTACTGATCTCGGCCTGGGCCCGCTCCGGGCGGGTCTGGGAGGTGATGATCAGGCTGTTGGCGTCGGCCAGTGACTTCTGCCGCTCGGCCAGTTCGCTGCTGCGCTCATCCAGCAGCTTTTCCAGTTGTGCGAGTTCGGATTTGCCATAGCGCTCTTTCACCGCGATTGGCGGGCTGTTCTTCAGCCGCGTCAGTTCGCGCTGTGCTTCATTGATCAGACGGGGGGCATCGCTCAGCTGTCGTTTGAGCGCTGTCAGGGCTTGCTGGCTTTCCTGCTGGCTGGCCACGAAGGTCTGAGTCTGTTCCTCGAGCGAGGGCTTGTCCTGGGCCTCGCCTTCGGCGGACTTGCTCTCGGTTGGCGCGGCAGTCGGTTTGGGCAAGGCAGCGCCGACGGTGGGGGCAGCTTGCAGGTAGGCCGGAGTCAGGCAGAGGCCCAGCAGGGTGGCAGCAAGAAAGGTGCGCAAGGAGGCAATCATCGCGATCGGGTAACTCGGGTTCAAATGCGGCTAATGATATGCCACGACGGCCTTTGCGGGACTGTCTGGCACGAGCGGTAGTGATCCGGGTTCGCGCATAGGCGAACCCCGGGTTTCCATGGCGGGGGCCTGACGACTCGGGAGAGCCGTCCTAGACGCGTCCTCTAGAGGAACAGCCCCGGACGACCCTGCCCTTCGGGGAATTTGACGCCCACTTTGCGTACCTTGTTCCCTTCCATCAGCGCAACGGTCCAGGTCAGGCCGTTCCATTCCACCTGGTCTCCGACCACCGGCTCGCCGCCGATTTCGTGGGCAATGAAACGGCCCAGGGCCTGGTGGCCATCCAGCTCGCCGAGCTTGAGGCCATAGAGCGCGGCCACCGCAGACAGCTGGGCATCGCCTTCCAGGACAAAGTCGCCGAAGAAGCGCAGGTCCAACCCGCGCTGAGGCGCCTGGCTGAACAGTTTGCCGAGGGCAGAGAGGTCATGCTCGTGGCCGACGACACAGAGGATGTCGCCAGCTTCCAGGGTGGTACTGCCCGATGGGTGCAGCAGCTCCTTGCCGCGGAACAGGGCGGCGATACGGGTGCCTTCGGGCATTTTCAGCTCGCGCAGGGCGGCGCCGATGCACCACTTCTCGGCCCCCAGTCGGTAGACGAACAGCTCCCACTCGCTAGTGGGGTGTACTTCCAGGCCCGCGCGGGAGATCGGCGCGGGCTCGGGCGGTACCGTGACTCGCAGCAGCTTGGCGGCCCAGGGCAGGCTGGTGCCTTGTAGAACCAGGGACACCAGCACGATGAAGAACGCCACGTTGAAGAACAGCTGGGCATTGGGCAGCCCGGCCATCAGCGGGAACACGGCGAGAATGATTGGCACCGCGCCGCGTAGGCCAACCCAGGCAATGAAGGCCTTTTCGCGGTCGTGGAACGCGCGGAAGGGCAGCAGGCCGAGGAACACCGACAGCGGACGGGCAAAGATGATCATCCACAGCGCCAGGCCCAGGGCCGGTAGCAGAATCGGGAACATTTCGTGTGGCGTGACCAGCAGGCCGAGCACCAGGAACATGCCGATCTGCGCCAGCCAGGTGAGGCCGTCGAGCATGTGCAGTATTCCGTGGCGGGAGCGGATTGGCCGGTTGCCGAGGTACAGGCCGAAGAGATAGACGGCAAGGATGCCGCTGCCCTGTACGGCGTTGGTCACGGCGAACACCAGGATGCCGCCGGCCACTACCAGCAGGGGGTAGAGGCCGTTCGCCAGGGTCAGGCGATTGATCAGTTGCAGCATCAGCCAGCCACCGACGAAGCCCAGCAGGGTGCCGATGCCGAACTGTTGGATGATGTGCACGACAAAGGTCCAGCTGAAGCCGGTCTGGCCGCTGGCGAGCATCTCGATCAGGGTCACGGTGAGGAACACCGCCATCGGGTCGTTACTGCCCGACTCGATTTCCAGGGTCGCGCTGACGCGCTCGTTGAGGCCGCGTCCACCCAACAGGCTGAACACCGCTGCGGCGTCGGTGGAGCCGACGATGGCGCCGATCAGCAGGCCTTCCAGGGTGCTCAGGTTGAATAGCCAGGCGGCGGCCACACCAGTCAGTCCTGCGGTGACCAGCACCCCGATGGTGGCCAGGGACAAGGAGGGCCAGAGCGCCACGCGGAAGGTGGCGGCACGGGTTCGCATGCCGCCGTCCAGCAAGATAATCGCCAGCGCCAGGTTGCCCACCAGGTAGGCCTGGGAATAGTTGTTGAAGACGATGCCGCCAGGGCCGTCGCTGCCGGCGAGCATGCCGACCACGAGGAATACGACGAGGATGGGGACGCCGAAGCGTGACCCGAAGGCGCTGACCAGAATACTCATGCCTACCAGCACCGCGCCGATCAGGAACAGGCTATTGACGGTGGTGGCATCCACTGGTGGCTCCTTGCATGGGGGGAGGGGCTATGGGGCATGCAGGGGGCGCATGCCGAGGAATTCTAACCTGCCGGTGGCAAGCCCCTGCAAGATTTCATGCAGGGTTCTTGCCAGCGGCTGGAACGGCGGTTCCCCGGGCGTGGCCAGTCTCAGCGAGCGGGCATAAAAAAGCCCCGCATGTGCGCGGGGCGTGAAATACCCTGAAAAAGGGTCAGAACCAGTTGTCTTGCATTGCCAGGCAGGTGTCGTCGCGGGCTTCGAGTAGTGTCAGCTCGTGGTGGCAGCCGGGCACTTCCCAGGTGAGGAAGTAACGTGCGGCCTGCAGCTTGCCCTGGTAGAAGTCGGCGTCTGCCGTATTGCCACGGGCCAGTCCCTGTTCGGCGCGGATGGCCTGTTCCAGCCAGCGCCAGCCGATCACCGTATGGCCGAACACCTTCAGGTACAGCGCCGAATTGGCCAGGGCCTGGTTGACCTTGCCCTGCATCAGGTCGCCGAGCAGCGCCAGGGTGACATTGGAGAGGCGTGCCAGCAGGTGCTCCAGCGGTTGGCGCAGGGCGGTCAGCGACTCGTATTCGGCGGCGCGCTCGCAGCAACCCTGGATCAGCCGGGTCAGTTGCTTGAGGCCGGCCCCCTTGTTCTGCGCCAGCTTGCGACCCAGCAGGTCGAGGGACTGGATACCGTGGGTGCCTTCATGGATCGGGTTCAAGCGGTTGTCGCGGTAGTACTGCTCCACCGGGTATTCGCGGGTGTAACCATGGCCGCCGAGTATCTGGATCGCCAGCTCGTTGGCCTTGAGGCAGAACTCCGAAGGCCAGGATTTGACGATCGGGGTGAGTAGGTCGAGCAGCTCGTGGGCCTGCTGGCGCTCTTCCTCGGTGGCCAGCGTCTGGGTGTCGTCGAACAGGCGCGCCGAGTACAGGCCGAGGTCGAAGGCGCCTTCCACATAGGCTTTCTGGGTCAGCAGCATGCGGCGCACGTCGGCGTGCTGGATGATCGAGACCTGGGGCGAGGTTGGGTCCTTGCCGTCTGGTAGACGACCCTGCGGGCGCTCGCGGGCGTATTCGAGGGAATAGAGGTAGCCGGCGTAGCCGAGCATCACCGCGCCCATCCCAACGCCGATGCGTGCCTCGTTCATCATCTGGAACATGTAGGACAGCCCGGCGTGGGGCTTGCCCACCAGATAGCCGACGCATTCACCGTTATCACCGAAGTTAAGCGCGGTAGACGTGGTGCCGCGGTAGCCCATCTTGTGGAACAGGCCGGCCAGGATCACGTCGTTGCGCTTGCCGAGGGAGCCGTCGTCGTTGACCAGGAACTTGGGCACGATGAACAGGGAGATACCCTTCACCCCGGGCGGGGCGTCCGGCAGCTTGGCCAGGACCATGTGCACGATGTTGTCCGCCAGCGGGTGGTCGCCACCGGAGATGAAGATCTTGTTGCCCTTGATGCGGTAGGTGCCATCGGCAGCCGGTTCGGCTCGGGTACGGATGTCCGAGAGGGACGAGCCGGCATGGGGTTCGGTCAGGGCCATGGTGCCGAAGAAGCGGCCGTCGATCATCGGTTGCAGGAACCGCTGTTTCTGCTCGTCGCTGCCGAAGCTCTCGATCAGGTTGGCCGCGCCCATGGTCAGGAACGGGTACGCCGAGCTGCCGACGTTGGCCGCCTGGAAGTGCGCGAAGCAGGCCTGGGACAGCAAGGTCGGCAACTGCATGCCGCCTTGTTCGAAGCTGCGGGTGGCGTTGAGGAATCCGGCTTCGAGGAAGGCGTCGACCGCCGGCTTCACTTCCGGGATCAGGGTGGCGGCGCCATTGACGTACTCCGGCTCCTGTTCGTCGCCCTTGCGGTTGTGCGGAGCGAAGAACTTCTCGGCGATGCTGCGGGCAGTGCCCAGGGCGGCATCAAAGGTTTCGCGGTTGTGGTCGGCGAATCGCTCGCGCTGGGTCAGGGCTTCGGCGTCCAGCACTTCGTAGAGTTCGAAAGCCAGGTTACGGGAACTGAGCAGGGTCTCGGACATGGTGGCTCTCCGGTGGGATCGCCTGAGTCTAGATCGGTGAATGAAGGGCGCCTAGCAACATCCATGAGCGTGATAAAGGGGGTGAAGCCGTGGTGAGCCACTGGCTGATAGAATGCGCGCCTCGCGAGGACTCTCCATGAACTACCGCCATGCCTTCCACGCCGGCAACCACGCCGACGTACTCAAACACTTCACCCTGGCCCGCCTGATTGCCCTGCTGTCGCGCAAGGAGGCACCCTTCGCCTACCTCGACAGCCATGCCGGTGTCGGTCTCTATGACTTGCTGGGGGACCAGGCCAGTCGCACCGATGAATGGCGCGAGGGCATCGGTCGCCTCTGGGACCTGCCCGACCTGCCGGCGCCGATGGCCGACTACCTGCAGGTGATCCATGAACTGAACCCGGATGGCAGCCTGCGTTATTACCCCGGCTCACCGGAATTGGCGCGGCGCCTGACGCGCCCCCAGGACCGCCTGCAACTGAACGAGAAGCATCCGGAAGACGGCCAGCTGTTGCGGGACAACATGGCCGGCGACCGCCGAGTCGCCGTGCACCTGGGTGAAGGGTGGCACCTGGCGCGGGCGCTGCTGCCCGTGGCGGAAAAGCGCGCGCTGATGCTCATCGACCCGCCCTTCGAAAAGGCGGACGAACTGGAGCGCTGTGTCACCGCCCTGAAGGAAGCCATCGGCCGCATGCGCCAGACGGTGGTCGCCATCTGGTACCCGATCAAGGACCAGCGCCAGCTCAAGCGCTTCTACCAGGGGCTGCAGGCCAGTGGCGCGCCCAAACTGCTGCGTGCAGAGCTGCGGGTGCATGCGGCTGACACTGCGGATTCCGGGCTGAACGGTTCAGGCCTGGTCATCGCCAACCCGCCGTGGGGCATCGAGGACGAACTGCGCCAGGTCCTGCCCTGGCTCGCCGAGCGCCTGGCGCAAAGCAAGGGTGGCTGGCAACTGGACTGGCTGATCGCTGAGTGATCAGCTTCGTCCGGGGCGAGGTTCCACGTAGTAGGTCAGTTGTTGCCGCGGGTTAAGGTATTCCAGCACCTCCAGCGGTAACTGCGCCGGCCGCAGGCTGCGGGCGATGGACAGGTGCGATTCCTGTTCCAGGTCGAGGATCAGCGCCTCCTGTTTGGGCACGTCCGGGGCGTGGACGATCAGGGTCGGTCGCAGCGGCTGGCCCGGGTTCATGCCCAGTACCAGGGCGTAGCGCTCGTCATCCAGTTGCACCAGGCTGCCGGGCGGGTAGACGCCCATGGCACGTATGAATGCCTTCAGGGCCACCTCGTCAAAGCGCGAACGCTGCTGCTTGAACATCAGCGCCAGGGCCTCATGGGGGCTGAGGGCGTTTCGCGGGTCGAGCGGGTTGCACAGGTTGTCGAACTGGTTGGTGATGGCCACCAGCTTGCTCAGCCGACCGATGCCCGCCTCCCGCAGGCCGCGGGGATAGCCGCTGCCGTCGCAATGCTCGTGGTGCTCGTGGATGATGCGTAGCACTTCGTCGTCCAGCATCAGGCGTTGGCCCATGCGCAGGCCGAATTCGGTGTGCAGTTGCAGGAACTGTTGCTCGGCGCGGGTCAGGGGCTCGGGCTTGAGCAGTACCTTGCTCGGGACTTCCATCTTGCCGATGTCATGCAGCAGGGCGCCGAGACCCAGGCTGTGGCAGGCCTCGCTATCAAGGCCGAGTTGGCGGCCCAGCAGCAGCGCCAGCACGGTGACATTCAGGGCGTGGTAATAGCTGTCCTCGGCCCCCTTGCCGGTAATGCTGTGCAGCACGACACCGGGTTCTCCCAGCAGGGTTTCCACCAGCCCGCCGACAATGGCACCGGCATGCTGGATCGCTTCTTCCGGACGGCTGCGCAGGATCTGGTTGAGGTTCTTGACCTGCTGGCTGGCCTGAAGGAACCGGCGGTCCACCTCGGCTACCCGCTGCCGCAGTTCGCGGAGCTTCTCGGTTCGAGCCTGGCGCGCCCGAGTCTCCGGGTCTTCCTGCGGCGGGGCTGGTGCCGGCACTTCGGACGTTTCAAGGGGCAGGGGCTCGCAGTCGCTGCGCGCGGGGTCGTAGCGCAGCCGCTGCAGGCCCAGCGCCTGCAGGGCGCGAACCTGCCCTTCATCCTTGATCTTGAAGTTGCTGAAGGTGAAGTCGTGCTCCAGCCAGCCCAGCTCCAGCTGGATGTAGAGGCCTATGCAGAGCTGGTCGGGATGGATGTAGTGAATTTGGGGCGACATACCGGAGGCTGGGTGGCGATTGGCCACTTGAGTCTAACTCTTCAATAACCACCCCGCCTGCCCGACTTCAGGCGGGCAGGCAGACCCCGGTTCCGCCCAGGCCGCAGTAGCCGCCAGGATTCTTCGCCAGGTACTGCTGGTGATAGGCCTCGGCGTAATAGAAGGCTGGCGCCTCTCGGACTTCGGTGGTGATGGCGCCGAATCCGGAATTCTCCAGCTCGGCCTGGAAGCGCTCCTGGCTCGCACGGGCGGCGGCCAGTTGGGCTTCGTCATAGCAGAAGATGGCGGAGCGGTACTGGGTGCCAACGTCATTGCCCTGGCGCATGCCCTGGGTCGGGTTGTGGGCTTCCCAGAACGCCTTCAACAGCTCGTTGAAGCTGGTTTCCCGCGGATCGAACACCACCAGCACCACTTCGGTGTGCCCGGTCAGGCCGGAGCAGACTTCGTCATAGGTGGGGTTCGGGGTGAAGCCGCCCGCGTAGCCAACAGCCGTGGTCCAGACCCCCGGCTGTTGCCAAAAGCGCCTTTCAGCGCCCCAGAAACAGCCCAGGCCGAATTGCACCATTTGCAGGCCGGCGGGGAAGGGGCCTTGCAGCGGGCGACCATTGACGTAGTGGCTGTCGGGCACCGGCATGGGCGTCTCGCGGCCGGGCAGGGCCTGGGCGGCGCTTGGCAGCTCGAGTTTGTGGGCGAGTATTTGCGAACGCAGGACCATCAGCCGTCTCCTCGGGATTGCAATGAATCCCGATGTTACCCCGATTGTGCAGTCGTTTTTCAACGACTGTTCAGACGCCTTTGCGGCAGGGGTAGCGGACGAGGTTCTCGAACAGGTGCTTGCCGGAGATCGGTTTGTCGAACAGGTAGCCCTGGCCCACATCGCAGTGCTGCCGGCGCAGGAAACCGAGCTGGGCGGCCGTCTCGATACCTTCGGCGACCACCTTGAGTTTGAGCTTGTGAGCCATGGCGATCACCGCAGACGTGATCTCCTTGTCATCCTGGCTGTCGGGGATGTCCTTGATGAAGCTGCGATCGATCTTGATCACGTCGATGGGGAATTTCTTCAGGTAGCTGAGCGACGAGTAACCGGTGCCGAAATCGTCCATGGCCAGGGTCAGGCCGAGGTTTTTCAGATGGTTGAGCTGGTGCCGGGTGTCTTCGGTGGCTTCCAGCAGCAGGCCTTCGGTGAGCTCCAGCTCCAGATGCTTTGGCGGTAGCTGCTCTTCATGGAGGATCGCAGCGATGGAGCCCACCAGGTCCGGGTCGCTGAACTGCTTGGGCGACAGGTTGATGGCCACCTGCAGGTCGCCCAGCCCGGCAGCGCTGAGGCGCTTGCTCATGCGGCAGGCTTCGCGAATCACCCATTTGCCGATGGGGATGATCATGCCGGTCTCTTCCGCCACGCTGATGAACTGATCCGGGCTGATCATGCCCTTTTCCGGGTGGTGCCAGCGCAGCAGCGCTTCCATGCCGAGCAACTGGCCGGTCTTCAGGCAGAGCTTGGGTTGGTAGAAGACTTCCAGCTCGTTCTGTGCCAGGGCGCGGCGCAGGTTGTTCTCGACGAATAGCTTGTAGCTGGCCTCGGCATTCAGCGCCTCGGTGAACAGCTGCAGCTGGTGCTTGCCGTTGGCCTTGGCCTTGTGCAGTGCCAGGCCAGCGTGCTTCATCAGGGTCTGCGGGTCGCGCCCGTGCTGCGGCGCACAGGCGAGCCCCAAGGAACCCGTGACGTTGATCAGTTGGTTGTCGACGAACAACGGCTTGTCCAGGGTTTGCAGGACCTGGGCGGCGATGCGTTGGCCGCTATCCAGGTCGGCACCGTCCAGCAATACGGCAAACTCGTTGCTGGCAAAGCGCGCCAGGATACCGTTGGGGCTCAGGCTATTGCGCAGGCGCCGGGCCAGGCTTACCAGCAACTTGTCCCCCGTCTGGTGGCCGAGGCTGTCGTTGATCCGCTTGAAGTTGTCGATGTCCACCAGCAGCAGGCAGAGCGGAGTATCGCGGTCGCTTTGGAATCGCTCCTCGAGGGTGCGGATGAAGTAGGGACGGTTGCCGAGGCCGGTGAGGTTGTCGGTATAGGCCAGTTTCTCGATGCGCTGCTGGGCCAGCTTGCTTTGGGTGACGTCTTCGTAGATGCCGATGTAGTGGGTGAGCTCGCCGTCCTCGCCAAATACTTTTGAGATCGACAGCTGGCCCCAGTAGGGCTCGAGGTTTTTGCGCCGGCTGCGGAACTCGCCTTGCCAGCTGTTGCAGGCCGCCAGGCCGGAGCCGGTGTCGAACAGCAGTTCACTGAGGTTTTCCAGGGCTGGCAGGTCCGACAGGCGGCGACCGTGCACTTCATCGGCACTGTACTGGGTGATGGCGGTGAAACTGGGATTGACGTACTCCACCAGGCCGTCGCGGTCGACCAGCATGAAGGCGCTGGCGCTTTGCTCGACGGCGCGCTGGAACAGGTGCAGCGCGCTGGTAGCGTGGCGCCGCTGCTGGTTCACCAGCACCTGGGCAAACTGGTCGGCCAGCTCGCCGGCGAAGGCGATCTCGTCGGTCTGCCAGACGCGTGGCGCGCCCGTATGTTCCAGGCAGAGCACGCCGACCACTTCGCCACCAATGCGGATGCTGGCGTCGAGCATGGCGCTGATGCCCTGGGGCTTGAGGTAACCCTTGGCCAGTTCGCTGGTGCGTGGGTCGCTCTGGGCATTGTGGGCGTCAATGGCACGGCCGCTGTGCAGGGCATCGAGGTAATGCGGGAACTGGCTCATCTCCATGGCGCGCGGGTGTACATGGTGGTCCTGGTCGCGGCGGAACAGGCTGACCGCTACCAATTGGGTGCCTTCGAGCATCCAGACGCCGGCGCGCGCTACGTCGTAGGCTTCGCAGGCAGCCTGGGTGATGAGCTGTGCGGCTTCCTCGGCGGGGTTGCTGGACATGTAACGGTGTCGCGCCAGGCGGACGATCAGGCTCTGTTGGGCGCGGGAGCGCACCAGGTGCTGCAGATGGTCGTCCTGGGAACGCTGGTAGAGCTCCAGGGAGGTGCGCAGCCGGCTGTTCTGGGCCTCCAGATCGAGGTTTTTCAGCCGTTCCTGGTGTTCCGATGACTCGCCGGCCACCAGCAGGTAGCCGCGCAGCAGCTGCCGCCCGTGCTGCTGGAAAGGCTCGCCGACTTCCTGCAGGAGCAGCGGGCCCTTGGGCGTGTGCAGGGTGTACTGGATGGAGTAATGCGGGTGCGCGGCCAGTTGAAGTTGCACCTCGTCGTGCAACCGGTAGCGGATTTCCGGTTCCATCAGGCTGGCGTAAGGGGCGTCAATCAGGGCGCAGAGTTCGCTGGCCGGGAGGCCGAATGTGCGTTCGCAGGCGGGGTCGAGAAAGAGCATCGCCCAGCTGGCCTCATTGAGCCGCTCGAAACGCATCAGGCCCAGCCGCGAGGGGACGGGCAGTTGCGTCACTATCTCGGCCACCGTACGGCTGGTGGCATCGGGATGGCTCTTCATTGGGCGCTAGGCTTCCACTTCTCTGACCGGAAGAGGGTCCGGCCTACTTCTTCAAAGCATCGGGCAAGGGTGCATCATGATGATGGCACTGGCAAGCGCGCCGCACCGTGCTTTTCGCGAGTGGAGAAAAGACGGTTGGAATTGTGCGGGACTGCGCAGTCACCGTGAGGGTGGAGGGCATCCAGCAGTCAAAAAAAACCCCGCCTCAGGGGGCGGGGTTGAGGTACGAGCGTGGCGTGCTCGCGAATTGCAAACGGTTACAGCAGCATGGTGCGGATATCCGCCAGCACGTCGCCGAGACGCTTGGTGAAGCGCGCGGCAGCGGCGCCGTTGATCACGCGGTGGTCGTAGGAA
Organism: Metapseudomonas resinovorans DSM 21078; assembly: GCF_000423545.1. Classification (GTDB taxonomy): domain Bacteria; phylum Pseudomonadota; class Gammaproteobacteria; order Pseudomonadales; family Pseudomonadaceae; genus Metapseudomonas; species Metapseudomonas resinovorans. The sequence goes on from NZ_KE384030.1 coordinate 39,438, forward strand.
AGCGACAGCGGCAGCATCAGGCGCGGCTGGAAGGCCTTGCCGTCCCATACCGGCTGCATGGTGGCCTTGGACACACCGAGGATCGCCACTTCAGGCGCATTGACGATCGGCGTGAAACCGGTGCCGCCAATGTGGCCGAGGCTGGAGATGGTGAAGCAGGCGCCTTGCATGGCATCGGCGGACAGCTTCTTGGTGCGCGCTTTCTCCGCCAGTTCGGCGGCTTCGGCGGCCAGTTGCAGCAGGCTCTTCTGGTCGACGTCGCGAATGACCGGTACCAGCAGGCCGTCCGGGGTGTCCACGGCAAAGCCAATGTGCACGTACTTCTTGCGGATCAGCGCCTTGCCGCTGGGGGCCAGGGAGCTGTTGAAATCCGGCAGCTCCTTGAGCAGGTAGGCGCAGGCCTTGAGCAGGAGCGGCAGGACGGTCAGCTTGACGCCGGCCTTTTCCGCCACGGCCTTCTGGGCAACCCTGAAGGCTTCCAGCTCGGTGATATCGGCCGAATCGAACTGGGTCACGTGCGGGACGTTGAGCCAGCTGCGATGCAGGTTGGCAGCACCGACCTGCATCAGGCGGGTCATGGCCACTTCTTCGATTTCGCCGAACTTGCTGAAGTCCACCGCCGGGATCGGCGGGATACCGGCACCACCGGTTGCAGCGGCGGCTGCGGCCGGAGCTTCCTTGGCCTTCTGCATCATCGTCTTGACGTAGGCCTGCACGTCTTCCTTGAGGACGCGACCGTGCGGGCCGGTGGCCGGAACTGCGCTCAGCTCGACGCCGAACTCGCGGGCCAGTTGGCGAACCGCCGGGCCTGCGTGGACCTTGGCGCCGCTGGAACGGGCCGGAATGCCGGTGGTGCTTGCAGCCGCTGCGGCCAGCGAGGCAATAGCAGTGACCTCGGCGGCTGCGACCGGATGGGCGCCCTCGGGTACGCGATGGACCGGTTGCTCTGCGGCCGCTGCCGGAGCAGCTCCCGCGACCTTGAGCTTGAGGATCAGGTCGCCGGTGCCGACTTCGGCGTCCAGCTGCACTTCGACGCTTTCCACCACGCCGGCGGACGGCGAGGGGATTTCCATGCTGGCCTTGTCGGATTCCAGGGTGATCAGCGACTGCTCGGCTTCGACGGTATCGCCGGCCTTGACCAGTACTTCGATGACCTTGGCCTTGCCGGCCGAGCCGATGTCCGGAACCTTGATGTCCTGCACCGAGGCGGTTGCCGCCGGGGCAGGCGTTTGAGTGGCAGCCGGTGCCGGTGCGGCGGCAGGTGCGGCGGCAGGTGCAGCGGCCTGGGCCGGAGCCGGGGCTGCAGACGGTGCTGCTCCGGCTACGCGCAGCTTGAGGATCAGGTCGCCGGTGCCGACGTCGGCATCCAGCTTGACCTCGACGCTCTCCACCACGCCGGCGGCAGGGGAGGGAATCTCCATGCTGGCCTTGTCGGACTCCAGGGTGATCAGGGACTGCTCGGCTGCCACCGTGTCGCCGGCCTTGACCAGAACCTCGATGACCTTGGCAGTGCCGGCCGAACCGATATCCGGGACGAAGATTTCCTGCACGCTGGAGCTGGCGGCCGCAGGGGCAGCAGCTGGCGCCGGGGCCGCGGGCTGTTCTTCGGCCTTGGGTGCCGGAGCCGCCGCCGGAGCGGGCGCTGCAGCTGCAGCACCCTCGACTTCCAGCTCCAGCAGTTCGTCGCCTTCTTTCAGGCGATCGCCCAGCTTCACCTTCAGGCTCTTGATCACACCGGCCTTGGGCGCGGGAATCTCCATGCTGGCCTTGTCAGACTCCAGGGTCAGCAGGCTCTGATCGGCTTCGATGCGGTCGCCAACCTTGACGAACAGCTCGATCACTTCACCTTCGCCGCTGCCGATGTCGGGTACGCGAATCAGTTCACTCACAATGCGTCTCCTCAGCAGTCCAGCGGGTTGCGTTTTTCAGGATCGATACCGAACTTGGCGATGGCCTCGGCCACGACCTTGGGTTCGATCTCGCCGCGATCCGCCAGGGCTTCCAGGGTCGCGAGGACCACCCAGTAACGGTCAACCTCGAAGAAGTGGCGCAGTTTCTTGCGGGTGTCGCTGCGGCCGAAACCGTCGGTGCCGAGGACCTTGTATTCCTTGCTCGGTACCCACTGACGAATCTGGTCGGCGAACAGCTTCATATAGTCGGTGGAGGCCACGACCGGGCCCTTGCGGCCTGCCAGGCACTGCTCGATGTAGGTCTGACGCGGCTTCTGTTCCGGATGCAGGCGGTTGTGACGCTCGACCGCCAGGCCTTCGCGGCGCAGTTCGTTGAAGCTGGTAACGCTCCAGACGTCAGCGCCGACATTGAACTCGTCGCGGAGGATCTTCGCCGCTTCGCGGACTTCGCGCAGGATGGTGCCCGAGCCCAGGAGCTGCACGTGGTGCGCGGCGTCCTTCTTATCTTCTTCCAGCAGGTACATGCCCTTGATGATGCCTTCTTCGGCTCCAGCCGGCAGCGCGGGCTGCTGGTAGGCCTCGTTCATCACGGTGATGTAGTAGAAGATGTTCTGCTGCTCTTCGGTCATCTGGCGGATGCCTTCACGCACGATCACCGCCAGCTCGTAGCCGTAGGTGGGGTCGTAGGTGCGGCAGTTCGGAATGGTGGCCGCCATCAGGTGGCTATGGCCGTCTTCGTGCTGCAGGCCTTCGCCGTTCAGAGTGGTCCGGCCGGAGGTGCCGCCGATCAGGAAGCCGCGAGCACGGCTGTCGCCGGCTGCCCAGGCCAGGTCGCCAATACGCTGGAAGCCGAACATCGAATAGAAGATGTAGAACGGCAGCATCGGCTGGTTGTGGTTGCTGTAGGAGGTACCGGCCGCAATGAAGGAGGACATGGCGCCTGCTTCGTTGATGCCTTCTTCAAGGATCTGGCCCTTCTTGTCCTCCTTGTAGAACATCACCTGGTCCTTATCCACCGGCTCGTAGAGCTGGCCGACCGAGGAGTAGATGCCCAGCTGGCGGAACATGCCTTCCATACCGAAGGTACGGGCTTCGTCCGGGATGATCGGAACGATGCGCTGGCCAAGTTCCTTGTCCTTCACCAACTGCGCCAGGATGCGCACGAAGGACATGGTGGTGGAGATTTCACGATCGCCCGAACCGTCGAGGATGGCCTTGAGGGTTTCCAGCGGCGGGGTCGGGATGCTGAAGCTGTTGGCGCGACGCTGCGGCATATAGCCACCCAGGGCGGCGCGACGCTCGTGCAGGTACTTGTGCTCGGCGCTGCCTTCCTGCGGGCGGTAGAACGGCAGTTTTTCCAGATCGTTGTCGTTGACCGGAATGTCAAAGCGATCGCGGAACTGCTTCAGGCTCTCGACATCCACTTTCTTGGTGTTGTGCGCGGTGTTCTGCGCTTCGCCCGCACCGGTGCCGTAGCCTTTGATGGTCTTGGCCAGGATGACCGTGGGCTGGCCTTTGTGGTTGACCGCCTGGTGGTAGGCCGCATAGACCTTGTAGGGATCGTGGCCGCCACGGTTGAGTTTCCAGATCTCGTCGTCGGAGAGGTCCTTGACCATGTCCTTGAGCTCTGGCGAGTTGAAGAAGTTTTCGCGGACGTAAGCACCGTCCTTCGCCTTGTAGTTCTGGTACTCGCCGTCGACGACTTCGTCCATGCGGCGCTGCAGGGAGCCGTTGGTGTCCTTGGCGAACAGCGGGTCCCAGAACCGGCCCCAGACCACTTTGTTCACGTTCCACTGGGCGCCGCGGAAGACGCCTTCCAGCTCCTGGATGATCTTGCCGTTGCCGCGGACCGGGCCGTCTAGGCGCTGCAGGTTGCAGTTGATGACGAAGATCAGGTTGTCCAGCTTCTCGCGGCCGGCCAGGGAGATGGCGCCAAGGGATTCCGGCTCGTCGCACTCGCCGTCACCCATGAAGCACCAGACCTTCTGTTTGCCGGCGGGGATGAAGCCGCGGCTTTCCAGGTACTTCATGAAGCGGGCCTGGTAGATGGCCTGAATCGGGCCGAGGCCCATGGATACGGTGGGGAACTGCCAGAAGTCCGGCATCAGCCAGGGGTGCGGGTAAGAGGACAGGCCCTTGCCGTCCACTTCCTGGCGGAAGTTGGTCATCTGCTCTTCGCTGATGCGGCCTTCGAGGAAGGCGCGAGCATAGATGCCGGGGGATGCGTGGCCCTGATAGAAGATCAGGTCGCCGCCGTGCTCCTCGGTAGGAGCCTGGAAGAAGTAGTTGAAACCGATGTCGTAGAGGGTCGCCGAGGAAGCGAAGCTGGAAATGTGACCGCCCAGATCCGGGTCGTGCAGGTTGGTGCGCATCACCATCGCAAGGGCGTTCCAGCGCACCATCGAGCGAATGCGGCGTTCCATGAACAGGTCGCCAGGCATGCGTGCTTCGTGGGTTACCGGGATGCTGTTGCGATACGGCGTGGTAATGGCGTAGGGCAGTTGGGTGCCGCTGCGGGTGGCCAGCTCACCCATGCGGGTCAGCAGGTAATGCGCGCGGTCTTCGCCTTCTTTGTCGAGTACGGACTCCAGGGAATCCAGCCATTCCTGGGTTTCGACGGGATCGAGGTCTTGCATGGCTTGCTCCAGGGCGGAAAGGCTTCCAGAATCGGATGCCAGTGGTCACGGCCGGCCTTGTGGGGCGGTCGCGGCGAAATTCTTGTTACCGGGGGTAGGGCCGGGCTCGTGTAGTTTTACTACAAATCGACGAAGGTTTCAGCACTCTGGATACAATCTTTCGTAGTAAAACTACAGACTGCGCGGCGCAGTCGGCTGAAAGCCCCGAGTTAGAGCTGTTCCGCCACCGCTGCGCCAGCTGCGGGTCCAGCCTCGGCCCGCAGCCCAGAAAGGATAGACCATGAGCTTGCCGTCGCTGGCCGCCCTGTCGGCCACCCTCCAGCCCAGTGCCGATCGGGCGCTGTCTGCCTTCCGCACTGCCCTCGCTGATCAGTCCCAGGACTTTGACAGCTGGCCCGACGAACGGCGGCAAGCCTTCGTGCGAGTCAGTGCCGCCAGTGATTTCGTCGCCGAACAGGCCCAGCGCGACCCGCTCATGCTGTTGGCGCTGGCTGCCTCCCGTGAGCTGGAGCGGCCTCTGGCGCCCGGCGAGTTGCGCGCCCAGGTCGCGGAGCTGCTGGAAGACTGCATGGAAGAAGACGACCTTGGGCGACGGCTGCGCCGCTACCGCCACCGCCAGCAGTTGCGCATTATCTGGCGCGACCTGACCCGTCAGGCGGATCTTGCGGAAACCTGTCGCGACCTCTCCGACCTCGCAGACGCCTGCATCGACCTCGCTTACCACTGGCTTTACAGCCGCCATTGCGCCCAGTTCGGCACGCCCATCGGCCGTCGCTCTGGTCTTCCACAGCATCTGGTCGTGCTGGGCATGGGTAAGCTTGGGGCCCATGAATTGAACCTGTCCTCGGACATCGACCTGATCTTCGGCTACCCCGAGGGCGGTGAGACTGAAGGTGCCAAGCGCGCCCTGGACAATCAGGAGTTCTTCACGCGCCTCGGCCAGCGGCTGATCAAGGCGCTGGACGCCATCACTGTGGACGGATTTGTCTTCCGTGTGGATATGCGCCTGCGTCCTTACGGCTCATCCGGGTCGTTGGTGTTCAGCTTCAATGCGTTGGAGCAGTACTACCAGGACCAGGGGCGTGACTGGGAACGCTACGCCATGATCAAGGCGCGGGTGGTGGGCGGCGACCAGGCGGCCGGCGCCTACCTGCTGCAGATGCTGCGTCCCTTCGTCTATCGCCGCTACCTGGATTTTTCTGCCATCGAAGCGCTGCGCTCGATGAAGCAATTGATCCAGCAGGAGGTGCGGCGCAAGGGCATGACCGAGAACGTCAAGCTCGGCTCCGGAGGCATTCGCGAAGTTGAGTTCATCGCCCAGGCCTTCCAGCTGATTCACGGCGGCCGCGACCTCAGCCTGCAGCAGCGACCGCTGCTGACGGTACTGGAGACCTTGGAGGGCCAGGGCTACCTGCCGCCACCGGTGGTTGCCGAATTGAAGGAAGGCTACGAGTTTCTCCGCTACACCGAGCACGCCTTGCAGGCCATCGCCGACCGCCAGACGCAGATGCTGCCGGACAGTGAGCTGGATCGAGCGCGTGTTGCCTTCATCATGGGCTTTGACGACTGGACGAGCTTCCACGAGCGCCTGATGCACTGGCGCGGGCGTGTCGAGTGGCACTTTCAGCAAGTGATCGCCGATCCGGATGACGAAGAGGGCGGCGACGGTGAAAGCTGCATCGGTGGCGAATGGCTTCCGCTCTGGGAGGAGGCGCTGGACGAGGAGAGTGCTTGCCGTCAGTTGGGCGAAGCCGGCTTCGCCGAGCCCGTCGCAGCTTGGCGTCGCCTTTCCGACCTGCGCAATGGCCCGCAGGTGCGTGCCATGCAGCGTCTCGGACGCGAGCGTCTGGATGCGTTCATACCGCGCCTGCTGAGCCTGACCGTGGAGCATCGCACGCCTGACCTGGTGCTGGAGCGGGTGCTGCCCATGGTGGAAAAGGTGGCGCGCCGTTCCGCCTACCTGGTACTGCTGACCGAAAACCCCGGCGCCCTGCAGCGTTTGATCGAACTCTGTGCGGCCAGCCCCTGGATCGCCGAGCAGATCACCCGCTTCCCGCTGTTGTTGGATGAACTGCTCAATGAGGGCCGCCTCTATCGCCCGCCGCTGGCGCCGGAGCTGGCGGCCGAGCTGCGCGAGCGCCTGACGCGGATCCCCGAAGACGATCTGGAGCAGCAGATGGAGGCCCTGCGCCACTTCAAGCTGGCCCACAGTCTGCGGGTGGCGGCTTCGGAAATAGCCGGCACCTTGCCGCTGATGAAGGTCAGCGACTACCTGACCTGGCTGGCCGAGGCCATTCTCGATCAAGTGCTTGCCCTTTCATGGCGCCAGACCGTGGCCAAGTACGGCACGCCCAAGCGCGCTGACGGCAGTCTTTGCGATCCGGACTTCGTCATCGTCGGCTACGGCAAGGTCGGTGGCCTCGAGTTCGGCCATGGCTCGGACCTGGACCTGGTGTTCATCCACGATGGCGATCCCCAGGCTGAAACCGATGGCGACAAACCCATCGACGGCGCGCAGTTCTTCACTCGCCTGGGGCAGCGCATCATCCATTTGCTGACCACCCAGACCACCTCCGGAGCCCTGTACGAAGTGGACATGCGCCTGCGTCCGTCGGGTGCTGCAGGCCTGCTGGTCAGTTCCCTGGGCGCCTTCCAGCGCTACCAGGAGAACGAAGCCTGGACCTGGGAGCACCAGGCGCTGGTGCGTGCGCGGGTGCTGGTGGGCTCGCCGCAGGTCGCCACCGCCTTCGAGCAGGTGCGCCTGGCGGTGCTCGGCCGCGAGCGCGATTTGCCCGGGTTGCGCGCAGAGGTGAGCGAGATGCGCGCCAAGATGCGTGGCAACCTTGGCACCCGCGAAACCGCTGCCGGCACAGGGTCGAATGCCTTCGAGGCCGCGGCCTCCTTCGATCTGAAGCAGGATGCCGGCGGTATCGTCGATATCGAATTTATGGTGCAATATGCGGCCCTGGCCTGGTCGCGACAGCACCCTGAACTGGTGCGTTACACCGATAACATCCGCATTCTGGATGGCCTGGAGCAGGCAAACCTGCTGGCCGGCGACGAAGTGCGCCTGCTGCAGGAAGCCTACAAAGCCTACCGTTCAGCGGCCCACCGCCAGGCCTTGCAGAAGCAGCCCGGGATAGTGAGCGGGGACCAGTTCCACGCGGAGCGCCATGGCGTGATGCGGATCTGGCGTGAACTGGGTCTGAACTGACCCGGCTGGCTGAACCAATCGAATTCTTGAGGAGCTGGCAATATGTCGATGGCCGATCGTGATGGCGTGATCTGGTATGACGGCGAACTGGTGCCGTGGCGCGAAGCAACCACTCACGTCCTGACCCACACCCTGCATTACGGCATGGGCGTGTTCGAAGGCGTACGCGCCTACAACACTCCGGACGGCACTGCCATCTTCCGCCTGCAGGCTCACACCGACCGACTGTTTGACTCCGCTCACATCTTCAACATGGAGATTCCCTTCTCCAAGGAAGAAATCAACGAAGCCCAGCGCGCCGCTGTTCGTGAGAACGGCCTGGAAAGCGCCTACTTGCGGCCGATGGTGTTCTTCGGCAGCGAGGGCATGGGCCTGCGCGCGACCGGTCTGAAGGTGCATGTGATCGTCGCCGCCTGGCACTGGGGCGCGTACATGGGCGAGGAAGCACTGGTCAACGGCATCAAGGTGCGTACCAGCTCCTATACCCGCCACCACGTCAACATTTCCATGACGCGCGCCAAGGCCAACGGCAACTACATCAACTCGATGCTGGCCCTGCAGGAGGCCATTTCCGGCGGCGCCGACGAGGCCATGCTGCTGGACCCGGAAGGCTACGTGGCCGAGGGTTCGGGCGAGAACATCTTCCTGGTCAAGGACGGCGTGGTGTACACCCCGGAAGTGACCTCCTGCCTCAATGGCATTACCCGCAGCACCATCCTGACCCTGGCTGGCGAGCTGGGTATCAAGGTCGTGGAGAAGCGCATCACCCGTGACGAGGTGTACATCGCCGACGAGGCCTTCTTCACCGGTACCGCCGCCGAAGTCACCCCGATCCGCGAAGTGGATGGCCGCAAGATCGGCATCGGTCGCCGTGGTCCGGTGACCGAGAAGCTGCAGAAAGCCTACTTCGACCTGGTGACCGGCAAGACTTCCGCCCACGGCGAGTGGCGCACCCTGGTCAAGTAATCCGACTAAGCTGCACGCGGCAAGCCGCAAGCTGCAAGTGGTTCGCACCGCTTGGAGCTTGCGGCTTGTCGCTTGAGGCTTGAAGCTGCCCTTATGAAAATACTGATCGTAGGACCCTCCTGGGTCGGCGACATGGTGATGGCGCAGACACTCTTCCAGTGCCTGAAGGCCCGCCATCCCGACTGCGAGATCGACGTGCTGGCCCCCGAGTGGAGCCGGCCCATCCTTGAGCGCATGCCGGAAGTGCGCCAGGCGCTGAGTTTCCCCGTCGGCCACGGCGTGCTGGATATCGCCACTCGCCGCAAGATCGGCAAGTCCCTGCTGGGGCAGTACGATCAGGCCATTCTCCTGCCCAACTCGCTGAAGTCGGCGCTGGTGCCCTGGTTCGCCGGCATCCCCAAACGCACCGGTTGGAAGGGCGAGATGCGCTACGGCCTGCTGAATGACATTCGTGTTCTCGACAAGCAGCGCTACCCGCTGATGATCGAGCGCTTCATGGCCCTGGCCTTCGAACCGGGCGCCGAGCTGCCCAAGCCCTATCCACGCCCTTCGCTGCGGATCGATCCGGCCAGCCGCGACGCCGCCCGGGCCAAGTTCGGCCTGGATCTGGATCGCCCCGTGCTGGCGCTCTGTCCGGGTGCCGAGTTCGGCGAGGCCAAGCGTTGGCCCGCCGAGCACTACGCCAAGGTGGCCGAACTGAAGATCCGGACCGGCTGGCAGGTCTGGTTGTTCGGCTCGAAGAACGACCACCCGGGGGGCGAAGACATCCGCATGCGCCTTATCCCGGGCCTGCGCGAAGAAGCGGTCAACCTCGCCGGTGAAACCAGCCTGGCCGAGGCCATCGACCTGATGTCCTGCGCCAGCGCAGTGGTGTCCAACGACTCCGGGCTGATGCACGTGGCGGCTGCCTTGGCGCGACCGCTGGTGGCGGTCTACGGTTCGACCTCGCCGCAGTTCACCCCGCCCCTGGCCGAGCAGGTGGAGATTGTCCGCCTCGGTCTGGAGTGCAGCCCCTGCTTCGAGCGCACTTGCCGCTTCGGCCACTACAACTGCCTGCGCGAGCTCAAACCGCGCCCGGTGATCGAAGCCCTGGACCGCCTGGTGCCGGACCCGCTCGAGCTGGTGGAGAGTCGCTGAGTGCGGGTACTGCTGATCAAGACGTCTTCCCTGGGCGATGTCATTCATACCTTGCCGGCGCTCACCGATGCTGCGCGGGCGATTCCCGGCATCGAGTTCGACTGGGTGGTGGAAGAGGGGTTTGCCGAGATTCCGGCCTGGCATCCGGCGGTGGCGCAAGTCATTCCGGTGGCGATCCGCCGCTGGCGCAACAACCTCTGGCAGACCCTGAGAAGCGGCGAATGGCGCCGCTTCAAGCGCCGTCTGCGGGAAACCCGCTATGACCTGGTGATCGACGCACAAGGCTTGCTGAAGAGCGCCCTGCTGACCCGTTACACCAAGGCACCGGTAGTGGGGCTGGATCGTGACTCGGCCCGCGAGCCGGTGGCCAGCCACTTCTATGATCGCCGCTATCCGGTGGCCTGGGGACAGCACGCTGTCGAGCGCGTGCGCCAGTTGTTCGCCCAGGCACTGGACTATCGGGTGCCTGAAGGGGTTGGCAACTACGGTCTGAATCGCGCCCAACTGGCCGACGCTCAGAGCGGTGCGCCCTACCTGCTGTTCCTCCATGGCACCACGTGGGAGACCAAGCACTGGCCGGAAAAGTATTGGCGCGAACTTACCGAGCGCGCCTGCGACCATGGCTGGCACGTGCGGCTGCCCTGGGGCAATCCGACGGAAAAAGCACGTGCCGAACGCATTGCCGAAGGCTTGGAAAAGGCTGCAGTGCTCCCCAAGTTATCCCTGGCGGGGATGGCCAAGGTCGTGGCCGGCGCCCGCGCCTGCGTGGCGGTGGATACCGGCCTCGGCCACCTGGCTGCCGCCCTGGATGTGCCGACCTTGTCACTTTACGGCCCGACCAACCCGGGCTTCACCGGCGCTTATGGGCGGTCGCAGATCCACTTGGGTAGCGACTTCCCCTGCGCGCCCTGCTTGAAGAAGGTCTGTGCCTACAAGCCGACGGTGGAAGATCGCCGCCTGTTCGATCTGGAAGGTGAACAGCCGCTTTGTTTCACCCGGCTGAATCCGCAGCGCGTGGCGACCCAGCTGGAAGCCCTTCTGCTGACTGAGGATATCCACTGATGCAACTGGCATTCGTGCTCTACAAGTACTTCCCCTTCGGTGGCCTGCAGCGTGATTTCATGCGCATCGCCCTGGAGTGCCAGCGTCGCGGTCATGCCATTCGCGTCTACACCATGATCTGGGAGGGCGACGTCCCGGACGGCTTCGAAGTGCTGATTGCGCCCGTCAAGGCGCTGTTCAACCACAAGCGCAACGAGAAATTCACCGCCTGGGTCGAGGCCGACCTGGCGCGCCGTCCTGTGGATCGGGTAATCGGCTTCAACAAGATGCCGGGTCTGGATGTCTACTACGCCGCTGACCCTTGCTTCGAGGACAAGGCGCAGACCTTGCGCAATGGTCTCTACCGCCGCTGGGGTCGCTACAAACACTTCTCAGACTATGAGCGCGCGGTGTTCGCCCCTGAATCGAAGACCGAGGTGCTGATGATCTCCGAGGTGCAGCAGCCGCTCTTCGTCAAGCACTACGCCACGCCGGCCAAACGCTTCCACCTGCTGCCACCGGGTATCGCCGCCGATCGCCGCGCGCCGGCCAACGCCTCGGACATCCGCGCTGAGTTCCGCCGTGAGTTCAAGCTGAGCGATGACGACCTGTTGCTGGTGCAGATCGGTTCCGGCTTCAAGACCAAGGGCCTGGATCGCAGTCTCAAGGCCGTGGCCGCGCTGCCGCGTGAACTGCGCAAGCGCACTCGCCTGATCGTTATCGGCCAGGACGATCCCAAGCCTTTCCTGCTGCAGATGAAGACCCTGGGCATTTCCGACCAGGTGGACATCCTCAAGGGGCGCAGCGATATCCCGCGCTTCCTGCTGGGTGCCGACCTGCTGATCCACCCGGCCTACAACGAGAACACCGGCACTGTATTGCTGGAGGCGCTGGTTGCGGGGCTGCCCGTGCTGGTCACCGACGTTTGCGGCTATGCCCACTACATCGCCGAGGCGGACAGCGGCCGCGTGTTGCCCAGCCCCTTCGAGCAGGAGGGCCTCAATCGCACGCTTGTCGAGATGCTCGCCGATTCGGCGGCCCGCGCGCGCTGGAGCGCTAACGGCCTGGCCTTTGCCGACAGCGCCGACCTTTACAGCATGCCGCAGCACGCAGCGGATGTGATTCTCGCGGAGCGCCCATGAAGCTTGTCCTGAAGCCCCCTTTCGAGCACCTCTGGGCCGGGCGTGACGCCTTCGTCGAGGTGGAAGCGCTCCAGGGCCAGGTCTACCGAGAGCTGGAAGGTCGTCGCACCCTGCGCACTGAAGTGGCCGGCAGCGGCTATTTCGTCAAGATCCATCGCGGCATCGGCTGGGGTGAGATCGTCAAGAACCTGATCACTGCGAAGGCGCCCGTGCTGGGCGCTGGCCAGGAATGGACGGCCATCCAGCGCCTGCACGAGGCCGGTGTACCGACCATGACCGCCGTTGCATTTGGCGAGCGCGGCAGCAATCCGGCGAGCCAGCACTCCTTCATTGTCACGGAAGAGTTGGCACCCACGGTCAGCCTCGAAGACTTCTGTGTCGATTGGCCAAGCAATCCGCCGCCGGTACGGCTGAAGTGGGCGCTGATCGAGGAAGTGGCACGCATGACCGGCACGATGCACCGGGCCGGGGTCAATCATCGCGACTGCTATATCTGCCACTTCCTGCTGCACACGGCACGACCGGTGACCGCCGACGACTTCAAACTGTCGCTGATTGACCTGCATCGTGCGCAAACCCGTGCCGCAACTCCCAGGCGCTGGCGCGACAAGGACCTGGCCGGACTCTACTTCTCGGCGCTGAACATCGGCCTGACCCGGCGTGACAAGCTGCGCTTCCTCAAGGCCTACTTCCGCCAGCCTCTGCGCCATGTCCTGAGGGATGAAATCGGTCTGCTGGCCTGGCTCGAGCAGAAGGCCGAGCGCCTGCTCTCGCGCTATGAGCGCAAGTACGCCGGGGGAGGAGAGGCGTGAGCCAATGGAAACTGGCCGAGGGGCTGGAGACTGAGGTCGCAGAGCTGTTCGGTGACCTCGACAAGGTATTTGCCGTGGAAGGTGATTGGATCACCGGCGACCCGCTGTCCGAGGTGCTGCGGGTGGAACACCGTGGCGTGCGCTACTACGTCAAACGCTACTGGGCAGCGGGCAAGGGCTTGCGTCGCTGGTTCGGTCGGCCGCGAGTCAAGGCCGAATGGCAGAACCTCAAGCGCTTCACCAAATGGGGCATTCCCACTGCGCCTGTGGTGGGGTGGGGGCAGGAACGTCGTGCCGGCGCCTTCCATCGTGGTGCGCTGATCACCCGGGAACTCGAAGGCACGGTCGACATGGCGGAAATGGCCAAGCAGGGCGATCCGCGCCTGAGCGATCCGCGCTGGGTCGACCGCGTCAGCCGACAGTTGGCGAAGGCCACCCGAAGCCTGCATCAGCACGGCTTCGCCCATAACGACCTGAAGTGGCGCAACCTGCTGGTGGACGAAGCTGGCGAGCTGTTCCTGATCGACTGCCCAACCGGCACGTTCTGGTGGGGACCCTTCCTGCACTATCGGGTGATCAAGGACTTGGCCTGCCTGGACAAGGTGGCCAAGTACCACCTCAGTCGCAGCCAGCGCCTGCGCTTCTACCTGCAATACCGGGATCAATCGCGCCTGCGTAGCCGCGACAAGCGCCAAGTGCGGAAGATCCTCAAGTTCTTCGAGGGGCGCGAATGAGCGACTTCATCGCCGCGGCGGATCGCGAGATTCTCGCCCGCCACGGCCTGGACAGTTTCGAATCGCTCTGGGCCTTGCGCCTGGAGGCGGTCGATGAGCCCAACACCGGTCGTGGTGGCTGGAGCAGTGTGTTCCGCCTGGACCTGGGTGAGGCCACCTACTACCTCAAGCGACAGAGCAACTTCCTTAGCCGCAACCTGCTGCGACCTTTTGGCGAGCCCACCTTCGCTCGCGAGTTCCGCAACATTTGCCGCTACCAGAAACTGGGCGTTCCGGCTCTGCAGGCGGCCTTCTTCGGCTACCGCCTGGTTGAGGGCGAGCGTCGCGCCATCCTGCTGACTCGTGCCCTGGATGGTTGGCGCGAGCTTGCCGGTTGGCTGGATGCGTGGCCCGCAATGGCCGCCGGGAAGCGCTCGGCGATCATCGTCGCGGTGGCGGATCTGGCGCGGCGCCTCCATGGCGCTGGCCAGGTGCACGGTTGCTTCTATCCCAAGCACGTATTCCTGCGGGAGACCCAGGCCGGATTCGAGGCTTGTCTGATCGACCTGGAAAAGACCCGGCCCTTGCTGCTGGGGCGCCGCGACCGGGTCAAGGACCTGGAGGCCCTGGTGCGCCGGGCTGATGCCTGGGGCGAAGTCGAGGTACGCGAACTGCTGTCTGGCTACCTGGAGCGCGGGCAGGATTCGGCGGACGTGAATGACTGGCTGGCACGCCTCGCCAGTCGCCGGCGTGACAAGGAACGCGCTCAATGACTCTGGCTGACCTGGCCCGTGCGGGGAGAACCCCGCAGCTTCCCATTCGCCTTGATGTCGCTGGCGGCCTGGAGCTGCAGGGCCTGCTGCGGGTTCTGCCCGGGCAGCGTTACGTGGGCGTGGCGATGTGGCAGGGCCGCAAGGTGCTGGCCAAGCTGCTGGTCGGCGCCAAGGCCGAGCGGCATTTCCAGCGCGAGCTGGCGGGCGCGCGCGCCCTGCATGAACAGGGCATCGATTCCCCGGCGCTTCTGAATGAAGGGCAGCAGCCAGGGCAGGGTGGCTGGTTGCTGTTCGAATATCTGGAATCAGCGGAAAGCCTCTGGGATGCCTGGCGCCAGGTGGAGCGCGATGCCCCGTTGTCCGACGGTCAGCAAGCCGTGTTGGGCGAGGCGCTCGGAGTCATTGCCCGACTGCACCTGGTCGGGCTCGCACAGGAAGACCTGCACCTGGACAACCTGTTGCGACAGGACAACAAGCTGCACGTGATCGACGGTGGCGGCATCCGCGCTGAAAACCCCGGCAATCCTCTGCCGAGGGACAAGGTCCTGGCCAACCTGGGCATCTTCTTTGCCCAATTGCCGGCGGAGCTGGACCCCTTCCTGGAAGAGCTGCTGGTGCACTACCTGCTGGTCAACGGCGAGCATGCCTTGCCGCTGGAGGCCCTGGAGAAAGAAATCGCCCGGGTGCGACGCTGGCGCCTGGCTGACTACATGAAAAAGATCGCTCGCGATTGCAGCCTGTTCAGTGTCGTTCGCGGCGCATTCGGCCTGCGCGCGGTCCGTCGCGAGGCGGAAGCAGGGCTCGAAAGGCTGCTGCAGGCGCCGGACGCCGCGCTTGAGCAGGGTCGCTCGCTGAAGCAAGGGGCTACCGCCACGGTAGCGGAAGTCCAGATCGACGGACGCAAACTGCTGGTCAAGCGTTACAACATCAAGGGCCTGCTGCACTGGTTGACGCGCTTCTGGCGCCCGAGTCGCGCCTGGCACAGCTGGCGCGAGGGCAACCGTCTGGAGTTCCTTGGCATCGCCACGCCACGTCCGCTGGCCGTGCTCGAACGGCGGTTTCTCTGGATGCGCGGCCGGGCCTACCTGATTACCGAATATCTCTCCGGGCAAGATATAATCGCCCGTTTTCGACCCTATCTGGACAATCCTGATGGGGCTGGTGCTCCGCCGGAAGTCGAGTTGCAAGCTCTCGACCGATTGTTCGCTGCGCTTATCCGCGAGCGCATCAGTCACGGCGACTTCAAGGGCTACAACCTGTTCTGGCAGGACGGCCGCTGGACCCTGATCGATCTCGATGCCGTGTACCAGCATCGCAGCGAGCGCAGCTTCGCCCGGGCCTATGCTCGCGACCGCGCGCGCTTCCTGCGGAACTGGCCGGCCGAATCGGCGCTGCACCAGCTACTGGATAAACGATTACCGCAGGTGCCAGGCACCTGCCCTGAAAGAGGCTAACCCCGTGGCATTGACGATTCTCGGCCTTTCCGGCGCCCTCAGCCATGATCCCTCCGCCGCGCTCTATATCGACGGCAAGCTGATCGCGGCCGCCGAAGAAGAGCGCTTCGTGCGCGACAAGCACGCGAAGAATCGCATGCCCTACGAGTCGGCCAAGTTCTGCCTGGAACAGGCCGGTATCAAGCCTTCCGACGTCGACGTCGTGGCCATTCCCTTCGCGCCCATCAGCCTGTTCGGCAAGGCCCGCTGGCACTACGCCAAGCGCTACTGGTATGCCCCGGATCGTGCGCTGGACGCCATCCTCATGGGCAACCGTCGCTACAAGCGCTACCGCAAGAAGATCGTCTGGTGCCTGGAGCAGTTGGGCTTCGATGCCAAGAAGGTGAAGATCGAGCCGGTGGAACACCACCTGGCCCACGCGTCCAGCGCCTACCACTGCTCAGGCTTCAAGGAAAAAACCGCGATCCTCGGCATCGACGGCAAGGGCGAGTACGCCACGACCTTCTTCGGTTGGGGCGAGAACGGCAAGATCCACAAGATCAAGGAGTTCTACGATCCGGACTCCCTCGGTGGCCTCTACGGCGCAATCACCGAGTACCTCGGTTTCGAGATGCTTGACGGCGAATTCAAGGTCATGGGCATGGCGCCCTACGGCGACGCCGCCAAGTACGACTTCTCGCGTCTGGCCAAGTTCGAGAACGGCGAGCTGATCATCAACACCGACTACGCCAACGTCATCGGCTTCCGACGCTACAAGGAAAACGGCAAGGGTTTCTATTTTTCGCCCAAGCTGATCGAGTGGCTGGGCCCGAAACGCCAGGGCGACATCGCCGACGACCCCTATATCCACTACGCCGCCAGCATGCAGGCTCTTTTCGAGAAACTGGCGCTGGAGATGATGGATTACTACCTGGGCGACATCATCCGCCAGACCGGCAAGATCGCATTCGCCGGCGGTTGCGCGCTGAACGTCAAGCTGAACCAGAAGATCATCGCCCGTCCGGAAGTGAAGGAGCTGTTCGTCCAGCCCGCGTCTGGCGACGCCGGCACCTCGGTGGGTGCCGCTGCCTACGTCTCGGTCAGGCGCGGCGTGCCGGTCGAGAAGATGGAACACGTCTACCTCGGCCCGGCGTTCAGCAACGAAGACGTCATTGCCGCCTGTGCCAGGCACCCGCAGAAGCCAGTGTTCAAGCGCATCGAGAACACGCCGCAGCGCATCGCGAAGATCATGGTCGACGGCAACCCGGTGGCCTGGTTCCAGGGCCGCATGGAGTTCGGCCCGCGCGCCCTCGGCGGCCGTTCCATCATCGGTTGCCCGAGTGCGGTCGGCGTGGCCGACCGCATCAACGAGCAGATCAAGTTCCGTGAGCGCTGGCGCCCCTTCTGCCCGTCGATGCTGGACACCGTTGCGCCGCAGATGCTCAAGGTCGATCACCCGTCGCCCTTCATGACCTTCACCTTCGAAGTCAACGAAGAGTGGAAGACCCGCGTGGCCGAAGTGGTGCATGAGGATGGCACGTCCCGTGCCCAGGTCCTGGAGCGTCGCCACAATCCCCGCTGGTATGACCTGATGAAGGAACTGGAAGTCCTCACCGGAAACGGCGTGTCCCTGAATACTTCGCTCAACCGTCGCGGCGAGCCGATGATCTGTTCGCCCACCGATGCGCTGAACATGTTCTACGGCTCGGACCTGCAGTACCTGATCATGGAAGACATCCTCGTCGTCAAGGAAGGCAAGGACTGGTATGACAATGTCGGCTAAGCCGCTGCTTAGCGTCATCATCCCTACCTACAACTACGCGGGCGTGCTCCCGCGTGCCGTGGAATCGGTGCTGTCCCAAGCCACCCCGGAGGTCGAACTCTGGGTCGTGGACGACGGCTCCACCGATGACACCCCGGCAGTCTTCACCGCCCTGAGCCAGCGCTACGGTGCGGCCTTCCAGGGCGTTCGACAGACCAATGCCGGCCCCTCAGCCGCACGCAACAACGGTGTGAAACTGGCCCAGGGTAACTACGTCCTGTTGCTGGACGCCGATGACGAGCTGGCGCCCGATGTGCTGCCTGACCTCTGCGAGCGGTTACGCCAGCAGCCCGATGTCGGCCTCTGGCTAGCCGGCCATGTCGCCGTCCAGCCCGACGGCCGCGAACGCGGACATCCCGCCAGCAGCGTTCCCGGCGACGCTTTGCAACGGCTGAAGGATTACCTGCTGGACAAGAATATCGCCCTCAGCCACGGCGCCTGCGTGTTCCTACGCGAGCTGCTGCTGGAACGGCCTTATCCTGAACACCTGCGACACAGCGAGGACATCCCGGTGTTCGCCTACTGCCTGACCCAGCGTCAGGTAGAAGTCCTCGACCTGATGCTCGCACGTATCCACAAGCACCCCGGCAGCCTGCGCCACAACGCCGAAGCAGCTCGCAAAGTGGGTCTTGCGCTGGTGGATGAAGTCTTTGCGAAACTGCCGGCCAGCCTGCATTCGATCAAGCCCGCCTATCGTGCTCAACGCTGCTTGTCGCTGTTCCGCACCTGTCTGCTTGCGGGCGATCAGGCAAGCGCCCGCGAGTACTATCGCGAGGCAGTGCGAACGGACTGGCGGGTGATTTTCAAGTTGTCGTACAGCCGCAAGGCCCTGCGTCTTTGGCTGAAGCCCAAGAAGAACCCGGTATGAGCCAACGCCGCATCAAGGTTCTGCAATTGCAGAACTATTACAACGTCAATGCCTCGGACCTTGCCGAGCAGATCATTCAGGCCCTGCCGACCGACCGTTACGAAGTCACCACCGCCTTCCTTCGTGGTCGTCCCGGTCCCGGCGAGCCGCTGAGCAAGGCTGAGCGTTCGATCTATTTTGGCTACAGCAAGTCGGCAGTCAGCGGTTTACGTCTGCGTGCGCTCTGGGCGCTTTTTCGGCATTGCCGTGCAGAGGGTTATGACGCGGTGATCACCCACCGCTTCAAGCCGGTGAACATGCTGATGCTGCTCAACCGCTGGCTGCGGATTCGCGCTTGCATCGGCGTTGCTCATGGTTTCGGCGAGTACGACCGCTCCTTCCGTTGCTGGGTGGCTCGCCAACTACTGACACCTGCCTGGCGTCTGGTGGGCGTGTCCCGCGCGGTGCGCGATTATCTGATCGGTGCTGGTGCGGGGTTCACCTCGGCCAATACCCGGCAGATCAACAACGCCATCGATATCGCTCGTGCAGAAGGCTTGCAACATCCCCGCGACAGGGCGCGCGAGATGCTGGGGCTGCCGCCGGATGCCTTCGTGTTCGGCGCCATCGGCCGCCTGGTACCGGTAAAGGGGCATATCCACCTGCTGCGGGCCTTTGCCGAGATCAAGAGTGAGTATCCCAATGCCTTGCTGGCGATCATCGGCGACGGTCGGGCTCGCCCTGAACTGGAAGCTGCGATTGCCGAGCTTGGCCTGCAGGGCCGGGCACTGCTGTTGGGCGCCAGGGATGACGCACTGCAGTACGTGCGTGCCTTCGACGCCTTCGTCATGCCTTCCCTGAGTGAAGGGTTGCCCCTGGCCCTGCTGGAAGGCATGAGCGGCCATCTGCCGGTGATTGGCTCGGATATCCCCAGTCTCAAGCCGATCCTCGAGGATTGTGGCGGCCGCATTTTCCCCGTTGGCCAGCACGTCGTCCTGGCCGGGCACTTGCGCGAAGTACTGGGGCTGTCCGCTGAAGCACGCGCAGCGGAAGGCGCGCGTGCCTACGAGTACCTCTGCCGCGCCCATTCGATCGAGGATTTCCGCCGTCAGTACCGTGAGTTGCTGGTGGAACTGCTGGAAGGAACACGCAATGAGTGATTCGAAGGATCTGCCACTGGTCAGCGTGATCATTTCCTCCTACAACCACGCTGATTACATCGAGGCCAGCATCGAGAGTGTTCTCGCCCAAACCTATCCGCGTGTGGAGCTGCTGGTGGTGGATGACGGCTCTCGTGACGACAGCGTCGCGCGTATCCGTCGACTGCAGGAAGTCCATGGCTTCAATTTCGTCGCGCAGGAGAACAAGGGGCTGTCGCGCACGCTGAACGAAACCATCGCCCGTTCAAGGGGCAGCCTGATTGCGCCTCTCGGTTCCGACGACATCATGCTTCCCGAGCGCCTCGCCATTCAGGTCGCGTACATGGACGGCAAGCCTGAGGTCGGAATCTGCGCGGGCAACATCGAACATATTGACGGGCAGGGACACGCGCTCGCCAAGCGCGACCGCGCGCGGTCGTTCCGTCGCCTGGATTTCGACGATGTCTTCACGTCGTCCAAGGAGGGGGCGCCGGCGCCCACCTTGCTGTTCCGGCGTGAGGCGCTTGAGGCCGTGGGTGGGTTCGACCCAAGCATTCGTCTGGAGGATCTGCTCGTGGAATTGAACATCACGCGCGCGGGATACTTCATCGATGTGCTGCCGGACGTGCTGGCCAAGTACCGTATGCATGGTGCCAACACCTACAAGAACCGGCGATTCATGATCGAGACGGTCATGCAGACCTACGCAAGGTTCGCAGATCATCCCGCTTACCCGGAAGTCTGCGCGCGGTTCATCAACTCGATGCTGCTCAAGTGTGCGCGCGATGACAAGGCGCTGGCTCGCGACCTTCTCTGCCAGCTCCCGCTGCGCTACTGGAACGGCAAAACCCTCAGAGCCCTGGTGCGGTTGGTGCTTGGCTAGGGCTGGATGCGGGAAAGGTCACGGCTGAAGCGTGCGGCCGCAGTCTTTCCGCAGCTGCTGGAATAGCCCCTGATCCAGGCTGTGCGGTGCAGCTGCAGCAGCCAGTTGCTGTCTTCCTGGTAGCGCAGAATGTGTTGAAGGTTGCGGCGGCGTTTCCAGGGCGCCAGCGGACGGTTCTCGATTTTCATGTCCGACAGGTCGATCAGGCCAAGCCCACCATCCGGAAGCTTCAGCACATTGCCCAGGTGCAGCGAGCGGAAGTAGATACCCAGTTGGTGGAGCTGGCCGAGAAAGGCGCCGAACTGCTCCACGTCGCTCTCCCTTGTCGAATCGTCGAGCCCTCTCCAGCGGTTTCTCAGGGTGTCCCCTGGCAAGGGGCAATACTGCACAGCGTTGAGTTTTCGGCTGGGTATCAGCATCAACTCTTCGATCACCGGCGCGGCGATGCCGAGTTGCCGCAAGCGCTCCGCATTGCGGGCAAAACGACGCGCAGGTGGGGACCAGAGGGCAGAAGAAAGCAGGCGTTTGCGCCTGTAGAGCTTCAGGAAATCGCCATTCGGAAGTCGCGCCACTTTCAACCCCAGACCGTCCTCTTCGATGGTCTGGGCTCCAAGCAGCAGGGAATCGAGTTGGGCCTCGCTCAGGATCTTCATCGTTTATCCAGTGCGCGTTGGCTGATGGACAGCGCGGCCACCAACGAAAGTGGGATCCAGATCAGGAACCAGCTTTCATTGGGGCGTGAGAGGAAACTGCTGCCTTCGGTCAGGCCAGCGCCGATCCCATAGATGAGCATGGCTGAAGCAATCTGGAAGCCAGGTTGCTTGCGCTGGCTGAGGCAGCGCCAGAGGCCGAAGCCGTACATCAGCAGCCAAAGCAGCAACCCGACCAGACCCAGTTCCAACACCACCGCGAGCTCGACATTGTGCGGGTCGCGCATGGTGCCGAGTCCCTCCGCCTGGAAGGTAAAGCTGCTGTCATAGCCGGTGCCTATCCACAGGTGCTGCCCCACTTGGTGAAGTGCGTCAGTCCAGAGTTGTGGGCGGAACGAAACACCGCGCTGCAGCAGCAATTCCGGAAACGCGAGGAAACTGGCGACAACGACGATGATACCGGCGGCAACGAGATAAGCCGCCCTGCGCGGCACCATGATCAGCATCCAGAGGCTCATCAGGGCCAGTGCCATTAGTGGCGTGCGGGAGCCGGTTGCCATCAGGGCGGCAAGTATCGGCAGGCAGAAGAGGATCGGGAGCCAGTCCTGGCGAGCATCCCGGGCCAGCCACACCGCGATCCAGTAGGCGCAGAACATGCCGAACACGTGCGAGGTCAACAGGGGATTGCGAAGCGCCCCTGCACCAACCAGGCGCCAGTCCGGTGGCGGCTCCATAAAATAGAGGAACAGATTGACGAGCGCTGCCACTGTAGCGAGCACCGCGCCTGCTCTAAACACCCTCAGGAAGAGTTCCCGGTCCTCCAAGATAATCAATGCGCTGCTGGCAAAGAGCATGAATACGTAAAGCGGGCGTTTGGCCAGCCCTTCGGGATCGTTGTCCGTTCCGGACCAGGTCAGGCTGATTAGAAGCCAGGCGGAAAAGGCAAGGAAGGCCAGCAATAGCGGCTCACGAACCAGCACACCGAGCCGGCGCGGATTTTGTATCAGCGCCAGCAGTGCAGGGAACGCAACCAGGGCATAGAAGACCTTGGTGTAGAGGCTGCCATTGGATAGCCAGAACAACCCTGTCAGCAGTGCCAGGTATCCTAGGACCAGCCAGCGGCGCACGACGAAGTGGGAAACAGCAGGTGCTACTAACCAGGACAAGAGAGGGATGGAATGCACTGTGCGAACCGGTAGGACGTTGCAAAAGGCCGGCATTTTAGCATCCACGGGGAGGGCCGGCTCCTCTGTGATAAGCTTTGCAACCTTTCGACAACGTCGACGCGTGAACGCATGTCCGATCAGCACCCCGAATCCACCCGACCCTCCAGCCTCAAGATCTATCTTCGCCTGCTGGGGTACGTCCGCCCTTACATCGGGATGTTCCTGGTCAGCATCATCGGCTACATCATCTTCGCTTCCACCCAGCCGATGCTGGCCGGCATCCTCAAGTACTTTGTGGATGGCTTGAGTAATCCCGATGCCGTCCTGTTCCCCGATGTTCCCTACCTGCAGGACCTGAAGCTGCTTCAAGCGGTACCGCTGCTGATCATCCTGATCGCCGCCTGGCAGGGGTTGGGGTCGTACCTGGGCAACTACTTCCTGGCCAAGGTCTCCCTGGGTCTCGTCCACGACTTGCGCCTGGCGCTGTTCAACAGTTTGCTGGCCTTGCCGAATCGCTATTTCGACAACCACAACTCCGGGCACCTGATCTCGCGCATCACCTTCAACGTGACCATGGTCACCGGTGCCGCTACCGATGCGATCAAGGTTGTCATCCGTGAGGGCCTGACCGTGGTCTTCCTGTTTGGCTACCTGTTGTGGATGAACTGGAAACTGACCCTGGTGATGGTCGCCATCCTGCCCCTGATCGCCCTGATGGTGAGCAGCGCCAGCAAAAAATTCCGCAAGCAGAGCAAGAAGATTCAGGTGGCCATGGGCGATGTCACCCATGTGGCCTCCGAAACCATCCAGGGCTATCGGGTGGTGCGCAGCTTTGGCGGTGAGCCTTACGAGTCCGGCCGCTTCAGGGCCGCCAGCGAGGACAACACCCGCAAGCAACTGCGAATGACCAAGACCTCGGCCGTCTATACCCCGATGCTGCAACTGGTGATCTACACCGCCATGGCCGCCCTGATGTTCCTCGTGCTTTTTCTGCGCGGCGATGCCAGTGCGGGTGATCTGGTGGCCTACATCACGGCTGCTGGTCTGTTGCCGAAGCCGATTCGCCAGCTCTCCGAAGTCAGCTCCACGGTGCAGCGTGGTGTCGCCGGTGCGGAAAGCATCTTCGAGCAACTGGACGAGGAGTCCGAGGTGGATCATGGCACCGTCGAGCGTGATCACGTCGGTGGCCGACTGGAAGTGCGCAATCTCAGCTTCCAGTACCCCGGTACCGAAAAGCCCGTGCTACAGGACATCAGTTTCGAGGCCGAACCGGGCCAGATGGTCGCCCTGGTGGGGCGCTCCGGTAGCGGGAAGTCCACCCTGGCCAACCTGATCCCGCGTTTCTACCACCATGAACACGGACAAATCCTGCTGGATGGCGTCGACATCGAGGACTATCGCCTGCGCAACCTGCGTCGCCACATCGCCCTGGTGACCCAGCAGGTGACCCTGTTCAACGACTCGGTAGCCAACAACATCGCTTACGGCGATCTTGCCGGCTCGCCACGAGAGGATGTCGAGCGTGCGGCCGAGGCGGCCTTCGCCAAGGAGTTCGTCGACAGGCTGCCGCAAGGCTTCGATACCGAAGTGGGCGAGAATGGTGTGCTGCTGTCCGGCGGGCAGCGCCAGCGACTGGCCATTGCCCGGGCGTTGTTGAAGAATGCTCCAGTGCTGGTGCTCGACGAAGCCACGTCAGCCCTCGATACCGAGTCGGAACGGCATATCCAGGCGGCGCTGGATCGTGTGATGGATGGCCGCACCACCCTGGTCATCGCCCATCGGCTTTCGACCATCGAGAAGGCGGACTTGATCCTGGTCATGGATCAGGGACGAATCGTCGAGCGCGGCACCCATGCCGAGCTGCTGGCCATGAACGGTTACTACGCCCGGCTGCATGCCAACCAGTTCGCAGACGAGGCTCAGTCGGAGGCCGGCTGAGCGGCATCCACTTCATCGCTAATCAAGGAAGGGCCGGGTCTTCACTCGGCAAGGCAAGGTTTTGCTCAATAGATTCAGGCTGTACCGGGAGCGCGGATGGGAGTCGGTCGATGCCGGTTCCTACCGTGGTGTCTGGGAGCGTTTTGGCGGCAGCGTCATCACTCACCCGCAGGTCGTTGAGCGCTTGTCCGCGCTGGCGGGCATTCCAGTGCGTTACCTCGGGTACCGTGCAGGTGGCGAGCTCCAGGCTGCCATTCCTACCTGGGGGCGGAGTCTGGCGCTCTCCCGGCAGGTGCTGAAGCGCAAGGGAATGCGCAACCTGTTCGACCTGGGCAACGCCGAGGTCATACTGCCGGTCGCTCCTGGTGCGGGGATCGCGCTTCGTCACGAGTGCGCCTATCTCTCCGAACTCAATCTGTCCGGTTTCCGCAGCCTGCGTCCGCAGAAAGCGCAGCTGGCCATGGCTCGCACCCCCGAAGCCTGGTCGAAGAAATTCCGCTACAACCAGCGCCGCGAGCTGCGCCTTTTCGAGGAGGCGGGTGGCGAAGTGAGGCCAGTGGCGGGCTTCGCGCCTGCAGAGCTGGCGGCGATCTACACCGAGCTGTTCGAACGACGCTGGGGTTTCGAAGTTCCGGGCAAAGGCCACTTGGCTGAGGTCTTCAGGCTGTTGCATGAGTACCTCAGTGGCTCGTTGCTGCTGCTCAATGGCGCCCCGGTTGCCGTTCAGGTTCTGTACAGGGCCGAGTCGCCAGACTGGATCAGTTACGAGTACATCAACGGCGGCGTTGATCCTCGTGCGCACCATCTCAGTCCAGGTAGCGTTCTCAGCTTCATCAATACCCAGGCCGCCTGGGAGGATGCCCGGGCCAGGGGCAAGATGCTCCGCTACTCGTTCGGTCGAGCCGACCGCGAATACAAGGATCGTTGGTGCGACAGGGTTGCCGCATTTCGGGTGTAAGTGAATGGAAACACGCAAACAGCAACTGCTGCGTCGGCACCGCCGCGGCAAGCGTCTCTTCATGGTCGCAGCCCTGCTGGTCATGGCGGCGCTCGACTGGTTCGGCAACTGGAACAGCCTCCCGGTGCTGTTGGTCCTGGCCTGGATCGCCCATGAGGCCTGGTTTGCCGACCATCTCTTCTATTCGCCGCGAGAAGACTATCGCTACGATTTTCCCGGCTTTTCACCTTGCCTCGAAGGCGTTATCCACAAGTGCGAACTGCAGCTGGGCCCAGGCCAACTGCCAGCTAGCGCCGACACGCTGATCCTTGCTGTCGAACTTCGCAGCACCTGGCTGGGGCACTGGTTGGATCCCCACGTCCTGATCCAGGACGGCCAGTCCGTGGATCGTCAGGATTTCGAGCGTGGTGCGCGGGGTCTTCGCTATCTCAATCTGTCCGGCCTGTTACCAGCCCTGCGCGAGGGACGTTTACGCCTGCAGGGGCGATTCTGTCGCCTGGGTCCTGAGGTCAGGTTGCATGCCTTCGACAATCCGGACTACGCCTCGCGGCGCGTGATGATCATCGCGCCCCACGCCGACGATGCCGAGCTGGCGGCCTTCGGCCTTTACAGCCGCTGCGCCGAGGTCAGTATCGTGACCCTGACCCAGGGTGAGATCGAGGCGCAGAACTACCGCAGGCTGGGGCTCGACAAGGCCGCAGCGGCGCGCTTGAAAGGGCGCCTGCGCAGCTGGAGTAGCCTGGCGGTGCCGCTCTGGGGTGGCGTACCGGCCAGTCGCTGTGTGCAATTGGGGTACTACTGCATGCAGCTGGCGGCCATGGCAGCCGAGCCGAACAAGCCTTTCGCGTCGCGGGAGTCCGGCGAAGCGGATATCCGCAGCGTGCGACGCTTCAATCCCCTGGCACTACCAGGCGATCTGGACGGTGTGCCGACCTGGAACAACCTGGTAGGCGATCTGGCCTCCCTGCTCGAGCGCTTCCGCCCCGAGGTAGTGGTCCTGCCTCATCCGGAACTGGACCCGCACCCCGACCACATTCAGGCCAGCCGTGCCCTGGCCGAGGCGGTCGAGTGCAGCGGCTGGCAACCCAGTATCCAGCTCTTGTACGCCAACCATCTTTACGACAACGACCGCTGGCCCATGGGACCTGCAGGCAACGGCATCAGCCTGCCGCCACGGCAGGAGCCGTTGCCGGCCGATGGGTTATGGAGTCCCCGGCTCGGGGCTTCTACCCGCATGGACAAGGCCCAGGCGCTGGCCATGCAGCACGATTTGCAGGCGCCCCTGCCGTTCAAGAAGCGCTTGCGTCGTGTCATTCAGTGGCTACTGGCGGGCCGACGCTGGCCCGAGGTCGGCCAGGACGATTTCTTCCGCAAGGCAGTACGCCGCCACGAGCTGTTCTGGGTGCGCCCGACGTCCGATCGAGAGCCTCGGGCCAACTGAGCTGCTATGGTATGATCCGCGCCGTTTTTGACGTCCGGAGACCCCATGAAGCTGTCCATGCCCCGATTCGATCAGGCCCCCGTTCTGGTGGTGGGCGACGTCATGCTTGACCGTTATTGGCATGGCGGCACCTCGCGCATTTCGCCCGAGGCGCCGGTGCCCGTGGTCAAGGTGGATCAGATCGAGGACCGTCCCGGCGGCGCCGCCAACGTTGCTCTGAACATCGCTGCGCTGGGTGCTCCGGCCATGCTGGTGGGTATTACTGGCGTCGACGAAGCAGCCGACAGCCTTACCGACAGCCTCAACGCCGCTGGCGTCGATGTGCACTTCCAGCGTCTCAACGAGCAGCCGACCATCGTCAAGCTGCGGGTCATGAGCCGTCACCAGCAGTTGCTGCGCATGGACTTCGAAGAAGCCTTCCAGACCGACGCCGAGGCCCTGGCCGCGGAAGTCGAGCGCCTGCTGCCCGAAGCCAAGGTGCTGGTGCTGTCCGACTACGGCAAGGGCGCGCTGAAGAACCACCAGGTGCTGATCCAGGCTGCTCGTCGTCGCGGTGTGCCGGTGCTGGCCGATCCCAAGGGCAAGGACTTCAGCATCTACCGTGGCGCCAGCCTGATCACCCCGAACCTAAACGAGTTCGAAGCCATCGTCGGTCGCTGCGCCGATGAGGCCGAACTGGTTGCCAAAGGGGCAGCGCTGATGCAGGAGTTGGACCTAGGCGCCCTGCTGGTCACGCGTGGCGAGCATGGCATGACTTTGCTGCGCCCCGACCACTCCCCGCTGCACCTGCCGGCTCGCGCCCGCGAAGTGTTCGATGTCACTGGCGCCGGCGACACCGTGATTTCCACCCTGGCTGCTGCGCTGTCTGCTGGCGAAGAGCTGCCGCAGGCCGTGGCCCTGGCCAACCTTGCGGCCGGTATCGTTGTCGGCAAGCTGGGTACGGCGGCTATCAGCGCGCCGGAACTGCGTCGCGCCGTGCAGCGCGAGCAGGGTTCCGAGCGCGGTGTGCTGAGTCTGGATCAACTGCTGCTGGCCATCGAGGATGCCCGCGCCCATGGTGAGAAGATCGTCTTCACCAACGGCTGCTTCGACATTCTCCACGCCGGCCATGTGACCTACCTGGAACAGGCCCGCGCCCAAGGCGATCGCCTGGTACTGGCGGTCAACGATGACGCCTCGGTCAGTCGCCTCAAAGGGCCGGGCCGTCCGATCAACAGCGTCGAGCGCCGCATGGCCGTTCTGGCCGGTCTCGGTGCAGTGGATTGGGTCGTGAGCTTCCCCGAAGACACCCCCGAGCGGCTGCTGAGCCAGGTCAAGCCCGATGTGCTGGTCAAGGGCGGCGACTATGGCATCGAACAGGTGGTCGGCGCCGATATCGTCCGCGCTTACGGCGGTGAAGTAAGGGTGCTTGGCCTGGTGGAGAACAGCTCCACTACGGCGATCGTCGAAAAAATCCGCAGCAAGTAGTCCTTCCTCACTGGCAGCATTGCCAGTCGCTGGTGTCGGCCCGGTCATAGGCGTCCGGGTCGATGCCACCCATCATCCCGGCATCCTTATCCTGCATGGAGTGCGATGCCGATGTCCCCCAACGCACAGGGCCGTGCCCTGGCCTTGCTCAATCGTGTGGCCCAGGCCCATTGGCCTGATCGTCTCAAGCTGCGCAAGGCATTCGAGAAACTTCTCTACGGCGGTACCCGCGCCGGCTTCATGCTGGCCGCGCGACATGCACGCAAAGCCCCGCGCTCGGCCAGTTCGGGTGAATTGTTCGATCTCTCCCTGTCCGACGAGCAGCGGATGCTGGTAGAGATGCTGGAAGCCTTCGCCCTGGAAACCTTGCGCCCAGCCGCTCACGGCGCAGACTCGCGCGGCACGGTGCCGGCCGACCTGCTCAACCAGGCCCACGCGCTCGGACTGGCCCACTACGGAGTGGGCGAGAGCCAGGGCGGCCTGGCCGGAGAGCGCACTGTCCTTACCAACGCGTTGATGGCCGAAGCCTTGAGCAAGGGCGATCTGAGCCTGGCCGCCGCGATCCTGGCGCCGCTTTCGGCGGCCAACTGCATCCGTCGCTGGGCATCGCCAGAACAGCAAGCCGCCTGGTTGCCGGCCTTCATTGGAGAACAGCCAGCACCACGCATGGCCATTGCGGTGAGCGAGCCCGCAGTGTTGTTCGATCCCCACAAGCTGGCCACCCGCGCGCGGAACAGGGGGAAACACTATGTGCTCAGTGGCGAGAAGTGCCTGGTGCTCGACGGGCTGGATGCCAGCCGCCTGATCGTTGCCGCTGATACGGGCCGCGGCGTGGCGCTGTTTCTCGTCGAGACCGGCAGCAAGGGGCTTGACCTGCGCCCGGAACCGGCCATGGGCCTCAAGGCCTGTGGTACGGCGAGAGTCCGCCTGAAGGGGGTGAAGGTTCCGGCCGAGAATCGGCTGGCTGCCATCGATTTCGACTACCGGCGATTTCTCGATCTTGGCCACCTGGCCTGGTGCGCTCTGGCCTTGGGGACCGCCCAGGCCGCCCTGGACTATGTGATCGACTACTGCAATGAGCGGACGGCCTTTGGCGAGCCCATCAGCCACCGCCAGGGCGTGGCGTTCATGGTCGCGGACATCGCCATCGAACTGGATGCCATGCGCCTGATGGTCTGGCGTGTCTGCGCCCTGGCTGACCGGGGGGAGACGTACCAGCGCGAGGCCTACTTGGCACGCCTGCTCTGCGCCGAAAAGGCCATGAAGATCGGCACCGACGCCGTGCAATTGCTCGGTGGCCATGGTTTCACCCAGGAACACCCGGCCGAGCGCTGGTACCGCGACCTGCGCGCCGTTGCCTTGATGAGCGGCGGCCTGCACCTGTGAGGAAGGCAGCATGAATCTGGAACTCCCGAAGAAACTCCGCGCACTGAGCAACCAGGCCCATCAGGTTGCAGCCGAGTACTTTCGGCCTCTATCGCGCAAGTACGACAAGGCTGAACATGCCTATCCCCGTGAGCTGGACCTGCTGTCCGCGCTGCTGGACGGCATGAACGCCGGTTCTCCGGAGTCCGTGGGCGCGGGTTCTGCGAGCAAGCGTGGCGTCGGTGCGGAAGAGGGTGTGCGCAATGGCGGCAACCTTTCCGCGCTGGTCGGCGTGATGGAGCTTTGCTGGGGCGATGTCGGCCTGCTCCTGGCCATGCCACGCCAAGGCCTGGGAAATGCTGCAATAGCCGCCGTGGCCAACGCGGAGCAGCTCGAGCGTTTCCGCGGCACCTGGGCGGCCATGGCGATCACCGAACCTGGTTGCGGCTCGGACTCGGCGGCGATCCGCACCACGGCGGTGAAGGATGGCGACCATTACGTGCTCAATGGCGAGAAGATCTTCGTGACCTCGGGCGAGCGTGCCGACGCGGTGGTCGTGTGGGCGACCCTGGACCGCAACCTGGGGCGTGCGGCGATCAAGTCCTTCGTGGTGGAGAAGGGGACTCCCGGCATGCGCGTTACGCGCCTGGAGAAAAAGCTCGGTATCAAGGCCTCGGACACCGCGTCGATCAGTTTCAACGACTGTCGGGTGCCGGCGGCGAACCTGCTGGGCAATGCCGAGATCGATGTGCAGAAGGGTTTTGCCGGGGTGATGGAAACCTTCGACAACACCCGCCCGCTGGTGGCAGGGATGGCGGTTGGGGTCGCCAAAGCGGCCCTGGACCGGACGCGCGAGCTGCTGGCCGGAGCCGGCTGCCGGTTCGACTACCGCACACCATTGCTTGCCGCCAGCCACGCCGAAGCGACGCTCTACCGCCTGGAGGCCGAGTGGGAGGCCGCACGCCTGCTGACCTTGAAGGCCGCCTGGATGGCCGACAACCGGTTACCTAACTCCAAGGAAGCCTCTATCGCCAAGGCGAAGGCCGGGCGCGTGGCCAACGAAATCACCCTCAAGTGCGTGGAGCTGGCCGGTGCCCTGGGCTATGGCGAAGACGAACTGCTGGAGAAATGGGCGCGGGATTCGAAGATCCTCGACATCTTCGAAGGTACCCAGCAGATCCAACTGCTGATTGTGGCGAGGCGATTGCTGGGCAAGAGTTCAAGCGAGCTGAAATGACGATGGCCCTAATGGGATACGGCTTCAGTGACGATGGGGCGGCTTGGGCGCCCCATCGTTCAGCAGGCGACCCTCTTTCCCAACGGTTGGGCCGTCCCTACCCGCGCCAGCCAGTCCCGCCAGCGCACACGCTCTTCGTGCACCAGCCAGCCGTCCTGCTCCGCGAAACTCTCCGAGAGCCAGACTCCACGCGTACTGGCGGCCTTGAACTCGCCGTTGCGCAGGGTCAGCAGCTCGCCGGTGGGCAGGCCCTGGCGCAGTGGCAGCAGGTAGATATCGGGTCGACGTCGCTCCAGGCTGGCCACCAGTTGGCCGCCCTGCAGTACCTCGTCGACATGGAAGAGGCTGATCTGGTGGCTTTCCCGCGGCAAGTCCAGGCGCAGGTCGTAGACCAGTTGCAGGGATGCGGTAGGCAAGTGGACATAGGCTTCGGGGCGTTCCAGCAACGTCAATTTGCCGTTGCGCACGGGGCGCGCAGCCCCGGACAGGGGGCTGAGGCGGAAGTGGTTGGCTTCGCGGTATCGCAGGTGCCGCTGATAGGGCGTGGGCAGCCAGGTATCGGCGAAGCGTCCGGCGAGCCAGCCTTCCGGTGTCTCGATCAGGCATTCCTCGGCGACTTCCTGAATGGCGGTGAGCAGCGGCAGGTTCAGCTCATGGGCCGGGACGTAGCCGGAAATCAGCTTGAGAACGGTGTCGCCGCGGTCCTGCCGGCGCTGGCGCACCAGCAGCCAGTAATCGCGACCTTGCAGGTTCAGGGTCAGCCGCACCGAAACGCCGAGGTTCGCCAGCTCCACCGCGAAGCGCCGGCTGTCGTTGACCTGCACCGGGCGGCGGCGCTCCAGCATCTGGGTGAAGTTCAGCGGGCGACCCAGGCTCTGGTAGTTCAGGGCGTCGGCACTGGCTTCGACATGCAACGGGAGGGTCTTGAACGCGTTGGGGTCCTTGCGGGCGAGGATTCGCGGCATGTCGGCTCCTTCAGGGTAGGGGTCGGCTAGCAACGACCCCCGATGACGTTGGCGGCCGTCGCGACATTATGGGACAGATGCAGCGGGTTGATGGTCCCGATTATCGCGCTGGTCACCCCGGGATGACCGAAGATCAGTTCGAAGCTGGCACGCACCGGGTCAATGCCTGCGCCGAGGCAGGCGTGGCCGCTGGCCAGGCCTTTCTTGATCAGGATGCCCTTGTTCTGTTGCACCGCGAAGTCGATCACCGGCTTCTCGTCCTGCTCGTTGAGGTTGTAGGTGACCATGGCGCAATCACCCTGTTCCAGGGCCAGCAGGCCACCCTCAACGGTCTTGCCGGACAGTCCAAAGGCACGGATCTTTCCGGCTTGCTTGAGTTCGGCGAGGGTTTCGTAGACGCCGCTGTCACGCAGGATGGCCAGGTCGTTGCCGTCAGAGTGCACCAGAACCAGATCGATGAAGTCGGTTTCCAGGCGCTTCAGGCTGCGTTCGACGGAGAAGCGCGTGTGTTCGGGGCTGAAGTCGAATCGCGAGACGCCGCCCTCGAACTCCTCGCCCACCTTGCTGACGATCACCCATTGCTGGCGCTGACCGCGCAGCAACGGACCCAGGCGCTCCTCGCTGCGACCGTAGGCTGGCGCGGTGTCGATCAGGTTGATGCCGAGGTCGCGGGCCAGGGCCAGCAGTCGAAGGGCTTCGCTATCGTCGGGGATGGTGAAACCGTTGGGGTACTTCACGCCCTGGTCCCGCCCCAGCTTGACGGTGCCCAGGCCGAGTGGGGAAACCACCAGGCCGGTGTTGCCCAGCGGGCGGTGGAAAGTGTGCAGACCGTTCATCCCAGCAGCTCCTCCCAGGCCGGTTGCGCCACGGGCGGGCGAGGCAGGGGGGGCAGCGCGTGGTGTGCGGCCGGGCGCAGGCCGTCGCGCTCGAAGGCGGCCAGCACGCGGTCGGCGAAGTCAGGCGCCAGGGCCAGTTTGGTCGGCCAGCCCACCAGCAAGTGGCGGTGTTCGCTGAGGAAGGCGTTGTCTGGGCGTACCAGGCCGCTTTGGGCCGGCTCGGCGCGATCCACCCGTAGGGTGGCCCACTGTGCAGCCGACAGGTCGACCCAGGGCAGTAACTGGCGCAGCTCCTGTTCGGCAGCGGCAATTTGCTCCGCTTCGTTGCGCGCCACGCCCTCGGCCTCGGCCAGGTCGCCGCCCAGGTACCAGACCCACTGGCCGTCGGCGGCCGGGTGACTGGTGACGGTAATACGTGGCTTGGGCCCGCCGCCCAGGCAGTGGGCGTAGAGCGGTTTCAGGCTGGGCGCCTTGACCATCACCATATGCAGTGGGCGGCGCTGCATGGTTGGTTGGCTCAGGCCCAGGGTCTCGAGCAGTGCCTGGTTGCCGGCGCCGGCGCTGAGGACGATGCGTTGTGCGCGGACTTCACGGCCGTCGATGCGTAATCCGACACGCTGGCCGTCGTCGTTCAGGGGCTCGAACTCGTGGGCGGCCAGCAGGCTGTCGCCAGCCAGGTCGGCCAGGCGCGTGATCAGGCTGGGGACATCCAGTACCAGTTCGGCGAGGCGGTAGACCTTGCCCTTGAACTTCGGGTGCTGCAGTGCCGGTGGCAGGTCGCTGCCTTTGACCTGGTCGACGCGGCCGCGCACCGCCTTGCTGGCGAAGAAGCTGGTGAGGTTGCCGGCGAGGGTGCCGGGCGACCAGAGGTAATGGGCATCGGAGAGCAGGCGTACGCCGCTGAGGTCCAGTTCGCCATTACCGGCCAGGGCCTCGCGCCAGCGCCGTGGCATGTCGGCGATGGCTTCGGAGGCGCCGGTCAGGGCGCCGTGCAGGGCGTACTTGGCGCCACCGTGGATGATCCCCTGGGACTTCACGCTCTGTCCGCCGCCGAGGCTGGCGTTCTCCACCAGCAGGGTGGCGAAGCCTTGCTTGCGCAGACGGGCGTTGAGCCAGAGGCCGGCGATGCCGCCGCCCAGGATGAGCACATCGGTGGAAAGGGATTCGGCCATGGGTCGCAGGCGCCTCGAAAAAAACAGGGGCGCAGTATAGCGCCCCTGTCGTTCCGCCGATGAGCAACTGGCTTCAGTGCCCGGTGCTGTTCGAGAAGAGCTGGATCACCACGACGCCGGAGACGATCAGCCCCATGCCGAGCACGGCGGGGACGTCCAGCTTCTGCTGGTAGAGCACCAGGGCGGCGACACTGACCAGTACGATGCCGAGTCCGGCCCAGATGGCGTAAGCGATGCCCACGGGGATACTGCGCACCACCAGAGTCAGCATCCAGAAGGCGATGGCGTAGCCACCGATCACCAGAATCAGTGGCAGAGGTTTGTTGAAGCCGTCGATGGCTTTCATCGAGGTGGTGGCGATCACTTCGGCGGCAATGGCGATAGCAAGGTAGATGTAGCCGGTCATGGTCGGGCCTCCTGTGTAATGGCGCGAATTCTAAGACTTCCGCTGATGGGATAAAGTGATTACCTATCTGTATTGGAGATAGGTTTTTCGCCATGCAATGGAGTCTGGAGCAGATTCGCCTGTTCGTCGGCGTCGCCGAAGGTCAGTCCTTTTCCGCCGCCGCGCGCCAGCTCCGGCGTGCCCAGTCAGCCGTGAGCAGCGGCATCGCGCTGCTGGAGGAAGACCTGGGCGTGTTGTTGTTCGAGCGCAGCAGCGGCCGCCAGCCACGTTTGACAGCGGCTGGCCGTGCACTGCTGGAGGAGGCACGGGAAGTGCTGCGCCAGTGCCAGCGCCTGGATGCACGGGCCCTGGGGTTGGCCGGGGGGGAAGAAGCCCGACTGAGGTTGGCCCAGGATGAAGCCATGCCCTATCAGCCGGTCCTGGCCAGCCTTGAGGCTCTGGGGACGGCCTTTCCCATGCTGGAAGTGCAGCTGGCCAGCAGCGCCCAGGGCGACGTGGCGCGCAAGCTGCTGGAGCGCCGTGCCGACCTCGGCCTGCTGTTCCACCACGAGCAGATGCCCGACGCGCTGGAGCGCCAGCGGCTGGGCACCATTGAAATGGTTACGGTTTGCGGCGCCGGCCACATCCTGGCAGCGCAAGGCCATGCGGAGCGGCGCGAACTGGTGCGGCACCGGCAGATCCTGATGGCACCCCAGGACAGCCACTATACGGGCGGGGAGCAACTCGGCCCGCAGGTCTGGCGCGCCGACAGCTTCTACGTCATGGCGGAGCTGGTCATGCGGGGGCTGGGTTGGGCGTGGTTACCGCGTCACGTGGCGCAGTACCCGGCCTATCAGGGGCAATTGGTGGAGCTGCGCAGTGACTGGACGCCTCCCTCACTGGTGGTGGAGCTGGTCTGCCGTCGTGATACGGCCCTGGGGCCGGCGGCGCTCTGGCTGGCCGATAGCCTGGCAGAGCATCTGCAGGCTATGGGCTAGTGCGATCAGCGGCGAGTCACGCTAAGCTCCGCGCCCATGAATCGCACCCTCTATACCCTGTTGTTTCATCTCGGTCTGCCGCTGGTGGCCCTGCGCCTGGCCTGGCGTGCCTGGCGAGCGCCCGCTTACGCGCGGCGTATCGGCGAGCGCTTCGCCTTCGGCCTGCCGGCGATCAAGCCGGGGGGTATCTGGGTCCATGCGGTGTCGGTGGGCGAAAGTATCGCCGCAGCGCCCATGGTCCGTGCCCTGCTGGAGCGCTACCCGGACCTGCCCATCACGATCACCTGCATGACCCCCACCGGTTCCGAGCGCATCCGTGCCCTGTTCGGTGACCGGGTGCAACATTGCTACCTGCCCTATGACCTGCCTTGGGCAGCGGCGCGCTTCCTTGACCGGGTGCGGCCGAAGCTGGCGGTGATCATGGAAACCGAACTCTGGCCCAACCACATTCACCAGTGCGCCCGCCGTGGCGTTCCGGTGGTGCTGGCCAACGCGCGGCTTTCCGAGCGATCGGCGCGCGGCTATGCACGCTTTGGCAAACTGACCGCGCCCATGCTGGCCGAGCTGAGCTGGATCGCGGTGCAGACTGAGGCTGAAGCTGCGCGCTTCCGCGCCCTGGGCGCGCGTTCTGAATGTGTGGGCGTCACAGGTTCGATCAAGTACGACCTGCGCATTGACCCGGCGCTGTTGCAACGTGCCGGCGAGCTTCGCAGCCAGTGGGGCGCCGGAGCCCGGCCGGTGTGGATTGCCGCCAGTACCCACGCGGGGGAGGACGAAGTCGTTCTCGCCGCCCACAAGACGCTGTTGGCGCAGCGTCCTGATGCCCTGTTGATCCTGGTACCACGTCATCCGGAGCGTTTCGGTCCGGTGTTCGAACTATGCCGTCGCGAAGGCCTGGCGGCCGTTCGCCGCTCCAGCGGTGCGTTGGTGGCGCAAACCGATTCAGTGCTGGTCGGCGACACCATGGGCGAACTGCTGTTCCTCTACGCGCTGGCGGACATCGCCTTCGTCGGTGGCAGCCTGGTGCCCAATGGTGGCCACAACTTGCTGGAGCCCGCAGCGCTGGGCAAGCCGGTGCTGTCGGGGCCGCACCTGTTCAACTTCCTCGAAATCGCCGCGCAGCTGCGTGACGCCGGGGCGCTGGCCGAGGTGGCTGATGCCGATCAGCTGGCGGCGCAGGTGGGGGCGCTCTGGATCGATACCGGCCGTGCCCAGGCCATGCGTGAAGCGGGGCTGGGTGTGCTCAAGGCCAACCAGGGCGCGCTGGAGCGGTTATTGGGCGGGATTGCGCGGTTGCTGTGACCCCGCAGGGCTTGAAGGGCAGACCTCCGGCCTGCTTGGCGAATGAGTTCGCCCCCACAGATGCAGCGCCTCAGAATGTCGGCGGGGTGATTACCCACAGGATCAGCGCATCCTTCTCGCCGGGATTGCCGTAGCGGTGCGGCTCCTGGCTGGAGAAGCTGAAACTGTCGCCTTCCTGCAGGTGGAAGTGGCGCTCGCCGACCCAGAGCTCGAACTCGCCGCTCAACACGTAGCCGGCTTCCTCGCCCTCGTGGCTGTAACTCTCTTCACTGTAGGTACCGGGGGGGAAGCGTGAGTGGAGCATCTCCAACTGGCGCAGCGGCTGCGGGCTGAGCAATTCGTCAGTGATGCCGTCTTCGTAGTGCAGGCTGGTGCGGGCATTGCGGCGCACCACGTAGCCACGGTCGGCTTCGCTGGTGGGAGCTTCGCTGGCGAAGAACCACTGGATGGTCACGCCCAGGCTACGGGCGATATTGAACAGTGCCGGGATCGAGGGATACGCCAGGTTGCGTTCCAACTGGCTGATATAGCCGGCGGTGAGCTTGCTCTGTTCGGCCAGCTCACTGAGGGTCATGCCCCGGCGTTTGCGAAGCGCGCGGATGCGCGTGCCGAGGAATTGGCTCTCGGCGTTGGCGTTCGGCGATGGCAGGCTGGGGCTCATGGTTCCCTCCATGGGGCACGGGATCGCGGCATTGTATGGCAGCGACGATCGCCGGCAACACTCAGATATCCCAGGCCAGCTTCAGTCCCTCGTAAATGGCTTCCTCGACGGTGCGCGGGGCCAGGCAGTCGCCGATTCGGCGGAAGTCCACCAGGCCTTCCAGTTCGCCGCCCAGATCATCCACCGGTTCGTGCCCCTGGCAGAGCACCAGGGTGTCCACCTCTTCGAACAGCATCGGCTCGCCGCAGGTGGCGTGCATCATGTACACCGTGCTGTCGTCGCAGCCGTAAAGGCGCGAATAGGGCGTGATCGGGATGCCCAGCTTGTGCAGCTCGCCGGCCATCTGGTCGCGCACATAGAGCGGCAGGCTCTCGCCACAGTGAGGGCCGTTCACCGCCAGGTGCACCTGATGGCCATTGCGCGCCAGGCGCTCGGCAATGCCGGGGGCAATCCAGTCGCCGCGCCAGTCGGTCACCAGCACCGATCGACCCAACTGCACTTCGTCGCGCAGGACCTGCCAGGCGTCCACCACCTGCAGCTCGCCGCCGCGCTCGAATGCTGGCCAATAGGGTCTGGCGCCGGTGGCGAGGATCACCAGGTCGGGACGTTCGCGCTCTACCAGGCTGCGGTCGACGCGGACGTTGCGTTGCACCTGCACACCGGCCAGTTCCATCTCCCGTTGCAGGTTGGTGGCTGCCCCGCCGAACTCCGCCCGCCGGGGCAGCAGCTGGGCCAGCAGGACCTGGCCGCCGAGTTGGCTTCCGGCTTCATACAGTGTTACCTCGTGGCCGCGTTGGGCGGCCACTGCGGCAGCCTTCATTCCTGCGGGGCCGCCGCCCACCACCATCACGCGCTTGCGCACGCTTGCCGGCTTGGGCGCGTCGTAGGTGAGTTCACGGCCGGTTTCCGGGTGCTGGATGCAGGAGATGGGGTAGCCGCGGTGGAAGTGGCCGATGCAGGCCTGGTTGCAGGCAATGCAGGCGCGAACGTCATCGCTGCGGCCAGCGGCGGCCTTGTTTGGCATTTGCGGGTCGCAGATCAGCGCGCGGGTCATGCCGCAGACGTCGGCCTGCCCCCGAGCAAGAATGGTTTCCGCTTCCTGGGGCTGGTTGATTCGCCCCGTGACGAAGAGCGGGATGTCCAGGCGTGCCTTGAAGCTTCCCGCCGTGGGCGCCAGGTAGGCGGCCTCGATCGCCATGGGCGGCACGATGTGGATGGCGCCGCCGAAAGAAGCCGAAGTACCGGCGACCAGGTGCACATAATCGAGCTGCCCCTGCAGTGCAAGCACGGCGGCCAGGGATTCGTCTTCGGTCAGGCCTTCCGGGTCACGTTCGTCGGCGGAGATGCGCAGGCCGACGATGAAGTCTTCGTTGCAGTGGGTGCGCACGGCCAGGATCACTTCGCGGAGGAATCGCAGGCGGGCGTCCAGATCGCCGTTGTAGCCGTCCTCGCGGCGATTTACCCGGGGGTTCAGGAATTGCGCTGGCAGGTAGCCATGGCTGGCGACTATTTCCACGCCGTCGAGTCCGGCCTCGTACAGACGGCGGGCGGCGGCACCGTAGCCGGCGACTATCTCGTCGATCATCGGCTGGTCCAGGGCTCGCGGCATTACCCGGAAGCGCTCGTTGGGCGAGGCCGAGGCAGACCAGGCCACTGCCAGCAGGCCGTCGCCGGACTCCATGATCTCCCGGCCCGGGTGGAACACCTGGGACAACACCACGGTGCCCTCGGCATGGCAGGCCTCGGCCAGGCGGCGGTAGCCCTCGATGCAGGCATCGTCGGTGGCCATCAGCACGTGGGAGGTGTAACGCGCGCTGTCATGCACCCCGGCCACCTGCAGCACGATCAGGCCAACGCCGCCCTTGGCTCGGGCGCGGTGGTAGGCGACGAGTTGGTCGTTGACCAGGTTGTCGGCGGGCATCGAGGTGTCGTGTCCGCTGGACATGATGCGGTTCTTCAGGCGTTTGCCGCGGATTTCCAGGGGCTCGAAGAGGCGTGGGAAGGTGGCGCTGGACATGGAGGCTCCTGAGGACCTGATGGCCCGACTCGTTCTCGTTGCGCCATGAAAATTTACTAACAGTAAAAAATCAACTCGTTTATTTACTTGTCGGGTTGGGCTCAATCCGAGATTGCAGAGTTTTCTGACGGCAGGCGCTGGTGCTCACAGGGAGACTTCGCGTCAGCGCACAGAATGAAAAAGCCCGGCGGTGATGCCGGGCTTCTTGGTGTTGCAGCAGGACTCAGTACTCCGGGTCGCCGCGCAGACTCGCTTCTGCCGCTTTGGCCAGATCGGGCGGGAGGAAGTCCTTGTCCGGGTCGTAGTCCGGCTTGAGGAAACTGGCCAGGGCTTCCAGGTCGCCCGGACTGAGAGTGCCGGCGGCCTGTTTCAGGCGCAGGTTGTCGAGAATGTAGTCGTAGCGGGCGTTGTTGTAGTCGCGCACGGAGCTGTACAACTGACGCTGGGCGTCAAGCACGTCGACGATGTTGCGGGTACCCACCTGGTAGCCGATTTCGGTGGCTTCCAGGGCGCTCTGGTTGGAGATGATCGACTGCTTGCGTGCCTTCACCTGTTCGACGTCGGTGTTCACCGCGCGGTGGAAGTTGCGAGTGTTCTGCACCACGGTGCGGCGCAGGCTTTCGCGTTGCTGCTCGGTCTGATTCAGGCGCTGGTAGGACTCGCGCACCTGAGAACTGGTCAGGCCACCGCTGTAGATTGGAATGTTCAGCTGCAGGCCAATGCTGCGCTGTTCGACGTCGCCACTGAATTGCTGGGTGCTGCCGGGCGTGTTGCTGAAGCCCAGGCTGTCGTTGTCGCCTTTCTGGTAGCTGGCGACCGCGTCCAGGGTCGGTGCATGGCCGGCCTTGCGCTGGCGCAGGGTCTCTTCGGCGGCATCGACGGCGTAGTTGGCGGCCTGCAGGTTGAGGTTCTGCTGGGCAGCGGTGTCGACCCAGGCCTTGGCGTCGTTGGGCGCAGGCACCACGACCGGAAGGGTGTGGAGGATGCCCTCGAGCGAGGCGTACTCGCGGTTGGTCAGGGTCACCACGGCCTGGAAGGCGTCTTCCACGTTGCGTTCGGCGATTATCCGGTTGGCGCGGGACGTGTCATAACCGGCCTGGGCTTCCAGTACGTCGGTCTTGTCCGAGAGGCCGACGTCGAAACGTTCGTTGGCCTGGTCGAGCTGGCGCTTGAACGCCGCTTCCTCGGCCTTGGTCGAAGCCAGGTTGTCCTGGGCGCGCAGCACGGCGAAGTAGGTTTCGGCGGTCTGCAGGATCAGGTTCTGCTGGGTCGCGGAGAAGTCCAGGGAGGCCTGTTCGGTGCTGGACTCGGCGGCCTTCAGCTGGAACCAGCGGTCGGCACGGAAGATCGGTTGGCTCAGGGTCGCCTGGTAGGCGAGGCCGCTGCGCGAGGAGGTGCTGGAAGGGTCGTCCAGCTTGGTCCGGGTGTCGTCGGCCGTGGCGCCGCCGTTTATCTGCGGCAGCAGGCCGGAACGAGCCTGGGGTACGGCCTCGCGTTGCGCTTCGTAGTTGGCACGAGCGGCGGCGAGGTCGGCATTGTTGTCGACGGCGTCCTTGTAGACGGTCACGAGGTCCGTCTTGGCTGACAGGGGGGCATCTACGGCCCAGGCGGTTCCGGCAAATGCGGATGCCACGGCGATGGCCAGCGAGAGTCTGCTCAGCATGATCAATCCTGGATTCTGAGGTGTCGGGCAAGGCTACGGGGCCGCTGGAGGCGGGTCAAGACGCCCCACCGGCGGCCGAAGTGTAGTTTGCGACAAGCTATGTTGCGTGCTTGCAACAATCGTTTGCGTTTGAGCGCGTTGCGTCACTTCACGACGCAGTGGTCATATTATTCTGACCGCCGGGTTGGTTTTATCCATCAGGCTTGTTTAGACTGCGCGAGTTCTTGTCGGGGTGCCTCGAATCGGAGGCTGAGATCGGAGAGTTCCGGATCCCGTTGAACCTGATCAGGTTAAGGCCTGCGTAGGGAACAAGATGTGCCTCCCCACCCCGTACTCCGGGAGGCCCTCTCGGCACCAGCCACGGTGCACTCTGCCTTCAGGTTCGCTCCGACATCTTCCCCAGGAGCCAGCCGATGACCGCAAAACAACAAAAGAACCTGAGCGAAAGCGCCCAGGTCGACCAGCAATCCATCCAGCCTTTCCCCCGTTCGCAAAAAGTCTATGTGCAGGGCTCCCGCCCGGATATCCGCGTGCCCATGCGCGAGATCAGCCTGGACGTGACGCCGACTGCCTTTGGTGGCGAGATCAATGCCCCGGTTACCGTCTATGACACCTCCGGCCCCTACACCGACCCGAGCGTCACCATCGATGTGCGCAAGGGGTTGGCGGATGTGCGTTCGCCGTGGATCGACGATCGCGGCGACACCGAGCGCCTGCCCGGCCTGACCTCCGAATTTGGCCAGCGTCGCCTGGCAGATGCCGAGCTGTCGGCGATGCGCTTCGCCCACGTGCGCAACCCGCGCCGGGCCAAGGCAGGTCGCAACGTCACTCAGATGCACTATGCGAAGCAGGGCATCATCACGCCCGAAATGGAATACGTCGCCATCCGCGAGAACATGAAGCTGGCCGAGGCGCGTGCCGCCGGCTTGCTGAAGGATCAGCATCCGGGGCAAAGCTTCGGTGCCAGCATCCCGAACGAAATCACCCCCGAGTTCGTCCGCGAGGAGATCGCTCGCGGTCGCGCCATCATCCCGGCCAACATCAACCATGTGGAGCTGGAGCCGATGATCATCGGCCGCAACTTCCTGGTGAAGATCAACGGCAACATCGGCAACTCGGCCCTGGGCTCCTCCATTGAGGAAGAAGTGGCAAAGCTGACCTGGGGTATTCGTTGGGGCTCGGACACCGTGATGGACCTGTCCACCGGCAAGCACATCCATGAAACCCGCGAGTGGATCATCCGCAACTCGCCGGTACCCATCGGCACCGTGCCGGTCTACCAGGCGCTGGAAAAAGTCGGCGGTATCGCCGAGGACCTGACCTGGGAGCTGTTCCGCGACACCCTGATCGAGCAGG
This sequence comes from Metapseudomonas resinovorans DSM 21078, assembly GCF_000423545.1. Lineage (GTDB taxonomy): Bacteria > Pseudomonadota > Gammaproteobacteria > Pseudomonadales > Pseudomonadaceae > Metapseudomonas > Metapseudomonas resinovorans. Next base: position 81,483 of record NZ_KE384030.1, read on the forward strand.
CCGAGCAAGGCGTGGACTACTTCACCATCCACGCCGGCGTGTTGCTGCGCTACGTGCCGCTGACCGCCAAGCGCGTCACCGGCATCGTCTCCCGTGGCGGCTCGATCATGGCCAAGTGGTGCCTGGCTCACCACAAGGAGAATTTCCTCTACACCCATTTCGAGGAAATCTGCGAAATCATGAAGGCCTACGACGTCAGCTTCTCGCTGGGCGATGGCCTGCGTCCGGGTTCCATCGCCGACGCCAACGATGCCGCGCAATTTGGCGAGCTGGAAACCTTGGGCGAGCTGACCAAGATCGCCTGGAAGCACGATGTGCAGACCATGATCGAGGGCCCCGGCCACGTGCCGATGCACCTGATCAAAGAGAACATGGACAAGCAACTGGAGTGCTGCGACGAGGCGCCGTTCTACACCCTCGGCCCGCTGACCACTGACATCGCGCCCGGCTACGACCACATCACCTCCGGCATCGGTGCCGCGATGATCGGCTGGTTCGGTTGCGCCATGCTCTGCTACGTGACCCCGAAGGAACACCTGGGCCTGCCGAACAAGGATGACGTGAAGACCGGCATCATCACCTACAAGATCGCCGCCCATGCCGCCGACCTTGCCAAGGGCCATCCGGGTGCGCAGATCCGCGACAACGCGCTGAGCAAGGCGCGCTTCGAGTTCCGCTGGGAAGACCAGTTCAACCTTGGCCTGGACCCGGATACTGCGCGTGCCTTCCACGACGAAACCCTGCCGAAGGACTCGGCCAAGGTGGCGCACTTCTGCTCCATGTGCGGGCCGAAGTTCTGCTCCATGAAGATCACCCAGGAAGTCCGCGACTACGCCAAGGAAAACGGCCTGACCGACGAACAGAAGGCCATCGAGGCCGGTTTCGCCGAGCAGTCTGGACGCTTCAAGGAAGAGGGTTCGGTGATCTACAAGCAGGTGTAACGACCTGCCATGTGACCCTGGACAGGCGCTGACCTGTCACACCCAAGCTGGAAGCCGGGCCTCGCGCCCGGCTTTTCGGTTTGTGGATAACTCGATAACTACAGTCCAAGCGGGACGCCTGCCAACGTGAACACCCCCTCCAGCTACTCGCCGTCCATTCCGGTCGCCTTCGACCAGCGCGTTCTCGGCACGCGCGATCTGTTCTCTCTCTGGTTCTCCCTCGGCCTCGGCTTGATGGTGCTGCAGACCGGTGCGCTGCTGGCGCCGGGTCTGGGTACCAGCGACGCGCTGCTGGCGATCCTCCTCGGTACCGGTGTCGGGGTGCTGCTACTGGGGTCGGCGGCGATGATCGGTAGCGACACGGGCCTGGCCGCCATGGCATCGATGAAGCTCAGCCTGGGTTCGGCGGGTGCAACCCTGCCGGCCTTGCTCAACCTGCTGCAACTGGTCGGTTGGGGCGCCTTCGAGATCATCGTCATGCGTGACGCCGCTGGACTGCTGGTGGCTCGCGGCCTGGGCCAAGACAGCCTGTGGGCCTCGCCTACACTCTGGACCCTGGTGTTTGGCGCCTTGGCCACCTTGCTGGCGGTAGCCGGCCCGCTGGCCTTCGTGCGGCGTATCCTGCGGCGCTGGGGCATCTGGCTGCTGCTGGGCGCCTGCGTCTGGCTGACCTGGGACCTGTTGAATCGTGCCGATTTCACGGCCCTGATGGCGCGCGCCGGCGACGGTTCAATGAGCTTCGCCCTGGGGTTCGACATTGCCATCGCCATGCCGTTGTCCTGGCTGCCGCTGATCGCCGACTACTCGCGCTTCGGCCGTCGCGGTGGTGGCGTATTCGTGGGTTCCGCGCTGGGCTTCTTCATCGGCTGCCTGTGGCTGATGGGCCTGGGCGTGGCCTACACCTTGGCCTTTGCCGAGGGCAGTGATGCCAACACCTTGCTCCTGGCCCTGGCTGGCGCCGGCATGGGCATTCCGCTGCTGCTGATCCTGCTGGACGAGTCGGAAAAGGCCTTCGCCGATATCCACTCGGCGGCGGTATCCAGCGGCATTCTGCTACCGCTCAAGGTGGAGCAACTGGCCCTGGCCATCGGCGTTCTCTGCACGCTGATCGCCTGGTTCGCACCGCTGGCGGAGTACCAGAACTTCCTGCTGCTGATTGGCTCGGTGTTCGCGCCCTTGTTCGGCGTGGTGCTGGTGGATCACTTCATCCTGCGTCGTCGTCGTGCCGAGCTGGCACCGCGTGTGGCGCTGCGCTGGGACACGCTGCTGGCCTGGGGCTGCGGCGTCGCGATCTATCACCTGTTGGCCAATCGCTGGCCGGAACTGGGTGCAACCCTGCCGGCGTTGCTGGCGGCCGGCGGGTTGCAGTGGGTGTTGGGGCGCTTCAACCGCGTCCGGGGAAATACTGGGGCTTCAGTATTCCGTTGAGTTGCGGATAGGGGATGCGGATCTCCGGATGACCGCTGGAGTAGGGTGCGATGCTGTAGACGTCGTACTTGAGCAGCATGGCGCCAAAGCCCAGGCCCACGTTGGCAGTGCGTTCGAACGGCCAGGTCTTGATGAAGTCGGGGTCCTGGTCGAGCTTGTTGGCTGTGAGCCAGCGGCGGTGGGCCTGCTCCGCGACCTTCCAGAAGGCGTCTTCCTGGCCGGGGAGCAGCATGTCGCCGAGGCTCAGCGGCTTCTCCAGCTTGCGGTCGTAATTGATGAAGCCGCGCCCCGGCATGCCGTGGGCACCGCCGGTAAAGAGGTAGCTGGATAGTTCCACCAGCACCAGTTTGTCGTGCTGCTCCAGCACCTTGGCTTGCAGGTAGCTGCTCCAGCCCGGGTCGGCGCTGGCAAGGAAATCCTTCTCGTAGGATTCGAGCGAAGCTGGTAACGGAGCTCCCGGGCTGTCCTGGGTCATCTGCAGCAGGCGCTGGTTGATCAGCGCATTGAGCTGCGGTTCGCCTTCGAAACTGATGGTGTCGATGTTCACCAGCGGGCAAGCCTCGCCCTGGCAGCCGGGTTTCAGGTGTTCCCAGGCGTGGCGCTGCGGCTCCAGCTTGTCGCTGCCACCGGGCAGCATCTGGCAGGCGCTGAGCAGGACGCCGAGGCTGGCGGCGGCGAGGAGTCTGGCAAGGGGCATCGGTTTCATCGTCGGGGCTTGTTCCGGAAAAGTGCAGGCTTCGACTGCCACCCCGGCCATGAGTTCGCGCTGGCGGGGCAGCCTTTCGCCGCGCATCTTCCCAGCCTGCGCCCCATCTGCAAAGAGGCTGCAGCCCATGCGGCCAAGGGGTAGGATGCGCGGATCAAAGCCTTCCGCAATCAATGAGACTTTCCCATGGCCGAAACTTTCAAACCGGGCCCCGACGCCGTCGAGGTGGTCGAACGAGAAACCTGTTTCCAGGGTTTCTACCGCCTGGACCGTCTGAGTCTGCGTCATCGGTTGTTCTCCGGCGCCATGGGCCCGGTCATCCATCGGGAACTCTTCGTCCGTCATGATGCTGTCTGCGTGCTGCCCTATGATCCGCAGCGGGATGAAGTGGTGCTGATCGAACAGTTCCGTGTCGGCGCCTATGGCAAGAGCGAGAGCCCCTGGCTGCTGGAACTGGTGGCCGGGCTGATCGACAAGGACGAAGAGCCGGAGGATGTCGCCCGTCGGGAAGCCATCGAAGAAGCCGATCTGCAATTGACTTCGCTATGGCCGATCACCACCTACTATCCTTCACCAGGGGGCTCCAATGAGCGTGTGCATTTGTTCCTCGGGCGATGCGAAAGCAGCGGCGCAGGGGGGGTACACGGGCTGGCGGAAGAGGGCGAAGACATCCGCGTGCACGTACTGCCGCTGGAAGACGCTCTCGCCTTGATGCGCGAAGGGCGGCTGGACAACGCCGCAAGCATGCTGGCCCTGCAGTGGCTGGCGCTGAACCGTACTGAAGTCAGGGGGTTGTGGACGTGAATCTGCTGCGCGATCGCTACCGGGTCGATCTCGTCGGGCTGCAAGCCGCCTGCGAGGCGAACTACGCGCGCCTGATGCGTCTGCTCCCGCAGATGCGTGAGGTGCGCGGTTCCCGTCGCGTCGCGTTGAGCCAGGGTGAGCGCCTGCTCGGTGTGCTGGCCCTGGAAGTGGTCGAAGCCTGCCCCTACACCACCACGCTGCAAGTGCGGCAGGAGCACAGCCTGCCCTGGTTGCCGTCGCCGCAACTGGAGGTGCGGGTCTACCATGACGCGCGCATGGCGGAAGTGGTCGGTGCCGAGAATGCACGGCGTTTTCGTAGCGTGTATGCCTATCCCAATGCCGATATGCACCAGCCCGACGAGAAGAGCCAACTCAACCTGTTCCTCGGTGAATGGCTGAGTCATTGCCTGGCTTGTGGCCACGAGCTGGAACCGGTCGTCCTCTAGGTTCGCTTCGAATTTGGCTGGCGACTCGTCGGCCTACTGCGATCAACAGCCGTTAACTGTGAACCATTCCCGCTTCGCGGGTTTACCCGTTGTGCGCGCAGCAACCATAATCCGAATACCTCGCCCAAGGAGAAGGCCTTGCCCAATCCACTCCCTCTTGCCGCTGACGAGTCGGTGCTGCTGGTGCAGCTCTCCGACAGCCACCTGTTCGCTGAAGCGAACGGCAAGCTGCTGGGCATGGAGACCCGCGACAGCTTGCAGCGGGTGATTGAACAGGTGCTGCAGGAGCAGCCGAGTATCGATCTGGTGCTGGCCACGGGCGACCTGTCCCAGGACGGTTCGGCAGCGTCCTACCAAGCTTTTCTCGAGCTGGTTGCGAACATCCCTGCGCCGGCCCGGTGGTTCCCCGGCAACCATGACGAAGTCCCGGTGATGCAGGAGGTTTGCGTTGGAACCTCGGCGCTGGAACCCATCGTCGACTTCCCCCACTGGCGCCTGGTGCTGATGGATTCCACCATCGCCGGCGCCGTGCCCGGACATTTCCCCGCCGAGCAACTGGAGCTGCTGGAAAGCGCCCTCGAAGGTGCCGGCGAGCGTCATGTGCTGGTCAGCTTTCACCATCATCCGGTACCTATCGGTTGCGCCTGGATGGACCCTATCGGCGTGCGCAACGCCGAGAGCCTGTTCGCCGTGCTGGATCGTTATCCACAGGTGCGGGTGCTGCTCTGGGGTCACGTCCACCAGGAGTTCGACCAACTGCGCAATGGCGTGCGCCTGCTGGCGTCGCCGTCCACCTGCGTGCAGTTCGCGCCGGGCAGCGAGGACTTCTGCGTCGGCAACGAGGCGCCGGGGTATCGCTGGTTGCGCCTGATGCGCGACGGACGCGTTGAAACCGGAGTTTCGCGGGTCACCGGAATCACCTTCGAAGTGGATTACAGCGTCAAGGGTTATTGACCTTCGCGCCGCGGCACGGCAAGAAGTACAACTTTCCCCCGACCTGCCAGGAAGCCGCGTGTCCAGCTCGCAACCCAGCCTTCTCTATATCCACGGATTCAACAGCTCGCCGTCTTCGTTCAAGGCGCGCCAGCTCAGCGTGCTCATGCAACGCCTCGGGCTGGCCGGGCAACTGCAGGTACCCGCACTGCACCACCATCCGCGCCAGGCCGTTGGCCAGCTCGAGGCCGCCATTGCCGAGCTGGGGCGCCCGGTGCTGGTCGGCAGCTCCCTGGGCGGCTACTATGCGACCCACTTGGCCGAGCGCCACGGCCTGAAGGCCGTGCTGATCAACCCGGCGGTAGCCCCGCATCGGTTGTTCGAAGGCCGGCTTGGTCCACAGAAGAACTATTACAGCGACGAAACCTGGGAGCTGACGCTGGAGCACGTGATGGCACTGGCCGAACTGGAAGTGCCGCCACCACAGGATCCGGCCCGCTACCAGGTGTGGTTGCAGACGGCCGACGAAACCCTCGACTACCGCCAGGCGGAGCGCTACTACCGCGCCTGCGCCTTGCGCATCGAGGCAGGCGGCGACCACGGTTTCCAGAACTTCCCTGCCCATCTGCCCGCCTTGCTGGCCTTTGCCGGCTTTCCCGCGCAGCTGTGGCGTGACATCGACTTTTCCGACCTCTGACTGAAAGGGAATCCATGGCTACTTACAACGCGGATGCCATCGAAGTCCTCTCCGGCCTCGACCCGGTGCGCAAGCGACCGGGCATGTACACCGACACCACTCGCCCCAACCACCTGGCCCAGGAAGTCATCGACAACAGCGTGGACGAGGCCCTGGCCGGCCACGCCAAGAGCGTGCAGGTAATCCTCCACGAGGACAATTCCCTGCAGGTGATCGACGACGGTCGCGGCATGCCGGTGGATATCCACCCCGAAGAAGGGGTGCCCGGCGTCGAGCTGATCCTCACCAAGCTGCATGCCGGCGGCAAGTTCTCCAACAAGAACTACCAGTTCTCCGGTGGTCTCCACGGTGTAGGCATCTCGGTCGTGAACGCCCTGTCGACGCGCGTCGAAGTGCGGGTCAAGCGCGAGGGCAACGAGTACATGATGACCTTCGCCGATGGCTTCAAGGCCAGCGAGCTGGAGGTCGTGGGCAGCGTCGGCAAACGCAACACCGGCACCAGCGTGCACTTCTGGCCGGATGCCAAGTATTTTGACTCACACAAGTTCTCCGTCAGCCGCCTCAAGCATGTGCTCAAGGCCAAGGCAGTGCTCTGCCCGGGCTTGTCGGTCACCTTCGAAGATAAAGCCAGTGGCGAGCGCATCGAATGGCACTACGAAGATGGCCTGCGTTCCTACCTGGAGGATGCCGTCAGCGAGTTCGAACGGCTGCCAAGCGAGCCGTTCTGCGGCAGCCTGGCCGGAAACAAGGAGGCAGTGGACTGGGCGCTGCTATGGCTACCCGAGGGCGGCGATAGCGTTCAGGAAAGCTACGTCAACCTGATCCCGACCGCCCAGGGCGGCACCCACGTCAACGGACTGCGTCAGGGCCTGCTGGACGCCATGCGCGAGTTCTGCGAGTTCCGCAATCTGTTGCCGCGAGGGGTCAAGCTGGCGCCGGAGGACGTCTGGGAGCGCATCGCCTTCGTCCTCTCGATGAAGATGCAAGAACCGCAGTTCTCCGGCCAGACCAAGGAGCGCCTGTCTTCCCGCGAGGCGGCCGCTTTCGTTTCCGGCGTGGTCAAGGATGCCTTCAGCCTCTGGCTCAATGCTCACCCGGAGCTGGGCATGCAATTGGCCGAACTGGCCATCAGCAATGCCGGCCGCCGTCTGAAAGCGAGCAAGAAGGTCGAACGCAAGCGCATCACCCAAGGCCCGGCGCTTCCAGGCAAGCTGGCGGATTGCGCCGGCCAGGACCCGATGCGCTCCGAGCTTTTCCTGGTGGAGGGTGACTCCGCTGGCGGATCGGCCAAGCAGGCGCGGGACAAAGAATTCCAGGCGATCATGCCGTTGCGCGGCAAGATCCTGAACACCTGGGAAGTGGACGGCGGTGAAGTGCTGGCCTCCCAGGAGGTCCATGACATCGCCGTCGCCATCGGCGTCGATCCCGGTGCTGCGGACCTGAGCCAGCTGCGTTATGGCAAGGTCTGCATCCTCGCCGACGCCGACTCCGATGGTCTGCACATCGCCACCCTGCTGTGCGCCCTGTTCGTCCGTCACTTCCGCCCACTGGTCGAGGCCGGGCACGTCTACGTGGCCATGCCGCCCCTGTACCGCATCGATCTGGGCAAGGAGATCTACTACGCCCTGGACGAAGCTGAACGTGACGGCATCCTCGACCGCCTGGTGGCCGAGAAGAAGCGTGGCAAGCCCCAGGTCACCCGATTCAAGGGCCTGGGCGAGATGAACCCGCCGCAGCTGCGCGAGACCACCATGGACCCGAACACCCGCCGCCTGGTCCAACTGACCCTGGAAGACACCGAAGGCACGGTGGAAATCATGGACATGCTACTGGCGAAGAAGCGCGCCAGTGACCGCAAGTCCTGGCTGGAATCCAAGGGCAACCTGGCCGAGGTCATGGTGTGAGGGGAGCCCTGATTCTCCTTGGTCTGCTGTCCTGTGCACCGCTCTGGGCCGCTGACGACCCGGAGCAATTGCGTCTGGCTGCCGAGTACCCGGTGGAGGGCATGCCCCAGGGCAACCTCTCCGGACTGGCGCGCTGTGGCAATGAGCTGCTGGCCGTGTCCGACCGCGTCGACCACCAGCTGTATCGGCTCAAGCCCATTGGCGGCGTGCTCCAGGCCGAGGCCGAAATTTTCCATGCACCGCCGGCACCGCCGAGCAGCCTGCCCTGGGGCGTGCGCGCGCGTTCCTGGTTCATCAGCATGGTGAGGGGTAACGAGCTGGACTTTGAAGGCATCAGTTGCGATGCCGCCGGTAACCGCTACCTGGTGAGCGAGACCCATGCGGCGGTCCTGCAAGTGCCCGTGGCCGGCGAACCAAACTGGCTGCTGCTGCCGGACAACCTGGTCCGCCAGGCCCGCGCCAGCGGCATGTTGCTGCACTTCAACGCCCTGCTGGAGGGGATCGCTGTCGATCCCAAGGGCGAGCGGCTCTGGCTCGCCGCCGAGCGCGAGCGCCGTGGCCTGATGGTCCTGCACAAGCAACAATCCACCTGGCGCTGCACCGGCGGCTGCGTGATCTTCAGCGAAGCCGGTACTGAACGTCCGCCAGCACCTATTGGCAGCGAACAGCAGATGCCGCGCGACTTTTCCGACGTGGCCTTCCATGAAGAGAAACTCTTTACCCTGGAGCGTCTGGCGCACCAGATTTGCCGGCGCAAGCCGAGCAATGGAGAGGTCGAGCGCTGCTGGTCCTTCGCCGAGGAAGCCCTGGCCGACACCCGCCGCTATGGTGTGCCCTTCGGTGTGTCCGAAGGCCTGTGGATAGATACCGAAGGTGCCTGGGTCGGCCTCGATAACGGCGGCAAGATCCGCGCCGATGGCGAACGTCGTCCCATCGTTTGGCGCTTCACCGCGCCCAAGGGCGGTTGGAGCGCGAAATGACCACGCAGACGCCGGGCAGACGTGCGGGAAGGGTCATGCTGGTGCTCGCCTGGGGCATCGGTCTGATCCTGGCCGCGCGTTTCTTCGGCATCTGGGAGGAGCGTCAGCACAACCCCAATCGCGAGCCTGCGTCGGTGCACGGAGACGGCTACGTCGAAGTGCGGCTGGCGAGCAGTCGCCAGGGCCACTATCTGCTGAATGGCCGCATCGACGGCCAGGGCGTGACCTTCCTGCTCGACACTGGTGCTACCCAGGTGGCCGTGCCCGCCCGGCTGGCCGAGCGCCTCGGCCTGGCGCCCGGTGCGTCTGTCACCTTGAGTACCGCCAACGGCCGTGTCACCGGCCGGCGCACCCAGTTGCAGGAACTGCGCCTGGGTGACATCCGCCTGACCCAGGTGCCGGCGATCATTGTGCCGGGCATGGACGGCGATGAGGTGCTGCTCGGCATGAGCGCCCTCAAACAACTCGAATTCACCCAGCGCGACGGCACCCTGGTGCTGCGCCAAGTCACTTCTCCGTGAGGCACGCATGAGCGAATCCCTCGATCTGAGCCTGGAAGGCGTTGAGCGCCGCTCTCTGGCCGATTTCACCGAACAGGCCTACCTCAACTACTCCATGTACGTGATCATGGACCGCGCCCTGCCGCATATTGGCGACGGTCTGAAGCCCGTACAGCGCCGCATCATCTACGCCATGAGCGAGCTGGGCCTGGACGCCGACTCCAAGCACAAGAAGTCGGCGCGTACCGTCGGCGACGTGCTCGGCAAGTTCCACCCCCACGGCGATTCGGCCTGCTATGAGGCCATGGTGCTCATGGCCCAGCCGTTCAGCTATCGCTACACGCTGGTGGATGGCCAGGGGAACTGGGGTGCCCCGGACGATCCCAAGTCTTTCGCCGCCATGCGCTATACCGAAGCGCGCCTGTCGCGTTACTCGGAAGTGCTGCTGTCCGAACTCGGGCAGGGAACCGTGGATTGGGTGCCGAACTTCGACGGCACCCTGAACGAACCCGCCACCCTGCCGGCGCGCCTGCCGAACCTGCTGCTCAATGGCACCACCGGCATCGCCGTGGGCATGGCCACCGATGTGCCGCCGCACAACTTGCGGGAAGTGGCCGCCGCCTGCGTACGCCTGCTGGATGAGCCGAACGCCACGGTGGAGCAGCTCTGCGAACATATTCTCGGGCCTGACTTCCCCACCGAAGCCGAGGTGATCACGCCCCGTGCCGAACTGCTGAAGATCTACGAAACCGGTCGTGGTTCGGTGCGCATGCGCGCCGTATACCGAGTGGAAGACGGCGACATCGTGGTCACCGCGCTGCCGCACCAGGTCTCCGGGTCCAAGGTCCTGGAGCAGATCGCCGGCCAGATGCAGGCCAAGAAGCTGCCCATGGTGGCCGACCTGCGTGACGAATCGGATCACGAGAACCCTACCCGCATCGTCATCATCCCGCGCTCCAATCGCGTGGATGCCGATGAGCTGATGCAGCACTTGTTCGCCACCACCGACCTGGAGTCCAGCTACCGGGTCAACACCAACGTCATCGGTCTGGACGGCAAGCCCCAGGTCAAGGACCTGCGCACCCTGCTCAGCGAATGGCTGACCTACCGCATCGGCACCGTGCGCCGGCGCTTGCAGTTCCGCCTGGACAAGGTGGAAAAGCGCCTGCACCTGTTGGACGGCTTGCTGATCGCTTTCCTCAACCTGGATGAAGTGATTCACATCATCCGTACCGAGGACCAGCCCAAGTCGGTGTTGATGGAGCGCTTCAGCCTCACCGAGATCCAGGCCGACTACATCCTCGACACCCGTCTGCGTCAGCTGGCGCGACTGGAAGAGATGAAGATTCGCGGCGAGCAGGACGAGTTGCTGAAGGAGCAGAAGCGCCTGCTGGCCCTGCTGGGCAGCGACGCCAAACTGAAGAAGCTGGTGCGTGACGAACTGATCAAGGACGCCGAGACCTACGGCGACAATCGTCGTTCGCCCATTGTCGCTCGCGCCGAGGCGCGCGCCCTGTCGGAAACCGAGCTGATGCCTACCGAGCCGGTGACCGTGGTGCTGTCCGAGAAGGGCTGGGTACGCTGCGCCAAGGGGCACGATATCGACGCCACCGGACTGTCCTACAAGGCCGGGGATGGTTTCAAGGCCGCTGCGCCGGGTCGTTCGAACCAGTACGCGGTGTTCATCGATTCCACGGGGCGCAGTTACTCGCTGGCGGCCCACTCGTTGCCTTCGGCCCGTGGCCAGGGTGAGCCGCTCACCGGCCGGTTGACGCCACCGCCGGGGGCGAGTTTCGAGTGCGTGTTGTTGCCTGAGGACGACGCCACGTACGTCATCGCTTCGGACGCTGGCTACGGCTTCGTGGTCAAGGGTGCGGACCTGCAGGCCAAGAACAAGGCCGGCAAGACCCTGCTCAGCCTGCCGAACGGTGCCAAGGTGGTGCCGCCGCGGCCGGTGCAGAGCGTCGAAGAAGACTGGCTGGCGGCGGTGACCACCGAAGGTCGCCTGCTGCTGTTCAAGGTTGCCGATCTGCCGCAACTGGCCAAGGGCAAGGGCAACAAGATCATCGGCATCCCCGGCGATCGCGTGGCCAGCCGTGAGGAGTACCTCACCGATCTGGCGGTGCTGCCGGCTGGTGCAACCCTGGTTCTGCAGGCTGGCAAGCGCACCTTGTCACTCAAGGCCGACGATCTGGAACACTACAAGGGTGAGCGCGGCCGCCGTGGTAACAAGCTTCCGCGCGGCTTCCAGCGGGTCGATGCGCTGCAGGTGGAGCCGCTGGCCTGACGCTGGAGGCGGCGAATTGACGTGGGGCTCTGGAGTCCTGCGTCACATTGACGGATGATATGTCCCCTCGCCATTCCCTGATGGTGGTGAGGACGAATGAATTCGACTGCAGGCTGCCCAAAAGGCGGCCGTGGGTGAGATTGATGACCGTGCGTTTTCCCCTGGCTGTGATGCTGGTGGGCCTTCTGGGCCTCGCCGGCTGTGTGCATAGTCCCCCGATTCCAATGTTCCAACTCGATGCCGGCACCCCAGAGGTGCCGTCAAAAAAGGCTGGGATGCAGGTACTGCTCGGTCCGGTGACCGTGGCGGACTACCTTCAGCGTGAAACCCTCCTGCAGCGCCAGACCGATGGCAGCCTGACTGCAGCCCCTGATGGCCGCTGGGCCGGCAGCCTGGCCGCGGACATCGATCAGGTGCTGCTGCGTCAGTTGTCCTGGCGCCTGGACAGCCAGCGCCTGGTGCTGGCTCCCGGCAATCCCGGCTTTACGCCCGAAGTTCAGGTGTTGCTGACCATCAGTCGCCTGGATTCTGGCCCCCAGCGCCCGGCTGTGCTGGAGGCGCAATGGCGCCTGCTGGACCGGGCCGGTCAGCTGCGTGACAGCCGCCTGGTGCGCCTGGAGGAGCCGCATGTCGGCACCGCAGCCGATCAGGTACGGGCCCAGAGCCAATTGCTGCAGCAGCTGGCCGAGCAATTGGCTGCAGCGGTCAAGCCGCTGGAAGGTCAGCCAGTCGCCGTTGAGGCCCCGCGCAAACCGGCTGCTCCCGCTGCCCCGGCGAAGGCCAAAGAGGCCCAGCCGCCGAAGATCCCCATGGCGGCGCCAGTGCGCACCGACGTGGAAGTCTTCCGCTTCTGATCGCCGGATGTTGAAAGAAGCCCGCTACGTGCGGGCTTCTTTTTGCCTGTTCATCAGGCTCTCCGCTGCCGACCAGCTCTGGTCGCGGATATGCGGCCCCGTATCCTGGCTCCACGTGCAGCGCGCCCCTGCAAGGAGTCCCGTCTGGAATCGATACATGGCGTGCCGCGTTGCCCAGCCGCAACAGTCCCTGCCGCCCTGGTAATTGCCCTTTGAGGAAACTCAATCGCCAGGCAGTACGATTCGATCGGACACAAAAAAGCCCGCATCCGCGGGCTTTCTCGTCGTTCGGGTGTTCAGTGTGCCCGGGCTTCGTGCATGCGCGCCAATTGGCGCTCCAGCAGCGAAGGGTAGGGTTCCAGCAGGCGCTCGACGCAGCAGGCACCTTCCGGGCTGGTGATAGCGCGGATGCGGGCACGTTGGCGAACCAGGTCGTCCTCGGCAACGGCGCGTTCCACCAGCAGCAAGTTGCGGCTGTGCTGGCTCAGCGCCAGCGCATTCTGGGTGGTGTCGTTTAGCAGCAGATCGCCCTGGCCGAGGCCGGACAGATCGTCACCCAGAGTCAGTCCCAGCTGCAGTTGAAGGGTGATGCCACTGTCGGCAACTTCAATCTGCAGGGCATGTCCCAGGGCTCGCAGCAGCTCGCCGCAGCACAGCGCGTGGGTCAGGTAATCCTCGCCGCCGTCCTGGCTGTGGAAGAGCATCAGGCTGCTGCCGTCATTCAGGGTCAGCAACTGGCCGTGGTATAGGCGGGAGGCCTGGTCGAGGCAGTCGCGATAGCGTTGCAGCAGATCCATCAGGCGCGCGCGTGGCAGGCGACGCAGCTGGTCCTGGGCGCCCAACTGAATGGCGAGGACGGCACTGTTATGCCGTTCATCCGGAGCAACCGGCGCGGGTGCAGGAGCAGGCTCGGCCATTTCCTCGCGTAGATCGGCAAAAGGGTCCTCCTCGTCCGGGGTGAACAGCTCGCTCGGGGATTCGTCCTCGCCGTCGAAGCTGTCATCGCGCAGGTCGCGGATCTCGAAGTGCTCCTGGTCGTCCTGCTCGTCCTCCAGATAGTCCTCGTCGACCTCGGCGTAGTCCTCTTCCGGGATGGGTTCCGGCTTCTCCGGCACCAGTCGAGCCTGAAGTTGGCGAGCCAGGTCGCCGATCTCGTCCTGGCGACCGGCGCCTGGGGCAGGGTCATCCGGGTCGCGCAGCCAGACGCGCAGTTGCAACAGGGGCGTCGAGATGTGCCGGCCAAGACGCAGGCTCAGCGACAGGGTCAGGGCCAGCAGGATCAGGCTGAGCAGCCCCATGCTCTGCAGGCTGATGGTCATCGGCTGTTGGAATTGCTCCATGTCCAGGCTCAGGCGCAGATGGCCGGCGATCACTTCCTGGAAGGTGATGGGGGTGGAGTACAGGCCCTCGGTCTCGCCCAACAGGCCCTGCTTGGGCCGCGAACCGGCTTCAGCAAGGATGCGGTTGTCCACGCTGTAGATCGCCGCGTGGGCCACCAGCGGGTTCTTCACCAGATTGTTGAGCAGCACGTTGAGGCTGAGGATGTCGTTGGACACCAGCAGCTCGGTGGCCGAGGCCGCGGTCTGCGCGGTCAGGCTCTGGCCCAGGGCATCGGCTTGCTGTTGCATGGCCTGCTTGAATTGCATACCCATGACCCAGGCGTAGATCACCAGGGCCAGGGCTACCAGCAACAGGCTGTGGCTGGCAATGCGCAAGGCAATCGGCACGCGCCGCTGGCGCAGGGCGTGGAAGATCAGCAGGAAGAAATTGTCGGGTTTGACAGGCGTGGGCCGGTTCACAGAGCGCGGCTCTTCTCGGACGAAATTGTGGCGCAGTATAGCGAGCGCCCCTTGCAGGGCAAAGCGCCGGGCATGCTGCGGGGGCTGCGAAAGTGGGTAGAATGTGCGCCTTTTCATGCGTTGAGTGAGGTGCGCCTTGCGCGAGATTGTCCTGATCAACATCACGGGCGAGGATCGTCCCGGTCTGACGGCGGCTATTACCGGTGCGCTGGCCCAGGGCGGTGTGAACATCCTGGATATCGGCCAGGCGGTGATTCACGACACGCTGTCGTTCGGCATCCTGGTGGAAATTCCGGATAACGCCGAAGCCTCGGCCGTGCTCAAGGACGTGCTGTTCACTGCCTACAAGCTGGATCAGCAGGTGCGCTTTACCCCGGTACCCGAGGCGGACTACCAGCAGTGGGTGGACGGCCAGGGCAAGAGCCGTTACATCGTCACCCTGCTGACCCGCAAGGTGACCGCCGAGCAGTTGCAGCGGGTGAGCTCCATCACTGCCAAGTACGGCCTCAATATCGACCACATCGACCGTCTGTCGGGCCGCATGCATCTGGATACGCCCGCGGACCAAAGCAAGGGCTGCATCGAGTTTTCCGTGCGCGGCGAGCCGGCGGATCCGGTGGCCCTGCGTGCCGAGTTCCTCAGCGTGGCTCAGGAATTGAATGTCGACATTGCCTTCCAGCGTGATTCGCTGTTCCGTCGCAACCGTCGCCTGGCGGTGTTCGACATGGACTCGACGCTGATCGAGGCCGAGGTGATCGACGAACTGGCCAAGGCTGCCGGTGTGGGCGACCAGGTTGCCGAGATCACCGAGCGTGCGATGCGCGGCGAGCTGGACTTCCGTGCCAGCTTCAAGGAGCGTCTGGGGCTGCTCAAGGGATTGCCCGAGGACGTGCTGGAAGAGATCGGCGCCTCCCTGCGACTCACCGAAGGCGCGGAAACCCTGTTCGCCGAGCTCAAGCGCCTGGGTTACAAGACCGCTATCCTCTCTGGCGGCTTCAGCTACTTTGCCAAGCAATTGCAGGCCAAGTTGGGCATCGACTATGTGTTCGCCAACGAGCTGCAGATTGTCGATGGCAAGCTGACCGGCGTGGCTATCGAGCCCATCGTCGACGCCCAGCGCAAGGCCGATCTGCTGCGCGAGCTGGCGGAGAAAGAGGGCTTGCGCCTGGAGCAGACCATCGCTGTCGGCGATGGTGCGAATGACTTGCCAATGCTCGGTCTGGCTGGGCTGGGCGTGGCCTTCCGCGCCAAGCCGCTGGTCAAGCAGTCGGCCAAGCAAGCCATTTCCACGCTGGGCCTGGATGGCATCCTCTACCTGCTGGGTTTCCGCGACCGCGACGGCAGGGACTGAATGTCGTGCCGGAAATAGAAAAGCCGCCTTAGGGCGGCTTTTTCGTGGGCTAACGGCTGGCCTTGGCCTGGCGGGCCAATGAATGCGCTACTCGTCTCCGGAGGAGAAGTCGTAGTCCATCGCCTGGCTGGGACCTTGCAGGTAATAACCCTGGATGTAGTTCACGCCGGCCTGCCATAGGGTGGCCAGGACGCTGGCTGTCTCGACGAAAGGCACGATGGTCATCTTGGCCTGGGCGTGCAGGCTTGCCAGTTGGGTCTTGAGGGCCTCCTGGTTCTCTGCACGGCTGAGGTCCTGGGTAAAGGAGCCATCCACCTTCACGAAGTCGATGGAGAGATGTTTGAGGGTATTGAACGGGTTCAACGCGCAGCCGAACTGGCTTAGGGCGACCTGGCAGTGCAGTTCGGCCAGGCCTTGGGTAAGCGCCTTGGCTTGCTTCAGATAGGCGATGGCGTCGGGCTCGCTGAACTGGAAGATCAGGGCATCGGACGGTAGGCGCGCCGCCTTCAGCGCCACGCTGAGCCACGGCAGCAGCGTCTGGTCCTGCAGGCTGGCGCCGGACAGGTGGACGAAGAGTCGGGTGTTGTGCCCCTTGGTGCGGTGTTCGGCGAGCAGCTTGATGGAGTTGAGGATCACCCAGCGGTCGATCTTCTCCGCCAGGCCTGCTTCCTTGGCGGCGTCGAGGAAATCGGCGGGCGGCACTTCCTCGCCTTGGGGGCTGAGCAGACGCAGTAGCACTTCGTAGTGCTCGAAGCTGTCGCCGCGCAGGCTGATGATCGGTTGGAACAGCAGGCGGAAGCTGTTGTTCTCCAGGGCCTGCTGGACCATTGCCACCAGGCTGCCACGGTTGGCCGCAGCGGCCAGCTCATCGGCTGGGTTGTACAGCTTGAGGCCGTTCTCGTCACCCAGTTCGTCGGCGCAGCGATGGGCGCGGTCCACCACGTCCTGGGCCTTGGGGGTAGTCTCGCTTAGGCCGGCAACGCCGATGCACAGGCTGACCTGCACGGTGCGGTTGCTGACGTCGAAGAGGTGGACGTCGATCTTCTTCAGCAGGTTCTGCAGGCTTTCCTCGGCCTGTTCCGGGGTAATGCCCTGTTGCAGGACACCGAATACGTCGTCGCCGTAACGGGCGAGTTGCGCATCGCCAGCGAAGTGGGCACGCAGCAGATTGGCGAGGTCGGTGAGCAACAGGTCGACACCGGCAATGCCGACTTCGGCGAGCAGGCTGGAGTAGCGGGTTACGCGGATGTACGCGACGCTCGAAGGCTGACTGGTCTTGACCGCGCGCTCGGCCGCGGTGTCGAGCATTTCGTTGAAGTGGGAGCGGTTGAACAGGCCAGTGACCAGGTCCTGGCTGCTGATCTCGCGCAGTTTTTCCTCCAGCTCGGCACTGTCGGTCTCGGCGCGGATGACCACCTGGATGCAGGGCTCCCCATCGTAGGTGGCAGGGGAGAAATTCATGCGTGCCTGGAAGCTCTGGCCGTCCACTTTGCAGCCATTGCAGGTGAGTTCGCCGCTGCCTTCGTCGTCGCGGTAGTTCTTCAGGAAGTCCTTGAAACCGGCCTGGTCGACGCCGGCGATCAGGTCGATCATCGGCATGCCTTCGAGTTCGTCGCCATCGTCGTAACCGAACATCTCGACGTAGGCGCGGTTGGCATAGATGTGCATGCCGTCGTGGACATAGGCGATGGCGTCAACCGAGCTGTCCAGCAACAGCTGGCAGCGTTTCTCGGCTTCCCGCAGGCTGACTTCGGCGGCGCGGCGGGCGCGGCGTTGCTCGAGGTTGGCCAGCTCGCGGTTGGCGACCAGTACCAGGCGCTCGTCTTCGCCCTGGGGCAGGGCGTCCTGGGCGCCTAGCGCCAGAGCTTCGGTGATGAGGTCGGAGTCGTTGTCCTGCACCAGTTGGATGAACGGGATGTCCTTGGACTGGCGGCGGATGCTGTTGAGGGCTTCGCCCGGGCTCAGGTGCTCGCTGTCGGGCGCGGCGATCAGGAGGTCCCAGCTTTGTTGCAGGACCTCGTTGAGGTCGTCAGCGGAAATGATGCGATGAACGCGAGTCGCGCGGCCTGAGTTGCGAAACAGGCTGACCAGGCGCTCGGCTTCGTTCTGCGAGTCTTCCAGGATCAGCAGGCGGATCGTTTTCTTTTCGATGGCCATGGCCTGTGCTTAGCGCCGAACGAGCGCGAATAGGCGACGAATGGTGGTGAGTCGGGAATCTACAGCGACTTCCATAGCGAGTCAAAATCTTCCTCGCTGCCTTGCGTCACGCTGCCTGGACCTGTGACAGGTTTCCCTTGCGGCGGTGTCGGTTGTTCGAAAATCCGGTACTCGAACTGGTTGAAACTGCCGGTACTGGTCAGGCGTCGGGTGAGCACCGCGCGGTGTTCATCGCCGTGCAGGTTGATCTGCACTTTGTTGCCTTCCTGGAAGGGCAGGCGCGGGGTGATCAGGGTGGCTGGACGGGAAATCGCGCCAATGGCCGGCAGCAGCAGGGCGCGCAGGTAATGGCTGTTCTGTTCGCCTTTGCGCATCAGCAGCACGCCGCAGGACTGCGCCTGGGGTGCCACCAGTTCGATGCCCATCTGGGTGCCGCCGCCTCTCACCTGGCGAATCCAGCGCACTACGGCGATGCTCCAACCCTGGTCGGGCGCGTCCTGAACACCGAGCAGCTCGCCGGCCTGTAGCTGGCTGGGGACTTCCTTGGGCCAGCTCAGGCAGTAGCCGCCTGGGCTGTGGTTGACCACCGCGACGTTGAAGGTCGGATAGCTTTCCGGTGCTGTGCTGGCCTGAGGCGGAGGGGGGCTGCTCTCGGAAACGGGCCTGGTGTATTCGATTTCTTCCATCGGCATGCCCGGCTGCCAGCCCTGGGTGGGTTGCGCGTCGAAGGCGTTGGCCCAGATGTCTTTTGCAGGTTTCTTGCCGAGCGTGTCGAACACCGCCTGGCCGACATCCTCGGGCAGCTTGAGCACTTCGCTGAAAGAGCGACTGCCTGCCAGGAAGAAGTGTAGCGCGCTCATGCCGATGCACAGGGTCAGGCCGCCCTGGCCGGGGTTGCGCTGGAAGGTGCGCTCGGAAATATCGCCCCAGGCTGAACTCAGGTGCTGCAGCAGATCGAGGGTCAGGCCCTCAGGCAGCGGTAGGCGCGCCTGGTTGCGCTGTTCGGCTGGCAGGATCAGGTATTCCTTGATGACATCCACCAGCGGCAGCGGGTCGAGGCCCAGCAGCGTGCGTGGGTCGACTTCCTGGAACAGCGACTTGTAGCGCGGTGGCCCGTCCAGTTGGGGTGCCACGGCGAAGAGGCTGGAGGGCAGCTCGGCCGGCTGAAGTTTCACCAGCGTGCTCCAGGGTTCGAGGATTTCCGCCAGGCGGGCGATGCCGTTCTGGCGCATCTGGTTGCAGCGGGCGCAACCCAGCAGCAGTGCCACCAGGTAGGTCTGCTCAACGCTGAGCCCTTGCGTGTGGCGTGCAAGCGGGTCGCGCACGGCGACTCGATGGAGTTGGCGGCTCTGAGCCAACTGATAGAGCTGGTGCAGTTCCAGCCAGAGGCCTTCGGGGACCGGGCAGTAGAGCTGGCTGGAGCGGATCAGTGGGCCGTTCAGGCTGTGGGTTGCCCGTTGCAGGGCAATGGCGAGGAGCTGTGCGCGCTCGCGGTCACGGCTGGGGCGCGGCGACTCCTGCACGATGATCAGTTTGTAGCCGATGGCCAGGTGGTTCTGCAGGGCCTGGCAGAGGTTGGCAACCTTGCGCGGGCGCTCGTCCAGGACGATGGACTGGCCAATGAAGTGCCGTTCCAGGTGCTGGCAGACGAAATGCACTTCCGGACGCATCAACTCGAGAAGTTGCAGGCGGTTCTCGGTCGGGGTGATCAACTGGTTGAGTTCCACCAGGGCCTGATAGAGCTGGCGAGCGGTTTCGCCGAGGTTGGCCTTGGGCAGGTGGGAGATCCAGCGTTTCAGCTCACGAGGGGTGGCATCGCAGAAGGACAGGCTCTGTTTGCTAGGCGCGGGTGCACGCAACAGCAGGTGAGGGCTCTGGTGGTCCATCCGGATCGGTTTCTCCGATTTCTCGTGTGGGGTGTATTGGGCTGGATCTCAGCACTCTATCAGCATCCTTGCGCGCTGGCAGCCTATCCAAAGGGTCGGCCTGTGGACGGGTTGGCCGTTTGGCCGTGCGCAGTGATTGGCTGATAGGCGCCTGGCCGAACCGGACGGTCCGGCCAGGATTCGCTTCGATCAGGCGTCCTTGGGCAGGGCCAGCAACTGGCCCATGCGTACCTGGCTGCCGGGCCAGGCGTTCTCGGACCAGCGAACCTGGTCCGGGCCGAACAGGACAATCGCGGTGGAACCCAGCTTGAAACGACCGAGCTCGTCGCCCTTCTCCAGCTTGATGGGCGCGCGCGCCGCTTCGTCATAGCTGAAGGTCTTCAGCTCGCGCTTCGGCGGCGTCACCAGGCCGGCCCAAGTGGTTTCGATCGAGGCGACGATCATCGCGCCCACCAGCACCACGGCCATCGGGCCGCGCTCGGTATCGAAGATGCACACCACGCGCTCGTTGCGGGCGAAGAGCTCAGGCACGTTTTCGGCGGTGCTCTGGTTTACCGAGAACAGCCGGCCCGGTACATAGACCATCTCCCGCAACGTGCCGCCCAGGGGCGCATGCACACGGTGATAGTCCTTGGGCGAAAGGTAGACAGTGGCGAACTCGCCGCCCATGAAGGGCGCGGCGCGCTCGGCGTCGCCACCCAGCAGCTCCAGTACGCTGAAGCTGTGGCCTTTTGCCTGGAAGCAGCGGCCGTGCTCGATCGGACCCATCTGGCTGATGGCGCCATCGGCCGGGCAGAGGATGGCCTCGGGGGTTTCGTCCAATGGTCGGGCGCCAGGCTTCAAGGCACGGGTGAAGAAGGCGTTGAAGTGCTCATAGGCGGTGAGGTCTTCGACCAGCGCTTCACTCATGTTCACCTGGTAGCGCTTGGCGAACCAGGTGGTGAAAGCATTCTTGAACCAGTGCACGCGGCACTCGGCGATGCAGCCGGCCAGGCGCGACAGCAGGTGATGCGGCAGCAGGTACTGGCTGATGATGAATAGGCGTTCTTTCATTGGGGTTCCTTGGCGGGTAGGGCGTCAGAGCTCTACAGGGGTATCCGGATGATTGCCCCACTCGGACCAGGACCCGGCATAGCCCTTGACCCGCGGATAACCGAGGGCCTTGGCGACCAGGTAGGTGAAGCCCGAGCGGTGGTGCGTCTGGCAGTGGGTGACGATTTCCTTGTCCGGCGTGATGCCCAGGGACTGGAGGATTCCGGCCATGTCGGTACGGATGCGCAGGGCGCGAGCGGGGTCCATGCCGGCGGTCCACTCGAAGTTGACCGCGCCGGGGATATGCCCGGCCTTGGCGGCCAGCACCTTGGTGCCGTTGTACTCGCCGGGACCGCGAGCGTCCCAGATGGCCAGATCGGCGGCGCCCAGGCGGCCCTGCAGGTACTCGCGGGTGGCGGTGGGTTCGTCGTGCAGGGTCAGGGCGAGCGGGCCACCCACTGGCGTGGGTGTGGCTTCAGTGGTTTCCCGGCCTTCGGCCAGCCAGGCGTGCAGGCCACCGTTCAGGTAGTGGTAACGGTGGTGGCCGATCACATCGAGCAGCCAGATGAAACGTCCGGCCCAGCCGCCGCCTTCGTCGTCATAGACCACATAGGTGGCATCGGCGCGGTGGCCGAGTTCGCCGAACAGCTTTTCGAGGTCGGCCTTGGGCGGCAGCAAGCCAGGTGCCGGTGGCTGGCCGAGCTGGGTGCGCTTCGGATCGACGAAGCGTGCGCCAGGTATGTGGCCTGCGGTGTAGCGGGCAACGCTGGTGAGGTCGACCAGGATCAGCTCGCTGGCGCCAAGCAGGGCCACCAGTTCGGCCGGCTCGATTACCAGTGGCAGGTTGGAGAAGGCAGACATGAAAGCCTCCGTGAATGAACAAAGTGGCGGATTGTATAGGAAAGCCTAGCGGCCGCGTCTGGCGAAGGTGGCGAGGGCGCGCTCGATGCACTGGGCCGTCTTGGCGAAGGCGCGCAGGCTGATTTCGGCGAAAGGCGCGCCGTCCTGGTCCGCCACCACCAGCATGGCCACCCGACCGTTCACCGCGATGGAGCGCAGCAACAGGTGATGTCCCGGGAACAGACTCTTGAGCTGGCCGGGCAGCAGGGCAGAAAACTGCGCCATGTTGTCGGGGCCCAGGCGCAACTGTCCGGGTTGGGTGAGCAGGCGTCGCAGCACCTGGCTCTGGTTGGGGTCCAGTTGCAGGCCGTTGGCCTCCTTTGGCAGTCCGGCCTGTTGCTGGGACAGTAGACGGCTGTGATTGCGGTCGGCCAGTAGTACGAGGATCCGACGCATGCCACCGCTTTCCAGGGCATCTCGGGCGCAGGCGGAAAGTTGCACCACGTTGGTGAAGGGGCTGGGTTCGCGAATCAGCTCGCCGCAGTGACGGCGCCAGTCGTCCAGGGCGCCTGCAGTAGGTGCTGGTGCCGTGACGGGTTCACGGTGCAGGCGATGTTGGTTCCAGGGCCAGAGCAGTGCTTCGGCGGGGTGCCAGAGGTCGTCGCGGGCATGCAAGCGCCCGCTCTGCGCGGCCTGTTGGTGGACATGCTGCTGCAGTTCGTCGAGCGGCATCTTCATGAACAACCCGGTGAGGCGCTGCCAGCGAAGGCTGTGGCCGCCGGACCAGCCGGCATGGGCAGAAATCGCCAGGCCGTTGGCCAGCAGGACGGTGTTGCCCGGTTGGGTCAGCCAGCGACCCAGGGCAGGGTTGGCGTCCAGTTGTTGCTGCTGGTGCAGGGGGTGTTCATTGTCGCGGGCGATATGGAGGGCCTTCACCAGCAGGCGACGATCGTCATTCAGCAGGCGGTAGCCCTCGACAATCCAGCCGGGCAACTTCCAGTGTTCGGCCAGGGCCTGGCAGAGTCGCAGCAGCGGCACGCCAAGCAGTTCGCGCTCGACCCTGGTGGCCGGCTCGCCTTCGCCCAGTACGCGCCTTTCCCAGGTGGCGAAGAGCTCCGGATGGGTGGCCAGGAGCGGCCAGAGGGGGGAGAGGAATAAAAGACTGCACCAGTGGATCTCCTGCCAGAGGCGCGCGAGTCGGGCGGCGAATAGACCGTTGGCCTGCTGGGCGGCGTGCTGGCTGATCAACTGCAACTGGCGCAGCGCGTGGGGAATTTCTTCCTCGGGGATGGCCGGCAAGCGGTTGAGCAACACTTCCGCGCGCTTCAGGCCCAGGCGGCTGAGGGCGACTTCCAGGCTCTCCGCCGGGCTGCTCAGCATGCTGCCGGCGGCGTTGGCCTCGCGCAGAAGGCTGAGGGCAAGGGCAGGACTCTCCTGAGTCAGGTCGGCGATATCGCGCAGGGAGCGGCGGCCGTCGCCGAGGGCGCGGCGGACTTTCTCATGGGCGGCGGCGGGGACGGGCAGGCGCACTCCATCGAGGTGCTTGATCCAGCCGTCGAGGCTGCGTGGCAAGGGCTTTGCGGTTGACATAGAGGGCCGCCAATCTGGCTTTTCGCCTGAACAGGCTATAGTCTGGCGCATATCTTCCGATAATTAGAAGGGGCTCTTTTCATAACCCTTTCTACTGACTCTTCAAGCTTCCTTCCTATGGCAAAAATCATCGGCATCATCGTCGTATTCGCCAGCGTGCTCGGTGGGTACATCCTGTCTCACGGCAAAATCGCCGCGTTGATCCAGCCTTTCGAGGTGTTGATCATCGGTGGCGCCGCGCTCGGGGCGTTCCTTCAGGCCAACCCCGGCAGCACGACGATGATCGTGTTCAAGAAGTCGCTGAAGATGTTCGGCACCCGTTTCACCCACGGTTTCTACCTGGAAGTGCTGCGCTTGCTCTATGAGATCCTCAACAAGAGCCGTCGCGAAGGGATGATGGCCATCGAGGCCGATATCGAGGACGCCGCCGCTAGTCCCATCTTCAGCAAGTACCCGGGCATCCTCAAGGATGAGCGGATGACTGCCTACATTTGCGATTACCTGCGCATCATGTCGTCCGGCAACATGGCGCCCCATGAGCTGGAAGGCCTGTTCGACATGGAACTGGCCAGCCTGAAGGAAGAGTTGGAGCACCCTGCCCACGCCGTCAACCGGATCGCCGATGGTCTGCCGGGCTTCGGTATCGTCGCTGCGGTACTGGGTATCGTGGTCACGATGGCCATGCTGGGCGAGGCCGAGCAGGCCGCCCTCGGCCAGCACGTGGGGGCGGCGCTGGTGGGTACCTTCCTCGGTATCCTCGCGGCCTACGGCTTCTTCGGCCCGCTGGCGGTGTCCCTGGAGCACGATGCCCGCGAAGAGCTGAACGTGTTCGAGGCTATCAAGGCCTGCCTGGTGGCTTCCGCTTCCGGCATGCCGCCGTCGCTGGCAGTGGAGTTCGGCCGCAAGACGCTGTTCCCGGCGCATCGCCCGAGCTTCAGCGAGCTGGAACAAGCCGTGCGCGGCAGCTGAAGGCTGAGTCATGGAGAACAACCAGCCGATCATCGTCAAGCGCGTCAAGCGCTACGCCGCCGGTCACCACGGCGGTGCCTGGAAGATCGCCTTCGCCGACTTCGCCACCGCGATGATGGCGTTCTTCCTGGTGCTCTGGCTGATGTCCTCGGCCACGCCCGAGCAGAAGAAAGCCATCTCTGGCTACTTCAAGGACCCCATCGGCTTCACCGAGAGTGCCAGCCCCTACGTCATCGACTTGGGGGGGACGCCGACGCCAGCGCCTGATCGCACTCTCAATCCGGAACTGAAGGACGCCCCTGATGCCCAGGAGGTGCCAACCGACACCAGCGATACCGCGCCCGTTGACGCCAGCCAGGTCGAAACCCTGGCCGAGCAGATCGAGCGCGAGCGCCTGGAGTTGTTGCTGCAGGAGCTGCAGAACAAGGTCGAAGAGAACCCCGAGCTGCGCAAGTTCAAAGACCAGATACTTTTCGAGATCACCCAGGACGGCCTGCGCATCCAGATCATGGATGCTGCCAACCGCCCTATGTTCGACCTTGGCAGTGCCCGCCTGCAGCCCTATTTCGAAGACATCCTGCTGATCCTCGCGGAGACCATCAAGGCGGTCCCCAACAAGATCAGCATCAGCGGCCATACCGACGCCAAGCCCTATGCCGGCGATGGCGATTTCGGCAATTGGGAGCTGTCCGCCGGTCGTGCCAACGCTGCACGCCGGACCCTGATCGCCGGTGGTTACCCGGAAGGGCAGGTGGCGCGGGTGGTGGGGTATGCCTCGTCCGCATTGTTCGATCGCAAGGACCCTTTCAACCCGGTCAACCGCCGCATCGATATCATCGTCCTGACCAAGAGGGCCCAGCGAGCCATCGAGGGTGAACAGGGGGAGAGTGACCAGCCTGACGATCAGCAGCCTCAGCAAGCCGAGCCCCCAGTCAGTGACGGGGCGATGCCTCAACCGCCGGCGACTGACCCGGGGGAGCCCACACAACCGCGTGAGCTAAGAGAGAAACTGAACATCTTCGAAGACGGTGTGCTGAGGATGGACGAGCCCAAGGGGCAGTGATCCCGCTGCATACGAAAGAGGCCACGCATTGCGTGGCCTCTTTGTTTTCGGGGGGTATTGCGGGATCGACGTCGCTCAACGCGACCGAACGTGCAGGATCAGTATTCGTCCTCGGGCAGGCTGGCAAGGATATGCCGGTAGCTGGCCATGCGTTGTGGATGGATGCGTCCTTCTTCCAGGGCCTTGAGCAGGGCGCAGCCGGGCTCGCGGTCATGCTTGCAGTCACGGAAGCGGCAGGTCCCGAGCAGGTCGTTGAACTCGATGAAGCCGGCATCGACGTCGCCACGGCTGACGTGGCCCAGACCAAATTCGCGGATGCCGGGGGAGTCGATCAACTCGCCGCCACCGGGGAAGTGGAACAATCGCGCAGTGGTGGTGGTGTGGGTGCCCTTGCCGGTGAGTTCGGAAAGGGGGCCTACTCGGGTATCCACGCCTGGAAGCAGGCTGTTCACCAGGGACGATTTGCCCACGCCGGACTGGCCGACGAACACGCTGATGTGGCCATCGAGCCGCGACATCAGGTCCTCCATGCCGCCGCCTTCGCGCGCCGAAACCTCCAGCAGCGGGTAGCCTAGCTGGCGGTAGACGCCGAGCAGATCGTCGAGCATGGCGCTGTTCTGTTCATCCACCAGGTCAGCCTTGTTCAGTAGCAGCAACGGGTGGATGCCTGCGTGTTCGGCGGCGATCAGGTAGCGGTCGATCAGATTGGCGTGGGGGTGGGGCAGGGGTGCGAAGACGATGACAATCTGGTCGACGTTGGCTGCCACTGGCTTGAGCAAGCCGCGCATATCCGGACGGCAGAGCTCCGAGCTGCGCGGCAGTTGGGCAACGATCACGCCGATGCCTTGATTGCCGGAGCGCCAGACCACGCGATCCCCGGTGACCAGGGTTGGCAGGTTGGCGCGCAGGTGGCAGCGCATGATCTGGCCGGCCTGTTCGCCTTCCAGTGCCTCGACTTCCACCTGGACGCCGAAGTGCGCGATCACCAGGCCGGTCTGCTCTGGGCCCAGGTCGCCGCCTTCGAGCTCATCGAGCGCGCGGGACTCTCGTTTGGCTGCGCGGGCTGCGCGCTCTTCCTGGATTTTCTCGATGCGCCAGCTTTGCCGGCGACTGAGTTGGCGCTTTGCCATGGTGGGTCCGCTTGTGAAAAACCGCGCGAGTTTAGCACGCAGCCCGTAACAGCAGGCTCTAAGCTAGAATGCGCGCCTCGCCTTGGAGACCGACTATGCAGAATGCCTTGAACCTTATCTGGATCGATCTGGAAATGACCGGCCTCAATCCGGATACGGACGTCATCATCGAGATGGCCACAATCGTTACCGACAGCGAGCTGAATGTACTCGCTGAAGGCCCGACCATCGCGATCCATCAGAGCGATGAAATCCTCGCCGGCATGGACGAATGGAACACCCGCCAGCACGGCCAGAGCGGCCTGACCCAGCGTGTGCGCGAGAGTCGTATCAGCATGGCCGAAGCCGAGGCCCAGACCCTGGCCTTCCTCGAACAGTGGGTACCCAAGGGCAAGTCACCGATCTGCGGCAACAGCATCTGCCAGGATCGCCGCTTCCTCTATCGCCACATGCCGCAGCTGGAAGCCTACTTCCACTACCGCAATCTGGACGTCTCCACGGTCAAGGAGCTGGCCGCACGCTGGGCGCCCAAGGTGCGTGATGGCGTGAAGAAGAGCAGCAGCCACCTGGCTATGGACGACATCCGCGACTCCATCGCGGAGCTGCGGCACTATCGTGAGCATTTCATCAAGATCTGACTCGCGTCGCGCTTGCCCCGTGCCGGGCAAGCGCCCACTCCACATGCTCGCGCACCAGCTCAGATGGGTATTCGCGGCGCAGCTGCAGGGCTTCGAGTACCGGGATGCTCGACGGCGCATTGCCCAGCCCCACCGCCAGGTTGCGTAGCCAGCGTTCGTAGCCGGCGCGACGCAGGGGTGAGCCTTCGGTTCGACTGAGGAATTCTTCCTCGCTCCAGCGGAACAGCTCAGCCAGCTCGGCGTTGTCCAGGCCGTGGCGCGGCTGGAAGTCGCCTTCACCTGAGGGGCGGGCAAAGCGGTTCCAGGGGCAGACCATCTGGCAGTCGTCGCAACCGAACACCCGGTTGCCGATCAGCGGGCGCAAGTCTTCGGGAATACTGCCCTTGAACTCGATGGTCAGGTAGGAAATGCAGCGCCGCGCATCCAACTGGTAAGGGCCGACGAAGGCGGCGGTAGGGCAGATGTCCAGGCAGGCCGAACAGCGACCGCAATGCTCGCTGCCGTGGGGCTCATCCACCGGCAAGGGGGCGTCGACGAACAGCTCGCCGAGGAAGAAGTAGCTACCGGCCTTGCGGTTGAGGACCAGGGTGTTCTTGCCAATCCAGCCCAGCCCGGCCTGCTCTGCGATGGCTTTCTCCAGCACCGGCGCGCTGTCGACGAAGGCGCGATAGTTGAACGGACCTATGACCTTCTCGATGCGCTCGGCCAGGTGCTGCAGGCGTTTGCGGATCAGTTTGTGGTAGTCGCGCCCCAGGGCGTAGCGCGAGACATAGGCCTTTTCCGGCTGGCCCAGCACCTTGGCCATGCGCGTATCGCCGGGCAGGTAGTCCATGCGCAGGGAAATGACCCGCCGGGTGCCGGGCACCAGTTCGTCCGGGTGCGAGCGCTTGCTGCCGTGGGCGGCCATGTAGTCCATCTCGCCTTGGAACCCGGCGTCCAGCCAGCGCTGCAGGTGTCGTTCATGTTCACCGAGCTCCACTCCGGTGATGCCCACCTGCTGGAAGCCCAGTTCTCGGCCCCAGTCCTTGATGGATTGAGCGAGGGAGGCGAGATCTTGCGAGGAAAGGGTCATGCTGGGGCGGGAAACCGGTGTCGAGGTGGATATAATTCTGCCAGACCTCGCAGCCACAACCGAATCCAATGCTTCCTTCCCGCGACGACCTGCCCCTTTCGCTTCATTCCGCCGCCCAGGTGCGGGATCTCGACGCCCGCCTGATCGCTGCCGGCACTCCGGGCTTCGAGCTGATGCGGCGTGCCGCTCATGCGACCTGGCGGGCCCTGCGCCGGCGTTGGCCGGAGGCAGGAAGCCTCAGCGTCCTGGCCGGCCACGGCAATAATGCCGGCGATGGCTATCTGATAGCGGCACTGGCCCAGCGTGCTGGCTGGCGGGTCAAGGTGTTGGCCGTTGGGGCGAGCGATGCCCTCACTGGTGATGCCGCGCTGGCGCGGGATGAGGCCATTGCCGCCGGCATCACCATCCAGCTTTGGAGCGAATGCGCGACATTGGATGGCGTGGCAGTTGACGCCCTGTTGGGCACTGGGCTTTCCGGCGCGGTGCGCGAACCCTACGCCCAGGCCATTCGCCTGCTCAACTCCAGTGCCCTGCCGGTGCTGGCCGTGGATATTCCGTCCGGCCTCTGTGCCGACACCGGCCGCGTGCAGGGCGTCGCAGTGCGAGCAGACCTGACGGTGACCTTTATCGGCCTCAAGATAGGCCTGTTCACTGCCGATGCGCCGAATCTGGTGGGCGAGTTGGTGTTCGATGATCTGCAGGCCGATCCGGCTTTGCTTGCGGTCACGCCGCGAGTTGCAGAGCGCATGGCGGTCGGCGGTCTGCAACGCCTTGCACCACGCCCACGCACTGCCCACAAAGGTCAGTTCGGCCATCTGCTGGTGGTAGGGGGGGATCGCGGCCTGGGTGGTGCAGCGCTGCTGTCGGCGGAAAGCGCCCTGCGCAGTGGCGCTGGATTGGTGTCTCTGGCGACCCGGCCCGAACACGTGCCGGCCGCCCTGGCGCGGTGCCCGGAACTGATGAGCGCGGGAGTGAGCTCCGCCAATCAGCTGCTGGCGCTGGCGAGTAAGGCCGACGTGCTGGTGGTGGGGCCGGGGCTGGGGCAGGGCGCCTGGGGGCGCAGTCTGCTCAGCGTTGTGGCGGGACTGGAAGTGCCCCAGGTCTGGGATGCCGATGCGCTTAACCTGCTCGCAGTCGGACAGGCCAGACTACCTGTTGGCGCTGTGATCACGCCGCATCCGGGGGAGGCCTCGCGCCTGCTGGGGGTTCCCACCGCTGACGTGCAGGCCGACCGACCGCGTACGGCCTTGGCGCTGGCGCAGAAGTTCGATGCCGTAGTCCTGCTAAAGGGCGCCGGTAGCCTGGTGGCCGCCCCTGATGGTCGTCTCGCACTCTGTGATCGTGGCCATCCGGTGATGGCCGGGGCCGGGCTTGGGGATGTGCTTGCCGGCCTGATCGGCGCACTGCTGGCCCAGGGGATGGACGGCTACGCCGCCACCTGCTTGGCCGTCTGGCTGCATGCCAATGCTGGCGAAAGCCTGGCCCGAGCGGGCAGGGGGCTGGCGGCCAGTGATCTAATTCCGACCATTCGTCAGTTGCTCGAGGAGTTTGCGCCGTGCCTGAAGTGATCCTGCATGCCGAAGGCGAGGAGGCCATGCTGGCCCTCGGTGCCCGCTTGGCGCTCCTGACCGAGGGGAGTGGAATTCTTTACCTGCACGGAGACCTCGGCGCGGGCAAGACCACGCTATCTCGCGGCATCCTGCGCGGCCTGGGCCACGCCGGTGCGGTGAAAAGTCCCACCTTCACCCTGGTGGAGCCTTATGAAATCGGTGACAAGCGCGCCTTCCATTTCGATCTATACCGCCTGGCCGACCCGGAGGAACTGGAATTTCTGGGTATCCGCGATTACTTCGAAGGCGATGCGCTGTGCCTGATCGAGTGGCCGCAGCGGGGCGCCGGCATTTTGCCAAAGGCTGACCTGGACATTAACATTACGCAGCAAGCGGGCGGCCGTTCGCTGCGGTTGTCGCCACACACTGAGCGCGGCGAAGCATGGTGTGCCGCCCTGGCCTTAGGAGCATGAAAACAAAGATGGGGTGGGGTATGCGCTCGCGCGCACTGTTTGCCGGGATTGGGGTTCTGCTCGCGGCGTTCGCCGCTGATGTCCTGGCTGCCGCGGAGGTCCGCGGGGTGCGGCTTTGGCGCGCGCCTGACAATACCCGCCTGGTCTTCGACTTGTCTGGGCCGGTGCAGCATTCCGTCTTCACCCTGACTGCACCTAATCGCATCGTCATCGATATCAATGGCGCCCAGCTGGCCACCAAGCTGGAGCAACTGTCCCTCAGCAATACGCCGATCACCAGCGTCCGTTCCGCCCAGCGCACGCCCACCGATCTGCGGGTGGTGATCGACGTGTCAGCCAGCGTGACGCCGAAGAGCTTCTCCCTGGCGCCCAACCAGCAGTACGGAAACCGCCTGGTGGTGGACCTGTTCGATCAGGAAGCCGCCGCCGCTGAGGCCAGCGCACCTCAGGTCGCCATCGCGCCAAGCACGCCTCAGTCTCCCGTGACGCCGACCCAGCCGGCCCCCAGCAAGCTGCCGCCAGTGCCGGGTGGCAAGCGCGATATCGTGGTTGCCATTGACGCTGGTCACGGTGGTGAAGACCCCGGCGCCCTCGGGCCCAAGGGGCAGTACGAGAAGAACGTGACCCTGGCCATCTCCAAGGAGCTGCAGCGTCAGATCAACCAGGAGAAGGGCTTCCGTGGCGAACTGGTGCGTACCGGCGACTACTTCATCCCGCTGCGCAAGCGTACCGAGATCGCCCGCAAGAAAGGCGCCGACCTGTTCGTCTCCATCCACGCCGACGCTGCGCCAAGTCGCAGTGCCTTCGGTGCTTCGGTGTTTGCCCTGTCTGACCGTGGCGCCACTTCGGAAACCGCGCGCTGGCTGGCCGACAACGAAAACCGCTCCGACCTGATCGGTGGTGTGGGCAGCGTCAGTCTGGACGACAAGGACCGCATGCTCGCGGGTGTGCTGCTGGATCTGTCGATGACGGCAACCTTGTCTTCCAGCCTCAACGTCGGACAGAAGGTGCTGAGTAACGTCAGCCGTGTCACCCCGTTGCACAAGCGCCGGGTGGAGCAGGCTGGCTTTATGGTGCTGAAGTCGCCGGATATTCCGTCGATCCTTGTGGAGACCGGCTTCATCTCCAACCACAACGAATCCCAAAAGCTGGCGAACCGCAGCCACCAGCAGGCGCTGGCGCGCTCGATCCAGACCGGCATCAAGCAGTTCTTCCAGCAGAACCCTCCGCCGGGAACCTATATCGCCTGGCTGCGTGACCAGGGGAAGATCGCCATCGGTCCACGTGAGCACGTGGTGACCTCTGGTGAGAGCCTGGCGCTGATTGCTCAGCGTTACGAGGTGAGCATGGCCACCCTGCGTAGTGCCAATTCTCTGAAGAGCGACCACCTCAAGGTCGGTCAGATGCTGACTATCCCCGCGGCGGCGCTGGCGGCGCAGCCATGAGTGAGTTGGCGCGCATCCAGCTGCTGAGTCCGCGGCTGGCAAACCAGATCGCCGCCGGCGAGGTGGTTGAGCGCCCCGCCTCGGTTATCAAAGAGCTGCTGGAGAACAGCCTGGATGCAGGTGCCCGGCGTATCGATGTTGAGGTGGAGCAGGGCGGTATCAAGCTACTGCGGGTGCGTGACGACGGCGGTGGTATCCCGCCAGATGACTTGCCCCTGGCCCTGGCTCGCCACGCCACCAGCAAGATCCGTGATCTCGAAGACCTGGAGCGGGTGATGAGCCTGGGTTTCCGTGGTGAGGCCCTGGCGTCGATCAGTTCCGTCGCGCGCCTGACCATGACTTCTCGCACCGCCGACGCTGATCAGGCCTGGCAGGTGGAAACCGAAGGTCGCGACATGGAAGCCCGGGTGCAGCCGGCCGCCCATCCCGTGGGCACTTCGGTGGAGGTGCGCGACCTGTTCTTCAATACACCTGCGCGCCGCAAGTTCCTACGTGCAGAGAAGACCGAATTCGACCACCTGCAGGAAGTCATCAAGCGCCTGGCCCTGGCCCGCTTCGACGTGGCATTCCACTTGCGCCACAACGGCAAGACCATCTTCGCCCTGCACGAGGCGCGCGAGGCCATTGCCAGAGCCCGTCGTGTCGCGGCTGTCTGCGGCCCGGCCTTCCTTGAGCAGGCGCTGCCCATCGAAGTCGAACGCAATGGCCTGCATCTCTGGGGTTGGGTCGGGCTGCCGACCTTCTCCCGCAGCCAGGCGGACCTGCAGTACTTCTACGTGAACGGCCGCATGGTACGTGACAAGCTGGTCGCCCACGCGGTGCGGCAGGCTTATCGCGACGTGCTCTACAACGGGCGGCACCCGACCTTTGTGCTGTTCTTCGAGGTTGATCCGGCGGTGGTCGACGTCAACGTGCACCCGACCAAGCACGAGGTGCGCTTCCGTGACAGTCGCATGGTTCATGACTTCCTCTACGGCACCTTGCACCGCGCCTTGGGTGAGGTTCGCCCCGAGGACCAGTTGGCTGCGCCGGGCGCTACCGAAGTCGTGATGCGCCCGACCGGCAGCGCTGCCGGTGAATTCGGGCCCCAGGGTGAGATGAGTCTGGCGGCCAATGTGCTGGAGCAGCAAGTGGTCGAGCCGGCATGGCGCCTGCCTGCAGGCGGCGGCTACCAGGCTCCGCGTTCGCAGCCAGCTGTGCCGGTTGCCGAGGCGCAGGGTGCGTATCGTGAGTTTTTCGCGCCGCTGACAGCCTCTCCCGCACCACCTGCGCTGCCTGAGTCGCAGGGTGATGTCCCGCCTTTGGGCTACGCATTGGCCCAACTCAAGGGTATCTACATACTCGCTGAGAATGCCCAGGGGCTTGTGGTGGTGGATATGCATGCTGCTCACGAACGCATCACCTACGAGCGCTTGAAGGTGGCCATGGCCAGTGAAGGGCTCAAGGGGCAGCCGCTGCTGGTGCCCGAGTCCATCGCCGTCAGCCAGCGCGAGGCTGATTGTGCTGAAGAGCATGGCGAGTGGTTCCGCCGGCTTGGTTTTGAGCTGCAGCGTCTCGGTCCGGAAACCCTGGCCATCCGCCAGATTCCGGCGCTGTTGAAGCAGGCCGAAGCCTCGCAGCTCGTGCGCGACGTGCTCTCCGATTTGCTGGAGTACGGCACCAGCGACCGCATCCAGGCGCACCTCAATGAGCTACTCGGCACTATGGCCTGTCACGGCGCCGTGCGTGCCAATCGCCGCCTGACTCAGCCGGAAATGAATGCCCTGCTGCGCGACATGGAGCACACTGAGCGCAGTGGTCAGTGCAACCATGGGCGTCCGACCTGGACGCAGCTGGGTATGGATGACCTGGACAAGCTGTTCCTGCGCGGCCGCTGAACATGACTGAACGGCTGCCGCCGGCGATCTTTCTCATGGGCCCCACGGCTGCCGGTAAGACCGACCTGGCCCTGGAGCTGGCGCGAACGCTGCCGTGCGAGCTGATCAGTGTCGATTCGGCGCTGATCTACCGTGGCATGGATATCGGCACCGCCAAGCCGGATAAGGCCACATTGGCCGAGTTTCCCCATCGCCTGATCGATATCCGCGACCCGGCCGAGAGCTACTCAGCCGCAGAGTTCCGTGCCGATGCCCTCGCCGCCATGAAGGAAATCACCGCCAGGGGCAAGATTCCGCTGCTGGTCGGCGGCACCATGCTGTATTTCAAAGCGCTGTTGGAAGGGTTGGCGGACATGCCCAGCGCCGATCCCGCGGTGCGCGCGGAGTTGGAAGCCCGCGCAGCCCGTGACGGCTGGGAGGCTCTGCATCGGGAATTGGCGGTGGTGGACCCGGAGTCCGCGACACGAATCCATCCCAATGATCCCCAGCGCCTGACCCGGGCACTGGAAGTCTACAAGGTCAGTGGGCTCACCATGACTGCTCACCGACAGCGCCAGGCTGCGCAAAATATGGCCGGGAACACGCCGGGAACGGCGCATTTGCCGTATACTGTCGCGCACTTGGCCATTGCTCCCGCGCAACGTCAGGTTTTGCACGAAAGAATTGCGCAACGTTTTCGATTGATGCTGGAACAGGGCTTCATCGAAGAGGTCGAAGCGCTGCGCTGCAGAAGTGACTTGCATGCAGGGCTGCCGTCTATAAGAGCGGTTGGTTATCGTCAGGCCTGGGATTATCTGGATGGCGTGCTGACTCGGGCCGAGATGGAAGAGCGCGGTATCATTGCCACCCGCCAACTCGCCAAGCGACAGTTCACCTGGTTACGCAGTTGGTCCGACCTGCACTGGTTGGACAGCCTGGCTTGCGACAATCTGCCGCGCACCTTGAAATACCTGACGTCGGTCTCCATATTGAACTGAGACCTCACCGGTTACCGTCTATCCTTGGGGGTAGGGCGGGTACCGTTCATCTTTCTTGTCATTTGAAAACTAGATCCCTAAAGGAGTGCGGCATATGTCAAAAGGGCATTCGCTACAAGACCCTTACCTCAATACCCTGCGTAAGGAGCGCGTACCGGTTTCTATCTATCTGGTAAACGGCATCAAGTTGCAAGGCCAGATCGAATCCTTCGACCAGTTCGTGATTCTGCTGAAGAACACTGTCAGCCAGATGGTCTACAAGCACGCCATTTCCACTGTGGTACCGAGTCGTCCGGTACGTCTGCCCAGCGCTTCCGAGCAAGAGCAGCCTGAGCCGGGTAACGCCTGATAGGAGACTGCTTTGTTTTTCGAACGCCCTGGTGGTGGTGAACGGGCCATCCTGGTTCATCTGGAAGGCCAAGATCCCGAGGCGCGCGAAGACCCGCAGGAATTCCTTGAGCTTGCACGTTCGGCCGGTGCGGACACGGTGGCATTCGTCTCCGTTTCCCGTCACCAGCCAACGGCGAAGTACCTGATAGGCAGCGGCAAAGTCGACGAGTTGCATGACCTGGTCAGGGCTGAGCAAGCCGAGCTGGTCATCTTCAATCACACCCTTACACCCAGCCAGGAGCGCAACCTTGAGCGTGCCTTCGAGTGCCGGGTGCTTGATCGTACCGGTCTGATTCTCGATATCTTTGCCCAGCGCGCCCGTACGCATGAGGGCAAGCTGCAGGTCGAACTGGCCCAGCTTGAGCACATGAGCACGCGCCTGGTGCGCGGTTGGACTCACCTTGAGCGCCAGAAAGGCGGTATCGGCCTGCGTGGCCCGGGTGAAACCCAGCTGGAAACCGACCGCCGCCTGCTGCGAGTGCGCATTCGCCAGATCAAACAGCGTCTTGAAAAGGTCCGCAGCCAGCGCGAGCAGGCTCGTCGCGGGCGCAAGCGTGCGGATATTCCGGCAGTTTCCCTGGTTGGTTATACCAACGCCGGCAAGTCCACGCTGTTCAATTCCCTGACCTCCTCTGAGGTCTATGCAGCCGACCAGTTGTTCGCCACTCTTGATCCGACTTTGCGCCGGCTGGAGTTGGACGATCTGGGGCCGATCGTGCTGGCGGACACCGTGGGTTTCATTCGCCACTTGCCGCACAAGCTGGTGGAGGCCTTCCGGGCTACCCTTGAAGAATCCGCCAACGCCGATCTTCTGCTACATGTGATCGATGCCCATGAGCCTGAGCGCATGGCGCAGATCGAGCAGGTGCTCGCGGTGCTGGGTGAGATCGGTGCTGAAGGCTTGCCAATGCTGGAGGTCTACAACAAGGTGGACCTGCTGGAAAGCGTCGAGCCGCACATCCAGCGCGACGAAGAAGGCAAGCCGGAGCGGGTCTGGCTGTCGGCACGTGATGGCAGTGGACTCGAGTTGCTCGAGCAGGCCGTGGCTGAGCTGCTGGGTGACGACCTGTTTGTGGGTACCTTGCGCCTGCCGCAGCGATTCGGCCGGTTGCGGGCTCAGTTCTTCGCTCTCGGCGCTGTGCAGACCGAGGAGCACAATGAAGCAGGGGATGCGTTGTTGGCTGTGCGCCTGCCGCGTGTCGAGCTGAACCGGCTGGTCAGTCGTGAAGGTTGGCAGCCAAGCGAGTTTCTCGAGCAACACACTTTGCAATAAAGCCCGTTTAGGTGGTTTTGCGGCGGGCCGCGGGCTTGGGTAGCATGGGCGGGCGCGCCGTGGGCGCGTCTTTGCTTTATCAGTATGGAGAGCGCTATGGCTTGGAATGAGCCGGGTGGCAACTCGAACAACCAGGATCCCTGGGGTGGACGCCGTGGTGGCGACCGCAAAGGGCCACCGGACTTGGACGAGGCCTTCCGCAAGCTGCAGGACAGCCTGAACGGGCTGTTCGGCAGCGGCAAGAAACGTGGCGGCGGCGATGGCAGCGGCGGCAGATCAGGCGGTTTTGGCCTGCTCGGTATTGGCCTGGCACTGCTTGCTGTGGTCTGGCTGTACAGTGCCGTCTATGTGGTGGACGAGCAGGAGCAGGCCGTCGTGCTGCGCTTCGGCAAGTACTACGAAACTGTCGGTCCTGGCCTGAACTTCTATTTTCCGCCGATCGATCGCAAGTTCCAGGAGAACGTCACCCGCGAACGTGCATACAGTAAGCAGGGTCAGATGCTCACCGAGGACGAGAACATCGTCGAGGTGCCGCTCACCGTCCAGTACAAGATCAGCAACCTCCAGGATTTCGTGCTGAACGTCGATCAGCCTGAGGTCAGCTTGCAGCACGCCACTGAAAGCGCCCTGCGCCACGTGGTGGGCTCGACTGAGATGGACCAGGTGCTGACTGAGGGGCGCGAGCTGATGGCGAGCGAGATCAAGGAGCGCCTGCAGCGCTTCCTCGATACTTATCGCACCGGTATCACGGTTACCCAGGTCAACGTGCAGAGTGCGGCTGCCCCGCGTGAAGTGCAGGAAGCCTTTGATGACGTGATTCGTGCCCGCGAAGACGAACAGCGCGCCAAGAACCAGGCTGAGGCTTATGCCAACGCAGTGGTGCCCGAGGCTCGAGGTCAGGCGCAGCGCATCATCGAAGATGCCAACGGCTACCGCGACGAAGTGATCGCCCGGGCTGAGGGTGAGGCCGACCGCTTCAGCAAGTTGCTCACCGAGTACCACAAGGCCCCGGAAGTCACTCGCCAGCGCCTGTACCTGGAGACCATGCAAGACGTCCTTGGTAGCACCAGCAAGGTGTTGGTAACCGGCAAGGAAGGCCAGAACAACCTGCTCTACCTGCCGTTGGACAAGATGATCGACAATCGTGGCGGTAGCTCCGCCCCGGTGGCGCCAGCCGCATCTGCCGGAGCAAGTGGCAGTGATCTCGGTTCGCGTGTTTCCACCGACTTGCAGCAGCGCAATCTGCGTTCCAGGGAGAGTCGCTGATGAGCAATAAATCGCTGTTTGCCCTGATCGGCGGTGTGGTGCTGGCCATGATCGTGTGGAGCAGTCTCTACATCGTGTCGCAGACCGAGAAAGCGGTTCTCCTGCAGTTTGGCCGCATCGTCGAAGCGGACGTGCAGCCCGGCCTGCACATGAAAATTCCGTACGTCAATCAGGTGCGCAAGTTCGACGCTCGCCTGCTGACTCTGGATTCCCCAACCCAGCGTTTCCTTACCCTCGAGAAGAAAGCGGTAATGGTGGATGCCTTTGCCAAGTGGCGTGTGGCTGATGCCGAGCGTTTCTACACCGCGACCTCCGGTATGAAACAGATCGCCGACGAGCGTCTGTCTCGCCGACTCGAGGCTGGTCTGCGCGACCAGTTCGGTAAGCGGACCCTTCATGAAGTGGTTTCCGGCGAGCGCGATGCGCTGATGGCGGACATCACGGCCGCGCTGAATCGCATGGCTAACAAGGAGCTCGGTATCGAGGTGGTGGACGTGCGGGTGAAGGCAATTGACCTGCCCAAGGAAGTCAACCGTAGCGTTTTCGAGCGGATGAGCACTGAGCGTGAGCGAGAGGCCCGCGAACACCGTGCCAAGGGGGCGGAGCTGGCGGAAGGTATTCGTGCCGACGCGGACCGTCAGCGCCGCGTACTGCTGGCCGAGGCCTATCGCGAAGCTGAGGAAACCCGCGGTGACGGTGACGCCAAGGCTGCGTCCATTTACGCCAAGGCCTATGGTCAGGACCAGGAGTTCTACGCCTTCCACCGTAGCTTGCAGGCTTACCGCGAAAGCTTCTCCAGCAAGGGTGATGTGATGGTGCTGGACCCCAATAGCGAATTCTTCCGCTATCTGGACAAGGCCGCACGCTGAATCAGTCCCCCAGCGGACGCTCATCGTCCGCTGGGGTGACCGTCAGGGAAAACGTGTTATTATGGGTCAGCCGGGAAATCCCGGCTTTTTTGCGTCCGCGGGAATCATGTGGCAGGAACTTGGCATTGCCTTTTGTCTGATGTTGGTGCTGGAAGGCATCCTGCCCTTCCTCTATCCGCGCCGTTGGCGCGCCGCGGTGCTTGGGTTGGCGGAGTTCAAGGACCGCCATCTCCGCCTGATGGGCCTGTCCAGCATGTTGCTGGGGACTGGCCTCCTTTATCTGCTTCACTGATGGCTTGCCGCCCGGTTGAGAGGGGATTGGCGAAATGGCAACGGTAGATCGCTGGCTGCTGCCAGACGGTATCGAAGAAGTACTGCCGCCCGAAGCGGCGCGCATCGAGGCAGCCCGCCGCCAGGTGCTGGACCTGTTCCAGCGTTGGGGCTACGACTTCGTGGTCACTCCGCACATTGAATATCTCGAGTCCCTGCTGACCGGTGCCGGCCAGGACCTTGATTTGCGCACCTTCAAGGTGACCGACCCGCAGTCGGGCCACTTGATGGGTTTCCGCGCTGACATCACGCCGCAGGTGGCGCGAATCGATGCTCACACCCTGCGCCGCGAAGGCCCGAACCGACTGTGCTACGCCGGCAGCGTGCTGCATGCCAAGCCGCGCGCGCTGTCCACCTCGCGCAGCCCGATCCAGTTGGGTGCTGAGCTTTACGGTGACGCAAGCCCGGCGAGCGATGTGGAAGTCATCAGCCTGATGCTGGAAATGCTCGAACTGGCTGCCGTGCCGGATGTGCATATGGATCTCGGCCATGTCGGCATCTATCGAGG
Organism: Metapseudomonas resinovorans DSM 21078; assembly: GCF_000423545.1. Classification (GTDB taxonomy): domain Bacteria; phylum Pseudomonadota; class Gammaproteobacteria; order Pseudomonadales; family Pseudomonadaceae; genus Metapseudomonas; species Metapseudomonas resinovorans. The sequence goes on from NZ_KE384030.1 coordinate 120,448, forward strand.
GCTGGCCAAGGCTGCGGGTCTCTCTGGCGAAGTCGAGCGCAGCTTGTTCGACGCGTTGCAGCGCAAGGCCGTGGACGAAGTGGCTGAGCTGACCGCAGACCTACCGCGCGAGCTGGCTTCCATGCTTCGCGCCCTTGCCGAGCTTTGCGGTGGTCGCGAGGTGCTGGATCTCGCTCAGGGCGTGCTGATGGACGCCCCCGATGACGTGCATGTCGCGCTGGATGAGCTGATCGCCATCGCTGATGCGCTGGAGCTGCGTTATCCCGAGCTGCCGCTCTATTTCGACCTGGGTGAACTGCGTGGTTACCGCTATCACACCGGGGTAGTGTTTGCTGCCTTCGTGCCGGGCGTCGGGCAGTCCATTGCCCAGGGCGGCCGCTACGATGATATCGGCGCCGACTTCGGTCGTGCCCGGCCCGCGACTGGTTTCTCCACCGACCTGAAGACCCTGGTAACCCTGGGGAGCATGGCGCTGGATCAGCCGCTGCCTGGCATCTGGGCGCCAGATAGTCACGACCCTTACCTCTGGTACGAGGTCAAGCGACTGCGTGCCGATGGGCAGCGTGTGGTGCAGGCCTTGCCGGGTCAGGAAGTGGCGTGTGCGCAAGAGGCTGATTGCGATCGCCTTCTGGTCCTGCGTGATGGGCGCTGGCAGGTGGCGGCGCTTTCCTGAGGAAGGTGGCTGCATGGCCGGCGTAGTTGGCCGGCCACAAACGAGTTTCCGTGTTTTCCGCCGGCGGCTGCCGGCATCGAGCTTCTGCGAAGAGGACAAGTGTTATGGGTAAGAATGTCGTAGTCCTGGGCACCCAGTGGGGTGATGAGGGTAAGGGCAAGATCGTCGATCTGCTGACCGACCAGGCTGCCGCCGTCGTGCGTTATCAGGGCGGCCACAACGCCGGCCACACCCTGGTGATCGATGGTGAGAAGACCGTGCTGCACCTGATCCCGTCCGGCATCCTGCGCGAGAACGTCGAGTGCCTGATCGGCAACGGCGTAGTGGTTGCGCCCGACGCGCTGCTGCGCGAAATCACCAAGCTGGAAGAGAAAGGCGTACCGGTGCGTGAGCGCCTGCGCATCAGCCCGGCCTGCACCCTGATCCTGCCCTACCACGTAGCGCTGGACCAGGCGCGCGAAAAGGCCCGCGGCGACGCCAAGATCGGCACCACCGGTCGTGGCATCGGTCCGGCTTACGAAGACAAGGTTGCTCGTCGCGGCCTGCGCATTGGCGATTTGTTCCACCGCGAGCGCTTTGCCGCCAAGCTGGGTGAGTTGCTGGACTACCACAACTTCGTTCTCCAGCACTATTACAAGGAGCCGGCGGTCGACTTCCAGAAGACCCTGGACGAGGCCCTGGCCTACGCTGAGCTGCTCAAGCCGATGATGGTCGACGTGGCTGCGCGCCTGCACCAGCTGCGCAAGCAGGGCGCCAACATCATGTTCGAGGGCGCGCAAGGCTCGCTCCTGGACATCGACCACGGTACCTACCCCTACGTCACCAGCTCGAACACCACTGCTGGCGGTACCGCCACCGGTTCCGGCTTCGGTCCGCTGTACCTGGATTACATTCTCGGTATCACCAAGGCCTACACCACTCGCGTGGGTTCCGGCCCGTTCCCGACCGAGTTGTTCGATGAAACCGGCGCCTTTCTGGCCAAGCGTGGCCACGAGTTCGGCTCGACCACCGGCCGTGCCCGTCGCTGCGGCTGGTTCGATGCCGTGATCCTGCGTCGCGCCATCGAGATCAACAGCATCTCGGGCCTGTGCCTGACCAAGCTGGACGTGCTCGACGGCCTGGAAACCATCCGCATCTGCACCGGCTACAAGGACCAGAACGGCGAGGTCCTGGTGGATGCACCTACCGATGCCGACAGCTACATCGGTCTGCAGCCGGTCTACGAGGAAATGCCGGGCTGGAGCGAATCCACCGTCGGGGTCAAGAGCCTGGAAGAGCTGCCAGCCAGCGCCCGCGCTTACATCAAGCGCGTGGAAGAGCTGGTAGGGGCGCCCATCGATATCATCTCCACCGGTCCTGACCGTAACGAGACGATCATCCTGCGTTACCCGTACGCCTGAGTCTTCTGACTCTCACGGAAGGGCCGCCTCGTGCGGCCCTTCGTCGTTTCAGTGGTCGCAAATGTCGCGCTGCTGGTCGGCACGTACCTTGCTGGCACTTTATAAATCCGAGTTGTCGCCGTTATAGCGGTAACGGTCGTTAAGGAGCCACAAGTCGTGTCAGCCATCCTGTCTTTGTTGCAAAGCCGTTTACTGCGTCCCGTCTTCATCGCCTTGGGCATTGCCCTGCTGGTGCAGGTGGTGGTGGCCGTTGCCCTGACGCGGAGCACTGTGAACTCCCTGGTGGATGAGCTGGGTGTGCGGCTGGGTAGCGATACCCAGCGCCTCGCGGATGATCTGGGGCTCGCCGGGCAGGAGGTTGCCGGTAGCTTGAGTGCGCTTTCCGGCAAGACTCGCGAGCGTCTGGGGGCGGGCCTCAGTGAGCGTCTCCAGCAGGAGCAGGCCCAGCTGCGCCAGACCTTGGAGCAGAACCTCAAGGAGTCGGCCAACGATCTCGCCCAGCTACTCGCTGCCGTAGCGCCGCGTGCCATGTGGGATAACGACGTGCCGACGCTGTCCGAGTTCGCTCGTCGTGCTCAGCGCAATCCCAACGTGCTGTTCATCATCTATGACGACGCGAATGGTCAGCATCTGACCCGTTACCTCAATCGCGAAAATCCGCAGATCAAGGCGCTGTTGGCCAAGGGGCAGGGTGATCGGGCGCTGGACAAGGTGCTGAATGCAGCAGCCAGCGACCCTTCGGTCTACCTGGTGGATGCTTCCATCAGCCCAAATGGTGTGGAAATCGGCAAGGTGCGCATGGGTGTGTCCACCGCCTCGGTCGAACAGCAGTTGAAGGCGCTGGACCAGCGTTTCGCCACCCTGATTGCCAGTGGTGGCGAGTTGGTGGGCGAGAGCCTCTCCGGCGCTGCCACCGAAAGTAGCGCGGCTCTGACTGCCCGCCTGCAGTCGGCTCGCGAGACGGCTGGCAACATGAGTGCTGGCACTCGTCAGGCTGTGGAGTCGGCGGCGGGTGAGTTGCGCTGGCGCATCGGCTTGGGGTTGGCGCTGGTCGGTCTTGGTGTGCTGCTGGTGCTGGCCGTGGTGCTGGGGCGCCGTGTGGTGGTTCGCCTGCGTCTGTTGATCACTGCGCTGAACGACCTGGCGGCCGGCGAAGGTGACCTGACGCGCCGGGTTCAGCTGGACAGCCGTGATGAAGTGGGTGAAATGGCCGCTGCGGTGAACCGTTTCGTCGACAAGCTTCAGCCCATCGTGCGTGAGGCGGGCGATGTGGCGCAGCGCACGGGCGTCGAGATCAAGGCGCTATCGGAGCGTAGTCAGTCCGCGGAGGCTGCGACCCAGCGCCAGCGCAGTGAGGTGGAAGGCAGCCTGAGTGTGCTGGCGGGTATGGTGTCTGAGGCTCAGGCCGAAAGTCATGCAATGCAGGATGCCCTGCGCCAGGTGGGCGAAATTCGCCAGGCGGCCCAGGACAATGCGGCTATCGCGCGCAAGGTTGGTGGTTTGATCGAGAACCTGGAGGCGCGAGTGCAAAGCGGATCCGAGGTGATCGAGCGCCTGGCGCGGCAGAGCGAACAGATCGAGATGGTGTTGTCGGTGATTCATGGTATTGCCGAGCAGACCAACCTGCTGGCGCTGAACGCGGCGATCGAGGCTGCGCGGGCGGGGGAAAGTGGGCGTGGATTTGCCGTGGTGGCAGACGAAGTAAGGGCGCTTGCGAGCAAGACCCAGCAGTCCACCGGCGATATCCAGGAGCACATCACTGCATTGCAGACCGGTGCGCGCGAAGCTGTGTCGGCTATCTCTCAGGCGCGTGAGCGTGCGGTGGAGGGGCTGGAGGCGCTGCGCGACAGCGAGCGCTTGCAGCAAGGCGTGCAGCAGGCTGTGGAGCAAGTGCATGGAGCGGTGCAGGCCGCCGCGCGCGCTGCGCAGCACCAGGCGGCGGGAGCAGATGGGGTGCGTGGTCGGGTGGACGTGATCCATTCCGAGGCCAGTCTGGCGGCTGAAGCGGTGGCGGCGACTGCCAGCAGTGGGCGTGTGCTCGCCGGTCTGGCCGATCAGCTCAAGGCCAGCCTGGGGCAGTTCAAGGCGTAGAATGCGTTCAGGGGATGGGGGCGGGGCGCAGGCTCGGCCCCTTGACCTGGACGCTATCGAGGTTTCCGAACGTCAGATAGCACAAAGCCGAGCAGAGCTCGGCTTTGTTTAAGAGTGGTGCCCAGGAGAAGACTCGAACTTCCACGGTGTTGCCACCGCTAGGACCTGAACCTAGTGCGTCTACCAATTCCGCCACCTGGGCACATTGCGATGATTGCTCATCGACTTATACGGTGTTCATCGTTGAACGACACGGAACCATACGATCCGTTAAACAAGAAACCGAGCTTTGCGGCTCGGCTTCAAAAGAGTGGTGCCCAGGAGAAGACTCGAACTTCCACGGTGTTGCCACCGCTAGGACCTGAACCTAGTGCGTCTACCAATTCCGCCACCTGGGCACTGGATGCGATGATTGCTCATCTGCTTCCTTCACAACGTCTCAGCGACGCTGTGGGCGCGAACTATACGAGCCGACTTTTGTGTTGTAAACCCCTGAGCGCGAAAAAAATTATTCTTCGGACTAAGCTGACCGACAATCGGAATTCGCGCTTCAATAAGAGACATGGCAAATCCCTCTATGGATAAAAAGGTGATCACCCCCTGATGGCCGATTGGCAGAACCTCGACCCCGAGGCCGCTCGTGAGGCGGAAAAATACGAGAACCCCATCCCCAGCCGCGAGTTGATCCTGCAGCGCCTCGATGAGCGCGGTGCCCCCGCCAGCCGAGAGCAGTTGGTAGAAGAATTCGGCCTGACCACGGACGAGCAGCTGGAAGCCCTGCGCCGTCGACTCCGCGCCATGGAGCGCGATGGTCAGCTTATCTATACGCGCCGCGGCACCTATGCGCCGGTGGACAAGCTCGACCTCATCTGTGGTCGTGTCAGTGGCCACCGCGACGGTTTCGGCTTCCTCATTCCCGACGATGGCAGCGACGACCTGTTCCTGAGCCCGGCACAGATGCGCCTGGTATTCGACGGTGACCGCGCGCTTGCGAGGGTTTCCGGCCTTGATCGACGCGGCCGCCGCGAGGGTGCGCTGGTGGAGATCATCGGGCGTGCCCATGAAACCCTGGTAGGCCGCTTCTTCGAGGAGAGCGGTATTGCACGGGTCGTGGCGGACAACCCGAAGATTCAGCAGGAAGTGCTGGTGCCCGCCGGCAAGCAGGGTGCTGCCAAGCATGGCCAGTTTGTCCAGGTGAAGATCGAGCAGTGGCCGAGCAACTTCCGTCTCGCACAGGGTGAAGTGGTGGAAGTGCTGGGCGACTACATGGCGCCGGGCATGGAAATCGAAGTAGCCCTGCGCAGCTACGACATTCCCCATGAGTGGCCGGCCGCCGTGTTGAAGGAAGCCGCCAAGCTCAAGCCAGAGGTGGCAGAGAAGGACAAGGAAAAACGCATCGACCTGCGTGACCTGGCCCTGGTAACCATCGATGGCGAGGACGCTCGCGACTTCGATGACGCCGTCTATGCCGAAGCCCGCAAAGGCGGCGGCTGGCGTCTGATCGTCGCCATCGCCGACGTTTCCCACTACGTAAAAGTGGGATCGGCGCTGGATGAAGAGGCGAGCAATCGCGGCAACTCGGTGTACTTCCCGGAGAAGGTCATCCCGATGTTGCCGGAGGTGCTGTCCAATGGCCTCTGCTCGCTGAATCCGCTGGTGGATCGCCTGGCCATGGTCTGCGACATGACCCTATCCCGCGCCGGGAAACTCACCGGCTACGAGTTCTACGAGGCGGTCATCCATTCGCATGCGCGGCTCACCTACACCAAGGTCAGCCAGTTCCTGGAAACCCCGGACTCCACTGAGGCCAAGCTGTTCGCCGAACAGTTGCCGCATCTGGTCACGCCCCTGCAGCAGCTCTACAAGCTCTACAAGGTGTTGTTGGCGGCTCGCCAGGTCCGTGGCGCGATCGACTTCGAGACTCAGGAAACCCGTATCGTATTCGGCGCCGACCGCAAGATCTCCGAGATCCTGCCGACTCAGCGCAACGATGCTCACAAGCTGATCGAGGAGTGCATGCTCTGCGCCAACGTGGCGACTGCGCGCTTCCTCATGCAGCACGAAATTCCGGCGCTCTACCGCGTTCACGAGGGGCCGCCGAGCGAGCGCCTCGACAAGCTGCGGCAGTTCCTTGCCGAACTGGGCCTGACGCTCAATCGCGGCAAGAGTGAGCCGACCCCGAGCGACTACCAGGCCCTGCTGGAAACGATCCGCGAGCGCCCTGACTATCACCTGATCCAGACCGTAATGCTGCGCTCCCTCAGTCAGGCGGTATACAGCCCGGACAACGAAGGGCACTTCGGTCTCAACTATGACGCCTACACCCACTTTACTTCGCCCATCCGGCGATATCCGGACCTGCTGGTCCACCGCGCCATCCGTGGACTGATCCGCTCCAGGCGAGAAAGCGCCCATGTGCGTCGCGCCGGCGCCGCAGCCATGCCCAAGGCGCGCATCTATCCCTACGACGAAGTTCGCCTGGCGCAACTCGGCGAGCAGTGCTCGATGACTGAGCGCCGCGCCGACGAAGCCACGCGCGATGTCACCAACTGGCTGAAGTGCGAGTACATGCGTGACCGCGTGGGTGAGACCTTCCCTGGTGTGATCTCGGCGGTGACCGGCTTCGGCATCTTCGTCGAACTGATCGACATCTATGTGGAAGGCCTGGTGCATGTCACGGCCTTGCCGGGCGACTACTACCACTTCGACCCAATCCACCATCGTCTCTCCGGCGAGCGCAGCGGTCGCAGCTTCCGCTTGGGTGACACGGTGGAAGTCGTGGTGGCGAGGGTCGATCTGGATGAGCGCAAGATCGACTTCGAACTGTCCGACAACGTCCTAAGCGCGCCGGTCGGCCGCAAGAATCGTGGCGCCGACAAGTCCGCCCCAGTCAAAGGCAAGGCCAAGGCTGCCGAGCCCAAGGTCGGCAAGGGCCGTAGTCGGGGCGCCAAGGGTGCTGCTCGCCACGCCCAGCAAGACACTCCCCAGCAGGAACCGAGGGCAGCCGTGGCGTCGCGTCGGCAGCGGGCTGGCAAGGTTCAGGCATTGCCTGCCGTGCCGACGGAGATGCTCGCCCAGGCCGAGGAAATGCTCGGCAACACCGATGTGGGCAAGAGCAGGGCTATGAAGCAGGCCTTGCTCAGCGAGGCCCGTCAGGGCGCCAAGGCCAGCAAGGGCACGCGCCCGGCGCAGAAGCCCCTGGATAAACCTGTCAAGGGTGAAGTGACCGCTGCAGCCAAGCCGCCAAAGAAGAAAGCCAAGGCGGCGAAGGCCAAGGCCGCCAGTAAGCCCTCGAAACACCGTAAGGGACCGCCGAAACCCAAGGCGCCCAGTAGCAAGGTCAAGAAATGAGTCAGTTGGAAAAGGTTTACGGCGTACATGCCGTGGAGGCGCTGCTGCGTCATCACCCCAAGCGCGTCAAGCAGCTCTGGCTGGCGGAAAGTCGGCATGATCCGCGAGTCCAGGTCCTCCTCGACCTGGCCGGCCAGCACCGCATTGCGGTTGGCCACAAGGATCGCCACGAACTGGACGAATGGGCAGAAGGCGTCCATCAGGGCGTGGTGGCCGAGGTCAGTCCCAGCCAGGTGTGGGGCGAAAACATGCTCGACGAGTTGCTCGAGCGCACTTCGGGTGCGCCCCTGCTGCTGGCCCTGGACGGCGTTACCGACCCGCACAACCTCGGAGCCTGTCTCCGCACTGCCGACGCGGCAGGCGTGCTGGCGGTGATCGTACCCAAGGACAAGTCCGCGACCCTCAATGCCACAGTGCGCAAGGTCGCTTGCGGTGCGGCGGAGGTCATGCCGCTGGTGGCGGTGACCAACCTGTCACGTACCCTGGAGAAGCTGCAGAAGAAGGGCCTCTGGGTGGTCGGTACTGCCGGCGAAGCGACTCAGGAGGTCTATGAGCAGGACATGACCGGGCCGACCGTGCTGGTCATGGGCGCGGAAGGGAAGGGCATGCGCCGCCTGACCCGCGAGCACTGCGATTACCTGGTCAAGCTGCCCATGGCTGGCAGCGTCAGCAGCCTCAACGTCTCGGTGGCCACCGGGGTCTGCCTCTTCGAAGCGGTGCGCCAGCGCCGCACCCGCACTTAGTGCGGGGTTGCCCGGGCCGTTTTTCTGCTGCTCCGGGCTGTTCAAAGTTTCGCCAATTTACCTTGCGCGGCATTCGACCCTTCTCTAGAATGTCGCCCCTTGCCGTGAGGGCAGGCTATTGCGCGCCCTCGGCTCGGCAAGCCAAAACGAGATATTCACTCCTTGCCTGACCACTAAGTTGGCAGGCTACAACCCGTAAGGAGCATTTATGCGTCATTACGAAATCATCTTCCTGGTTCACCCGGACCAGAGCGAGCAGGTTGGCGGCATGGTTGAGCGCTACACCAAGCTCATCGAAGAAGACGGTGGCAAGGTTCACCGCCTGGAAGACTGGGGCCGTCGTCAGCTGGCCTACGCCATCAACAACGTTCACAAGGCTCACTACGTGATGCTGAACGTTGAGTGCAGCGGCAAAGCCCTGGCCGAGCTGGAAGACAACTTCCGCTACAACGACGCCGTCCTCCGCAACCTGGTCATCCGCCGCGACGAAGCCATCACTGGCCAGTCCGAGATGCTCAAGGCCGAGGAAAACCGCAGCGAGCGCCGTGAGCGCCGTGAGCGCGTTGAGACTGACGCTGTCGCCGAAGGCGATGACAGCGACAACGCTGACGAGTAATCCACGGATCTATTGAGGAGCCAAGTTCATGGCACGTTTCTTCCGTCGTCGTAAGTTCTGCCGTTTCACCGCTGAAGGCGTGAAAGAGATCGACTTCAAGGATCTCAACACCCTGAAGGCCTACATCTCCGAAACCGGCAAGATCGTTCCGAGCCGTATCACCGGCACCAAAGCCAAGTATCAGCGTCAGCTGGCTACCGCTATCAAGCGCGCCCGCTACCTGGCCCTGCTGCCCTACACCGACAGCCACGGCCGTTGATCTCGGTCGGTCGACCTAGGTAAGGAATAGATCGCAATGCGCGCTCTGGCTGAGTTCATCATGCGCGGTCGCATGCAGGCCACCCTGGTGGTGGCGGGTGCTGCGGCCCTGCCCATGATGTTTTGGCTGAGCGCAGCCGCCGGCAGCCTGGTGCTGCTGCGGCGTGGTATGAACGATGCTCTCGGCATTATTGCCTGGGCTCTACTGCCGGCCCTCGGCTGGTGGTACTTCGGCGAACCGCGCACCCTGATGGTGTTGCTCGGTGCGTTGGGGTTGGCCCTGGTACTGCGTTCCAGCGTGTCCTGGACGCGGGTGCTGATGATCAGCGTGGCGCTGGGTCTGCTGTACGGCCTGGTGCTGGGCGCGGTGTTCCGCGAGCCCATTACCGCCATGGCGGGTGAGCTGCAGAAGCTCATGCCGCAGGTGATGGGCACCGTCTATTCGCAGTTGGCGGAAGACGAGCGAGCGCGCCTGGGAGCCATGGTCGCGCCGGTCCTGACCGGCCTGATCGCGGCGCTGCTGCAACTGGTCAGCGTGCTGAGCCTGATGCTCGGTCGCTACTGGCAGGCAGCCCTGTACAACCCCGGTGGTTTCGGTGGCGAGTTCCGCGCCGTGAAACTGCCGGCGGCACTGGCTTTCGGCCTGCTGGCCGCCATGTTGCTGGGTCCGAACCTGGGCCTGGAGCTGGCGATGCTGACGCCGATCTGCAGCGTGCCGCTGGCTTTTGCCGGCCTTGCCCTGGTGCACGGTCTGGCAAAGCAGGGTGGACTGGCCGGTTTCTGGCTGGTGGGGCTTTACCTGTCGCTGCTGCTGTTCATGCAACTGATCTATCCAATACTGGTGGTTTTGGCCATCGTCGACAGTCTGATTGATTTTCGTGGTCGCAAGGCGCGCAAGAATGGCGCCGGCCCCGCGAACGGTGAAGGTTAAAAGTTAAGAGGTAAGACTCAAATGGAAGTCATCCTGCTCGAAAAAATCGCCAACCTGGGCAACCTGGGCGACAAGGTGAACGTAAAGTCCGGCTACGGCCGTAACTACCTGCTGCCGCAAGGCAAGGCCACCGCTGCTACTGCCGCGAACGTTGCTGCGTTCGAAGCTCGCCGCGCTGAGCTGGAAAAGCAGGCTGCTGACAAGAAGGCCACCGCCGAAGCTCGCGCTGCCCAGCTGTCTGAACTGGAAGTGACCATCACTGCCAGCGCTGGCGACGAAGGCAAGCTGTTCGGTTCCATCGGCACTCACGACATCGCTGACGCCCTGACCGCCGCTGGCGTTCCGGTTGCCAAGGCTGAAGTCCGCCTGCCGAACGGCACCATTCGCCAAGTTGGCGAGTACGACGTTGCTCTGCACCTGCACACCGACGTCGAAGCTGCGGTCAAGCTGATCGTGATCGCTGGCTAAGCAAGCCGTCGAGTGGACTTGCACTCAGGTGCAGGGCCGCTAACATCGGGCACGTCATTGCGAAAGCGATGACGTGCCCGATGTCTTTCTACCCCAAGATTTTCCGAGCCCATGAACGATATCTCCGTCCCGGAACAGTTCGACCTGCAAACTTCCGCCCTGAAAGTGCCGCCGCACTCTATCGAGGCCGAGCAGGCCGTCCTCGGGGGCCTGATGCTGGACAACAACGCCTGGGAGCGCGTGCTCGACCAGGTGTCCGACGGCGACTTCTACCGTCACGATCATCGGCTGATCTTCCGCGCCATCTTCAAGCTGGCCGAGCGCAACATGCCGTTCGACGTGGTGACCTTGTCCGAGCAACTGGACAAGGAAGGCCAACTGCCCCAGGTCGGCGGCCTGGCCTACCTCGGCGAACTGGCCAAGAACACGCCGTCCGTAGCCAACATCAAGGCCTACGCCCAGATCATTCGCGAGCGCGCCACACTGCGCCAGCTGATCGGCATCAGCACCGAGATTGCCGATAGCGCCTACGCCCCCCAGGGACGTACTGGCGAAGAGATCCTCGACGAAGCCGAGCGACTGATCTTCCAGATCGCCGAAGCGCGCCCGAAGACCGGCGGCCCGGTGGGCATCAACGACATCCTGGTCAAGGCCATCGACCGCATCGACGAGCTGTTCAACAACGGCGATGCCATCACCGGCCTGTCCACCGGCTTCAACGACCTGGACAACCTGACCAGCGGCCTGCAGCCGGCCGACATGATCATCGTCGCCGGCCGTCCGTCCATGGGTAAGACCACCTTCGCCATGAACCTGGTGGAAAACGCCCTGATGCGTAGCGACAAGGCGATCCTGGTGTATTCCCTGGAGATGCCCTCCGAATCAATCGTGATTCGTATGCTCGCGTCCCTTGGCCGCATCGACCAGACCAAGGTTCGCGCTGGCCGCCTGGACGACGACGATTGGCCGCGCCTGACTTCCGCGGTCAACCTGCTCAATGACCGCAAGTTGTTCATCGACGACACCGCCGGCATCTCGCCCTCCGAGATGCGTGCCCGTACCCGCCGCCTGGCGCGCGAGCACGGCGAGATCGGCCTGATCATGGTCGACTACCTGCAGCTCATGCAGATTCCCGGCTCCAGCGGCGACAGCCGGGTTAACGAAATCTCCGAGATCTCGCGCTCGCTCAAGGCCCTGGCCAAGGAGTTCAACTGCCCGGTGATCGCCTTGTCTCAGTTGAACCGGGGACTCGAACAGCGCCCGAATAAACGCCCGATCAACTCCGACCTGCGTGAATCCGGGGCGATCGAGCAGGACGCCGACATCATCCTGTTCGTGTACCGCGACGAGGTCTACCACCCCGAGACCGAGTTCAAGGGCGTCGCCGAGATCATCATCGGCAAACAGCGTAACGGTCCATTGGGTACCGCGCGGCTGGCCTTCCTCGGCAAGTACTCGCGCTTCGAGAACCTGGCACCAGGTGCCTACAACTTCGAAGACGAATAAGTCGTGGATCAATGAGAGAGGGCGTCCAGGCGGTATGATGGGCGCCCGTTTTCGTTCATGAGCCCGTCTCAATGCGCCCGCTGATCGCCGCCGTCGACCTCTCCGCCATTCGCCACAACTACGCCCTGGCCAAGCGCTGCGCACCTGGCCGGCAGGCCTTCGCGGTGGTCAAGGCGAATGCCTACGGCCATGGCGTGCGAGAGGTCGTCAGCAGTCTGCACGGTGAGGCTGATGGCTTTGCCGTGGCGTGCCTGGAAGAAGCTGCCGAAGTCCGCGCCTTGGACGACGAAGCGCGAATCCTCCTGCTGGAAGGCTGCTTCGAACCGGCCGAGTACCAACTGGCCTCCCAGCTCGGCCTGGACTTGGTCGTGCAAGGGGCGGAGCAGGCTGAAGCGCTACTCGCGTCCGAGCTGGCGAGGCCGCTGAACGTCTGGCTCAAGCTCGATTCCGGCATGCACCGCCTCGGCTTCGCCGCAGACGAGCTGCGCCGCTGGCATGGCCACCTGCGTGGCGCTACCCAGGTGGCCGAACTCAACCTGATCAGCCACTTCGCCTGCGCTGACCTGCGTGGTCACAGCCTCAACGAGGTGCAGCTGGACAGCTTCCTCGACCTGCTGAGCCTGGACTTCGACCAGCGCAGCCTGGCCAACTCGGCGGCCATCCTGACCCTCCCCGCCGCGCATATGGACTGGCTGCGTCCCGGCATCATGCTTTACGGCGCCTCGCCGTTTGCCGATCTCAGTGCTGCCGATCTTGGCCTGAAACCGGCCATGAGCCTCAGCGCCCAGCTGATCGCCGTGCGCGAAATCGCAGCGGGCGAAGCGGTGGGATATGGCGCTACCTGGGAAGCGGCTCGGCCGTCGCGCATTGGCACCGTCAGCTGCGGCTATGCCGATGGCTACCCGCGTCATGCGCCCAATGGCACTCCGGTCGTGGTCAATGGTCGTCGCGTGCCCCTGGCAGGGCGTGTATCCATGGACATGCTGGCGGTGGATCTCAGCGACATGCCGGAGGCCCGTGTCGGTGATCCGGTGGAGCTTTGGGGCGCTCAGTTGCCGGTGGATGAACTGGCCCAGGTCTGCGGCACCATCGGCTACGAGCTGTTGACCAAGGTTACTGCGCGCGTGCCACGCCGCTATCTGGCCTGAATCGTCCTGCTTGAACGCCTTGCCGCTCTGGTGGTTCGAGCGGTGGGAGCGAATGGGTGGTGACGCGGTCCCTACAGCAACCCGCTGCGAATCTTCAGCACATCCAGTTGCAGGCTGGCCTCGCTGGACAGCTCGCCATCTTCGCCAAACACCGCCAAGCCTGAGCGGCCGCGGGCCTTGACCTTGTACAGGGCCTGGTCGGCGGTCTGGTAGAGCCCGGAGAAATGCCGGGCATGCTGCGGGTAGAGGGCGACGCCGATGCTGATGCTCACTGACAGCTTCTCTGCGCCGTAGCACATGGGGGCCGCCAGCTCTTCCAGCAGACGATGGGCCACATCGACGGCCTCGGCTTGGGCGTCCGGCCCGCCGATCAGCACGGCGAACTCGTCACCGCCCAAGCGCGCGACCGCATCGCCCCCGCGCACATGTTCGCGCAGGCGTCGACCTATGGTTCGCAGCATTTCATCGCCAGCGTCGTGGCCGAAGCGGTCGTTGATCGGCTTGAAGTGGTCGAGGTCGATCAGCATCAGCGCCAGCGGCTCGTCGTGACGCTTGGCGTTGGCCAGGGCCGACTCAGTGCGCTCGATCAGATAGCGGCGGTTCGGCAGCTCGGTCAGGGAGTCGTGGAAGGCGGCGTGTTCCAGCGCCCGCTCACGCTCGCTGAGGCGCTGGTTGGCCGCGGCCAACTCGGCGGTACGCGTGGTGACAGCAGTCTGCAGTTCGTCCGCGCTGGCCTGCATCTGTGCCAGGCGTGCGGTCTTCTCGCGGTCGGCCTGCTCCAGGGCGGCGGCGCGCTCCTGCTTGAGCATCTGGATGCGGTAGGCCAGCGCGAAAGAGAACAGGATCGACTCCGCGGCGACGGCAACGGGGAACATGTAGGCGGTGAAGTTGATCGGCTCGATCAACCCGGCGGCACGCATTACCAGTACCGCGGTACTGATCAGCACGGTGCCGTAGCCGATCAGGTAGAAGCGCGCCGGAATGAAGCCCTGGCGCCAACGGATCACCGCAATGATCAGGGCAGTGGGCACGGTGACGATAGGGGTAATGGCGATCAATATCGCGCCCTCGGCCCGGTAGCCGAAGACGTTGATCACGATGGCGATGGCGTATAGCACGCAGGCCACGTTGAACAGGCGATCGGCCCAGCGCAGGCTCCGGCGGGTGTAGAGCAGCTCCTGGGTGAATCGCATCACGAAGATGCCCCAGAGCGAGGGGAGGGTGATGCGGTCCAGCCAGACGGGTACCGGCGCATCCGGCCAAAAATACTGGAAGCCGTGCCCGGTCATGCTGAGGATGAAAATCAACGCCGACGCGGTGGCCAGCACGTACCAGAGGTAGGCGGTGTCGCGCAGTGCCGCGAGGATGAACAGGTTGTACAGGAGGAGCGCCAGGATCACCCCGTAAACCAGGCCGAAACCCAGGTTCTCGGTGGACTTCAGCTCCTTCAGGTCATCCAGCTGCCACACCTTCAGCGGGAAGGAGTTGCCCGCCGGGTCGTAGCTGCGGAAGTACAGGGTCAGGGGCTGGGCGTCGATCTCCGGCAGCTTGAACAGCATGCGCCTGTAGGAATAGTCGCGGGTTTCCGCGAAGGGCAGGACCTCACTGGTCTCCTTGCGACTCCAGCCGCCTTGGCCATCCGGCAGGAACAGGCTGACCCGATATACCGTGATGCCGGAGTTCTCCAGCCACCATTGCTGCGGCGCGTCGCTGCTGCGGCGGAGTTGCACCCTTACCCACCAGACGCTGCGGCTCTGGCCGACGGTCGCGCGGCCATTGGCCGGGGTGAAGCGCTGCTGTACCTCGGGGGCGGCCATGTCCTGGATGTCCAGCGTGCCATCCGGGTCTTCCAGCAGGTCAATCGCCCCGTTGAGCGTCGCACCGCTGCTCTGCGGCGTGAGTTCGAAGGCCGCCTGGGCTGGCAATGTCAGGCCCAACCAGCAAAGGAGCAGGAGGAGGGTCAGGGTCGGACGTGGCACCGCACATGCTCCTTGTAAGTTTTTTCCACTGCGGCTTGGCGGTATCTGTGTCGGCCGAAGTATAGCGATCTGGAGAATTTGTGATCACTGTGTACGCCATTTCCTACAGGCTTGCATTCAGGTCTAGAGGAAACCTAGCGGCAGCGTCGGATTTGCTCAAATTTTGTGCTATATTCCGCGCCCCGTGAAAAAGCCCGCTGGTCAAAAAATATGCAAGCTGCGAAGCCGCTGTTCGACTATCCGAAGTACTGGGCCGAGTGTTTCGGTCCCGCACCCTTCCTGCCGATGAGCCGGGAAGAGATGGATCAGCTCGGCTGGGACTCCTGCGACATCATCATCGTGACCGGCGACGCCTACGTCGACCACCCGTCCTTCGGCATGGCCATCATTGGTCGCCTGCTGGAAGCCCAGGGCTTTCGCGTGGGCATCATCGCCCAGCCGGACTGGCGCTCGAAGGACGACTTCATGAAGCTCGGCGAGCCGAATCTGTTCTTCGGCGTGGCTGCGGGCAACATGGACTCCATGATCAACCGCTACACCGCGGACAAGAAGATTCGTTCCGACGACGCCTACACCCCTGGCGGACTCGCCGGCAAACGCCCGGACCGCGCCAGCCTGGTGTACAGCCAGCGCTGCAAGGAAGCCTATACCCACGTGCCGGTGATCCTTGGCGGCATCGAGGCCTCCCTGCGCCGCATCGCCCACTACGACTACTGGCAGGACAAGGTGCGCCGCTCCATCCTGATGGACGCCACGGCTGACATCCTGCTCTACGGCAACGCCGAGCGTGCCGTGGTGGAGATTGCCCAGCGCCTGTCCCACGGCCAGAAGATCGAAGACATCACCGACGTGCGTGGCACTGCGTTCATCCGTCGTGACACCCCCGCGGACTGGTTCGAGATCGACTCCACCCGCATCGACCGACCGGGCAAGATCGACAAGATCATCAACCCCTACGTCAACACCCAGGACACCGCTGCCTGCGCCATCGAGCAGGAAAAAGGCCCGGTAGACGACCCGCAGGAAGCCAAGGTGGTGCAGCTGCTGCCCAACCCGCATCTGACCCGCGACAAGACCGTCATCCGCCTGCCGTCCTTCGAGAAAGTGCGTAACGATCCGGTGCTCTACGCCCACGCCAACCGTGTGCTGCACCTGGAGACCAACCCCGGCAACGCGCGCGCCCTGGTGCAGCGCCATGGTGAGGTGGACGTCTGGTTCAACGCGCCGCCGATCCCGATGAGCACCGAAGAAATGGACTACGTCTTCGGCATGCCCTATGCGCGCGTCCCGCACCCCGCGTACGGCAAGGAGAAGATCCCGGCCTACGAGATGATCCGCTTCTCGGTGAACATCATGCGTGGCTGCTTCGGCGGCTGTACCTTCTGCTCCATTACCGAGCACGAAGGCCGCATCATCCAGAACCGCTCGGAAGAGTCGATCATCCGCGAGATCGAGGAAATCCGTGACAAGGTGCCCGGCTTCACCGGCGTCATTTCCGATCTGGGCGGCCCCACCGCCAACATGTACCGGATCGCGTGCAAGAGCCCGGAGATCGAGAAGCACTGCCGCAAGCCGTCGTGCGTCTGGCCGGGTATCTGCGAGAACCTCAACACCGACCACTCGGCGCTGATCCAGCTGTATCGCTCGGCCCGCGCGCTGCCCGGTGTGAAGAAGATCCTCATCGCCTCCGGCCTTCGCTACGACCTGGCCGTGGAGTCCCCCGAGTACGTCAAGGAGCTGGTGACTCACCACGTCGGCGGCTACCTGAAGATCGCCCCGGAACACACCGAGGAAGGTCCGCTGGGCAAGATGATGAAGCCCGGCATTGGCTCCTATGACCGCTTCAAGCAGATGTTCGAGAAATACTCGAAGGAAGCGGGCAAGGAGCAGTACCTGATCCCTTACTTCATCGCCGCGCACCCCGGCACCACGGACGAGGACATGATGAACCTCGCCCTCTGGCTCAAGCGCAACGGCTTCCGCGCCGACCAGGTGCAGGCCTTCTACCCGTCGCCCATGGCCAGCGCCACCGCCATGTACCACTCGGGCAAGAACCCGCTGCGCAAGGTCACCTACAAGAGCGAAGGCGTGAAAATCGTCAAGAGCGAGGAGCAGCGCCGCCTGCACAAGGCCTTCCTGCGCTACCACGACCCGAAGGGCTGGCCGATGCTGCGCGAAGCGCTGGAGCGCATGGGCCGTGGTGACCTGATCGGCAACGGCAAGCACCAGCTGATCCCGGCCTACCAGCCAGCTACCGACGAGTACCACAGCGCCCGTCGCAAGAACTCCACCCCGGCCGGCAGCAAGAAGGTCGGCAAGGTGCTTACCCAGCACACCGGCTTGCCGCCCCGCGCCAGCGACGGCAGCAAGCCCTGGGATAAGCGCGAGCAGGCCAAGGCTGCGGCCTTCGCCCGCAAGCAGGCGGAGAACAAGGCCGCTGCGTCCGAGAAGGGCGGTGGCAAGAAAAAGCCGGCCAAGCGGCCGGTAGCGCCGCGCTGATCAGAACGCCAGCCTTCGGGCTGGCGTTTTGTATGTGCGCGTAGCACTGACTTTTCTTACCAGTTCATCGGAAACTTCTTATCAGAAGGGTAATTGGCACTATAGTGCCAATATTAATAAGAAGAGTCCGGTGCCTGCCCATGCGTTCGATTTCCCTCCTGGCCCTTGCGCTCCTGATTGCCGGTTGCGGTGATCAGGGCGAAGCCCCCGTGGCCCATGCCGATTTCCAGAAAGACCTCCAGGCCCGCCTGATCAAGGCCAAGCCCGGCACCGTCATCGAGATCCCCGCCGGTATCTGGCAACTGGACCGCGGCCTCAGCCTCAAAGTGAGCGGCGTGACCCTCAAGGGCGCCGGCATGGACAAGACCATCCTCAACTTCAAGGGCCAGAAGGCCGGCGCCGAGGGGCTGCTGGTGGACGCCTCGGACTTCACCATCGAAGACCTCGCCCTGGAAGACAGCAAGGGCGACGCCCTCAAGGTGGTGGGTGGCAAGAACATCGTCATCCGCAACGTGCGCACCGAATGGACCAACGGCCCGGCCACCGAGAACGGCGCCTACGGCATCTACCCGGTGCAGACCGAGAACACCCTGATCGAAGGCGCAGTGGCCATCGGCGCGTCCGATGCCGGCATCTACGTTGGCCAGTCGCGTAACGTAGTGGTGCGCAACAGCCGCGCCGAGCGCAACGTCGCCGGCATCGAGATCGAGAACACCATCGGCGCCGACGTCTACGACAACGTCGCCACCGGCAACACCGGCGGTATCCTGGTGTTCAACATGCCCAACCTGCAGCAGCCCGGGCACGGCACCCGCATCTATCGCAACCGGGTCGAGGGCAACAACCACGACAACTTCGGCCACAAGGGCACTCCGGTGGCCAGCGTGCCGGCCGGTTCCGGCGTGGTGATCAACTCCAACGACGATGTGGAAATCTTCGACAACGACATCGGCCATCACCGCACCGCCAATGTCATCGTCAGCAGCTACTTCAGCACCGGCTACAGCGACCTTTCCACCAGCGAGGACTTCGACCCCTACCCAGAGCGCATCGCCATCCATGGCAATCGTTTCGGCCCCGCTGGCGACAGCCCCGACCACCTCGAACTGAAAGCCCTCAAACTCGCCAAGTTCGGCCTCAATGGTCGCCTGCCGGACATCCTCTGGGACGGCTACGTGAACCCCGCGAAACTGGTGAGCGGCAAGCTGCCAGCGGCACTGGGCATCTGCGTCGACAACGGTGCGGCCACCCTGGTCAACGTCGACGGCCCTAATAACTTCAAGAACATCAGCACTGACATGAGCGCCCACCGCTGCAAATTGCCGCCGCTGCCTGAAGTGGTGCTGGCCAGCGCGGTGGAGAACAAGGGCTCATGAGGCGCGCGCTCGGCCTGATGCTGGTGCTGCTGGCCGGCTGCGACCAGCAACCTGATCCGCTCTACCTGCCTGAAGGTGAGGCCTACCCGGAAAAACTCAGTGGCTGGGGGATGGTGCAGCGCGCCAACGGCCATCTGCAGCCGGCCGCCGAGGCCCTGGCGTATGACCTCAATACGCCGCTGTTCAGCGACTACACCCACAAGCTGCGCACCGTCTGGCTGCCGCCGGGCCAGGCCGCCCGCTATGGCGCGGAGCGCTTCGATTTCCCGGTCGGCACTGTGCTCACCAAAACCTTCTACTACCCGAAGGATGGCCAGGGCCGCCTGTTGAAGACCTCGCGTGATGAGCGCGACCCGGCCCAGGCGCTGGCGCTGGCGAAGGTGAAGCTGATGGAAACCCGCGTGCTGCTGCGTCAGCGGCAGGGTTGGGTGGCGTTGCCCTATGTGTGGGACGACGCGCAGCAGGACGCGACCCTGGAGTGGGCGGGCGCCAGCGCAGCTCTGGAACTGCACGACGAGCATGGGGGCACGCTGGCGGTGGACTACCAGGTGCCCGACGCCAACCAGTGTGCCGGCTGCCACGAAGAGCGCCACGGCGAAGGCGTTCAGCCCCTGGGCCCCAAGGCACGTCACCTGAACCGTGACCTGGCGTATCCGGAGGGTGTGGAAAACCAGCTGCAACGCTGGCAGCGCCGGGGGCTGCTGCAGGGGCTGCCGGCGCACGAGAACATCCCGCGCAATGCGCAGGCCAGTGCGCCGCGCCTGGGAGAAAGCCTGGAGCAGCAAGCGCGCAGCTACCTCGACATCAACTGCGCCCACTGCCACAACCCCAAGGGGCCGGCGCGCACTTCGGGGCTCTACCTCGACGCGGCCACTCCGCTGGGCATTCCCTACGGCCTGTGCAAGCAGCCGGTGGCGGCGGGCAAGGGCTCCGGGAATCGTCTGGTGGACATCCACCCCGGCCAGCCAGACGCCTCGGTGCTGATCTATCGAGTCGAGAGCACCGACCCCAGCGTGATGATGCCCGAGATCGGCCGCTCCACCGCCCACCGCGAAGGGCTGGAACTGTTGACGCGATGGATCGCCGGGCTGCCGAGAGGGTGTTGAGCCCCCACGGATGTCGTCGTGCTCGGTAGCTGCTTATACCCAATCAGCCTAACCAGCCTTTCGCGAATTCCCTTCTTCTTCATCTTCGGCCGCTAGGCTTGAACCTCACCCGTCGGCTGACCGCGAACCATTTTTGTGCGGCCGGTGCATTCGGGTGCACAGGCGGCCCTTTTCCGGTGCTCGGAGGGGCCGAAATTCACGGTTTGGGGGCTGGCACAAGTCTTGCGCGACTCCCAGCATCGCCCAGGCTCGCAGGAGGCACGCCGTGTCGATCCATGTCGCACTGCATCACGTCACCCACTATCGCTACGATCGTGAGGTCAACCTCGGTCCGCAGGTCATCCGTCTGCGGCCGGCACCCCACAGCCGCACGCGCATCCTCGGCTATTCGCTGAAGGTGGCGCCGGGCAAGCACTTCATCAACTGGCAGCAAGACCCCCAGGGCAACTACCTGGCGCGTCTGGTGTTTCCGGAAAAGACCCGCGAGTTGAAGGTGGAAGTGGACCTGGTTGCCGAAATGGCCGTGTTCAACCCCTTCGACTTCTTCCTCGAGCCCTATGCCGAGCAGATCCCCTTCAGCTACACCACCGATGACCAGCGCGAACTCGCGCCCTACCTGAGCCGCTTGCCGGCCACGCCCTTGTTCGCCGACTACCTCACGCGCATCGACCTCACGCCCAAGGGCAGCGTGGATTTTCTGGTGGCGATCAACCAGCAGCTGTCGCGGGATATCCGCTATCTGATCCGGATGGAACCCGGTGTGCAGAGCCCGGAAGAGAGCTTGAAGAATGCGTCCGGTTCCTGCCGCGATTCCGCCTGGCTGCTGGTGCAGATCCTGCGGCACCTGGGCCTGGCGGCGCGCTTTGTCTCCGGTTACCTGATCCAGCTCACCGCCGACCAGAAGTCCCTCGATGGCCCCAGTGGCACCGAGGTGGACTTCACCGATCTGCACGCCTGGTGCGAGGTCTACCTGCCGGGCGCCGGCTGGGTCGGCCTGGACCCGACCTCCGGCCTGTTCGCCGGGGAGGGGCACATTCCGCTCGCCTGCAGCCCGGAGCCGTCCTCGGCGGCGCCCATCAGCGGCGCGGTGGATGAAAGCGAGTGCGAGTTCTCCCACGACATGCGCGTCGAGCGGGTCTGGGAAGCGCCGCGGGTGACCAAGCCCTACAGCGACGAACAGTGGCAGGCCATTCGCGAACTGGGGGCGCGTATCGATGCCGACCTCGCGGCGGGCGACGTACGCCTGACCATGGGCGGCGAACCCACCTTCATCGCCATCGACTACCCCGACGACCCGGAGTGGAACACCGCTGCCCTGGGTCCGAACAAACGGCGCCTGGCCGCCGACCTGTTCCACCGACTGCGTGGGCACTATGCGGCCCAGGGCCTGGTGCACTTCGGCCAGGGCAAGTGGTACCCCGGCGAGCAGCTACCACGTTGGTCGTTGAACTGCTTCTGGCGCAAGGACGGGGAGCCTGTTTGGCAGGACCCGGCCCTGTATGCCGACGAAAGCCGTAGCTACGGTGCCGACACCCGTCTCGCAGCGCGCTTCCTCAGTCGCGTGGCCAACCGCCTCGGCGTATCGGGCGAGCATCAGTTTCCGGCCTTCGAGGACTGGCTCTACTACCTTTGGCGCGAGCGCACGCTGCCGAGCAACGTCACGCCGGAAGATGCCCGCCTGGCCGACCCGCTGGAGCGCGAGCGCCTGCGCCGGGTATTCGAACGCGGCCTGGGCGAGGAGGTTGGCCAGGTGCTGCCGCTGGGACGCAACGCGGCCGGGGACGCCTGGGAAAGCGGTCGCTGGTACCTGCGCGATGAGCATTGCCGGTTGATCCCCGGCGATTCACCCCTGGGCTACCGTCTGCCGCTGGATTCCCAACCCTGGGTCAACGAGGCGGATTACCCCTACGTGAACCCGGCAGATCCCAGCCAGACCTTCCCGCCGCTGCGCCGTTCGGCGCTGATCCGTGAGCAACTGCGTGATGGCGCGCCGGGGGCTCAGGGTGATTTCCGCGAGCCTGTCCGTCACCAGTCTGCAGTCGGCATCACGCGCACCGCCCTCTGTGCCGAACCCCGCGAAGGGCGGCTCTACCTGTTCATGCCGCCCCTGGGCGAGCTGGAGGCCTATCTGGAGCTGGTGGCGGCCATTGAAGCCACGGCCGGCGAACTGGGCTGCCCGGTGCTGTTGGAGGGCTACGAGCCGCCCGGCGACCCGCGCCTGACCAACTTCCGTGTCACCCCCGACCCCGGTGTGATCGAGGTGAACATCCATCCTTCGGCCAACTGGGACGAACTGGTGGAGCGCACCGAATTCCTCTACGAGGCGGCGCGGCAGTGCCGGCTGTCCAGCGAAAAGTTCATGGTCGACGGCCGTCACGTCGGGACTGGCGGCGGCAACCACTTTGTTCTGGGGGGCGCCACCCCGGCGGATTCGCCCTTCCTGCGCCGACCGGACCTGCTGCGCAGCCTGATCAGCTACTGGCACAACCATCCGTCGCTGTCCTACCTGTTCTCTGGCCTGTTCATCGGCCCCACCTCCCAGGCGCCACGGGTGGACGAGGCGCGCAACGATGCGCTCTACGAACTGGAAATCGCCTTCAGGCAGATGCCCGAACCCGGCACCGACTGCCCGCCTTGGTTGGTGGACCGGCTGCTGCGCAACCTGCTGGTGGATGTCACCGGCAACACCCACCGCGCCGAGTTCTGCATCGACAAGCTTTACTCGCCGGACAGCAGCAGCGGTCGTCTTGGCCTGCTGGAACTGCGCGCCTTCGAGATGCCGCCCCATGCACGCATGAGCCTGGCCCAGCAACTGCTGCTGCGGGGGATGGTGGCGCGTTTCTGGGACGAACCCTATACGCCACCGAAACTGGTGCGCTGGGGGACTGAGCTGCATGATCGCTTCCTGCTGCCGCACTTCGTCCAGCAGGACCTCGAGGACGTGGTCCACGAGTTCAACGCCGCGGGCTATCCCCTGCGCGCTGAATGGTTCGCACCGCACTTCGAGTTCCGCTTCCCTAAATACGGCGATTTCCAGGTCAAGGGTATCGACCTGGAGCTGCGCCAGGCCCTGGAACCCTGGCATGTACTGGGAGAAGAGGGCGCCAGCGGCGGTGCCGTGCGCTATGTGGATTCCTCGCTGGAGCGGGTTCAGGTGAAGGTCACCGGCATGCCGCCGGACCGTTATGTGCTCACCTGCAATGGCGAGCCAGTGCCGTTGCGGCCCACCGGGCGGGGCGGCGAATTCGTCGCCGGTGTGCGCTACCGCGCCTGGCAGCCGGCTTCCTGCCTGCAGCCCACCATCGGCGTTCACGCGCCCCTGGTGTTCGACCTGGTGGACACCTGGATGCAGCGCTCCCTGGGCGGCTGCCAGTACCACGTCGCTCATCCTGGCGGACGCAGCTACGACAGCTTCCCGGTGAACGCCTACGAGGCGGAAAGCCGGCGACTGGCGCGCTTCTTCCGCCATGGGCACACACCGGGCAAACTGCAGGTCACTCCACCTCGAGCCGACGACGAACTGCCCATGACCCTGGACCTGCGTCGCCGCTAAACGGTGCGCGTGGCGCCCCGGCCGCCGGTATGGCGGCCGGGCGTCGCGCTGTCCGCTAAAGTTTCCCTGCTGCCCATCTGCCGAGCCCTTTGATGTCCGATCTGCTAGCCAACTATCCCCTGACCGCCACGGCCTACCACGAACTGCTGGATGCCGAGGGCCAGGTGCGCCCGCACTGGAAGCGCCTGTTCCAGCAGCTCGAGCGCAGCAGTCCGGCGCAGATGCAGCAGCGTCAGGAATTGCTGGCGCGGCAGATCCAGGAAAATGGCGTCACCTACAACGTCTACGCCGATCCCAAGGGCACCGACCGCCCCTGGGAGCTGGACCTGCTGCCCAACCTGCTCTCGGCCGAAGAATGGCAGCCTATCGCTGCGGGCGTGGCGCAGCGCGCGCGCCTGCTCAATGCGGTGCTGGCCGACCTCTATGGCGAGCAACGCCTGTTGGCCGAAGGGCTGTTGCCCAGCGAACTGGTGTACGGTCATCCCAACTTCCTCTGGCCCTGCCAGGGCGTGCAGCCGCCGGGCGGCATTTTCCTGCACAGCTATGCGG
Organism: Metapseudomonas resinovorans DSM 21078; assembly: GCF_000423545.1. Classification (GTDB taxonomy): domain Bacteria; phylum Pseudomonadota; class Gammaproteobacteria; order Pseudomonadales; family Pseudomonadaceae; genus Metapseudomonas; species Metapseudomonas resinovorans. The sequence continues at coordinate 144,695 of NZ_KE384030.1, forward strand.
TGGATCTGGCCCGCGATGCGGACGGCCGCTGGCATGTACTGGCCGACCGTACCCAGGCGCCCTCCGGTGCTGGTTATGCCCTGGAGAACCGGCAGATCGTCTCCCGCGCCTTGCCGGAGCTGTACCGCGACCTGCGTGTGCAGTACCTGGCCGGCTACTTCCGCACCCTGCAGGAAACCCTAATCCGCCAGGCCCCCAGCGATGGCGAGACGCCCCTGGTGATTCTGCTGACCCCCGGCCGCTTCAACGAAACCTACTTCGAACACCTCTACCTTGCGCGCCAGCTTGGCTTCCCGCTGGTGGAGGGCCACGACCTGACGGTGCGCGACGCTACCCTCTACCTCAAGACCCTTGGCGGCCTGAAACGCGTCCATGCCGTTTTGCGTCGCCTCGATGACGACTACTGCGATCCGTTGGAGCTGCGCACGGACTCGGCCCTGGGCGTGCCCGGCCTGCTGGACGCGGTACGCAAGGGGCGGGTGCTGGTGGCCAACGCCCTGGGCAGCGGTGTGCTGGAGTCGCCGGGGTTGCTGGGCTTCCTGCCGAAGGCCAGCCAGTATTTGCTGGGCGAGAGCCTGCTGTTGCCCACCGTGGGCACCTGGTGGTGCGGCCAGGGGCCGGTGCTGGGCAAATCGCTGGAGGGCTTGGCCGGACTGGTGATCAAACCAGCGTTCCCCAGCCAGAGCTTCGAGCCGCTGTTCGGCCATGCCCTGGAAGACGGTGCGCTGCTGGCCCTGCGCAAGCGCCTGCAGGCCCATCCCCATGCCTATGTCGCCCAGCGCATGGCACAGCTGTCCCAGGCCCCGATCTGGCAGGGGAATGGAGCAGCGGGGGAAATACAGTCGCGGGCCATCGGTATGCGCGTGTTCGCCGTGGCCAGCGCCGATGGCAACTATTGGGTCATGCCCGGCGGCCTGACGCGGGTGGCTTCGGCGGCGGACGCCGAGGTGGTTTCCATGCAGCGCGGTGGCGCCAGCAAGGACACCTGGGTGCTGGCCGACTTGCCGGTCGTAGGCGAGCCGTTGCGCCCGCGCACCCTCGGCGTGCGCGACCTGATCCGGCAGGACCCCTATCTGCCGTCGCGGGTGGTGGAGAACCTCTACTGGTTCGGCCGCTATGGCGAACGCTGCGATGACGGTGCGCGCCTATTGCGCGTGGTGCTGTCGCGATACGTGGATGCCGACGGGGATGAACGGGCGCTGCAATCGGCCCTGCAGTTGGCTGGCGCCATTGGCCTGCTGCCCCCGGGCGAGGAACCCCTGGAGCAGCGCTTGCTGGCGGCGCTGCTGGACGACGAATGGCCGAGCAGCGTCAGCGCCAACCTGCGCCGCCTGCATTGGGCCGCGGCTCAGGTCCGTGGCCGGCTGTCGCGGGAGAACTGGCACGCGGTGCTGGAGCTGCACCGCGAGGCCCAGGCGCTTGATCCGAAACGCACCGATCTGGGCGAGGCCCTGGAGTTCCTCAACCGCCTGCTGATGTCCCTGGCCGCGCTGTCCGGCTTTGCCCTGGATGACATGACCCGCGACGATGGCTGGCGCTTCCTGATGATCGGCCGCCGCATCGAACGGGTGCAGTTCTATGCCGACAGCATCGCCGGTTTCCTCGAGGGCGGAGACGCCTGGGATCAAGGTGCCCTGGAGTGGCTGCTGGAACTGGGCAACAGCACCATCACCTACCGCTCGCGCTACCTGGCTTCCCCGCAACTGATCCCGGTGCTCGATCTGCTCCTGCTGCACGAGCAGAACCCCCATGCCCTGCGCTTTCAGTTGCAGGCGCTGGAGCGCTCGCTGGGACGCCTGCACCTGGAGTTCGGCGCGCCCCAGGAGCTGGTGCTGAGCGGTTTGATCGGGCGCCTGCTGGCCTTCGACCTGGCCACCCTGGAAGACCCGTTGTTCGGCAGCGAGAGCCTGGATGAGGTGCTTGCCGGGCTGGCTGGCCTGCTGCGGGAGATCGCGCAGAACGTCGGACTGGTCTCCGATCGGCTCGGATTGCGCTATTTTGCCCACGTCGACGACGTCAGCCAGCAAACGGTATCCACCTGATGCGTGCACAAGCCCACTCCATCGCCCCCGTGCAGGGTGCCCGCTACCAGGTGTTCCACGACACCCACTACCGCTATTCGGCGCCGGTGTCGTTGTCCCAGCAACTGGTACACCTATGGCCGCGGGACTGCCCGTGGCAGCAGTGCAGCGGCCAGCAGTTGCTGGTCACCCCCGAGCCGACCTTGCGCCAGGACCTGCTGGACGTGTTCGGCAACCCGCTGACGCGCCTGGCTTTCGAGCGTCCCCACGACGAGTTGCAGGTGAATACCCGCCTGCAGGTCGAGGTGCTGCCCCATGGCCCGTCGGACCTGGCCGCCTCGCCACCCTGGGAGCTGGTGCCGGCAACCCTGGCATACACCGGTCGGGCGTTGTCACCCACTGAGCTGGACGCCTGCCGCTACCGGGTGGAATCGCCCTACGTACGTATCAAGCGCCAGTTCGCCGAGTTCGCCGCGGGCTGCTTCCCCGCCGGCAGGCCGCTGCTGCAGGGCACGGCGGCACTGATGGAGAAGATTTTCAGCGAGTTCGCCTTCGATGCCGAGGCGACCCAGGTGGCGACGCCGCTGACCGAAGTGCTGGAGCGCCGTCGTGGCGTCTGCCAGGACTTCGCCCACCTGATGCTGGCCTGCCTGCGCTCCCGTGGGCTGGCGGCGCGCTACGTCAGCGGCTACCTGCTGACCCAGCCGCCCCCCGGCCAGCCGCGCCTGATCGGTGCTGATGCCTCCCACGCCTGGGTCTCGGTGTATTGCCCGCGCAATGGCTGGGTGGACTTCGACCCCACCAACAACATCCTGCCCAACCTGGAACACATCACCCTCGCCTGGGGCCGCGATTTCTCCGATGTCTCGCCCCTGCGCGGCGTCATCCTCGGCGGTGGCAGCCATGACCCGGAAGTGCGGGTGACCGTCATGCCGCTCTGGGAACTCGCGATCTGACGCCTTGCCCTTCGTAGGATGGCTGGAGCGGAGCGATACCCATCAGGTGCGATCAATGGGTTTCACAGGCCCGCAAAGCGCCGCTGGCTCCATCCTGAATGAAGCTCACTGCGCCGTCGGCAAGCACTTTGCCGGCGCCGTGCTAGCTTTTTCGGGGCCACTTCTCTCCTGCAAGGTGCTTTGCCATGGATGAAACAACCCTCGTTAATGTAGGTACCGAGAAGGTCAGCGCGTTCATGACCACGGTCACGCAGTACGCCACCACCTTCGGCATCAAGATTCTCGCGGCGATCGCCTTCTGGGTGGTCGGTCGCTGGCTCATCGGCTTTGCGGTCGGCCTGGTCCAGCGCTCCCTGGAGCGGCAAAAGGTTGACCCGACGGTGCTGCGTTACGTCGGCTCGTTCATCACCGTGACCCTGAACATCCTCCTGGTGGTGGGTATCCTCGGCTTCTTCGGCATCCAGACCACCAGCCTGGCGGCGCTGATCGCGGCGGTCGGTCTGGCCATCGGTATGGCCTGGTCGGGGCTGCTGGCCAACCTGGCGGCGGGCGGCTTCATCATCGTCCTGCGGCCGTTCAAGGTGGGGGACTTCATCAGCGCCGGCGGCGTGGTTGGCACGGTGAAGGAGATCGGCCTGTTCGCCACCACCATTAACACCCCGGACAACGTGATGACCCTGGTGGGCAACAACAAGATCTTCAGCGACAACATCCAGAACTTCAGCCACAACACCTTCCGCCGGGTCGAGTTGAAGGCCCAGCTCTCCGGCGCCGCCGACTACCAGGCAGCCGTGGCGTTGCTCAAGCAGCGTATTGCGGCGATCCCCAACGTGCTGAGCGATCCGCCGGTGGATGTGGAAATCCTTGAGTTCAACCTGGTGGGTCCGGTGCTGGCGGTGCGTCCTCATTGCCATAACGACAACTACTGGCAGGTGTATTTCGATGCCAACCGGGTGATCAAGGACTCGCTGGGCGGTGCCGACTTCCCCGCGCCGATGCCGGCGCAGACCATCATCATGCAGCAGCCGCAGGCTTGACCTGTGGCAGGCCTTCGGCCTGCTTGGCGAATGAACTCGCCCCTACAGGAAACGCGCTCAGCCTAACCTTGGCATGGTCCGCACCCTATCCCTTCTGGGAGAGGGTGTCGGAAAGGTGGACCGGTGACGCGTGGTCCACGCTACGGGGCCGCCGCTCAGTCCTTGCGCAGATGCAGGATCGGGAACGGCTTCCCCGAACCATCCACTTCCGAGCGGTCGTACTGCACGAACCCCAGGCGCAGGTAAAAGCCCACCGCCTGCGGATTATGTTCGTTCACGTCGACGCTGCGCGCGCCAAGCGCCATTGCGTGCTCCATCAGCGCGCGACCGATTCCCTGGCCGCGTTGGGCCGGATCGACGAAGAGCATCTCCACCTTCGTCCCGTCGGTGCCGACAAAGCCGGCAATGCAGCCATCGGTATTCCGCAGGCAGGCAAGCTCTACCGAATCCAGGTAGGCATCCCGTACCAGGGGCTTGAAGAACTGGATGTCGTCTTCGCAGAGGAAGTGGTGGGTGGCGCGTACGGCGCCTTCCCAGACCTCCACCAGGCGTTGGCGGTCGGTGGGAGAGAGGATCGTCAGGGTTTCGATTGCAGGGGTCATCCATGTCACCAGTGATGCTTGGCCTTGTTCCAGCGATACAGCAGGCGGGCGAAGGCCTTGTAGGCAAGTTGCGCGAGGCCGTGAATCACCGGCAGGGAGAATAGCCACGCCTTCCAGCGTTCTCGCGGCGAGTGGCGCCAGAGCACGATGAAGGCGTCCATCCCCATGTGCTTGACGCCCAGTTCGTCCACCAGGTGCAGACGTTCGCGGACGTACTCGAGATTTTCGCCGATTTCCTCCACCGCGCTGTTGTCCTGGTGGATATCGGCCCACTCCACCTGGCAGGCGGTGGTCTTGCCCATCTGGCCTTCGATCCCGGCTTTGCACACCGGGCAGGCGCTGTTGTAGTAGACCTTGATCCGCTCGTCGTCTTCCATGGGGCGCTCCTGCTCATGGGTTCGTCCCGACAGTCTAAGGCCGGGACGCGCACGCGGTCAGTGCGGCTTGCGGTCGACCCACTTGGGTGCGCTGCTGGGGCGCCAGGCTTCCAGGCGGTCCAGCAGGGTTTCGGGGTGACCGCCGACCTGCAGCATGCCGCGATGCTGGTCACGCACGAAGCGTTCTTCCACCAGGTGGTCGAGGAAGTCGGTGAGCTTGTCGTAGAAGCTGTTCACTTCCAGCAGGCCCAGGGGCTTGCTGTGGTAGCCCAGTTGGCCCCAGGTCCAGATCTCGAACAGCTCTTCCAGGGTGCCCAGGCCGCCGGGCAGGGCGATGAACGCATCGCTGAGTTCTGCCATACGCGCCTTGCGAGCGTGCATGCCGTCCACCACTTCCAGGCGGGTCAGGCCTTTGTGGCCGATCTCGGCGTCCATCAGGCTCTGCGGAATCACCCCGATGACTTCGCCGCCAGCAGCCAGGGCTGCGTCGGCCACGGTGCCCATCAGGCCGACTGCGCCGCCGCCGTAGACCAGGGTGATGCCGCGTTCGGCCAGGGTGTGTCCCAGGAGGGCGGCTGCTTCACGGTAGATCGGCTTGGCGCCGGGGCTGGCGCCGCAGAACACACAGATGGAACGCAAGGACATGGGGGACTCCTGGTGCGAAAAAAGCGCGCAAGAGTACCGGCTTCGTTCTCGTGCTCCAAGCTGCGTAAGTGGTCAGCTTCCGAACGGTAGGGGGAAGGATTAATCGGCGGAAGCGCCGCAGGCCCCGGCGGCATAGGCGGCGAGCAGGCTTTGCAGGAAGTTCATGGCGCATCTCCTTCTGGATGAATGGCGCCATGTTAGAGCGGCGTCCGGTGGTCCGCCGGTTGATTGCTTCGATTGCGGCGATAGATCAGGCCAGCTTCAGCAATTCCGCCGCTGTCATCCCCGACAGCCCCAGCAGGCAGAGCCCGCAGGCCAGGTAGGTGAGGCGATGCCAGAGGGTGGATGCGGCGCGGCGGAACCAGTCCACCAGGCCGGCGCAGATGAAGCACCAGAGCAGCGAAGACAGCATGAAACCGGAGAAGAATACCGCCAGGTGGGTCGGCGTTGGCTCGGCCACGCCGATCGCGGCCATGGCACCGCCCATTGCGGCCCAGTAGACAATGTTCTGCGGATTGGTCAGCGACAGCGCCGCGCCTGAGGCGAAGGCGCCGCCGCTGGCACCTGCTTCCTCGGTCGAAGGTTGCGGCGGGCGACGGGCGTCACGCAGGGACTGCAGGCCGAGCCAGCCCAGGTAGAGGGCGCTGGCGATGGTCAACGGGTAGCGCACTGCGGCGCTGTCCAGCAGCAGGGCGAGGCCGGTAAGGCCCAGGGCGGCCCAGGTGGCATCGCCCACCAGGGAGCCGATCTGCACCATCAGTGCGGGCTTGTAGCCGTCCCGCAGGCCGCGCCGCAGGGTCTCGCTGAAGACAGCGCCGGGCGCGGCATTGAATACGAAGCCAAGCAGCATGGCGGCAATGAAGAAGGACAGCATGAATCAGTTCCCTTGAAGGCTGAAGTGGAGGTTCATTGCCTCAGGTCATGGGGGTAGGCGCTCCCCTGGGGCAGTCTTCGGCCCGGGCATATTGCCCGGAACGTCAAGGAGACACCAATGATTCGCAAGTTCGCCGTCGCATCCGTGCTGGCCCTGGCCAGTGCGCCTTTGCTGGCCGCCGAGTGTGCCGTGGATGTGCAAGGCACTGACCAGATGAGTTTCGATACCAAGGAAATCAAGGTCAGCAAAAGCTGCAAGACCTTCACCGTGAATCTCAAGCACGTCGGCAAGCTGCCCAGGAACGTGATGGGCCACAACTGGGTGTTGAGCAAGACCGCCGATGCCACGTCGATCGCCTCCGAAGGCATCACGGTCGGCCTCGACAAGGATTACCTCAAGGCTGACGACCCACGCATCATCGCCCATACGAAGATGATCGGCGGCGGCGAGAGCGACAGCGTGACCTTCGACGTGGCCAAGCTGGCGGCCGGTGAGGGCTATGAGTTCTTCTGCTCCTTCCCGGGCCACGTGTCGATGATGAAGGGAACCCTGGCCCTGGTCGACTGACCTCCAGGTGAATGCGAAAAGGCCGCTCCGTGTAGCGGCCTTTTCATTTGTGCAGAGGGAGTTCGCCCCTACGAACCGGCGGTCATCTTGAAAATGCCCTGGGCGTTGCTGCTGTCGAAGTTCAGGTCCAGGCGCGTGGTTTCCGGGTCAAGCTTGCGCTGGATGAACTCGACGAAGGAGCCCGGCACTTCACGTTGTACAGCGCGGCCGCTGCTGTCGATGAAATCCCGCTGCACCTGCACCGCGCGGTAGGCGGTCTGCATCACCCGGCCGGAGGTCGAGACTTCGATGCTGGCCTTCATCGGTCGGCCCTTGGCGTTCTGTTCATCCACCACCGCCTGCAGGTCGACGACGCGGTCAGTGAGGTGGTTGAACATATTCCCCTCGGTGGCGATCCAGGCCATTTCCACGCTTTCCTCGCGCAGCAGGTGATAGTCGTGGTCATGCACGACCCCGTGCTGGCGGTCGAAGGCTCGATAGAGCGCTGGCAGCAGGTGCATGGCCTCGGCGTAGCTGCACTGGCGCTGGCGCCAGAGGGTATCGAGGATGGCCTTGTGGCCGGCGTCCAGCGGGTCACGGCTGTCGCCCACTACGCGGCTCACCGCCAACTGGAAACTTTCACTGAAGCGACCCGGATGCAGTTCCGAGACGAAGAACTGGGCGATGTCCTCGGGGAGGTCCATCTGCCGGTAGGCGTAGCCGGTCATCTTCAGGCTGGTCAGCGGATAGGTGCGCACATCGGCGAAGCCCAGGGGCTCCAGCAACCGGGCGAATGCCTGGCGGCCGCGGGGCAGGGCGCCGTTGTCCGGCCAGTCGACGGTGCGAATGGCACCATGGTCGAACACCACCTGGCGACCCTTGGCCTGTTGCTCCTCCACATAGGTGCGGCCAATGGGCACTGCCTCCACCAGTTTGTGGAACAGGCAGAGGTTCAGCGCCTCGGCCAGCCAGGCGCGGTGCACGGCGGCGTCGCTGAATGGAAAGGCGGACAGGCCGGCGGGGATTTCCACATGGGCTTCGACCCAGCGGGCGGCGGGCTCGCCGATCACGCTGGCGACCAGGGCAAACAGGCGTTCGTTGGCTGGCATGGAACGATTCCGGGATGGAGAAAGGTGAGCCTATCCAAGCAGCCCGACTGCGTTGGGGCAAACGAAAAAAACCGGTGGGTTCATTCCGTTTTTTCCTGATGCCATGCGCGGTGGCAAGCACATTCAATGTAGGGGCGAATTCATCGCCAAGGGCAGCGCAGCAGCCCCGTTTATTCCTGGTCCATCTGCTCCAGCATCCAGCGCACGAAGTCGCGCACCTTCGGTACTTCGGCAGCATGTTCAGGGTAGGCCAGGTAATAGGCATTGCGACTGGGCATGGGGTGGTCCCAGGGGATCACGAGCTTGCCTTCCTGCAGTTCCTCTTCCACCAGGAAGCGCGGCAACAGGGCCACGCCGCAGCCGGCCTGGGCGGCGCGGATGCACATGTAGGAGGTGTCGAAGCGCGGCCCGTGGTAGCTGTGCTCGGTGTGCCGGTCCTGGCTCTGGAACCATTCGTGCCAGGCCTCCGGGCGGGTGGCGTTCTGCAGCAGGACCAGTTCGGTGAGCTGGGTCGGCTCGGTGAAGGGCCGCTCGGGCATCGAGCCGGGCGCGCAGACCGGCACCACTTCCTCGCTGAACAGGCGGATGCACTCGGCGCCGGGCAGGGCGCCATGGCCGAAATAGAAGGCTACGTCGCTACGGCCCTGGACCAGAGCGTTGGGCTCCAGCTCGTTGCGCAGGTCCAGGTGAATATTCGGGTGACGCAGGCGCCAGCCCTTCAGCCGCGGGATCAGCCAGCGCGCGCCGAAGGTGGGTGGCGTGGCCACGCGCAGCACTTCGGTATCACCACCGTAGGACAGCATGTAGTGGGTGGACATCTCCACCTGGGCGAGGATCTTGCGCACCTCGGTGAGGTACAGCGAGCCCGCCGGGGTCAGCTGCAGGCGTCGGCGCACGCGGCGGAACAGCAAGTGCTGGAGCAGTTCTTCGAGCTGCGCCACCTGCTTGCTCACCGCGCTCTGGGTCAGGTTCAGCTCCTCGGACGCACGGGTGAAGCTGAGGTGCCGGGCCACCGCTTCGAAGCATTGCAGGGCGGTGATCGAGGGCATGTGGCGTTTGAGCATCGGAATTTCTCGGGGCGGGCCGGATCATGAATTAACGGAATGATATGTGTCGGAAAGGTCGTTTGTTGGCAAGCCCTTTTCGCGGCTATTACTGACGCTGTTCCGATTCAGCACCGAACCGGTAGGAGCGAGCGTGCTCGCGAAGCGTTCGCCAGCAAGCTGGCGCCTACCGGGACCGTGCCATTACTCGCCGAAACAGGAGTTCCCATGGTTGCCGCACTGCTTGACCGCCTCGGTGTCGATTCATCCCTCTACCAGCAAGGCGATCACGCCGTTCATTCGCCCATCGACGGCAGCCGCATCGGCACCGTGCACCTGGAAGGCCGCGCCGAAGTCGAACAGAAGATCGCCCGCGCTGCCGAGGCCTTCCAGGCCTGGCGCAAGGTCCCGGCGCCGCGTCGCGGCGAGCTGATCCGCCAATACGGCGAAGCGCTGCGCCAGTACAAGGCCGAGCTGGGCGAACTGGTGTCCTGGGAAGCCGGCAAGATCACCCAGGAAGGCCTGGGTGAAGTGCAGGAAATGATCGACATCTGCGACTTCGCCGTCGGCCTGTCGCGCCAGCTCTACGGCCTGACCATCGCCTCCGAGCGCCCTGGCCACCACATGCGTGAAACCTGGCACCCGCTGGGTGTGGTCGGTGTCATCAGCGCGTTCAACTTCCCGGTCGCCGTCTGGTCGTGGAACGCCGCGCTGGCGCTGGTCTGCGGCAACCCGGTGGTGTGGAAGCCCTCGGAGAAGACCCCGCTCACCGCCCTGGCCTGCCAGGCGCTGTTCGAGCGCGTGGCGAAGAATTTCAGCGAAGCCCCGGCCTACCTCAGCCAGGTGGTGATCGGCGCCCGCGAAGCGGGCGAAGCCCTGGTGGACGATCCGCGTGTGGCACTGGTCAGTGCCACCGGCAGCACCCGCATGGGCCGCGAAGTGGCCCCGCGCGTGGCGGCTCGCTTCGCCCGTAGCGTGCTGGAACTGGGTGGCAACAACGCGATGATCCTCGCGCCCAGCGCCGACCTTGACCTGGCCGTACGCGCCATTCTCTTCAGCGCCGTCGGTACCGCCGGCCAGCGCTGCACCACCTTGCGCCGGCTGATCGCCCACGAATCGGTGAAGGCCGAGATCGTCGAGCGCCTGAAGGCTGCCTACGCCAAAGTGCGCATCGGCCACCCGCTGGAGGGCAGCCTGATCGGTCCGCTGATCGACAAGCCAAGCTTCGACGGCATGCAGCGTGCCCTGGAACAGGCCCGCGCCGAAGGCGGCAAGGTGTTCGGTGGCGAGCGCCAGCTTGAAGCGCAGTTCCCCAACGCCTACTACGTGTCGCCGGCCATCGTCGAGATGCCGGGCCAGAGCGCCGTGGTCTGCCATGAAACCTTCGCCCCGATTCTCTACGTGATCGGCTACCGCGATTTCGACGACGCCATCGCCCTCAACAACGCCGTGCCCCAGGGTCTGTCGTCCTGCGTGTTCACCACCGACGTGCGCGAGGCCGAGCTGTTCCAGTCGGCAGTGGGCAGCGACTGCGGCATCGCCAACGTCAACATCGGCCCGAGCGGCGCGGAGATCGGCGGTGCTTTCGGTGGCGAGAAGGAAACCGGCGGCGGCCGCGAATCCGGCTCGGACGCCTGGAAGGCCTACATGCGCCGCCAGACCAATACCGTGAACTATTCCCACGAGTTGCCGCTGGCCCAGGGCATCACCTTCGACTGAGTGGGTTAAGGCCCTAAGGACTGCACCCCATGACCCTGCGCCAGGAATGCCTCTGGGAGTATCTGACGCCACAACTGCCGGAAAGCCCCGTGCTGCATGGCGAGGTCAAGGTCGATGTCTGCGTGATCGGGGCCGGTTTCACCGGCCTTTCCGCCGCGCTGCATCTGCTGGAGGCGGGCAAGCGCGTCTGCCTGCTGGAAGCCCACACCGCCGGCCACGGCGGCTCCGGGCGCAACGTGGGGTTGGTGAACGCCGGTATGTGGATACCGCCGGACGAGATCGAGGCCGGCCTTGGCCAGCAGATCGGCGACCGCCTCAACCGCACGCTGGGCGCTGCGCCGTCGCTGGTGTTCTCCCTGGTCGATCGTTACGACATCGACTGCCAGCTGCGCCGCGAAGGCACCCTGCACATGGCCCACAACGCCCGCGGCCAGGCTGACCTCGCCAGCCGTTGCGAGCAATGGAAGCGCCGTGGCGCACCCGTTGAATTGCTGACCGGCGCCGCCTGCCGCGAGGCTACCGGCACCGACAAGATCGCCGCCGCGCTGCTCGACCGCCGCGCCGGCACCCTCAATCCCATGGGCTACACCCGCGGCCTGGCCCGCGCGGTGAAGTACCTCGGCGGCCAGCTCTTCGAGCATTCGAAGGTTTTGCGCCTGGAGCGCCAGGGCACCAACTGGTGCGTGGTCAGCGAGCACGGTGTGGCTATCGCACCGCAGGTGGTGATCGCCTCCAATGCCTACACCGAAGGCGAGTGGACCGAACTGCGCCGCCACTTCTTCCCTGGCTACTACTACCAGGTGGCTTCCTCGCCGCTCTCGGGCGAGGCGGCTGCGCGCATCCTGCCGGGCGGCCAGGGTTCGTGGGATACCCGCCAGGTACTCAGCAGCATCCGCCGCGATGCTGACGGTCGCCTGCTGCTCGGTAGCCTGGGTAATGGCTCGCGCAAGCCGGACTGGTTCCTGCGCGCCTGGGCCGATCGTATCCAGCGGCATTACTTCCCTTATCTGGGCAAGGTGGACTGGGAGTTCACCTGGACGGGCTGCATCGACTTCACGCCCGATCATCTGATGCGCCTTTACGAACCGGCGCCTGGCCTGCTCGCCTTCACGGGCTACAACGGCCGTGGCGTGACCACCGGTAGCGTGGTGGGCAAGGCCTTCGCCGATTACCTCTTGAGCGGCAATGAAGAGGTTCTGCCCATGCCATTCCAGCCCATGCGCGCCGTTTCGGCGGTGGGGCTCAGAAGTTCGCTTTATGAAGCCGGTTTCTCGCTCTACCACGCCGGTCAATGTTTGCGCGTAGTGATATAGGTCGCAAAAAAAGTGCGTTGCACAGCTTTGAGGCAACGGGTTGTTTCTTGCAGGATGGGGGGATCAAAGGCCGGGCAGTAACAGTGCGGAGTGGGAAAATTCGCGCACCAGTGATGTGCAAATAAGTACCGCGAGTCTATTGTTACCGGACCTGCTGGCACACTGATGCCGTGCGGCTTCCAGACTCGCCCATGATTTTTTTGCGTTTGTTTGGAAGTTATTGATTTAAAACAATAAAAATAAAAAGAGTAGGAGGTGGGAAGGGCCTTTCAGGGCGCGGAGCAACTACAAGAACTAATGGCACGCCACTTGCTGAACACGAGCGCTAACCCTAAAAACCTCAGGAGCAAAACTCCATGTCGCAGAAGATTTTCAGAAAAGGCTTTCTGGCTCTGGCGGTTACCACCGCGCTGGGCGTTTCTTCCGTTGCACAGGCTGATGTTGTAATTGGTGTCGCTGGCCCGCACACGGGCGCAAACGCCTCCTTTGGCGAGCAATACTGGCGCGGCGCCTCCCAGGCCGCCGAGGACATCAACGCCGCTGGCGGCGTCAACGGCGAGAAGATCAAGCTGGTCAAGGCTGACGATGCCTGCGAGCCGAAACAGGCCGTTTCCGTTGCCAACCGTCTGGTGGACCAGGACAAGGCTATCGCTGTCGTCGGCCACTTCTGCTCCTCCTCCACCATCCCGGCTTCCGAGGTCTACGACGAAGCGGGCATCATCGCCATGACTCCTGGCTCCACCAACCCCGCTGTGACCGAGCGCGGCCTCTCCGGCATGTTCCGCATGTGCGGCCGTGACGACCAGCAGGGCATCGTCGCCGGCGACTACATCGTCGACAAGCTCAAGGCCACCAAGGTCGCCATCATCCACGACAAGGACACCTACGGTCAGGGCCTGGCCGACGCCACCAAGGCGCAGCTGGCCAAGCGCGGCGTGAAGGAAGTCCTGTACGAAGGCCTGACCCGTGGCGAGAAAGACTTCAACGCCCTGGTCACCAAGATCCGCGCCACCGGCGCCGAGGTCGTCTACTTCGGCGGCCTGCACCCGGAAGCCGGCCCGCTGGTCCGCCAGATGCGCGAACAGGGCCTGACGGCTGTCTTCCTCTCCGGCGACGGCATCGTCACTGACGAACTGGTTACCACCGCCGGCGGCCCGCAATACACCAAGGGCGTGCAGATGACCTTCGGCGCCGACCCGCGCAAGATCGCTGACGGCCAGGCTGTGATCGAGAAGTTCCGCGCCGGCGGCTTCGAGCCGGAAGGCTACACCCTCTACGCCTATGCCACCCTGCAAGCCCTGGCGGCCGGCTTCAACGGCGCAGGCGCGAACGATCCGGCCAAGGCCAGTGAATGGCTGAAGGCCAATCCGGTACAGACCGTGATGGGCAAGAAGGAATGGGATGCCAAGGGCGACCTGAAGGTTTCCGACTACGTGATCTACGAGTGGGACGACAAGGGTAAGTACTCCCAGCAGTAAGTGTCGGCCGGGATCGTCTGCGGTCTGGCTCTGGCTCGCCCGATCCTGAACCGACACTGTTTGCTAGCTCGGCTGACCGGCCAGGCGCCACCCGCGCCTGGCCGGTCGGTGCATTCCGGGAAACTGCTGAAGTCCTTTTTTGCTTGAGCCGGGTGGGTGACTGCCCGATTTGACACGGTAATTCAGTGGTGCCCGTCTGATTCCACTCGCGGGAGCTGGCCGAACCCAAGGCCGGACCCCCAAAAGACGAGACTGAGTGATGGACGGTATTATCCTGCAACAGCTGATCAACGGGCTGACCCTCGGGTCCGTCTACGGTTTGATCGCCATCGGCTACACCATGGTTTACGGCATCATCGGCATGATCAACTTCGCCCACGGCGAGGTGTACATGATCTCCGCCTACCTCGCCGCGATCACCCTGGCCATCCTGGCCTTCTTCGGGGTCGAGTCCTTCCCGCTGCTGATCCTCGGCACCCTGCTGTTCACCATCCTGGTGACCGGTGTGTACGGCTTCGTGATCGAACGCATCGCCTACAAGCCGCTGCGCAACTCCACCCGCCTGGCGCCGCTGATTTCCGCCATCGGCATGTCGCTGATCCTGCAGAACTACGTGCAGCTCAGCCAGGGTGCCCGTCAGCAGGGCGTGCCCACGCTGCTCGACGGCGCGCTGAAGTTCCACATCGGCGACGGCTTCGTGCAGCTGACCTACACCAAGGTGTTCATCCTGATAGCGGCCTTCGTCGGCATGGGCCTGCTGACCTACATCATCCAGCGCACCAAGCTCGGCCGCATGTGCCGCGCCACCCAGCAGGACCGCAAGATGGCGTCGATCCTCGGCATCAACACGGACCGGGTGATCTCCTACGTGTTCGTCATCGGCGCCGCCATGGCCGCCCTGGCCGGCGTGCTGATCACCATGAACTACGGCACCTTCGACTTCTATGCCGGCTTCATCATCGGCATCAAGGCCTTCACCGCGGCGGTGCTCGGCGGCATCGGCTCGCTGCCCGGCGCGATGCTCGGCGGCATCATCCTCGGCGTCGCCGAGGCGCAGTTCTCCGGCATGGTCAATACCGACTACAAGGACGTGTTCAGCTTCTCCCTGCTGGTGCTGATCCTGATCTTCCGTCCCCAGGGCCTGCTGGGCCGTCCGCACGTCGCCAAGGTGTAATCATGACTTCTGCCATCGCCAGGAAACCCCTGGATATCAAGAAGAGCCTGATCGACGCCGTCGTCGCCGGTCTGCTCGCCCTTATCGTCTTCGGCCCCATCATGGGCGTGGTGCTGGACGGTTACAGCTTCAACCTGGACTTCAAGCGCGTCGGCGTGATGATCAGCGTGGTCATGCTCGGCCGTTTCTTCCTCAGCCTCTACCTGCAGACGCCGCGCGGCGAAACGCTGATGCAGCGCTTCGAGACCACGGGTTCCGGCGTGCATGTGCGTGCCCCTGACTACCAGAGCCGCCTGCGCTGGATCATCCCGCTGCTGATCGTCGCCGCGGTGGTCTTTCCGTTCTTCGCCAGCAAGTACCTGCTCACCGTGGTCATCCTCGGGCTGATCTATGTGCTGCTGGGCCTGGGTCTGAACATCGTGGTCGGCCTCGCCGGCCTGCTCGACCTCGGCTACGTGGCCTTCTATGCCATCGGCGCCTACGGCCTGGCGCTGGGCTACGAGCACCTGGGCCTGGGCTTCTGGACCGTGCTGCCGCTGTCCGCCCTGCTGGCCGCCCTGGCCGGCGCATTGCTGGGTTTCCCGGTGCTGCGCATGCATGGCGACTACCTGGCCATCGTGACCCTGGGCTTCGGCGAGATCATTCGCCTGGTCCTCAACAACTGGCTGAGCTTCACCGGTGGCCCGAACGGTATGTCGGTACCGGCGCCCACCTTCCTCGGCTTGGAGTTCGGCCGGCGAGCGAAGGATGGCGGAGTGCCCTTCCACGAGTTCTTCGGCGTTGCCTACAACCCCAACCTGAAGTTCCTGTTCATCTATGTGGTGCTGTTCCTGGTGGTGATGCTGGTGCTCTACATCAAGCACCGCCTGACCCGCATGCCGGTCGGGCGCGCCTGGGAAGCGCTGCGCGAGGATGAAATCGCCTGCCGCGCCATGGGCCTGAACCACGTGCTGGTGAAACTCTCGGCGTTCATGCTGGGCGCCTCCACCGCCGGCCTGGCCGGGGTGTTCTTCGCCAGCTACCAGGGCTTCGTGAACCCTTCGTCCTTCACCTTCTTCGAGTCGGCGCTGATCCTCGCCATCGTCGTGCTGGGGGGCATGGGCTCCACGGTCGGCGTGGTGATCGCCGCCTTCGTCCTCACCGTGGCCCCAGAGCTACTGCGCACCTTCGCCGACTATCGCGTGCTGCTGTTCGGCGTACTCATGGTGTTGATGATGATCTGGCGGCCGCGCGGGCTGATCCGAATCAGCCGCACTGGTTTCACCCCGCGTAAAGGAGTCGCCCCATGAGCAACGAATACATCCTCAGCGTCGAGCACCTGATGATGCACTTCGGTGGCATCAAGGCGCTCAACGATGTCAGCCTGAAGATCAAGCGCGGCTCCATTTCCGCGCTGATCGGCCCCAACGGTGCCGGCAAGACCACCGTGTTCAACTGCCTGACCGGCTTCTACAAGGCCACCGGCGGGCGCATCCAGCTCAATGCCCGTGGGACCACCACGGACGTGATCAAGGTACTCGGCGAACCCTTCCAGCCCACGGACTTCGTCAACCCGGCGCAGTTCGCCAGCCGCCTGCGCTACAAGATGTTCGGCGGCACCCACCTGGTGAACCGCGCGGGGCTTGCGCGGACCTTCCAGAACATCCGCCTGTTCCGCGAAATGTCGGTGGTGGAGAACCTGCTGGTGGCCCAGCACATGTGGGTCAACCGCAACCTGCTGGCCGGCGTGTTCAATACCCCGGGCTTCCGCAAGTCCGAGGAAGACGCGCTGAACCACGCCTTCTACTGGCTGGAAGTGGTGGACCTGGTGGACTGCGCCAACCGCCTGGCCGGCGAACTCTCCTACGGCCAGCAGCGCCGCCTGGAGATCGCCCGCGCCATGTGTACCCGGCCGCAACTGGTCTGCCTCGACGAACCAGCCGCCGGCCTCAACCCGGCGGAGACCGAAGCGCTCAGCCGGATCATCCGCAAGCTGCGCGACGAACACGACCAGACCGTACTGCTGATCGAACACGACATGGGCATGGTGATGAGCATTTCCGACCACATCGTGGTGCTGGACCACGGCGAAGTGATTGCCGAAGGCAACCCCCACGACATCCGCCACGATCCCAAGGTGATCGCCGCGTACCTCGGTGCCGAAGAGGAGGAAGTGGCATGAGTGCGCCTCTCCTGGAGTTCAAGGAAGTCGACGTCTTCTACGGCCCCATCCAGGCCCTGCGGGGCGTCAGCCTGCACATCAACGAAGGCGAGACGGTGAGCCTGATCGGCGCCAACGGCGCGGGCAAGTCGACCCTGCTGATGTCCATCTTCGGCCAGCCACGCGCGGCAAATGGCGCCATCGTCTACCGGGGCACCGACATCACCCACAAATCGGCACATTACGTGGCGTCCAACGGCGTCGCCCAGTCCCCGGAAGGACGCCGGGTGTTCCCCGACATGAGCGTGGAGGAGAACCTGCTGATGGGCACCATCCCCATCGGCACGGACCATGCGGACGAGGACATGCAGCGCATGTTCGATCTCTTCCCGCGCTTGAAGGAGCGCCGCAATCAGCGCGCCATGACCATGTCCGGCGGCGAGCAGCAGATGCTCGCCATCGCCCGTGCGCTGATGAGCCGACCCAAGCTGCTGTTGCTCGATGAGCCCTCGCTGGGCCTGGCGCCCATCGTGGTCAAGCAGATCTTCCAGACCCTGCGGGAACTGGCCCAGACCGGCATGACCATCTTCCTCGTCGAGCAGAACGCCAACCACGCGCTCCGGCTCTCCGACCGCGCTTATGTGATGGTCACCGGGGAAATCCGCATGAGCGGTACGGGCGAAGAACTGCTGGGCAACCAGGACGTCCGCAACGCCTACCTCGGCGGTCACTGACCGCCGTTGCTCCCCTCTCCCCGGATCGACTCCCCTCTCCCTCTGGGAGAGGGGCCGGGGGTGAGGGAAGCCTCTCGCGCTCCGAGCCTGCCAAGGAGACTCCCATGCAAACCCTGCGCTTCTTCACCAACGCCGACGTCGCCGCGGCGCTGACTTATCCACAACTCATCGACGCTCTGCGCCACGGTCTGGCCAACCCGGCCGAGGCCCCTGTTCGCGCCTGTCACGCGCTGCCCGACGACGCCTCGCTGCTGTGCATGCCGGTCTGGCAGAAAGGGCAGGGCGTTGGCGTGAAGCTGGTGACCGTGTATCCCCACAACGGCGAGAAGGGCCTGCCCTCGGTCGCTGCACTTTTCACCCTGTTCGACGACGCCACCGGCCGCCCTCTGGCGGTGCTGGAGGCCTCCGAGCTCACCGCCCGGCGCACCGCCTGCACCTCGGCGCTGGCCGCCAGCGCGCTGGTGCGCCACGACGCCAGTCGCCTGCTGGTGGTGGGCACCGGTACACTCGCCGCGCACATGGTCCGTGCCCACAGCGTGGTGCGGCCGTACGAGCGTGTGGATATCTGGGGCCGCCATCCTGACAAGGCTGCTGAGCTGGTGCGCCAACTGGCAGAAGAAGGCTACCCGGTGCATGTCGCCCCCGACCTGCAGACCTGCGCCCAACAAGCCGGCTGCATCAGCTGCGTCACCACCTCCACCTCACCCCTGATCCTCGGGGATTGGCTGCGGCCGGGCACCCACCTCGACCTGGTGGGGGCGTTCCTGCCGAGCATGCGTGAAACCGACAGCGCCGCCGTCGCTCGTTCGCGCATTGTCGTCGATACCCGTGCGGGAGCCTTGGAAGAAGCCGGTGACCTGCTCTTCGCCATCGCCGACGGCGTCATCACCGAGCAGAGCCTCCACTTCGAGCTGGCCGACCTGCTGCACGGCCGTGGCCACCGCCAGACCAACAGCGAGATCACCCTGTTCAAATCCGTGGGCTATGCCCTGGAAGACCTGATTGCCGCGCAGTTGCTGCTGTCCATCGCTGCGTAGAGGGTTTCTCTGTAGGGGCGAATAATTCGCCCCTACAGCCCTGCGTCGGCAAAGGGCAACTTCGATGCCAGCACCTCCACCCGCTCGATCTTTGGTGGCTCGCTGAACAGTTCCCCGGCGCGTTCCATCAGGGCTGCTGCGACCTTGCCGGTCATATGCGCCTGCAGGCCCCGGTCACTGTCGAAGGCGTCGAAGATGCCAAAGCTATGCGGCCCCATGCGCAGGGCGAACCAGACCGTGGTATCGGGCTCCTCCTGCACCAGAGGCAGGCCGTCGCGGAGAAAGTCCTCCACATCGGCGACTTTGCCGGGCTTGGCTTCCAGGCGTACCAGCAAGGCGACTTTGACCATGGCTCGATCTCCTCTGTGGTTAGGCAGGGAAGTCTAGGTCCATGGGGAAAAGTGCCGGCCCCGTCTGTCCGAAGTGGCGATATCCACAGCGAGTCGATGGCGCGGCGGCGGAATTGATCACAATCTCTGTGTAGCGTTCTGTGGATAACTTGGTGGCACTTCTCTCCAGGCAGCGGTTTACGTACTGGGCAAGCAGTTGCTCAGATTCTGATCAATGATTGTTTTTCCCATGAAAACCGTGGCTTGCAGCATTCATCCACCGCCGCACGACGCCTGCCAAGTTGTCCCCGTCTGCTGTGTGAAAAACTGTGGATAAGCTTGGGAATACATGCGGCAAGCCACTGCTGACGCGCTGTTCATGGTCATGATGAATTTTTCGCCAGGAGCGCGTCCCTGTGGATCGCGTAACCTATGCCGGTTTATTCGCAACGGGCCCGTGCCCCAGAGCAAGGAGAACAGCATGACTTCCACCGTTTTCATCACTGGCGCCACCTCGGGATTCGGCGAGGCCTGCGCCCGGCGCTTCGCCCAGGCTGGCTGGTCGCTGGTGCTGACCGGCCGCCGCGCCGCGCGCCTGCAGGCGCTGAAGGATGAACTGTCGGCCCTGACCGACGTGCACACCCTGGAACTCGACGTGCGTGATCGCAAGGCCATGGAAGCGGCCATCGCTGGCCTGCCGGCGAAGTACGAAAAGATTCGTGGCCTGATCAATAACGCCGGCCTGGCCCTGGGGGCCGACCCGGCGCCCAAGTGCGACCTGGATGACTGGGACACCATGGTCGACACCAACATCAAGGGCCTGATGTACAGCACCCGCCTGCTGCTGCCGCGCCTGATCGCCCACGGGCGAGGTGCTGGCATCGTCAACCTGGGTTCCGTAGCGGGCAACTGGCCCTATCCGGGCAGCCACGTGTATGGCGCCACCAAGGCCTTCGTCGCCCAGTTCTCGCTGAGTCTGCGCAACGACCTGGTGGGCACTGGCGTGCGCGTTTCCAACATCGAACCGGGCCTGTGCGAGAGCGAGTTCTCCCTGGTGCGCTTCGGCGGCGACCAGGCCAAGTACGACGCGACCTACGCCGGTGCCGAGGCGATTCAGCCGGACGACATCGCCGAAACCATCTTCTGGATCATGAACCAGCCGGCTCACATCAACATCAACACCCTCGAGCTGATGCCGGTGAGCCAGACCTGGGCCGGCTTCGCTATTGATCGCTCAGCGAAGTGATGCGGGTGGAGCGCCCTAGCAGCTGCAGGGCGCGATCCGGGTAATCGGTGATCAGGCCATTCGCCCCCATGTCCAGCAGGTGGCGCATGGCCGGTTGCTCGTTGATGGTCCACATCTGGACTGCCAGCCCGCGTTGCAGCGCGGTTCGCATCAGGCGATCACTGGCCACCTGCAGGCCGCCGCTGTGTTCAGGAATCTGCAGGGCCTGGTAGGACGGGCTGACCAGGCTGCCCAGGCCGATCCAGTTCAGCGCCACCAGCAGGCGCACCGAGGTCGGTCCGGCCGAGGTGGCGACGCCGGGGCAGACCTCGCGGAAGCGGCTCAGGCTGCGCTCGTAGAAACTCCCCACCAGCACCCGCTCACGCTGTTCGTGCTTGTCCAGCAGGGCGCAGACCTGCTCCTCCATGCCGGCATCCGGCACCTTGATCTCCACGACCTTGGGGTGCTCTGGAAAGCGCTCCAGCACCTCGGCGAAAGTCGGGATACGGATACCCTGACCGCGATAGGGATGGCTTTCGCCGCCATCGGCGCTCCAGCGGTAGCCGGCGTCCAGGGCCTGCACCTCGGCGAGCGAAAGCTCCGCCACGTTAGCGTCGCCATTGGTGGTGCGATCCACGCGCGCGTCGTGCAGCACTACGAGCTCGCCATCGCGGGTGCGGCGAATATCCATTTCCAGCATGTCCACCTTGAGGGCGGCGGCACGCTCGAAGGCGAACAGGGTATTTTCCGGCCAGAGGCCGCGACCGCCGCGATGGGCGATCACCAGGGGTTGGTCGCCAAAGCCGGCGAGCACCGCAGGACGTTCCGCCGGGCGGCTGGTCAGGGCCAGCGCCAGCAGGGCGACGACGATGAGAAACAGCGGAGCGAGAAAGAATCGGGCGAAGCGCTTCATGTTGTTCTTATCCGTAAGACGTGGACGGGCGTGCCGAATCAAACGCGGGGACTATGACAAAGACGTGACGGGGAGGCGAGGGGAAAGGCGAAGAGTTGGGATCTGGGTATTTCCTGTGGGGGCGATTGAAATCGCCCCCACAGAGGTGGGTGGCAGGCCTTGCTCAGCCCGCCAACAACCACACCCCGGCACCGGCGGAAGCACCGCCGGCGATGCGCACCAGCGGTGCGGCGGCTTGCGGCAGGGCTCGCACCAGGCCGTAGCCGGCGGCATGCAGGGCGGCGGTGGCGGCGACGAAGCCGGCCGCGTAGCCCCAGGGGCTGGCCAGGTCCGGCAGTTCCAGGCCGTGGGCAACGCCATGGGCCAGGGCGAACAGGGCGGTCAGGCCCATGGCCAGCCACAGCGGCGGACGCACCGCCACGGCCACCAGCAGGCCGAGGGCGAGCACCGAGCCGGCAATGCCGGTTTCCATCAGCGGCATCTCCACACCGGCAAAGCCGGCAAGGCCGCCCAGCAGCATGGTGCCGACGAAGGTCAGGGGCAGCGCCCAGCGCGCCTTGCCCTGCTGCTGCGCTGCCCAGAGGCCGACCGCAAGCATGGCCAAGAGGTGATCGAGGCCGGTGACCGGGTGGGCAACACCCGCCATCAGGCCGGAATGATCGTGACCGGCATGGGCGAACGCCATGGCCGGGGTGAGGAACAGGGCGATGGCGAAAAGCGACTTGCGCAGGTTCATGGTGAAGCTCCTTTCACATGAGAACGGGAGTGGGGGATTACCTCCCTCACCCCCGGCCCCTCTCCCAGTGGGAGAGGGGAGTTAATGGGTCAGCAGGCCCTGTTTCTCGATAAAGGCGATGATCTCGTCGAGACCCTGGCCGACCTTCTGGTTGCTGAACACGAAGGGGCGCTCGCCGCGCATCTTGCGGGCGTCACGGTCCATGACCTCCAGCGAGGCGCCGACCATGGGCGCGAGGTCCACCTTGTTGATCACCAGCAGGTCCGATTTGCAGATGCCGGGGCCGCCCTTGCGCGGCAGTTTGTCGCCGGCGGAGACGTCGATCACGTAAATGGTCAGGTCGGAGAGTTCTGGGCTGAAGGTGGCGGACAGGTTGTCACCGCCGGATTCCACCAGGATCAGGTCCAGGCCGGGGAAGCGGCGGTTGAGCTGCTCCACGGCTTCCAGGTTGATCGAGGCGTCCTCGCGGATGGCCGTGTGCGGGCAGCCGCCGGTCTCGACGCCGATGATGCGCTCAGGGTCCAGGGCCTCGTTGCGCACCAGGAACTGGGCATCTTCCTGGGTGTAGATATCGTTGGTCACCACCGCCAGGTTGTAGCGGTCGCGCAGGGCGCGGCAAAGGGCCAGGGTCAGGGCGGTCTTGCCGGAACCGACCGGGCCGCCGATGCCGACGCGCAGGGGTTGGCTGTTCATATGCTGTGCATCTCCTAGGAACGGAACAGACGGCTGTATTGGCGCTCGTGCGCCATGCTCGCCAGGGCCAGGCCGAAGGCGGCGCTGCCCCAGCGTGCCGGGGGGATTTCACGGGCCGCGCGCTGGGCTTGCTCCAGGCAGGGCAGCAGGGCGGAGGTCAGGCGCTGGGCGGCTTGCTGGCCCAGCGGCAGGGTTTTCATCAGCACCGCCAACTGGTTCTCCAGCCAGCCCCAGAGCCAGGCGGCGAGTGCGTCCTGCGGGTCGATGGACCAGGCGCGTGCGGCCAGGGCCCAGGCCACGGCCAGGCCGGGTTCGTCCAGTTCGGCAAAGAGGGCGCGTGCGGCGTCGTCCTGCTCGGGCAGGTCATTCAGCAACTGGCGCAGGGAGTAGCCCATCTGCCGGCTTTCCAGCTGCAGCTCGCGGGTTTCGCGGCTGGCGCGGTGGCGTTCGGCCAGGGCCTTCAACTCCGCCCAGTCCCCCTGCGCGGCCGCCTCGCAATGGGCCAGCAGCAGGGGCGCCTCGAAGCGCGCCAGGTTGAGCAGCAGTTGGTCGGTGATCCAGCACGCGGCGCTGTCCGCGTCATGCACGTGTCCGCTGTCCACGGCCAGCTCCAGTCCTTGCGAGTAGCTGTAGCCGCCAATGGGCAGTTGAGGGCTGGCGAGCCGAAGCAGCTGCCACGCCTTGTTCACTTGCGCACACCGAATTGATGCAGGCGTGGCGCGTAGCTGAAGTCCGCCTCCAGCTGGTGAGAGTGGTGATGGCCGCCGCCATAGGCGCCGTGCTCGGGCTGGAAGCCGGCCTCGATGTTTTCTACCGAGGCCCCCAGTTGTTCGAGCATGGCTTTGAGCACGTAGTCGTCCAGCAGTCGCAGCCAGCCGTCGCCGATCTGCAGGGCGACGTGGCGATTGCCGAGGTGGTAGGCCGCGCGGGTCAGCTCGAAGGCACTGGCGCAGGTGACATGGAGCAGCGCTTCCGGGCGGGCGCTGACCCGCACCACGCGGCCATCCTGGCTGCGTAGGCAATCGCCGTCGCGCAGCGGCGGCTGGCCACGTTCGAGGAACAGGCCGACGTCCTCGCCCTGGGCGGTGAAGCAGCGCAGGCGACTCTTGCTGCGCGCCTCGTAGGTCAGCAGCAGCTCTTCGTCCCAGCTGGGCTGGGCTTCAATTCGTTCGTGGATGACCAGCATCGGGTGAATCCGGCAGTGTGCAATGCCGGGTGCTGAGCAAGGCCCTTGCCAAGATGGCTTAGCGCCCGTTCATGGGGGCTTTCGCGGGGGGTGTGCCTGTCTGTGGGGCGCGAGGGTGGTCCGATATGGTGCGTCTCGCACCGATGCGGTGCGCGGGTATTGTCGGGGCGGTCAGTTTTTGGGTTTGCCCGGTCCCAGCCAGTGCTTGCCGCCGATCATGATGAAGCGCAGCTGTTGGGTGATCTTGGCGGCGGGCAGTAGATGCGGCGGCAGGTTGTCCGCAGGCGGGTCGATCAGCTCGGGGAGGGTGGCGAACACCGTCTTCACGACCAGGTCGGCCACCAGGTCGAGGCAATCGTCATCCAGATGCGGCATGCGGTTGATCAGCTTGAGGTCGGCGGCCAGGTCGTCGGTGATGCGCTGGCGCAATGCGCCGATGGCCTGGCGCACGGGCTGGGAGCCGCCGTACTGCTCGCGGGCGAGGAAGAGGAACTGGCCGCGGTTGGCGAGCACCGCATCGAGAAAGATGCGCACGGAGGCTTCGATGATGCCGCCCAGCTCGAATTCGTTGTGGCGCACCACGCGGATGGTGGCGCGGAAGGTCTCGCCGACTTCCTCGACCAGGGCCAGGCCCAGCTCGTCCATATCGTTGAAGTGGCGATAAAAGCCGGTGGGGACGATACCGGCGTTGCGTGCCACCTCCCGCAGGCTCAGGCTGCCGAAGCCGCGGCCGCTGTCCATCAGGATGCGCGCGGCGTCCATCAGGGCGTGGCGGGTCTGCTGCTTCTGTTCCGAGCGTTGGGTCATGGGGCGCGGCCGTTGGCGAATGTGCGGCGCACTCTAGCAAAAGCACTTTGCGGGCGTCGAACCTGCTTCAGTGAACAAGTGTTGACTGTAATTCGGAAATTCGTGCAGCCTAGTGCACAACTGTTCACTAGAGCCATTCCATGCCCCTCATTCCCCTTTCCCTGGCGCGCCGTGCCGGCCCTGCGCTGAGGCCCCTGCGTGCGCTGGCTGCCCGCGGCTGGCTGCAGGAAGCCGAACTGGACTGCCTGCTGCGCCATGTGCACCCGGTGCTGCGCCTGAACCGGGTGTTCGCGCGGGTTGATGCCCGCCGCTGGGTGGCCGACGACATGCTCGCCCTCAGCCTGCGCACCAACGGCAATGCGCTCGGCTGGCGGCCGGGCCAGCATGTTCGCCTGTATCTGGAGCTGGATGGGGTGCGACAGGGCCGCAGCTACAGCCTGGTGGCGGTACAGCCCGATGGGCGCATCGAACTGGCGGTGAAGCGCCAGGCCGGAGGACGCTTGTCCAACTGGCTGCTGGACAGGCTGGAAGTGGGGGCGGTGCTGGAGCTGGACTCGGCCCAGGGCGAACTGGACTGGCCGCAAGACGCGTCATCCGTGCTGCTGCTGGCGGCCGGTAGCGGCATCACGCCCCTGCTCGGCTTGTTGCGCCAGGCCTTGGCCTGTGGATTTTCGGCACCGGTGACGCTGCTGCATTACGTGCGCCAGCGTGCTCAGCGTGCCTTCAGTGAGGAGCTGCAAGCGCTGATGGCGCGCCATCCCAACGTCCAGGTGCGCTGGGCCATCAGCGGTGAGGCACCGAAAGCCGATGAATTGGCTGGGCGCTTTCGGGCGGATCACCTGGACGGGGTGCCGGCTCATAGCGCGTTGGCCTGCGGGCCCCACGGTTTTGTAGCTGACGTGCATGACTGGTGGCAGGCAGCGCCCCGCGTAGGCCGCTTGCAGGTGGAGGCGTTCACGCCACCGGCTCCCTCCGTCGAGACCGGCGAGGCGGTTCGTTTGCGCTTCGCCCGTTCCCATCAAGAGGTGCCGGGCAGCAGCGTTGCGAATCTGCTGGAGCAGGCCGAAGCCCATGGCTTGCGTCCGGCCCATGGCTGCCGCCAGGGCATCTGCGCCGGCTGTACCAGCCAACTGCTTGCCGGCAGCGTCCGCGACCTGCGCACCGGTGCCTTGACCCACGGGCCGGGGCTGCCGATCCGCCTGTGCGTCAGCGCGCCAGTGGGCGATGTGGAACTGGACCTCTAGGACTCGAGATGCGAAGCGACCGCGAACTTACCCCAACCGAACTCGATACCTTCGGCGCAGAACTGGACGCCCTGCGCCAGCGCACCCTGGATGACCTGGGCGAGTGTGATGCCCGCTATATTCGCCGCATTCGTGCAACGGTGCGCTTCTGCTGCTGGAGCGGCCGCGCCTTGCTGCTGCTCGGCTGGTTCCCGCCCACCTGGCTGCTGGGCGTGGCCCTGCTCGGGCTGGGCAAGGTCCTCGAAAACATGGAACTGGGCCACAACGTCATGCACGGCCAGTACGACTGGATGAACGACCCGGAACTGCGCGGCACCACGTACGAGTGGGACATTGCCGGCCCCTCGGACTTCTGGCGGCATACCCACAACCATATCCACCACAGCTACACCAACGTGCTGGGCATGGACGACGACGTCGGCTACGGCGTGGTGCGGCTCTTCCCCGAGCAACGCTGGAAACCCTTCCACCGCTGGCAGCCATTGTGGGTAACGCTGCAGGCGCTGCTCTTCCAGTATTCGGTGGCGGTACAGCACCTGCGCCTGGACCAGTACTTCAAGGGCCGCATGAGCGCTGATGAACTGCGCCCGCGACTGCGCCAGTTCAAGGCCAAGGTGCTGCGCCAGTCGGTCAAGGACTATCTGGCCTTTCCCCTCCTGGCCCTGCTGGTGGGCAGCAGCGTGACGGCGGTACTGGCGGGGAATCTGCTGGCCAACCTGCTCCGCAACCTCTGGACCTTCACCGTGATCTTCTGCGGCCACTTCACCGAGCGTGCGGCGGTGTTCCCGCCCAGCGTGCTGGAAGGGGAAAGCCGCGGTCACTGGTATCTGCGTCAGCTGCGTGGCTCCAGCAACCTGGAGGGTGGGCCGCTGTTCCACATCCTGACCGGTAACCTCAGCCACCAGATCGAACACCACCTGTTTCCCGACCTGCCGGCGCGGCGCTACGCCGAGATGGCCAAGGCAGTGCGTGAAATCGCGGGGCGTTATGGGCAGGTCTACAACAGCGGGCGTCTGTCGGTGCAGTTCGGCAGTGTCGTGCGGCGGATCTGGACGTACCGGCTGGCGTGATGTCGCGAATGAATTGGCCCCTACAGGGGAAGGTTCATCCAGCTTCGGATATCAAACAATAAAGCCCGACACGCGCCGGGCTTGAAGGGGGGGTTGCGAGCTGGGATCAGCTGACGCGCTGGGCCTGCAGCAGACGATCCGAACCGCCTTCGGCTACGCGGAAGGCATGGGTACGGTCGGAGCCATCTTCGGCTACGCGGAAGCCCTGAGTGCGGTCGGAACCACCTTCGGCAATGCGGTTGGCACCGGTGCGATCTGCGCCACCTTCAGCAACGCGGTCCAGCACCATGAAGCTGCCTTCAGCAGCCACCGGCTCGATGACCTGGATAGTGGTGGCTTCCCGGGATTCACCCAGCACCGGCTGGGAGTCAGACGGCAGGGCGAAGGCGGAGGTGCTCAGGGCGGTGATGAACAGGGCGGCGAAGGCTTGGGTTTTCATGATCGTGGGCTCCTCAAGGGGGCTGGAAACTGGGTACGGAGCCAATCTTACGGATGGGGTGTTGATTAAGAAGTGATCACTCCAGATAGAGACCATCAACGTCGTTGATGGCCAGGTGATCGCTTTATAATCAATGCCTTGCGGCAATTTTTCGATTCGGGCAATGGGCTTCCGGCCATGGCGCGGAGCATCTCTGCGCATTTGCGGGTCGATGTGGATGTCTCAGGCACCGGCAACTCAGTGAGGGCATTGCTGGGCACGGCCAACGGCAATCTGCAGATGCTGGTCAATGACGGCACCATCAGCCGCAACCTGATGGAGATCGCCGGTATCAACGTCGGCAACTACCTGGTGGGCAGGCTGCTCAAGCAGATGGGTAAGCGCTAGGGCGCGTCAGAGCTGGTCGCGTTCGGCCTGTTCGCGCTGGCTGCAGGTCATGAAGCCCTTATGGCGCACGCGGCCGGTGCTGTCGAAGCTGATGTGGTAGGGCTGCTGGTGACCCTGCTTGTTGAGGATGTAGTTGTTGCAGGAGCCCGGATGCACGCTGCGCTGGACGATGGAGGAGGGGCGCCCGCCGATGATCAGCACCTGCTGTCGGCTCATGCCGGGTTCGACTTCCTTCACCAGCGGCTGGTTGCGGAACGTGATGTAGTCCGTGGGGTTTTCGATCTTGCTGGCGCAGCCCGCCATCGATGCCAGGGCACAAGCCATGACAAGCGCTTGCTTGTACATCATGGGTCCTCAAGGTTAACGCAGTTGAAACACTGCGCTTGGAACATCGGAAAGTGGGGAGAGTTCGCCCGAGAACGCCGGGAGGACGATCAGGCGATGGACGGCATTGCGCCAGTAGCTGGCTAAATGCCCGAGGAGAAGCCTGGAAGCCCCGGCTGGCGAGGCTTCCAGGTACGGTGATGGCAAACTGATGGGTTTCGCCTGGGCGACCTCGACAAGGCGGATCAATAACCGCCGCCGTGCTCGACCTTCTTCTGCGCCTTCTCGAGTTCGAGCTGCTCCCGCTGCTCGCAGGTCATGAAGCCTTGCTCCTCGACCCGACCACTGCCGTCGAAGCTGACGTGGTAGGCCTGCTGGTGACCGTCCTGATTGAGGATGTAGTTGTTGCAGACGCCCGGGTTGACCTTGCGGCGGATCGAGGAAGACGGCGGACCGCCGACGTTGCGCACCTGCGTTTCGGTCATGCCTTCGTCCACCTGCTTGACCAGCGGCTGGTTGCGGTAGGTGTAGTAATCGGTGGGGTTTTCCATCTTGCTGGCGCAGCCGACCGTGGAGGCCAGGGCGCAGGCCAGCAGGATCGCTTGCTTGCTCATGGCGGATCTTCCCTATCTGGCGCGGGCTTGCCCCGCGATGGGATTGAGCCTAGCAGGCACCTGGAAAAACGACCTGAGTGGCCGCTGCGTCCCGGCGGCTGGCGTCGGGACGGCGTGTCGATGATCGGTCAGCCGTAGCGCTTTTTTGCCTCGATGGCCAGGCCACTGCCGATGCTGCCGAACAGGTTGCCCTCCACCTGACGGGCATTGGGCAGCATGGCGGCAACGCTCTGGCGCAGCGCTGGGATGCCGCTGGAGCCGCCGGTGAAGAACAGGGTGTCGACCTGGTCGGCGCTGACGCCGGCCTGGGCCAGCAGCCCATCGACGCTGGCGCGAATGCGCACCAGCAGGTCGTCGATGGCGCTTTCGAACAGCGCGCGGGTCAGCTCCACGTCCAGGCCCGGCTCGATGCGCGCCAGGTCGATGCGGCGGCTCTCCGCTTCGGTCAGTTCGATCTTGCTGTCTTCCACCTGCATGGCCAGCCAATGGCCGGCGCGCTGCTCGATCAGGCTGAACAGGCGGTCGATGCCGGTGGCGTCGACGATGTCGTAGCGCATGTTCTTCAGCGCCAGCTGCGACTTCTGCGCATACACGGCGTTGATGGTGTGCCAGGTCGCCAGGTTCAGGTGGTAACTGGTGGGCATCAGCGCGTCGCTCTTCATCCGGCTGCCGTAGCCGAACAGCGGCATCACGCCGGCCAGCGACAGCTGCTTGTCGAAGTCGGTACCGCCGATGTGCACGCCGCCAGTGGCGAGGATGTCGTCCTGGCGCTCGGCCACTTCACGGCGCTGGGGCGACAGACGTACCAGGGAGAAGTCCGAGGTACCACCGCCGATGTCGACGATCAGCACCAACTCTTCGCGCTCGATACCGCGCTCGTAGTCGAAGGCCGCGGCTATCGGTTCGTACTGGAAGGACACGTCCTTGAAGCCAAGTTTCTGCGCGACTGCCACCAGGGTGTTCTGGGCCTCCTGGTCGGCTTCGGGGTCTTCATCCACGAAGAACACCGGACGGCCCAGCACCACGCGCTCGAACTCGCGGCCAGCAGCGGCTTCGGCTCTTTGCTTGAGTTGGCCGATGAACAGGCCCAGCAGGTCCTTGAAGGGCAGGGCGCTGCCCAGCACGGTGGTCTCGCTCTTCAGCAGGGGCGAGCCCAACAGGCTCTTCAGCGAGCGCATCAGGCGGCCTTCGTAGCCCTCCAGGTACTCGTGCAGGGCCTGGCGGCCATAGGCCGGGCGGCGTTCCTCGGTGTTGAAGAACACCACCGAGGGCAGGGTGATCTTGTCGTCCTCCAGGGCGATCAGCGGTTCCGCATCCGGGCGCCACCAGCCAACGGTGGAGTTGGAGGTTCCGAAGTCGATGCCCAGGGCCTGGGCGGGGAGGACGTTGCTCATGTCGCGGGTGTTCCGGCAAAAAAACGGCCGCGCAGTTTACGCGAGCAGGGCGGGGTTGTCCGGCGCAGTTCGTCCGTGAGCTGTTACCTGAAGGCGGACTAGATATAGGCCAGCAGCCGCCCCGCCGACATTGCACCGCACCAGATCAGGATCGACAGCGCTGCCTGCAGGCGTCCCGCGGGGGGCGGCCGCAGGTCCCAGTCGTCCAGGCGTCGGGCCCAACTGGCGCGAAACAGCAAGGCGTTGACGATCCCCAGCCCCACCAGCAGCAGCTTGAGCTGCAGCAGCCAATTGCCAGTGAGCGGCCCGGCGTCGGCGGCGAACAGACAGAAACCGGTGAGCAGCAGGAGCAGCAGTCCGGCGATGGCGATCGGGGTGAGGCGGCGGGAGACTTCCGGTAGCGGAACTTCACGAGCGATACCGAGCAGACGCAGGTCGAGCAGAATCATCGACCCCAGCAACATCACCAGGCCTGCCAGGTGCAGCAGGTTGGCCGTCGGGTAGAGCAGCGTCGACTCGCGCATCAGTGCACCGAAGGTGGACGCCTCCAGACGCTCCGCCCAAGGCAGGATGAACTCCATCGGCGCCTCAGCGCAGCTCTACCGTGCGTCCGTTGACGATGACCCGCTCGGCGCGGATTTCCGCCTCGCCGTCCTTGCGCGGGTAGCCGACTATGGTCACTCGCTTGCCGGGCAGGAGGTCCGCCTCGGGCAGCCCACGCGCCGACATGCGGCTGATGGGTGCCAGCACCACGTGCCACTCGCGTCCGTCGTAGTCGATGGTGAGATGGGCGTGGGGGTTGCGGTAGGAGAGTTCCTTGACGGGGGCCTCGATGGTCAGCGGCTTGTCGGCGTCGTAGGAACTCCAGCCGTGATGGGCGAAGGCGGCCGTGGCGCCAAGCACCAGGGCGAAGAAGGCGAGCAGCAGGGCAAGTTTTCTCATGGCGTTGGCCTCCAGTCAGCGACCCGGAAAGCGTAGGCGCTCTACCCACTTGCCGCCGCCTGGGCAGTATCCCGAAACACAATGGCGGGCCTCGCGGGCGTAGGGGGAAATCGCTATTCATATCCACCATCGGCGCATCCACGTATGAGGGGTAGAGCCCGCGAAACCCATCAGTTCCAGCCAAGCGTCAGCGCCGCCAGCACCAGATAGCGCCCCGCCTTGGCCAGGGTCACCAACGCCAGGAATACCCAGAAGGACTCGCGCATCACGCCCGCCACCAGGGTCAGCGGATCGCCGATCAGCGGCACCCAGGCCAGCAACAGCGACCAGCGTCCATAGCGGTGGTAGAAGGCTTGTGCCTTCGCCAGCTGCGCCGGCTTCACCGGAAACCAGCGGCGGTCATGGAAGTGCTCCAGGTAGCGCCCCAGCCACCAGTTCACCAGCGAGCCCAGCACATTGCCGAAGGTCGCCACCGCCACCAGCGCCCAGGCCGGATGGGCCTTGGCCAGCAGCAGGGCGACCAGCACGGCTTCCGATTGCAGGGGCAGCAGGGTGGCGGCGCCGAAGGCGGATAGGAACAGGCCCAGGTAGGCGGTGAGTGCCAGCACGTAGGTGTCTCGGAGAAAGGGGGCGTCAGTGTGGCGGCCGACGATTGGCCGGACAAGCCGAAAGGCCTTTAAGCGAACTGAAAGACTGATCCGTTAGAATGGGCGCAGTCTGACAATGGAAAAACGGGGGCGTCGACTCCAGAGTTACGGAGCCGGCTTCATCCTGACCCCCTCTGATCTTTGGTGCCCTTTATGCGTAGAGCTTCTCATCACGAGTTGCGCACGGCTTTTCGTGCGCTGCTGGACTCGGATTCCTGTTATCACACCGCTTCGGTGTTCGACCCCATGTCCGCCCGCATCGCCGCTGACCTCGGTTTCGAAGTCGGCATCCTTGGCGGTTCGGTCGCTTCCCTGCAGGTGCTTGCCGCCCCTGACTTCGCGCTGATCACCTTGAGCGAATTCGTCGAGCAGGCCACCCGTATCGGCCGCGTCTCGCGCCTGCCGGTGATCGCCGATGCGGACCACGGCTATGGCAACGCGCTCAATGTGATGCGCACGGTGGTCGAGCTGGAACGTGCCGGCATCGCCGCACTGACCATCGAAGACACCCTGCTGCCGGCCCAGTTCGGCCGCAAGTCCACCGACCTGATCCCGGTGGAAGAGGGCGTCGGCAAGATCCGCGCAGCCCTGGAGGCGCGCGTCGATCCCGACCTCGCCATCATCGCCCGCACCCACGCCGGGGTGTTGGACGTGGAAGAAGTGATCAAGCGCACCAAGGCCTACCAGGCTGCCGGTGCCGACGGCATCTGCATGGTCGGCGTGACCGACTTCGAGCACCTGGAGCAAATCGCCGAGCACCTGAGCATCCCGCTGATGCTGGTCACCTACGGCAACCCGAAGCTGCGCGACAACGAACGCCTCGCCCGCCTTGGCGTGCGCATCGTGGTCAACGGCCATGCCGCCTACTTCGCCGCCATCAAGGCCACCTACGACTGCCTGCGCGAGCAGCGCCAGATCGCTACCGGCACTGAGCTCACCGCCACCGAACTGACCCACAAGTACACCCTGCCAGAGGACTACATCATCTGGGCCGAGGAGTTCATGGACGTGAAGGAATAGCGCGACCTCCACTTGTCGCCTTGCGACCGCCCCCCTTGCAAAAGGCCGGAAGAAAGCCCACATCTTCCACTGGGCCTTGAGCAAGCGGGAGGTCAGTATGGCCAGTGGTTGGGCCGGCGACGGCGCCGTCCAGGAACAGATCGACAGCACTATCGAAGATGCCATCCAGCGCGCGCGCAGCCAGTTGCCGAAGGGTGAAAGCCTGACGCACTGCGAAGAGTGCGATGCCGCTATCCCCGAAGCCCGGCGCAAGGCCGTCCCCGGCGTGCGCCTGTGCGTCAACTGCCAGGCCGAACACGACCGGGAAAGCGCTGCCTATGCCGGGTACAACCGGCGGGGGAGCAAGGATAGTCAGTTGCGTTGAGCGGCGGTCTCAGCGTCGGTTCCGGGCGCTCTCATAGACCGAACCACGTTCGCGTTTGCCGACGCTGATCACCACCACAGTGATTCGCCCCTCTTCGACGCGATACACCAGGCGATATCCGGCTGATCGAAGTTTGATCTTGAAGCAGTCAGGCATCCCATGAAGGGCGTCGCCCTGAACTCGCGGCCGTTGCAGACGCTCTTTCAGCTTTCTCTTGAATTGATCCCGGACGGTGTCGCCGAGCTTGCGCCATTCCTTGAGCGCCGAGGGCAGGAACTCCAGTTCATAGGTCATCGAGGCTGACTTTCACTCCCTTCTCGTGGGCGCGGCTGCGGACGATTTCCGCCAGCGCCTGGTCGTCCAAATACTCCATCAAGGCTTCGAAGGTTTCAGCCGGAACCATGTAGGCCATGACCTTGTTGTGGTTGAGAACCGCGACGGGGGAACCTTTGGCTTGGGACACCACGGCCGACGGATTCTTCTTCAACTCGGAAACGCTGACGGCAACGTCGGCAAGAACGTTTTGCATGAATTTGGCTCCTATATATGGAGCCAAATTCTGGTCTTTTTATTGGCTTGACTCAAGTGCTGCGGGTTGCGTTGAGCGCAACGAAACCCACTAGCCGATTTCAGAACAGGAAATACCGCTGCGCCATCGGCAACACGTCCGCCGGTTCGCACCAGAGCAACTGGCCGTCGGCTTTCACCTGGTAGTTCTGCGGGTCGACCTCGATGGTCGGGGTGTAGTCGTTGTGGATCAGGTCCTGTTTCTTCACTGTGCGGCAGCCCTTCACCACGCCGATCTTCTTCTGCAGACCCAGCTGCGCGGGCACGCCCGCCTCGAACGCCGCCTGGCTGATGAAGGTGATGCTGGTGGCGTGGCGGCTGCCGGCGTAGCTCGCGAACATCGGGCGGTAGTGGACCGGCTGTGGGGTTGGGATGGAGGCGTTGGCGTCGCCCATCAGGCTGGCGGCGATGGCACCACCCTTGAGGATCAGCGTCGGTTTCACACCGAAGAAGGCCGGGCGCCAGAGCACCAGGTCGGCCCATTTGCCCACCTCGATCGAGCCCACTTCATGGCTGATGCCGTGGGTGATGGCCGGGTTGATGGTGTACTTGGCGATGTAGCGCTTGGCGCGGAAGTTGTCGTTGCCGGGAGCGTCTTCGGGTAGGGCGCCGCGCTGCTGCTTCATCTTGTCGGCAGTCTGCCAGGTGCGGGTGATGACTTCGCCCACGCGGCCCATGGCCTGGCTGTCGGAGCTGATCATCGAGAACGCGCCGAGGTCATGGAGGATGTCTTCGGCGGCGATGGTCTCGCGGCGGATGCGGCTCTCGGCGAAGGCCACGTCCTCGGCGATGCTCGGGTCCAGGTGGTGGCAGACCATGAGCATGTCCAGGTGCTCGTCGATGGTGTTGCGGGTGAAGGGTCGGGTTGGGTTGGTCGAGCTGGGCAGCACGTTGGAGAAGCCGCAGGCCTTGATGATGTCCGGGGCGTGGCCGCCGCCGGCGCCTTCGGTGTGATAGGTGTGGATGGTGCGGCCCTTGAAGGCACCCAGGGTGGTTTCGACGAAGCCGGATTCGTTCAGCGTGTCGGTATGGATGGCCACCTGTACGTCGTACTGGTCGGCGACCGACAGGCAGTTGTCGATGGCTGCCGGCGTGGTGCCCCAGTCTTCGTGCAGCTTGAGGCCGATGGCGCCGGCCTTGACCTGCTCGATCAGCGGCTCGGGGAGGCTGGCGTTGCCCTTGCCGGTGAAGCCGATGTTCATCGGGAAGGCGTCGGCGGCCTGGAGCATGCGCGCCATGTGCCAGGGGCCGGAGGTGCAGGTGGTGGCGTTGGTGCCGGTGGCCGGGCCGGTGCCGCCGCCGATCATGGTGGTGACGCCGCTCATGAGCGCTTCTTCGATCTGCTGGGGGCAGATGAAGTGGATGTGGGTGTCGATGCCACCGGCGGTGAGGATCATGCCTTCTCCGGCGATCACTTCGGTGCTGGCGCCGACGGCGATGGTGACGTCGGGCTGGATGTCCGGGTTGCCGGCCTTGCCGATGGCGGCGATGCGTCCGTCCTTGAGGCCGACGTCGGCCTTGACGATGCCCCAGTGGTCGATGATCAGGGCGTTAGTGATCAGGGTGTCGACCACATCGGCCGCCAGCAACTGGCCCTGGCCCATGCCGTCGCGGATCACCTTGCCGCCGCCGAACTTCACTTCTTCGCCGTAGGTGGTGAAGTCCTTCTCGACTTCGATCCACAGGTCGGTGTCGGCCAGGCGCACCTTGTCGCCGACGGTGGGGCCGAACATGTCGGCATAGGCTTGGCGGGAAATCTTCATCGTGGGTCCTGTCCGTAGGATGGGTTAGCCACGAAGTGGCGTAACCCATCGGCACTGAGAAGTGATAGGTTTCGCTACGCTCGCGGAGCGCCGCCCGACCCATCCTACAAATGTCGAGGGGCGATCAGAGGTCGCCCATCACCCGGCCGGCGAAGCCGAACACGCGGCGGGCGCCGGCCAGGTCGACCAGCTCCACCTCGCGGCTCTGGCCGGGCTCGAAGCGCACGGCGGTGCCGGCCGGAATATTCAGGCGCATGCCGCGCGCGGCCGCACGGTCGAAGGCGAGCGCGTCGTTGGTTTCGAAGAAGTGGTAGTGGGAGCCGACCTGGATCGGCCGGTCGCCGGTGTTGGCCACGGAGAGGGTCAGGGTGCGGCGGCCGGCGTTGAGTTCGATCTCGCCGTCCTGGATCTGGTATTCGCCGGGGATCATCAGGTCACTCCAGGATGAGTTGCATGAAGGTGAGGTCGAGCCAGCGCTCGAACTTGCGGCCCACCTGGGGCATCTGCCCGGTGGTGACGAAGCCGAGGCGTTCGTGCAGGCGGATGGAGGCGGCGTTCTCGCTCTCGATGGCGGCCACCATCACGTGCAGCCCGGCCTTGCGGGCGCGTTCGATCAGCGCCTGCATCAGCTCAGGCCCGAGGCCCTGGCCGCGCTGGTCACCGCGCACGTAGACCGAATGTTCCACGGTGTGGCGGAAGCCCTCGATGGTGCGCCAGGTGCCGTAGCTGGCGTAGCCCAGCACATCGTCTGCCTGGTTCACCGCCACCAGCACCGGAAAGCCGGCGGCTGTGCGCTCGGCCAGCCAGGCGCGGCGATTGGCCAGGTCCACCAGGGTTTCGTTCCAGATCGCCGTGGTGTGCTCCACGGCGTCGTTGTAGATGGCGAGGATGCCGGGCAGGTCAGCCTCGACGGCATCGCGAATCACGTAAGACATAACGGGCCTCAGGCAATCGGCTGGTGCACGGTCACCAGTTTGGTGCCGTCGGGGAAGGTGGCCTCGATCTGGATCTCCGGGATCATCTCCGGCACGCCTTCCATCACCTGGTCACGGGCGAGCAGGGTGGTGCCGAAGTGCATCAGCTCGGCCACGGTCCGGCCGTCGCGGGCACCTTCCAGCAGCGCGGCGGAGATGAACGCCATGGCTTCCGGGTAGTTGAGTTTCAGGCCACGGGCCAGGCGCCGTTCAGCCACCAGGCCGGCGGTGAAGATCAGCAGCTTGTCTTTCTCTCTTGGGGTGAGGTCCATCAGGTACTCCAGATGCGAGGAGGCACGGCCTCGCGGCCGAGCAAGGCAGGGCGCAACAGGCGCCAGAGGTCGATCAGCCAGGCGCGGGCGTGCAGCGCCTCGGCAGCGAGGCAGCGGGCCACCAGCAGGCCGGGCAATTGGGTCAGGTCGCCGCGCCCGGCACAGGGCAGTTCACGGCAACGTTCGAGCAGGTCGGAGTCGATCTCGCCAGCGGCGATCAGGGTGGCGAACACCGGTTGGCCGGCGAGGCCGATGGGGGAATCGAGCAGGCCGTCGTTGCCCTCGATGCGCTGGCGTTCATGCCAGATCAGGGTGCCGTTGCGACGGATATCCAGATGCGCCTGGAAGTGGCCTTCGGCGAAACGTTCGCGGGCAGCGGGGCGGCCGAGGGCGACCATGTCCCAATAGAACAGGCGGGCGTCGTCGGCCAGTTCGATGCGGGTCTCGAGTTCGGCCTGGGCGCCGGAGAAGACGATGGTTTCCTGGGGCAGCCACTCCAGGGTCGCGCCCGCTTCAACGCTCAGCTCGACGCTCTGGAAGGCCGGGCCGGCAGCGCGGTACCACTTGGCTGCGCCGGGGCTGGTGAGCTGCGCCCAGGCACCTTCTCCAACGCGGGCGGAGATGTCCAGGCGATCGCCGCCGGCAATGCCGCCGGGCGGGTGGACGATGATGTGCTGGCACACCTGCGGGCCTTCGGCGTGCAGGTGTTTCTGCACCCGCAGCGGGCCGATGTGGCGACGCTGTACCGGGCGCGTGGTGGCGCCGTCGAGCGCATAGGCCAGCTCCAGCTCGGCGTGCCAGCTGGGGGTGAAGAGGGCAGTATCGGCAGGTGCGTTCATGGATCGTTCTTGTAGGGTGGGTTAGCCGTGAAGCGGCGTAACCCACGCGGTGCAAAGGGTCGGGTACATCATATGGTCACCAGGCCGCGCACGCCCTCGGCTTCCATGTTTTCTCCGCGTCCCTGCTGGATGATTTCGCCCCGGCTCATCACCAGGTACTGGTCGGCCAGTTCGGCGGCGAAGTCGTAGAACTGCTCCACCAGCAGGATGGCCATGTCGCCGCGCTCGGCGAGCTTGCGGATCACCGCGCCGATTTCCTTGATCACCGAGGGCTGGATGCCTTCGGTGGGTTCATCGAGGATCAACAGACGCGGCTGGCTGGCCAGGGCGCGGCCGATGGCGAGTTGCTGTTGCTGGCCGCCGGAGAGGTCGCCGCCGCGGCGGTGCTTCATCTCCCGCAGCACGGGAAAGAGCTCGTAGATGGACTCCGGCACCGCCTTGGCCTGGCCGGCGGGAAAGCGGGAAAGGCCCATCAGCAGGTTCTCTTCCACCGTCAGACGCGGGAAGATTTCGCGGCCCTGGGGCACGTAGGCGATGCCGGCGTGCACCCGCTGGTGCGGCTTGAAACCGGTGATGGCGCGGCCTTCCCAGTTCACCGCACCTTCCTTGGCCGGAATCAGGCCCATCAGGCATTTCAGCAGGGTGGTCTTGCCCACCCCGTTGCGCCCGAGCAGGCAGGTGACCTCGCCGATCTTCACGTCGAACGACAGGCCGCGGAGGATGTGGCTGCCGCCGTAGTACTGGTGGAGCTTGTCGACTTGGAGCATGTGTTGGTTCCCCTTGGATGGCGCTGCCTTTCCGTAGGTTGGCGCTGAGCCTGCGAAGCCCAACGGGGAGCGCATCGCGCTCCTGTGTGTTCATCAGGTCCCCGGTGCCGGTCCTGCGGACCGGTTGTTGGGCTTCGCTTCGCTCTGCACCAACCTACAGGGAAATCGTCCTGCAACGGGTCAGCGGCCGAGGTAGACCTCGATCACCTGTTCGTTGGCCTGCACCTCGGCCAGCGAGCCTTCGGCCAGGACGTGGCCCTGGTGCAGCACGGTGACGTGGTCGGCGATTGAGCCGACGAAGCCCATGTCGTGCTCCACCACCATCAGCGAATGCTGGCCGGCGAGGCTCTTGAACAGCTCGGCGGTGAACTCGGTTTCGGCGTCGGTCATGCCCGCCACCGGCTCGTCGAGCAACAGCAATTGCGGGTCCTGCATCAGCAGCATGCCGATCTCGAGGAACTGCTTCTGGCCGTGGGAAAGCAGGCCGGCCGGGCGATTGCGCGAGGCTTCCAGGCGGATCACCGCGAGCACTTCGTCGATGCGGTCCTTCTGTTCGCCGGTGAGCTTCGCCCGCAGGCTCGCCCAGACGGATTTGTCGGTCTTCTGTGCCAGCTCCAGGTTCTCGAACACCGAGAGTGCCTCGAACACCGTGGGCTTCTGGAACTTGCGGCCGATGCCGGCCTGG
This sequence comes from Metapseudomonas resinovorans DSM 21078, assembly GCF_000423545.1. GTDB lineage: Bacteria > Pseudomonadota > Gammaproteobacteria > Pseudomonadales > Pseudomonadaceae > Metapseudomonas > Metapseudomonas resinovorans. Next base: position 183,701 of record NZ_KE384030.1, read on the forward strand.
GCGATTTCCACTTCGCTCATGCGGGTGAGGTCGAGGGTTTCGCCGAACCAGGCCTTGCCGGTGTCGGGGCGGGTCTTGCCGGTGATCACGTCCATCAGCGTGGTCTTGCCGGCGCCGTTGGGACCGATGATGCAGCGCAGCTCACCGACCCCGATGTAGAGGTTGAGGTCACGCAGCGCCTTGAAGCCATCGAAGCTGACGCTGATGTCTTCCAGGGTGAGGATGGTGCCGTGGCGCACGTCCAGGCCCTGGCCGGCGGTGCGGCCGAGGCCTAGCGAGTCGCGGCCGCTGCCGGCATCGCGGTTGGGGTCGAAGGCGGGCTCGAGCATGAGTTCGGGTACCGGGGCTGCACGCATTTACTTGTCTCCCCGTTTGACCAGGCCAATCACGCCCTTGGGCAGATAGAGGGTGACCAGGATGAACAGGGCGCCGAGGAAGAACAGCCAGTACTCCGGGAAGGCCACGGTGAACCAGCTCTTCATGCCATTGACCAGGCCTGCGCCGAGCAGCGGGCCGACGAGCGAGCCGCGTCCGCCGAGCGCGACCCACACCGCCGCCTCGATGGAGTTGGTGGGCGACATCTCGCTGGGGTTGATGATGCCTACCTGGGGCACGTAGAGCGCGCCGGCCAGGCCGCAGAGCACGGCCGACAGCACCCAGATGAACAGCTTGTAGCCGCGCGGGTCGTAGCCGCAGAACATCAGGCGGTTCTCGGCGTCGCGCAGGGCGGTGAGCACCCGGCCGAACTTGCTCCGCGCCAGGCGCCAGCCGAGCAGCAGGCTGCCCACCAGCAGGGCCACGGTGGCGAGGAACAGCACGGCGCGGGTACCCGGCGCCGTGATGTCGAAACCGAGGATGCGGCGGAAGTCGGTGAAGCCGTTGTTGCCGCCGAAACCGGTTTCGTTGCGGAAGAACAGCAGCATGCCGGCGAAGGTCAATGCCTGGGTCATGATCGAGAAGTACACGCCCTTGATCCGCGAGCGGAAGGCGAAGAAGCCGAACACCAGCGCCAGCAGACCGGGTGCCAGCACCACCAGGCACAGGGCCCAGAGGAAGTGCTGGGTGCCAGCCCAGTACCAGGGCAGTTCGGTCCAGGCGAGGAAGCTCATGAAGGCCGGCAGGCCGTCACCGGCCGCTTCGCGCATCAGGTACATGCCCATGGCGTAGCCGCCGAGCGCGAAGAACAAACCATGGCCGAGGGACAGCAGCCCCGCGTAGCCCCAGACCAGGTCCAGGGCGAGGGCGACGATGGCGTAGCAGAGGATCTTGCCCACCAGGGTCAGGGTGTAGGCCGAGACCTGCAGCGGGTTGTCCGCGGGCAGCAGGTGCAGCAGCGGCAGGGCCAGCAGGACAGCGAGTACCGCGACGCCGATGGCCAGCGACACGCGCGGGCCGAGGGTGGTCGTGGCGCGGGCGAGCAGGGTCTGGTTGAGGGGTTGAGTCATCAGTCGATCACCCTTCCTTTGAGTGCGAAGAGTCCCTGCGGGCGCTTCTGGATGAAGAGGATGATCAGCGCCAGGATCAGGATCTTGCCCAGCACGGCGCCAATCTGCGGTTCGAGGATCTTGTTCGCCACGCCGAGACCGAAGGCGGCCATGACGCTGCCGGCGAGTTGTCCGACGCCGCCCAGCACCACCACCAGGAACGAATCGATGATGTAGCCCTGGCCGAGGTCGGGGCCGACGTTGCCGACCTGCGACAGCGCCACGCCGCCAAGACCGGCGATGCCGGAGCCGAGCCCGAAGGCCAGCATGTCCACACGGCCAGTGGGTACGCCGCAGCAGGCGGCCATGTTGCGGTTCTGGGTGACCGCGCGGACGTTGAGGCCGAGACGGGTCTTGTTCAGCAGCAGCCAGGTCAGCGCCACCACGAAGAGGGCGAAGCCGATGATGACGATGCGGTTGTAAGGCAGCACCAGGTTGGGCAGGACCTGCACGCCACCGGAAAGCCAGGCGGGGTTGGCCACTTCGACGTTCTGCGCGCCGAAGATCACCCGCACCAGCTGGATCAGGATCAGGCTGATGCCCCAGGTGGCGAGCAGGGTTTCCAGCGGCCGGCCATAGAGGTGGCGGATTACCGTGCGTTCGAGCGCCATGCCCACCAGGGCGGTGACGAAGAAGGCCACGGGCAGCGCCACCAGCGGATACAGGGCCAGCATCTCCGGCGCCAGGCGCTGGAAGCCCAGCTGCACCATGTAGGTGGCGTAGGCACCGAGCATCAGCATCTCGCCGTGGGCCATGTTGATCACCCCGAGCAGGCCGAAGGTGATGGCCAGGCCCAGCGCGGCGAGCAGCAGGATGGAACCCAGCGACAGGCCACTGAAGGCCTGGCCGAGCAACTCGCCCACCAGCAACCGGCGCTTGACCTGGCTCAGGCTGGTTTCGGCAGCGGTGCGCACGCCCGCATCGGTTTCCACGGCCGGATCGAGCAAGGCTTCGAGGCGGGTGCGAGCCAGCGGGTCGCCGGTTTCGCCGAGCAGGCGCACGGCGTTGAGGCGGATGGCCGGGTCCGGGTCGACCAGCTGCAGGTTGGCCAGGGCGAGGGAGAGGGCGTCACGCACGCCGGCATCCTCTTCGGCCACCATGCGCTGGTTGAGCAGGGGCAATTGGGCGGGCTTGGCGCTCTTCTGCAGTTGGCGCGCGGCGTCCAGGCGAATGGTGGGTTCGGCGGCAAGCAGTTGGTGGCTGGCCTGGGCGGTGATCAGAAGGCCGCGCAGGCGGTTGTTCAGGCGCAGTTTCTTCGGTGTACCGCTGGGGGCGGCGTCACCTTCGGCGGCGGCATAGGCGCCATCCTGTTCGATGAAGGCCTGTTTGGCGTCAACGGCGAAGCGGCCCTGCTGCAGGGCATCGAGCAGCGGCTGGCGCGCGGCGTCGGGCTCGGCGGCCCAGCGCTCCAGCAGTTTCGCCTGCTGTGCCGGATTGGCCGCGGCGAAGTCGTTGGCGTCGCCGGCCAGTGCTTCGACAGGAAGCAGCAGGGCCAGGGCGAGGAGGATTCGGTAGAGGACTGTCGGCATAGGGTGGTCCTGGTTCATGGCGCGGAGAGAGGGTTGTGCCAGCAGGCACCTCCCTCACCCCCGGCCCCTCTCCCTACGGGAGAGGGGCCGGGGGTGAGGAGAGTCAGGGTCAGCGCAGTCTCCGGACGTCCTCGTTCAACTCAGTTTGTCTTCACCGCGTAGTCCGGCTTCTTGTCGTTGCCGGGGATGAAGGGGCTCCAGGGCTGGGCGCGCAGCGGGCCTTCGGTCTGCCAGACCACCGAGAACTGACCGTCTTCCTGGATTTCACCGATCATCACCGGCTTGTGCAGGTGGTGGTTGGTCTTGTCCATGGTCAGGGTGTAGCCGGAGGGCGCGGCGAAGGTCTGGCCGGCCAGGGCCTCGCGCACTTTGTCCACCTCGGTGGTACCGGCCTTCTCGACGGCCTGGGCCCACATGTGGATGCCGACGTAGGTGGCTTCCATCGGGTCGTTGGTCACCGCGGTCTGGTAGTTGGGCAGGTTCTTGGCTTTCGCATAGGCCTTCCACTGCTCGACGAACGTGTCGTTGACCGGGTTATCCACGGACTCGAAGTAGTTCCAGGCGGCCAGGTGGCCCACCAGCGGCTTGGTGTCGATGCCGCGCAGTTCCTCTTCGCCCACCGAGAAGGCCACTACCGGCACGTCGGTGGCTTCCAGGCCCTGGTTGGCCAGTTCCTTGTAGAAGGGCACGTTGGAGTCGCCGTTGACGGTGGAGATCACTGCGGTCTTGCCGCCGGCGGAGAACTTCTTGATGTTGGCGACGATGGTTTGATAGTCGCTGTGGCCGAAGGGGGTGTAGACCTCTTCGATGTCCTTGTCGGCGATGCCCTTGCTGTGCAGGAAGCTGCGCAGGATCTTGTTGGTGGTGCGCGGGTAGACGTAGTCGGTGCCCAGCAGGAAGAAGCGCTTGGCGCTGCCGCCGTCTTCGCTCATCAGGTATTCCACCGCCGGGATGGCCTGCTGGTTCGGCGCGGCGCCGGTATAGAAGACGTTGGGGGAGAGTTCTTCACCTTCGTACTGCACCGGGTAGAAGAGCAGGCCGTTGAGCTCCTCGAACACCGGCAGCACGGACTTGCGCGATACCGAGGTCCAGCAGCCAAAGACTACGTCCACCTTGTCCTTGGTCAGCAGTTGACGGGCCTTCTCGGCGAACAGCGGCCAGTTGGAAGCCGGGTCGACCACCACCGGTTCAAGCTGCTTGCCGTTCACGCCGCCCTTGGCGTTGATCTCGGAGAGGGTCATCAGCGCCATGTCTTTCAGCGAGGTCTCGGAGATCGCCATGGTGCCGGACAGCGAGTGCAGGATGCCGACCTTGATGGTCTCGGCCGCCTGGATGGACCAGGACATGCCCATGGCGGCAATGGATGCGGAAAGGGTGAACGCCTTGATCAGGCTGCGACGTTGCATGGGGTCGGTCTCCATTCTCACAAGTGTTTGAAATTACTGCATTTATTGGCTTGTTATCCGGGCAGTTTTCAAAGGGTCTTCCTCGTCACCCTTGGGCCGGCTGCGGTCTTTGCCGAGCGCTGTGCAACATGTGCAGGGTGATCTTGCGTACTTCGGCCTTGCTCGTTTCGATGTGGGTCCTCAGCAATTGCTGTGCCTCTTCGCACTTTCGCTCGCCAATGGCCTGGAGAATCGCTGCGTGCTCCCGGTAGGTGGCGTCGATGCGCGGCGCCTGGGTGAAGTCCAGGCGGCGGATGATGCGGATCTTTTCGCTGACTTCGCGGTGGATACGGGCCATCTCGCGATTGCCTGCGGCTTCCACCAGATGGCAGTGGAAGTCCTCGTCCAGGCGCGACACTTCGAAGCCGTCCTGTGGTTGCGGTTGCACCAACCAGGTGCGACTGAGCCGTTGCAGTGCTTCGGGTTGCTCCTGTGTGGGGCGCGCACAGTGGCGACGTACCGCTTCCAGTTCGAGGACGATGCGCAGCTCGTACAGCTCCTCGAAATGGTCGAAGTCGAAAGCCTTCACCTGCCAGCCGCTGCGAAAGCGAACTTCCAGGTAACCCTCGCGCTCCAGGCGGTGCAGGGCCTGTCGTACAGGCGTGCGACTGGCTTGCATGCGCTCGGCCACATCGCCCTCGCTGAAGCGGTCGCCGGGCAGCAGGCGGAACTCGCTGATCTCGCTCTTGAGCCGGGCGTAGATGCGCCCGGCGAGACTTTCGGGGCGCTCGCGGCGCCCGTTAGTGGTGCTGGCGAGCTGCATGGTCAGCGCTGCTGGCTGGCGATGAAGGCGCGCCAGCCGCCGAAGCCGGTGATGTCGCGAGCGCCTTCCAGGGCGTAGGGCTCGCAGATGAAGCCTTTCACCCAGCGGCCGTCTTCCAGCTGCAGGTTGCCGATGCCCAGTGGCGGAGGAATCTCGGCGACGAATTCGCCGAAGCGCGCCAGGGGGATGTCCCAAAGCTCGACGATCAGCGGCGCACCGTCCTGGCTGCGGGCCAGGCCCGGTTTGGGCGGCACGGTGCCGGGCAGGGCGAACAGGCGGTAATCGGCGGCGGTGCGGGTTTCTTCCACCAGTACGGCGTCGCGGCTGGTGAGTTGGAAGTTCAGCGGCATGCCGGTGAGGTGCGCCCCCACTACCGCCACCCGCACACAGCCAGGGGCCTGCTTGGCCGGCGCCTGTGCAGGCAGGGCGCGATTGGTGGCGCCCAGCGGCAGGTCGAGGCTGGCTTGCCAGCGCTTGCCGAAAGCGGCCAGGGCGGCGTCGTGCCAGGCCGGGGCGAGCAGGGTGATGCCGGCCGGCAGGCCGTCGGTACGAAACCCGGCGGGCAGGGCCAGGGCGCTGAGGTCGGAGAAGTTGGTGAAGTTGGTGTAGGTGCCGAACTGGGCGTTGAAGAGCACCGGTTCTTCGGCCATTTCGGCGATGCGGCGGATGGTGGGCGAGGTGGGCACCACCAGGGCATCGAAGGGTTCCAGAGCCAGGTTGATCCGGCGCGCCAGTTCGGCCCGCAGGTACTCGGCCCTGTAGGCGTCGCAAGCGCTGTAGTTCTGGCCGTTCTCGACGATGCCGCGCACCACCGGGTCGATGTGCGCAGGGTCGACGCCCTCGACCGCCACGGTGCGCTCGGCCACCCAGGAGCCCTGGTAGAGCTGCTCGGCCAATTGGCGGAAGGGGCTGAAGTCGATTGGCGTGATCTCGGCACCGAGGGCGCGGAGCTTGTCCAGCGCGGTCTCGAAGACGACGCGGGTCTGCTCGTCACCGAAGAACTCCAGCACATCCGGTATGGCGAACTTCGGCTTGACGCCCATGCCCACCGGCGCGCTGTTGGGGTTATTCCGCGAGTAGGGATCAAGGGCGTCGTAGCCGCCGGCAATGCGCGCTACGGTCTCGGCGTCGGCCACGGTCAGGGCAAACACCGAAATGCAGTCGATCGTGCGGCAGGCCGGAACCAGCCCGGTGTTGGGCAGCCAGCCCTTGGTGGGTTTCAGCCCGACGATGTTGTTGAAGCCGGCGGGCACGCGGCCGGAGCCGGCGGTGTCGGTGCCGAGGGAGAAGGGCACCAAGCTGCGAGCGACCACCGAGGCCGAGCCGGAGCTGGAGCCGCCACTGACGTACTCGGGGTTGAAGGCGTTGCTTACCGCGCCGTAGGGCGAGCGGGTGCCCACCAGGCCGGTGGCGAACTGGTCGAGGTTGGTCTTGCCAATGAGGATGGCGCCGGCTGCGCGCAGGCGGGCGACCACCGTGGCGTCCTCGCTGGCCGGGTAGGCGAATTCGGGGCAGGCAGCCGTGGTGGTCCAGCCGGCGGCGTCGATGTTGTCCTTGATGGCGAAGGGCACGCCGTACAGCGGCAGGCGCTCCTGACGGCCTTCGGCGGCAGCGAGCAGGGTAGCCAGTTCGGCGAGCTGGCCGTCCAGCTGTTCGGCGCTGACCAGGCTGATCCAGGCATTGTCATCCGTGCTCAGACGCTGGCGCAGAGCGTGCAGCAGGTCGGCAGGTTGCAGTTGATCGCGATAGGCCTGTTGCCAGTCGGTCAGGGTAAAGGCGTTGGGGGCGTCGGACATACTCTGGAGTTCCATCTTGTATCCAAGTTGGAATTCCCTTGAGCAAAGGTGGTGCCAGATCCGGGAAAGCCCTGTCATTGCTGGGCTTAAGTCGGAATTTTGGTGTTCTCGATGCGATTAGTTTCGCACCGCGCCAGGGCATGGGTAGGGAATCAGGACGTAGGTTGGTGCAGAGCGAAGCGAAGCCCAACGCCGCGTTGGGCATCACGCACGAAGCTACAGCACCAGGTAATTCTTCACCCCGGTGAAGATGATCTGCGCGGCCAGGGCGCAGACGAACAGGCCCATCAGGCGACTGACGATCTGCAGGCCCTGGTCGCCAAGGAGACGTTCGATATGGTCGGAGAGATAGAGAATGGCGCCCACCGTTACGCTGGCGATGGCAATGGCGAACAGCGCGGTGAGCTTGTCGTCCCAGTGCACATGGCCCGCGCCCATCACCAGCATGGCGCCGATGGTGCCGGGGCCGACGGTGAGGGGGATGGTCAGCGGCACGATGGTGACATCCTGCTGCACGTTGTCCGCCTGCACCGCCGGCTTGCCCTGGGCCATGCCGAGGGCGGAGATGAACAAAACGGTACCGGCGCCGATGCGGAAGGCGTCGATGGTGATGCCGAAAACATTGAAGATGGCCTGGCCAAACAGGTAGAGCAGGGCGCTGGCGACCAGGGTACCGAGGGCGACTTTCCAGGCGAGCCTCTTGCGCTCCTTCACCGTGTAGCCACGGGTCAGGCTGATGAAGCAGGAGAGCACGAAGAAGGGGCTATAGAGCACCAGCATCTTCAGGTACAGGCTGGAAAGGCTTTCGAGCATGGGGGCATCCGTTCGTGACTGCGAGGGCCGTTCCTCAGTGTAGAGGCTGCCCTGCCATTGGGCGCACAACTATAACCGCCCCGCCGTGGTCGGCTATACCTTCTCCCACTGGGTCGTTTCGTCGCGCAGGGAGCCGTTGATGGCGCACATCAGCTTCACCCCCAACCTGCAGCGTCACCTCGATGTCCCCGAGCTGGATGTCATGGCCGTTTCTGTGGCCGAGGCGTTGGAGGCCGCTTTCGCCGCCAATCCACGGCTGCGCAGCTACCTGCTGGATGACCAGGGTCACCTGCGCCGGCATGTGGCGGTGTTCGTCGACGCCCAGCAAGTCAGCGACCGCCGCCGGCTCAGCGACCCGGTCGGGGCGGCCAGCGACATCTTCGTCGTCCAGGCGCTGTCCGGTGGTTGAGCCGGAGCAAGGAGAAGGACCATGAGCCGATGCATCCATGTGGCGACCCGCAAGGGCCTGCTGCGCTTCGAGCCTGAGGGTGATGGCTGGCGCCTGGCGCGTCAGGATTTCCTGGGCGAACCGGTGAGCATGCTGCTGGCCGATCCGCGTGACGGGCATCTTTACGCTGCCCTGCACCTGGGCCACTTCGGCCCCAAGCTGTGGCGCTCGGTTGATGCGGGACTCAACTGGGAAGAGATCGCCGCCCCGGCCTTTGCGCAGGCGGCGGAGGGCGAGGACGGGCCGTCGGTGGAGATGATCTGGTGCCTGGAGCCCGGCGGCCCCGACCAGCCTGGCACCCTGTGGGCAGGGACCATTCCCGGTGGCTTGTTCAGGTCTCGCGACCATGGCAGTTCCTGGGCCCTGGTGGACAGCCTGTGGCAGCGCCCGGAACGGGCCAACTGGTTCGGGGGTGGCTATGACCAGCCGGGTATCCACTCCATCTGCGTGGACCCGCGCAACAGCCGGCACCTGACGTTGGCCGTGTCCTGCGGTGGCGTCTGGCACAGCGAGGATGAGGGGGCGAGCTGGAGCTACCGCACCCGTGGCATGCGCGCCGCGTACATGCCGCCGGAGCGCGCCGAGGAGCCGGACATCCAGGACCCGCACCGCATGGTGGCCTGCCCGGTTGATCCGGAGCGACTCTGGGTGCAACACCACAACGGCATCTTCGTCAGCGACGACCGAGGGCTGAACTGGCGGGAGATCCCGCAGGCCGGCCCGTCTACCTTCGGTTTCGCCGTTGCGGTGCATCCCTCCGAGCCGGACTGTGCCTGGTTCGTGCCGGCGGTGAAGGACGAATGCCGCGTCCCCGCCGACCAGCGTTTACGCGTTACGCGCACCCGTGATGGTGGCAAGCGCTTCGACGTACTGGAGCAGGGCCTGCCGCAGCAACTCTGCTACGACCTGGTGTATCGCCACGGGCTGGATGTGGACGAGAGCGGCCAGCGCCTGGTGATGGGTTCCACCACGGGGCATCTGTGGGTATCGGAGGATCAGGGCGATAGCTGGAACCTGGTGGCGGGGCACCTGCCGCCGATCTTCGCGGTGAGGTTTGGGTAGGCCCGGACGCGCGGAATTGTAGGGTGGGCTTCAGCCCACCATTGAGGTGTGCTAGCGCCAAGTGTCAGCTATGCATCGCATGCCGTTCGCGCATTTCCTTCTCGGCGACCCAGTATTTGATCAGTTCGCGCAGTTGCGAGAGTTCCACCGGCTTGGCCATGTGGCCGTCCATGCCGGCCTGACGGGCGCGTTCCTTGTGTTCGCTGAGGATGTGGGCGGTGAGGGCGACTACCGGCGTGCGCGGGCGCTGCTCCAGGTTTTCCCAGTTCCGCAGCATCTCGGTGGCGGTGAAGCCATCCAGTACCGGCATCTCGCAGTCCATCAGCACCAGGTCGTAGTGCTGGTTCTTCATGGCGCTCAGGGCTTCCTCGCCGTTGCTGGCGGTATCTGGCTCGAGGTTGAGCTTGCTCAGCATGCCGCGGATGACCTTGGTGGAGATGCTGTTGTCCTCGGCCACCAGGATGCGGAAGTCATTGGGGACGTGGATCGGTTCGCTGACCTGGGAGCCCGGCAGCGAGATGGAACCGCCGGCCTTGCGTTGGTTCAACTCGTCCGCCAGCGTGGTCTTCAGCGTGTAGCCGGCCACCGGCTTGGCGAGGATGCGCTTGATGCCGGCGTTGCGCGCGATGATCTTGCTCGGCGCATTGCTGATGCCGGTGAGCATGATGATCAGGATGTCGTGGTTGAGGCTCGGGTCTTCCTTGATCTTGGCCGCCAGCTGCATGCCGGTCATACCGGGCATGTCCTGGTCCAGCAGGACCACGTCGAAGTACTCGCGCAGGTGCGCCTTGGTGCGCAGCAGGGCCAGGGCCTCTTTTCCGGACGGTACGGCACTGACCTGCAGGCCCCAGGCGCTGCATTGCTGGACCAGCACCTTGCGGCAGGTGTCGTTGTCGTCCACGACCAGCAGGCGTGCGCCTTCCAGCGGGCTGTCGAGGTCGGCAACGGGGCGCTCCAGGTGCTGGCTGTCCAGGGGCAGTGTCAGCCAGAGGGTGCTGCCCTGGCCGGCACCGCTCTGGATACCGAATTCGCCCTCCATCAGGCGCGCCAGTTGTCGGGCGATGACCAGGCCGAGGCGGCCGCCGAGCTTGGACGCCGCGAGGAAGTCGCTGCTTTGCAATTCGGCGTTGAGCAGGGCTTCGCGCTCGCCGGCCTCCAGGGGCCGGCCGCTGTCCTGCACCGCGATGCGCAGGCGGGGGCGGGCCGAGCTGTTGTCCAGCGCCACCACCAGGAGGATTTCGCCCTCGTCGGTCTGCTTGAAGGCGTTGTCCAGCAGGCTGAGGAGGATCTGCCGCAGGCGTGTAGGGTCGCCGCTGATCACGCGGGGCACCTGGGGCTGCATGAAGCTGATGAGCTCAACGCGCTGCTGTTCGGCCTTGGCACGGAAGATGTCGAGGCAGTCGTCGATCAGGGCGTTGAGGTCGAACTGCACGTCGTCCAGTTCGATCTGGCCGGATTCCAGCTTGGAAATGTCGAGGATTTCGTTGATCAGGGTGAGCAGTTCGTTGCCGGAACTGTGGATGGTCTGCACGTAGTCGCGCTGCTTGGCCGACAGCGGCGTCCCCAGGAGTAGCTCGGTCATGCCCAGCACACCGTTCATCGGGGTGCGGATTTCGTGGCTGATCTTGGCGAGGAATTCACCCTTGGCCTTGAGTTCGGCGGAGCTGGCGGCCAGGGCCCGGCTGGCGCTGAAGGCTTCGTTCTGGAGGCGTCGCTGGCGTTCGCTCAGGGCCATGCTGAGGAACACGCCGCTGACGGTGGAGATCGCCAGCAGGGTGTAGGCCAGCCAGTCGGATTGCAGGTGCCAGTAGCCGAACAGCGCCGGCAGGGCGCCGAGGATGGCCACGCAGAACACGCCCAAGGCCAGGCTGAACAGCCGCGCCGGATGGTAGCCCTGGTGCCAGTGGACCAGGGCGTACGCGAACATGCTCAGGCTGGCGATGGCGGCCAGCCCATACACCAGTTGGTTGAACTGCAGGTCGGTGACGATCAGCAGCAGGGCGGCGGTGAGGGAGATCAGCACGATCTCGCCCAGCAACAGGAGCGCCAGTGGCGTGTTCGGGCAGACCTTGTGGAAGAAGCTGACGGTAAAGGCCAGGGCGCAGACCATGGCCATCAGCATCGAGAGGTTGGCAATTTGCGGTTGCGCGCTCTGCCAGTCACCCAACCAGGGCGAACTGATGCCCAGCAGGCTGACGCTGGTGACGATCAGGCAGCTCTGCGCGGCGGCCAGCCAAAGGCTGACGGCGGCACGGGAGTAGGCGTAACGCACCAGGTTGTAATAGACCAGCATGCCAAGGCCCCCGAGCATCAGCCCGAAGAGCAGCGGACGGGTATCGTCGGCGGCCATCAGCGCCGAAGACTGCAGCGTCACCGTGGGGCGCAGGGCGTGTTCCGAAGCCATGCGCAGGTAGAGGTCCAGGGGCTCCTGCTGAACCGGCAGGGGCAGGAGGAAATCCCGGCTGGGCAGCGGACGCTCGCTGAAGGGTAGGCGACTGCCGGTGCGGGTATGGGCGACCAGCTCATCGCCTTTGAGGACGTAGAGGTCGAGATAGGCCAGGTAAGGAGCGAAGACCCGCAGCAGCTGTTCATGCTGGCTGGGTGCAAGCCGGTAGTGAAGCCAGAGGGCGCTGCTGCCACCGGGGGTATAAAGCTCGTCGAGGTCGACCGGAGTGAACTGGGAGAGGGCCTGCTGGGTGCGGACTTCCTGCAGCTGCAGGTTGGCGCTGGGGTCGAGCAGCATGCTCCACTGCCGCCCTTCCGCCGCCTGGGCAGGCAACAGATGGAGCAGGGCCAGTAGCAGGCTGGCGATCAATCCTGTGGCAATCCTGAGCCGAAGCACGGTCGAGGTCCCTTCGTGGGTGAGTGGCCGGATTATAGCCAAGCCCCTCTTGTGCGGAATATGACCAAGGCGGCCACTGGCCGCCTTGGTGAGCACTATTTCCGACCTTTTACCCGTCGTTGCGTTCCCGGGCGATGGCGCGGTAGCCGATGTCCTTGCGGTAGAAACACCCGTTCCAGCGGATTTTCTCCGCCAGGCGATAGGCCTGCTGCTGGGCGTCGGACACGCTGGCGCCGATGGCGGTGGCACAGAGTACGCGACCACCGGCAGTGACGATCTGGCCGTCCTTCAGCGCGGTACCGGCGTGGAACACCTTGCCGTCCAGGGCGGCGGCATCGTCCAGGCCTTCGATCACGTCACCCTTGGCGTAGTCGCCCGGGTAGCCGCCGGCGGCCAGAACCACGCCCACGGTGGGGCGCGGGTCCCAGGTGGCTTCGACCTTGTCCAGGGCCTTGGCCAGGGCGGCTTCCACCAGGAGGACCAGGGAAGACTCCAGGCGCACCATGATGGGCTGGGTTTCCGGGTCGCCGAAGCGGCAGTTGAACTCGATGACCTTGGGCGCACCGCTCTTGTCGATCATCAGGCCGGCGTAGAGGAAGCCGGTGTAGACGTTGCCTTCCTCGGCCATGCCGCGCACGGTCGGGTAGATGACTTCGTCCATCACGCGCTGGTGCACGTCGGCGGTGACCACCGGAGCGGGGGAGTACGCGCCCATGCCGCCGGTGTTGGGGCCGGTGTCGCCGTCGCCAACGCGCTTGTGGTCCTGGCTGGTGGCCATGGGCAGCACGTTCTGGCCGTCGACCATGACGATGAAGCTGGCTTCTTCGCCGTCGAGGAATTCTTCGATCACCACGCGCGAACCGGCGTCACCGAAGGCATTGCCGGCGAGCATGTCGCGCACGGCGTCTTCGGCTTCGGCCAGGGTCATGGCGACGATCACGCCCTTGCCCGCGGCCAGGCCGTCGGCCTTGATCACGATGGGAGCGCCTTTTTCGCGCAGGTAGGCCAGGGCCGGCTCCACTTCGGTGAAGTTCTGGTAGTCGGCGGTGGGGATCTTGTGGCGGGCCAGGAAGTCCTTGGTGAAGGCCTTGGAACCTTCCAGTTGGGCGGCGCCGGCAGTCGGGCCGAAGATGTCCAGGCCACGGCTGCGGAACAGATCGACCACGCCTTTCACCAGCGGCGCTTCCGGGCCGACGATGGTCAGCTGGACGTTCTTGGCGGCGAAATCGGCCAGTTGTTCCAGGGCCAGCACGTCGATGGCGACGTTCTCGCACTTGGCTTCGGTCGCGGTGCCGGCGTTGCCCGGGGCCACGAAGACCTTCGCCACGCGCGGGTCCTGGGCCACTTTCCAGGCCAGGGCGTGTTCACGACCGCCGCTGCCGATGATGAGTACGTTCATTGCGTTCTCCTGATCTGCTCCGATTGGAGCCGGATCGTTGGGTATCGCTTCGCGCCACCCAACCTACGAATGTCGAGGTTGCGATCGAGCTGGTAGATGCAAGGCGCCTGCCCCGTCACCAAGCGGAGTTGCCTTCTGGCAATGAGCATTGGGGACGGGGCGGGCAACACAGCAGACGCCTGCTCGAGGGCGACCGTTAGTGTCTAAAGTGGCGCATGCCGGTGAACACCATCGCGATGCCTGCTTCGTCGGCGGCGGCGATGACTTCGTTGTCACGCATGGAGCCACCCGGCTGGATCACCGCGGTGATGCCGGCCTTGGCTGCGTTGTCGATGCCGTCGCGGAACGGGAAGAAGGCGTCGGACGCCATGACCGCACCTTTCACTTCGAGACCGGCATGCTCGGCCTTGATGGCGGCGATGCGGGCGGAGTTGACGCGGCTCATCTGGCCGGCGCCGACGCCGACGGTCTGGCGGTTCTTTGCGTAGACGATGGCGTTGGATTTGACGAACTTGGCCACTTTCCAGGCGAAGATCAGGTCGTGGATTTCCTGCTCGCTCGGGGCGCGCTGGGTGACGATCTTCAGGTCTTCCGCCTTGATCATGCCGATGTCGCGGCTCTGTACCAGCAGGCCGCCGTTGACGCGCTTGAAGTCCCAGCCTGCGGCACGCTCAGCCGGCCATTCACCGCATTCCAGCAGACGCACGTTGGCCTTGGCAGCGACCACTTCACGAGCGGCGGCGGAGATTTTCGGCGCGATGATGACTTCGACGAACTGGCGCTCGACGATGGCCTTGGCGGTTTCGCCATCCAGCTCGCGGTTGAAGGCGATGATGCCGCCGAAGGCGGATTCGGTATCGGTGGCGTAGGCCAGGTCGTAGGCCTTGCGAATGCCGCCTTCGTTTTCCGGTACCACGGCCACGCCGCACGGGTTGGCGTGCTTGACGATGACGCAGGCCGGCTTGACGAAGCTCTTCACGCACTCCAGCGCGGCGTCGGTATCGGCCACGTTGTTGAAGGAGAGTTCCTTGCCCTGCAGCTGAATGGCGGTGGAGACGCTGGCTTCGCCCTTTTTCGCTTCCACGTAGAACGCCGCGCTCTGGTGCGGGTTCTCGCCGTAGCGCATTTCCTGGGCCTTGACGAACTGGCTGTTGAAGGTGCGCGGGAAGGCGCCACGGCCTTCGGTGGACAGGGTGTCACGTGCCTGGTCGATGGTGCCCAGGTAGTTGGCGATCATGCCGTCGTAGGCGGAGGTGTGCTCGAACGCCTTGAGGGCCAGGTCGAAACGCTGGGCGTAGGTCAGGCCGCCGGCTTTCAGGCCTTCGAGGACGCTGGCGTAGTCGCTGGCGTTGACCACGATGGCGACGTCCTTGTGGTTCTTCGCGGCGCTGCGGACCATGGTCGGGCCGCCGATATCGATGTTCTCGATGGCGGTGGGCAGGTCGCAGTCAGGCTTGGCGACGGTGGCCTCGAAGGGGTAGAGGTTGACCGCGACCAGGTCGATCGGCTTGATGCCGTGTTGTTCCATCACCGCGCCGTCGAGGTCGCGACGGCCGAGGATGCCGCCATGGATCTTCGGGTGCAGGGTCTTCACGCGACCGTCCATCATTTCCGGGAAGCCGGTGTAGTCAGCGACTTCCACGGCGGCGATGGCGTTGTCCTTGAGCAGCTTGTAGGTGCCGCCGGTGGAGAGGATTTCCACGCCAAGGGCAGCCAGTTCACGGGCGAATTCGACGATGCCGGTCTTGTCGGAGACGCTGATCAGGGCGCGGCGAACGGGAAGGCGGGTGGTCTGGTCGGTCATTTCGGAACCATTCGAGTGGGAGAGGATTTAGCGGCTAGGCCTGAAACTGGAAGCCGGAAGCTTGACCGTCGGGGAGCGTCCCGCTTCAAGCTTCCGGCTTCCAGCGCCCGACCTTCAGAGCAGGTCGTATTGCTTGAGCTTCTTTCGCAGCGTGCCCCGATTGAGGCCGAGCATCTCGGAAGCCTTGGTCTGGTTACCCTTGACGTAGTTCATCACGGATTCCAGCAACGGCGCTTCCACTTCGGAAAGCACCAGGTTGTACACGTCCGTGACGGCGGCGCCCTCAAGATGGGCAAAATAGTTGTGCAGTGCCTTTTCGACACTGCCACGCAGGGTCTGGCCCTCTGCGGTGGGCGCCGTCAGGTGCTGTTTAAGGTTAGCGTTGTCGCTCACGGGTGTTGCCCCATCAAAAAAATTCTCGGTCATCGTCGTCATGCGGCCTTTTCCCCTTCGTTGTGACGCTCGGCGAAGAACTCCCGAACGTTGGCGCACTGCGCGTCCGTGGACTCCAAACGATTGAACTTGGCGCGAAACTCCCTGGCGCCCGGCAGGGTTGCCAGATACCAGCCGACATGCTTGCGGGCGATGCGAACGCCCATCTCGTCGCCATAGAAGGCGTGCAGTGCGGCCAGGTGTTCCAGCAGTATCCGTTCCACCTCGATCAAGCCCGGCGCCGGCAGTAGTTCACCGGTCGCCAGGTAATGCGCGATCTCGCGGAAGATCCAGGGTCGCCCCTGGGCCGCTCGACCGATCAGCAGGGCATCGGCGCCGGTGGCGTCGAGGACCTGTCTGGCTTTCTGTGGCGAATCGATATCGCCGTTGGCAAAGACCGGAATCGACACCGCCTGCTTGATCGCTGCGATGGTGTCGTACTCCGCTTCACCGGTGTACAGGTCGGCGCGGGTCCGGCCGTGGACGGCCAGGGCCTGGATACCAGCCTGTTCGGCGATTTTCGCCACTGTGATGCCGTTCCTGTTCGATCGGTCCCAGCCGGTCCGGATCTTCAGGGTGACGGGCACGTCGACGGCCTTGACCACGGCGTTGAGGATGTCGGCCACCAGGGCTTCGTCCTTCATCAGCGCCGAGCCGGCGGCCTTGTTGCAGACCTTCTTCGCCGGGCAGCCCATGTTGATGTCGATGATCTGCGCACCGAGTTCAACATTGGCCCTTGCCGCTTCTGCCAGCATGTCCGGATCTCCACCGGCTATCTGGACGGAGCGGGGCTCCGGGTCCCCTTCGTGGAGCAGGCGCAGTCGCGACTTGCGGCTGTTCCACAGGCGCACGTCGCTGGTGACCATTTCCGATACCACCATGCCGGCGCCGAGGCGGCGGCAAAGCAGACGGAACGGCCGGTCGGTCACACCCGCCATGGGGGCGAGTATCACCTGATTGGGCAAGGCATAAGGGCCAATGCTAACCGCCGACATAGGTCTTCCCTGTTTGGGGCCTGCTCAGATGAGTGCTGGGGGAGTTCGAAAAAGGGTGGGCATGATACCCGCTCTCGATGACTGGATAAAGGCTGTTTTGAACAAATTCTGAACAGCCCTGCGCTTATTGCCGGGAGTTAGAAATGCCCTGGAGGCGCCGGAATCCGGCGCTTGCGGCTTATTCGGGGGAGTGGAAGCTGAGGCTGTAGTTCACGGCCTTGGTGCCTGGGTCGAGGATGTCCAGGCTGATGTGGATGGGGGTCTGCGGCGGCATCTCTGCCTGCCCGGCCAGTTCGCCGGAGAGGTATTCGCCGGGCTTGAAGCGGCGGCTGGCCAGCAACTGGCCATTGATGTCGGCGAAACGCAGTTCCAGCAGCGGGAACGGCTGGGCGAAGGCGGCGCGGTTGTAGAGGATCGCGTCGACCACCAGGGCGCCTGAGAACTCGGGGTGGCTGCGGACCACCAGGTTGCTGCTCTTGATCAGCGCGATGTCCACCTTGGAAGGCAACTGGCAGCCGATCTCCGGGCAGATTTGCTGGAACCAGGGGCGGTACTGGTCCTGTCGCGCCAATTCGTCGAAGTGATACCAGACGTACTGAGTGGCCAGGGCGAAGGCGCCGAACAGGTTCAGCAGGGTCCAGCCGATCCAGCGGCCCCAGGGGCGTCTGGATTCCTGCCAGTCGAGTTGCAGGGGCTCGTCGCTGAGGTCAAGCAGGCCTTCTTCGCGCAGGCCGGGCTCGTTGCGCTGGGGCTGCTGGCGTGAGGGGGCTGCGGTTTGCGGTTCGTCGAGGTCATCGTCGACGTCGTTGTCCAGGTCGTCGGGCTCGTCGTCGCGGGCGGAGCCGAGGCTGAAGTCCGGGCCGGGCTCGTCTTCCACCAGGTCCATGGACAGGCTGGGCTCGGTGCGCGGGGCCGGTTTGGGTGGCTCCTCCGGGCTGCGACCGACCGGTTCGGCACTGGGCTCGGCACGTCGTTCGAAGTCGGGCTCCGGCGCTGGCTCCGGTTCGGAGGCGGGTGCCGAGGGGGCCTTGTGCTCTTCGGCTTCCAGCAGGGCTTCGGCCCAGCCTTCATCATGACGGGGTGCTGGTTGCGCTTCGGCGCGTGCCGGTGCGTTAGGGCCGAGCAAGTCACGGGACAGGCGTTGTTCTTCCTGTTCCAGCTTGGCCAGCTCCTCATCCAGGTCGAGGCTGTCGAGGTCCAGGTCGTCGTGGATCCACAGGGTTTCGCTGCCGGCCGGTTTGGCTGGCGCCTGCGCTTGCGGTGCAACCGGCTGATTGAGCACGGTGGCGACACTGGGGACTGCGACCTGGGGCGCCTCTGTCCTGGGCGCAGGGGGCGGGGTTGGTGCCTTGGGTTTACTGGCCGTCGGAGCCGCCTGGCCCTTCGCCGCCAACAGCTGTTGCGCCGCATTGAACACATGCAGACAGGCTCCGCAGCGCACGGCGCCATGGGCCACGGCCAGTTGGGCGCGGCTGACGCGGAAACTGGTCTGGCATTGTGGGCATTGGGTGACGAAACTGTCGGTCATGCGGCGATCCGGTCGAAACTAAAGGCTATTTTACTCGATCCATTGGGTTTCCAGCGCTTCAGCGGCGCACGCCACTGATGCGTACCCAGCCGTCCTTCTCTGCCGTGGGGTCGAGATCGAATGCGTCGGCGTAGGCGGCGCGTACTTCCTCGGCCTGCTCGGCGAGGATGCCGGACAGGGCCAGGCGTCCGCGCGGTGCCACCAGGCTGGTGATCTGCGGCGCCAGGGACACCAGCGGGCCGGCGAGGATGTTGGCCACCACTACTTCGGCGGGCTTGGCCGGCAGGTCGGCAGGCAGGTAGACCGGGAAGCGCGCCGGGTCGATGCCGTTGCGCGAGGCGTTGTCGCGAGAGGCTTCCAGGGCCTGGGGGTCGATGTCGGTGCCCACGGCCTGGCGCGCGCCCAGCAGCAAAGCTGCGATGGCGAGGATGCCCGAACCGCAGCCGAAATCCAGCACTTCGCAACCGTCGAGCTTCTGGTCGTCCAGCCATTCCAGGCACAGGGCGGTGGTCGGGTGGGTGCCGGTGCCGAAGGCCAGGCCAGGGTCCAGTAGCAGGTTCACCGCGCCCGGTTCGGGCGCTTCATGCCAGCTCGGTACGATCCACAGGCGGCGGCCGAAGCGCATGGGCTGGAAGTTGTCCATCCAGCTGCGTTCCCAATCCTGGTCCTCGATGCGCTCTATCAGGTGCTCCGGCAGCGTGCCACCGGTCAGCAGCTCAAGGTGCGCCACCAGACTGGCTTCGTCGGTGTCGGCCTCGAACAGGGCCAGCAGGTGGGTGTGGGTCCAGAGCGGGGTGGTGCCCAGGTCCGGCTCGAAAATCGGCTGGTCCTCGGCATCCATGAAGGTCACTGAGACCGCTCCCACTTCCAGCAGGGCGTCTTCGTAGGTTTCCGCCTGTTCCGGGGTGATGGCGAGACGAACTTGTAACCAGGGCATGGCGGGACCTCTTGAATATTCAGCGTGCACACGCGGCAGGCGCGCAAGCTTACTTGAGCACAGGCCGGAAAAACACAAGGGCCGCCAGTTGGCAGCCCTTGTGTCGTGGATCAGGCACCGACGGTGATCAGTGCTTGTCCATACCGAGTTTCTTTTCCAGGTAGTGGATGTTGATACCACCCTTGCAGAAACCCTTGTCGCGCGTGAGGTTGCGGTGCAACGGGATGTTGGTCTTGATCCCGTCGACGACGATCTCGTCCAGCGCATTGCGCATGCGCGCCATGGCTTCGTCGCGATCTTTGCCATAGGTGATCAGCTTGCCGATCAGCGAATCGTAGTTCGGCGGAACCGCGTAGCCACTGTACAGGTGCGAGTCGACGCGAACGCCGTTTCCGCCCGGGGCATGGAAGTAGGTCACCTTGCCGGGACTGGGCATGAAGTTGTCCGGGTCTTCGGCGTTGATCCGGCATTCCAGCGCATGGCCACGGATGACCACGTCTTCCTGCTTGATCGACAGCTTGTTGCCGGCGGCGATGCTGAGCATTTCCTTGACGATGTCGATGCCGGTGACCATTTCGGTAACCGGGTGCTCTACCTGCACGCGAGTGTTCATCTCGATGAAGTAGAAGCGACCGTTCTCGTAGAGGAACTCGAAGGTGCCGGCGCCGCGGTAGCCGATTTCGATACAGGCCTGGACACAACGGTCCAGTACTTCGGCGCGGGCCTTCTCGTCGATACCCGGGGCAGGGGCTTCTTCCAGCACCTTCTGGTGACGGCGCTGCAAGGAGCAGTCGCGGTCGCCGAGGTGGATGGCGTTGCCCTGGCCGTCGGACAGGACCTGGACTTCGACGTGGCGCGGGTTGGTGAGGAACTTCTCCAGGTAGACCATGGGGTTGCCGAACGCCGCACCGGCTTCGGTACGGGTCAGCTTGGCCGACTTGATCAGTTCTTCTTCGTCATGCACCACGCGCATGCCGCGACCACCGCCGCCACCGGCTGCCTTGATGATTACGGGGTAACCCACTTCGCGCGCGATGGCGAGTGCGGTTTCCTCGTCTTCCGGCAGCGGGCCGTCGGAGCCCGGTACGGTCGGTACGCCGGAGCGCTTCATGGCGTCCTTGGCCGAAACCTTGTCGCCCATCAGGCGAATGGTGTCGGCTTTCGGGCCGATGAAGGCAAAACCGGATTTCTCCACTTGTTCGGCGAAATCGGCGTTCTCGGCGAGGAAGCCGTAGCCCGGGTGGATCGCGGTAGCGCCGGTGAGTTCGGCGGCGCTGATGATCGCTGGGATGCTCAGGTAGGACTGGGCTGCCGAAGCCGGGCCGATGCAGACGGTCTCATCGGCCAGGGACAGGTGCATCAGCTCACGGTCGGCCGTGGAGTGCACTGCCACCGTCTTGATGCCCAGCTCCTTGCAGGCGCGCAGGATGCGCAGGGCAATCTCGCCACGGTTGGCGATCAGGACTTTTTCCAACATCGCAGGCTCTCCGCGGTTCAAACGATGGTGAACAGCGGCTGGTCGTACTCAACCGGCTGACCGTTTTCCACCAGGACGGATTCGATCACGCCGCTGGTCTCGGCCTCGATGTGGTTCATCATCTTCATGGCTTCGACGATGCAGAGGATGTCGCCTTTCTTCACGCTCTGGCCGACTTCGACGAAGGAAGCAGTCGTCGGGGACGGCGAGCGGTAGAAGGTGCCGACCATCGGCGAGCGCACGACACTGCCATTCAGCTTCGGTGCAGCCGGGGCCGCGGCTTCAGCAGCGGCGGCCGGGGCAGCAGCAACCGGAGCAGCTACCGGCGCAGGGGCGGCAGCGTAAATGGGTTGACCCGCGAAGGCCTTGTTGCTGTGACGGCTGATGCGCACGGACTCTTCGCCCTCGCGGATCTCCAGTTCGTCGATACCGGACTCTTCCAGCAGTTCGATCAGTTTCTTGACTTTACGGATATCCATTAATCATCAACTCCCAAGGGTGAGGTCAGGGGCGTTCAAGGTGTTCTAGCGCCGCGTCCAGGGCCAGGCGGTAGCCGGTGGCACCCAGACCGCAGATCACTCCCACGGCAACGTCGGAAAAGTAGGAGTGATGGCGAAAAGGTTCTCGCTTGTGCACGTTGGACAGGTGCACTTCGATGAATGGGATGCTCACTGCGAGCAATGCGTCACGTAGGGCGACACTTGTATGCGTGAAAGCCGCAGGATTGATGATGATGAAGTCCACTCCTTCACCACGGGCGGCATGAATCCGGTCGATCAGTTCGTACTCGGCATTGCTCTGCAGGTACATCAGATGGTGTCCGGCTTCGCGGGCGCGGCGCTCCAGGTCCTGGTTGATCTCGGCCAGGGTGGTAGCCCCGTATTTGTCGGGTTCGCGGGTCCCCAGCAGGTTGAGGTTGGGGCCATGCAGGACGAGCAGGGTGGCCATGCTGTTTTGTTCCTTATTGGAGGCCAGGCGGCACTATGCCGGATAGCCGGAAAGGCTGTCCAGTTGCCAACAATAGTCGACAAGATGCCCGGTGTTTACGGCAAATATATGACGTTGCATGCATCAGCGCGATGCATTCGCCTGTTGCAGACGAGCGGCGAAGGCCTTGGCATCGACTTCACCTACGACTCGCAGATCGGCCAGTTCGTCACCCCGCCCGTTGAAAAACAGGATGGCCGGCGGTCCGAACAGCTTGTAGCGGTCGAGTAACGCGCGTTGTTCCGCGTTGCTCTCGGTCATGTCGAAGCGGATCAGGCGGTAGCCGCCCAGCTGCGAGGTAACCTCCGTGGCAGTAAGGACTTCACGCTCGATCACCTTGCAACTAATGCACCAGTCGGCATACCAGTCCAGCAGCAGCGGCTGGCCAGAGCCCTTGGCTTCGGCCAGGGCACCGGTGAGTTCCGCCGGGGTCTTGATGGTCTGCCATTGCCCGGTGGCTGGCGCGACAGACGGCGCACCAACCAGGTGCGTGCGGCCCAGCGGGCGCAACGGGTCGGTTTCACCCTGAAGGGCGCCGGCCCAGGCGGCCACGGCGTACACCAGCAGGACCAGGCCGCCGAGCTGCGCCAAGCGCTCGCGGGGCGCCTTGGGAGTGAACTCCAGGGCCCCGAGGAACAGCGCCACGCCGCCGGCCAGCAGGCCCCAGAGGCCTAGGGCCAGGGGGCCGGGCAGGACGCGTTCGAGCATCCACACCGCCACCGCCAGCAGTAGCACGCCGAAGGCGTTGCGTACGGCGACCATCCACTGGCCGGCCTTGGGCAGAAGCGCGCCACCGCCAGTGGCGAACAGCACCAGGGGAGCGCCCATGCCCAGGCCGAGTGCGAAGAGTTTCAGGCCGCCACCCAGGGCATCGCCGCTTGCACTGATATAAAGCAGCGCTCCGGCCAGCGGTGCGGAAACACAAGGGGAAACCAGCAGGCTGGAGACTACGCCGAGCAGTGCGGCGCTCCAGATCGAACCGCCCTTGGTGCTGCCGGCCAAGGTGTCCAGCGGGCCGCTGATGAAGCGCGGCAGGCGCAGTTCATAGAGGCCGAACATGGCCAGGGCAAAGGCGGTGAAGAAGGCGGCGAAAGGCACCAGTACCCAGGGGGATTGCAGTCGCGCCTGGAGGTTGAGTTCGGCACCGAACACGCCCATCAGCGCGCCCAGCAGGGCGAAGCAGGCAGCCATCGGCAGCACGTAGGCCAATGACAGCACCAGGCCGCGGCTGCCACCCGCCTGGCCGCGCAGTACCACGCCGGAGAGGATCGGCAGCATCGGCAGCACGCAGGGGGTGAAGGTCAGGCCCAGGCCAGCGAGGAAGAACAGCGCCAGTTCGTGCCAGCTCCAGCCTTTGCCCGTGGCGGTACCGCCAATTCCAGACGCGTCGCCGCCCGTCGCGCCAGCGGCCAGCTTCAGCACCTCGGTTTCCGGCGGATAGCACAGGCCCTTGTCGGCGCAGCCCTGGTAGGTCACGCGTAACTCGGTCGGTGCCTTGCGGGCCGGGTCTACCGGCAGGTCCACGTCCAGCACGCCGTAATAGACCTCCACATCACCGAAGTACTCGTCGGTCTTGTGCTCGCCGGCGGGCAGCACCGGCTGTCCCAGGCCGCTGTCGGCGGGTTCGGCGCGGAACTGGAAACGATGGCGATAGAGGTAGTAGCCCTCGGCATTGGTGAAGCGCAGCTTCACCGAGGTAGGTGTGCTTTCCACCAGGCTGAGGCGGAAGGCCTCGCGCACCGGCAGGAAATCGCCACTGTTATTGAGGGAGGCACCCAGGTTCGGGTTCGGGCGGTTGTCCAGCAACCCTGCGCTAGCGGGCAGGGCCACCAGCAGCAGGATCAGGCTCAGCAGGCGGCGCATGGAAGTCTCTTGGGCAGAAAGTGCTCGCATCATAGCGAACCTCGGCGCCTTCCTGCAGGCTCCAGGCTGTAAGCGGTTTTGTCCTCGGGCTGAAAGGTCTGGGGGTGGAGGGTAGGAGAAAGCTCCGGCGCGACAATCCGTCACGCCATAGCGTCAGACGCGGAAGGCCTGCACCGCCGTATGCAGTTCGCCACCCAGCTGCAGCAGGCGCTCGCCCTGGCTGCGGCTTTCGCTGATGCGTGCCAGGTTGTCGCCGCCCAGTTGATGGATCTGCTCGCTGTGGTCGCGGATGTCGCTCACCGCACCGCTCTGCTGGGCGGTGGCGTCGGCGATGCGCTCGGCCATGCTGGCGATGGTGCGGATGGCGCTGACCACTTCCACCAGCGCGCCGTCGGCGGCCGCGGCCTGCTCGGCGCTGGCTTCTGCGTGCTCCACCTGGATGCGCATGGCTTCCACCGACTGCCGCGCCGCCTGTTGCAGGCGGGCGATCAGTTGCTGGATTTCCGTGGTGGCGCCGGTGGTGCGCTGGGACAGGGAGCGTACTTCCTCGGCAACGACAGCGAAGCCGCGGCCCATTTCTCCGGCGCGGGCGGCTTCGATGGCGGCGTTGAGGGCCAGCAGGTTGGTCTGCTCGGCAATGCCGCGGATCACCGTCAGCACCTTGTCAATGGTTTCGGTCTCTTCGGCCAGGCGCTCCACGGCCTGCGCGTTGTTCTGCACTTCGCCCACCAGTTGGTGCAGGCCGGCCAGGCTCTGGTCGATCACGCTCTGGCCTTGCTCCACGGCAAGCCCGGCGTCGCGACTGGCATCCGCGGCCAGGCTGGCGTCACCGGCCACCTGCTGGATGGTGCTTTCCAGCTCGCCCAGCGCGTCGCGTATCTGTGCGGTGCCGCCGGCCTGGTCTTCGGCGCCGGCATGCAGGCCGTTGTTCAGGTCGGCCAGGGCACTGCTGCTGCCGGCCACCCGTTCGGCGTGCTGGCGGATGGTGCCGACCAGTTCGCCAAGGTAATCGCGCAAGCGGTTGAGCGAGTCTTCGATGCGGCGCAGGTCGAGGGTGTTGGAGCCCAGGGCGATGGGGCGGCTGAAGTCGCCGGCGGCCCAGGCACCCAGGGCGGCCACCAGGCGACCTAGGACCTGCGTCAGACGGCGCTGGATGCGGTCGATGCACAGGGCGATGAGCAGGATCAGGCCGATCATCAGACCCTGCATCAGGCGGACCTCACCCTGGATGCGGCCGTGCTCGGCGCGCACTTGCGGCTCCAGCGCAGCCAGTGCGGCCTGCAGGGCATCCACTCGCTGGACGGTGGTGGCGGCCAGTTCGGCGCGACGCTGGATCAGTTCGCGAGTGCGTGTCAGTTCACCCGGGTAGCGTTTGAGCAGGCCGGCCAGCTCGCGTTTGAGGGCGATGCCCCGGTCCTCGGCCTGACTGGTTTCGCTACTGCTTTCCAGGCCCATCATGGCGGCGAAGTCGTTGGCGGCCGAGTCGCTGCTGTCGGCTACGCCGAGCAGGGGCAGTTGTTCCAGCTGGGCGCTGTCGCGGCCCAGGGCTTCCAGCTCGCGCTCGACATCGGCGGCCAACTCGTCGCGGCCACTGGCAACCAGCTTGGCCCGGGCCTGGCTGAGGCGATTGAGGTGCTGGGCGGCGGCAAACAGCGGCGCGCGGTAGTCGCCGGCGGTCGGGGTGCTGGCGGAGTCGGCGTACCGGGCGAGCTGATCAAGGGAACCGGCGATTTCCCGCTCGGCCTGGATCAGCAGGCCCTGGGGGTCGCCTGCCAACTTGCCGGCGGCGAGCAGTTCGCCGCGAGTGAATTCGCGCAACTCGACGAAGCTGGGCAGCAGGTCGCGGGTGAACTCCTCGGGAAGCTGGCCGAGGCGCTGTTCCAGGTTGTCGATGCCCTGGCTGGCCGCGCTGTGACGCAGGGCGTCGCCGCTATTGAGATAGGCCTGGACGTTGTCCGCCACTTCACCGCGAAAGCGTTGGGCCAGTTCCAGGTACTGCTCCATCAACTGGTAGGGCCGCTGCAGGGCCTGCTGCGACCACCAGAGGGTGGCCCCCAATGCGAGGCACACAGTGACCAGCAGCAGGGTAATGAGGTTGGTGAGCAGTTTCAGGCGCATCTTGTCCTCGACAGGCTTCTGAGGGATGGCCAGATGATATTGCGGTTTAGTGACAGTCCCGTGACGGCGGGGAGGTCAGTCCTGGTGCAACTCCACCCGGTTGCGCCCGCCGTGTTTGGCGCGGTAGAGCGCTTCGTCGGCCTGCTTGGAGAGCTGGTTGATGTCGAGGCCGTCCTGCAGTTGGGCGATACCGCAACTGAAGGTGCAGGACAGGTCGTGGGGTTGCGCCGGGTAGCGGATCTCGGCGAAGCGGCGGCGGATTTCTTCCAGCACGCGGTGCGCAGCCGCCAGGTCGGTATCGGGGAGTACCACGGCGAATTCCTCGCCCCCATAGCGGCCAATGTGGTCGGTCTTGCGCAGGCGTTGCTTGAGGAACAGGGCGAGGCTTTTGATCACCCGGTCGCCCATGGGGTGGCCGTAGGTGTCGTTGACCTTCTTGAAGTGGTCGATATCGAGCATGGCGAAGCACAGCGGCTTGCCGTCCCGGCGTGCCCGGGAGCTGGCGTCTTCCAGTAACTGCAGGGTGTGGGTGTGGTTGAACAGCCCGGTGAGGCTGTCGCGCACCATGCGCGCCTTCAGGCTGCGCGCCCGCTTGGCGCGGGTGCGCACCGTGGCGATCAGGTGGCGCGGCTTGATCGGTTTGGTGAGGAAGTCGTCGCCGCCCTCGCTCATGGCGTCCAGCTGTTTATTCAGGTCGTCCTCGGCCGACAGATAAATGATCGGCACGCTGACGTAACGCTCGTGCTGGCGAATGACCTTGGCCAGTTCGGTGCCCAGGCATTCGGGCATGTACATGTCGAGGATGATCAGGTCTGGCTGGAAATCGGCCAGGGCCAACAGGGCCTGTACCGGCTCGGTGATGACGCGGGTGACGATGCCGGCCGAGTTGAGGACCAGTTCGGTATGGGTGGCCTGGGCTCGGGAGTCGTCAACCACCAGCACCTTGAACGGGTCGTAGTGAGCGGTGCGGGTCAGGGTTTCCAGCTTCTCCAGCAGGCTGGACGCATCCAGGGCGCCGGTGAAGAACTCCTGGCCGCCGGCGCGCACGGCAGTCAGGCGGGTCGGGGCGTCGGCCTCGTCATGGCTGAAGAAGATGATCGGCAGCTTCTGTTCCAGCCCTTGCTGGGCCTCGCGTGCCAGCTCCAGGCCCTGGCCCGGTCCGGAGAAGTCCACTTCAAGCACGATGGCTGCCGGATGCCGTTCGGCCATGGCCGAACGGAAGGCGTTGGCGCTCTCGCAGAGCTGCGCGTTGAGGCCGAAGAACTCCAGTTGCTGGGTCAGGCGCTCGGCGCGCTCCTTACTTTGCAGCGCCAGGTAAACCGGTTTGCGCAAGGGCGGCAGGAAGGTCTGCTCGAACTGGTCGCCATGACGCAGGCCGGTGCGCGACAGGCGCTGCATCAGCAGGCTGAGTTCAGTGATCAGGTCGCTCGACAGGCGGCCGCGATTCTCCTCGACGCCGCGCAGGCAATTACCGATGGCCATCGCAAGGCGGGTGTGCTCGGGCTGCTCGAAGCGTTCGGCATAGCGCTGCAGGTAGAGGCTGGCCTCGGCCAGCTCGGTCATGCAGGCCGTGCTCCACTCGCTGCGTTGCAGGCGCTGCCAGATCTCCAGGACATGTCGCGCCTGGTTGATCACCCGCTGGGCGAAGTGGTTCTTGAGTCTGTCGCGACTGGGATCTTCGTGCTCGGTCATGGCCGGGGGTGTCGCCTGGAGACGATCTAGATGATGGCTCCATGCTATCACCTTGTGTTCGGTACGCCAGTGCCATCTGTCCCGGTTTTGCACGAAATGCGGGGTAAATTTCGTCAACCGGTGGCCACAGGGCCGAAACAGGCGCGCGCGCCGGATGATGGTTTGGCTCGCGGCCACTGCGCTGCGCCCGCGCATCCCTTATAGTGCAGGACTCGCCCACGACACCCTTGGCGGGGCGTGGTCGAACCTTTCCGTGCTGATCGAAATTCGAAGGACACTGCCATGCTGGACTGGAAGAAGCGTATGGGCGACGCACGCGAGCGCGTCGATGATTCGGTTGACGATGTGCGCAGCTATTTCGGCGGGATCTGGCTGAGCCGCGCCCTCGGCAGCCTGCTGGTGATCTACCTGCTCGCCTGTGTGGTGGTGGGTTGGTACTGGAGCCGCGAGCCCGACCTCTTCCCCGTGCAGCAGGACGCCCAGGCGGCTGCCGAGCGCGCCGGTCGCCAGATGGTCAACGGCTACACCACGGTGGAAGCCCTCAAGACCGTGGCTCAGACCCTGCTCGACAAGAGCGGCGGCTACCTCTCCAACGACCTGGCCCCGCCTGGCCTCTGGCTGGACAACATGCCCAGCTGGGAATACGGCGTGCTGGTCCAGGTGCGCGACCTGTCCCGCGCCCTGCGCAAGGACTTCGCCCGCTCCCAGTCCCAGTCCACCGAGGACCCGGACCTGGCCAAGGCCGAGCCGCGCTTCAACTTCGATAACAAGAGCTGGGCGTTGCCCGCTGCAGAGGCCGAGTACAAGGAAGGTATCCGTTCCCTGGATCGCTTCCTGGCCCGCCTCTCCGACCCCAAGCAGCCCAACGCGCAGTTCTATTCCCGTGCCGACAACCTGAACAACTGGCTGGGCGACGTCGCCACCCGTCTCGGTTCGCTGTCCCAACGCCTGTCCGCCAGCGTCGGCCGAGTGCGCCTGAACACCGATATCAGCCCGGAAGCTGCCGCGGTCAGTGGCCAGGTACCAGCCGTGAGCGAAGAAGTCGTCGAGACGCCCTGGCTGCAGATCGACAACGTCTTCTATGAAGCCCGTGGCCAGGCCTGGGCGCTGTCGCACATCCTGCGCGCCATCGAAGTCGACTTCGCCGACGTCCTGGCGAAGAAGAACGCCACCATCAGCGTGCGGCAGATCATTCGTGAGCTGGAGGCTGCCCAGGAGCCGCTGTGGAGCCCCATGGTGCTGAACGGCAGCGGCTACGGCATCCTGGCGAACCACTCGCTGGTAATGGCCAACTACATCTCCCGCGCCAATGCCGCCGTCATCGACCTGCGCCAGTTGCTGGAGCAGGGCTGATGGTGATCGACGAACGCGAGGCGGCCCATCGTGCCGCCTCCGACGCCGAGCGGGTGGCCTGGGTCGATGAGGATGACCGCCCGCTCGGCGGTCTGCCTCGCGCCGAGTTGCGCGAGCGCGGACTGATCTCGCGCGGCACCTTCATCCTGCTGTTCAACACCGCCGGCCAGCTCTGCGTGCATCGCCGCACCCTGAGCAAGGCGCTTTATCCGGGCTACTGGGATGTGGCCGCCGGGGGCATGGTGCAGGAAGGCGAGGAGTACGCAGAATCCGCTGCCCGCGAGTTGGAAGAGGAACTCGGCATCGGCGGCGTGCCGCTGCGCGAGCATGGCCGCTTCTATTTCGACGAGCCGGGCAACCGCCTCTGGGGGGCTGTGTTCTCCGCCGTTTCCGACGCGCCGCTCAAGCTGCAGCCGGAGGAGGTAATGGACGCGCGGTTCATGGACGTGCAGGACGCTTTGGTCCAGCAGCCTTGCTGCCCGGACTCCCTCAAGGCGCTGAAGCTCTACCTCGCTTCCGTCTAGGCTGCTCTTCCACCTTGTATTTCAATCGCCAAGGGTTGCGCAGCAGCCCCGCAGTCCTGGGAGGCAGACCTTCGGCCTGCTTGGCGAATGAATTCGCCCTTACATTGAAAATGCCCCGAACACCTTCTCAACCCGCGCCAGGCGCGGGTTTGTGCAGAATCCCGGACCCTTTCGTGCGGGATGCTGCACGAGGTCGCCAATCTGTCGATCAATGGCGCATTTTCGTACTTAGCATTCGCCGCGATAACTGCTAAATTTCGCCGCCTTTCAACCCTGGCCTCCCAGCCAGGCAGCGCTGCCCCTGCCAGAGTGGGGCTTCGCGGTCGGCTCCCCGCCGACCAGTCGCTATCCTGACCCCTACGAGGAAAGCCGGTGGTCAAGAAAGCTTCGTCCTTTGCCGCCCTGGGCGGCCTGGTGTACTCCACCGACAGCGGCCGGCACTGCCCGGAATGCCGCCAGCCTCTCGACGCCTGTGTCTGCAAGCAAGCCGCCGTGCCTGCTGGTGATGGCATTGCGCGCGTGCGCCGTGAAACCAAGGGCCGTGGCGGCAAGACCGTCACCACCGTCAGCGGCGTACCGCTGGCCGAAGATGCCCTGAAGGATCTGGCCAGTGCGCTCAAGCGTCGTTGTGGAACCGGTGGAGCCCTGAAGGACGGCGTGATCGAGATCCAGGGCGACCACGTGGGCCTGTTGCTTGAAGAACTCGCCAAGCGCGGCTTCAAGGCCAAGAAATCCGGCGGCTGAGCCACGGCTTTCTAAACTGACCGTCATAGCAGCGGTCAACACTCCAACGTCACACGACCGAATTAACCTGTCAGCGCCCGCCCGGCACGATCCGGCGGGCATGGCCCTTTTCTATCCCATAGGGGGAAACCGATGTCTGCACGACGCACGCGCAAGGACGATGGCACCAGCTGGACCGTGGCCGACAGCCGCAGTGTCTATGGCATTCGCCACTGGGGGGCCGGCTTTTTCGCGATTAACGAATCGGGTCGAGTCGAAGTACGCCCGCGCGGTCCCGGCAGTGCGCCGATCGATCTCTTCGAGCAGGTCGACACCCTGCGCGAGGCAGGCCTCAGCCTGCCGCTGCTGGTGCGCTTCCCGGATATCCTGCAAGAGCGCGTGCGCCAGCTGACCGGCGCCTTCGACGCCAATATCGAGCGTCTGGAGTACCAGAGCCGCTACACCGCCCTGTACCCGATCAAGGTCAACCAGCAGGAAGCGGTGGTGGAAAACATCATCGCCACCCAGAACGTATCCATCGGCCTGGAAGCCGGTTCCAAGCCCGAGCTGCTGGCTGTGCTGGCACTGGCGCCGAAGGGCGGCACCATCGTCTGCAACGGCTACAAGGACCGTGAGTTCATCCGCCTGGCACTCATGGGCCAGAAGCTCGGCCACAACGTCTTCATCGTGATCGAGAAGGAAGCCGAGGTGGAGTTCGTCATCGACATCGCCGCCGAGCTCAAGGTCGCCCCCCAGGTGGGCCTGCGCGTGCGCCTGTCGTCCCTGGCGTCCTCCAAGTGGGCCGACACCGGTGGCGAGAAGTCCAAATTCGGCCTTTCCGCCGCGCAGATCCTTTCCGTGGTCGAGCGCTTCCGCAAGGCTGGCCTGGACCAGGGCGTGCGCCTGCTGCACTTCCACATGGGCTCGCAGATCGCCAACCTGGCCGACTACCAGCACGGCTTCAAGGAAGCCATCCGCTACTACGCGGAGCTGCGCAACCTCGGACTGCCGGTCGACCACATCGACGTCGGCGGCGGCCTCGGCGTCGACTACGACGGCACCCACTCGCGCAACGCCAGCTCCATCAACTACGACATGGACGACTACGCCGGCGTGGTGGTGGGCATGCTCAAGGAGTTCTGCGACGCCCAGGGCCTGCCGCACCCGCACATCTTCTCCGAGAGCGGCCGCGCCATGACCGCGCACCACGCCGTGCTGGTGATGCAGGTGACTGACGTCGAACGCCACAACGACGCCGTGCCGCAGATCGACAACGTCGCCGAACAGCCGGAGATCGTCCGCTGGCTGATGGACCTGCTCGGCCCGACCGATGCCGAGATGGTCACCGAGACCTACTGGCGCGCCACTCACTACATGGGGGATGCCGCCTCTCAATACGCCGAAGGCAAACTGACCCTCGCCGAGAAGGCCCTGGCCGAGCAGACCTACTTCGCCATTTGCCGTCGCCTGCATAACCAGCTCAAGGCGCGCCAGCGTTCCCATCGCCAGGTGCTCGACGAACTGAACGACAAGCTGGCGGAGAAGTACATTTGCAACTTCTCGGTGTTCCAGAGCCTGCCGGACACCTGGGCCATCGGCCAGGTGCTGCCGATCATCCCGCTGCACCGCCTGGACGAGGAGCCCCTGCGCCGCGCCGTGCTGCAGGACCTGACCTGCGACTCCGACGGCAAGATCAACCAGTACGTGGACGAGCAGAGCATCGAGACCAGCATGCCGGTGCACGAGGTGCGCGAGGGTGAGGACTACCTGCTCGGCGTGTTCCTGGTAGGTGCCTACCAGGAGATCCTCGGTGACATGCACAACCTCTTCGGTGACACTGACTCGGTGAACGTCTACCAGAATGATGACGGCAGCGCGTATCACGCCGGCATCGAAACCCACGACACCATCGAAGACATGCTGCGCTATGTGCACCTGTCTCCCGAAGAGCTGATGGCGCACTACCGCGACAAGGTGGCCAGCGCCAAACTGAGCCCGCGCGAGCGCACCCAGTACATCGACGCCCTACGGCTGGGGCTGACCCGCTCGTCCTACCTGTCGTCCTGAGTGCCGGCCCATGATTGGCTGCGCGTCGGAATAACTGCGTTGAAACTGGCTTCGGAATGCTCATTTACAGTCGTAAACTCCGCTTCCTCCGCCAGTTTCGCCTTGTTCTTCTCTAGCTCGCACAATCGTGAACAGGCCCTGATGGGCGAGTGAATGAAAAAGCCTGGCTCCGCGCCGGGCTTTTTCTTGGGCCGCGATCCGACCAACCCCCTGGCAAATTCCCCGATCCGGCGCTTTCATTTCCGCCAGCCAATTCTGGTTTGTGCGGAGCACCTCAAATGCCGCGCGTCCTCCTGCTCGAATGTAGCCCCAACGACCTGGCATCCCCCGGCGGCCAACTGGCCCGGGAAATGGCCCGGCGCATCCATCCGAAGGCCGAGGTCATCGTGCGCAACCTCGTGCGCGAGCCGCTGCCGCCGCTCTGTGCAGGTTATGCCGAGGCGGTGGTGGGAAAGTCGGATTGCCCGGAGGCAGCCTTCACGCTTTCGGAGCAACTGATCGGTGAGCTGGAGGTGAGCCACTACCTGATCATCTCGACACCGATGCACAACTACATGGTGCCGGCGGCGCTGAAGCTCTGGCTGGACTACGTGGTGCGCATCCATCGTACTTTCGAGATATACGACGGCCGGCGCGACGGCCTGCTGGAAGACCGGCCCACCTTCGTGGTGCTGAGTTCGGGTGGGCATTACCTGGGGGCCAAGGCCAAGCAGATGGATTTCCTTTCCCCCTACCTGCGTCATGTGCTCGGCATCATCGGCCTGCATCATGTGGAGTACGTCCACCTGCAGGGCCTGGCCGATGGCGATGAAGCCGTGGCGGCGGCCCTGCAACAGGCGCGGGAGCGCCTGTCGTTCAATCCGGTCTTCGCCCCCGAACCTTTCCCCGACGTGGTCCTGTAGAAGGGGCGAATTCATTCGCCAAGGGATGCGCAGCATCCCCCGTTACGTTGGATGGACCACGCTTCATCGGTCCACCATGAATGTTGGGGGCGTCATCGGATGGTGGAAGTAAAAGGCGACTTCCACCCTACAAGCTGGGCGAATTCATTGGCTATGTCTGCGTTAAGTGTTGCTAGAACGTCCTGAGCCCAGCTGCTTGCCGAGTTCTGCGGATGTTTCTGGTTTCGTCCCCCCGGACGAGTCCCTTTCTCAAGCGCCGAAAGGAACCAAAGGGCTTGCCCCTGCATCCGGCCCCGGCTTCGCCGGGGTTCCCTCACTCCATCGTTGTTACTCGCTTCGCTCGCCCTTCGGGCCGCACTGAAGTGCGTTCGCTGCAAGCAGCGTCCGGGGGCCCAGCGAGAGGGGCCATCCATGGCCCCGCACGCCTCTCGCGGCATCCATGCCGCTCGTCCCCCTGCACAACGATTCCGCTCGGCCTCCTGAAGGGGCGCAGTCGCTGCCCCACCTCGTCAGCCCGGTTTCAGGCCCATGTGGGCTTCAGGATGGCTTGTACCTCGCCGGCGCGAGTCACCCCTCGCCCTCTGGGAGAGGGGCGGGGCGGGCCGCGTTCGGATGAGGGCTGCGTCAGGCTGGCCCGGAAGCCTGGAATGCCTGCGCTAGAGCGCTTAAATCAACTTTGCAACAGATAACGCAGACATAGCCAATTCATTCGCCAGGCAGGACGCAGTCCTGCCTGGGCCCGCTTGCAGCCTTAGCTGCCGATCACGCCGTAGCCACGCGCCATCAGCACCGCTAACAGCGGCAGGATCAATGCCAGCAGCAGCTCCAGGCGGATCACCATGATCACTGCCTTGGCCTTGCCGGGGCTGATCTCCGGCACTTGCCCGGCGCTCAGCGTATTGCGCCAGTTGAGGAAGACGAAGGTCGGGAAGCTGGAGAGCAGGGCGATCAGCACGAACAGCCCCATCTTGGCGTGGAACATCGCGTTACCCAGGTAGTAGTCCAGGCCCTTGCCGTACCAGACCACCCGCGCCAGGCCGGTGGCCAGCACCGCACCGGCGGCCAGGCCGTAGGCGATGTCGATGCGCACCAGGCTGCGGGCGCGTTCGAGGTCCAGCGGCAGTTTGAACAGTCGATGCTCCAGGACGAGCAGGGCGAAGAGCGCGAAGATCGACAGGAAATGCAGGTACGCGGCAATAGCTTGTCCCATGGGAACTCCTTCAGGTCATCAGGTTCGTTGTCGTTGTGGTCATCCTTGCCGGGCGAGGTACTCCACCCGGTTGCGGCCATTCTGCTTGGCCAGGTACAGCCCACGGTCGGCGCGTTCCAGGGCGGTGGTCCGGGTATCGCCGGGCTGTACCAGGGTCGCGCCGAAGCTGGCGGTCTGCGCCAGGGCGTGGCCTTCCAGCGGGATGGTCTCCTGCTCGATGGCTCGGCGCAGGCGCTCGGCCACCTGCTGCAACTCGGTCTCGTCATGCACCGTTATCAGGGCGACGAATTCTTCGCCGCCCAGGCGTGCCAGCAAGTCCTGGGGCCGCAACGCGGCGCTCATGCGGCGGGCACATTCCCACAGCACCTGGTCACCAGCGCCGTGGCCATGCTGGTCATTGACCTTCTTGAAGTGGTCCAGGTCGCAGTAGATCACCCCCAGCTTGAGGTCGCTGCCGAGTAGCTTGGCCAGTTCCAGCGGGTAGAACTGGTTGAAGCCGCCGCGGTTCCACAGCTGGGTCAACGGGTCCATCAGCGCCTTGCGCTGTTCGCGGTCCACCGCCTCGCGCAGGTTGCGGGTCTGCTGGCTCAGCATGTGCATCTGCAGATAGCCCTGGGCCAGGGTCGCCAGGTCGCGTAGGCGGGTGCGCTCGAAGCGGCTGAAGGCGCGCGGGGTCGGGTCCAGCAGGCAGAGGGTGCCGATGGGTTGGCCGTCGGCGGAGTAGATCGGCTGGCCGGCATAGAAGCGCAGGTAGGGCGGGCCCAGCACCAGCGGATTATCGGCAAAGCGTGGGTCGCGGCGGGCGTCCTCCACCAGCAACAGGTCGTCCTGGAGGATGGCGTGGCCGCAGAAGGAAATGTTCCGTGGTGTTTCCTGTGCCGCCAGGCCGATGCGCGCCTTGAACCACTGGCGATCCTGGTCGATCAAGCTGATCAGCACCGTGGCCACGTTGAACAGGTCGCGGGTCAGTCGCACCAGGGTATCGAGGTAGTGCTCGGCGGGTGTGTCGAGGATCTCCAGGTTCTGCAGTGCCTGAAGGCGTCGTGGTTCATCGGGGTGGCAGGGGGCGGCCAGCATTGTCTACTCCTTATCCGTGGGCACCGGCGAACCAGGCGTCGCGCTTGTTCAGACGCCATGCCAGTGTACCGAGGCTGAGCCCGCGCACTGCCATGAAGGCGAGGAAGGCCAGCCAAAGTCCGTGGTTGCCGAGAAACTGTAGCCCCCATCCCAATGGCAGGCTAAGGGCGACCGCCACCAGCATGGCATCGCGCATTTCCCGGGCACGGGTGGCGCCGATGAACAGGCCGTCCAGCAGGTAGCTCCAGACCGCGATCAGCGGCAGCAGCGCCAGGTAGGGCAGGTAGGTGTGAGCCACCTCGCGCACGGCAGTGATATCGCTCTGCATATCAATGAACAGGCCGCCAGCAACGGCGAAGAACAGCGCAAAGGCCAGGCTCGCCAGCAGCGACCAGCCACCGGCCACCAACAGGGAGCGCCGCAGGCTCAGGCGGTCGCGGGCGCCGATGGCGTGCCCGCACAGGGCTTCCACGGCATGGGCCAGGCCATCCAGGGCGTAGGCGGTCACCAGCAGGCCATTGAGCAGCAAGGCGTTGGCCGCCACCGTGGCGTCGCCCATCCGCGTGCCCTGAACCGTCAGCAGGAAGAACACCAGCTGAAGTGCCAGGGAGCGGATGAAGATGTCGCGGTTGACCGCCAGCAACGGCCGCCAGTTGCGCCACAGCCGCAGCGCCGGCCAATCGATGCGGCCGGGGTGGCGGAGCAGGGCGCCACGGGTGAGCGCCAGGCCGATCAGCGCGCCGCTCCACTCGGCAATCACCGCCGCCCGCGCTGCACCGGCCACGCCCCAGTCCAGTCCGAGCACGAACCACAGCGCCAGGGCGATATTGGCGAGGTTGGTGCCCAGCAGGATGGCCAGGGGCGCGCGGGCGTTCTGCGTGCCAAGGAACCAGCCGACCAGGGCGTAGTTGGCCAGCGCGGCAGGGAGGCCGAGCAGGCGCAGGTGGAAGAATTCGCGGGTCAGTGCGTCCAGCTCGGCCGACGGGTTCATCAGCCCCAGGGCCAGGTCGCTGAAAGGCACTGCCAGCAGGCCCAGCAGCAGGGCCAGACCCAAGGCCAGGCCCAGCCCCTGCAACAACACCTGGCGCAGGGCGCCACCGTCCGCGCGGCCGGCTGCCTGGGCGGCGAAGCCGGTGGTGCCCATGCGCAGGAAGCCCAGTACGCCGAGCAACAGCATGTACAGGGTGCTGCCGACTGCCACCGCGCCCAGTTGGTGGGCGTGGGGCAGGTGGCCCACCACCGTGCTGTCCACCAGGGCGACCAGGGGCACGGAGATGTTCGAGAGAATCATGGGAGCGGCCAGCGCCCAGACCTTCTTGTGGGTCGGGGAATGCCGCCAGGCGTCGAGGAACAGACTCATGCAGGGCTCCAGTCAAGCCGCGCAGTATAGCGGCGCGACGTTTCGAGAGGCGTATCGCCCCTGCCGTCATCCGGATGCCACCGGAGCGCCACGCTGGTCTATAGTTCGCCGCCTATACGCACTCCCCATCGAGAGCCTGCCATGCCGAAGAAAGGACTACTTCTGGCCGTGGTGCTGAGCCTGCTCAGCGCCTGCGATTCCTCCACCCCCGAGCAGCCGGCGAGCAAGTCGCCGCCTGCCGCTATCGAGCAGGCGGCTCGCCCGGCCGTCGACACCGCCGCCCTGGCCACGCGCTACGCCGGCCGCGAGCTGAAGGTGATCGACGTATCCGAAGTGCAGCTCGACGGCGCCAGTGCGCTGTCGGTGACCTTCTCGGTGCCGCTGGACCCGGAGCAGACGTTCGCCGAGCGCCTGCACCTGGTGGACAGCAAGGACGGCAAGGTGGACGGCGCCTGGGAGCTCTCCGACAATCTGATGGAGCTGCGCCTGCGCCATCTGGAGCCCAAGCGCAAACTGGTGCTGACCATCGACCCCGGCCTGCGTGCGGTGAATGACGCGCGCCTGGCCGAAGAGCACATCACCCGCCTGGAAACCCGCGACCTGCAAGCCACCGTCGGCTTCGCCAGCCGTGGCTCGCTGCTGCCCACCCGCCTGGCCGAAGGCCTGCCGGTGATCGCGCTGAACGTCGACAAGGTCGACGTGGACTTCTTCCGCGTGAAGACCGAATCCCTGCCCGGTTTTCTCGCCCGCTGGGGCAAGCGCGGTGCCCTGGACGTCTGGGAAGCCCGCGAACTGCTGAAGATGGCCGACCTGGTCTACACCGGCCGCTTCGACCTGAAGCCCGCACGCAACACCCGCGAAACCCTGCTGTTGCCCATCGCCAACCTTGATCCGATGAAGCAGCCCGGTGTCTACCTGGCGGTAATGAAGGAAGCCGGCAGCTACACCTATTCCAACCCGGCGACGCTCTTCACCCTGAGCGACATCGGCCTCTCCGCCCACCGCTACCGCGACCGCCTGGATGTCTTCACCCAGGCCCTGGAAGGGGGCGCCGCCCAGGCCGATATCGCCCTGGAACTGCTGGACGGCGAAGGCCGCGTACTGGCCGAAGGCAAGACCGATGGCAAAGGCCACGCCGAACTGCCGCTGCCGCCCAAGGCCGAAGTGCTGATTGCCCGCAAGGATGAGCAGACCAGCCTGCTGCGCCTGTCCGCGCCCGCGCTGGACCTGGCCGAGTTCGACATCGCCGGCCCGGCCAGCCACGCCCTGCAGTTCTTCGTCTTCGGCCCGCGCGACCTCTACCGTCCGGGGGAGACCGTGCTACTCAACGCCCTGCTGCGCGATGCCGATGGCCGCGCGGTGGCGGGCCAGCCGGTGACCGTGGAAGTACGCCGACCCGACGAACAGGTCAGCCGCCGCTTCGTCTGGGAAGCCGGGGAGGGCGGCTTCTACCAGTACCCGTTGCAGCTCGCCGCTGAAGCACCCACCGGACGCTGGCAGTTGCTCTTCGATCTGGGTGACGGCAAGCCGCAGCTCTACGAATTCCTCGTCGAAGACTTCCTGCCCGAGCGCATGGCCCTGGAGCTCAAGGGCAGCGACCAGCCGTTCGCGCCCCGCGATAGCGCGCGCTTCCAGGTCACCGGCCGTTACCTCTATGGCGCGCCGGCCTCCGGCAACCGTCTGACCGGCCAGCTCTACGTGCGACCGTTGCGTGAAGCAGTGAAAGGGCTGCCCGGCTACCAGTTCGGTTCGGTGACCGAGGACGAGTTGAAACAGGACATCGAACTCGACGAAACCCGACTCGACGCCGACGGCAAGACCGAGCTGAACATCGAAACCCGCTGGGCCGAGGCCAAGTCGCCCCTGCAGTTGATCCTCCAGGCCAGCCTGCAGGAGTCCGGCGGCCGCCCGATCACCCGCCGCCTGGTGCAGCCGGTGTGGCCGGCCGAGCGCCTGCCGGGCCTGCGCGCATTGTTCGACGGCGAGGAAACCGACGCCGACAGCCTGGCCGAGTTCGAGCTGCTGGTGGCCGACCCCGAAGGCAACAAGCTGGCCGCCGACAACCTCAAGGTGCGCCTGGTGCGCGAGCGCCGCGACTACTACTGGAACTACTCCAACAACGATGGCTGGACCTACCACTTCAACGAGAAGTACCTGAACCTCTCCGAAGAACAGGTGCAGGTGGCAGCCGGCGGCACGGCCAAGGTCAGCTTCCCGGTGGAGTGGGGCCCCTACCGCGTGGAAGTGGAAGACCCGCAGACCGGCATCACCAGCAGCCTGCGCTTCTGGGCCGGCTACCGCTGGCAGGACAACGCCGAAGGCGGCGCAGTGCGCCCGGACCAGGTCAAGCTGGCGCTGGACAAGCCGGCCTATGCCGCCGGCGAAACCGCCAAAGTCACGGTCACCCCGCCCAGCGCCGGCAGCGGCTACCTGCTGGTGGAGTCCGCCGAAGGGCCGCTGTGGTGGCAACCCATCGAAGTACCGGCCGAAGGCAAGCGCTTCGATATCCCGGTGGCCAAGGACTGGGCGCGTCACGACCTCTATGTCAGCGCGCTGGTGATCCGCCCCGGCGAGCGCAAGGCCAGCGTCACGCCCAAGCGCGCCGTAGGCCTTTTGCACCTGCCGCTGGAACGGGCGCCGCGCAAGCTGGCCCTCACCCTCACCGCGCCTGAGAAGATGCGGCCCAAGCAGCCGCTGAAGGTCCAGGTGCAGGCGAAGAACGCCGATGGCAGCATGCCCAAGCAGGTGAACGTGCTGGTGGCCGCAGTGGATGTGGGCATCCTCAACATCACCGGCTACGCCACGCCGGATCCCTTCGCCACGCTCTTCGGCCGCAAGGCTTATGGCGCTGACCAATTGGACGTCTACGGCCAACTGATCGAAGCCGGGCAGGGGCGCCTGGCGACCCTGGCCTTCGGTGGCGACGCGGCGCTGGCCGGCGGAGGCAAACGCCCGCAGACCAGCATCACCATCGTTGCCCTGCAAAGCATGCCGGTAACCCTGGACGACCAGGGCCAGGGCGAGGTCAGCCTGGATATTCCCGACTTCAACGGCGAACTGCGCCTGATGGCCCAGGCCTGGACCGATGAGCGCTACGGCATGGCGGAGGCCAAGACCATCGTGGCCGCACCCTTGGTAGCGGAACTGGCTGCGCCGCGCTTCCTCGCCGGTGGCGACCAGACCACCCTGGCGCTGGACCTGACCAACCTCTCCGGCAAGCCGCAGCGCCTGGACATCAACCTGGAAAGCAGCGGCCAACTGGACCTTGCCCAGAGCGGTGGCGCCCAGACGGCGCCTGTCCAGCTCGCCGATGGCCAGCGCACCACCCTGCGCATCCCGGTGCGCGCCGTGGGCGGCTACGGCCAGGGTAGCTTCAAGGTGACGGTCAACGGCCTGGAACTGCCGGGCGAGAACCTGCCGCCGTTCAGCCGCGAATGGACCCTTGGCGTGCGCCCGGCCTATCCGGCCCAGCTCAAGCAGTTCCGCGCGGTGCTCAAGGGCGATGCCTGGAGCCTGCCGGCAGGCACTCTCGACGCCTTCGAGCCGAATGGGCGCGAGGCCCTGCTGCAACTCTCCAGCCGCCCGCCGCTGAATCTGGGTGAGCAGGTGCGCGCCCTCAAGGCCTACCCCTACGGCTGC
This sequence comes from Metapseudomonas resinovorans DSM 21078, assembly GCF_000423545.1. Taxonomy (GTDB): domain Bacteria; phylum Pseudomonadota; class Gammaproteobacteria; order Pseudomonadales; family Pseudomonadaceae; genus Metapseudomonas; species Metapseudomonas resinovorans. The sequence goes on from NZ_KE384030.1 coordinate 223,970, forward strand.
GTCGAGCAGACCACCAGCGGTCTTTACCCGTCGCTTTACGCCGATGCCGCCTCCCTCAAGCGCCTGGGCCTGGAAGGCGAACCGGACGACAAACGCCGCAAGTCCATCGAACTGGGCATCGAACGCCTGCTGGGCATGCAGCGCTACAACGGCAGCTTCGGCCTGTGGAGTTCGGACGGCGAAGAGGAATACTGGCTGACCGCCTACGTCACCGACTTCCTCCTGCGCGCCCGTGACCAGGGTTTCGCCGTGCCGCCGGAAGCCTTGAAGAAGGCCAGCGAGCGGCTGCTGCGCTACCTGCAGGAGCGCAGCCTGATCGAGATCAGCTACAGCCAGAATGCCGACCACACGCGCTTTGCCGTGCAGGCCTATGCCGGTTACGTCCTGGCGCGCAGCCAGCAGGCGCCCCTGGGCGCACTGCGCAGCCTGTGGGAGCGTCGCGCCGATGCCCGCTCCGGCCTGCCGCTGGTGCAGCTGGCGGTGGCCCTCAAGCTGATGGGCGACGCGCCTCGCGCCGACCAGGCCCTCGAGCTGGGCCTGCGTGTGCAACGCGAAAGCCGCGATTGGCTGGCCGACTACGGCAGCCCGCTGCGCGACCAGGCGCTGATTCTCGCCGTGCTGGAGGAGCACGACCTGGCTGCCGGCGTCCGCGAGCAGCGCCTGTTCGACCTGGCCGACCTGGTGGCCGGCGAGCGCTGGCTGTCCACCCAGGAACGCAACGCCCTGTACCTGGCCGGTCGTGGCCTGCTGGGCAAACCCGAGCCGAACTGGAGCGCGCAACTCACCGCGGGTGACCAGCAGCGCGAGCTGAACAACCAGCAGCCGGGGCTCAAGCTGGACGGCGCCCTGCTGGCCGAGCCGCTTCGCATCGCCTCTGGCGGCAGTGAACCGCTTTATCAGCAACTGACGTTGTCCGGCTATCCGTTGGCGGCACCGCCCGCCGGAGGCGATAACCTCACCATTCGCCGCGAGTTCCTCGGCGTGGATGGCCAGCGCCTCGACCTCAAGGCCCTGGACAGCGGCGATCTGGTGCTGGTGCACCTGGCCATTGAAGCCAAGGAACGGGTCCCCGACGCCCTGGTGGTGGACCTGCTGCCGGCCGGCCTGGAACTGGAGAACCAGAACCTCGCCCAGAGCGCCGCCAGCCTGGACGACGCCAGCAGCGCGGTGAAGGCGTGGCAGAAGTCCATGCAGAACGCCGCCATCAAACACCAGGAGTTTCGCGACGACCGCTACGTGGCCGCCCTGGATGTCGGCGAGTACGGCACCACCCACTTGCTCTACTTGGCCCGTGCCGTCACCCCCGGCACTTACCGCGTGCCGCCGCCCACGGTGGAATCCATGTACCGACCGAACTGGCAGGCGTTGGGCGATGCGCCGGAGCAGTTGGTGGTGAGAGGGAAGTAGAGGCGTCACCAACGAGCGTCCGGGCTACACCGAGTAGCCCGGATGAAATCCGGGGCGCGGTGTCGATCAGGCGCATTCGAATTCCATGAGTAAAGGTTGGTTCAAACTTGGCTTCCGCCGCCCCTGGCTCGCCATTCCGCTGACGCTGTTGGCGCTGCTTTGGTCGGCCGACCGCCTATTCCCGCTGCCCCTGCCGGGCGACGACCTGGCGCGGGTGGTGCTGGCCGAGGACGGCACGCCGCTCTGGCGCTTCGCCGATGCCGAGGGCGTGTGGCGCTACCCGGTCAGCCTGGACCAGGTGTCCCCCTATTACCTGGAAGCGCTGCTCACCTATGAGGACCGCTGGTTCTACCAGCATCCTGGCGTGAATCCGCTGGCCCTGGCCCGTGCCGCCTGGCTCAACCTCACTGGCGGGCGCGTGCTTTCCGGCGGCAGCACCCTGTCGATGCAGGTGGCGCGGCTGCTCGATCCGCACCCGCGCACCTACACCGGCAAGCTGCGTCAACTCTGGCGCACGGCCCAACTGGAGTGGCACCTGTCGAAGGATGAAATCCTCGGCCTCTACCTCAACCGCGCACCCTTCGGCGGCACCTTGCAGGGCGTGGCGGCGGCGAGCTGGGCCTACCTCGGCAAGCCGCCGTCCCAGCTCACCCGCGCCGAGGCGGCGCTGCTTGCCGTGCTGCCCCAGGCCCCCAGTCGGCTGCGCCCGGACCGCCATCCCGAACGCGCCCAGGCTGCGCGCGACAAGGTGCTGCGGCGCCTGGCGCAGTTCCAGGTCTGGCCGGAGGGCGCCGTGCAAGAGGCCATGGAGGAGCCGGTGCTCCTGGCGCCGCGCCAGGAACCCAGCCTGGCACCACTGCTGGCGCGGCGACTGAACAAACCCGACAGCCCGCCGCTGATCCGCACGACCCTCGATGCCGCCTTGCAGCGTCGCCTGGAAGACCTGCTGCTGGGTTGGCGTGCGCGCCTGCCGGAGCGCACCTCGGCGGCGATCCTGGTGGTGGAGCACCAGACCATGGCCGTGCGGGCCTACCTGGGTTCGGTCGACATCACCGATGAGCGCCGCTTCGGCCATGTGGACATGATCGAGTCGCTGCGCTCCCCCGGCTCGACCCTAAAACCCTTCCTCTACGGCATGGCCCTGGACGCCGGGCTGATCCATTCCGAATCCCTGCTGCAGGATGTGCCGCGGCGCTACGGCGACTACCGTCCCGGCAACTTCGCCGCGGGGTTCACCGGCCCGGTGTCGGCCAGCGAGGCGCTGGGCATGTCCCTCAACCTGCCCGCGGTGCAATTGCTGGAGGCCTATGGGCCGAAGCGCTTCGCCGGGGAATTGCGCAACGTCGGCGTATCGCTGGTGCTGCCGGCGGCCAGTGAACCCAACCTGGCGCTCATCCTCGGCGGTGCCGGCAGCAAGCTGGAGGAGTTGGTCAGTGGCTACAGCGCCTTCGCCCGTCAGGGCCGCGTTGCTCACCTGCGCCTGCAGCCCCAGGACGTGCTGCAGGAGCGCAGGCTGCTGTCGCCCGGCGCCGCCTGGATCATCCGCCGCATCCTCGCCGGCCAGGCCCGCCCGGACCGCGACCCGCGTGCAAGGCTGACCCAGCGCCCGGTGCTGGCCTGGAAGACCGGCACCAGCTATGGCTTGCGCGATGCCTGGGCCATCGGCGTTGGCCCGCGTCACCTGATCGGTGTGTGGATAGGCCGCCCCGACGGCACCCCGGTGCCTGGTCAGTTCGGCCTGGCCTCGGCCGCGCCGTTGCTGCTGCAGGTGCATGACCTGTTGATGAACCGCGACACCCAGCGCGGCATCGCCCAACCCCTGGACCCGCAGCCGCCGGAGGTGAGTGTGGCGGCCATCTGCTGGCCCCTCGGCCAGCCCATGGCCAAGGGCGACCCGAATTGTCGCCGTCAGCGTTTCGCCTGGACCCTGGAGGGCACCACGCCGCCAACACTGCTTGCGGCCGACCAGCCCCTCGGCCTGGGGCTTCGCCAGCTGCTCTGGGTGAACGCTAAAGGTCGCCAGGTCGCGGCGGGGTGCAGTGGCGCCCAGGCGCGTGAGCTGGTGCTCTGGCCGGCGCCCCTGGAGCCCTGGCTGCCGCGCCGCGAGCGACGTGCGGCGCGCCTACCCGCGGTGGACCCGACCTGTCCGCCGCAGTTGCCGCCACCGGCTGCACCGTTGTCCATCGTCGGGGTGCGTGAGGGCGACCAGCTGCGCCGCCCGTCGGGCATCGCCGGGCCGCTGCGGCTCAAACTCTCGACTCTGGGTGGAAGCGGCCGGCGTTGGTGGTTCCTCGATGGCGCGCCGCTTGTCACCACGGCGCCGGAGGAGAGTTTCAGCCAGGCGTTCCGACGCAGTGGCCGGCACCAGTTGAGCGTGCTGGATGAGGCCGGACAGACCACTCGTCTGGAGTTCACCGTCACGGACTGACCGTTCGTTCAAGTTTTTGACGTTGGTCGCCGATATGCCTTGTTGGCAAAGAGTGGGAAAATTGTCGAACAATTTGTATACAATCTTCCGCCCTCGTCTCGACTCCAACAAGCATTCCAAGGAGACAACTCCATGCGCCTCTGGCAACGCAGCATTCAGTGGCAGCTGATCTTCAGCATGGGTACAGCCCTGCTCGCCGGCATTCTCATCGTCATCGGCATCTACTCGGTATTGATGAACCGCCTGACCGAACGTTTCCTGCTGGATGAAGCCTTGCCTGCCCGCGTAGAGGCCATTGGCAATTCCCTGGAGCGCACCCTCGCGGCGCCCATTACCGCCAACGCCGGCATCGCCGAGAACGCCCTGGTGCAAGACTGGCTGAGCGAAGGTGAAGATCCGGCCCGAGCCGAAGCCTTCGCCCGCTACCTGGAAGGCGTGCGTGCCCAGCAGAACGCCACCACCACCTCCATCGCCGTGATGGACAGCGGCCACTACTACACCGGCCAGGGCCTGGCACGCACCATCGACCGCAGCCAGCCGGAGAACCAGTGGTTCTACAAGCTGGTGGACAGCGACCGTAACCGGGTGCTGGAAATCGACATCGACAAGGGCACCCGCCTGCCGACCCTGTTCATCAACCAGCGCATCAGCCGCAACGGCAAGACGCTCGGTGTGTCCGGCCTGGGCTACAGCCTGCAGTCCATGTCCGAGATGATCCGCGACTTCCGCTTTGGCGAACGCGGTCGCGTGTTCCTGATGGACCGCGAAGGCGGTATCAAGGTCCACCCGGACGCCGCGCTCAACGGCAGCGCGCGCCTGGCGGATGTGTTTGGCGCCAGCCCAGCGACCGAACTGCTGGCCTCCGCTGGCAAAGCCATTCGCTTCAGCCGTGACGGTGAGGATTACCTCGCCCTGGCCCGCCCGCTGGAAAGCGTCGGCTGGTTGCTGGTGAGTGAAGTGCCCGAGGCGGAAATCTATGCCGAAGCGCGCAAGGCCATGTGGACCAGCAGCTTTGCCGGCTTCGGCGTGCTCGCCGTCTGCTTGCTGCTGGTGGTGCTACTGGCTCGCGGGTTGGTGCGGCCGATCCGCCAGGTCACCGCGGCCCTGGTGGAAATCGGCGGCGGTGGTGGTGACCTGACCCGTCGGCTGGATGAATCCCGCGCAGACGAACTGGGCGACCTCGCCCGCGGCTTCAACCGCTTCCTGGAAAGCCAGCGCAGCCTGATCGGTGAAGTGCTGGATACCAGCGAGCGTCTGCACAAGGTGGTCGGCCAAGTGGCCCAGGTGGTGGACAACACCGCCGGTCGCGCCGGCCAGCAGCAGGAAATGACCGACATGGTGGCCACGGCTGTGCACGAAATGGGTCTCACCGTGCAGGAGATCGCCCGTAACGCCGGTGCAGCCGCCCAGGCGTCGCAGCATGCACGCGATGAGTCCCTGCAGGCGCGGCAGGTCGTGGGCGAGTCGGTGGGGCATATCGAGAAGATGTCCAACGAGATCGGCGTCGCGGCCTCGGCGGTGAGCGAACTGGCCAGCCAGGTGGCGTCCATCGACCAGGTGCTGGCGGTGATCCGCGGCATCTCCGAACAGACCAACCTGCTGGCACTGAACGCCGCCATCGAAGCCGCCCGCGCCGGCGAGATGGGCCGTGGCTTCGCCGTGGTTGCCGATGAAGTACGCACCCTGGCCAGCCGCACCCAGTCCTCCACCGATGAAATCCAACAGATGATCCAGCGCCTCAAGCACGGCGCCGAAACCGCGGTGCACTCCATGCACGCCGGCCAGGCCGCCACCGGCACCGGTGTCGAAGCCAGCCAGCGCACCGGCACCTCCCTGGGCGCCATCACCGACCAGGTGGAACGCATCAGCGACATGAACCACCAGGTGGCGGCGGCGACCGAAGAGCAGTCCTCGGTGACCGAGGAAATCAACCGCAACGTCCAGGGTATCGCCGACCTGGCCCACGCCACCGCCAGCGAAGTGCGTGGCTGCCGCGAAGAATGCCAGACCCTCAGCCGCCTGGCTGGCGACCTGGCGCAACAGGTGGGCAAGTTCAGGTTGTAAGGGGAGCGGGCGGCGGGACGTTGTCCCGCTTGGCGAATGAATTCGTTATGTCTGCGTTAGCGGTTGCGAGACTTACCACCGGGCAAGAGCCTTGTAGGAGCTGGCTTGCCAGCGAAACGGGGCCATTCGCTGGCAAGCCAGCTCCTACGACGTGCAGACGCCCCCACAGAGAGCGGTGCGGCGGGAGCAGGGCGGCTCCGGCGCGAGTCACCTCTCTCCTCTTCAGGGAGAGGGGTCGGGGGAGAGGGACGCAGGGCCAGGCTCTGCCTCCGCCAATTCCAATCGGTCCCGCCCCAGTGCCTTGGCGCGGTACAGCGCATCGTCCACGCGCTTGAAGAAGGCCTCGGCACTGCCACCGTCGCGCTCGTCGAAACAGCCCAGGCCCAGGCTCGCGGTAACCGGCAAGTGCTGGCCGTCGAGTTCGAAGCCGCGATTGGCCAGGTCTTCACGGAACAGCTCGGCCAATTGGCGGGCCTGCTCCATGCTGGTGTCTGGCATCAGCACGCCGAACTCCTCGCCGCCCAGGCGCAGTAAGGCATCGCTGTCGCGGCGGAAGATCGCGCGCATGCGCTCGCCGAACGCCCGCAGGCAGGCATCGCCCATGCTGTGGCCGTGTTCGTCGTTGACCCGCTTGAAGAAGTCGATATCCATCAGCAGCAGCGACAACTCGCCGCCATGGCGCTGGGCACTGGCGCACATCGCCGGGAACAGGTTGTTGAACTGGTAGCGGTTGCCCAGTTGGGTCAGGCCGTCGGTGCGGCTCAGGGTATCCAGGCGCTGGCGTTGTTCCAGCAACTGTAGCTCCAGGGCAATCATGGTGCCGTACTCGCGGTGGCTGCGGTTCAGCGCCAGCAGCAGGTAGCTGAGGTAGAAGATGAGGGTGATCAGCTCGGCGCGCGTGCTGTCTGGCGACACACTCAACGCCACCAGCCCCGGCAGGTACAGCAGGAGGATGGCCAGTATCGCGCGGCGTCGGCGCATGGCGAAGTTGAAGGCCATGGCGGTGCTGAATGCAACGGTGGCCAGGGTGCCGATCAACCTGGACGACAGGAATTCGGGCGACAACAGCACCCAGGCATGGGCCAGGCCCCAGCCGATGGACGACACCAGGATCACGCCCCAGTGACGGTCCAGCCAGCGCTGCAGCTCGGGCTCGCTGCCCGCTGCGGGCGGATGGTGCAGCACGCGCGCAGCCAGCATCAGGGTAAAGAAGGCGCAGCCGGCCAGTCCCACGGCCAGGTGCTGCATGGGGGCTGCACTGAACAACCAGCAGAGCAGCCAGGCCAGCAAGTAGTAGACGCCGCCAAGCCTTGTGCGTGTGCGGGTGTCCTGCACTTCGCGCCAGAGGCGGAATCGCTCTGGGGAATGAGGTAGATCGGCGTCGGTCATCTATTTGTGATCACAGATACAGCAGAGGTCGGCTGAGCTTAGCCGTTCCATTGCGCCAATGACATCAGATTGACATTGCTTCCGTTTATCCCCGACGAATGAGCCAGACGCCGCCGATGATCAGCGCCAGACCGGCCAGCTTGCCCATGCTGATAGGCGCTTCGCGGTAACCGGCCCAGCCGAAGTGATCCAGCATCAGCGCCATGCTCAGTTGGCCGGCCAGCACCAGCGCCATGAACAGCAGCGCACCGATGCGCGGCCCGGCGAAGGCGGCGGTCGCGATGAACACGGCGCCCAGCAGGCCGCCGCTCCACTGCCACCAGGTCACGCCCTTGAGCGCCTCGAACGTTGGCAGGTCGCGTTGCATCAGCACCACGGTGAGCAGCGCAAGGGTGCCCACCACGAAGGACGCCAGCGCCGCACTCATGACACTGGAAACCTGCTTGGCGAGTTGGCCGTTGATGCCGGCCTGCAAGGGCAGGAATGAGCCGGCGACGAAGGGCAGGGCGAGTAGTCACCAGGCCTTGGGCATGGCGATCTCCGGGAAAAATAGGGGCGCGTAGTATGCCCGATCGTCGCCGGTCAGTTCCTTCAAGGCCACTGCGTTTCTCCCTTGGGCATGTTGGCGCTCGGTTGCAGACCTGTCGGGATTCGACAGTCTGCCAATAGGTCGCCACCCGCGCCCCTCCAGGCTCCCTTTCTGGCATTACCCCCGAACCTGACTACCCTTTTATTGGATATGCCTGCCCAGCTATGTACTGGGCAGGGCCTGCCTGATGAGGGAGAACACGATGGACATGAATCGTCGTCAGTTCTTCAAGGTCTGTGCCGTGGGCCTTGGAGGATCGAGCCTGGCGGCTCTGGGGGTAGCGCCCCCGGAAGCCTTCGCCGACCAGGTGCGCCATTTCAAACTGGCGCGTACTGTCGAGACGCGCAACACCTGCCCTTACTGCTCGGTCGGCTGCGGCCTGATCATGTACAGCCAGGGCGACGCGGCGAAAAACGTCGCGCAGAACATCATCCATATCGAAGGCGACGCGGATCACCCGGTGAACCGTGGAACCCTCTGCCCGAAGGGCGCCGGTCTGCTGGATTTCGTCCACAGCCCCAACCGCCTCAAGTACCCGGAGATTCGCGAGCCCGGCTCCAGCGAGTGGAAGCGCATCGAGTGGGATGACGCCCTCGATCGCATCGCCACGCTGATGAAGGCCGACCGCGACGCCAACTTCGTCGAGAAGAACGACCAGGGCCAGACGGTGAACCGCTGGCTGACCACGGGCTTCCTCGCGGCGTCGGCGTCCTCCAACGAGGCCGGCTACATCACCCACAAGGTGGTGCGTTCCCTTGGCATGCTGGGGTTCGATAACCAAGCGCGTGTCTGACATGGCCCGACGGTGGCAGGTCTTGCCCCGACGTTTGGCCGTGGAGCCATGACGAACCACTGGACCGACATCAAGAATGCCGATCTGGTGCTGATCATGGGCGGCAACGCCGCCGAAGCCCACCCTTGTGGATTCAAGTGGGTCACCGAAGCCAAGGCGCACAATAACGCCCGGCTGATCGTGGTCGATCCGCGCTTCACCCGTTCGGCATCCGTCGCCGATTACTACGCGCCGATCCGCACTGGCACCGATATCGCCTTCCTCGGCGGTCTGATCAACCACCTGATCACGCAGGACAAGATCCAGCACGAGTACGTGCGCAACTACACCGACGCACCTTTCATCGTGAACGACGGCTTCACCTTCCAGGACGGCCTGTTCAGCGGTTACGACGAGGCCAAGCGCGCCTATCCCGACAAGTCCAGCTGGAGCTATGCCAAGGGCGAAGACGGCTACGTGCTGTCCGACATGACCCTGCAGGACCCGCGCTGCGTGTTCCAGTTGATGAAGCAGCACTACAGCCGCTACACGCCGGACCTGGTGAGCAGCATCTGCGGCACGCCGAAGGAACAACTGGAAAAGGTCTGGAGCCAGATTGCGGAGACCTCCGACCCGCGCAAGACCATGACCATCATGTATGCCCTGGGCTGGACCCAGCACTCGGTGGGCTCGCAGATGATTCGCACCGGCGCCATGGTGCAGCTCCTGCTGGGCAATATCGGCATGCCCGGCGGTGGCATGAACGCCCTGCGCGGCCACTCCAACATCCAGGGCCTGACCGACCTCGGCCTGCTCTCCAACTCCCTGCCGGGCTACCTGACCCTGCCGGCCGATGCCGAGCAGGACTACGCCGCGTACATCGACAAACGCGCGGCCAAGCCGGTGCGGCCGGGGCAGATGTCCTACTGGCAGAACTACGGCAAGTTCCACGTCAGCCTGATGAAGTCCTGGTTCGGCAAGTCGGCCACTGCCGAGAACAACTGGTGCTACGACTGGTTGCCCAAGCTCGATGTACCGGCCTATGACGTGTTGCGTTACTTCGACCTGATGCACCAGGGCAAGGTGAACGGCTATTTCTGCCAGGGCTTCAACCCCATTGGCTCCTTCCCCAACAAGGCCAAGGTCACTGAAAGCCTCAGCAAGCTGAAGTACCTGGTGGTCATGGACCCGCTGGCCACCGAAACCTCCGAGTTCTGGCGCAATGCCGGCGAGTTCAACGACGTCGACAGCGCCAGCATCCAGACCACGGTATTCCGCCTGCCCACCACCTGCTTCGCAGAGGAAGACGGCTCCCTGGTCAACAGCGGGCGCTGGCTGCAATGGCACTGGAAGGGCGCCGAACCACCGGGGCAGGCACGTACCGACATCGCCATCATGGGCGGCCTGTTGCATCGCCTGCGCGCGGCCTACACGAAAGACGGCGGCGCCTTCCCCGACCCGATCCTGGGGCTTGACTGGAATTACCTGCGTCCGGATGAACCAGGGCCGGATGAGATCGCCCGCGAGTTCAACGGCAAGGCCCTGGCCGACCTCACCGACCCGGCCACCGGCGCGGTGCTGCTGAAGGCTGGCGAACAAGTGCCGGGCTTCGCCGTACTGCGCGACGATGGCAGTACCGCCAGTGGCTGCTGGATCTTCGCCGGCTGCTGGACCGCCGCCGGCAATCAGATGGCTCGCCGCGACAATGCCGACCCCTACGCCATGGGCCAGACCCTCGGCTGGGCCTGGGCCTGGCCGGCGAACCGGCGCATCCTCTACAACCGCGCCTCGGCCGATCCCTCCGGCAAACCGTGGAACCCGGAGAAGAAACGCCTGGTGTGGTGGAACGGCAAGGCCTGGACCGGCACCGATGTGCCGGACTACAAGGCTGACGTCGCGCCGGAAGCGGGCATGAGCCCGTTCATCATGAACCCCGAAGGCGTGGCGCGTTTCTTCGCCCTCGACAAGATGAACGAAGGCCCGTTCCCCGAGCACTACGAACCCTTCGAGACCCCCATCGGGCGCAACCCCTTGCACCCGGAACACGCCAAGGTCACCAGCAACCCGGCCGCGCGGGTGTTCAAGGGCGACTGGGAAGCGTTCGGCAAGGCGGCCGACTTCCCCATCGCCGCCACCACCTACCGCCTCACCGAGCACTTCCACTTCTGGACCAAGCACTGCCGGCTGAACGCGATCACCCAGCCCGAGCAGTTCGTCGAGATCAGCGAAGTGCTGGCCAAGGAACTGGGCATCGCGGCGGGTGATCGGGTCAAGGTCTCCTCCAACCGCGGCTTCATCAAGGCTGTGGCAGTGGTGACCAAACGCCTGAAACCGCTGACCGTGGACGGCAAGACCGTGCACCAGGTCGGCATTCCGCTGCACTGGGGCTTCTCCGGTGTGGCGCGCCCCGGCTACATCACCAATACGCTTACTCCCTTCGTCGGCGACGGCAATACGCAGACGCCGGAGTTCAAGTCGTTCCTGGTGAAAGTGGAAAAGGCATGAGGAGCTGAGCCATGGCATCACAAGACATCATCGCCCGCTCCGCCACCACCACGCCCATGCCATCCGTGCGCCAGATGGACGAGGTGGCCAAGCTCATCGACGTCTCCAAGTGCATCGGCTGCAAGGCCTGCCAGGTGGCGTGCTCGGAATGGAACGACCTGCGTGACGAGGTCGGCCAGAACCACGGCACCTACGACAACCCGGCAGACCTCACGGCCAACACCTGGACCCTGATGCGCTTCACCGAGCATGAGACCGAGGCCGGCAACCTGGAGTGGCTGATCCGCAAGGACGGCTGCATGCACTGCGACGAACCGGGCTGCCTAGCGGCCTGCCCGAGCCCCGGCGCCATCGTGAAATACGCCAACGGCATCGTCGACTTCAACCAGGACAAATGCATCGGCTGCGGCTACTGCATCACCGGCTGCCCGTTCGATATCCCGCGCATCTCGCAGAAGGACCACAAAGCCTACAAGTGCACCCTGTGTTCCGACCGCGTGTCCGTGGGGCTGGAGCCGGCCTGCGTGAAAACCTGCCCGACTGGCGCCATCGTCTTCGGCACCAAGGAAGACATGAAGGAACACGCCGCCGAGCGCATCGTCGACCTGAAATCACGCGGCTTCGAGAACGCTGGACTCTACGACCCGGCGGGTGTCGGCGGCACCCACGTCATGTACGTGCTGCACCACGCCGACAAGCCCTCGCTCTACGCCGGCCTGCCGGACGAGCCCGCCATCAGCCCCATGGTCAGCCTGTGGAAAGGCGTCACCAAACCCCTGGGCCTGCTGGCCATGGGCGTGGTGGCGCTGTTCGGCTTCTTCCACTACGTACGGGTCGGCCCGAACAAAGTGGACGAAGACGAAGCGCCACGTGGCGATACGACGGTACACAAGGTCGACCCGAAATCGCCGAGCTGAGATAAACGCCCCCTCTCCCTCTGGGAGAGGGCCGGGGTGAGGGAACTTCACCCTGACCAGGAGCTGGACATGAACAAAGACATCGAACGCTACACCCCCTCCGAGCGCAGCAACCACTGGGCGGTGGCCATCCTCTTCATCCTCGCCGGGCTTTCCGGCCTGGCACTGTTCCATCCCGCCCTGTTCTGGCTGACCAGCTTCTTCGGCGGCGGGCCCTGGACGCGCATCCTGCACCCGTTCCTCGGCGTGGCCATGTTCCTCTTCTTCATCTGGTTGGCCCTGCGTTTCGCCCACCACAACCGCTGGGAAAAGTCCGATAGCCAATGGCTCAAACAGTGGAAGGACGTGGTGAATAACCGCGAGGACAAGCTGCCCGAAGTCGGACGCTACAACGCCGGCCAGAAGCTGCTGTTCTGGGTGCTGCTGCTCAGCATGCTGGTGCTGCTGGCCACAGGCGTGGTGATCTGGCGGCAGTACTTCAGCCACCTGTTCGGCATCGACATCATCCGTCTCGCCGCGCTGCTGCACGCCTTCGCCGCCTGGGTGCTGATCCTCAGCATCATCGTCCACATCTACGCCGGCATCTGGATCAAGGGCTCCATCAGCGCCATGCTCCACGGCTGGGTCAGCAAGGGCTGGGCCCGCAAACACCACGGCGCTTGGTACAAGCAAGTCAGCAAGGAGGAGGGCAAGCGCTGAACCCGATGCCTGTGTTTTTTCTGTATGGGCTCAGCCCCGCTCTGAGGCCGGCAAGAGGCACGGCCGTAGGATGGCGTAGAGCGAAGCGAAACCCATCAAATAAGCGCTGTGGGAGCGAATTCATTCGCGAAGGGTTCGTAGCCAGTAGCCCGGACGAAATCCGGGGAGTGTTCAACGCCGCTCCCGGATTTCATCCGGGCTACGATTTGCCAGTTCGCAATTGGATGGCGCGGGCGGCGTTCCGCTAGAGCGAAGCGAAACCCATCAAATAGGCGCAAACGGCGGGTATCGCGTTGCTCCACCCACCCTACACACAGCCAATCCACTGAAGGAGTCCTGCGTGGCAGGCCAGATACTCGAACCCGGCCAGATCGAGGCCGCAGCCAACATCCCACCCTTCCTCCATGTACCCGGTCGTGACCTGTTCATGGTTCGCGCCGAGCGCCTGCGTCACCTTGCCGATGGCCATCCGCTGGCCGGCTACCTGCTGCTGGTGGCTGATCTGTGCAAAGCCCAGCAACAGGTCCTCGACAACCCACCCGCGCTCCCCGGGCCAGCACCCGAGGCCGTTGCCCGTAGCCGCGAACACGGCATGCCGCCCATTGCCTTCGAAGCCCTGGTGCGCGCCGATGGCTGGCTGGCCGCCCTGGACGCGCTGCTGGTTCGCGTAGAGGCCATCACCAATCCCGCCGTTGCCGAAGCCGTTCAGCAACTCAAGAACGCCGACACCGCCCAGCGCAAGACCTGGGGCGTGGCGCTGCTCAGTGGCCAGTTCGACCTGCTGCCACCCGCCATTGCCCCCTTCGTTGGCGCCGCCCTGCAAGTCGCCTTCAGCCACTGGCTGCTGGCCCTGCCCAATGACGTGATCGTGGAGAGCGAGGCCAAGGTCCTCTGCCCGGCCTGTGGCTCACCCCCGGTGGCCGGCATGGTTCGTCATCGCGGCAAGTACAACGGCCTGCGCTACCTCGCCTGCTCGCTGTGCTCCTGCGAGTGGCACTACGTGCGGCTGAAATGCAGCCACTGCCAGGAAAGCAAACACCTGGCCCATCTCTCGCTCGACCGCGACGGCGTGAAGGGCGAACGGGCGCCGATCCGCGCCGAGGCCTGCCCCAACTGCCAGGGCTACCTCAAACAGTGCTACCTGGAGTTCGACTCCGGTGCCGAAGCCCAGGCCGACGACCTGGCCAGCCTCGATCTCGACCTGCGCCTGAGCGAAGAGGGCTACCTGCGCCGCGCGCCCAACCTCCTGCTGGCCCCCGGATCGGATTAAGCACCTAGACTCAACAACGGACCTGATTGCCCCACGCTAAGGAATGCCCATGTCGGCCGCTCGCTTGCCCTCCGTCGACCGTCTTCTGCGCAGCCCGGCCTGCGCCCCCCTGCAACAGCGATACGGCCGCGAGGCGTTGCTCAAGACCCTGCGCGACCTGCTGGATGAACTGCGCGAACCCGCCCGCCAAGGTCAACTCGCTGCCATCGAACTGACCGACGCCGTGCTCGCCGGCCGTGCTGGTGAACGGCTCGCCGCCTGGCATTCCAGCCGGGTGCGGCGCGTGTTCAACCTCACCGGCACCGTCCTGCACACCAACCTCGGCCGCGCCCTGTTGCCGGATGAAGCCATCGAAGCCATCACCCTCGCCGCACGCTACCCGCTCAACCTGGAATTCGACCTGGCCACTGGCAAACGCGGCGACCGCGACGACCTCATCACCGGGCTGATCCGTGAGCTCACCGGCGCCGAGGCGGTCACCGTGGTCAACAACAACGCCGCGGCCGTGCTGCTCGCGCTGAACAGCCTGGGCGCACGCAAGGAAGGCGTGATCTCCCGGGGCGAACTGATCGAGATCGGCGGCGCGTTCCGCATCCCCGACATCATGGCCCGCGCCAGTGTGAAACTGGTGGAAGTGGGCACCACCAACCGCACCCACGCCAAGGACTACGAGGCCGCCATCGGCCCGCGCACCGGCCTGCTCATGCGCGTGCACACCAGCAACTACAGCGTGCAGGGTTTCACCGCCAGCGTACCCACGGCAGAGCTGGCTGCCATCGCCCACGCCCACGGCCTGCCGCTTCTGGAAGACCTTGGCAGCGGCACCCTGGTCGACCTCACCCGCTGGGGCCTGCCCAAGGAACCCACCGTGCAGGAAGCCCTGCGCGACGGCGCCGATATCGTCACCTTCAGCGGCGACAAATTGCTCGGCGGCCCCCAGGCTGGCCTGATCCTCGGCAGCAAGGAACTGATCGGGCGGATCAAGAAAAACCCGCTCAAACGCGCACTGCGCGTGGACAAGCTGACCCTCGCCGCCCTCGAAGCGGTGCTTGGGCTCTATCGCGACCCGGAGCGCCTTGCCGAACGCCTTACCACCTTGCGCCTGCTCAGCCGCCCGCAGGCCGACATCCGCGCCCAGGCCGAACGCATCGCCCCGCTGGTGACCACCCAGCTCGGCAGCACCTGGCGGGTGAGCGTGGAGCCTGCCCTCGGCATGATCGGCAGCGGTGCCCAGCCCGTGGCGCGCCTGCCCAGCGCAGCCCTGTGCCTGCGTCCGCAGCAGCCCAAACGCCTGCGCGGCCGCGCGCTGCACCAACTCGAAGAGAGCCTGCGCACCCTGCCCATTCCCGTGATCGGCCGACTCGACGACGACGCCCTCTGGCTCGACCTGCGCCAGCTCGACGACGAACCGGCCTTCATCGCCCAACTGCCGCACCTGCAGGGGGGCGTTGAGTGATAGTCGGCACGGCGGGCCATATCGACCACGGCAAGACCGCCCTCCTCAAAGCCCTCACCGGACTGGACGGCGACCGCCGCCCGGCCGAGCGTGAGCGCGGCATCACCATCGACCTCGGCTACCTGCACGCCGACCTGGGCGACGGCCAGCCCACCGCCTTCATCGACGTGCCCGGCCACGAGCGCTTCGTCCACAACATGCTGGCCGGCGCCTGCGGCATCGACCTGCTGCTGGTGGTCGCCGCCGACGACGGCGTGATGCCGCAGACCCGCGAACACCTCGCCATCGCCGAACTGCTCGGCATTCGCCGCGCCCTGGTGGCGCTGACCAAGATCGACCGGGTAGCACCCGAGCGCGTCGAACAGGCGCGCGCCGAAGTCGTCGCGCTGCTGGCGCCTGGTGCGCTGGCTGGGGCTGAACTCTTCCCTGTGGATAGTGTGAGCGGGAAGGGTGTCGACGCCTTGCGCAGCGCCTTGTTGGCCGAGGCGACCCTTACCGCTGGGCGCAGGGCTGACGGCCATTTCCGCCTGCCCATCGACCGGGCCTTCAGCGTGTCCGGTGCGGGCGTGGTGGTCACCGGCACCGCCTTTGCCGGGCAGGTAAAAGTAGGCGACGAACTGGTGCTCAGCCCATCCGGCAGGACAGTGCGCGTACGCGGCCTGCACGCCCGCAACCAACAGGTAGACCAAGCCTGCGCCGGCCAGCGCGTGGCCCTGAACATCGCCGGCGAACGCCTGGCCCTGGAGCACCTGCATCGTGGCGACTGGCTGCTGGCGCCGCCCTTGCTGGCACCCAGCACCCGCCTGGACATCGACCTGCGCCTGCTCCCCGGCGAGCCCCACGACCTCGCCCACTGGACGCCTGTGCATATCCACCTCGGCGCCCAGGATGTCACCGGCCGTGTAGCCCTGCTGGAACACAACAGCCTTGCCCCCGGCCGGCGTACCTTCGCCCAGCTGCTGCTCAACGCGCCTGCACATGCGGTCCACGGCGACCGCCTGGTGCTGCGCGACCAGTCCGCCCAACGCACCCTTGGCGGTGGCCGCGTACTCGACCCCTTCGCGCCTGCCCGCAACCGTCGCACGCCCGAACGCCTGGCCGAACTTGAAGCCCTGCGCGGAGAGGGGCTGGAAGCCGCCCTGCCAGCCTTGCTGAGTACGGCCCACAACGGCCTCGACCCGCAACGGCTGGAACGCCAGTTCAACCGCCCCCGCACAGGCTGGGCGCTGCCCGAAGGCGCTGTGGAAATCCCCACCCGCCTCGGCCCGCGCCTCTTCGCACAACAACGCTGGCAGGCCCTGGCGCAACAATTGGTCGAAGGCCTCGCACACTTCCACGCCGAGCTGCCCGACGAACTCGGCCCCGACCGCGACCGCCTGCGCCGCTACGCACTTTCCGAACTGGAACGCCCCATCTTCATCGCCTTGCTCGAACACCACCTCGCCAGCGGCGCCGTGCAAGCCAGCGGCCCCTGGCTGCACCTGCCCGACCACCGCGTACAACTCAGCCCCGAGGACGAACTCCTGCGCCAACGCATCTGGCCATTGCTGGAAGCAGGCGGCTTCGACCCACCCTGGGTCCGCGAACTCGCCCGCGAACTGACCGTGGAAGAGGGCGCCATGCGCCTGCTGGAACGCAAACTCGCGCGCCTCGGCCAACTGCACCAGGTGGTAAAAGACCTGTTCTACCCGGATGCGACCATCCGCCAACTGGCTACACTGGCCCGGCAACTGCAGGATGAACACGGCAGCATCAAGGCCGCCCACTGGCGCGACCGCCTCGCCATCGGCCGCAAACGCAGCATCCAGCTACTGGAATACTTCGATCGCATCGGCTTCACCCGCCGCATCGGCGACCAACGCAAGATCAGGGAAGACTCAGCCTTGGCCCAAGCGCCTATGCCCTGATCACAGATTTTGGAAGGCAAGCACGCCCGGTGGCGTGGCCGGGCTTCAAACCCGTTTCGGGGCTAATTCATTGATGGTTTATGACAGCAAAAAGCGGTCAATCTGCGGCTTTTTTGATGCACCACTGGCTATTTCTGGACTTCCTTATCAAATTTTTTCGACTCTTTTTCGACACCCTAAGAATCTATTGCATAGTGCTTCACGGTGAGGAAATCCAGTTCTTCTTAGAAAGGTCCTTGTAAACGCTTAGGTGTTCTGGCAAAAATGAAGGCGTTTTGACATCATTCAAGGGAGCTGATCGTGAAAGTCAGAAAACTATATATAAACAACTTCCGAGGCATATCCTCTGCTGAGATAGATATCGAGAACTTCACTAGTTTTATAGGTCCGAACAATATTGGTAAATCCACAATACTGCATGCGCTTAATATTGTTTTGGATAATAAGAAGCCTACGGTTGATGATTGGCCTAACAAAAAGCCCTCTCAAGAATCCATGGAGATTGTGGTTGAGTTCGGGGAGCTCGAGGACTGGGAGAGAAACAAGCCAGCTATTTCAGGGCTGCTGCATGAAGATAAGCTTATTGTCAAGCTAGCTGGGACATGGGAAATTGAGTCTGAGCAACCGTCGTCTGATTATAGTGTTTACTGCACCATAGATGAAGTCCCATGGTCAGGGATTACAGAAGCTAGAAAAATAGCAGAGGCACAAGAGTGTATGGAGGCTCTTGGAATAACAAATGCTGCCGAATTCAAGGCAAAAAGTGCAGAATTAGAAGGAATGTTTAAGGATAGATATCCAGGTCTCGTCAATGCACGAACCGATTGGCACGTTAAAAAATTTGCTAATTCTCTTCAGCAAGCAGTTCCTCATGTTATGTATGTTCCTGCTTGCTTCAAGATAGAAGACGAGCTTAAGACTACGGCAAATACTCCATTTTCATTTCTTTTCTCCAATAAGCTATTTCCGATTGTTAAGAGTGATGCCTCATACAAAGAGTATGTAGAAAAAGCGGGATATCTTCAGAAAAAGCTTAAGTCTAAAGCTGGTGGTGAAGAGGTAATAGAAGGGCTTGGCGAGGCGCTTGAGCAAGTAAGTGCAACACTGAATGAGGTCTTGGATTTTGACTCGAAGGTTCGGCTGGCCATCGGCGAAGTCGACATTGAGCCTCTATTCATGAAGGCTGCTACTTTGCTCATCGATGAAGAGTTTGAGTCAAGTCTTCAATATCAAGGAAGCGGCGTCCAGCGGGCGTTAGCATTTGCTATGCTCGAAAGCACTGCAGGACACGCCTCAATTGTTGAAGGTGGCGAACGGTCAGTGGTTGTACTGTATGAAGAGCCGGAGCTTTATATACACCCACATTTGATGCGTAGGCTCAAGTCTGCATTGGTGAGCAAGACGGGGTCCCCAAAATGGCAAGTTATTTGCTCCACGCATTCTCCGTTTCTAATTTCGCTTGCTGATAAGCCTGAATCATTGAAATTGATTCGGAAGAATGCAGAGAATAAGAGGATTATTCACCAGCTTGCCTCTAATATTTTTGAAGAAGGGGGCGAATATGATGAGCGGTCTTTGTTGCGGGCGACGTTGGACTTTCATCCTACCGTTTGTGAAAGCCTTTTTGCGAAGAGAGTTGTTTTGGTGGAAGGAGACACAGAAGTTGCTGTTTTCTCCATGGTTGAAGAGCTTCTAGGTAAGCTAGATCTGACTTCTGATCTTGTAAAGGATACTACGATAATATCCGCTGGAGGAAAGTGGACTATTCCAGCTATTTGCAAGGTTTTGAATGCTTTGGGTATCGATTATCGAGTTATTCACGATGAGGATCGTCATGGTCTTTCTGATGGGGAACTTGCGGATAAACCGGCAATCCATCCATTTAAGGCAAATGCCAAAATTGCTAGTGTTGCTAATTCCAAGAACGTTTATGTTGTCTCGGATACATTTGAGCATGTTCTTTGGGATTCGGCGGCAGATGAAATAGCAAGTTCTAAAGACAAGCCGTACAACTCGTGGAAGAGAGTGAGAAAATATCTTGATGGTGATGTGGTGCTTACTGATAATAGTAAGGAAAAACTCACCAATATATTAATGTTCGCGTTCTGTTCCTGAAGTTCTATTACTGGAGGGGCCTAGTCGGCCCCTCTTACCAAATATTAGCTTTTGACATCCCGAAGATGACAGCTTTAGGTTCTTCTAACCAGGTTTGGTAGGATGTTGGATATTTTATCAAGAATTAGTCCATTGTCAGTTGATTCAATCTTCTTTAGCTCAATGTGGGCTGTTGATTGGTCTTTCTCAAGAATGAAATTTCTTTCAGTTGAGGCGAGGAGGTTGATCGTATTTAGTACGCCTTCGTGAACTGCGCTTTCTGAAGCTACATAGAGTGCTAGGTATTTGCTTTCTATGTTAGTCATCTCATTCTGAAAATATTTAATTTCATCAAGGCCCTGCTTGTATAATCGCAAGAAAAAGTATGCAAAAACTTCTATAACCAGGACTAGTGAAAGTCTCGGTAGGAAGTGAGCTGCTATTTCAATTTCGGTGGTAAGCGTTGGGGCATCAAAAACTGAGTAACCAAGAATGCTAACTCCCGTAACGGTCGTTAATATTCCAAGGCCTAGATTTATATTGCCTCTTTTTGACTGGCTTTTAATTTCAACTTCTAGTCTTGAGATTGTTCTCTGAAATAATTCGTCTCGTTGCTTGAATTTGCTGCTGTCCTTGATGGATGCGGTAAGCTTGTTGAAATATTCTTCAAAGGTGTTGCTCTCTAGGCGAGTAGAAAGCTCCTTAAGGATTTCTTCTTTCTCATCCTAGCTAAAAATCTCGCCAGCGGATCCGCCGCTCTGAAGCTTCTGAATTATCGTGTCGTATTTAGCGTCCAGTCTGTATATTTTTGCTTCATGGCGTCGCAGAAGGTCCCTGAGAGAGCTTTCATCTATTCTACTAGAGCTTGAAGAAGTTAGTGTTTCTGGTTGTAGGTAGTTGAAAAATTGGCGAACTATGATGGCTATAATAGTTAGGCCGAGAGGAATGAGTATGTATTGAGGAGTTAGTATGGTTCGTTTGATGGTGGCCAGTAGCGGGGAGCTTTCGTCTATTGGATTTATGAAGTAATGGTAAAAGGCAAGATAAGAGGCTATCCCTGCGGTTGCTATTAAAAATGCCGCTCTTATTTTCTTTCGGAACGCCATTTTCGCATAGCGCCTGTATTCTTTTTCGGCCATTTCCTCAAGAAATTTCTGGTTTGAAAGGAATGACTCTCTAATTTCGTCAGCGTTCATTTTGTTATCTTATGCCCTAGCTTTTTTGCTTCTTGTGTAGATATATTTAATTACGACTTAACTGATTTTTGTTTGAGTTTGCTACTTATCCCATAGGGCTAAAATTACTTGCCGCTGAGCAATATCTCTCCTTCATACCATCACTTTGTAGTGTTCTGTCGCTTTGATAGCGCACCCCCCAGGCACGGCATTCATCTTTAAAGAACTGCTTCGCACCCTTTCGGCATTCCCGATAGTCAATCGAACCACGCCTGTGGTTACCACATACGCTGCTGCCGTCGATGTAGTTGTTCACGATGGTCCAGGTGGCGTAGTAGCGGGCGCCGCCGCTCCATTTATCGATCCACTCGCCATGCTTCTCGATGGTTCTGCTGCGTGTGGTTGTCTGCTGGATGGGTTGTTGATAAGCGGATGACTGCCTGACGCCTTCCATGCTCACGATGTTGTCAGGCTGGCGTGGTGTGTAGTTCTGGTCGTTGTATTCGGTTTGCTTGATCTGGGTTTTGCGCTCGGATTCTTGCTGCTTGACGCTGGACCAGAACATTTCCTCAGCAGTTGGCTGATTCGGGTCCGGTTCTTCGAAAGGAGGGAGGGGAGAGTAGTCGTTCTGCGGCTGCTCGATCGTTGCGACCGGCGCGGAGTTTTGCAGGAAGGGGATTCGGGCACCTGCCAGGTAGAGCAGGCCGGCGGTGATGCTGGTACCGATCAGGCTGGCGATTAGCCATTTGCCGATATTGCCGGCCCCTCGCGATGCTTTCAGGTAGTTCGGTGCGTCATCCCAGTCCGCTTTCATTTCTTCACTTCACTCCTTTGAAGTCAGCAACCTACGGCCTTCTTGGCTAGCGCTTTTCCGCGCCTTTCTGAGATGAGGTCTCGCGCTGAGCGTCTTCATAGCCGGGACTGATCTGGCCTGCCTCCGGCATCACTTCACCCGTTAAAAGCCACCAACGGAACTGCGGGAATACCTTGGCAATGGCCAGGATCTCCTCTTCCTTGATCTCCCGAGACTTGGAGGGATTCTTCAGGTTGCTCCAGGTGTAGCGACTGATGCCGGTCATCTCCTCCAGCTTGGGCAGCCTGATATCCGACCAGGAGAGGATGGTTATAACGCGCTCTTTGATCATTCCTGATTCATCTAAATAAACTCTAGTCAAAATGACTTGAGTTGAATATGCTCGAAATAGATTGAGTCAGATTGACTCTAGTTACATGTGAGTAAATACCAACATAGTGCAACAAAGGCCATGGATGTGGAAGGAACGACCCTCTCGCTTAAGGACCTGCTCAGCCCGCCGCCGGTGATGCCCTGGCGCGAGTTCGCCGACTGGATACGGATGAGCAATGAACACGACGTGGTGTGGGGCTGGATTCGCAACGGCTATATCCCGTCGCACAAGGTGGGGAAGTACGTGATGGTCAACGTGGCGCTCCTGACGCAGCAGCTGCTGGAGAAGGAGCGAAGGGCATGAACCATCGACACAGTCGAATGCTGGCGCTGCCTCGCCCGCGCCGAGCATTGCGTCTGCTCTGTCTGCTGGTGCCCATGCGAACGGGCGAAGTGCGTTCTTTCCCGGTCCATGTCCTGCGAGCACGGCCGCCCCGCACGGATATCCAGGGCCGCTGGGCGCCGGGTCTGCCCGCGGGCCTCGTGCTGCGGGAAACACAGGCGCGTGCGCCGCGCGCTGAAGTATTGGCGCGTTGTGTATGGCAGCGGCGCGCCCACGCCCTCCGTGTCCATTTGCGAACCGTTCGGCAGGGAGCCCTGAGCCGTGTCTGAGCGCCAACCCAGGGCCCTGGTGGCCTGCGAATTCTCCGGCCGCGTACGCGACGCCCTGACCCGTGTCGGTTTTCATGCGGTGAGCTGCGACCTTCTGCCCTCGGAAACCGAAGGCGAACACGTCCTGGGGGATGTCTGCGAACTGCTGGACCTGGGCTGGGACCTGCTGATCGCCCACCCGCCGTACATTGATCTCGCCGTCTCCGGTGCCCGCTACTTCGCCGCCAAAATCGCGGACGGCAGGCAGGGCAGGGCGGTCGACTTCGTCCGCACTCTGCTGGCCGCCCCGATTCGTTTCAAAGCCCTGAAGGGCCCCACGTCGGTGATTTCCACGCAGATCCGCAAGCCCGACCAGACTGTCCAGCCCTGGATGTTCGGCCACGGCGAGCGCAGATATATCCACTTCTGGCTGGAGAACCTGCCGAAGCTGCAACCCACCCACATCGTTTGCGAGCGCGATCCGGCCGCGCTGTACATGGCGCCCAACTCCGGCCCCGAACGCTGGAAGAGCCTCTGCCGCACTCACCAGGGCATCGCCGACGCGATGGCTGACCAATGGGGCCGCTACGTGATCGACCAGCTTGCCGGGCGGCATTGCGCCAACGAGTGACTCGCTTATGTCCTCAGGATCACGCGGAAATTTCGCGCAGCTCACTGAGAGCGAGGCACCCCGTACTGTCGATGACCATGGGTTTGCACACCGGGTGCCAGGCCACCTCCTGGATGTTCTGGAATACGGCCCCACCAGGGATTTTCGCCAGCTCTTCAACACCTCGCGGCTTGCTGAGCAGGAAGGCAAGGGCAAAGCCCTGTGCCAAGAGTCCTCTCGTTCGTGAGGTTTTTCCGGCTTGGTCTGTTCTGTGACTATAATCCTTGCGTACGTGAGGATTCCGAGTGGCTATGCACTCTGATTGAAGCAATCCTCACGATCATGTGGATTATTTCGTGCAGCTCAGCATCGCTCGGTTTTCCTTATGAGCGTGGGGATTTTTTCAGTGAATGTGCCAATCGATTCTCCTAAAGCCCTGGGCCACCTCATTCGGGCCTGCCGAAAGGCCATGGATATGCGCCAAGACGTGGCCGCTGGCGTTATTGGCGTGAGCGAGAACTTCCTCGGCAAGGTCGAGCGCGGCGGCGAAACCGTGCAATGGGGCCTGCTGTTCCAGGTCATGCAAGAGCTGGGGCTGAAAGTGTCGGTGGAGGTTCCCGATGAGATTGCCGGGGAGGCAAGGGCTCAGATCGTTCGCGCATTCAACAAGTCCGCGACGGTGCCCCACCCCGGCAAGAGCAATCCCGGCTCAGATGATTTGAACCGTCTGCTGCATGCCATTGAAACGTCCCTGAACGACAAGGCTCGCTGATGGATCGGCAACTGTACGTCTGGATCAACTTCGACCAGGTCGGTGTGCTGGCCGAGCGCAACGGCTTATGGACCTTCACTTACACCCAGGCCTGGTTGGATAAGCGTGATGCCTATGCCATCAGCCCGAGTTTGCCGTTGAGGGCGGAGCCTTACGTTGACGGTGCAAGCGACCGCCCGGTTCAGTGGTTCTTCGACAACCTGCTCCCGGAGGAAGGGCAACGCCAGCTCATTGCCTCAAGTGCCGGCGTTGGTGTCGAGGATGCATTCGGGATGCTGCAGCACTTCGGCGCCGAGTCGGCAGGGTCCATCACCTTGCTGCCCCCCGACCTGGTGCCCGAGCCAGGCGAACTGCGAGCACTCTCCTTTGATGCCATGGCCGAGCGCATTCAGAAAATGCCTCAAATCCCTTTGGCCGAGCAGTCCTTCAAAAGGATGTCGCTGGCCGGGGCGCAACACAAAGTCGCACTCCGCGTTGAGGAGGGTGGGTTCCTGGAACCAGGCGGTAACGAACCCTCGACACACATCCTCAAGCCGGATCACCCGAGTGGAGACTTTGCCCATTCGGTGATCAACGAGTGGTTCGTGATGACACTCGCCAGGAAGGTGGGCCTGCCTGTTCCGGCCGTGACCCGAAAGTACATTCCCATGCCGGTCTACCTGGTCGAGCGGTTCGACCGGGCTCTCACCACCACAGGGTGGACAAGGCTCCACTGCCTGGACGCCTGCCAGGTCCTCAACCTTGATAGATCGACCAAGTACCACGCGGGCAACGTCGAGCGCCTGCGTGAGTTGAGCGCGATGTGCCGCATTCCAGCCAGAGCCAGGCTTCAACTCTTCCAGTGGCTGACGTTCAACGTTCTGGTTGGCAACACCGACGCACACCTGAAAAACCTGAGTTTCCTCATGAGCCCTCGGGGGCTGGAGCTGGCACCTTTCTATGACCTGCTGAGTACTGCCGTCTGGACCACGAAGGCTTTCGACAAGGACCATTGGCCGGGCGCAGTGACCATGGCCTGGCCAATAGCGGGTGAAGATCGCTTGGAGCGCATGAGCCTGGACCTGCTTGTCGAGGCGGCCGGGATACTCGCGATCAAGCCGGCCACGGCGAGAGCACAGGTTGTCCAGCTGGCTACAGCAGTGCGCAAAGGTGCCAAGGAACTCATTGACCAGGTGCAACGTGAAAACGAAGAGATTGCGAGGTTGCAGCCCGAGGTCAGGCAAGCATTCCCCGGGGAGATGAGAGCGCTGCGCTGCATCGATTCGATCATCATTACTGAAATGTCGGGCAAGATGCTCCGTTGAGGCCGGGCACTCTGCGCTACGCTAGCCTTGCGTCAGGCCACTCCTTCCAGGATGTTTTCCGGTATGGTCCGACCATAGATTTTCGACAGTTCTTCGACACCTCCGCGCTTGCAGAGCAAGACGGCAAGGAAAAAGCCTTGTAGATCGACATGGAAGGCAAGCACGCCCGGTGGCGTGGCCGGGCTTCAAACCCGGTGGGGGACGGCAGCCGTTCCTGGGTGGGTTCGACTCCCACTGCCTTCCGCCAATTCGCCCCTCTGGAGGTCCTGGGTTACGGGGCTTTCAGCGCATCCACCGACCCCGGCTTGGCCGAGGTGTCGAAGACGTGTCGAAATCCCGAATCTGAGGGAAATGGGGACGAGTCTATTTTCTGTCGTTGCCCAGCATCCGCGCTGGGGTCTCCCTCATCTCATGCAGCACATGCCACACATCTCGCTCGATATAGACGACCAGGTTGGGAATAGCACTTCAACGCTCAGGAGCGCAGTCCCGGCAGATCGAGCTCGTGGGCGTATCTCTATGAGCCCGATTCAGGATGCCAGCTGATGCGCTTGAAGGTGCGCTCCAGGGCGTCGATAGAGCCCAGTGGTGCCTGTTCGGCTTCTTCATTTGAACCTGGGAAACCACGTCCTTAGGGCGTGTTCATGAGTCATTGGATCTGCCTGTGACGATCGAAATGCCTGATATACAGGATGAAGTCGGAGTGTCTGTAGGAGCGAGCTTGCTCGCGAACAGCCCGAGCACGATCTTTCGCGAGCAAGCTCGCTCCTACACGTTAGTAGCCCGGATGAAATCCGGGGAAAGTCCAATCGCCGCTCCCGGATTTCATCCGGGTTACGATCTGCGCCATGCAGGGGGACTGTCTTCATAAGCTGGACGTTTCGACAGACGGTCAGCCCAGATTGGCCCTGAGCCCTTGCGGCTTCCAAGGGCGCTCAGCACTATGCGCTGCAGTTCATTCGGCAGTTGCTTTAATGAGCAGGGGGCTGCGCGATTGGCTTTCCACCTGGTTGTTCAAGTAACGCCGCTTCACTGGCAACACCGCATCAGGAAAAGCGCCTCTTAGAAGGTGCACTTACGCACAAGCGACTATCAGGAGTTGATATGACCATTCGATTCGCACTGGGTAGCGTGCTGGTACTCATGGCAAGCGTTTCGTTTGCCGCCGCCCCTGCCGCCAAGAAAGAAAGCGACAACTACTACCTGAACTGGCAGGAACGTAACGGCGCAATCGCCCTGGACTCCGTCTGCAGCAAGAACGAGAAGGGCTCCTCGCAGTTCCGCGACTGCCAGAAGCATGCGCAGGTGGTGTTCCGTAACTCCTGCACCCGTTCGAAAGACCCGGCCAGCAAGTGGTGCGTGGCGCAGAGTAAGTACAAGCCCTGAGTCCGTATCGACCTTCACCCCGCCGGCCCCGCCTCTGAAAGCCCCTGTTTATGGGGCTTTCCGCTCGCATTTTTTGACCTCTCGACCACTGGGTAGAGACGCACGGCTGCTGCCAATCTCGCGCTTATAGTGGATAGGTGACCCTCGCAACGGCGCTTCTTACTGCAGGAGGCCAGCGATGAACGCAGCGAGATACCTGGCACTGATCATGGCCGCTTGCGGATTGTGCGGATGCGCGAGCCCGGCAGGCGACGCCAGCAACGAGATGCTCGAAGTCAGATTGAACGCCACGCCGAAGAACGCCGGGCGCATCGCGCAGGCGACGCTGGTACCGCGGGGCGATGAGACGAGCATTTCGCTGGTGATCAGCGGTGTACCCTCCTACACGACCAGGCCTGTTCGCCTTTACACCTTCATCTACCCGGGAAGCTGCGCGTATCCTGGGGGCACGCCGGCCTATGAGCTGAACAGAACGCTCACGACAGACCGCCACTTCCGGGGTGATGTCTGGCGAATGTCGAAGTCGGCACCGGTTCCCCTCTCGACGCTTCGCGCGGGTGATTACTCCCTCGTGTTGCGCACGACGCCCGCGGACGGCAGTTTCGATATTTTCTGTGGGGATATTCGGTAAGGCACGCGCCATGCCATTGGAAAAGGCTCCTGGTAAGGAGCCTTTTGGTTTGTGCGTGAGGACGGCTTGAAGGCGCAGGCCTTTGGCCTGCCTGGCGATTGAAATCGCCCCTACAGAAGTGCCGTTGTGTGAGGGCGCAGCTACTCGCAGAACCGCCCGCTTTTCGCTTCTGGAATCAGGGCCATGTAGTGCTTGCCGCTCATGTGCACGAGTTCGTCGTGGCGGCCGGATTCGAAGTAGATGTCCGGCTGTTCGGTGAGGGACTGGTCGACCAGGGTTTCCAGGCCGAAGAGGTTGCCCACGGCGGGGATGGCGCCGACATCGCAGTCACCGAAGCGTTTGCCGAAGTCACGCTCGCGCACCAGGCGCCAGTGGCGGTGGGTGAGCTTGTGGACCTTTTCCAGGTCGACATGGCGCGAGGCGGGGATCACGGCCATCAGCCAGTGGCCCTGGAAGTCGTCGAGGATGACGGGCTTGGCCATCTGCTGCGGTGGTATGCCCGCGCGGCGGGCGGCTTCGCGGGTGGTCATGGAGGCGGCGTGGTTGAGCACGTCGAAGCGGGTCTTGTGCTGCATCAGACTGCTTTGCAGCTGGGTGATCATGGTCATGAGACACCTCCTGCCAGGCGCCGGCTTGTCGCTCCCGATAAGCCGGTGGGGCCGGCACGCAAGGAGGAGCCTCCCGCTCCCCACCCGGCATCGACGTTGGCCGGTGCCTTGTGGATAAGTTTAGTGAGAGGCAGGCGAGTGGGGGCGGCAGGTGCCGACCGGTTCAGCCGGGGTTGTGGCCCATGGTTTCGCAGTGGGTCATGAGGCTCAGTCCATGAGGGGCTTGTCCATCTGCACCAGGGCAACGCGGCGGCCGTCCGGGCCGTGGCGTTCGACGATGGTGCGGGGCTGGTAGCCGAGGCGGGTGTAGAGCAGCAGGCCACCGGCATTGGCATTGAAGCAGGAGACTTTCATCAGCCTGGCCTTGTACTGCTCGCGGGCCTGGCGCTCCATCGCTTCGATCAGGTATTGGGCCACGCCCTGACCGCGCGCCCAGAAGGCCACCATCATGTTGCCGAGGGCGCAGAACTCGCCGTTCTGCCATTGGTAGAAGTTGGCGAAGCCGGCGACCTTGCCGTCCAGCAGGGCGACGGTGCTGCCACGGCGCTCGGCCATGGCGGCGGCGAGCTGGCCGACGGTGAGCGGCCAACTGGCCTTGGGGTAGGCGAAGAAGAGTTCGTCCGCATCCTGGGGGAAGCGGACGATTTCGTGGAGGTCTTCGGCGCTGGCGGGGCGGTGTTGCAGTTGGGGATAGGCAGCGGGCATGGGGGACTCAGTGCGGTGGGTATTGGGCGATCACCTTGGCGACCGTCTCGCGAATGGCGGCTTCACGTTCGGCGGGGCTTGGCGGCGCGCTCGTCATGACCTGCTCGGCACTGCCGCGCCAGACCAGCTTGCCGTCCTTGCCGTCGTACAGGTCCACCTGGATGGTGGCGACCTTGTAGTTGTAGATGCGGGTTTCGGTGTAGGCCGGGCCGCCCCAGTAACCTCCCCAATAGCCGCCCCAGGCGCCACCGTAGTTGTAGCTGGTCTGCTGCTGGCGCTCATCGACGATCAACCAGGACTGGACGGTGAGGTCGGCCTTGCCGTCGGCGGCAGGGCGCAGGCCGCGCTGGTCGAGTTGCTGGCCGACGGCTTCACGGATGCGTTGCTCGGTGAGGTCGCTCTTGATACGTGGGTCGTCAGGGCTGTACTGCAGGGCAGGCTCTTTCCAGCTCCAGCTGTGATAGGCCCCGAAGTCGCGCGTGCTGTCGTAATCCCGGTTGAGGTTGTAGTTCTGGCAGGCGGCCAGGAGCAGTGCTGCGGACAGGACTAGCGTGCGGCGGATCATGATCGGATCTCCTCTGCCTGGACCTCTATCGAAGCGCAAGGCCAGGCCGCCGGCAAGGGGATTTTGGGGTGTTGGGCGACGGCGTCTCAATTCGGTGGATAGTCGTCCAGTGCTTGCTTCACCGCCTGGCGCAAAGCGTTGACGCTGTCGGAACGGCTGCCATTGGCGTAGGCCTCACCACTGCCGCTCCACACCGGCTGATTGTCGTGGGCGTCATAGAACTCCAGGTAGACCACGGCCACCTGCTCCTCGTAGGTGCGGACGATGGGGACGGTGGCCCAGGCGCCGTACTGGTCGTGCCAGGGGCCGCTGCCGTAGTAGGCGCCGGCGTAGTCGTCGTACTGCCGCAGGCGCTTTTCGTAGCGCAGGCGGGCGCTGACCTTGAGATCGGCCTGGCCGGGATCGCGGGCCTGGCGCAGGCCGTGCTGGTCGAGGCCTGCGTTGACCATGTCGGCCATCTGCTCGGGGGTTGCCCAGTTGTTGCCCGCGGGGAGCTGGCCGTCGAACCAGGTCCAGCTGCGGTAGCGGCCGAAGTCGCGTGGCGGCGCGGGGTAGGCGCTGCTGTCGAAGGTGGTCGCGGCGCCCGGCGGCGCGGGTGGCAGCGGGCGGGAATCGGCCGTGTAGGGGTTGGGGCTCTGGCAGGCGCCAAGCAGCAGCGCCAGGGTGAGCAGAGCGGGCAGTTTCATCGGGCCTCCGTTCAGAGCGGGCGGCAAATCCAGTGTAGGTAACGGCCGAGCCCTTGGTAGCTGGGGTGGCGCCGGTAGGCCAGCTCCATTTCCAGCAGGTCCACCAGTTCGGCCTTGGCCTGGAACTCCTGGGGCATGTAGTCGTGGAACACCCGCACGCCGCTCTGTTTTTCGACCTGCCAGTGGCCTTCGAGTTGCGCGGCCAGGTCGCGCGGGTCAAGGGGTTGCTGCGGGGTCAGGCTCTGGCCTTCGCCGGCGAACTTGTGTTTGCGCAGTTTGCGGAAGTGGCCCTTGAGCAGGTTGCGGTAGATCAGCGCGTCCTTGTTGTAGAAGGCCAGCGACAGCAACCCATCCTTGGCGGTGAGCTGGTGCAGCACCGGGAGGATGGCCTCGGGTTCGGCGAGCCATTCCAGCACGGCGTGGCACAGCACCAGGTCGTAGGGTTCGGTGAGCTGGCCGAGCAGCTCCTGCCAGGGCGCCTGGAGGAAGGTGGCGTTCTGGCCGGCTTCGTCGAAGCGCTGGCGAGCGCCTTCGAGCATGGGTTCGGCGGGTTCGGCCAGGGTCACCTGGTGACCACGCTGGGCCAGCCACAGGGACATATGGCCGAGACCGGCGCCGACGTCGAGCACGCGCAATGGGCGCTCGGGCAGCACTTCGGCCAGGTCGGCCTGGAGCACCGCGAGGCGGATGGCGCCCTTGGCGCCGCCGTAGATCTTCTCGGCGAAGCGTGTCGCCAGTTCATCGAAGTGTCGGTCGCTCATGTGAAGCGCCTTTCGCTGTCGGCGAGCTTGGCGCGCACCACGGCGTCCATGTCCAGGCCCAGCTCGGCGCAGAGCAGCAGGAGGTAGAGGATGATGTCGCCCACTTCCTGGCCGGCGTGGGCGAGTTTCTCGGGGGGCAGTTGGCGTGACTGGTCTTCGGTCAGCCATTGGAAGATTTCCACCAGCTCTGCCATTTCCACGCTGGCAGCCATGGCCAGGTTCTTCGGGCTGTGGAATTGCCGCCAGTCGTTGCGGTCGCGAATGGCGTGCAGGCGGTCGGTGAGTTCGTCGAGGTTCATTGCGCTCTCCTTGGAGCCGCTAATGGTCCCGCCGGCCGCCCGCCGGCGCAAGGGTCAGACGAGGGGGCGCCAGCTCCCGGCCATGTGCGGGGTGTCGCCCTTGCCACGCAGGACGAGTTGGCCTGCCGGCGCCGCTGCGCTGGCCAGCAGGGTGACTTCGCCCGGCAGCAACACGGGTTTCTGGAAGCGCACCTCCAGCTCGTACCCGGCTGCGGGCAGGTGAATTTCCAGCGCCGCGAGGCTGCGGGCCTTGTTCCACAGGCCGTGGGCGATGGCGCGAGGGAAGCCGAACAACCGGGCGCTGATGGCCGAGAGGTGGATGGGGTTGTAGTCGCCGGCCACGCGGGCGTAGCGCCGGCCGATGTCGCCGGAGGCATACCATTGATCCAGATGGTTCAGCGGCAAGGTGTCCATGGCGGCGCGCGGTTCGGGCTGGTCGGGCAGGCGCAGGCCACGGAAGAGGATGCGGCTGTCGCCTTCCCAGACCAGGCCGAGCTGGTCCTCCAGGCGGGTGATCAGGCTGAAGGTGACGCCTTTTTCATGGGGCTGCAGATCATCCAGCTGCACGCTGACGGTGAAGGGGCCAAGGCCGCCCAGCGCACGAAACACGCGGATACGGTTTTCCAGGTGCACCAGCCCCAGCAGCGGGAAGGGGAAGCGCGGGTCGGTAAGCAGACGCATCTGCAGCGGGAAGGCGAGGATGTGTGGATAAGTCGCCGGCAGCAGGCCCTTGTCGCTGAAGCCGCAGACGGCGCGGTAACGCGCCAGGTGGCCGGGGTCGACGCTCACCTGGCAACGCACGCCCAGTTCGGGCAGGGCCTTGCCGCGTGTACCACGGCGCACGGCGGCGCGGGCGAACAGGCCGGGGAGGGCGGGGGGAGCGGACAGGTCGAGCCAGTCGGTGGCCATGGATGATCTCCTGGAGGCGAATGGGGCTCAGCATAGCCAGCGGCGTCGGGCGCACATTGGCCGACCTTCCCGGGGCCGTGGCAGGGCAGTCAATCGCGGCCTTGAGCGGCGGGGACAAAGCTGCATAAGATGGCTGCGCCTCGCAGACAATAAGAATTATCCGAAAATGATGCGTGATCTGACCGACGATGTGGCGCTGATGCGCCCGGTGATCGACGCCCTGCGTGCCAGCGGCACCGATCCGGACAAGGTACTGGTGCGCGTGGGCCTGCCGCCTGGCGGGCTGCCCGCAGGTCGCTTTCCCCATGCTGCGCAAACCCAGTTCTGGAAGGCTGCCGCCGATGAATGCGGCGAGGAGCATGTCGGCCTCTACCTGGCCGGTCACCTGCCTGCCTTCCATGGGCTGCTGTTGGAATACCTGTTCCTCTCCAGTGGGACCTTCGGTGAGGGGTTGCGCCACGCCCTGCGCTATGTGCGCCTGCTCTCCGACACCCTGAACGCCCATCTGGAAGTGGAAGACGACCGTGCCGTGCTGTCCCTCGGCCGACACGCCGGCAGCAACCGCCACTTCCCGGAAATGCTCGCCGGTGCGGTGATCCGCCTGTTCCATGCTCTCACCGAGGGCCAGTTCAAACCCCATGAAGTGCAACTGATGCATGCCGAAGGCGCGCCCGCCGAGCGCTACCAGGCGGTGTACGGCTGCCCGGCAACCCTGGGCGCTGAGCGCTATGCGCTGATCTTCGATGCCGAAGTGCTGGACAAACCCTCGCGCCACGCCGCGCCAGACTTGCTGCGCATGCACGAATCCCTGGCCCGTCGCCAATTGGCCGAGGTGGAACGCCTGGACCTGGTGCGCCAGGTGCGCGAGCTGATCGGTGAGTTGCTGGTGGACAGCGGTGCCACCCTCGAACAGGTGGCCGCCCGCCTGAACATGCCGGCCCGACGCCTGCGCGAACGCCTGGCCATGGCCGGCGTGCGCTTCAACGACCTGGTCACCGACTACCGCTGCCGGTTGGCCAAGGAGCTGCTGCTGAAGACCGACGAGCGCATCGAGGTGATTGTCGAGCGCACCGGCTTCTCCGAGCCGAGCACCTTCTACCGGGCGTTCAAACGCTGGGTAGGGGAGACGCCAGTGGAGTTCCGGCGAAAGGGGAAGGGCGAGGGCTGAGGCCCGCGTGAACGCTCTTGTGGGGGCGAATGCCCTTGTAGGGGCGAATCACGCCCCCAGCAGGCTCTGCCCGCACACCCGCATCACTTGGCCGGTCAGGGCGCCTGAGCCCGGCTGGGCGAACCAGGCCACGGCTTCGGCCACGTCCTGGGGCAGGCCGCCCTGGTTCATGGAGTTCATGCGCCGGCCGGCTTCGCGGATGGTGAGGGGGATGGCTGCAGTCATCTGGGTTTCGATGAAGCCCGGCGCCACGGCGTTGATGCTGATGCCGCGCTTGGCCAGGGCTGGCGCCCAGTTCTGCGCCAGGCCGATCACCCCGGCCTTGCTCACCGCATAGTTGGTCTGGCCGAGGTTGCCGGCGATGCCGCTGATGGAGGCGATCAGCACCACGCGGCCGTTGTCGTGCAGCTTGCCCGCGTCCAGCAGGGCCTGGGTGAGTACGTGCGGGGCGCGTAGGTTGACGTTGATCACCGAGTGCCAGAAGTCGTCGCTCATCTTGGCCAGGGTCTTGTCGCGGGTGATGCCAGCGTTGTGCACCAGGATGTCGACGCCTTCGGGCAGGGCTTCTACCAATTGGCTGGCAGCGTCGTCGGCGGTGATGTCCATGGCGACACCCCGGCCGCCCAGGCGCGCGGCGAGGCCGTCGAGGGCGTCCTTGGCCTGGGGCACGTCCAGCAGCACCACGTCGGCACCGTCGCGGGCCAGGGTTTCGGCAATGGCGGCACCGATGCCGCGGGAGGCGCCGGTGACCAGCGCGCGCTTGCCGGCCAGCGGGCGGGTCCAGTCCTGCACCCGCTCGGCACAAGCGGTCAGGCGCAGCACCTGGGCCGAGACGTAGGCGCTCTTCGGCGAGAGGAAGAAGCGCAGGGCGCCTTCCAACTGGTCCTCGGCACCCTTGCCCACATAGACCAGCTGCACGTTGCCGCCACGGCGGATTTCCTTGCCCAGGGAGCGGGTGAAGCCTTCCAGGGAGCGCTGCACGCTGGCGGCCACCAGGTCTTTGGTGGCTTCCGGTGCGCGGGCCAGCACGACCACTTTCGGGCATTTGCCCAGGCCTTTCATGGCCGGCTGGAAGAAGTTGCGCAGCTCGATCAGTTGCTCGAAACGGGTCAGGCCACTGGCATCGAAGATCAGCGCCTTGAGTTTCGGGCCGTGCTCGGCGGTCCAGCGCGGCAGGCCGAAGCGGCCGTCTTCATCGGCGAAGTTCTGGTCAGTCAGTTTGTTCAGTACGGTGCTGGCGACTTCCGCCAGGCCACCCTGGCCACCGATCAGCAGGGCACCGTCCACCGGCCGTGCGCGGCCCGCCATCCAGCGCTCCAGGCGCACCGGCGCCGGCAGGCCGAGGGCGCCAACCAGGCGCCGGCCGGCGTTGGAGTTGGCGAAGGCGAGGTAACGGTCGTTCATGGGGTAGCGCTCCTGCTGGAAAATCGAAAGTGGGCTCACTCTACGCAGGCGCAGGTTGCGCGCAATTGACCGCGCTGACCTGCCGCCCGGCAAGGCGGCCAATCCAGGCGTCTAGTCTTGTATCCGACACTGCAACCTGCCAACCCTCATCGCAAGGAGTCACCATGACCCAGCTTCGCCGGGTCGCCATCGTCGGCGGCAATCGCATCCCTTTCGCCCGCTCCAACACGGTCTACGCCACGGCGAGCAACCAGGACATGCTGACCAGCGCCCTCGAAGGCCTGGTGGAACGCTTCAACCTCCATGGCGTGCGCATTGGGGAGTTCGCGGCCGGCGCGGTGCTCAAGCACTCCCGGGATTTCAACCTGGCGCGCGAGTGCGTGTTGGGCTCGCGCCTGGCGCCGGAAACCCCGGCCTATGACATCCAGCAGGCCTGTGGCACGGGTCTCGAAGCCGCCATCCTGGTGGCCAACAAGATCGCCCTGGGGCAGATCGAGAGCGGCATCGCCGGCGGCGTGGACACTACTTCCGACGCGCCCATCGGCGTGCATGAGGAGCTGCGCAAGATCCTCCTGGAGGCCAATCGCGGCAAGACCACCGGCGACAAGATCAAGACGTTGCTGAAAGTACGTCCGCGCCACCTGGCGCCGCACATTCCGCGCAACGGCGAGCCGCGCACCGGGCTGTCCATGGGCGAGCACTGCGAGCTGATGGCGCAGACCTGGGCCATTCCCCGTGATGAGCAGGACCTGCTGGCCATCGCCAGTCACCAGAAGCTGGCGGCCGCTTATGCCGAAGGCTGGCAGAACGACCTGATGAGCCCCTTCCGTGGCCTCAACCGCGACCAGAACCTGCGCCCGGACATCAACGCCGAGAAGCTGGCGAGCCTGAACCCGGTGTTCGAACGCGGCCCGCGCGGCACCCTGACGGCGGCCAACTCCACCCCGCTCACCGACGGTGCCTCGGTGGTGCTGCTGGCCAGCGAGGAATGGGCCAAGGCGCGCGGGCTGCCGATCCTCGCGTACTTCAAGGATGGCGAGGCGGCGGCGGTGGACTTCGTCAGTGGCGAGGAAGGCCTGCTGATGGCGCCGGTCTACGCCGTGCCGCGCCTGCTGGCGCGCAACAACCTGTGCCTGCAGGATTTCGATTACTACGAGATCCATGAAGCCTTCGCCGCCCAGGTGCTCTGTACCCTCAAGGCCTGGGAAGACGCCGACTACTGCAAGACCCGCCTCGGCCTGGACAAACCGCTGGGCGCCATTGACCGCAGCAAGATGAACGTCAAGGGCAGC
Organism: Metapseudomonas resinovorans DSM 21078; assembly: GCF_000423545.1. Lineage (GTDB taxonomy): Bacteria > Pseudomonadota > Gammaproteobacteria > Pseudomonadales > Pseudomonadaceae > Metapseudomonas > Metapseudomonas resinovorans. Next base: position 259,519 of record NZ_KE384030.1, read on the forward strand.
TCACTGGCCGCCGGCCACCCCTTCGCCGCGACGGGCGGGCGCATCGTCGCCAACCTGGCCAAGCTGCTTTCGGTCGCCGGAGAGGGGCGCGGCGTCATCTCGATTTGCGCCGCCGGCGGCCAAGGTGTGACTGCGATCCTGGAAAAGTAATCCAATACCCGTGGCGGCAAGTCATCGCCGCCACGCGATGTAAGCAACTCCGTGATTTAGGGCGGCCCGCAATGTCGGGGCCGCCCTTTTTTTTGCCTTGCGCCAGGCCTCGGGGGCGTTACCCGCTCATCCGTCGATCAGCGCGCCGCGCCTGACGATCTTCACCATCTGGTTGAACTCGAGCCGCACCGGGTCGCGGCCGGTGATGCTCCAGCCCAGGTAGAGCAGCAAGTCGATGTGGGCGCGCATGGCGTGATAGCAGCGTCGCTCATCCGGAGCCCGGCGCTTGCGCACCACGACCCATTGCCCTGCCACGTACTCGATCCAGGGGTGGTCGGCCTGGGGGTGGTCGGGGACGGCCTGAAGTCTTGCGTCTGTCATTCGAAAGAACCTCCCTATTGCTCGCCAGCGTGGGCGCGCGCTTGCAGCTTTCCCGGCCTGCATCTGGGGACCGAGCAGTTGCAATCGTGTCTCAGCAATGGCTGTGCCATGCCGCCAGGGGCGTTCTAGCCCGCGCGTTCCAAAGGGTTTCGACGGTTTTCAGGTGATTGGAGTGGGGATTTGCACTCAGGGGTGGGGCAAGCCTTACCCCGAACGGGGGAAGTGCTTCGAACACGAGATTTCGGCTGGCGCGGGGGCCGGAAGGGCGGGGGTGAATCTACAGCGGTGCGCGGGACGGTGGGTATTGGGCGATCCGGTTTTCTAGACGGTCTGGACTGCGTCCCACTGAGGACGCAGCCGTCGTTTCAGGCCTTCCACTCCAGGTTCAGTTCCTCCTGCCATGCCACGCGGACGAAGTGGCTGCCGACGATATCTTTCAGGCGCTCCAGGCCCTCCGGCGTCTGGCTTTCCACGGCCAGGGTCAGGCCGTCGCCATCGACGCGCAGCAGACCGAGGCCCAGGTCGAATTCGATGCGGCCCTGCTGTTCGTCGTAGCTCACGGGCACGCGGTGGGCGAAGTGCTTGCACAGGCGGCTGATGTAGCGCGCCGGGGTGGCGGTGGTGACATGGGCGGATGCGGTCAGGGTCATGGGGGCTCTCCTCAGTAGCCGACGGTGAAACGTTGGCGGATGTGCTGGGGTTGTTCCAGCTCGTCGATGATGGCCACGGCCAGGTCGGCGACGCTGATGCGCGCCGGGTGATCGCCGCTCATCAGCAACTGGTCGCCGCCGATACGGAAGCGGCCGCTGCGCTCGCCCGGCTCCAGCAGCGCGGGTGGGGAGAGGAAGGTCCAGTCCAGGCTGTGCTCTTCGCGGATCAGGTTGAGCGCCTGGCGCGCGCCTTCGGCGCCTTCCTGGTAGGCGGCGGGGAAGTCGGGCGTGTCGATCAGTTGCAGGTTCGGTGCGACATACAAGCTGCCGGCGCCGCCTACCACCAGCAGGCGTTTCAGGCCGGCTTGCTTGACCCCGGCGAAGATGGCCTGGGTGCCCTGGATGAACAGCTCGCGAATCTTCTCCTCGCCCCAGCCGGGGTTGAAGGCGTGGACCACCGCCTCGTGGCCGGCCACGGCCCGGGCGATGGCGGCGGCGTCATAGGCGTCACCTTTGAGGGCCGTCAGGTTGGGGGGCTGGGGGAGTTTTTCCGGGTGGCGGACGATGGCGGTCACTTGGTGGCCGCGTTGCAGGGCTTCGTCGAGGACGGCGGAACCGACGAAACCGCTGGCGCCGATCAGGGCGATTTTCATGAGCATCTCCAAGGTGGGTTGCGAGGTGGCGCATAATCGCTGCTGGATAATCGATGGAAAAAGTGCTTGAAAGCGCTTTCACAATTAAGCGGAGCTTACGAATGGAACAGCTCAAGCGCATGGCAGTGTTCGCCACGGTCGTGGAGCGCGGCAGCATGGTGGCCGCGGCAGAGGTGCTGGGCATGACGGCCTCGGCGGTCAGCCAGCAGATCCGCAAGCTGGAGGCGGAAACCCAGGTCAGCCTGCTGCACCGCACCACCCGCAAGCTGACCCTGACCGAAGCGGGCGCGGTGTTCTACAAGAGCTGCGCCCAGGTACTGGAACTGGCGCAGCAGGCCGAACAGCGCCTGGCCGAACTGCGTGATGCGCCGGTGGGCGAGTTGCGTATTGCCGCTCCGGTCGGCTTCTCCAACGGCATGCTCACCGAGGCGCTGGCGCCGTTGCTGGAGGCTCATCCGGGCCTGAGCCTCCAGCTGTTCTTCCATGACGAGCAGATCGACCTGGTGGAGCAGCGCATCGACCTGGCTATCCGCGTCGGCCGCCAGGAAGACTCCAGCCTCGTGGCCCGCCACCTCGCCGATTGGCCGGCGGTGCTCTGTTGTGCTCCGGCCTACCTGGCCCGCAGTGGGCCGATCCAACGCCCGGAACGCCTGCTGGAGCTGGACTGGATCAGTCTCAACGGCGAACGCCAGCAACACCAGGTGAGCTTCACCGGTCCAGGCGGGGAAGAGCAGCGGCTGCGCCTGGAGCCGCGAGTGGCCTGCAACAACATCCTCGCCGTGCGCAGCTTCACCCTGGCAGGGCTGGGCCTGTCCTTGCAACCGGAGCCGGAAGTCCGGGAAGAACTGGCCAGCGGTCGGCTGCTGGCGCTGCTGCCTGAGTGGCAGCCCAAGCCCGTGGGGCTCTACATCGTCACCCCTCGGCGCGATGCGCAGCCGGCCAAGGTGCGCTATGCCATCGAAACCCTTCGTCGTGGTCTTTCGCGTCGTGGATAGCCGTCGGAGCCTGCATGCCGTATAACGTCGGCCAGTGTTCCACTTCCCCCGACGATGCCCGCTGCACCTGAATGAAGACCCCGAAACGCCTTGAGCCACTGCTGGAAGATGGCCTGATCGATGAAGTCCTGCGCCCGCTGATGAGCGGCAAGGAAGCCTCCGTGTACGTGGTGCGCTGCGGCAGCGAGCTGCGTTGCGCCAAGGTTTACAAGGAGGCCAACAAGCGCGGATTCCGCCAGGCCGCCGAGTACCAGGAGGGCCGCAAAGTCCGCAACAGCCGTGATGCCCGGGCCATGGCCAAGGGCTCGAAATACGGCCGTCGCGAGCGCGAGGACTCCTGGCAGAACGCCGAGGTGGCCGCGTTGTTCCGCCTGGCCAACGCCGGGGTGCGGGTACCCAAGCCTTACGACTTCCTCGATGGCGTGCTGTTGATGGAGCTGGTCAGCGATGGCGAGGGCGATGCCGCACCGCGCCTGAATGACGTCGACCTGACGCCCGAAGATGCCCGCGAATTCCACGCCTTCATGATCGGCGAGATCGTCAAGATGCTCTGCGCCGGCCTGGTCCATGGCGACCTGTCCGAGTTCAACGTGCTCCTCGATCCTTATGGTCCGGTGATCATCGACCTGCCCCAGGCCGTGGACGCTGCCGGCAACAATCACGCATTCCGCATGCTCGAGCGTGATGTCGGCAACATGTCGGCCTATTTCGGGCAGTTCGCGCCTGAGCTGCTGTACACCCGCTATGCGAAGGAAATGTGGGCGCTCTTCGAAGAAGGCAAACTGACCCCGGAAACCCCGCTTACCGGCGAGTTCGCCGAGACCGAGGACACCGCTGATCTGGATGCCGTGATGCGTGAAATCAAGGCCGCCCTCGCCGATGAAGCCCGTCGCCAGGCGGCCTTGTCCGAGCAGGACGCTCCGGTCGGACGGGAAGAACCAACACCGCCATGGATGGTCAGCTGAGACTGACTTGACCGGGCCGGATCGGCGCACGATCCTTGTTCATTGGTTTTTTCAGGAGATGGGCAGATGCAAGGCCAAGCTGAAGTGGTGGATTACCTCAAGGACCTGTTGCGCGGTGAACTGGCCGCCCGGGACCAGTACTTCCTGCATTCGCGGATGTACCAGGACTGGGGCTTCAACAAGCTGTTCGAGCGCATCAACCACGAGATGGAAGAGGAAACCCAGCACGCTGACGCCCTGCTGCAGCGCATCCTTTTCCTCGAGGCCACCCCGGACATGCGCCCGCGCACCATCCACCCCGGTCAGACCGTGCCAGACATGCTGCGCGCCGACCTCAAGCTGGAATACGAAGTGCGCGCCGCGCTGAGCAAGGGCATCACCCTGTGCGAGAAGCACAAGGACTACATGAGCCGCGATATCCTCGTCGCCCAGCTCAAGGACACCGAAGAAGACCATGCCTACTGGCTGGAGCAGCAGCTCGGCATGATCGACCGCATCGGCCTGAAGAACTACCTGCAGTCCCAGGCTTGAGCTGATCGAATTGAACCGGAAAGGCCGCGCTTGCGGCCTTTTTCATTTGGCTCGGACGTTGGACTTCGCGGGCCGAGCGGCTTGCCGCCTGGCCCGACCTGCTGGATGGCTGCGCAATAATTCGCTCCGTCTGGCGGGTAGGATGGGTTGAGGCACGAAACCCATGCGGATCGCGGTTGATGGGTATCGCAGTCTCGCGGAGCGCCGCCCGACCCATCCTGCGGGACTGCTGCGCAGTCCTTGGTGAATGAATTCGCCCCCACAGGGGCGGGGAGAGGGGGGGGCAGTGATACAGCGCCCAGTGATTTTTGCAGGCTTCTGTGTCCTTACATCCGCCCGCCAGGCTGTTAGCGTGTGCTGAGTTTCTGGAGCCCTCGCCATGCCTGTCCCGCACATCCTCCTGGCCCTGCTGGTCACCCTGATCTGGGGCGTCAATTTCGTGGTGATCAAGGTCGGCCTGGAAGACTTCCCGCCACTGCTGTTCTGCGCCTTGCGCTTTGCCCTCGCAGCCTTGCCGCTGTTGTTCCTGCGCGGGCCGATGCCGGCGCCGTTCTGGCGCATCGTGCAGATCGGCCTGTTGCTCGGGGTGATCAAATTCGGCCTGCTCTTCGTCGGCATGCACCTGGGCATGCCCGCCGGGCTGTCGTCGCTGGTGCTGCAGAGCCAGGTGTTCTTCACCATCCTCATCGCGGCGCTGTTCCTCGGTGAGCGGCCCAGTCGCCGTGGTCTGATGGGGCTTTTGCTGGCCGCTTCCGGCCTGGTACTGATCGGCTTTGGTCGGCCGCTGGGAGACAGCCTGCTGGCCTTCATGCTGGTGATCGCCGCCGCGCTGGCCTGGGCCTTCGCCAACATCGCCACCAAGCGCAGCGGCGCGAAGGACATGCTGCGGCTGATCTGCTGGGTCAGCCTGATTCCGCCGCTTCCCCTGCTGGTGCTCTCGTACCTCTTCGAAGGTCCCGAGGCCATCGCCAGTGCTTTGAGCCACCCAAGCTGGGGCGGTATCGGCGCGCTGGTCTATATCGCGTTCCTGGCGACCACTGTGGGCTTTGGCCTCTGGAGCTTCCTGCTGCAGCGCTATCCCGCCAGCCTGGTGACGCCCTTTGCCCTGGCGGTTCCGGTGTCCGGCCTGCTGTCAGGCTGGCTGCTGTTGGGTGAACAGCTCAGCGCTGCCGGCTGGCTGGCGTGCGTGCTGGTGTTCGTCGGCCTGGCGATCACCGTGTTGCCCAAAGGTGCGCTCGGCCGAGTGTTCAGTGGCAGCAGCCGCCTGACTCCAGATCCTTGAGGATCGGGCAGTCGGGCCGGTGATCGCCCTGGCAGTGGTCCACCAATTCCTGAAGGGTGTCACGCAGGCCCGCCAGCTCGGCGATCTTGCGGTTCAGTGCTTCGATATGGTCACGGGCCAGCGACTTCACATCGGCGCTGGCGCGCTGGCGGTCCTGCCAGAGCTCAAGTAAACGTCCCACTTCCTCCAGCGAGAAGCCCAGGTCCCGCGAGCGTTTGATGAAGGCGAGGGTATGCAGGTCCTGGGCGCTGTACTGGCGGTAGCCGCTGTCGGTGCGTCCGGCCTCCGGCAGCAGGCCGATGCCTTCGTAATAGCGGATCATCTTTGCGGTAAGCCCGCTTTTCTTGGCGGCTTGGCCGATGTTCATTGGCGTTTCCTCTGTTGCGGTCCCTCGACCGTAGGCGCGAGCTTGCTCGCGAACCTTCGCCAGCAAGCTGGCTCCCACGGAGCAGGGTTCATTCTTCAGGCTTCCAGGTTTTCAGCAGCAGCGCATTACTCACCACGCTGACGCTGGACAGCGCCATGGCGGCGCCCGCTACCACCGGGCTGAGCAGGCCGGCGGCGGCCAGGGGAATGCCGATCAGGTTGTAGATGAAGGCCCAGAACAGGTTCTGGCGGATCTTCGCATAGGTGCGCCGCGAGATATCCAGGGCCGCCGGCACCAGGCGCGGGTCGCCGCGCATCAGGGTGATGCCGGCCGCGTGCATGGCCACGTCCGTGCCGCTGCCCATGGCGATGCCGACGTCGGCAGCGGCCAGGGCCGGGGCGTCGTTGATACCGTCGCCGACCATGGCGACCACGACTCCGTTGGCCTTGAGCGCGGCCACGGTGGCCGCCTTGTCGGCGGGGAGCACCTCGGCATGGACCGAGTCGATACCCAGCGCCTCGGCCACCACCCGCGCGCTGCCACGGTTGTCGCCGGTGATCAGGTGGCTGTGGATATTCCGCTTGCGCAGGGCCTCTACGGCTTCGGCCGCGCCGTCCTTCAGCGTGTCGCCGAAGGCGAACAGGCCGAGCACGCGCTGCTCAGGCTTCAACTCCAGCAGCCACGACAGGGTGCGGCCCTCGGCTTCCCACGCCGTGGCGTAGTTGGTCAACTCACCGGCCGCGAGTTTCTGTTCGTCCAGCAAGCGACGATTGCCCAAGGCCAGCAGGCGGTCGTTCACCCGTCCTTGAATGCCGCGCCCGGCGAGGGCCTGGCTGGCCTCAACGACGGGGGGTTCCAGGTGGCGTTCGGCGCAGGCGTCCAGCACCGCCTTGGCCAATGGGTGTTCACTGCCGCGCTGCAGGGCGCCGGCCAGTTGCAGCAGCTGATCTTCATTGCCATCCAGCGCCGCCAGGTGGGCGATGCGCGGGCTGCCGGAGGTCAGGGTGCCGGTCTTGTCGAAGGCCACCGCCTGCACGGCATGTGCGACTTCCAGGGCTTCGGCGTCCTTGATCAGGATGCCGTGGCGCGCCGCCACGCCGGTACCGGCCATGATGGCGGTGGGGGTGGCCAGGCCGAGTGCGCAAGGGCAGGCGATGACCAGCACGGCCACGGCGTTGATCAAGGCGGTCTCGACGCTGGCGCCGGCAAGCAGCCAGCCGGCCAGGGTGGCGAAGGCGATCAGCAGCACGGCCGGGACGAATACCTGGCTGACCCGGTCCACCAGTTTCTGGATCGGCGCCTTGGCCGCCTGGGCGTCTTCTACCAGGCGGATGATCCGCGCCAGCACGGTTTCGCCGCCAAGGGCCGTGGTGCGTACCAGCAACCGGCCTTCACCGTTGATGGCGCCAGCAGTGACGCGATCGCCGGGTTGTTTGGGCACGGGCAGGCTCTCGCCGCTGATCAAGGCTTCGTCGGCATGGCTCAGGCCTTCGTTCACCTCGCCGTCAGCGGGGAAGCGCTCTCCGGGCTTGACCACCAGCAGGTCGCCCAGTTGCAAGGCGGCGATGGCGACGTCTTCCTCCCTGCCTTCTACAAGACGGGTGGCGCGTTCCGGGCGCAGGGCTTCCAGTGCGCGAATGGCCGCGCTGGTCTGGCGTTTGGCGCGGCTTTCCAGGTACTTGCCCAGCAGCACCAGGGCGATTACCACGGCTGACGCCTCGAAATAGAGGTGCGGCGTGTGGCCGGGATGGGCCGCCCACCATTGATAGAGGCTCAGGCCGTAACCGGCGCTGGTGCCGATGGCCACCAACAGGTCCATGTTGCCGGCGCCGGCTTTCACCGCCTTCCAGGCCGCGCGATAGAAGCGTGCGCCGAGGATGAACTGCACGGGGGTGGCCAGGGCGAACTGTGCCCAGGCCGGTAGCATCCAGTGCAAGCCGAACCCTTCCAGCAGCATTGGCACCACCAATGGCAGGGCGAGGGCGAGGGCGATCAGGACCGCCCAGCGCTCCCGACGCAGGCGGGTTTCGGCGTCGTCTACGGGCGGGTGGGCATCGTCCACCAGGCTGGCGGAATAGCCGGCGGCCTCCACGGCCTGGATCAGACGCTCGTTGTCGGGTTGGCCGAAGAGCTGCAAATGGGCACGTTCGCTGGCCAGGTTCACCGTCACTTCAGCGACCCCCGGCACCTTGCGCAGGGCACGTTCGACGCGACCGACGCAACTGGCGCAGGTCATGCCGCCGATGGCCAGTTCCAGGCGCTGGGCGGGTACCCGGTAGCCCGCGGCCTCCACCGCCGCCACCAGGGCCGGCAGGCTTTCGCCGGGGGCCTGGACGCGGGCGTGTTCAGTGGCCAGGTTGACGCTGGCGGCCTGCACGCCCGGCACTTTGGCCAGGGCGCGCTCGACACGGCCTGCGCAACTGGCGCAGGTCATGCCTGATATGGGCAGGTCGAAGGCGGTTGGGTTGGTCATGGGCTGATCCTCCTAATCTGCGGACTAGGATCAACCTTGACACGAGGGAAAGGTCAAGAGGTCACTGGACCGCAGTGGTCGGCACCAGATAGAGGCCTTGCGTGCTTTGCGCCAGCCGGTATTTGCGCACCTCGCCGGCCATCAAGGTAATGCTCTGGTTTCGGAGTTGCTCGACACCCGGCTTGCAGGGACCTGGACCCAGCAGGCTGAGGCGGATCGACAGGCGCCCGGGCGGCAGGTTGAAGGAAACGATCTGTCCTTGCACCAGCCGCGCAGCCAACTGGTCCTCCAGGTAGAGGCCGACGTCGCAGGCAGTGGCCAGCTCCAGCCGTTCGCGGGAGACGATCAGTACGCCGTAATCGATGGGTGGCTGGGCCTGGGCCAGCAGCGGGGCGGTCAGCAGGCCGAGAAGGGCAGGGCGGAGGCCGTACATGGCGGAGTTCTCCTGCAAGATGTTCAACCCAGTGTAGGAGCAGCCCTTGACCTTGCCACCGTGGAAAGGATGAGACTGGCGCCAGGTTCCACTCACAAGGAGAACGACCATGCAGGTATTCAAGGTTCAAGGCATGTCTTGCGGGCACTGCGTCCGCGCCGTTACCCAGGCCGTGCAGGCCCATGACCAGGCCGCCGAGGTACAGGTGGATCTGGCGGCCGGCGAGGTACGTGTTGCCACCCGGTTGGCGGAAGAACAGGTGCTGGAGGCGATTCGCGAAGAGGGCTATCAGGCTGAGCCGGCCTGATAGCCCGTCCGTTGGATGATTTCGGGGCAGCTTCGCTGCCCTTTTGCGAATGAATTGGCGATGTCTGCGTTAGCTGTTGCGAGAGACTTCCCAGCGGGCCAAGAGCCTTGTAGGAGCTGGCTTGCCAGCGAAGCGGGGCCATTCGCTGGCAAGCCAGCTCCTACGGGCAATGCAGCTGCCTGCAACACGCAATGCAGAGAGAGCTATTTCAATCGCCATTCGAACCACAGGTTCGCCATTCGAGCCTCATGGGTCGGCTGCGCCGCCCTTGGCCAATGGATCCACCTCCACGCATTGAGCCCGTAATCAGTCCCAGTCCTTCACCAGCCCGCGGAACAGCGCGTCCACCATGGGTTCGGCATCCTGCAGCGGGTCGAACAGCCGCGGGTCGCGGGTCCAGTCGCTGAACAGACCGATAACCAGGGCGTGGACCGCCCGGGACGCGTGCAACGGCTTGATGCCCGGGCGCAGTCGTTCGCGGCAGGCAGGGCGGTCGAACAGGGCCTCGCACAGCTGGATGAACTGGTCGACGAAGGCATAGTGGCGCTCTTCGGCCTCCCGCAGTTCCTCGGTGAACTCACAGCGATGCAGCAGGATGTTGAAGATGCGCTTGCGCTGCTCATCCCGCGCCAGGTTGATGATGGCCTCCAGGCAGAGGTCGCGCAGGGACAGCATCGGGTCCTGGCCATTGCAGCCGCACAGGCGGTCGATCATCTGTTCCTGGGGCAGGCGCACCTGGGACAGCATTTCGTGGAACAAGTGGGCCTTGTTCTGGAAATGCCAGTAGACCGCGCCACGGGTCACCCCGGCGGCGCGCGCGATCTGTTCCAGGGACGTATGCGCCACGCCGTTTTCCAGGAAAAGGTGCTCGGCAGCGTCGAGGATTGCGACTCGGGTTTTCTCAGCTTCTTCTTTTGTTCTGCGCATAGCAGTTGGGCCAATACTGTCTAGGCTTCTTGTTGGGGAGCGGAGTGTACCGATTTTGCTGGTACATGACCTTTACAGACACGAATGAATGTATAGTTCAGCGCTTGATTCTTTTGCCGACTCGGCACCGTATGGAGACGCCTCATGCCGTTTGCTCGAAACCTTTCCTTCAGCCTTGCACTATTCGTCGCAAGTACCAGTTTTTTTGGCCTTGCGGGCGCAGCTGATGCACCGGGTGGCGCGCCGCCGGCTCCGGAGGTGGTCGTGGAAACCGCCAAGGCCGCTCCGCTTCCGCTGATTCTCGAGTATGCCGGGCGCACAGCGGGCTTTCGCGAGGTGGAGGTCCGTGCCCAGGTTAGCGGCATCCTCCAGCAGCGGACCTACACCGAAGGCAGCCGGGTGAAGCAGGGACAAGTGCTGTTCCGCATCGACCCGCGCACCTACGAGGCGGCTCTGGCGCGGGCCAAGGGGGCCTTGGCGCAGGAGCAGGCGCGTTACCGCCAGACCGAGCGCGACCTCAAGCGTACCCGCGAGCTGCAGAAGAAGGGCTTCGCCAGCGAGAGCGAACTGGATAACGCGATTTCCAACTTCGAACAGAGCAAGGCCAACGTCGAGGCGGCACAAGCCGAGGTGAAGGCCCGGCAGATCGACCTCGACTACACCACGGTGGAAGCCCCCATCTCCGGCATGACCAGCAAGGAGACCCGGTCCGAAGGCAGCCTGGTGGTAGCCGGCGACCCGAACGGCAGCCTGCTGACCCAACTCACCCAGCTCGATCCCATCTACGTCAACTTCGCCTACCCGGACACCGAAGCCGAGCGCCTGCGCGACGGCGTGAAGAACGGCAAGGTCGAGCTGCCTCCGGACGGCCTGCTCAGCGCGGACCTGAAGTTCGGCGACGGTTCCACCTACCCGCTCTCCGGCCGGGTCGACTTCACCGACAGCTTCGTCAACACAGGCACTGGCACCGTAAGCGCCCGGGCCGTGGTACCCAACCCGGAACAGAAACTGCTGCCCGGCATGTTCGTGCGAGTGCTGGTGAAGGGCTTCACCCGTCCGCAGGCCATTACCCTGCCTGAACGCGCCCTGGCCCAAGGACCGCGCGGCACCTTCGTCTATGTGGTCGACCAGGACGGCATGGCGCGCGTGCGCCAGGTCAAGACCGGCGATACCCGCGATGGCCGCTGGGTGATCGAGTCCGGTGTTACGGCTGGCGACAGGGTGATAGTCGAGGGCCTGCCCAAGGTACGCCCCGACTCGCCGGTGAAGGCGGTCGAGGCCAGCCAGGCGCCTGCCGACCAAACCTCAAAGAAATCCTGAAGGAGCGCCTAACGTGATCTCGCGCTTCTTTATCGATCGCCCTGTCTTTGCCGCGGTCATCTCCATCGTCATCGTGCTTGCCGGCCTCGCCGCCATGCGCGCACTGCCCATCGCCCAGTACCCGGAAATCCTTCCGCCGCAGGTTTCGGTTTCGGCCGTGTATCCCGGTGCCAGTTCGCAGGTGATCGCCGAAACCGTCGCCGCGCCCCTGGAACAGGAAATCAACGGCGTGGAGGGCATGATCTATCAGCTGTCCAACTCCGACAGCAGCGGCGCCATGAGCCTGACTGTGTACTTCGAGGTGGGGCGCGATCCGGACCAGGCCACCATCGACGTCAACAACAAGGTCCAGGCCGCACTGGCCAAGCTGCCGGAAGAAGTGCGCCGGCAGGGTGTGAAGGTCGAGAAGAAATCCTCCGACATCCTCCAGGTGGTCACCCTCTATTCGCCGGACAACTCCCGCGATCCGATCTTCATCAGCAACTACGCGCTGATCAACGTCATCGACGAGCTGAAGCGGATTCCTGGCGTGGGGGATGCCAGCCAGTTCGGCTCCAAGGACTACTCCATGCGCATCTGGCTGCGGCCGGACAAGCTGGCGCAGTACGATCTCACCCCCACGGATGTGGTCAACGCCATCCGCGAGCAGAACTCCCAGTTCGCCGCCGGCAGCTTTGGTCAGCAGCCGCTGAATCAGGCGCAGGACTTCACCTACACCGTCACCACCCAGGGCCGCTTCACCGATCCCAAGGAGTTCGAGAGCGTCATCCTGCGCTCCGACGCCACTGGCGCCAGCCTGTTGCTGAAAGATGTGGCGCGGGTCGAGCTGGGGGCCCAGGACTACTCCTTGATGACCTCGCTGAACGGCCAGCAGAACGCCGCCTTCGGTATCTACTTGCAACCAGGCGCCAACGCCCTGGACACCGCCGAAGCGGTGAGGTCCACCATGGAGCGGCTGGCCAAGCGCTTCCCCGAAGGCATCACCTACAAGATCCCTTACGACACCACCAAGTTCGTCGAAGTCTCCATCGAAGAGGTGATCCACACCTTCTTCGAGGCCCTGGTACTGGTGGTGCTGGTGGTCTTCATCTTCCTGCAGAACTGGCGTGCCACGCTGATCCCGGTGCTGGCGATCCCGGTGTCGTTGATCGGTACCTTCGCCGGCATGTACATGCTCGGGTTCTCCATCAACCTGCTGACCCTGTTCGGCATGGTGCTGGCGATTGGTATCGTGGTGGACGACGCCATCGTGGTGATCGAGAACGTCGAACGGGTGATGGCGACCAAGAAGATCGGCCCGCGTGAGGCGGCCATCGAAGCCATGGAGGAGGTGACTGGCCCGATCGTCGCCATCGTGCTGGTGCTCTGTGCGGTGTTCATCCCGGTAGGCTTTCTCGGCGGCCTGGCCGGACAGATGTACCAGCAGTTCGCGATCACCATCGCGGTCTCGGTGGTGATCTCCGGTATCGTCGCCCTGACCTTGTCGCCGGCCCTCTGCGCCCTGATGCTCAAACCCGGCCATGGTGAGCCGGCCGCCCCATTCCGCTGGTTCAACACCTTCTTCGAGCGCATGACCTCAGGCTATGGCGCTGGCGTTCAGTTCTTCCTCAAGCGTTCGCTGATCGGCCTGGTGCTGTTCGGTGGGATGATCGCGCTGATGGTCGTGCTGTTCGGCCGGGTACCCGGCTCCCTGGTGCCCGACGAGGACCAGGGCTATGTGCTCAATGCCTATTTCTTGCCGCCCGCCGCGTCCCTGACCCGCACCGAGGAAGTCACCAGCGCCGTCACCGAGGAATTGATGGAGCATCCAGCGGTACAGGATGTGGTCACCTTCGCCGGTTTCGACATTCTCACCTTCGGTACTCGCAGCAACGCCGGGGTGTCCTTCGTGCCGCTGAAGGACTGGAGCGAGCGCACCACGCCCGAGCTGGACGCGCGCAACCTGACGCACACCTTCATGGCCATGGCCGCCGGGCAGAAGGATGCCGTGGTGATGACCTTCAACCCGCCGCCGATTTCCGGTATGAGCACAACCGGCGGCTTCGAGGCCTATATCCAGGACCGTAGCGGCGGTACCGTGCAGCAGCTGGAAGGCGTAGTGCAGAAGTTCGTCGCGGCAGCGGCCAAGCGGCCAGAACTGGCCGGGGTCAACACCACCTTCAATGCCAGCGTGCCGCAGTACTACATCGACCTTGATCGCACCAAGGCTCGCGCCCTGGGCGTGGCCATCAACGATGTGTTCACGGCCATGCAGTCGACGTTCGGCAGCTATTACGTCAACGACTTCACCCTCTACGGGCGTACCTGGCAGGTGAGCCTGCAGTCGGAACCGGAGTTCCGCCGCAAACCGGAGGACCTGAGCCAGGTCTACGTGCGCTCAGCCAGCGATGACCTCGTCCCGCTGTCATCCCTGGTTCGGGTGGAGCGCATCCTCGGCCCGGACTCCTACGCCCGCTTCAACGTCTACCCGGCAGCCAAGATCCTCGGCGGACCGGCGCCGGGCTACAGTTCCGGCCAGGCGCTGGAGGCCATGCAGGCAGTGGCGGACGAAGTACTCGGTGAAGACTACACCCTCGGCTGGATCGGTTCGGCCTTTCAGGAGCTGGCGTCCCATGGCTCCGGCAGTATCGCGTTCGTTTTCGGCCTGATCATGGTGTTCCTGATCCTCGCCGCCCAGTACGAACGCTGGACCCTCCCGTTGGCGGTGGTCACCGCGGTGCCCTTCGCCGTGTTCGGCGCCATCCTCGCGGTGTGGCTGCGCGGCATCCAGAACGACGTGTACTTCCAGGTCGGCCTGGTGACCCTGATCGGCCTGGGGGCGAAGAACGCCATCCTGATCGTCGAGTTCGCGGTCTTGTGTCGCGAACAGGGCATGAAGCCTGCGCAGGCGGCGCTGGAGGCTGCCAAGCTGCGCTTCCGGCCGATCGTGATGACCTCCCTGGCCTTCATCCTTGGTTGCGTGCCGTTGGCCATCAGTTCGGGTGCCGGTTCGGCAAGCCGCCATTCCATCGGTACCGGGGTGATCGGCGGCATGCTCGCTGCGACCCTGCTGGCGACCTTCCTCATCCCCATGTTCTTCATGCTGGTGGAGCAGGCCTCGGAATGGCTGGACCGCAAGAAAGCGCCCAAGGCCGAGCAGGCCCATGAGGGTTAGGGGGCCTGTGGAAAACATTGTGGGGGCGAATTCATTCGCTGATGGGCGCGCAGCGCCCATTCTCGGACTCCTGTGCCGGACCTGCCGGTCCGGTTAGCGAATGAATTCACCCCCATAGAAGAGCCTCTCCGCCGCGGTCCCCTTTACCCCTGTTACTATCTGGCGCCTTAACCGCAAGGGATGGCGCCAGCCTCGACCATGACTTTCCGCATCCTCCTGCTCCTTGGCGCGCTCAGTGCCTTCGGCCCCATGGCCATCGACTTCTACCTGCCCAGCTTCCCGGCGATTGCCCAGGCCTTCGTCACGGACGTGGAGCATGTGCAACTGACCCTGGCGTCCTACTTCGTCGGCCTGGCCTTCGGTCAGCTCATCTACGGCCCGCTGGCGGACCGTTTCGGCCGGCGTCCGCCACTGCTGGTCGGTGTGACCATCTTCACCCTGGCTTCGGTGGCCTGTGCCATGGCACCCACCCTGGAATGGCTGATAGGCGCACGCTTCGTCCAGGCGCTGGGCGGCTGTGCCGGCATGGTGGTTTCGCGGGCGGTGGTGCGTGACCTGTGTGACCCCATCGGCTCGGCCAAGGCCTTCTCGCAATTGATGCTGGTGATGGGGCTGGCGCCGCTCCTGGCGCCGCTGGGTGGCGGCCTGCTGCTGGAGTTGTTCGGCTGGCAGTCGATCTTCTGGGCACTCACGCTGTTCAGCACGCTGGTGCTGCTGGGTATCGCTGCCTGGCTGCCGGAAACCCTCTCAGACGTGGCTCCCCGCGCGCCCCTGAACGGCGCCCTGGGGCAGTACCGGAGGTTGTTCGGCGACTGGCAGTTCCTCGCCTATGGCATGACCGGTGGCTTTGCCATTGCCGGTATGTTCGCTTACATCGCCGGCTCGCCTTTTGTTTTCATCCAGCTGTATGGCGTGCCGCCGGAGCACTACGGCTGGTTGTTCGCCATCAATGCGGCGGGCTTCATTCTGGTGGCGCAAGTCAATGCCTACCTGATGCGCTTTCGCGGGCCAGCCTTCTGGATGCGGCGGGTGGTCTGGATCTATCTGGTGTGCGCGCTGGCGCTGCTGGTGGTGTCCAGCCTGCATACCCAAGCGCTCTGGCCTCTGCTCTTGCCGCTGTTCGGCTGCATCGCCAGTCTGGGGTGCATCCTGCCCAACGGCTCGGCCTGCGCCATGGCCGGTCAGGGCCAGAACGCGGGTAGCGCCTCCGCGCTGATGGGCAGTCTGCAATTTGCGGTGGCGGCGGGTGCCGCCACCCTGGTGGGGGTGCTGCACGACGGCAGCGCCATCCCCCTGGCCCTGGTCATCAGCCTGTGCGGCTGCGCGGCAGTTGCCTGTTCGCTTCTGACCTGGCGCCTCGACCGCAACGGCCAGGCGCCCTTGGGCTAACTCGCGATTCGTCGAGACCATTCCGGCAGTACGTGAGGAGCCTTCAGGCGCTCCTCAAGGACGCTGACGAATCGGCGTGCTTCGGCTTCACTACGGAAGCTCACCGCGTGCTGGTCCAGGCAGACTTGCCAGCTCGCACCCTGAGGGGTGGTAGTCGGACGAACGAGAATTTTCACCTCAGTCATCTCCCAATCAAGTGGTGGGGAAAATCAGTGTAGACCGGCGCAGATGACAGAAAATGACGTGGATCAAGCAGCCGACTGGTGGTAATCGCCGTTCGTCCTAGCCCTGCTCGCCGTGACTGGATTGGCTCTGCGGAGCATGCTGGTCGAGGCTATCCAGCAGCTCCTGGTAACGATTCTCGCTTTGCCGCAAGGCGTCGCGCGCAGACTCCAAAGCGCTGAAATCGATATCCACGCAGTAGAGCTCCAACTGGTTGTGCAGATTGCGTAGCACCAGGTGACTGGAGAACACGGTCACCGGGCTACCGTCACGGCGTTGCAGGGTCAGCTCGCTGGCGGGAATGGCCGGGCCGCCGATCATCCAGTTATTGATGTCGGCGACGACCTGGGTGCGCATGGCGGGCGGGATTATCAGGTCTTCGAGATAGCGGCCCATGGCCTGGTCCACCGTGTAGCCGTAGAGCTGTTCGCTGGCGTGGTTCCAGTAGATCACCCGGCGCTGGCGGTCGTAGCCCTGCACGGCAATGCGCGGGGTCTGCTCGAACAACTGCCGGAATCGAAGCTCGCTGGCACGCAGCGCTTCTTCGTCACGCTTCTGGGCGCTGATGTCCTGCACCGTGCCGAAGGAACGGCCATCGGGCTGGGCTTCTCCGCGCAGGGCCAGCCAGACGGGCGACTGGTCGCTGGGCAGGTTCAGGCGTGCGTTCACTGCCAGCGCAGTGCCGCCCACGAGCAACGCCTCCAGGCCGCGTTGCACGCTGTTGCGGTCGGCCGGATGGAAACGGTTCAGCAGGCCGGCGAGGCTGTCTTCGTCGCTGCAGCCGAGAATTCGCTGGGCGCCCGGGCTCAAGGCGAAGCTTTGCTCGTATTCCCAGTTGCCAAGGATGGCGTCGCGCTGCGCTTGCTCCAGTTGCAGGCTGGTGCGCCGCAGGCCCTGGCGCAGCCGTTCGCGACCCAGGCGGTGACGGCGTTCGAGGAAGAAAATCAGCAAGGCGGTGAGCAGGAGTAGTCCGAGTATGCTCAGCGCCCCTGTGCCCCAGACCAGAAGCCAGGCACCGGCGCATAGCAGGTAGAGGCCCGCACGAATAGCGGGCCGGACAAGGGTGGGATGCATCCAGGACCCCGGCAAAGCGGAAGCGATGCGGCGCAGCCGGCCGCTGGCGAAACCAGGGAAATTCTAGTCGCTTTGCATGTGCGTACCGGACCATTCGCCAGTCCATTCGCTCGCCCGTCCGGCAGGACCCCGGCGAAGCCTTTCCACCCGCGCGTAGGGTGGGCTTCAGCCCACCATCAGGACTGGGCGTTCAAGGCCTTCAGGCAAACCCTTCCAGCACGATCTTGCCCTTGGCCGTGCCGCTTTCCAGCAGGGCATGGGCGCGGCGCAGGTTGGCCGCGTTGATACGGCCGAAGTGCTCGCCCACGGTGGTCTTCAGTACGCCGGCGTCGATCAGCTGGCTGACGCGTTCCAGCAGGCGGTGTTGTTCGAGGATGTCCGGGGTCTGGAACATCGAGCGGGTGTACATGA
Source organism: Metapseudomonas resinovorans DSM 21078 (assembly GCF_000423545.1). Lineage (GTDB taxonomy): Bacteria > Pseudomonadota > Gammaproteobacteria > Pseudomonadales > Pseudomonadaceae > Metapseudomonas > Metapseudomonas resinovorans. The sequence goes on from NZ_KE384030.1 coordinate 277,203, forward strand.
ACTCCCAGTGCAGCGACAGGCTCTTGCGCTTGAGCTTGGCCACGTCCAGCTGCGCCGGGTCATCGATCAGGCCGAGGCGGCCCTGGGGCGCCAGGGCTTCCACCAACTGGTCAAGGTGTTGGTCGGTCTGGGTCAGGCTGGCCACATGGCTGACCTGGGCAAGGCCGGCGCGGCGCAACTCCTCGGCCAGGGGCTGGCTGTGGTCCAGCACCTGATGGGCGCCCAGCTCGCGGACCCAGGCCTGGGTTTGCGCGCGCGAAGCAGTGCCGATCACGGTCAGGCCGGTGAGCTGGCGGGCCAGTTGCACCAGGATCGAACCGACGCCGCCAGCGGCACCCACCACCAGCAGGCTCTGGCCCAGGTCGGTCTTGCCTTCGGCAATCTGCAGGCGGTCGAACAGCAGCTCCCAGGCGGTGATGGAGGTCAGCGGCAAGGCGGCGGCCTGGGCGAAGTCCAGGGTCTTCGGCATATGGCCGACGATGCGTTCGTCCACGCGATGGAACTCCGCGTTGCCGCCCGGACGGGTCAGGTCGCCGGCGTAGAACACGCGGTCCCCCGACTGGAACAGGGTGACGTCGCTGCCCACCGCCTTGACCACGCCCGCGACGTCCCAGCCCAGCACCTTGGGTTGACCGGCTTCCGGCGTGGCGTTGCGGCGGACCTTGGTATCCACCGGATTGACGGAAATGGCGCGGACTTCCACCAGCAGGTCGCGCGGACCTGGCTGCGGTTCCGGCAGCTCGATGTCCTGCAGGGAGTCGGGGTTATCGATAGGCAGGTTCTGGAAGTAGGCGACGGCTTTCATCGGGATTCTCCGCGTGAGGGCTTGAGGGTCCGCATGGTCGGTTATTTCGCAAGCGAGAAAAATCGGCTAGAAAGCGACAGTCTTTCAAAGGGGGTTTGAAAATGCTGCGCCTCGACGATCTCGCCTTGTTCGTCAGCACCGCTGACCACGGTAGCCTCTCGGCCGCCGCCCGCAAGCTGGACGTCTCGCCGGCCGTGGCCAGCGCCGCGCTCAAGCGCCTGGAGCAGCAGCTCGACACCCGCCTCTTCGTGCGGTCCACGCGCAGCCTGCGCCTGACGCCGGAGGGCGAGCAGTTCCTCGTCCATGCGCGCAATGCCCTGGCCAGCCTGGAGGAGGGCCAGCGCCAGTTGGCCGGCGGCCGCGAGGACATTGCCGGCCTGTTGCAGCTGTCGGCACCGTCGGACTTTGGCCGCAACGTGCTGTTGCCCTGGCTCGACGAGCTCCAGCGCGAGCACCCTCGCCTCTGCATTCGCCTGCACCTCAGCGACCGGATCGCCGACCTGTACCGCCAGGCTGTGGACATCGCCATCCGCTATGGCGAACCGGAAGACTCCAGCCTGGTGGCGCTGCCACTGGCCGCCAGCAATCGCCGCGTGCTCTGCGGCGCGCCCGACTACTTCGCCCGCCATGGCCGGCCGCGCCAGCCGGAGGACCTGGTTGGGCACAACTGCCTGCTCTACCAACTGGGCGGCCGTGTCCATGACCGCTGGAGCTTCAGCGAGGGGCGCCGCGAGCAGGTGGTGGCGGTGACCGGCAACCGCGTCTGCGACGATGCCGATGTGGTGCGGCGCTGGGCGCTGGCCGGGCAGGGGCTGACCTACAAGTCCTGGCTGGATGTGGCTGGCGACATCCAGGCCGGGCGCCTGGAACTGGCCCTGCCGGAGTACCGCGGCCAGGCCACGCCGCTGAACCTGATCTGTGCCCACCGGGCCCAGCTCAGCAAACCGGTGCGCCTGCTCCGCGAGTTCGTCCAGGCGCGATGCTCCACGCTACTCGTCGGCGCGCCCTGGAGTTGAGTGTCGGTCGCGGCAACGTCGACGTCTGATCGTCGAATTGCTCGGAACCCAGGTTCCGCTATTGTCTGGATGAGCTGTGGCCGGCGTGGAGATTCCCGTGGCTGACTTGTTTCCGACCTGCCTGAATCCTGCCGGGCCCGCGCCCGGCGCCCGCCGTGGGAGACCCGGCTGATGCCCCGTACACGCGAACCAGGCGCTTTCTTGCCGACCCTGTTGCTGGTCTTCTCCGGCTATCTGCTGCTGGCCCTGGGGGCTGTCTGGCTGTCGCGCCAGCCGGGCAGCATCGCCACCCTCTGGTACGCCAACGCCTTCACCGTCGCCCTGCTCTGGGACCAACCGCTGCGCCGCTGGGCGCCGATTCTGGCGGTGGCGATGCTGGCCGACCTGCTGGCCAACCTGGCCTTTGGCGATGGCCTGGCGCTCGCGGCCAGCTTCATTGCGCCCAACCTGCTGGAGATCATTCTTGCCGCGGCATTGTTGCGGGTCAGTGGCGCCGCGCTGCGGATGAACGAAAGCCCTGGGGCCTTCCTGCAGTTCATGTTCTTTGGTGCCCTGCTGCCGCCACTGATGGGGGCCAGTCTGGGGGCCAGTATCCTCGCCTGGCAGGGGCTGGACTCCTTCGAAAGCGGCTGGATGTACTGGGTCGAGGGCGCCATGCTCGGCGCCGTCTCGGTGCTGCCCCTGGCGGTCTGGATGCGCCAGCACAGCTGGTGGGAGTTCATTGGCGAGCGTCGTCGCCACGAGCTGTTGTTCTACGGCGGCCTCGTGTTGCTGGGCACCCCTTTCGCGCTGCTGTGGCTGCCCTTTCCCTTCGTCTACCTGTCCCTGCCGTTGATGATCGCGGCGGTGCGCCTGACCTTCGCCAGTACTGCGTTGCTGGTGGCCATGACCTCGGTGAGCGGTGGCCTGATCATCGCCCTTGGCCTGCTCGATGCCACGACCCTGGAAAAAGGCTGGCGCGATCTGCTGGTCTACCTGCCGTTGCTGCTGGCCTTGCTGCCAGCCCTGCTGCTGGCGTCGGCGGTCGAGCAGTTGCGCAAGCGCCGTCGCGAACTGGCGGCGAGTGAAACGCGCTTTCGCGACGCCATGGACCACTCCGCCATCGGCATGGCCCTGGTGGGGTTGGACGGCCGCTGGCAGCGGGTCAACCATGCGCTGTGCGACATGCTTGGCTACAGCGAGGATGAACTCACCGCGCTGAGCTTCCACGACCTCACCCATCCCGAAGACCTCGCCGACGACCTCGAGCTGGTCCGGGAAGTCCTCGCCGGGCGGCGCCACAGCTATCGCCTGGAGAAACGCTACCTGCACAAGAGCGGCCGGGAAATCTGGGGCCTGCTGGCGGTATCCCTGGTGCGCGACCACGAGGGCGAGCCGATGTATTTCATCTCGCAGATCGAGGACATCGATCGGCGTAAGCGTGCCGAAGAGCGCGAAGCGGAACTGGCGCGGCGCTACTCGGTGGCCACCGAAGCCAGCGGTGTCGGTGTCTGGGAATGGGACCTGGCCAGCGACCGCCTGCTCTGGGACGAAGGCATGTGCCGCCTCTACGGGCGTAGCCTTGGCGACGACCTGTCCTTTGCCGATTGGCGCGCCCACCTGCACCCGGACGATGCCGAACGGGCCGAGCGCGAAGTGCTGGCCGCGCGGGAAGGCAGTCGTCGCCTGGACATCGAATTCCGCATCCATCGCGCCGATGGCGGCCAGCGGGTGCTCAAGGGACACGCGCGCCTGGTCTGTGATGCCGACGGCACGCCGCTGCGCATGGTCGGTACCAACTGGGACGTCAGCGAGCTTCGCCAGTTGGCCGAACGCCTGCACGACGAGCGCGAGCGGTTGCAGGTGACCCTCGACGCCATCGGCGACGGCGTCATCACCACCGACCTGGAAGGCCGGGTCAGCTTCCTCAACCCGGTGGCCGTACGCCTGAGTGGTTGGCAGAGCGACGAGGCCCAGGGGTTGCCCATCGAACAGGTCCTGTTGCTGGAAGGCGAAGACGGCCGCCTGGTTCCCAACCCGGTGCGCGAATGCCTGGAGCAGGGCAGTGCCACCAGCCTCCAGGGCCTCGCCTCGCTGCGCCACCCGGCAGGCGGCACCATCGCCCTGCGCGGTCAGGCGGCCCCCATGCGCAGTGGTGACGGCACCCTGCTGGGCAGCGTGCTGGTGCTTACCGACGTCAGCGAGGCGCGGGCCATGCAGAAGCACCTGCGCTATGCCGCCACTCACGATGCCCTCACCGGCCTGCTCAACCGTCCGGCCTTCGAGGATGCCCTCGCCGAAAGCTGTCGCGATGTACTGCAGAACGATGGCAGCAGCGTGCTCTGCTTCATCGACCTCGACCGTTTCAAGCAGGTCAACGACAGCGCCGGCCACGCCGCCGGCGACGAACTGCTGCGCCAGCTCGCGCGGCTGATGCAAGCCCAGGTCCGCGCCGGGGACCAGCTGGCGCGCCTGGGGGGCGACGAGTTCGCCCTGATCTTGCGCAGTTGCCCTTTGCCTCAGGCAGAACTGCTGGCAGCGCGGCTGATCGCGCAGATCCAGGGCGTGGTGCTGGAGTGGGAAGGGCAACAGTTTCGCGTGGGCGCCAGCATCGGCATGTCCTGCATCCACGGCTCTAACGCGCAGCCTGCAGAGCTCTTGAAACAGGCTGATACAGCTTGTTACCGAGCCAAGCACGCAGGTCGGGGTCAATTTGCGGTCGAACATCGCTGAGACCGGCCGGCCCCGAAATGACAGCCCTCCAAGCCTGGCCTAATCTCCATCGTCATGGCAGTGAATGAGAAAGCATTGCATTGCCTTTAGCCAAAGCACGTACAACTCGAGGTTATTCCCATGCGTAAGCTCCTGCTTCTTTCCCTGGCCCTCGTCAGCCCGCTGACGTTCGCCAAGACCGAATGCACCACTGCCGACAAAGCCACCTGGCAAGACCAGACCAAGTTCCAGGACGACCTCAAGTCCCAGGGTTACGACATCAAGAAGTTCAAGGTGACCGAGGGCAACTGCTACGAGATCTACGGCTGGGACAAGGACAAGCGCAAGGTCGAGATCTACTTCGACCCGGTTGACGGCAAGGTGGTCAAGCAGGAGATCGAGGACTGACCCGTGAGCGCTGACACCGTTCGCCTCTGGGACCCGGTGATCAGGATTGGTCACTGGTCCCTGGTGGCGGCCTTCATCGGCGACTACTTCCTCAACGAGGCAGGTGACGGCTGGCACCGCTGGCTCGGCTACTACGCCGTGGCGGTGGTGCTGGTGCGGCTGGTCTGGGGCTTCGTCGGCCCCCGGCCGGCACGCTGGGCCGATTTCTGGCCGCGTCCGGCACGCCTGCTGGCCCACGCCAAGGCCCTGCTTTCCGGTGGTCACATGCACCGGCTGGGGCACTCGCCCCTGGGTGGGCTGGTGATGATCCTCATGCTCCTGCTGATGCTGGGGCTGGGCGTCACCGGTTTCCTGATGGAAGAAATCGACTACTTCTGGGGCGAGGACCTGCCCCGGGATATCCATGTCTTCATGGCCGACAGCCTGTTCTGGCTGGCCTGCGTGCATGTCACGGCGGCGCTGGTGGAAAGCGTGCGCACGCGCGAGAACCTGCCGTGGTCCATGGTGACCGGGCGACGCAAGGTACCGAACGAATAGGGGCCGCTGTGCGGCCCTTCTCGCTTGCGCTCCCTTTGTGGGGGCGAATTCATTGGCTATGTCTGCGTTAGTTGTCGCAACGTTGAGTCAGTAGCCCGGATGAACTCCGGGGAAAGTCCAATCGCCGCTCCCGGATTTCATCCGGGCTACGATGTGCCAGCCTGCACCGAGAGTTGGCCACGCCCCCTTACAGGGGGCAAAAAGCAAGCCCAGGTTCTACGAACGTGGATGATTACTCGTCACCCTGGATGCTCGCGCCCAAACGAAGCGGCTTTTCCTGACGCGTGGGTCAAGTTAGAATGCGCGCCGTCGTTGGCCAGGGGGCCGCGACATGGGTTCCCTCACCCCATCGGTAAAAAGGATGCCAATCACCATGCCCGCTGCTTCTCCCACGGTCTGGCGCCCGGCGCTGACCGGCCTGATCGCGTTCCACATCCTTATCATCATCGCCAGCAACTATCTGGTGCAGCTGCCGATTACCCTGTTCGGCTGGCACACCACCTGGGGCGCATTCAGCTTTCCGTTCATCTTCCTGGCCACCGACCTGACCGTGCGCCTGATGGGCAAGCAGGCCGCGCGGCGGGTGATCGCGCGGGTCATGCTGCCGGCCCTGCTGGCGTCCTATGTGGTGTCAGTGCTGTTCCAGGAGGCGGCCTTCCGCGGCCTCTCGGCCCTGGGCGAGTTCAACCTGTTCGTTGCGCGCATTTCCCTGGCCAGTTTCCTGGCCTATGTGCTGGGCCAGGTGCTGGATATCCAGGTCTTTGACCGTCTGCGGCAGATGCGCCAATGGTGGATAGCCCCGGTGGCTTCGACCATCGCGGGCAACCTGCTCGACACCTTCGCCTTCTTCTCCGTGGCGTTCTGGCGCAGTGATAACCCGTTCATGGCCGAACACTGGGTGGAAATCGCCACCGTGGATTACGGCGTCAAGCTTGCGATCAGCCTGGTGTTCTTCGTGCCGCTCTACGGCATGCTGCTGGGCGGCATCCTGCGCCTGCTGTCGCCCAGCCCGGCACGGGTTTCCTGAGGCGCCTCCACCACCATCCGCGCCTTCACGTCAGCCTCGCGGCTGACGTCCATCCCCAGCGACACCACCTCCACACCGCTGTCTTCCAGTCGTTCCATCCAGGCGAGCACGCTGTCGAGCGTGCCCGCCAGGTGGAGGTTCACGCGCCCCGAGTCGTCGCCGTCCATGCGTTCGAGGGTGATGTCGGCATTGGCACTGGTCCTGGCGAGGTAACCCGGCAGGGCGGTCGGGGGGATGCGCTCGCCTGGCGGAGCGGGGTTGTGGGGCAGGTTGGCAAGGTCGATCTGCAACTGGAGTTCCTCCTGGTAACGGCGTTCGGCGTGCTGCAAGGCGTGTTGCTGGGGCTGCCAGATCAGTCGCCAGGCCAGCACCAGGCCGACGAACAGGGCCAGTGCCAGCAAGGCGCGGCGCTCCCGAGCGGGCAGGCGCTGCCAGTGCTGGTGCAGCGGGTTCAGTAGTCGGGACATATGTCAGTCCTTGATTTGCAGGCGTGCGCTGACCCCATCGGAATCGCGCACGGCGGAGTCGGAAAGGACGATCAGGCCCTGGCGCACCAGGCCTTCACGCAAGCGTTCGAGATCGGCGAAGGCCGGCGCGCGAACGCGCAGGGTCCAGCCCTCGCCCGCCTGGTAGTCGAGCCGGTCAACCTGGGCGATGGCACCGCCGCTGCTTTTCCATAGGCGCGCCAGGCTGTCCAGGCCGTGGGCCAGGCCAAGGTGGGGCTGGCCGGCCTGCTGCATGCGTGCGCGCACTTGACGGGGCAGGTCGACGACAGGACCCGGGTCAGGGGCGTGCAGTTGCCAGACGGCCAGGTTGGCCTGGGCCAGTTCGTGGGCGCGCTGCTCCAGCATGAGCCGGTGAGCGATGTCCTGACCCAGCTGCGCAGCCACGCCCAGGGCCGCCAGCAGCACCAGGACCCGCCAGGGCAGGCGGCGCCCGGAAGCGCGGGCAAACTCGTCCTGGCGCAGGTCGATGGCGTGCCGCGAGCCTTCGGCCAGCAGCGGCCAGGGGGCTTCCTCACACCACTGGAGGTCGTCCGGCAGGCGCGCGCCGAGGTCGCTCCGTTGCTGGTCGTCCACGGCCAGGCGCAGGGGCGCGGCACCGCCGATCAGCCAGCGGCCGGCGCAGCGCACTGCCAGGGCACGCTCGCCCGGCAGGCAGTCGGCGTCGATATGGATGCGCCCGGGCGCAAGGCCGTGCTTGGCGAGCCGGGCGAGGACCTGGCGCAGCCAGTCGCGGCGCACCACGAACAGGCGGCAGTGGCGCCGCTGCTGCAAGGGCCCTCGGGCCAGCAGCATGTCATCGAGGTTGTCCAGCAGCCGTTCCTCCAGAGCCGAATGGATCGCCTGGCGCAGCCAGCGGCCGCTGCGGGCAGGCACCTCGATACGGTGATGGCTGGCGGCCTCGGCCGGCAGCAGCAGGGTCAGGTCAAGGCCGGCGAGGTCCCGGGCGGCCTGTTCGAGGTCGCCCTGGATGACAGCGCCATTGGCGCGCCACCAGCACAGCGACCAGTCGCCGTCCGCCGGGGCAGGGGGGCTGAGATGAAGCCAGGCTTGCACGTTGGTTACTCCGAAAAGCGGGTGTCGGGAGGGGCGAGCCGGCGGCGCAGGACCTCCACGCGGCCATCGGCGCGGGTGTGCAAGTCACTGACCAGACGCAGGCGACGCTCGCCCAGCTCGACATCCAGGGTGGCGCGGAAATGCTCGCTGCTGATGCCAAGTCCCAAGGAGCGGACCTGGCGGTCCTGCAGCAGCGGTTGTTCGAGAAAGGCCTGGACGCTGGCATAGCCTTCCGCGGGCCGGGCCTGGACGATGGCGCGGGCGACGGACAGGTCGAGGCTTTCGAGGGCGGCCAGTACTTCGGCCGGCGCGGTGCTGACGTTCAGCGCGCCTTCCGTGGTGCGGACCCAGGGCCGCAGCCGGCGCAGGCTCGCAGCGTCCAGTGGCGCGAGGCGTTGCAGCTCGCTGATGTCGGCCAGGGGCAGCGGCTTGCCATCGCGGCCTAGGCGGGGCAGCAGGCTGGCCGGGTCATGGGCGGGGAGGCCGAGCACGCCCAGCAGGCGCTGGTAGCGGGCACGCAGCACGGGGTCGCTGTTCCCATTCTGGGTATTCAGGTCGAGGCGGCCGCTGAGGTCGTCCAGACGGATGCGGATGTGCCCGCCTTCGATGTCGAACGCATGCTCGCCCTGGGCCCAGCGTTGACCGAGGTGCACGCGACCGAGTTCGTCCGTGTCGCGCAGGTCCGCCAGCAGTTGCTGGCGTGCCCAGGCCTCGCCGCTCAGGGCCAGTTGCCAGAGCTGCTGCTGGTTCAGTTGGTTGGCGCTGCTGGCCAGGCTCAGGCGCTGGCGGGCGAGCATGTCGCTGACGACCAGGGTGACCAGGGCGGTGATCAGCAGCACGCTGATCAGGGCCACGCCCCGTTGACGGCGGTACTCAGGCATCGCCGTCCCCTTCGAAACCGGGTAGCAGGATGACCCGGCGGACGCCGGGATAGCCGGGGGCGTCCAGTTCCAGCTCCAGGGCACGGGGCAGGCTCAGCGGCGCGCTGGCGACAGGCCAGCTGTCATGGCCCTCGCCCTGGCTGTCGATGTAGCGCAGGCGAACCCCGTTGATGCCGTCGAGCAGCCGCTGGCTATGCTGGGGTGGCGTTTCCAGCTCGCGGCGGGGCGGGCTGCGGTATTGGCGCCGCCACTGGCCATCGCGCCAGGTATGGCCAACTTCCAGCACTTCGCTGCGTGGCTGGTGCAACGGGTTGCTCCAGCCACCGCGCACCAGCCGCAGGTTATCCGGTTGGCCGATCAGTGCCTGGCGCCGGCTGGGGTCGTCGCCCAGCGGAGAGGCGATGGCCTGGGTCAGGTCGCGCTCGAACAGGCCGAGGGCGCGTTGCAACTGGCGCAACTGGACTTCGTGCGCGGCGATGCGCTGGTCGCTGTGCATCACTCGCTCCAGCAGGCGATAGCAGGCCAAACCCAGCAGGCTGAACAGCGCCACGGCAATCAGCACCTCCAGCAGGGTGAAACCGCGCTGGATCATGGCTGGGCCTCGATGAAACCCACCAGGTGCGCGCGGCGGGCGGGGCGAGCGCCGTCCACCAGGACCTCCAGGCTGACCTTGAGCAAACGCGGGTCAGGCGCCGGGCCGACCTCGCTGACCAGCCGCCAGTCGCGCCCGGCGAAGCCGAGACGCTCCTCGTCATGGCCGCTGGGGGCCGGACGCATATGCGCGCGCAGCTCGCTCAGGCGGTTGTCCGCGAGCCAGTGGGCCAGGCTGCGTTCGGTCAGCGCGGCACTGGTGCCGGCCACGTGAATCGCCGCGTTGTAGAGGGCAATGGAAAGGGTGGCGAAGATCGCCAGGGCGACCATTACTTCCAGCAGGGTGAAACCCTGTTGCTCAGGGCGCGAGGCGTTCAAGGCGAACCTCCTCCAGGCCGTCGCTGGACAGGGCGAGCAGGGGCACCAGCCGGTACTCCAGGCGCAGGGTGAAGGGCGACACCTCATCGCTGGAAAGCACCAGCAGTTGCGGCGCCTGGCGCCGCTCGCCGCGATTCGGGGCGGGGGCTTCGTCGTCCAGTTGCAGATGCAGGCGCAGGTTGGCCGGCAGGCGTTGCGCACGGTAGTCGGGGGCGGGCTGCCACTGGCCGTCGAGGTTCAGGCGTTGCACGGAGTAGCCCTCGGCGTCGATGCGCAGGCCGAAGTCGCGATGACTGAGCACCGCCTCTTCCCGCAGCAGGCCGAGCAGGCTGCGCAGCCGCTCGGCCTCGCGCAGCGCCTGCTGGCCACCGTTGTCGCGCTGCACGAGGGTCGCGAGGCCGGCGAGCAGGCCGATCACGACGATCACCACCAGCACTTCCAGCAGGGTGAAGCCCGCACTCCCGCGTTGCACGTCAGAGGTCCCAGTTGCCGATGTCGGCGTTAAGCCCGTCGCCGCCCGAACGGCCATCGGCGCCGAAGGAGAACAGGTCGTAGGCGTTGCCGTCGCTGCCGGGGGCGATGTACTGGTAGGCGTTGCCCCAGGGGTCGACGGGCAGGCGCTTGAGGTAGCCGTCGAGGTTCCAGTTGCGCGCCGGCGGGGTGCCGGAGGGGCGGCTCACCAAGGCGTCGAGGCCCTGCTGGGTGCTGGGGTAGACGTGGTTGTCGAGCCGGTAGATATCCAGGGCCATGGCGATGGCCTTGATGTCGCTCTGCGCGGCGGTGACCTTGGCCTGGTCGGGGCGGCTCATGAGTTGCGGGACCACCAGGGCGGCGAGCACCCCGAGGATGACCACCACCACCATGATTTCGATCAGGGTGAAACCCCGTTGTTGCGATTGCGTGGGCATGACTGTGCCTATCTGTCAGGTAACGAGTTGGTTGAGGCTGAGGATGGGCATCAGGATCGCCAGCACGATGAGCAGCACGCTGGCGCCCATGAACACCAGCATGGCCGGCTCGAACAGACCGACCAGCAGGGCGATGCGGTTGGCCAGGTGTGCTTCCTGCTGGCGCGCGGCGCGTTCGAGCATGGCGTCCAGCTCACCGGAGCGTTCGCCGCTGGCGATCATGTAGAGCATCATCGGCGGGAAGTGGCCGCTGCGCTCCAGAGCCCGGGTCAGGCCGCCACCTTCGCGCACGGCACGCGATACGTCTTTCAGACCGGTCCGAATCTGCTGGTTGGCCACCACCTCGGCGGCGATCTCCAGGGCATCCACCAGCGGCACGCCGCTGCGTCCGAGGATCGCCAGGGTGCTGATGAAGCGGCTGCAACTGCCGGCGCGCAGGACCTTGCCCAGGACCGGCAGACGCAATTGCGCCGCATGCCAGCGCAGGCGCGCGGCGGGCCTGTGCAGCATCAGCCGGGACGCGCCGACAAGACCGGCGAGCAGCACCAGCATGATCAGGCCGTAGTCGCGCAAGGCGGCGCTGGCGGCGATCAGGCCACGGGTCAGTGCCGGCAGCTCCTGGCCGCTGTCGATGAACACCTTCACCACGTCCGGCACCACGAAGCCGAGCAGGAAACCGACGATGCCGAAAGCCGCCAGCAGCAGGATGCTCGGGTAGAGCAGTGCCAGTTGGATCTGCTGCCGCGCGGCGTGGCGCGCTTCGGTGTAGTCGGCCAGTTGCAACAGCACCTGGCCCAGGTGCCCGGCGCGCTCGCCAGCGGCCACCGTGGCGCGGTACAGCGCCGGGAACGCGCGGGGGAATTCGGCCATGGCGCGGGCCAGGCCGTGGCCTTCGAGCACGCGCGCGCGAATGGCCAGCAGCATGCCCTGGTGGCTGCGTTTCTCGCATTGGGCCGCCACCGCGGCGAGCACTTCTTCCAGCGGCAGCGCCGCTTGCACCAGGGTGGCGAGCTGGCGGGTGAGCATGGCCAGTTCGGCGGCGCCGAGGCCACGTCGATTGTTGCTGCCCACCGTGCGCAGACTGCCACGGGCCGCGCGCAAGCGCAGCGGTACCAGGTGACGCTCGCGCAGCAATTGGCGGGCCTGGCGTTCGCTGTCGGCCTCCTGCACGCCGCGCAGCTTGCGGCCGGTCTGGTCCATGGCGAGGTATTCGTAGGCGGCCATGCTCAATCCTCGCGGGTTACGCGCAGCAGTTCTTCGAGGCTGGTGACGCCTTCCAGCACCTTGGCGCGGCCATCGGCGAACAGGCTGGCGCCGTGCAGGCGGGCGTGGCGGGCCAGCTCGGCTTCGCCTGCGCCCTGGTGAATCAGTTGGCGCAGGGTTTCGTCCAGCAGCACCAGTTCGTAGATGCCCTGGCGGCCTCGGTAGCCGCTGTGCTGGCAGGCATCGCAGCCCACCGCGTGCCACAGCGCTGGCGGCTTGGCCCGGTCCAGCCCGAGGTGGACGCAGGCAGCGGCGTCGGCCGGGGCCTGCGTCTTGCACGTGGGGCAGAGCACGCGCACCAGTCGCTGGGCCAGCACGCCCAGCAGCGAGGTGCTGAGCAGGAAGGGTTCGACGCCCATGTCCACCAGGCGGGTGACGGCGCCCACGGCGCTGTTGGTGTGCAGGGTGGAGAGCACCAGGTGTCCGGTGAGCGAAGCCTGCACGGCGATCTCGGCGGTTTCGCGGTCGCGGATCTCGCCCACCATCACCACGTCCGGGTCCTGCCGCAGGATGGCGCGCAAACCCCGGGCGAAGGTCATGTCCACCTTGGTGTTGACCTGGGTCTGGCCGATGCCCGGCAGGTGGTACTCCACCGGGTCTTCGATGGTGAGGATGTTGCGGGTCAGGCTGTTGAGGCTGGCCAGCCCGGCGTAGAGCGTGGTGGTCTTGCCCGAGCCGGTGGGGCCGGTGACCAGCAGGATGCCGTGGGGGCGGTGCAGGGCGCCCTCCAGCCGTTCGCGGCTGTCCGCGGCCATGCCCAGGCGGCCGAGGTCCAGGCGCCCGGCCTGCTTGTCCAGCAGGCGCATCACCACCCGCTCGCCATGGGCCGAGGGCAGGGTGGAGACGCGCACGTCCACCTCGTGACCGGCGATGCGTAGGGCGATGCGGCCGTCCTGGGGGATGCGCTTTTCGGCGATGTCCAGCTTGGCCATCACCTTGATCCGCGACACCAGCAGCCCCGCCAGCTCGCGGCGGGGGCGCAGGACTTCGCGCAACAGGCCGTCCACCCGCAAGCGCACCGAAAGGTGCTGCTCGAAGGTTTCCAGGTGGATGTCCGAGGCCTTGGCCTTCACCGCCTCGCCGAGGATGGCGTTGATCAGGCGGATGATCGGCGCGTCGTCCTCCTGCTCCAGCAGGTCGGTGGTCTGCGGCAGTTGTTCGGCGAGGCTGGCGAGGTCGTCCTGGCCGGCGATTTCGGCCCCGAGCCCCTCGGCCACCTGCATGGCGTCATCGCGACCGTCGCGGTAACGCTCGGCCAGACGCTGGGCGAAGTCCTCGGCATCGAGTATCTGGAGGCGTCCGCCGCCAGCGCCGTGCCGGCGCACTTCAGCGAGGATTTCCAGTGGCGTATCCGCCCGGCACACCAGCAGCGGGCCGCCTTCGCCAGGCTCCAGCAGCACGCCGTGGCGCCGGGCATAGCTGAACGGCAGGTTGGTCACGACGGTCACGGACGCGGCTCCTGCTGGCGCATGTCCAGCACCTGATCCTTCTTCGATGCGTCGAACAGGCCGCGGCTGTCCTTGGGCAACAGCAGGCGGTTGTCGCCTCCGTTGGCCGGGCGCAACTGGCGCAGGTCGTTGTACTTGCGCGCGCTGGCCTGGGCGCTTGAGCTGCTGTCGCGCAGCAGGGTCGGGCGCAGGAAGACCATCAGGTTGGTCTTTTCGCTGACTTCGCGGGTACTGCGGAACAGGCGGCCGAGCAGCGGGATGTCGCCCAGCAGCGGCACCTTGCTCACCTGGGTCTTGAGGTTGTCCTTGATCAGGCCGCCAAGCACGATGATCTGCCCGTCGTCGGCAAGGATGGTGCTCTTCACCGCGCGCTTGTTGGTGACCACGTCGCTGGTGCTGACACCGGCCGGGGTGGTGGCCAGTTCGGAGCTTTCCTGCTCCACCTTCAGCCGCAGCGAGGCGCCCTCGTTGATGTGCGGGGTCACCTTGAGGGTGATGCCGACATCCTTGCGCTCGACGGTGGTGAAGGGGTTGCTGGCACCGGCGGTATCGGTGGTGTAGGAACCGGTCTGGAAGGGCACGTTCTGGCCCACGAGGATTTCCGCCGTCTCGTTGTCCAGGGTCAGCAGGCTCGGGGTGGACAGCAGGTTGTTGTTGGCGTTGCTGGACAGCGCGGTGACCAGCGCGCCGAAGTTGCGGCTGCCCAGGCCGATGATGGCGCCCTCCGGGAGGTTCGGCAGCTTGTCCAGATTGGCTTTGGCGAGGGTGCCGATGGCCAGGCCCGTACCGGGGAAGTTGCTGGCGCCGAACCCGTGCTCCCCGCTTCCGGCCCACTGCACGCCGAGGGCGTCGCTGATATCGCCGCTGACTTCGACGATGGCCGCTTCGACCAGCACCTGGGCGCGCGGCCGGTCGAGTTCGCCAATCACCTTGTCGAGCATGGCCAACTGGGCCGGCTCGGCCATCAGCACCAGGGCGTTCTGGCTCTTGTCGGCGCTGACCAGCACGCTGCCGGCGGCGCTGCCGCCCTCGTTGCCGCGGCCATTGTCCAGGTGCTTGCCGATGCCATTGAGCAGTTCTTCCAGTTGCTTGGCGTCGCTATGGTGCAGGCGCACGACGCGGGCGCTGTCGTTGGCGCTGCCCGGCACGTCGAGGGAGCGGGCCAGCTCGGCCATGCGCTGGCGCGCCTGGGACGGGCCGATGAGGATCACCCGGTTGCTGCGGGCGTCGCCGACGGCCTTGGTGTTGCTCGGGCCGTTGCCGTTCTGGGTGACGCTGTCGGTCAGGGTCTTGGCAACGTCGACGGCCCAGGCGTGCTTGAGTTCGAGGGTGCTGAAGGCCGGATTGCCGGCGCCGTCCAGCTCGCGCACCACCTGGCGGATGCGTGCGACATTGCTGGCGCTGTCGGTCACCACCAGGGCGTTGGAACTGGCCGAGGGCGCCACATAGGCGTCCGGCGCCACCAGCGGGCGCACCACGGCGGCCACTTCGCTGGAGGTGGCGTTGTGCAGCGTCAGGACTTCGGTGACGAACTCGTCGCCGGCCGTGTCACTGGCACGGGTCTTGGCGTCGGCGACGGGAACGATCAGCACCCGGTCGCCTTGGTCGAGGGCGGCGAAGCCCTGGCTGCGCAGCACGGTGAGGAACAGCGAGTAGATGCCGTCCTGGTCCATGGCCGTGGAGGATTGCACCGTCACGCGGCCGCTCATGTTCGGGTCGAGCACCATGGTTTTGCCGGTGATGTCGCCCACCTCGCTGACCAGGTCGCGCAGTTCCGCATCCTTCATGTTCAGGGTCCACTGGCGTTCGGCGCCCTTGGCGGCCAGCGTCGGCAGCGGGGAGAGCAGGGTGCCGAGCATCAGCAGGGCGCCCGTGAGTCGGGTCAGGTTCATGGCGTTGTCTCTACCGGGTTGGTCAGGGCGCGGTGCGTGGCGCCAGCAGGCGTTCGCGGGAGTGGGGAAAGGACAGGCGCTGCTCGTGGCCGCCCGCCTGGATCACCACGTGGTCGGGGTGTACGGCCTTTAGCCGGGCACCACCGGGCAGGCGATCGCCGAGGCGGTAAAAGGCGCTGCCCTCGGGCGACTGGATCAGCGCGCGGGAGAGCACCGCGCGGCCCTCGCTGAGGCTGGCCAGCAGGGTCAGGTCGACGGCGTGCGAGCTGGCTTCCAGCGGTGTGGCCGACAGGGCGCCGAAGAGTTCGGCGATGGCACGCTTGTCCAGTGGATGGTGGACCGGGGCTGACTCGGCGATCGACGCGGTCGTCTGGGCCGGTGGTGTATCCAGCGCTTGCCAGTCGTGCCAGCCCTGCAGGCCGAGCCAGCCCAGCCAGGTGCCCAGGGCGGCGAGGCCGAGGGGAATCAGGCCGCGCTGCAGCGAAGGGAAGAGGTTGCGCAGCATGGCGATCACAGGGCCATGCGCCGCAGCACACCGTGCCCGCGCATCTGATGCACGGCCACGGCGGCGACGTGGCCGATCACCAGCAGGGCCAGGGCGATGCAGCTGTAGCGGTGGATTTCGTCGAAGAATTCGATCAGCACCGGCTCGCTGAGGGGCTGCGGCAGCACCAGCAGGTCGAACACGCTGATGGGGCGATCCATCATCAACACGCCAGTCAGCAGCACCACGGCCATGGTCACGTAGAGCGCCAGGTGGCCGGCCTGTGCCAGCAGGTGGGCGCTGCGGCTCTCATGGGTGGGGCCATGGGGCGCCGGGTGGGCCAGGACGTAATACAGGCGCAGGGCGAAAAGCGGGATCAGCAGCGCGGTCAGCGAGACGTTGATGAAGGCGATGGCGTTCTCGACGGATTCGGGCAGGTGCGTCAGCGAGTTGAAAAAGCCAGTGGCGGTGGCCCAGATGATCACCGCGGCGAAGCACCAGTGCAGCAGCCGGCGTGGCTTGGAGTAGCGTTCGGAGGTCATGTCGGTTCCCGGGCGGGAGCGTGGCGCCGGGGCGCCACGCTCGTTCAGGTGGCGGGAGGGGTTACTTGCGGATCCAGGCCTGCGACCAGAACTGGCCTACGCCGGGCTCGAAGTGGTTGGCGCCGGTGCTCCACTGCGGGCAGTAGCTGCCGTAGGGGAACGGCTTGCACTCGTAGATGTTGCCGTCCTTGGCCAGGACGCGGACGCCGGCACGGTAGCTCTTCACGCCATCGGGGAAGACGTAGTCGTACTTGGCGTTACCGCCGCCATTGCCGCTTTCATCCTTGAGGGTGAAGTGGTGGGTCTTCTGCAGCAGCTCGCCCTTCTCCGGCTTGGCCAGCACCACCAGGTCGTATTCACCGGCCTGGACGTTCTTCAGCGGCAGGCTGAAGTGCGGCATGTTGTTGCCGGCCTCGCCTTGCTGGTAGGCGATGCTCTCGCCCTTGGCGTTGAACACGGTCGCGTCGATGGTGTACTTGCCGCCCTGGGCGATGGCGTTGAAGTGCAGCTCGGCGGAGCCGTTCTTCAGGGTGTAGCTGTCCTTGAGGCTGGAGAGGCTGAGCGCGGCCGGAATGCTCGGCTGTTCCTTCTGGATCTCCACGCGGACCACGTCACTGCCGGCCTTGGTGTAGATGTTGTTGGTGCCGTAGTTCGGTACCACTTTGCCGTCGGCGTTCAGCTGGCCCATCAGGTAGCCGGCGTTGGCCTGGTTGGCCTTCTGCGCCAGCAGGTAGGGCCAGGTATTGGCCTGGGCCTGCTGGGCGTTGTCGATGCGCAGCAGGGTCTGGCGGTTGGCCTGCTCGCCGGCCTTGGTGAAGACGCGGGTCGTCACCTTGTCGCCGATGCTCAGGGCTTCCGGCTGGACGGCGCCGATGGTGGTCCATTCGCTCGGCGGCGCGCCCTTGTTATCGATGTTGACGTCGATGGCCTGGTAGAAGGTGGCCGCGGTGTCACCGATCTTCCAGGTGGCCAAAACCACGTGGTAGCCGCTGCGGTCGGATGGGATGTTCACCTTGTGCGTGGTGCGGGTGCCGGACGACGGCCGCGCGCCATTGGCGTTCTCGTGCAGCAGGGGCTTGGACTCGAAGGACTCGCGGGTCAGCGGCTGGTTCGGGTTCCAGTCCTTCTTGGTGATGTAGAACTGGTAGTAGGCCGTGGCATGGCCGGCGGTATAGCGCCAGGTGAAGTCGTTGATGCCCGGCTTGATGGTGGTCTTCTGCCAGCGGGTCGCCGACTGCTCGTTCAGCTTGGCGAAACCCTTGATGCCGCCAGAGGGGATGGTGCCGTCGGCCGGGCCGCATTTGGTGAAATCGTCCGCGCAGTAGCGGCCCTTGTAGTGGTGGCCGACGCTCGGCGAGTACTCGATGCTTTGCGGTTCCCAGGCTGCGGAGCCGCAGTCCTTGTTCAGGCTGCCACCGGACGCGGCGCACATGTAGGCACGGGATTTCGGGCTATCGACGTAGCCGTGGGCGGAAGCCTGCTGGGCACCGAGTGCAGCCAGGCCGAGAGCGGCTGCCAGCGGCAGCATGCGCGCTGCCAGGGGGCGAGTGGAATGGTTCATCGAATTACCTTTTATAGCGTTGGAAATGTCCATTGGGGTGCCCGGCTTTTCCGGCCGACGGGGGATGGGGGACACCGACGGCGTGGGGCGTTCCGGGCCAGTGCAGAGTGACGGGTCAGCTCGAGTGGCCCCATGGGACGAGTCCGAAAGCGTGGTGCTCGCTCAGGAATGAGGGCGCCACGGGCTGGCTCCAGCCAGCCGTTCCTCGACGTGCCGCAACAGTGTTTCGAGGCTCGCCACGACCTCGGCCTGTTGTCGGCGAAGGTCGTTGGCGCCTCGCGCCAGGGCTGGGGAAAGGCCGTGGCAGGCCCGCATGAGACCCGGCGCATCGATGGTGCAGGCGAGGCCGGCCAGGCGGTGCGCCACCTGGCCGACGGCTTCAGGGTCGTCCGCCGGCAACGGTGACTGCAGGCGTTGGCGCTCCTGGGTGAGGCTGGCACGAAGCTCGGTGAGCAACCGGTCGAGCAGGGCCGGGTCGATGCCCTGCAGGCCCTCGAGGTGGGACAGGTCGAAACCCTGGCCGGCGCTTGCGGTCGCCGGGACCGGGGCGATCGTCGGCAGCGCACCGCCAAGGGCACCGCGCAGGCGGGCGAGGGTCACGGGCTTGATCATCAGTTCGTCCATGCCGGCCTCCCGGCAACGCGACTCCTCCCCGCTCAGGGCGCTGGCGGTGTAGCCGATGATCCGTATCGGCGCGACGCCTTGCGCGCTCTCGCGGGCACGCACTGCCCGGGTCAGCGCATAGCCGTCCATGCCGGGCATGTTGCAGTCGCTGATGAGGACGTCGAAGGGGCGTTCCGCCCAGGCGCGCAGCGCCGACTCCGCGTCGCTGACGAAGGTCCCGCGGTGACCGAGGCTGGCCAGTTGTTGCTGGAGGACCAGGCCGTTGGTGGAAACATCGTCGACGATCAGCACCTCGAGCCCTGTCAGGTCCCCGGCAACCGTTGCGACAGGCGCCGACTTCACGCTGTCATCGGCCGGGGTCCACGCCAGAGGCAGCTCGACGTGCACCCGGCAGCCCTGGCCAAGTTCGCTTTCCAGCCAGATGCGCCCGCCCATGAGACTGGTCAGGTGACGGCAGATGCTCAGGCCCAGCCCCGAACCGCCGTACTCGTTGGATACCTCGGTGTGCGCCTGCCGATAGGCGTCGAAGATGCGCGGCTGGAATTCCACCGGGATGCCGATGCCGCTGTCGCTGACCTCGATTCGCAGCAGGCATTTGCCTGTCGACTGTTCGAGCGCTGCGGCTTGCAGGGTCACGTGGCCCTGGTGAGTGAACCGCACGGCGTTGCCGAGCAGGTTGTGCAGCACCTGGCGCAGGCGCAGCGGGTCCAGCAGGTAGTGCCGGGCGGCTGGGAGCGCGCACTGAAAACTCAGGTCCAGGCCCTTTTCCCGCGCCTGGGCGGCGAACAGGTCGAGGCTGCCCCTGAGCAGCGCGTCGAGGTCGGTGGGCTGTGGCGCCAGTTGCATCTGTCCGGACTCGATCTTGTCCAGGTCGAGGATGTTGCCGATCAGGTCGATCATCGAGTGGGCCGACTGCTGGGCGATGCGCAGGTTTTCAGTGGGCGCTGCGCGGGTGGTGGTCTCCAGCTCCAGCAGTCCTACCAGGGCGTTGAGCGGGGTGCGCAGCTCATGACTCATGGTGGCGAGGAACCGGCTCTTGACCGCGCTGGCCTTGACGGCGGCCTGCTGCGCCTCGCGCAAGCGGTCTTCCAGGTGCTTGCGGTCGCTGATGTCGATCCAACCGCCGAGCAGGCCCTGAAGAGTGCCCCTGGCGCTGTAGAAGGGCACCAGCCAGTGATAGACGTGGAAGGTACGTCCGGCGCTTTCGATGCGGCAGTCGAAGTAGCGCGGCTGGCGATGCAACAGCAGTTGGCGGTACTCCGCCGCCAGCAGCTCCACCAGCTCGGGCGGGGCATCGGGCAGTTGCTGGACACGGGTGCCGCGCAGTTCCTCCAGGGAGCTACCGAAGAAGTTCTCGTAGGCGCGGTTGCAGGTCGTCAGCCGTCCTTCCAGGTCGCGGACATAGAGCGGCGTCGGCAGGCCGTTGAGCAGGGAGAACTGGAAGGCCAACTGGTCGCACAACTGGTCCTGTGCCGCGCGGCGTTCGCTCACCTGGCCCTGCAGGCGCCAGTTCCACAGCAGTGATGGCACCACGATCCAGGCCACCAGCAGAAAGGCGTGCCAGAACGGGTGCGACGGCGGGGCGTCCTCGTCGTCGAGGGCCGTCATCGCCTCGGCCGGGTCCATCGGCAGGTGAGTTGCGTCGTAGGACGGCACGGCGTCGTTGGCCTGGGTGATGGCCGGAATCGGCAGCAGGCAGGCGCAGCAAAGCGCCAGGCGCACCAGGAGCCTGTGGCGGTTGGGCATGGTGGTCTCCGGCGGGGCGTCAGGCGAGCCCGTGTTCCTGGATATAGAGGAACAGGGCGGCGTTGGTATCCAGGCCGAGCTTGCGCATGGCGCTGGTCTTCTGGGCGCTGATGGTCTGCTTGGAGCGCACCAGGCGTGCGGCGATCTCCCCCACACTGAGGCCGGCGCCATAGAGGCGCAGCACCTCCACCTCGCGGGGAGACAGTTGCTCAGGTACTGCCAGGGCTTTGCCGTGTTCGGCCTCGCTGACGTCCAGCAGGTGTTGCAGGGCGGGGGAGAGGAAGGGCGCGCTGGAGCGGCTGCGGATGGCGCGTGGCAGGTCATTGAGCAATCCGCGCTTGCTCACCAGCCCCTGCACGCCCTGGCGCAGCACCGAGGTGATCAGCGCCGGGTTGTTGAGCATGGTGACGACAATGATCTTCAGCGCCGGGTAGTGCCGCCGGAGTCGCTGGATCAGGTGCAGGCCGTCGACCTGGCCGCTCTCCGGCATCATCAGGTCGGTCACCAGCAGGTCGCAGGGCTGGCGATCAAGCTGCTCGAACAGGCTGTCGACACAGTGAGCCTCGCCCACCACCTTGAGGTTGTCGCAGGTGCTGAGCAGGGCGCGCATGCCGATCAACGTGATGGGGTGGTCATCGACAATGACGATTCGGGTTGGCATGTAGGGGGAGCCTCGGTATCCATCGAGTTTTTGGTCTTGTGGCGAAGACTGCGCGGGCGGTCTCGCAAGGCGATGGGAGGCATCTTAAGGGGCGCCGGAAGCGGGTCTGGCGGGGCGTCCATCCCGGACTACCCGGCTCTAGGAAATTTCCTACAACTCGCTCGCCGATGGCATGGGTGGCGCACTCATTGGTGAAGAAAGAGGAGGGTGGACAGCGGATGTGCTGCCCACCAGGTGAAGCCCGTCATGACGTCGAAGGTGGATGGCAAGGGCGCCATCCACCCTGCCTGGCGATCACTTCACCAGGCGCGCATCCAGGCTGTTCTGCGCCAGGCGCCTGGCCTGGTCCTGGGTCATGCCCAGGTGCTCGTGCAGGGCGGCGAAGTTTTCCGTGACATAGCCGCCGAAGTAGGCCGGGTCGTCGGAGTTCACCGTCACCTTCACGCCGCGCTCCAGCATCTCGAGGATGTTGTGCTGGCGCATGTGCTCGAACACGCAGAGCTTGATGTTGGACAGCGGGCAGACGGTGAGCGGGATCTGTTCGTCGATGATGCGCTGCATCAGGCGCTCGTCCTCGATGGCACGCACGCCGTGGTCGATACGCTCGATCTTGAGCAGGTCCAGCGCTTCCCAGATGTACTCCGGCGGGCCTTCTTCGCCGGCATGGGCGACGGTGAGGAAGCCTTCGCCACGGGCACGGTCGAACACGCGCTGGAACTTGCTCGGCGGATGGCCTTTCTCCGAGCTGTCCAGGCCCACGGCGATGAAGGCATCGCGGAAGGGCAGGGCCTGGTCGAGGGTTTTCTGGGCTTCTTCCTCGGACAGGTGGCGCAGGAAGCTGAGGATCAGCCCGGAGCTGATGCCCAGTTGCTCGCGGCCGTCTTCCAGGGCCTGACGAATGCCGGTCAGCACCACCTCGAAGGGAATGCCCCGGTCGGTGTGGGTCTGCGGGTCGAAGAACGGCTCGGTGTGGATCACGTTCTGCGCCTTGCAGCGTTCCAGGTAGGCCCAGGTCAGGTCGTAGAAATCCTGCTCGGTGCGCAGCACATCGGCACCGGCGTAATAGAGGTCGAGGAATTCCTGCAGGTTATTGAAGGCGTACGCCTTGCGCAGGGTTTCCACATCGGCCCAGGGCAGCGCCACCTTGTTGCGTTCGGCCAGGGCGAACAGCAGTTCAGGCTCCAGGGAGCCCTCCAGGTGCAGGTGCAACTCAGCCTTGGGCAGGGCATTCAGCCAGTCGTACATGGTGGTTTCTCGTTTTCAGGCTAGACCGCCGGAAAGTTTAACCGGCTGGATGGGAATGTGCTGAGCCAGCGCCTTGTGGGGGCGATTTCAATCGCCAGGTCTGCGTTAGTTGTTGCGAGAGATTGACCATCGGGCAAGGCATCTGCTTGCAACACGTCATGCAGACAGAGCGATTTCAATCGCCAATGAAATCGCCCCTACAGGGTTATGCGATTTCCTCGCGGCGATAGGCGTAGGTATCGGCAAAACGCGAAAGCAGATAGTCGGCGCTGGTCACCGGTGGGTATTTGGGCGGGTTGGCTGCGCTGGAGCAGTTCGGCAGGCAGCTGATTTCGGTGTCCGGGTGCGGCTCGGCGAAGAAGGGCATGGAGTAGCGATCCACCCCCAGCGGGCTGATCACCCGGTGCGGCGTGGACGTGTAACGGTCGTTGCTCCAGCGCGCCATCATGTCGCCGAGGTTGACCACGAAGCTGCCCTCGATCGGCGGCGCGTCGATCCATTCGCCTTTCAGGTTGCGCACCTGCAAGCCGCCAGCCTCGTCCTGGTAGAGCAGGGTGATGCAGCCGTAGTCGGTGTGGGCACCGGCGCCTTGCTGCTCGGCGGAGCTGGCGGTGTGGCGCGGCGGGTAATGGATCATGCGGAACACGCTGATCGGCTCATGGAAGCGCTTGTCGAAGAAGTCCGGCTCGATATCGAGCGCCATGGCAATGGCCCGCAGCAGGGTCTGCGCCAGGGCCTGCATGTCCTGGTAGTGATGCTCCAGCAGCGCTTCCCAACCGGGCAGCTGCGGGTGGCGATTGGGGCCGCGCAGCGGCTTTTCCGCCAGCACCTCGGGGTGGTCGGCGGCCATGTGGAAGCCCATGTCGAAGGTTTCCTTGAGGTCGCTGGGCTTGCTCGGGTCCAGTTGTTCGGTGGCGATGGCGCCGTAGCCACGGTGGTGGCGGGTCTGGGTGATGTCGATCTTCAGCTTCTCGGCATCCGGCAGGGCGAAGAAGGCCTTGGCGGCGTCCAGCAGGCTCTTGATTCGCACCGGGCTGATGGCGTGCCCGGTGATGTAGAAGAAGCCCCATTCGCGGCAGGCAGCATCTATCTGCGCGGCCACCTCGCGCCAGGCGTCTGGCTCGTCGGCGTAGAGCGGGGCGATGTCGATGATCGGGAGCTGGTTCATCGGGTGATCCTTGGATTCCTCGTGGGGCGCTGGCTCTTTCCCCAACCCTCTCCCGAGAGGAGAGGGTTGGCGGAAGGTTACTTCGGCAGTTCCGCCTTGATGCCTTCTACGTAGTAGTTCATCGAGGCCAGGTCGGCATTGGTGGCCACCACGCCGTCAGCCAGTTTCACCGCGCCGGACTGGTCCTTGATCGGGCCGGTGAAGGGGTGGAATTCACCGCTCTTGATGCTGGCAATCAGCTTCTCGGCTTCGGCCTTCGCATCGGCCGGCACCAGGTCGCTGATGGGCAGCTCGATGGTTTCTTCACTCAGGCCGCCCCAGAAGTCCTGTGGCTTCCAGTTGCCGTCCATCACGCCCTGGGTGGCCTGGATGTAGTGCGGGCCCCAGTTGTTGACGATGGAGGTGAGCACGGCTTTCGGCCCGAAGTGGGCCATGTCCGAGGCGTAGCCCACCGAGTACGCGCCGCGACGTTCGGCGGCCTGGATCGGTGCCGGGCTGTCGGTGTGCTGGAAGATCACGTCCACGCCCTGGTCGATCAGCGCGTTGGCCGCGTCGGATTCCTTGCCCGGGTCGAACCAGGTGTTGACCCACACCACCTTGATCTCCGCCTGCGGGTCGTACTTGTTCAGCGCCAGTTGGATGGCATTGATGTCGCGGATCACCTCGGGAATGGGGAAGGAGGCGATGTAGCCGATCTTGTGGGTCTTGGTCATCTTCGCCGCCAGGTAACCGCCGACATAGCGGCCTTCATAGGAGCGCGACAGGTAGGTGCCGAGGTTCTTGTCCTGCTTGTAGCCGGTGGCGTGCTCGAAGGTGACCTTGGGGAACTGCTTGGCCACTTTGGCGGTGGGGTTCATGTAGCCGAAGGAGGTGGTGAACACCAGGTCATAGCCCCCCTTGGCCATGTTGCGGATCACCCGCTCGGCGTCGGCGCCTTCGGCCACGTTCTCGACGAAACTGGTCTGCACCTTGTCGCCGAACCTGGCTTCCAGCGCCTTGCGGCCCTGCTCGTGCTGGTAGGTCCAGCCGTGGTCGCCGATGGGGCCGACATAGACGAAGCCCACCTTCAGCGGGTCGGCGGCGCTGGCGGAAAGGATGCTGCTGAAGCCGATGGCGGCCGCCAGGGTACGCAGCACGTTCTTTTTGATGTTCTTGTGCATCACGGGTGTTGCTCCTTTGGTCCTGTAGTGGCGTTTACGCTGCAGGCTTGTTTGCAAAAAGCTGACCAAGCGGACAAGCAACTGTGCAAACCCCGAAGGGTGGGCTTCAGCCCACCGGAAACGTCGAGGCCCCGCACTGGGCGGGGCCTGAAGTTGGTGCGGCACGCCTTCTGCTGGTGCGTCAGTGACCGGCGCGCCACGGCTGGCCCAGCGATACCGGCGCGAACAAGCGGGTGCGCAGGGCATCTCGCGAGAGCAGTACCAGCACCAGGATGGTCGCCACGTAGGGCAGCATCGCCAGCAGGTTGGCCGGGATCGCCAGCCCCAGGCCCTGGGCCACCAGGTGGAGGATGCTGGCCAGGCCGAACAGGTAAGCACCGAGCAGCACGCGCAATACCCGCCAGCTGGCGAACACCACCAGGGCGAGGGCGATCCAGCCACGTCCTGCGGTCATGTTTTCCGCCCACATCGGCGTGTAGGCCAGCGACAGGTAAGCCCCGGCCATGCCCGCCATGGCGCCGCCGAACAGCACCGCGAGGGTGCGCACGCGCATCACCGGCAGGCCCATGGCGCTGGCCGCGTCGGGGTTCTCGCCCACCGCCTGGATCACCAGGCCGATGCGGCTCTTCAGCAGTACCCAGGCCACCAGTGCGAATAGCGCGAAGCTGAGGTACACCAGCAGGTCCTGGGCGAAGAGCATGCGGCCCAGCAGTGGAATCTCGCTCAGCAGCGGAATGGCCACCGGCTCGAACCCCGCGAGCGGTTTGCCCACCCAGGCCGCGCCGACGAAGGACGACAAGCCCACGCCGAAGATGGTCAAGGCCAGGCCCGTGGCCACCTGGTTGGCGTTGCAGCCCAGCGCCACCAGGGCGAAGAGGGCCGACAGCAGCACGCCGGCGGCCATCGCCAGCAGCACGCCGAGCCAGAGGTTGCCGGTGGCCAGGGCGGCGATGAAACCCACCACGGCGCCGAACAGCATCATCCCCTCCTGGCCGAGGTTGAGCACGCCGCTCTTCTCGCACACCAGCTCGCCCAGGGCCACCAGCAGCAGGGGCGTACCGCAGCGCACCATGGCGAAAAGGATGTTGCTCAGCAGATCGAGGTCCATGGGGTGCTCCAAGATTGGTCTTCGTGTTTTGCTCTGCGTCCCTCACCCCCGGCCCCTCTCCCAAGGGGAGAGGGGAGGTTGAAGAGGCTCGGGGAAAGTCCCCTCTCCCTCTGGGAGAGGGTTAGGGTGAGGGATGCCGGACTGTGCCTCACGCCATCGCCTCCCTGACCTGCTCCCTTCTTCGCCAGCGCACTGTCAGGCGCGGCCGGTAGAGGATCAGCACGTCACAGGCCAGCAGGAAGAACAGCATCATTCCCTGGAAGAGTTCGGTGATGGATTGCGGCAGGTTCAGCGCCATCTGCGCGTTCTCGCCGCCCAGGTAGAGCAGGGCCATCAGCAGGCCGGCGGCGAGGATGCCGAAGGGATTCAACCGGCCGAGGAAGGCCACGGTAATCGCCGCGTAGCCATAGCCCGGCGATACCTGGGGCACCAGTTGGCCGATAGGCCCGGTGACTTCGCCCACGCCGGCCAGGCCTGCAAGGCCGCCACTGATCAGCAGCACCAGCCAGACCAGGCGCTTCTCGCGGAAACCGACGAAGCCGGCGGCGCGTTGGTCCAGGCCCAGCACCTTGATCTGGAAACCGAGGAAACTCTTCTGCAGCAGCACCCAGACCACCACCAGCGCCAGCAGGGTGAAGTACAGGCCGACATGCACCCGCAGGTCTTCCAGCAGCGGCGGCAGTCGCGAGGCGTCGCCGAACATCGCCGACTCGGGGAAGTTGAAACCGGCCGGGTCCTTCAAGGGGCCATGCACGAAATGCAGCAGCAGGTTCAGGGCGATGTAGTTGAGCATGATGGTGGTGAGGATTTCGTTGGCGTTGAAGCGCGTTCTCAGCCACGCCGCCAGACCGCCCCAGGCAGCGCCAGCCAGGGTGCCGGCAGCCAGTACCAACGCCAGGGCCCAGCGGCTTTCCCAGTCGATGATCTGCACGGCCAGCGCGCTGCCGGCCAGGGCGCCGATCAGCAACTGGCCCTCGGCGCCGATGTTCCACACCCGCGCCTGGTAGGCGACCGCCAGGCCCAGCGCGCAGAGCAGAATCGGCAGCGCTTTGACCAGCAGTTCGGAGAGCCCGTAGAGGTCGCTGATGGGCGCAATCAGCAGGGTATGCAGGGTTTCCAGCGGGTCATGGCCGAGGGCGGCGAACAGCAGCGCGCCGCTGGCCAGGGTGAGCAGCCCGGCCAGCAGCGGCGACAGTGCGAGCATCGCGCGCGACTGCTGCTGGCGGGGTTCCAGGGATAGCAACATGGAAGGGTCTCGTTCAGGCGGCTTGGGATTGATCGAACTGCCCGGCCATCCAGCGGCCGACTTCCACCGGGCTGGTGGCGGCGCAGGCTTTGAGCGGCGATAGGCGTCCGGCGCAGAGGGCGCCGATGCGATCGCTGATCTGGAACAGTTCGTCGAGGTCTTCGGAGATCACCAGGATGGCCGCACCGGCGTCGCGCAAGGCGATCAGCGCGCGGTGGATGGCCGCTGCGGCGCCCACGTCCACGCCCCAGGTGGGGTGGGCGGCCACCAGCAGTTTCGGCTGCTGGAGGATTTCCCGTCCGAGGATGAATTTCTGCAGGTTGCCGCCGGACAGGCTACGGGCAGGCGCCTGGGCATCGGGCGTTTTCACGGCGAAGCGGCGGATGATGTCGTCGGCGAAGGCCAGCACCCGGCCTCGGCGGATCAACCCACGACTCACCAGGCCCTGGCCGGATGCCGTGAGCAGGGCGTTGTCCGCCAGGCTCAATTCCGGCACCGCACCGTGGCCCAGGCGTTCGGCGGGGACGAAGGCAAGGCCAAGGGCGCGGCGCGCATCCGGGCGCAACTGGCCCACCGGGCTGCCGGAGAAGCGCACGCTGCCGGCGTCGGCCCCGGTGAGGCGTTGTTCGCCTGAGAGCAGGGCGAGCAACTCGTCCTGGCCGTTGCCGGCGACCCCGGCGATGCCGACGATCTCGCCGCTGCGCACTTCCAGTTGCAGGTCGGCCAGGGAAATACCGAAGGGGTCGGGGTTGCTCCACGACAGCCCGGACAGATTCAGGAACGGCGCGCCGCCAGAGACTTTCGGGTAACTGGCCGACAACCCTTCGGCATCGCCCACCATCAGTCGCGCCAGTTCCAGGTCACTGCATTCAGCCGGTACGCAATGCCCGGATACCCGGCCGCCGCGCAGCACGGTGGCGCTTTGGCAAAGAGCGCGCACTTCGCCCAGCTTGTGGCTGATGAAGAGGATGCTGCAGCCCTCGTCGGCGAGCCGGCGCAGGGTGACGAACAACTCATCCGCCTCCTGCGGCGTGAGCACCGAGGTGGGTTCGTCGAGGATCAGCAGGCGGATGTCCTGCATCAGGCAGCGGACGATTTCCACCCGCTGCCGCTCGCCGATGGACAACCCATGCACCAGCCGTTCCGGCTCCAGTGCCATGCCATAGCGCCGCGAGACTTCGCGGATGCGCGGCTCCAGCTGCTTCGGCGTGCCGGCTTCGCTACCCAGGGCGAGGGCGATGTTCTCCGCCACGGTCAGCGTCTCGAACAGCGAGAAGTGCTGGAACACCATGCCGATGCCCAGTTCGCGTGCCTGGGCCGGGTCGCGCACTTGCACGGCTTGCCCCATCCAGCGGATTTCGCCCGCGTCCGGCTGGGTCACGCCGTAGATGATCTTCATCAAGGTGCTCTTGCCGGCGCCGTTCTCGCCCAGCAAGGCATGGATTTCTCCCGGTCCTATGCACAGGTCGACGTGGTCGTTGGCCAGGCAGCCGGGGTAGCGTTTGGTGATGCCACGCAGTTCGAGGCGTGGCGGCGAATTGGAGCTGATCATGGGGCCTTTTCCTGAGGCAATGCGCAATGCCGGGGCCGAAGCAAAAAGCTGGCCATGAGGTCAGGAAAGCCGCCAGGGTGCATGACAGAAGGGCTGCGTCAGCAGGCGGGCGGCCACGTGTTGTGTGCGGACGCCCGCTGCTGGTGCGAGGTGAGCGTTTTCGATGCGAAGGTGCTGATCGTTTTTTGATCAATTTCTTGCAGGTGGCGTGGCCGCTGGGTTGTGGGGGCTATTCCCAAGCTTATCCACAGTCTTTTCCCCGTCCGGCGTGGACAAAAAGCCGCCCCCCACGGCGCCCCGCAGCCCCCTTGCGCTGCCTTGGTGCGCAAAGGAATGCCTTAGCAAATCAGCTGCTTATCTTTGGGGCGGGGGATAAGCCCGAGTCTGGGCAAAAAGCGAACAATTCTTGCTAAGCCTCACCGCAGCGGCGTTCCAGCGAGCAGCCCACGAGTTATCCACAGCCGGCTCCACAGAAATTGTGGGTGGTACGCGCCTCCACAGATGGGGCTACAGCCGCTTCACCCCAATCCGTCCCCGGCTGATATCCCGCAGCAGCCGTTCCAGGTCGGCAATGCGGCCGTCGGGCAGGGCCAGCACCAGCTCCGCACCTTCGGCGTCGAACTGTTCGCTTTCCACCAACGCCTCGAATTCACCCAGGCGGGCTTTCAGTACGGGCAGTTCGGCAAAGGCGGGGTGACAGCTGACTCGGCTGCGGGCCACCAGCTCCACGCGCTGGCCGCCTTGCAGGCATTTGGCGGCGCTGCCGCCGTAGGCACGGGCGAGGCCACCGGTGCCGAGCTGGATGCCGCCGTAATAGCGGATCACCAGCACTGCCACCTGGTCACAGTCCTGGCCTTCGATGGCGGCGAGGATCGGGCGGCCGGCAGTGCCGCCGGGTTCGCCGTCGTCGCTGAAGCGGTACTGGTTGCCCAGCTTCCAGGCCCAGCAGTTGTGCGAGGCGCCAGGTTCGGACAGGCGCGCGATGAAGGCCTGCGCTTCCTCTACGCTGGCCACCGGCGCGGCATGAGCGATGAAGCGGCTCTTCTTGATCTCCTCGCGGTACTCGGCGGGAGCGGTGAGCGTGAAGGGCATCAGGCGGTCGCGGGGGGAGTCAGGCCGCAGCCCTTGAGGATGATCTGGATAAGGTTCTGCGTGGCCGTCTCGAAATCTTCCTTGGTCAGGCGTTTGCGCCCGGTGACGCGGCAGATCTGGGTGTTGAAGTCAGCGTAGTGCTGGGTGCTGCCCCAGAGCAGGAAGATCAGGTTGACCGGGTCCACCGGGTCCATCTTGCCGGCGGCGATCCAGGCTTCGAACACCCCGGCACGGCCCTTGAACCAGGTGCGGTAGTCCTGATCGAAATGAGCTTCGAGGCAGCCGCCGCCGCTGATGATCTCCATGGCGAAGATCTTCGAGGCCAGCGGGTGGCGTCGGGAGAATTCCATCTTGGCGCGAATGTAGCGGGCCAGGGCCTCGGCCGGATCGTCTTCGGCGGTGAGGGTGTTGAAGGTGCTGTCCCAGAGTTCCAGGTGGTTGCTCAGCACGGCGATGTACAGGCCCAGCTTGTTGCTGAAGTAGTAGTGCAGGTTGGCCTTGGGCAGCCCTGCGCGCAGGGCGATGGTGTTCATGCTGGTGCCCTTGAAGCCGTGGCGGGCGAACTCTTCTTCCGCAGCGGCCAGTATCAGCTCTTCGTTCTTCTGACGGATGCGGCCGGCGGGTTTTGCGGAAGGATTCGGGCTGTGGGCGGGCACCAGTGAAGTCATAGGTTTCCTGATTCTGAGTGGGGTTGGCGACAGCACTGATAACCCAGGATGGCGTGTCCGACAAGACAAAACTGTAGTGGCGGTCAGGTAATTTCACGGCTGCACCCGAATGGGGCCGGGATGCAGCCGTTTCGCACTGCCAGCGGTCAGATTCCGCTGCTTTCCAGTGCCGTTTCCCGCGCCGGCTCCGATGGCAACAGCAGGCTCAGCAGGATGGCCGTCACACCGCCGCAGGTGATGGCCGAGTCGAACAGGCTCTGCACGATCTGCGGCATCTGGTGCAGCAGGGTGGGCTGGGCCGCGACGCCCAGGCCGACGCCGAAGGAGCCGGCGATGATCAGCAGGCTGCGGCGGTCCAGATCCACTTGCGCGAGGATGCGGATGCCGGCCGCTGCCACGCTGCCGAACATCACCAGCGTGGCGCCGCCCAGCACCGGCTTGGGAATCTGCTGCAGCAGGGCGCCGATCAGCGGGAACAGGCCGAGCACCAGCAGGACCGCACCTATATAGAGGCCGACGTGACGGCTGGCGACGCCGGTGAGCTGAATCACCCCGTTATTCTGCGCGAAGGTGGTATTGGGGAAGGCGCTGAAAGTGGCGGCGATCAGGCAGCTGACGCCATCACCCAGCACGCCGCCTTTCAGGCGCGCCTCGTACTCCGGGCCTTCGAAGGGTTTGCGCGAGAGCATGCAGTTGGCGGTGAGGTCGCCCACGGTCTCGATGGTGCTGATGAGGTAGATCAGCGCCACCGGGATGAACGCCGTCCAGTCGAAGCTGAACCCGAACTTGAAGGGTACCGGCACGCTGATCAGCGGCAGGTCCGGCAGCGGCTGTGGCGCCAGCTTGCCGGTGGCCAGGGCCACCAGGCTGCCCACGACCAGACCGATGAGGATCGACGACAGGCGCACCCAAGGGTTGCGCGAGCGGTTGAGCAGGATGATGGTCAGCAGCACCAGGGCGCCCAGGGCCAGGTTCCCCGGAGCGCCGAAATCCGCCGCCTTGAAGCCGCCGCCGATGTCGGTGATGCCCACCTTGATCAGGCTCACGCCGATCAGGGTGATGACGATGCCCGTCACCAGCGGCGTGATGATCCGCCGCAACTGGCCGATGAAGCGGCTCAGCACGACCTGTACGAAGGCGCCGAAGAAGCACACGCCGAAGATCATGGCCAGGATGTCCTCCGGGCTACCACCACGGCTCTTCACCAGGAAGCCGGCCGCGAGCACCGCGCCGAGGAAGGCGAAGCTGGTGCCTTGCAGGCAGATCATCCCGGCGCCGATACCCAGGGGCCGCCGCGCCTGGATGAAGGTGCCGACGCCGGACACCATCAGCGCCATGCTGATGAGGTAGGGCAGGTGCTCGCCCAGGCCCAGGGCGCCGCCGATCACCAGTGGCGGCGTGATGATGCCAACCACGCTGGCCAACACATGCTGCAGCGCGGCACAGAAGGACTGCAGGGGGTTGGGCCGGTCTTCCAGGCCGTAGATCAGATCGGTGTTGCTGGTTGCTTCGCTGTGCATGGTGCGCCCCGCGGGTAGTGAGTGGCGGCTGCACTGCAAGAAGCTGACCAGTTGAACAGTTTTTCAGGCGTGACGCGGCTTGCGACGGGACGCGGCGGTGTTCCGGGAGTGGGGGATCGCACCAAAAGGAGGGCCCCTGCGCCGGGCTGGTGCAGGTATCGCCCTTCAGCTGGTCGCGGCCAGCGCGTCCAGGAAGCTCTCCAGCACCAGGTGCGGCCGGCGGCCCTTGCGCGTCACCGAGGACAGGGACAAGTCATAGAAGCGGCTTGCCGGTTTCAGTGCCCGCAGCCGGCCCTGCTGCACCCAGAAGGTGGCGTAGTGGTCCGGCAGGTAGCCGATATAGCGGCCAGTGAGGATCAGGAAGGCCATACCCTCGCGGTCGGAGGCGCTGGCGCTGCAATTGAGCACCTGGTAGTGCGCCTGGATCTCCGCCGGCAGGCGGAAGGTGGGGGCGATGGCGTCCTGCTGGTTCAGGCGTTCGTCGCTGAGCTGGGCGTCGTCGGCGTAGAACAGCGGATGGCCCACGGCGCAGTAGAGCAGCGAGCGCTCGCTGTACAGCGGCTGGTACTCCAGCCCCGAAAGGGCGGCGGTCTGCGGCACCACACCGACATGCAGGCGACCGTCGAGCACCCCTTGCTCGACCTCGCTGGGGGGCGTCATGCGGATGTTGATCTGCACGTCCGGTCCGCGCTCTTTCAACCGCGACAGGGCGTGGGTGATGCGCATGTGCGGCAGGGTCACCAGGTTGTCGGTGAGGCCGATGTTCAGCTCGCCGCGCAAGTGCTGGTGCAGGCCGTTGACCTCGGTGCGGAAGGTTTCCAGCGCTGCCAGCAATTGCATGGACGACTGGTACACCTCGCGGCCTTCCTCGGTCAGGGCGAAACCGGCACGGCCGCGCTGACACAGGCGCAGGCCGAGGCGCTGTTCCAGGTCGCTCATCTGCTGGCTGATGGCCGAGCGACCGATGCCCAGGACGCTCTCGGCAGCGGAGAAACCGCCGCATTCCACCACGCTGCGAAAGATGCGCAGCAGGCGGATATCGAAATCGCTGACCTGTGCCAACGGCTCTGGGCGGCGGCTGCTCATGGTTTAGTAACCTCTGATCTAAAGATATGAAAAGTTGGATTTTCGTGACTTTATGCCCGTGGCAATGTCGGCATCAAGTTACTTGTCGCACCTCAGAACAAGACCCCCTCGAGGCCACTCATGAACATGCCGCAGACCGCCCAACTTCCCCTGGCCAGCCAGCTCAAGCTGGACGCCCACTGGATGCCCTTCTCCGCCAACCGCAACTTCCAGCGCGACCCGCGCCTGATCGTCGCGGCCGAAGGCAGCTGGCTGATCGATGACCAGGGCCGTCGTATCTATGACAGCCTGTCCGGCCTGTGGACCTGCGGCGCCGGTCACTCGCGCAAGGAAATCCAGGAAGCCGTGGCCAAGCAGCTCGGCACCCTCGACTATTCGCCAGGCTTCCAGTACGGCCACCCGCTGTCCTTCCAGCTGGCCGAGAAAATCGCCAACCTCACACCGGGCGAGTTGAACCACGTGTTCTTCACCGGTTCCGGCTCCGAGTGCGCCGACACCTCCATCAAGATGGCCCGTGCCTACTGGCGCCTGAAAGGCCAGCCGCAGAAGACCAAGCTGATCGGCCGCGCCCGTGGTTACCACGGTGTGAACGTCGCCGGCACCGCGCTGGGCGGCATCGGTGGCAACCGCAAGATGTTCGGCCAACTGATGGACGTCGACCACCTGCCGCACACCCTGCAGCCGGGCCTGGCCTTCACCAAGGGCGCTGCCGAAACCGGCGGCGTGGAGCTGGCCAACGAGCTGCTCAAGCTGATCGAACTGCATGACGCCTCCAACATCGCCGCCGTGATCGTCGAGCCGATGTCCGGTTCCGCTGGCGTGATCGTCCCGCCGGCGGGCTACCTGCAGCGCCTGCGCGAAATCTGCGACCAGCACAACATCCTGCTGATCTTCGACGAAGTGATCACCGCCTTCGGTCGCATGGGCACCATGACCGGTGCCGAGTACTTCGGCGTGACCCCGGACCTGATGAACGTGGCCAAGCAAATCACCAACGGCGCCATCCCCATGGGCGCGGTGATCGCCAGCCGCGAGATCTACCAGACCTTCATGAACCAGGCGACGCCGGAATATGCCGTCGAGTTCACCCACGGCTACACCTACTCCGCCCACCCGGTCGCCTGCGCCGCTGGCCTGGCCGCCCTGGACCTGCTGGAGAAGGAAAACCTGGTGCAGCAATCCGCCGAACTGGCCCCGCACTTCGAGAAGGCCATCCACGGCCTGAAGGGCGCCAAGCACGTCATCGACATCCGCAACTGCGGCCTGGCCGGTGCCCTGCAGATCGCCCCGCGTGACGGCGACGCCATCGTGCGTCCGTTCGAGGCCGGCATGGCCCTGTGGAAGGCCGGTTTCTACGTGCGCTTCGGTGGCGACACCCTGCAATTCGGCCCGACCTTCAACGCCAAGCCGGAAGAACTCGACCGCGTGTTCGACGCCGTCGGCCAGGCCCTGCAGGGCGTGAATTGATGAGTCAACGCCCGCAGGCCGTGCCCACCGTGCAGGTGGATAACGACGAGGTGATCGTCACCGAGTGGCGCTTCGCCCCCGGTGCCGAAACCGGTCGCCACCGCCATGGTTACGACTACATCGTGGTACCGATGACCAACGGCACCCTGCTGCTGGAAACCCCGGAGGGCGACAAACACGCCCCCCTGGTGGCCGGCCAGAGCTACTTCCGCAAGGCTGGCGTCGAGCACAACGTGATCAACGCCAGCGACCACGAAGTGGTCTTCGTGGAAACAGAATTGAAATAGTGCACGGACCCACTCCCTCTCCCTCTGGGAGAGGGCCGGGGTGAGGGGGTATCAGCCCCTCCGACTATCCGGCGCCGCACAGACAATAGCCCTACAAGAGACCCCACCCATGAGCCTCATCCCGCACCTGATCAACGGCGAACGCATCGACGACCAAGGCCGCACCGCAGACGTGTTCAACCCCGCCACCGGCGAAGCCCACCGCAAGGTCGGCCTGGCCAGCCGCGCCACCATCCAGCAAGCCATCGACGCCGCCAAGGCCGCGTTCCCGGCCTGGCGCAACACCCCGCCGGCCAAGCGCGCCCAGGTGCTGTTCCGCTTCAAGCAACTGCTGGAACAGAACGAAGCCATCATCTCCAAGCTGATCGCCGAAGAGCACGGCAAGACCCTGGAAGACGCCGCTGGCGAACTGAAGCGCGGCATCGAGAACGTCGAGTACGCCTGCGCCGCCCCGGAAATCCTCAAGGGCGAATACACCCGGAACGTTGGCCCGAACATCGACGCCTGGAGCGACTTCCAGCCGCTGGGCGTGGTCGCCGGCATCACCCCGTTCAACTTCCCGGCCATGGTGCCGCTGTGGATGTACCCGCTGGCGATCGCCTGCGGCAACACCTTCATCCTCAAGCCCTCCGAGCGCGACCCGAGTTCCACCCTGCTGATCGCCGAACTCTTCCACCAGGCCGGCCTGCCCAAGGGCGTGCTGAACGTGGTCAACGGCGACAAGGAAGCCGTGGACGCGCTGATCGAAGCACCGGAAGTCAAAGCTCTGAGCTTCGTCGGCTCGACGCCGATCGCCGAGTACATCTATGCCGAAGGCACCAAGCGCGGCAAGCGCGTGCAGGCCCTGGGCGGCGCCAAGAACCACGCCGTTCTGATGCCCGACGCCGACCTCGACAACGCCGTCAGCGCGCTGATGGGCGCCGCCTACGGTTCCTGCGGCGAGCGCTGCATGGCCATCTCCGTGGCTGTGTGCGTGGGCGACCAGATCGCCGATGCCCTGGTGGACAAGATCGTTCCGCAGATCAAGGCCCTGAAGATCGGCGCCGGCACCAACTGCGGCCTGGACATGGGCCCGCTGGTCACCGCCGCCGCCCGCGACAAGGTGGTCGGCTACATCGACGACGGCGTGGCCGCTGGCGCCAAACTGGTGGTGGATGGCCGTGGCTACCGCGTGGCCGGTCATGAAGACGGCTACTTCGTCGGCGGCACCCTGTTCGACAACGTCAAAGCCGACATGCGCATCTATCAGGAAGAAATCTTCGGCCCGGTGCTGTGCATCGTCCGCGTCGGCAGCCTGGAAGATGCCATGCAGCTGATCAACGACCACGAGTACGGCAACGGCACCTGCATCTTCACCCGCGACGGTGAAGCCGCGCGCCTGTTCTGCGACGAGATCGAAGTGGGCATGGTCGGCGTCAACGTGCCGCTGCCGGTACCGGTGGCCTACCACAGCTTCGGCGGCTGGAAGCGCTCCCTGTTCGGCGACCTGCACGCCTACGGTCCGGACGGCGTGCGCTTCTACACCCGCCGCAAGGCCATCACCCAGCGCTGGCCGCAGCGCGCCAGCCACGAGGCCGCGCAGTTCGCATTCCCCAGCAACGGCTGAGTGATGCGTTGAATGAAAAAGCCCCGGCGATTGCCGGGGCTTTTTTTGATGGGTATCGCTTCGCTCCACCGCATCCTACAGACGCTGCGCAGGATGGCGTAGAGCGCAGCGAAACCCATCACCATTCCCCGGCGCCGTGGCTCAGGTCATTCCCGCTCCCTGCCCAATCCCGCGGCAGGATTCCCGACTTCACATAGCGGTGAAACGATGACCACGGCCAATCGGCCACCCGTTCGACGTGGCCATGCTTGCGCGGGTTGTGGTGGATGTAATCCACGTGCCGCGCGAAATCCTCCTCATCGCGGATGCGATGTTCCCAGAAACGTCGTTGCCAGATTCCGCGTTCGCCTTTGCTCCGTCGACTGGCAGAGAGCGTTTCGCATGGTGGCATTGCGCGGGAAAAGCCGCTCTTTATCTGGCGCCAGCGTAGAGCGTAATTCGCATCGCCCGGCGGCAAGGTGCAGAGCGCATGGAGGTGATCAGGAAGGATGACAATGGCGTCGATGCTCCAGGGATGGCGCGTCATGCAATAGCGAAAGCTGGTGCGGAGCAGGTCGATGCGTTCGGTGAGCAGATGGCTGTCACGGTCGGCCAGGTTGAGGGTGAAGAACCAGGTTGCGCCTGGGGTGCGGTCGCGGCGGTAGTCGGTCATTGGGGGCTTCCTTGCCTGGGTATTGATGGGTTTCGCAAGCTCTACCCATCCTACGAATCGTGGCCTGACCGGCTCCGTAGGATGGCGTAGAGCGCAGCGAAACCCATCATTGGTTTGTGGGGTGTTTCATGTAGTGCGGCACCTGCTCCCACGGCATCCAGAGCTCGCCTTGCCACTCCAGCAGCGTCAGGCGTTGGGATTGCCAGCTCAGCATCACGCGGCGCGGGCGGTAGTAGTCCTCGGCATGCTGGTCGCGCAGGGTGGGGATGACGTCGCGGGTGAGCCATTCATCCAGTTGCTGGCATTCGGGGTGGCCGAAGCGGATCAGGGCCTTGTAGAGGCCGGCTTCGTTGATGACCTGGAGCTCTTCTTCATGGCCGTTGGCGTAGCGGATGGGGGCACGTCGGGTTTCGTGGGGCTTGAGTCGGCGGTGCAGGGATTGCGGGTGGTGCAGACCGAGCAGGCGGGCGAAGTCGTAGGCGGAGAACCAGGGTTGGTTGTCGATCATCACGCCGCGCAGGGGGCGGTTGTGACGAGTGAAGAAGGTGGGGATGTATGCGTCATGCATGGTGGAACTCCCGTGGTTGGTTGAGGAACGGCCACCTTCATCGTCAATTGAAAGGGTGGCAGACCGCTGCGGGGTTGACGAACCGGACCACGGGCCGGCAGACCCCGAAGGGTCTCCCCGAGCGGTCTGCCATAAGGGGCGTGCAGTGTAAGGAACTGCACGCATAGTCGGTTCCACGGGACATGTCGGTCCGTTCCCGGCAGCACCGTAGGCAAACGCGCACGTGGTTTCAGGTCGTCAAACCCGGCCGCGGGATTGACCGCGACCGGGGCACGTTAGGGAGGGGGCGGGGAGGGGACAAGCGCTCAAAAGCGGTTTCGGAAATTTCCGCTGGCTGCCGGGTTGATGGTTTTCGCTTCGCTCTACGCCATCCTACGGGTCTACTTGCCGCCTTTGCGGTTGCGCACGTAGAGCGATTCGCCGCCGCTGGCGCTGCTGCCGCGTACCTGGATTTCGAAGCGCTTGTTCTGGCCCTTGATCAGGTCGCTGAGCTTGCGAAAGCCGAAGAGGCGGGCGTCGAACTCGGGGCGCAGTTTGGTGATGTTCTGGCCAAGGGCACCGAGCTGGATCCAGCCGTCCTCGTCGGAGAGGTCGTCGATGAGCTTGGCGATGAAGTCCACCGGCACCTTCTGTGCCTTGGGCCGGGCGGCTCGGGTGGGTGTATCGGCAGGCTCGGGCTGGGCCTTGTCGCTGCTGCCATTGGTGGGTTCGGCGGCGTCTTCCCGAAGGATCTCGGTGTAGATGAACTTGTCGCACGCCGCGACGAAGGGCTTGGGCGTTTTCTCTTCACCGAAGCCGTAGACGCTGAGCCCTTCTTCCCGCAACCGCGCGGCCAGGCGGGTGAAGTCGCTGTCGCTGGAGACCAGGCAGAAGCCGTCGAAGCGCCGGGTGTAGAGCAGGTCCATGGCGTCGATGATCAGCGCGCTGTCGGTGGCATTCTTGCCCTTGGTGTAGGCGAACTGCTGGATGGGCTGGATGGAATGGTCGAGCAGCACCTTCTTCCAGCTGCCTAATTGCGGGCCTGTCCAGTCGCCGTAGATGCGTTTCACGCTGGCCACGCCGTACTTGGCGATTTCCTCGAACAGCCCGCCGATGATGGCGGCGGGTGCGTTGTCGGCGTCGATCAGGACCGCGAGGTGCTTCTGCTGGCGAGGGGCTTGGGGTTTGATGGCCATGGTTCGTCCCTGGTGCTGTGGATGACTGACCATACTGCGAAGCGGGCGGTCAGTGGCAATCTATCGACCGAAGAATTGCAGTTCTGTGTTTGGACCACCAAATCCGCGCCAAGGACTGGAC
The DNA here is from genome assembly GCF_000423545.1 of Metapseudomonas resinovorans DSM 21078. Taxonomy (GTDB): domain Bacteria; phylum Pseudomonadota; class Gammaproteobacteria; order Pseudomonadales; family Pseudomonadaceae; genus Metapseudomonas; species Metapseudomonas resinovorans. The sequence continues at coordinate 315,946 of NZ_KE384030.1, forward strand.
GTGAATAGCCGACAACTCATGGAGCTGATCGAGGCCGATGGATGGTTTCTGGTCAGGATCAGGGGCAGTCACCACCACTTCAAGCACTTGACTAAGCCGGGGCTGGTGACGATTCCCCACCCGAAGTAGGACCTGCTGCCCCGAACGGCGGCGAGCATTCTCAAGCAGGCGGGCCTCAAGTGAGTCCGTTTCATCTTTTCCCGAGGAGCTACCTCATGCTTTACCCAATCGCGATTCTTCCCGGTGACGATGGGCACGCCTGGGGCGTGGAGGTGCCGGACCTGCCCGGCTGCTTCTCTGCGGGCGACGATCTGGATGACGCGATGGCCATGGCGCGCGAGGCCATCGAGGGGCATCTGGAAATTCTGGCGGAGGAGGGGGCACCGATTCCGGTGGCGCGGAAGGTGACCTTCCATGCAGCCAATCCCGAATACGCCGGCTGCACCTGGGCGTTGGTGGATATCGACGTGACGCGCTACATGGGCAAGGCGGAAAAACTGAACATTACGCTGCCGGGCTATCTGCTCAATCGCATCGATGACTACGTGAGGAATCACCCGGAGCAGAAAAGTCGTTCGGGCTTTCTGGCGGCTGCGGCGCTGCGGGTGTTGCAGGAGGGGTGAGGGGCGGCTGTAGCCCTCTCCCCCGGCCCCTCTCCCTGAAGGGAGAGGGGAGCAAGGCGCATCACACCTTGCGCACGAACTCCGATTTCAGCTTCATCGCGCCGATGCCATCGATCTTGCAGTCGATGTCGTGGTCGCCGTCCACCAGGCGGATGTTCTTCACCTTGGTGCCGACCTTGACCACCAGGGACGAGCCTTTGACCTTGAGGTCCTTGATCACGGTGATGGTGTCACCGTCCTGCAGGACGTTGCCAACGGAGTCCTTGATCACTTTGTCGTCGCTGGCCGTTTCGGCGCCGGCGTCGGCGGACCACTCGTGGGCGCACTCCGGGCAGATCAGCATTGCGCCGTCTTCGTAGGTGTATTCGGAGTTGCATTTGGGGCAGGGCGGCAGGGTGCTCACGGTTTACCTCGACGTCGGTGTCACGAAAAACCATGGATTGTATAAGGTTTTGCCATCGATTTGCCGCTTATGCGTTTGCGTAAGCACGATGCATCGAGCTCTTTACCTGTCTGAATCTTCCGTGGCGAATCGGCTGTTGCTGTTCCTGCAGCGATAGTTCGCCGGCCGCGGCTCACGGCGTATCCATGGGCTCGGGAATCCTCAGCACGCCGGCATCGGTGAAGCGCCGGGTGCCCCAGAAGCCGCCGCCCAGTTTGCCGCGCAGGGCATAGGGGACGTTCTGGACCGGGCTGACGCCGGTGAGGCCCCAAGCCTGGCGCAGCACCGAGAAGGCCGAGATGGTTACTGGCACTTCGATGAGCGTTTCACCAAAGCCTGCCACCGTGCCGCCCTGGCTGCTGACGCCGCTGGCCAGGGGCAGGTCGTTCAGGTCCAGTTCCAGGGCCACGCCGCTGTAGCGGATGGCGCTTTCATTGGGGTTCTGTACCCGCAGCTTGAGGTTGAAGCGCATTTCCAGGCCTTCGCCGGGGATGGGTTCCATGCCGGCGAGGTCGACCTGCAACGGGTCGCGTGTGCCGAAACCGGCGCAACCTGCCAGCAGCAGCGACAGTAACAAGGCGGCGAGGCGGGTGGGGCGCATGGAAGGCTTCCTGCTCGGGGTCCTGCCTTGAGTAAAGATCAGGCCGGTGCGGGCGTGCCCACATTTTCTGTGGAGCAGGCTGTGGATATCTTCTGGATGGATTGCGCCATGGCCTGCGCCAGAAGGCTTAGGGCGGGTTGTTCGTTTCATGCTCACGAAGGGTGCAACCGAGACTACCGGGCGCTCGTTGCGGATACCCACGGAATCTGTGGGGCAAGCTGTGGATAGCTTTGGGATGGGTGCCTGAAGCGCCCGAAAATAGTGGCATGCAAGTGATTGGTCGGTTTTTGTACAGGCGTGTGGGCCGGGTTTTCATGGGGTTGCAACAGGCAGGCCTGTGATCTGTCCAGCAAACGAGTTCGTCGCCCCCCTGCGCGTGGCATGTCGGCACGGGATGCTCACAGAAACTGTGGGCGGTTCTGTGGATATCTTTGGGATAAATGCGTGGATTGCCCATGGGGCAGGGGCTGGAAGCACTTGCTTGGTTTTTCGTCGTCAGTCGTATTCGGCCGCTTCGTGGTCGCCCAGCAGGCGGCGCTGGCGTGGGGTGCAGGCGGCGAGCACGTCGGGGTTGAAGCGAAAGTCCAGGTAAGGCGAAAACTTCTGCGCCACCATGCGCCGTCCGTAGTGCACCTGCAGCAGGTAGCGACTGCGGTCCGTGGTGCGGTTGCGGCTGCCGGCGTGCCAGAGCTCACTGCGGAACACCAGCGCATCGCCTGCCCGGCACAGCACGGCATCAGCCGTTTTGCCGCGCCAGCTGCTTTCGCCCGGCTGGGGCTTGCGCCCGGCGCGGTGGCTGCCGGGGATGACCAGGGTGGGGCAGAGGTCGGCGTCGATATCGTCCAGGTACAGGTGAGCGGTGAGCACCTGCATCGGCAACTGGAAAGCCGGGTCGGCCAGGAGGCTTTCCGGCAGCTCCATCACCAGGTGGTCCAGGTGCAGCTCGGCACCGACAAAGCCGGGGTGGCAGCGCCAGGCGGTCAGGCCGATCACGTGGCAATCCTCGCCCAGTGACGCTTCAGCCAGGTCGATCACGCGGGGCAGGTCGAGGTAGGGCAGCCATTCCGGCCCCCGGTTGAACACGCATTTGAAATGGTCGTCCACCAGGCCGATGTAGTCCCAGTGGATGGGCTGAAGCTGGTCCATTAGCTGGCGCAGGGTGGCGATGGCGGGGGCGTCGAGCACGCCTGGAAGCAGGGTGAAACCCTGTTCGTTCAGGTCACGGAGATGGGCGGCGGTGGACATCGGCATGTCCTCGTAACTGGAGCTACCTGTAGGGTGGACCACGCTTCACCGGTCCACCATTGGCGGTCCGCCATGGCTTCGAGGGTGGATGGAAGAGCGCCATCCACCCTACGTCAGGCTTTGAGCAAGCCTTCGAGGCGTTGACGCAGTGGCTCGATCTCGTCTTCTGCAAGGTTCAGCAGGAAGTCATTCCGGAGCACCTCGACCAGTTCGCTGGCGTCCTCGATCGTGCGACTTTCCACGCGCCCATCGCGGTGGCGCTTGTTGAAGGTGCCGTTGGCCAGAGTCAGGCGCCATTCGCCTTGGCTGCGTGCGGTCATCAGCATCTGGCGGAACACGCTGTTGGGGTGGGTGGAGGTGTACCAGTTGCGTGGGATGCAATCGACCCAGGCATGCACTTCCGGGCCGAAGCGGTAGCAGGCCGCCCAGCCGGTTTCGGCGCGGAAGTTTTCCAGTTGCACCTCGCCGGTACCGTCATTCTGCGGACGCAGGCGATAGGGGAGGTCGGCGGGTATCGGGCCTTCGAGGGGAACGGCGCGCCAAGGGGTGGCGGAGCCGAAGCCGACGTCCGCCAGGTGTGGGCCTTCCGGGAGCTGCACGCGCAGCATCAGGTGGGAAAGCATGGTCTGTGGCGCGTCGAGTGGCAGGCCCCAACGCACCCGGCCACCCAGCATTTCGACGTGATAGCCGAGGGCGAGCAGCAGGCGGGCGAAGAGGTTGTTCAGCTCGTAGCAGTAGCCGCCGCGCTGGCGTTCCACCACTTTGGCGAACACGGCGTCGGCGTCGATGTGGATGGGGCGGTCGAGCAGTACGTCGACGTTCTCGAAGGCCACCCGCTGCTGGTGGGCGGCGATCAGTCGGTCGAGGCTGGCGAGATCGGCGTCCTGCGGTGCGGGGGTGTCCAGATGGCGCAGGTAGGCCTCGGTCTGCTGCGGGTTCAGCGCATACATGCGGGTCGGCTCCATGACGATGACGTCTGGATGCTAGCAGATGCCGTTTAACTGGCGACGAACGGTAGCTTGGTGTCTTTCTTAATCAACGGGGCCTGTAAAAAATAAAAGACTGATGGAATGCAAGGCGTCGTTAAAAAGACCTGAAAATCAGCGTATTGGGTCAGGTGTTGTTGCTATGGTCAGAAGCGTTCTGTCGATTTTTTTGCTCATGCGCGCTGTATTTGTTTGACATATTTTACGTCTTTGGCAGACTTCGCCTCCGTGGTAACCGCTCGGTTCGCTCCGTGCCGGGCCCCGCCGTCAATAACAAAAACTCCGTCAGCCGAGGCGCCTGCCCCTCAGATTCCCGGCCCCGACGGGCGTGCCTCTGGAACAAGAACAAATGCTGATCTGGTTTGTTGCGGTATACCTGCTGATCACAGTTGGTGTCGGTTTCTACGCCTCCACTCGTGTCAAAAACTCCAAGGACTTCGCGGCCGGCGGCCGGAGCATGTCCTTCCCCTTGGTCGCGGCGATGGTGTTCGCCACCTGGTTCGGCTCGGAAGCCGTGCTGGGCATTCCTGCGACCTTCATCGAGGAAGGCTTCGCCGGGATTGTCGAAGACCCCTTTGGTTCGTTTGGATGCCTGATGCTGGTGGGCCTGGTCTTCGCCCGTCCGCTCTACCGAATGAACCTGCTGACCATCGGCGACTTCTTCAGGAAGCGCTTCGGTCCGAACGTCGAGCTGATTACCAGCCTGGTCATCATCGGTTCCTACCTGGGCTGGGTGGCCGCTCAGTTGACCGCGCTCGGCGTGGTGTTCAACGTGCTGTCCGACGGTTCCATCACCACCACCCAGGGCATGCTGATCGGCACCGCCATCGTGTTGCTCTACACCCTGTTCGGCGGCATGTGGTCGGTGGCGCTGACCGACTTCATGCAGATGATCATCATCGTCGTCGGCCTGGTGTACCTGACCTGGCTGATCGGTGACATGGCCGGTGGTGCCGACGTGGTGATCAGCCATGCGGCGTCCGAAGGCAAGTTCACCTTCATGCACAGCTTCGAGCCACGGGACATCGTCGCGTTCATCGCTGCCGCGGTGACCATGATGTTCGGCTCCATTCCGCAGCAGGACGTGTACGCCCGTGTGATGTCGGCCAAGACCGAGAACATCGCTGCCCGCGCGTCCATGACAGGTGCCGTGTTCTACCTCAGCTTCTGCATGCTGCCGATCTTCCTCACCTACGCCGCTTCGATGATCGACCCGGCCATGGTGCAGAAGTGGCTGGCCGAAGACTCGCAGATGATCCTGCCGCACCTGATCATGGAGCGTACCCCGCTGTTCGCCCAGATCATGTTCTTCGGCGCACTGCTGTCGGCGATCATGTCCACCGCCTCGGGCACCCTGCTGGCGCCGTCGGTGACTTTCACCGAGAACGTCCTCAAGCGCTTCATCCCCGACATGACCGACCGCCAGTTCCTGCTGGCCATGCGTATCAGTGTGGTGGTGATGACCGCGGCTACCTCGGTCTTTGCCTTGTATTCCGACGCGAGCATCTACGAGATGGTCGGTAACGCCTACAAGGTGACCCTGGTCGCCGCCGTGGTTCCGCTGTTCACTGGCCTGTTCTGGAAGCGCGCCACCACCCAGGGTGCCCTGCTGGCCATCGCGTTCGGCCTGCTGTCCTGGATGTACCTGGAAGCCACCTATGCGGAGACCGACTTCTGGCCGCCGCAACTGGCCGGCCTGCTGTTCAGTGCCCTGGGCATGCTGCTGGGTTCGCTGCTGCCGCAGTTCGTGCGCAGCCGTCGTGAACCCCTGGAGCCTGTCGCGGCCTGAGGGTCCGAGGTCTGAAAGAGCCCCGCCACGTGCGGGGCTTTTTCATGGGCTCTGTCTGCATTGCCCGTAGGAGTTCTTGGCCCGATGGCAAATCTCTCGCAACAGCTGCGCCGCCCTTGGCGAATGAATTCGCCCCCACAGGATTCCGGAGACTCAGGCCGCCAGCTCGACGAAGCCGCGCAGTACGGTCAGGCCGACGAACAGGCTCATGGCGATCTGGCTGCCGCGGGGCACGCTGTCGCAGAGGGCGCGGAAGTTGAGCATGGGGGCGATGAATAGCTTCGGCCAGCAAGCGAAGGCCGCGCATAGGGCGATCAGGGACAGCGCGGCGAGGCTGGCGGAGAAGTTGAAGGTTGCGTTGGAGAGGATGCAACTGATGGGGATGGCAATGGCGATGGCGATCCAGCCGCCGGTGACCAGTTTTTCGCCCCGGCTGCGTGGCGAAACTGTAGCGCTGTCACTGGCCATAGGCGATTCCTTGTCTGACTGCAGGCTGAGACTGCCGCGCATTCTCCACCCGCCTTCGGGAAGGCGCAAGACAGAGGGGCCCGTCATTGCGACGGGCCCCGCGGTCATCAGAAATGCACCTTGGCCAGCAGGCTGAAGGTGTTCTGGTTGGTGCCGCCGAGGATCTCGTCGCCGAGGAAGCTGCTGTCGTCGATGGCGTACTTGTTCTTCCAGTAGTCGTACTCGATACCGACATAGAAGTGCTTCACCGCGCTCCAGCCCATGGCCTTGCCCAGGTCGTACTTGATCTGCGGGTTGAAGTGCAGGTTGGCATGCAGGTCGTTCGGACGGTCGGAGGTGGCGTCCTTGTTGTTCCACACCCAGTCCATGAAGCCGTCGATCACGACGTCCGAATTGCCCACTGGAATGGTGTAGGACCACACCGGGGTGACCTGCCACTGGCCGGACGGGTTGTTGGTGATGCCGTCGGGCTTGCGGTAGTAGAAGTTCAGTTGGAAGTAATCGAAGCCGGGGAGTTTGAGGTCGAAGCCCGGGCCGATCAGGTAGTTCTGGTTGCGGTTCTCGCCACGCTCGTAGGTGGTGGCCAGCAGCACGTCGCTGATGGGGCCGAATTCCAGTTTCTGGTCGAACACCTTGCCGAAGGACAGGCGCGGGGAGAATTCGCCGTAGTAGGTGTTCTTGCCGGCGTTGGTGTCTTCCTCGCCGTTGTAGTTGATCTGGTCGACGAAGACGAACAGGTCGCCCCAGGTCCAGCCGCTGGCGTGCTCGAAGGTGAAGGTCTGCTGGATTTCCGGGTTGATCTCGAAATTCTTGCCGTACAGGTAGGACAGGCTGTTGTCCTGCCACAGCAGGGGGCCGTCGGCCAGGGCGTTGCCGGCCGCCAGCAGGCCGCCGGCGAGCATCAGGGTGGAAAGGGTGCGGTTCATCGGGTGTTGGCTCCAGTGGTCTTAAGCTGTGTCTATCTGCGTAGAACTTGTCTGTTTGGTCAGGCCTGCCGGGGAGAGCAAGAAAGGCGCCAAGATGCCAAGGGCAAGCGGCGGGGCGCGCGATTATCGAGGGAAAGCGCCGTTTTTCAAGCGGTTACGCGAATTTCACGGGCGTTTCCCGACTGCTGGAAGCTGACCAGATGCACAACTCTGGGGAGGAAAAGCTGACCGTGCGGGCAGTTTTGCCTTGATTTGGGGCGGCGTCGGAGCCAGCCCGTCGATGCCTGGTTGTATGCAGTCCGATGGACAGGGACGCACTGCGCTCCGATGCGGTATCCGTGGGGGCGTCTGGGAAGTTGCGGGGCAGCGGTACGGAAGGGGGCTTCCAATGCTCGGGGGATCGGGCAGCCGGTTGCGTGGGATTGAACCGGGCGTAGCGGTGCTCATCGTCCTGGGCCGGCGGGGGCGGCGGGTGCCAGATCCGCGGGACCTCGTCGAGGTATCACCCTTCCAGTCGATGAACTTCGCCGTCCGTCCGGCGCCTGTGTTCGGTGTTTTCGTGGAGGCTGGAGGGCGCAATTTTCATACCATCCTGCACCGCGCGCTCTGCGTCGCGGGTGCCATGGGAAGTGCCGCTTCAAAGACCGGGGAAGCGTCCGCCCGCGGTTGGGGACTGGGCCCCCAGAACTGGGGGGAAAGTGGGTGGGGAACTGGGGAAATTACCGTTCTACCTGTTGGTGACCGCTGAACGGCAGCGCTGCGGGCGATGGGGCCTGCGCTATAAATACCGGGGTCGGAGCTGGAATTGCCGACCCGGCCGGACGCTTTTTTTGACGCTCGCCTTGCGAGCGAACCGACGGTCACACAAGGGGAGGAGTCGATGAAGATGGCGCTGGCGAAAAAGCCCTTCAATCTGTTCCGCTGGTTTTCCCTGGTGAGCCTGGTGATCATCCTGGTGGTCGCCATCCTGCTCGGCCTGGCGGCGACCCGCTTCCTCATGCGCGAAAGCATCGACCGCGATGCCATGCTCAGCGCCCAGTTCATCAAGTCCATCGCCGACGTCGAAGTCATCCATGGCAACTTCTCCCCGGGCCTGACCCTGGGCGAGTTCCTCGACAAGCGTGTCGATGGTGCGCGCCTCGGTGTTTCCCACGAACAGTTGGCGAAGTCTCACGAGGAGTTCTTCGATCACATCGTGCGCCTGCCCGACGTGCTGCTGGCCAATGTCTACGCGCCCGATGGCGTGGTGATCTGGTCGACCAACCCGAAACTGGTGGGTGGGCGGTCGCTGGAGCAGTCCAAGCTGAACGAAGCGGTACGGAGTCGCGATACGGTGACCACCGAGCATCACGGCCCCGACGCCTGCCCGGCGGAAAGCTACTTCATGCGGGTGCCCCACAGCCTTTACCTGGAAAGCTTCATCCCGCTGCAGGACAGCCGCGGCGAAGTGCTCTCGGTCATCGAGATCTACAAGGAGCCGGTGGACCTGATCGCCCGCATGAATCGCGGCTTCGTCCTGCTCTGGATCGCCACGGCGCTGGGCGGTGCGATCATCTACCTGAGCCTGTTCTGGTTCGTGCGCCATGCCTCGCGCCTGGTGGACGACCAGCAGCGGCAACTGGTGGAAAACGAAACCCTGGCGCTGCTCGGCGAGATGTCCACCGCCGTCGCCCACAGTCTGCGCAACCCGTTGGCGTCTATCCGCTCCAGTGCCGAGCTGGCGCTGGAAGTGGACCCGGGGCCGCTGCACAAGAACCTGGGCGACATCATCACCCAGGTGGATCGTATGTCGAAGTGGGTCCGCGAGCTGCTGCTGTCCGCCCGCCCGCTCTCCGGTGACCAGGAGCCGGTGGACCTCACCATTGCCCTGGAAGAGACCCTGGCCGCCTACGAACCGCAGATTCGCCACGCCGGCATTGAGGTCGACTGGCAGACCCGGGAGGCACCCAAGGTGGTCAGTCATCCGGTGCTCCTGCAGCAACTGCTGGGCAGCGTGCTTTCCAATGCCATCGAAGCCATGCCGCGCGGCGGTCGCCTGGTGGTCAGCCTGGAGCCGGATGCGCGTCGCCATCTGCTTAACTTGACCATCAGCGACACCGGTGGCGGCATGTCGCCGGCCATGCTGGACATGGCCTTCAAACCCTTTCACACCACCAAGCGCGGTGGCCTGGGCGTCGGCCTGGTGCTGGTGCGCAAGATAGTCGAGCGATTTGGTGGAGCAGTCAGCATCGAAAGCCGGGAGAACGCCGGTACCAATGTGCACCTGACCTTCAGGGCCACGGCAGGGGGATAACAAAAATGGGCAACAGCATCCTGATTGTCGAAGACGACGAGATCCTGGCTGATAACTTCTGCACCTACCTGCAGCGACGCCAGTTCGACGTCATCGTCTGCAGTTCGGCCGAGGAAGCCCTGGCGGTCATCGAGGCGCAGCATCCTGACCTGGTGCTGACCGACTACTGCCTGCCGGGCATGAGCGGGTGCGACCTCATCAGCCGCGCCCGCGCACTGGACGAGCAACTGAAGGTCATCATGATCACCGGCCACGGCAATGTGCAGGGCGCGGTGGAAGCCATGAAGGCCGGCGCCAGCGACTACCTGACCAAACCGGTGGCCCTCGCCGAGCTCAAGCTGGTAGTGGACAAGGTGCTGGAAGCGAGGCGACAGGAGCAGCGATTGTCCTTTTACCAGCAACGTGAAGCCCAGGATTCCGGGCTCACCGGCCTGATCGGCGACTCCGGACCCATGCGCGTCATGAAGGACATGGTCCGCCAGGTGCTGGGTGCCGAAGAGCGAATGGCCGGTGAAGACCTGCCGGTGGTGTTGATCGAGGGCGAGACCGGGACGGGCAAGGAACTGGTGGCCCGCGCCCTGCACTTCGACGGCGCGCGCAGCAAGGGGCCCTTCGTCGAGTTCAACTGCGCGTCGATTCCCTCGCACCTGCTGGAGGCCGAACTGTTCGGCCACGAGAAGGGCGCCTTCACCGACGCCAAGGATCGCCGCGTGGGCCTGGTGGAAGCGGCCGATGGCGGCACCCTGTTCCTTGACGAGGTGGGCGAGATCGACCTGCTGCTCCAGGCCAAGCTGCTCAAGCTGCTGGAAGACCGCACCATCCGTCGTCTGGGCTCGGTGCGCGAACGCAAGGTCAACCTGCGCATCATCAGCGCAACCAACTGCAACCTCGAACAGATGGTCCAGGAGGGCAAGTTCCGCCGCGACCTGTTCTTCCGCCTGCGCATCATCACCATCAAGGTGCCGCCGCTGCGTGCCCGTGGCGACGATATCCTCACCCTGGCGGAACACTTCGTCGCCCAGCACGGCAAGCGCTACGGCAAGCCGGGGCTGCGCTTCAGCCCGGAAGCCAAGTCAGTGCTCAAGGGCTATAGCTGGCCCGGTAACGTGCGTGAGCTGCGCAACATGCTGGAACAGACCGTGCTGCTGGCGCCAAGCAATGTCATCAGCCCCGAGCAACTGACCATCTGCCGCGGCCTGCTGGCCGGTGCCGGTGTCACCGAGGCGGCCCTGCCGTCGATGATGGGAGAACCGCTGGGGCTGGAAGACGAAAACCTGAGCCTGTCCGACGCCGAGCGCGACCTTGTGGTCAAGGTGCTCGGCAAGACCGACTGGAACATTTCCAAATCCGCCCGGATGCTCGGCCTGACCCGCGACATGCTGCGCTACCGCATCGACAAGTTGGGCCTGGAGCGACCCGACCGCCAGCATCATTGAGCAGGCCCCGATTCCGGGGCATCCGCCGACCAAGGTCGGGGGAATGAGTTCTGGTGAAACTTCCTGGCCAATCTAGACTCTACGAATCATCGACCCGGTCGGGTCGATGCAGCCTTGGCTCGGAACGTGCAGGGATGCAATCAGCGGTCAGCCTGGCCGCCGTCCGATCTCCTGACAGGGGAGCAGCCGCAGTGTCGAAGAAAGTACTGATAGTCGACGACGAAGAAATCCTCGCCGGGAACTTCCAGACCTACCTGGAAATGCTTGGTTGTGAAGTGCGAACCGCCGCCAGTGGTGCCATCGCTCTGGAGGTCGTGGAGAACTTCAAGCCTGACCTGCTGGTGCTCGACTATCGTTTGCCGGACATGACCGGCTTCGACGTGTTCGATGCCATGCGCACGCTGCACAGCTGCGAAGCGGTGTTGATGACCGCGCACCCCAGCATCGAAGTGTGCAACCGCGCCATCGAGCGCAACATCGACATCATCCTCCTCAAACCCTTCCCCCTGCATGAGCTGGGCAACGTCGTGCTCCACGGCCTGCCTGGCGGCGCCCTGCGCGAGTCGTCGGCCGAGCAGCCAGCCCAGATGGATCGTCGCCGTGGCGGCGAGGTGAATTTCCCGCTGAAACTCTACGACGGCGCCTGGGTGCTCTCCGACCGCCGCCGTCCCGCGGCAAGCTCCGACGAACCTCTGAAGCAGGCCAAGAAAGGCGCGTGACGTCGCCGGATCGAAACAAGCGCAGGCATCGACCTGCGCTTTTTCTTTACAGGGCGAAAAGTTGACAGATCGACCGACGAGGTCGGGCGGGATTAGTGTCCGGGCTGTGGATCACCAACCGGACACGAGGACTGCCCCATGCTCTCGCTCGAACTCTTGCTGGAACACCAGACCCTCAGCTTCGCCGTGGCCATGGCCATGAGTGGCCTTGCCTGGCTTGCCTATGGTCATGCCTGAAACGGCGTCGCGTAGCCGCGACGGGGGAGAGGGGATGCCCCTCACTGAATGCTCGACGCCAGCTCGAAGATCGGGATGTACATCAGGATCACAATCACCCCGATGATCAGGCCGATGAAGGTCATCAGCAGCGGCTCGAACAGGCGCACGAACCATTCGATCCAGCGGCTGGTTTCCTCGTCATGGAAGTCGGCCGTGCGCTCCATCATTTCGCCAAGGTTGCCGGACTGTTCACCGGCCCTGAGCATGCGCAGCGACACCGGCGTCGCCAGCCCATGTTCCTCCAGCGCGCGGGAGAGCGCCTGGCCTTCGCGGATTCGCGTGGCGGCCTGGTCCAGTCTCGGGCGTGAGGCGGCACCGAGCAGCCCACGGACCATGGCGATGGCGGTGAGGATGGTAATCCCGCCCTGCAGCAGGATGCCCAGGGACCGGTAGAAGCGCGCCAGCTCATAGATCCGGATGCGCTCGCGAATCGTCGGCAAGCGTTCGACCTGGCGTCCCAGCGCACGCCGCACGCTCTCCTGGCGCAGCAGCAGGACCAGTGCCACCAGCGTCAGCGCGGCACAGCCGAAGACTTCCGTCTGGTGCGAATGCAGGAACAGCCCGCTGTGCAGCAGCACGCGGGACAACCAGGGCAGGTTCGAACCCAACCCCTCGAACACCAGGCTAAAACGCGGCACCACGTAGCCCACCAGGAACAGCAACACCCCGCAGCCGACCATGAACAGCAGCGCCGGGTAGACCGACGCGCTGATGATCTTCTGCCGCACCTCGTCCATCCGCGTGCGGTAGGCCACGTAGCGGCCCAGGGCATCGCCCACCGCGCCGGTCTTCTCGCTGGACTGCACCAACGCCACGTAGAGCGCGGGGAATATCGCGGGGAATTGCGCCAGCGCCTGGGACAGCGATTTGCCCTCGTAGAGCAGGCGCACCAGGCCACCCAGCACCTTGCGCGCCTGCGGGTCGGCCTCTTTCTCGGCCAGGCTTTCCAGGGCATCGATCAGTGCCAGCCCGGCATTCAGCAGCGTGGTCAGCTCCTGACTGAACAGCAGCAGCGGGAAGCCTTCGCGCCGACGCCAGCCACGCAACGACCAGCCACGCTCGGGCTGCAGGGCGAGCACCCGCAGCCCTTGGGCTTCGGCCTGGCGGCGGGCGTCATCCTGGCTCGCCGCCTCCACCACCAGCGCAACCACCCCGGCCTGGGCGCGGACCGCCTTGATCTGAAAGCGCATGACGGTCACTGCCAACTGGTGACTTCGGCGTTCTCGCCGTCGCCGCCGGGTTGGCCATCCTTGCCCAGGGTGAGCAGCTCGAAATCGCCGTTCTCGCCGGGGGAGCGGTAGACATAGGCGCGACCCCAGGGGTCCTCGGGGACTTCCTTCTGCAAATAGGGGCCGGCCCAGCGCGGTTCATCCGAGGGCGCGCTGACCAGCGCCGTCAGGCCCTGCTCGGTGCTGGGATAGCGCCCCACCTCAAGACGGTAGATATCCAGGGCCTTCACCAGCCCCTCGATCTGTGCACGGGCCACCTTGGTTTCGGAGCGGCCCAACTGATTGAAATACTTGGGCGCCACAATGCCGGCCAACAAGCCGAGCACCACCAGCACCACCAGGAGTTCAAGGAGGGTGAAACCCTGTTCGGGTCGACGATGCGTCTTCATGGGAGCCTCCGCTGCAGGTCACTGCAGACGGCTATGCAAGAGCTGTGCACGACGAGCGGGCGAGGGGGGCGACACATCGCCGGTCGGATTATCCGGCACGTGCTTTGCTGACGGTACAGCACCGTACAACCCGAAGGGGATTGGCCCTCACAGGGGAGAAAAACGATGAAAGTGCCCGCCCTGGTGCTGTTCAGCATCTTTGCGACCACCGCTGTCGAGGCCCGTGCCGATATCTACCAGGTGGTCTCCGCCAATGGCGCCATAATGCTCACCAACATCCACCGAACCGACCGCAAACTGGTTCGCGTGGCCCGCGAGAGGCCTGTGCAGGCCAAGGCGCCGAGCGTGGTCAAACCGGTACGCAAGGGGCCGCTCAAGGCGCCGCGCTATTCACTGATCGTGGCCCAGGCGGCCTTCGAATACGACCTGCCGGCGGAGCTGCTGCACGCGGTGATCACGACCGAATCCAACTACGACCCCACGGCTGTTTCACCCAAGGGCGCCGCTGGCCTGATGCAGCTGATGCCCGGCACCGCGCGGGACCTGGGCGTGCACGACGTATTCGACCCGACGGCGAATGTCCGGGGTGGCGCGCGCTACCTCAAGCGCATGATGAAGCTGTTCGGCAACGACCTCTCCCTGGCCCTGGCGGCCTACAACGCGGGTCCCGGCGCGGTGCTCGCCTACAACCGCGCCATTCCTCCCTACCCGGAAACCCAGCGCTATGTCCCCAGCGTCCTGAGGCATTACAAGCGCCTCCAGGCCGACGCAAAACGCCCCCGCTAGTGGGGAATTTCCCCAGATGCGGGGGCGTTTTTTCCAAGTAAGAACGCCTCCGCGACCCAGCTCGTAGGGTGGGCTTCAGCCCACCAGCGGCAGCCCCTGCGTAACGGGATAACGGCCTTTCATCCACCATGGGTCCCAGGCTGGACGCTGCCCGGTGGACGGCCAATCGCCGACCACCCCATACGCCCGTTACGCGGCCCTTCGCACATGAATTCTCTCCTACAGGGTTCGGCGTTCCCCGCTCGCTTACCGCCCCCAAAAAACCGGGGAATTGGGTGGGAATCGGGTGGGGGAAATGCTGGCCATTTCTTGGTTTAGCATCATAAGTAATTGAATTATATGCATTTACTGTGATGGCACAGGCATTGCTGGAACCGTCCTGCCCTCTATTTGGCATCCATGCACCTGATACCGAGGTCAGCCAAGATGAACCGGACTAACCCTTCGAGCAGTGCAACTCCCCTCCGCTTTGGTGCCCAGGGGGCATTTCTATATCTGGGCGGCGTTCTGCTGTTGCTGGGCGCCACCTTTGGCGGCGAAGACGCCGCGGCGGCGATCCGCTGCGAGCGCAATATCGTGGCCAACGTCGTGGCCCTCGATCAGCCGCTGATGTTCAATCGCCTCGGCGCGCAGAACGTCAACGGCATGATGTTCGCCCTGCGCCGCGATGTGGTGGACAAGAATGAAACGCCGCTCACCCAGGGGGGCTCGGCAGTGCCTGGCGAAGTGGCGCTGCGTCCGGACAAGCGCCCGCGTCCGCTGGTATTGCGCGTCGCCGCCGGTGATTGCCTGACCATCAACCTGCAGAACCTGCTGGCCCACCAGGCCAACCCCAACAACCCGGACGACCCCTTGTTCAAGAAGGACGAACAGGTCGCCGACCGCCATGTCGGCTTCCAGGTCAACGGTATGCAGGCGGTCAACGACATCGGTGACATTGCCACCAACGCCGGCCGTAACCAGAACACCCTGATCCCGCCCGGCGGCAGCCGCAGCTACACCCTGTATGCCGAGCGTGAAGGCGCCTTCGCCGCCAGCAGCTACGGCGCTACCTTCGGCGGCGAAGGCACGGGCGGCAACACCGCCAACGGTCTGTTCGGCCAGGTGGTGGTACTGCCCAAGGGCGCGCGCACCTACCGCAACGTGGTCACGGAAGAAGAGATGCGCCTGGCCACTACCGGCCGTACTCCGGCCGGCCAGCCGATCATCGACTACGAAGCCCGCTACCCGCAGGACGATCCCTGGAGCGAGGAAGGCAAGGCCGGGCTGCCGGTGATCGCCATGATGGACAATGGCGAGATCATCTCCAGCGACACCGATGCCGTGGTCATGGGGCCCAACCCCGACGGCACCTTCCCGCAGAACACCTACCCGCTGGAAAGCTACGGCAAACGCAACCCGGCGTTGCCCAACCGCCTGGAGCCCTTCCGCGACTTCTCCTCGGTATTCCATGACGAGAACGCCGTCGCCCAGGCCTTTCCCGGCTACTGGAACGACCCGGTATTCGGCCATGTGCTGGAGCCGACCCGCGACTCCTTCATGATCAACTACGGCGCCGGTGGTATCGGCGCCGAAGTGGTGGCCAACCGTCTCGGCGTTGGTCCCATGCACGACTGCCTGTCCTGCGCCTACGAAGAGTTTTTCCTCAGCGCCTCGACGGTGGGTGACATCGCCATGCAGGTGGACGTGCCGGCCAACGTCGGCCTGGAAAGCATCCTCCCCGGCCAGGTGCCGCCGGAAGGCACCACCGGGGTCAAGGCGACCATGGCCCTGTTCCCCTCCGAGCCGTCCAACGTGGCCCACAGCTACATCGGCGATGCCGTGCGTTTCCGCAATAGCCACAATGGCTACGAGCAGCACGTGTTCCACCTGCATGGCCACCAGTGGCTGTTCAACCCGAATGACGACAACTCCGACTACATCGACGCTCAGGGCATAGGCCCGGGCTCGGGCTACACCTACGAAATCGCCAACGGCGGGTCCGGCAACCGTAACCGCACCTCCGGCGACGCCATCTACCACTGCCACTTCTATCCGCACTTCGCCCAGGGCATGTGGGCCATGTGGCGCATTCACGATGTGTTCGAGGAAGGCACCCGTCTGGCGGTGTCCGAAGAGGGCGACGATGGCTTCCACAAGAAAGCCTTCGAACTCCGCAGTGGCCTGCCTGCCCAGGGCGCCCGCGCCCTGCCGGATGGCGAAATCGTTGCCGGCACGCCGATTCCCGCCGTCGTCCCGCTGCCGGGCAAGGCCCTGCCGCCCATGCCGGGCAAAGTGGCCGTGGTGCCCAAGTACGGCGACGAACTGATCGCCGATCACGACGATGACGACGAGCACGAAGAGGGTGATGACGACTCCGGTCACGAACCCGAACTCAAACCGGTGGGCTCCGTGGCCCTGGTGGACCGCAGCGAGGCCAACCGCAACGCCGACGGCACCCTGAAGAACCCCGGCTTCCCGTTCTGGATCGGCGGCATCGAGAATACCGTCGGCCAACGTCTGTCGACCCCGCCGCTCGACATGCTGGATGCCGCCAAGGCCCAGGCCCTGAAGGATTCCGGCAATCCACTGTGGGCCAATATCGACCCGGCCCAGTCCGGCGGTTGGGACGGCGGTCTGCCGCGCCATACCCTCGATGGTGTCTCTGCTGGCGGCGAGGCCGAAGTGGTCACCAGCGCCCTGGACTTCTCCAAGGTGGTCCATCGCGCCAAGGCCGTATTCCTCCCGGAAGAGGGCACCGACGTCGAGCAATCGGTCATGGCCTTCCATGCCAAACCCAGCCACCCGAGCTTTGCCGTGTTGCCAGGCGGTGCTGTGCAACCGAAGGACTTCCGCACCAACGGTGGCCTGCCAGTAGCCGGCGCTCCCTATAACGAGCCGTGCCTGGACGACACCGGCAAGCGCCTGACCCAGGCCTCCGCCGTTGGCCGTTACAACAGTGGCGACACCCTCAACGGCCAGTCGTTCACCGGTAGCTCGGCGTTCACCGCCGACCGCCCACGCGTCTACAAGGGCGCCAACATCCAGTTCGATGCGGTGTTCAACAAGGTCGGCTACCACTTCCCGCAGACCCGCATCATCGCCCTCTGGGAGGACGCCTGGCCGGTGATCAACAAGCAGCAGCCGCCGGAGCCGCTGGTGATGCGCATGAACACCTTCGACTGCACCATGTACCAGCACACCAACCTGATCCCGGCGGTGTACGAGCTGGACGACTACCAGGTGCGCACCCCCACCGACATCGTTGGCCAGCATATCCACCTGCCGAAGTGGGACCTGACCTCATCCGATGGCTCGGCCAACGGCTGGAACTACGAGGACGGCACCCTTTCGCCGGCCAGTGTGGTCGAGCGCATCCACGCCATCCGCGAGTACAACCACTGCACCGAAGGCGACGCCCGTGACGGCACCCTGGAATGCCCGGTGGCCCGGCAGCACCCGTACTTCGGGCAGTTCGGCCGTGCCGACTGGCTGGGTGCCCGCACGACCCTGCAGCGCTGGTTCGCCGATCCGCTGATCAACACCTACAACGTCGACCGTGGCCTGGGGAATATCTTCACCCACGACCACTTCGGCCCGTCCACCCACCAGCAACTCGGCCTCTACGCCACGGTGCTCACCGAACCGGCAGGCTCCAGCTGGTACCACGCCGAAACCGGCCAGCCGCTCTACAGTGGCGCCCGCCAGGACGGCGGCCCGACTTCCTGGCAAGCGGTGATCGCCACCGGTGACCTGGACGGCGACGGCAAGAACGACAGCTTCCGTGAGTTCTTCATGGAGTACAGCGACTTCCAGCATGCCTACGAGGCAGGGGTCTATGTCGGCGCCGGGCCTGACGGCATCCCGGATGCCGGGGCCTACCCGACCTCCATGGACAGCTTCCGCTACGCCATCAACCCACCCGTGCGCCAGTCCGGTCCGAACCTCTTCGAGTCGGTACACGAGGCTGCCAGTGGCCAGATTCCCGGCTGCCCGAGCCGGCCCTGCCCCCAGGCCATCTCGGTGGATGACCCTGGCATGTTCGTCGTGAACTACCGCAACGAGCCGGTGGGCCTGCGGATATTCGACCCCAACAAGGTAGCGCCGGACGGCAAGCCGGGCATGCAGGCCGATGGCCTGGCGGGCGACCTCGCCTATGCCCTGCAGACCCGCACCGACCGGGCCATTCCGGCACTGAACCTGGCGCCCAGCGCCATCAGCTCGGCCACCGGACCCACCGGCGCCAGCACGGCCTTCCCGCCGCACATCAACGTGGCCGGCGACCTGCCGGGCGACCCCTTCACTCCGCTGCTGCGGGCGTACTCCGGCGATAACGTGCGGCTGCGCATGCATGCCGGCGGCCATGAGGAAGAGCACAACGTCACCCTGCACGGCGTGAAGTGGCTGCACTCGGGCACCGGCTTCGGCAGCAGCGGCAACTCCGGCTGGAAGGCCTCGCAGATGGTCGGCATCTCCGAGCAGTTCGGCTTCGTCGCCCCGGTGACCATGATGTCCGGCAACACCACCTATGAAGCCGCCGACTACCTGTACAACATGGACGCCTCCATCGAGGGCTACTGGAACGGCATCTGGGGCGTGATGCGCAACTACACCCAGCCGCGCGCCGACCTGTTCGCCCTGCCCAACAACCCGCGCCCGGTGTCGTCGCGCAACACCACCCAGTTCGATGGCGTATGCCCGCGCACCAGCCCCAACCCGAGCGGCATCGGCACCCGCAGCACCGTGCAGCGCAACTACGAGATTGTCGCCGTGCTGGCCAACGACGTGCTCGACAACCCCCTGGGCCTGACCATCGGCGATCCGGCCGGGGCGGGCATGCATGCCGGCGGCCCGCTGAACCCGCAGGGCGGCACCCTGGTGTTCAACTCGCGGCCGGTGACCATCCCGCAGGCCACGGTGGTGGACGAGGAAGACGGCGAGGTGTTCACCATCGGCGGCCAGAGTGGCCCGCTGCATGACCCGACCGCCATCCTCTACGTGCGCAAGGCTGACCTGGACCCGCTCACCGGCAAGCTGAAACCCGGCGTTCCCGTCGAGCCCCTGGTGCTGCGTGCCGCCGCTGGCGACTGCGTGAATATCAACCTGGAAAACCGCCTGCCGCAGGTGATGCCCGACCTGCCGACCTATGCGGTGATGCAGGGCCTGGTGAAGCGCGACCGCAACAGCGCCCAGGGCTCCACCACCTTCAACAACAACATGATGCGGCCCTCCAGCCACGTCGGCCTGCACACCCAGTTGCTGGCCTACGACATCACCAAGGCTGACGGCTTCAACGTCGGCATCAACCCGGTGCAGACCGTCGCGCCGCGCAGCGCGGCAGGTGGGGCCTGGCCGTCGAAGAGCTACAAGTTCTACGTCGGTCACCTGGAGCGGGAAGGCAAGCCGGTGACCCAGCTCGGCCGCAGCGTCGACAACATCACCGCCACCCCGGTGGAATTCGGCGGCTTCAACCTGCTGCCGGCCGACCCGGTCAAGCAAGGCCAGAAAGGCCTGGCCGGCGCCATGAGCATCGCACCCCAGGGCGCCACCTGGACCGAGGACGCCAGCATGCGTTCCGCCGCCACCGTGACCCCGCTGTCCGGCACGCCGTACCGCGACTTCTCGCTGGTGCTGCACAAGTCGCTGAACATGCGCTGGGCCGACGGCCGACCGGTGGAAAACATGGCCTCCGAGGGCTTCGGCATCCCGGCCGATCCCAAGGACAACTCCGGCATGGCCGTGAACTACAAGAGCGAGCCCTTGTGGTACCGCTTCGCCAAGGCCCCGGATGCACCCTTCGGCCACGCCCAGGGCCAGGGCTGGGGGGACGTGCCCAATGCCCACATGGCCTACAGCAATGAACTGGTGGGGGGCGACCCGCAGACGCCGATCATGAAGGTCAAGCCCGGCCAGCCGTTCCGCACCCACGTGACCATGCCGTCTGGGGGTAGTCGTGGCATGACCTTCCAGCTCGACGGCCATGTCTGGGCGTTCAATCCCTTCCTGTCCGAGAAGCTGGATGTCTGGGGCTATCCGCTGAAGAGCGCGGGAATCGGCTCGCTGCGCTTTGGCATCAACCCGGCGGCGCTCTACATCGGCGCCCAGGAAAGCGTGCTGCCCGCAGCGCACTTCAGCCTGTCGATCCCGAGTGCGGGCGGCGCCAACGCGGTGCCGGGTGACTACCTGTACCGGGACTACGCCGCCTTCGGCAACGTCGGTGGGGTCTGGGGACTGCTGCGGGTGACCGACGAGCCGTGAGGGCAAGGACGACCGCATAGGCGCAACCCATCCTGCGGTGAGCAGATCCGTAGGATGGTGTGGAGCGAAGCGATACCCATCGATCGGGGCCGACCGTAACACTGAACATCGCAGGCCGGGTCTGGCCTGCGATTTTCTTTTTCCTGGCTCCACCGGATCACCCCCAAAAAAGGGGAAACGGGTGGGGAAAATTCGCCAGGCCGGCCCGTCGTCTGCCGCAACCTGTTGAATCCAATAACCTTTCACGACTGGCACAGGCATTGCTCCCACATCAGGGCGAGGTCCAGACGAAGGGGAAGGACGCCAGATGAAAGCCCTGCACAACGCTTCCAGCCTGTTGCTGTTCACCGGTCTGCTGGCCGTTCAGGCCCATGCTGCCGAGGTGCCCGTCGGCGTTTCCGAGCGCCTGGTGCGCGACGGCGTGGCCATCGAGTTCGAGGCCCGGCCGCTGGGCAGCGACGGTGTGTTGACCGAAGGGATGTTCGCCGATATTCGCCTGCGCCTCACCGACGCCACCACCGGCCAGCCGCTGGCCGGACAGGTGCCGGGGGCCTGGCTCGACCAGGCACTGCCGGAAGGTCAGGCCGACCAGTGCAAGGTGCGCATCGGCACCTACCTCAAGGGTGTGCTCAGCGCCCGTGCGATGGTCGACCTGAACAGCTACTACCTGGTGGTGATGAACAAGGATTCAGCCCTCACCGTGATCGACCCGGTGACCTCCGTAGGCGGCATCACCAGCACCCTCACCCGCGTTGCGCTGAAGCGACCGCCCATGGACTGGGCCGCCAGCACCGACGACCGCCTGCTCTACGTCTCCATGCCCAGTGCCGGTGAAGTGGCGGTGGTGGACACCGCCGAGTTCAAGGTACTGGCGAGCCTGCCCGCCGGTCCTGAGCCGGTGCGCGTGGCCCTGCAGCCCGATGGCCGCTACCTCTGGGTTGGCAACAATGCCCAGCGCGGAGAGAAGGGCGGCGTCACGGTGATCGATACCCAGACCCGCAAGAGCGTGGCGACCCTGGCGACTGGCGACGGCCATCATGAGATCGCCTTCAGCGCCGATTCGCGCCATGCCTTCGTCAGCAGCCGCGAATCCGGCCGGGTGACCGTGGTGGATGTCGCCAGCCTGAAGCGGGTAAAGGACATCGAGACCGGCCCAAGCCCCTTGTCCCTGGCGCTGTCGGCGCTTTCCGGCGCGCTCTACGTCAGCGATGGCCAGGCGGGCACCATCACTGTGATCGACGCCCGCAGCCTCAAGGTGCGCAAGGTGATCGACGCCGGCCATGGGCTGGGGCCGCTGCGCTTCACCCAGGACGGCCGCTTCGGCCTGGCCCTGAACAGCCTCGACGACCAGGTGCTGGTGCTGGATGCCGGCAGTGACGAAATCGTCCAGCGCGCCGAGGTTACCGCCGAGCCCTACCAACTGGTGTTCACCCGCAACTACGCCTACGTGCGCGGCCTGGCGTCGCCGAAGGTGACCATGATCAACCTGGAGTCCCTGGGCAAAGGCAAGCAGATGATCGTCCAGGGCTTCGACGCCGGCCCGGCCGCGCCCAAGCTGGCCGGCGACCTGCCGCTGGCCGACAGCCTCAGCCAGGCCCGCGACGAAGGCGCGGTGTTCGTGGTCAACCCGGTGGACAACACCACCTACTTCTACATGGAAGGCATGAACGCCCCCATGACCGGCTACCTCAACCGTGGCCACACCTCCCGTGCCGCGCGGGTGATCGATCGCAGCATGCGCGAGGTGGAGCCGGGTCTGTTCAGCACCCGTATCAAGCTGCCGGCGCCGGGCAAGTTCGACCTGGCAGTGGCCATCAACCAGCCGAACGTCGCCCACTGCTTCCGCACTGAAGTGCAGCCGAACAAGGCCTTGGCCGCCCAGCGCAGCAAGCCGCGCGTGGAGTTCCTCATCGACCAGCCGCGGGTGGCTGCAGGCGCTCCGGCCAAAGCGCGCTTCCGCATCCTCCAGGGCAGCGGCGACCAGCCGAGAACCGGTATCGCCGATGTGCGCGTGCGCTACTTCCTGGCCCCGGCCTCGCGCCCCCGCGAAGTGGCCGCCGTGGAAGTGGGCGAGGGTATCTACGAAGCGCCGATCGAGCTGAAGACCGCTGGCGCCTACTACCTGCATGTGGGGGCGTCGTCCCTGGGCATGCCCTTCGGCTCGCAACCCTACGCCAGCCTGCGCGCCGTTGCGGTCCAGGCGCGGACCAACCCGTAAAGGAGCACGTCATGAAAGCTCTGAAGTCAGGTATCGCGATTGCCCTGCTCGGGCTGGGTCTGGGCGCTCTTCCCGCGCACTCCCATAGCCCGGAAGAACACGCCGCGCACATGGCCAGCCAGGCCGCCGATCCCCATGCCGGGCATCAGGGGCACACCAGCGCGCAGCCGGGCGCAGAGGTGACCTTCGCCGATGTCCCGCTGCTGGACCAGGACGGGCGCGAGCTGCGCCTGAAGGACGACCTGGTGGGCGACCGCATCGTCGTCATGGGCTTCGTCTACACCAGCTGCACCACGGTCTGCCCGGTGATCTCGGCGATCATGCAGAAGCTGCAGAACCAGCTGGGTGAGCGCGCCGGCACCGAGGTGCAACTGATCTCCCTGAGCATCGACCCGTTGCGCGACACCCCGGAACGCCTGCACGAGTACGCCGGTCGTTTCGGCGCGGGTGAGGGCTGGCGCTGGCTCACCGGCAGCAACGAAGCCGTCAGCGAAACCCTCAAGGGGCTCGGCACCTGGACGGCCAACTACGAGGAGCACCCGCCGCTGATCATGGTCGGCGACGGTCGCAGCCAGCAGTGGACACGCTTCTATGGCTTCACCGACCCCGCTGTGCTCATGGCCCGGGTCGAAGAACTCCGCGCCGCCCGCGCACACGGCGGCCATGACCACACCGCCTTGCTCCAGGAGATCCGCCCATGAAGCGCCTGATCCCGCTCGTCCTGGCCCTGGGCCTTGCTACCGGCGCCGCCGCCCACGAAGGCCACGAGGACCATGAAGGGCAGGGTGCCGCGCCCTCCAACGCCCCCGCCTCCCGGCCCCTGGCCGCGGGTGGCACCACGGACGCCCAGGCCTACTTCACCGACACCGTTCTGCGCGACCAGAACGGCCAGGCCGTGCGCTTCTACAGCGACGTGCTGAAGGGGCGGCTGGTGATGCTCAACGTGATCTTCACCCACTGCACAGACGCCTGCCCGCTGATCACCCGCAAGCTCAAGGAGGTGCGCGAGTCCATGGGTGAGGAACTGGCCAAGCAGGTCTATTTCATCTCCCTCTCCAGTGATGCCGAGAACGACACCCCCGAGGTGCTCAAGGCCTTCGCCGCCAAGCACGGGGTCGACTCGCCCAACTGGATCTTCCTCACCGGCGACAAGGCCGACATGGACCTGGTGCTGTCGCGCCTCGGCCAGTTGGGGGAAAGCCCGGAAGCCCACTCCACCCTGCTGATCGCCGGCGACGTGCCGAACAAGCGCTGGAGCAAGATCCGCCCCGACGCGCCCGTGAATGCCATCGCCCAGCGCCTGCAACTGATGACCATGCCCATGGCCGGACGCTGAGGGCACGGTCATGTGGCGAGCCCTGCTGCTGGTCACGTTGTTCACACAGGCACCCGTGGCCGCCGGGCTGGAGCTGAGCCCCGGCGAAGCGGCCGGCCGACGCATCTACCTGGAAGGCGTGGGTTCGGCCAATGGCGAGATCAGTGCACGGGTCGGTGCCGCCGACACCCTGGTGCCGGCGACGGTGATGCCGTGCGCCAACTGCCACGGCGCCGACGGCCGCGGCCGTCCGGAGGGCGGCGTGCGCCCGCCGGATATCACCTGGCGGCGCCTCTCCCGGCCCTACGGCCAGGTGCAGGCCAACGGCCGCAGCCACGGACCCTACGATGAAGGCGCCCTGGCGCGCGCGGTGAGTGAAGGCCGCGACCCCGCCGGGAACCGCCTCGATCCGGCCATGCCGCGTTTCGTCATGTCCCTGCGTGACATGGCCAACCTCACTGCCTACCTCAAGCGCCTGGAGGACGATGACGACCCCGGCGTGCAGGACGCCGAACTGCGCCTTGGCACGCTGCTGCCCACGCAGGGGCCCCTGGCCGAACTGGGGCATACCGTGGAGGCGGTGTTGCGCGGCGCCCTGGCCCAGGTCAACGAGGCCGGTGGCATCCATGGCCGGCAGCTGTCGCTGGTGGTACGCGACCCCGGCATGGACCGGCAGAGCACGAAACGGGCGCTTGAACAGTTGCTTGGCGACGACCAGGTTTTCGCCCTGATGGCGCCCCTGGTTCCGGCGCTGGACGGCGACCTCGCCGAACTGACCGGCAAGGCCGGCGTGCCGCTGGTGGGGCCGCTGGCGCTGTTCGACGAAACTACCTCCAACCCCCTGGTGTTCAACGCCCTGCCGGGGCTGCGCGAGCAGATGTTCGCCCTGGCGGGCTACGCCACCAGCGATCTTGGCCTGCATCAGCCGGAGGCGGTCGTGGCCTATCCCGATGACGCCCGCCAGCAGGCTTTGGCCGAGGCCCTGGCCCTGCGCCTGATGGACCAGGGCTGGGCGCGTGTGCGTCTGCTGGGCTATGACGCGGCGCATACGGATGCGCCGCTCGGCCATGCGGCCAAAGGCGCCCAGGGCGTGTTTTTCCTCGGCCAGTCGGAGGCATTCGCGCAACTGGCCGACCAGCTCCAGGCGGCGGACCTCTCGCCTTATCTGTTCGCGGCTTCGGCTCAGGTGGCCAGTAGCGCCCTGCGTATTCCACAGCGCTTTTCCGGGCGGCTGTTCCTTGCCTATCCCTTCATGCCCGCCGACTGGACCCCGGAGGGGGAGGCGGCGCTGCTGGCGATCCGTCGCAGCCAGGGTTTGGGTGGCCAACACGCCGTGCTGCAAGTGGGCGCCTACTGCGCGGTCGCCTTGCTCAGCGAGGGGCTCAAACGGGCGGGGCGAGAGGCGAGCCGCGAAAAGCTGGTCAGCGCCCTGGAAGGCCTGCATGGCTTTCACACCGGCCTGACCCCGGCGCTGGAGTTCGGCCCCGGACAGCGGGTGGGCCTGGCTGGCGCGCATATCGTCACAGTGGACCTGTACGGTCAGAGCTTTCGGCCGCTGGGTCGTTTCGTAAAAGTCGACACGAGGCTATAGGTCATGAAAGCAAACCCCTGGCTCGGCCTGGTCATCGGCCTGCTCACGCCCCTGGCGCTGGCCGGGGAAACCGGCATCGCCGCGAGGGTCAACGGCACCGATATCAGCAATTTCCGCCTGGAGCGGCATTTCGCCGACTACCTGAAGATCCAGGGCCGCCAGGTGGGCGCCATCCGCAGCCCGCAGGCCTACAAGCGCCTCAAGCGCGAGGCGTTGCAGCAACTGATCGACAAGGAACTGCTCTGGCAGGAGGCCGCCCGCCTGGGCGTGACGGTGTCGGACGAGGAGATCGCGGGCAGCCTCGCCGAGATGAAGGCCGCTTTCCCCGACACCCAGGGCTTTTCCCGTGCCTTGGAAGAGGCAGGCTTCGACGAGGCCGGCTACCGCGACTACCTGCGCCACGAGCTGGTCGCCAGCCGCGTGCTCGATGCACTGGCCGAGACAACCCCACCCGCCGAGTCGGAGGTGCAGGCGGCCTTCGAAAGCCTGAAGCCACAGCTCGACCCGGCGATGGATGAGGCCCGCGCCAAGGCCCTGGTGCGCCAGTACCTCACTGGCCAACGCATGGCCCAGGGGCGCGAGCTGGCGCTGGAGAAACTGCGCGAGAAGAGTCGGGTAGAAGTGCTGGTGGCGTTGTAGGCCGGCAATGCGGTTGGGCCAGCTTTTTCTGTGGGGGCGATATCAATGGCTATTTCTGCATGACGTGTTGCAAGCACCTGCATCGCCCGATGGTCAATCTCTCGCAACAGCTAACGCAGACATAGCCAATTCATTCGCCAAGGAGCCCACAGGGCTCCCGTGAAAGTCCATCCCCCACTTCTGGGGATAGCCACTGGCCAACATCGGCCATTCCCCCGGTTTTGGGGGAACCCCCGGTGGCGGGTAAACCACCCCCATTGCAAATCAGCGACTTAGAAACATCTCCAGCACAGAAAATGGCTGGCACGATGCGTGCGTATGTCCAGGTGAAGGCGGATTCCGGCCATGCCGGATCGCCAGGCCCCTGGAGGCACGACCATGGACAGCGAACCTCTCGCACCACCGGAACTGGAGCGCTTCGACACCGAACTGATGCGCGCTGCGCGCAAGCGTTCGGCCGAGTTGGGGCATCGCCTGGTGGATGCCCTGGACGAGTTGGCCAACCTGTCTCCCGATGCATTCGCCCGGCGCCTGGGCAACACCCTGCATTACCCGGTGCTGGCCTTCGAGGACCTCAGCCGGGGGACGCCCAGCTTCGAGCGGATTCCCCTGGCGCTCGCCCTCAAGCGCGAGTTCGTGCTGGTGGAACTGGAAGGCGAAACCCTTGCCGTGTTCGCCGACCCCTTCGACGAGTCTCGCCTGGCCTGGATCGAAGAGCAGCGCCAGGGCGCGCCGCTGTACCTGGTGCATCCCCGTGAACTGGCGGCCTTCTTCGAACGCCACGAGGAGAGCTTCCACGCCGTCGAATCCCTGCAGGCCGGTGCTGGCGCGGTGCAGGAAAGCGAAGCCCTGGAAACCCTGTCCCTGGCACGCATCAGCGAAGACTCCAGCGTGGTGGTCAAGCTGGTCAACTCCACCCTCTACGACGCCCTCAAGCTGCACGCCAGCGATATCCACCTGGGCATGACCGGCAATGGCCTGACCATCAAATACCGCATCGACGGCGTGCTCGGCGGCTCCAGCCGGGTGCCGGGTGTGGAGCTGGCCGAGCAGGTGATCTCGCGGGTGAAGGTGATGGCCGAGCTGGATATCGGCGAGAAGCGCGTGCCCCAGGACGGCCGCTTCAAGATCGGCATCAATGGCCGGCAGATCGATTTTCGCGTGTCCATCATGCCGAGCATCTTCGGTGAGGACGCCGTGCTGCGGGTGCTGGACAAGCAAGACCTGGCCGACCAGGTCAACGGCGTGCGCCTGGAAGCCCTGGGCTTCGAGGAAGGCACCCTGCGCAGCCTGCGCCGGCTGGCTGCCGAACCCTACGGCATGGTGCTGGTCACCGGCCCCACCGGCAGCGGCAAGACCACCACGCTGTACGCGATGATCACCGAGATCAACCACGGCGTGGACAAGATCATCACCATCGAAGACCCGGTGGAGTACCAGCTCCCCGGCGTGCTGCAGATTCCGGTGAACGAGAAAAAGGGCCTGACCTTCGCCCGTGGCCTGCGCTCCATCCTGCGCCACGACCCGGACAAGATCATGGTCGGCGAAATCCGCGACCCCGACACTGCGCAGATCGCCGTGCAGTCGGCCCTCACCGGTCACCTGGTGTTCACCACCATCCACGCCAACAACGTGTTCGACGTGATCGGCCGCTTCGCCCAGATGGAAGTGGACCCCTACAGCTTCGTCTCGGCGCTCAACGCCGTGCTGGCCCAGCGCCTGATCCGCCTGGCCTGCCCGAGTTGCGCCGAGGCCGTGCAGCCGTCCGACGAGGAGCTGCTGGCATCGGGCATCGACCCGGCCAGCGCCCACCAGTACCACTTCGTGACCAGTCCGGGTTGTGGCCGCTGCCGGGGCACCGGCTATCGCGGGCGGACCGCCATCGCCGAGTTGCTGCGCCTGGACGACGACCTGCGCCAACTGATCATCGAGCGCCAGCCCATCAGCCGCATCAAGGACCTGGCGGTCAAGCGCGGCCTGCGCCTGCTGCGCACCTCGGCCCTGGACCTGGTCCGCGAAGGCCGCACCACGCTGGAGGAGATCAACCGTGTCACCTTTGTCGCGTGAGACCTATGTCGCCGTGCTCGGCCCCCGCTGTGTGGGCCTGTACCGCAGCCGTGACCGCCAGTGGCTCGGCAGTGCCGACTTCGACAGCGTCGGCGGCCTGGCCTGGCCGGCTGCCCTGGTGGCGCTGGAGAGCCTGCTGGCCAAGCGCAAGCCGGGGCGGGCGGTACTGCGGGTGGTGCTGTCCAGCCACTACACACGTTTCTGCCTGGTGCCCTGGAGCGAGGCCATCAACAGCCTCGACGAACTGGCCGGCTACGCGCGCCTGTGCTTCGAAGACATCTACGGCTCTCTCGGCGAAGGCTGGAGCCTGCGCCTGTCGCCGGAAGCCGCCGGCCGGCCGCGCCTGGCAGCCGCCATGCAGGACGAGTTGCTGACCCAGCTGCGTACCCTGGCCAAGGCCAGCGGCCTGCAGCTCGCCTCGGTGCAGCCCTACCTGATGGCCGCGTTCAACCGTTTCCGCACCGCCCTGACGCGGGATGACTTCCTCTTCCTGGTCGCCGAGCCCGGCCGCGCCAGTCTGCTGCTGGCCCGTGGCGGCTGCTGGAATTCCGTGCGCTCGGTGGCGCTGGACGACAGCGATTGCGCGCTGAACGACCTGATTGCCCGCGAGGGCGAACTCCAGGGCCTTGAGCAGGACGCTCCGGCCACTGTCTTCCTGCACGCCCCGGGATGCGCCGGCCAGATCGCCGACGGCGTCGCCCGCCTGGATGCCGAACTGCCGCAAGGGCGGGTTGGCGATCCCCTGTACGCCATGGCGATGACGGTGAACTGACATGCGCCCGATCGATCTCGACTTCCAGCACAACCCCGTTTCCAGCGTACCCGGGTGGATTCTCCTGGGCGGCGGAATGCTGATGGCGGTGCTGATGCTCGGTGCTCACCTGCGCACCAGCGACGAAGCCGACGTTCGCAGCGCCGAGTTGCAGCGCGTCGAGCAGCAACTGCAGAAACGCGGGCTGCGCCAGGCGCCGTTGTCCGCTGCCGAGGAGAAGGCCCGCGCCGCCAGCGTGGCGGAGATGCGCCGCATCACCACGCAGATGAACCTGCCCTGGGACGGCCTGTTCGCCATGCTCGAAGCCCAGCCGCGCCAGGATATCGCCTTGCTGTCGCTGGCCCCGGACGCCCGCAAGGGCCAGTTGCGGATCGCCGCCGAGGCGCGTGACCTGGCCGCGATGCTGGCCTTCCACCGGGAGCTGGAAGCCAGCGACGCCCTGAGCGATGTCTCGTTGCTCAACCACGAGATGGTCACCGAGCAGGCCGAGCGGCCGATTCGTTTCAACCTGCTGGCCAACTGGGGGGTGAAGGATGCACGTCCCTAGGCTGATCCTCATCGAGCAGACCCGCCGCCTCGGCTGGCCGGGCCTGGCCGGCGCCGCGCTGCTGGCACTGGCCCTGGGGTACGCCGTGCTGGGCCTGCTGCCGGCGCGCCAGGCCCTGGCGAACATGGACCGCCAGCTCGCTGCAGACCGCGCCCAGCTGGCCGCTGCCGCCACCGCCGTACGGCCCGGCACGCTGGCCAGTGGTGCGTCGGCGGCACAACTGGAAGAGCTGCGCCGCAACCTGCCGGCACAGCTGGACGCCACCGGCGCCATCGATCGCATCTACGCACTGGCCCAGGACGAGGGCATTGCCCTGGCGCGTGGCGAGTACGCCCTCGGACTCGACCCCAAGACCCGCCTGGCGCGCTACCAGGTGCTGCTGCCGGTACGTGGCAGCTATCCGCAGTTGCGCCGTTTCCTCCATGGCCTGCAGGCACAACTGCCGGCCCTGGCGCTGGAAGAGGTGGACCTGCAACGCAAGCAGATTGCCGACTCGGAACTCGAGGGGCGTATCCGCATGACCCTGTATCTGGCGAGGTGACCATGGCACGCCGTCTGTTCTGGTTGGCATTCCTCGGCTCAGCTGCCGCGCTGGCGGTGGTCCCCGAATTCTTCAGTGAGCAGGCCGAACCACAGGCCATGCCGCGCAGCACGAGTCCGGCACTAGCCCCGCGGGAGGCCGCGCCCGCCGCCGTGGCGCGGCCGGAGGTGGCGGCTCCAGTGGCGGTACCGGCGGCTGACCTGTTCGCCTCGCAGAGCTGGTATGTGGCACCACCGCCGGCCCCCATCATGGCCGCCGCGCCGCCGCCCCCGCCGGCAAAACCTACGGCACCGCCGCTGCCCTTCACGTTCATCGGCAAGATGGATGACCGCCAGCATCTGCAGGTCTTCCTGCTGCACGGCGAGCAGGTGCTGGTGGTGAGCGAGGGCGACCTGATCGACAAGACCTACAAGGTCCAGCGCATCGACGCCGAGCGCATGACCCTGGTCTATCTGCCCCTCGACGTCGCCCAGACCCTGGTGGTAGGGGGCGCGCTATGAACTGCCTGACCTGCTGTTTCGCCCTGGTGCTGCTGGCCGGCTGCGCCACCAACCTGGCCCAGCGCGAAGGCCTTGACCTGATCGACTCCGGCCAGTTCGAGGAAGGCCTGGCCAGGCTGGAGAAGGTCGCCCGCGAGTCGCCTCGCGATGTCGGCGCACAAATGGCGCTGACCACCCAGCGCGAGCGCGCCGTGAAGGCGCTGCTCAGCAATGGTGACCTGGCTCGCAGCCAACGTGATTACGCCACCGCGAGCCTGAACTACGAGCGGGTCCTGCGTATCGAGCAACACAATCAGCGGGCGCTGGACGGCCTGCACCTGATCCAGCAGCAGCGCAACATCCAGGACATGCTGCGCCAGGGCCAGACCGCCCTGCGCCGGGGCGACGTGGTCGGGGCCTCGCGCCAGGTGCGCGGCATCTTCGCCCTGGACCCGGAACATGAAGGCGCGCGCGAACTGCAACGCAGCATCGAAGTCGTCCAGGCCCGCTCCTCCGCGCCTTATCCACAACTGCGTTCGCGCCTCGATCGGCCGGTGACCCTGGAGTTCCGCGACGCCAACCTGAAGGTGATCTTCGAAGTGCTGGCGCAGACCTCGGGGCTGAACTTCATCTTCGACAAGGATGTGCCCCCGCAACTGAAGGCCACCATCTTCGTCCGTGAGGTGCCGATCGAGGATGCGGTGGAACTGCTGCTGCAACAGAACCAGCTGCACCAGCGGGTGGTGAACGACAACACCATCGTCATCTACCCCGACTCGCCGCAGAAACTGAAGGATTACCAGGACCTGGTGATGCGCACCTTCTACCTGACCAACACCGACGCGGCGACGGCGATGAACCTGGTCAAGACCCTGCTGAAAACCCGCGATGTGTTCATCGACGAACGCCTCAACACCCTGACCATGCGCGATACCCCCGACGCCGTGCGCATGGCCGAGAAGCTGTTCCTGGCCCAGGACCAGTCCAACCCCGAGGTGGTGCTGGAGGTGGAGGTGATGGAAGTGTCCCGCCAGCGCATCCTCGACCTCGGCCTGCAATGGCCCAACACCTTCGGTGTGATCAACGACGATGGCTCGCCGGTGACCATCCTCGACCAGCTCAAGGGCATCGACTCGGGTCGCATCAGTATCAACCCCTCGCCGCAGCTGAAAATCAACGCCCAGGACAACGACGTGAACACCCTGGCCAGCCCGGTGATCCGCGTCAGCAACCGCGAGCAGGCGCGCGTCCATATCGGCCAGCGGGTTCCCATCGTCAGCGCCACCTCGGTGCCGTCCACCCAGGGCCCGGTGATCACCGAAAGCATCACCTACCTCGACGTCGGCCTGAAGCTTGAGGTGCAGCCGACGGTGCACCTGAACAACGAGGTGGCCATCAAGATCGCCCTGGAGGTGAGCAACGCCACGCCGCTGGCGCCGACCCAGGCGGGCACCATTCCGGTCCAGGTGGACACCCGCAACGCGCAGACCACCCTGCGCCTGCGCGATGGCGAGACCCAGGTGCTGGCGGGCCTGGTGCGCAACGACCAGGCCAACAGCGGCAACAAGATTCCCGGCCTCGGCGACATCCCCGGCCTTGGCCGCCTGTTCGGCAGCAACAATGACAAGGTCGCCAAGTCGGAACTGGTGCTGTCGATCACCCCGCGCATCGTGCGCAACCTGCCGTACCAGAGCCCCTACGACATGGAGTTCCCGTCCGGCACCGAAAGCAGCATGCGCGTGCCGACGGTGCGCGGGCCGGTGGAGGCGCTGGGTGTGGATCTGCCCGATGCTCCGGCGGTGGTGGTCAGCCCCGCCCCTGTGAGTGGGAGGCCCTGAGCCATGCAACGCCAAGCCGCCTTTTCACTGATCGAACTGGTGATCGCCATGGCCATTCTCGGCTTGCTCGCCAGCATGGCCGCCCCGCTGGCCGAGACCGTGATCCGTCGGGGCAAGGAACAGGACCTCAAGATCGCCCTCTACGAGATCCGCGACGCCATAGACGCCTACAAGCTGGCGGCCGATGCCGGGCATATCGAGAAGTCCGCCTCCAGCTCCGGCTATCCGCCGTCGCTGCAGGTGCTGGTGGACGGCGTGCGCGACCTGCGCAGCATCAAGGGCGAGCGCATCTACTTCCTGCGGCGGATTCCCCGCGATCCCTTCGCCGACGCCCGCCTGGAACCCGAGGAAAACTGGGGCCTGCGCGCCTATTCGAGCCCGGCGGACGACCCGCGCCCCGGCACGGAGGTGTTCGACGTCTACTCCCAGGCCGATGGCCGCGGCCTCAACGGCACGCCTTACCGGGAGTGGTGACGATGACACGGCAGAAGGGCTTCACCCTCATCGAACTGCTGGTGGTCATGGCCATCATCGCCACCCTGATGACCATCGCCGTGCCGCGCTACTTCTCCAGCCTGGAGAACTCCAAGGAAACCACCCTGCGCCAGAGCCTGGCGGTGATGCGCGAGTCCCTGGACCAGTTCTACGGCGACACCGGGCGCTATCCTGAATCGATAGAGGAACTGGTTGCCCAGCGCTACCTGCGCGCCCTGCCGCTGGACCCGATGACCGAGCGCAGCGATCTGTGGGTGGTACTGCCGCCCCCGGAGGGCGCGCCGGGCAGCGTCTACGACGTGAAGAGCGGCGCCCCTGGCCGGGCGCGGGACGGGAGCCTCTATGCGGACTGGTGAGCAGGGTTTCACCTACCTCGGCGTGCTCTTCCTCATCATGCTGATGGGGATGGGCCTGGCCGGCGCGGGGCAGCTCTGGTCCACCGCCAGCCAGCGTGCCCGCGAGCGCGACCTGCTCTGGGTCGGCAGCCAGTACGCCCAGGCCCTGCGCAGCTACTACCGGGCCTCGCCGGGGGTGGCCCAGTACCCCGCCGCCCTGGACGACCTGCTGGAAGACAACCGTTTTCCGCAGACCGTGCGGCACCTGCGCCGGCTCTATGCCGACCCGCTCACCGGCAACACCGACTGGGGGCTGATCCGCTCCTTCGACGGGCGCATCGCCGGCGTCTACAGCCAGTCCCGGCAACGGCCGATGAAGCTGGCGCACTTCCCTGCGCAATGGGTGGAGTTCGAGGGCATGACCCGCTACGCCGACTGGCGCTTCGTCGCCGAGAAAGCCTTCATGGAAGGCACCCCGGCGAGGGCGACGCCATGAAGCGCACGCCGCTGCTCGCCGTCCTCATCTTCTGCTGCGCACTGGGCACGGCGCGTGCGGACGACGATGAGTTCATGGGCTTCATCGTCGACTACACGATTTCCCACATCGGGCACGACTTCTACCGCTCCTTCAGCGAGCGCCTGCGTGACACCAGCAAGCTGGACTTCAACCTGGTGGTGCGTGAACGCCCCGATGCCCGCTGGGGCAGCCTGATCTGGGTGGAGTACGAACAGCGCGTGCTCTACCGCCAGTTTCTCCCGCCGAACACCGCTGAACTGAAACCTGCTGCCTACGCAGCGGCGGACCTGGTGCTGGAGGCCATCGCCCAGCAGAAGCTGCAGCGCCTCCTGCAAGACACACACGACATGGAGAAGGACGAGCTATGAACAAGAACAGACTTTCCCTGTGGCTGCTCGGGTTCGGCCTGGTCGGTTCGGTCCAGGCCACCGAGTTGGTGTACACCCCGGTCAACCCCTCGTTCGGTGGTAACCCGCTGAACGGCACCTGGCTGCTGAACAACGCCCAGGCGCAGAACGATCACGACGACCCGGATGCCCGTTCCACGGCCAGCCGACAGAGTGCCCTGGAGCGATTCACCAGCACCCTGGAATCGCGCCTGCTGTCGCAACTGCTGACCAACATCGAGGAGGGCAATACCGGCAGCCTCACCACCGAGTCCTTCATCATCAACATGATCGACGACGGTGGTCAGCTGACCATCGAAATCACTGATCGCGCCACCGGCGAGGTCTCGGAAGTCGTCGTCAACGGCCTGCTCCCGTAATCCAGGCATCGACAGGAAGCCACGACCATGAACAGAGTGATGCTGCTGGTACTGTTGCTCGCCACCCTGCAAGGCTGCGGGCTGCGCCAGCCGATGTCGGCTGACACCGAAGGCCAGACCCCGACCCTGACCCCGCGCGCCTCGACCTATTACGACCTGCTCAACCTGCCCCGGCCGAAGGGGCGACTGGTGGCGGCGGTGTACGGTTTCCGCGATCAGACCGGCCAGTACAAACCGACCCCGGCCAGCTCCTTCTCCACCAGCGTCACCCAGGGCGCCGGCAGCATGCTGGTGGATGCGCTGCAGGCCAGCGGCTGGTTCATGGTGCTGGAGCGTGAAGGCCTGCAGAACGTGCTGACCGAACGCAAGATCATCCGCGCTTCGCAGAACAAGCCCAACACCCCGGCGAACATCCAGACCCAACTGCCGCCGCTACAGGCCGCAAACCTGCTGCTGGAAGGCGGCATCATCGCCTACGACACCAACGTGCGCAGCGGCGGCGAGGGGGCTCGCTACCTCGGCATCGGCGCCTCCCACGAGTACCGGGTCGACCAGGTCTCGGTGAACCTGCGCGCGGTCGACGTGCGCAGCGGCATGGTGCTGGCCAACGTGATGACCACCAAGACCATCTACTCGGTGGGGCAGAGCGCCAGCGTGTTCAAGTTCATCGAGTTCAAGGAACTGCTGGAAGCCGAGGCCGGCTACACCACCAACGAACCGGCGCAGCTCTGCGTGCTCTCGGCCATCGAATCGGCCGTGGCCCACCTCATCGCCCAGGGAGTGGAACGCCAACTCTGGCACGCCTCCGGCGACCAGCCGGTGGAGCAGACCTCACTGAAGAAATACATGGGGGCGCAGGTTTCGATCCAGTAACGCGACAGCCCCGCCATACCGGGCCGCTTAAATACGCCTTCCGAGCCCGTAGGATGGCGTGGAGCGAAGCGATACCCATCATTCAGCCCACGCTATGACCTGAGTGGTGCGCAGCTCAACATGCAGGGGCGAGGCATGGGCATGTTGGGCTTCGCTTCGCTCTGCACCAACCTACGGGGCCGCTGCGCGGCCCTTTATGTCTGGATTACGTGTTGCAAGCAGCTCCTACAAGGCTCTTGGCCCGTTGGTAAATCTCTCGCAATAGCTAACGCAGACACAGCGAATGAATTCGCCCCCACAAGGAGAGCCTTCATGTGTGCGGGGGCCTACAACTGAATCCACTCCACCCGCTCTTCCTGTTCCACCCCGTCGACCCACCACTTGAGCCGAGCTTCTACCCGCGTCGTGACGGTCAGGTTGAGGCGGTTGTGCACGGGGCAGGCGCTGTCCGCCACGCCGCTCTGGCGTGACTGGCTGCGGCCGGCTGGGCCTTGGGCGATGACCAGGAGTTCGTAGCGCACATGGGGGCTGGGAGGTGCGAAGCACAGGCGCAGGTCGGCCTGGCCGGGGGCCTGGGGCTGGAGTTGGAGGCTGGCGCTGACCAGCAGGGCGGCGAGGAGCA
Source organism: Metapseudomonas resinovorans DSM 21078 (assembly GCF_000423545.1). GTDB lineage: Bacteria > Pseudomonadota > Gammaproteobacteria > Pseudomonadales > Pseudomonadaceae > Metapseudomonas > Metapseudomonas resinovorans. The sequence goes on from NZ_KE384030.1 coordinate 352,009, forward strand.
TGGGAAAAAGACCGCCGCCCACAACGGGGCGGCGGCTTCGGGGGATTACTGCTGGACGACGGTGGCGGAGTTGCCGGTGCCGGTCTGGTCGACGGTGGCAGTCATGTTGAAGTTGCTCTGGTTGACCGTGGCCTGGTTGCCCCAGCCTACCTGGCTAACGATGGAGAGGTTGTTCATGTCGGCCTGGGTGATGCTGGCGACGTTGTCGCCGCCGGCGCTCTGGTAGGTCTGGCTCAGGTTGTCGCTGCCGGACTGGTCGACTTCGACGCTGTTGCCGATACCTTCGCTGGAGCCCTCGGCGATGTTGCCGCCGTCACGCTGGCTGACCACCAGGGCGTTGCTGTCGCCGGTCTGGTCGAAATACAGCTCGTTGAAGTTGCCTTCCTGGGTGAAGTTTGCGGTGTTGCCGTTGCCGTTCTGGCTCAGGCCCACGGTCTGGTCGTTGCCGAACTGGCCGCCTTCCTGGGCGCCCTGCCAGTTGCTGGCGTAGACGTTGTTGTCGTTGCCGGTCTGGTCCACGGTCAGGCTGAGGTTCACGCCTTCCTGGTAGGTCAGGCTGAGGTTGCCGTTGCCGGTCTGGGTGATGGTGCTGACGGAATCGATGGTGGCGTACTGGTCAGTCCAGGCGGCGTTGGCGTCGCCGGTCTGGGTCATGGTGGCCAGGTTGCCGGTGCCGAAGCTCTGGTCGACGACCACTTCGTTGAGGGCGCCGCCGCCCTGGTCGATGGAGGCCTGGCTGCCTTCCTGTTCGGTCTGCCAGATTTCCGCGTAGCCGGTCTCGCCGCTCTGGAAGATCACGGCCTGGTTGTCGAGGCCGGGGCCGGTCTGGTCAATGTAGGCCTGGTTATCGCTGCCGGACTGCTGGACGTCGACGCGGCTGCTGGTCTGGTCCACCTGCCAGGTGCCGGCCTGGTTGTGCGTGCCGCTCTGGGTGATGGTGGTGGTGTTGTCCGTGCCGAATATCTGTTCGGCATCGGCGATGTTTTCCTGGTCGACCTGGTTGATGTCGATGGTGCTGGCGACCTGGCTGTCCTGGAAGCTGAACGCGGCGTTGAAGCTGCCGTCCTGGGTCACCGTGGCCTGGCTGTTCTGGTTGGACCACTGTTCGCTGTGGGCACTGTTCCAGTCGCCGCTCTGGGTGTGGGTGATCTGGCTTTCGGTTTCCGAGCCTTGCACGCCGGTGGAGGCGTTGTAGGTGCCGTCCTGGGTCTGGGTCACCGTGCCGGTGCCGCCCGACTGGTCGGCGTAGGCGTTGTTGTCTTCACCGAGCTGGTCCTGGGTGGCGCTGCTGAAGGACGCGGCGGCCTGCTGCACTTCGGCTACGTTTTCCAGGCCGTTCTGGGTCTGGGTCGAGAGGCTGTCGTCGGCGAAGGCCTGGATGCTGACCAGGGTCAGGATCGCGGCGGCAAGCGGTTTGTACTGGAACATGGTATTGCCTCCTGGGGATGATTCCCTGCGAGTCGTTCGGATCGTGAGTTCGCCTTCAGTGCTGGATCACCTGCACGCTGAGGCCGTTTCCATACTGGGTAATGGTGCTGTTCAGTCCCTCCCCGGACTGCACGATGGACGCGCTGTTGTTGGCGCCTACCTGGTCGATCTCGGCCCGGTTGTAGGCGCCGCTTTGAGAGATGTAGGCCTGGTTGCCGGTGCCCTGCTGGGTGATCGAGGCCAGGTTCTGCACACCTTCCTGGAGGATGTAGGCCTCCTGGTCGCTGCCGTTCTGGATGATCTGTCCCAGCAACGAATGCCCGTCCTGCGTCAGCAACGCGACATTCGCTTCGCCCAGCTGGCGCACCAGGGCCTGTTGGTCCAGGGGAGCGCCTGGCGGGCTGCCAAGGTCGGCGTTGCCGCCGGCCAGGTCGAAGTTTTCCATCAGGTCCGCCGCCGGCAGCGCACCGCTGCCCAGCCCGAAGGCGAGCAGGGTGGCGATGCGCAGCGCGGTGGCGGTGTTCATGGCCGGCGCCTAGCGGGGCGCCAGGGTCACGGTGCGCACCGTGCCGTGGGACGAGGTGATGGTTGCCGTGGGGTTCGCGCTCGGCGTCACGTTGGTGGTGGTTACCGAAAGCCGCCAGCGCCCGCCCAGCGGTACCGCCACAGTGCCCAGGTCCAGCGGGCCGGTGGTGGTGGTCACCTGTACGCGGATGCTGTTGCCGGTGGTGATCGAGCTCTGGCCGGTCAGGCTCCAGGTGACGCGGTTGTTGGAGCGCAGGGTGAACTCGGCGGTGGCTACCGTCAGGGTCTCAGCCGTGGCCGGCGGTGGCGACACCTGGACCGTCACGGTGACTGGGGCGGAGAGGGCGCCGAAAGCGTCCTGCACCTGGTAGGTGAAGCTGGCGGTGAAGGCGCTGGTGACCGTGGCCGGCGGCGTGTAGGTGATGCTGGTGCCGTCGGTGCTGGCGGTGCCCTGTCCGGTGCCCGGCTGGGTCAGGTTGACCACCGAGAGCGGTGCGTTGCCTTCCGGATCACTGTCGTTGGTCAGCACGTTCAGCGTCAGCGGCACGCCCAGGGTGTTGCCGGTATCGGGCAGGGCCACTGGTGGCTGGTTGGGACTGACACTCACGGTGACCGTAGCCGGCGCCGACGCCTCGCCGCGTACGTCCATTGCACGGTAGGTGAAGGTCGCGGTGAGTGGGCTGTTGACCACCGGTGGCGGTGTGTAGACCACGCCGGTGCTGCCGTTCAGGGTCACGCTGCCCTGGCCGTCGGCCGGCTGGGTCAGCCCGGTGATGGACAGTGGCAGGTCGCCGTCGGCGTCACTGTCGTTGGTCAGTACGGCGATGGTCACCGGTACGCCGAAGCTGGTGCTGGCGCTGTCCGCGTTGGCCACCGGTGCCTGGTTGGGCACTTCTTCCGGTGCGCTGCCGACTACCACTACAGGTTCGGTGTCGGCACCGCCTGCCGCGGATTTCACCGTGACGACCGCTGGCGGCTGGGCCAGGTCGGTGACCCGCAGGCTCTGCAGGGTGCCGGCCTTGGTCAGGCGACCGAAGCCCTGGGCGGCGAGGTCGGGGATCTGCACCTCATCGCTGGAGCTGGCTTCGATGGTCAGCGAGCGATCGGCCCAGTTGTAGCGGGCGGTGCTGACTTTCACGACGTCTGTGACTGCACGGGAGACCGACGTGGGTTTGGTGAGGCCGGACGGATCGGTACCGGTGACCACCACGAATGGCGGGAGGACCCCCGGTGCCGGGTTGTGGGCGAAGAAGAACCCACTGCCGTCGTTCACCATGTCTGCCAGGCAGGCCGGCTGGGTGCCGCCCTCCACCAGTTCCAGGGTTTCCCGGTAGCAGAACTCGGAATTGGCCGGGCCGTTGGCGAACACTTCCAGGCGGGTGCCCTGGCTGGTGCGCCGGTAGCTGGCGCGTTCGATTTCCACCGGGGTGGCGGCGCGCGAGTCGAAGATCTTGCCGGAGACCGAGAACAGCTCGGTGCGGATGGTGCCTGCCGGCCCGCTGATTTCGACGTAGTTGGTGCCGAAGGGGCTGCCGGTCACGGTTGACGGGACATTGGGATCGCCGATGAACAGCTCCTCTTCACCGGTCTCCGGGTTGGTGGCCGGGTAGGGCGCACCAGGCCCCTTCAGGAACGGACCGACGTCGCCGTTGAGGGCGCCGTTGAAGATCCCTGGCGCACCGATGCCGATGTCGCGGGTCATGTTGATGGCGCGGCGGCCGCCTCTGTCGGCAATGTCCGCCGCGGTCACGTTGAAGGTTTCCACGCCGTAGGGGTGGGTGACCGTGTAAGTGCCGGGCGTGGGGATGCTGGCGCGGATGCGGATACGCGCGAAGCTCTGCTGGTCGCCGGCGCGGGGTAGTTCCAGGGCGAAGGCAGCCTCGATGGCGGCGGTGTACACCTCCAGCTCATAACCGGCAGCATTGGCCGGAATGGCGGCTTCGGCCATGTACCAGAAGAGTTCACTGGGCCAGTTGTTGGGGAAGACCATCGGCTGGGTATCGTCGAACACACCCGGCTCCGGTATCAGGGTGCACATATAGGAACCGGGTACGAGAGGACTCTGGGCCTTGGACTGGCAGAGCTCCAGGCTGAGGTTGTCGTTGTCCTGGTACCACTGCGGGAAGTAACCGGTGGACGCGGTGTAAGGGCCCGGGTCGACCGCCTTGAGGGCGGCCTCGGCCATGTCGATACCCTCGACGGCGAGACCCAGGGTGGTGAGAAGCAGGCAGGGCCACTTGTTCATGTTGCCTCCTGGCGCTTGAGCGCTCGGCTCTGGGTTCGCTTAGGGAAGAATGACCACTTCTTCGGTATCACTGCCGCCGCTGCCCGAGGTGACGGTCACCGTCGCGGGAGGCGTGGGCGTGATGCCGGTGGTAAGCGTCTTGGTGGCGCCGTCCCCGCTGAGCGCGCCAATGGCGGCGCCGCTGCTGGCGGTGGCGGTGAGCGCCGGTGGCGAGGTTTCGTCGCTGCTGCTGGCCACCACGGTCAATTGGCCGGAGGCCAGGCTGTATTCGGCACGCTGGATGTGGACCAGATCGACCAGCGGGGCGGCCTGGGTGGTGGGCGTGCTTTCCGGGATGGCGACGCTGTTGTCGGCGGTGATCGAGACGCTGGCCGGCAGCGTCGGGCTGCTGTTCGATTGGCCGTACCAGTTGCCGGTGGCGTTGGCCTCGGTCATGGGCACCGTCGTGGCGGCGCTGTCTTCGTAGCTGGCGGTGCCGGGGGGCGGCGGTGCCATGACGAAGACGTCCTGCTGGGCGCTGGCCCCGGTTTCGCCGGCGCTGCGCGAATAGGTGGAGCGCTGCACGATCACCGGGGTGGGGCGGATCACATCGGACAACTTGCCGGACACGGAGAAGAGGTTGGTGCGCAGGTCGATGCCGCCAGGGCCCTGGATGCGCACGTAGTTGGTGTCGAAGGGGCTGCCGGTGACCGGTTCGTTCAGGTTGGGGTCACCGATGAAACGCTCCGAGAGGCCGGTTTCCGGGTTCACCTCGGTGTAGGGGCCGTTGACGCTGCGCAGGAAGGGGCCGACGTCGCCGCCCAGCGCGCCGTTGTAGGTCTTGGGTGCGCCGATGCCGATGTCGCGGGTCATGTTGATGGCGCGTCCGCCGTCGGTGCCGAAGTCATCCGCGGTGACCTCGAAGACCTCCACGCCGTAGGGGTGGGTGACGGTGTAGGTGCCGATGGTGGGGACATCCACCCGGATGCGGATACGGGCAAAGCTGATCTGGTCGCCCTCGGCCGGGTTTTCCACCACGAAGGCGGCTTCCAGCGCCGCGCCGAAGTCCAGGTCGATGCCGCTGGCGGCGTCGGCGATGGCGGCGTCGGCGGTGAACCAGAAGGCTTCCGGCGGGAAGTTGGTGGGGAAGGCCAGCGGCTGGGTGTCGTCGTAGACGCCCGGTTCCGGCAGCAACGAGCACATGTAGGCCGGGGCGCCAGGTGCGCCGCCTGCCCGGGAGCTGATGGTCTTGGACAGGCACAGGTCCAGGGTGCGGCCGTGGGTGTCCTGGTACCAGGCGGCGAAGGAGCCTATGTCGGGGTTGTAGGGGCCCTCGTCAACGGCGTACAGGGCGGCGGTTACGTGTTCTGCGGCGACCACGAGGAAGATCGAGGTGGTGGCCTTGGCGAGTTTGCGTTGCATGAGCTTTCCCTCTTGCAATGTGGGGGCCCTCCCTGCGGATCTGCTGCGCCACAGGCTGGCTGACCGGCCCTCCGCAACGAGCGTGCCAGTGTTCCCGAATCACCTCGCCAAGCCGCACCCGGCAAGGCTTCTGGCCGTGCTGGATGCACTCGCCAACGGCACCGGGCAGGTGGGTGAGTCTCCCCACTACTGGGTGAATCTGGGGGGGGTTGGGGGAGTGGGGGAAAATCGGGTGAACCTGGGGGAGGCCGCATGGAGCGGGGCTTTCACTCCAAACCGGTAAAACGGGCCTGGTTTATGCACTGGTACCTGCGTCCAAGGCCGCCCGGTTGGCACGACGGGTCGAACCCATCACGCAACGCATAGGAAGGTTTCCATGAGCGCTCTGTCGGTGATCTGGGATAAGTACGCAACCGGCAAGGCCGGCGACTCGCCACCTCCGCAGTTCAACCTGCTGCGCTGGTTCTCGCTGGTCAGCCTGGTGGTGATCGCGAGCGTGGCCATCGGCCTCGGGGTCATTTCCACGCGTTTCGTGGTGACCGAGAGCATCGAACGCGATGCCATGCTCAGCTCGCAGTTCATCCAGTCCATCGCCCAGGCCGAGATCCGCCATGTGGCGCTGCCGGCGAGCATGACCATGGGCGAGCTGCTGGACGCCCGCCAGGATGGCCACCATCCGCAAACCATGCTGGAAGCACGGCAGCGGGCGCGCAACGAGTTCCTCGACCACATTGCCATGCTGCCCGATGCCCTGCTGGCGAATATCTACGGTGCCGACCGGGTGATCGTGTGGTCGACCAACCCGGCACTGGTGGGCAAGGACCTGACTGGCAACGAGGACCTGGAACAGGCCTTCTCGTCGCCGATGCAGGTGGCTTCCAGTTATGACGAGGTCACCGGTGGGCGCAGCGAGCAGAAGTTCCTCCGCGCGCCGCGCACCCTGTTCATCGAGAACTACATCCCGCTGCTGGACGACCAGGGCAACGTCGCTTCGGTGGTGGAAATCTACAAGGAGCCCCGTGACCTGGTGCAGCGCATCCAGCGCGGCTTCGTGCTGATCTGGCTGGCCACCGCCATTGGCGGCGGCCTGATCTACTTCGGTCTGTTCTGGATCGTGCGCCGTGCCTCGGGCCTGTTGGCCCAGCAGCAGAGCCAACTGATCGCCAACGAGACCTTCGTCGCCCTGGGCGAAATGTCTTCCGCTGTGGCCCATAGCCTGCGCAACCCGTTGGCGTCGATCCGCTCCAGTGCCGAACTGGCCCAGGAACTGGTGGCCCCGCCGGTGCAGAAGAACATCGCGGACATCATCAGCCAGGTGGATCGCATGTCGAAGTGGGTGCGCGAGCTGCTGATTTCGGCGCGGCCGCTCTCCGGTGATTTCGAGGAGGTGGAGCCGATTGCGGTGATCAACGAGGCGTTGCATGGCTTCGATCAGCAGATCCGCCATAGCGGCGTGCGGGTGGAGTTCCATGCCGAGGCGGCGCCCGCGGTGGTCAGCCACCGGGTGCTGCTGGCGCAGGTGCTCAACAGCCTGTTCGCCAACGCTATCGAGGCGATGCCCAATGGCGGTCTGCTGCGCATCGAGGTCAAGCCCGACAGCACCGGCAAGCGCCTGATGCTGGCCATTACCGACACCGGCCAGGGCATGACGCGCAAGCAGGAAACCATGGCCTTCAAGCCCTACTACACCACCAAGCAGGGTGGGCTGGGCGTGGGGCTGGTGATGGTCAAACGCATCATGGAACGCTTCGGCGGCAAGGTCAGCCTGACCAGCCGTGAGCGGGAAGGCACCCGCATCTGCCTGAACTTCAAGGTCGCTGGGGGGCGGGGGTAATGGAACACAGCGTACTGATAGTCGAAGACGACGAGCTGCTGGCCGGCAACATCCAGGTCTACCTCGAACGCAAGAACTTCGAGGCGCTGGTCTGCCACTCGGCCGAAGAGGCGCTGGAACTGCTGCAGGACCAGGTGCCCGACGTGCTGCTCACCGACAACTCCCTGCCGGGCATGAGCGGCCATGAGCTGATTCGCGAGGTGAGCAACCGCGCGCCGCAGATCAAGCCGATCATGATGACCGGCTACGGCAACATCGAGGACGCGGTGCAGGCGATGAAGGCCGGTGCCTTCCATTACCTGACCAAGCCGGTGGCCCTGGCCGAGCTCAAGCTGTTGCTGGACAAGGCCCTGGAGGCCCAACGCCTGGAGCACAAGCTGGATTTCTATCACAGCCGTGCGGCGCAGGATGCCGGGCTGGCGGCGATGATCGGCGAGTCGCCGGCGATGCTGGAAGTCAAATCCATGGTGTGCCAGCTGCTGGATGCCGAAAGCCGTATGGTCGATGCCGAGTTACCGGCGGTGCTGGTCGAAGGCGAGACAGGCACTGGCAAGGAACTGATCGCCCGTGCCCTCCACTTCGACGGCGCGCGGAGCAAGGGACCTTTCGTCGAGTTCAACTGCGCCTCGATTCCTGCGCACCTGCTGGAAGCCGAACTGTTCGGCCATGAGAAGGGCGCTTTTACCGATGCCAAGGAGCGGCGCCTGGGGTTGGTGGAGGCGGCTGACGGCGGCACCTTGTTCCTCGACGAAGTGGGCGAAATGGACCTGGTGCTCCAGGCCAAGCTGCTCAAGTTGCTGGAGGACCGCACCATCCGCCGCATCGGCTCGGTGAAGGAGCGCAAGGTCAACCTGCGCATCATCAGCGCCACCAACTGCAACCTGGAGCAGATGGTGCAGCAGGGCAAATTCCGCCGGGACCTGTTCTTCCGCCTGCGCATCATCTCCATCCGCGTGCCGCGCCTGTACGCACGTGGCGACGACATCCTGTTGTTGGCCCGGCATTTCCTGAAGCAGCACGGCAAGCGCTATGGCAAGCCGGGGCTGCAGTTCACCAGCGAGGCCGAGCATCTGCTGCAGAGCTACAGCTGGCCAGGCAACGTGCGCGAGCTGCGCAACATGCTCGAACAGACCGTGCTGCTGGCCCAGGGACAACTGGTGAGTGCCGCACAACTGCACATCTGCCCGAGCCTGGTGGACGAGTCGTCCAGTCACTACCGCACCCATGGCAACGGCAATGGCGCCGAGCCCGAGGACGAGCGGGGCCTGGTCATCCGCATGCTCGACAAGACCGATTGGAATGTCACCAAGTCCGCCCGCCTGCTGGGCCTGACGCGGGACATGCTGCGCTACCGAATCGAAAAACTGGGCCTGGTCCGGCCGGATCGCCGTCACTGATCCGCCACCAGGCCCCGGTGCCTTCTGGCGCCACTGTTCCCTAGCACTCCCTCTCGCCAGTACGGGAGGAGGAGATCCTTGTGGCCGGGCTGCGATCCTGCTCGCATCGCCGCATCGTCCACCGGGGTTCGGTGCCCTCACACCGGCCCCGCTTTCTTATTCCGGGCGCCAGCTTCGCAAGGGGCTGGCGCCTTTTCCTTGAGGAGCGGCCTGCGCGGCAGGCCCGTAGGAGCCCGCTTGCTGGCGAAGGTGTCCGGTCCAACCGGCGGGGCCGCTGTGCGGCCCTCCTTGGCAAATGAATTGGCGATGCCTGCGTTGGCTGTTGCGAGAGATTGACCATCTGGCCAAGAGCCTTGTAGGAGCTGGCTTGCCAGCGAAACGGGGCCATTCGCTGGCAAGCCAGTTCCTACGGGCGATGCAGCTGCTTGCAACACGTAACGCAGACAAAGCCGATGAACTCGCCCCTACAGGGTGTGTGCCACGGGCATGGCTCGGTGTTCGACGCCGGCGACCGATGGCCTTGAACGCCGTGCCGTGCTGCCGACTCAAATGGGTAAGGACCCTGTCGGTCCCGCGAGGTGCAGCATGAGTAGTGAGCGAAGAAGCGGCATTTCCGGCAATGACAAAAAGTGCCAGGACGACTTTCCGCGCTGGCTGATCGACCCCGATTACATCGACCTGGAGCTGGAGCGCGATCCGGACGACCCACGGTTCGATCCCACGCTGGACGATGCTGAAACTTTCCGGCATTCCCACAGGGGATGAATGAGCGTGGTTTTTAGTTGTAGCGCTGCTCGAATGGCTAGTGGCAGAATGCGATCAAGCGACAAGGACGTCACCCATCTTCACGGCGCCTGCCGTCCCCCAGCGGCCCCGCACATCACTTTCCCCCAGACGCACGCTGCCGGCATTTCCCGGTAATCAGCCAGGGGGCTCAGGGGCCTAAAGAAGCGGTCAGCGCTGCCGATGCAGGAAATACCTCCCTGCGTTTTCTTTCCCCGAGTCCCGACATGTTCAACTCCCGCCTGAAACAGGAACTGCGCAGCCTGCGCGAAGAGCTGTCCTCCATCCAGCAGGTTCGCGCCAGCCTCGATGAGGAAATGCTCGCGCTCTACCTCGACGCGCGCGGTCGCATTGAGTCGGTCAACGCCCATTTCGAAAAGGAAATGCTCTACCGCGCCGACCAATTGCTCGGTCGAGCGCTGCTGGAGCTGATTCCCCAGCATGTGCGTGGCCTGGAGTTCCACCTGCGGGTGAAGAATGCGCTGGAGCGGGGCGAGCATCTGGCTGGGGTGGTGCGCCTGTTGCGCGGCGATGGCGAGGAGGCCTGGCTGCGTTGCATCCTGCAGCCGATCCGCGACAGCGCCGGCAAGCTCCAGCGCTTTTCCATCTACGCCAGCAACCTGACCCGCACCATCGAGGCCTCGCGCGAGCACGAGAACCTGATCAACGCCTTGCAGCGCTCCACGGCGGTGATCGAGTTCAACCTGGACGGCGAGGTGCTGGCCGCCAACGACAGATTCCTCGACGCCATGGGTTACAGCCTGGAGCAGATCCGTGGCAAGCATCACCGCCTGTTTTGCGAGCCGGTCGAGTACAACTCGTCGCAGTACCAGGCCTTCTGGGACAAGCTGCGTCGCGGCGAATTCGTCGCCGATCGCTTCAAACGTGTGGATCGCCACGGCCGCACGGTCTGGCTGGAAGCTTCCTACAACCCGATCATCGACGCCCATGACCGCCTCTACAAAGTGGTCAAGTTCGCCACCGTGATCACCGATCAGGTCAACCGCGAAGCGGCCGTGGCCGAGGCCGCCGGCATCGCCCTGGAGACCTCCAGGGGCACCGATGACAGCGCGCAGCGCGGCGCCGCCGTGGTACAGCAGACGGTGGATGTCATGCGTGAGCTGGCCATCCGCATGCAGGAAGCGGTGCAGGGCATCGAAGCGCTGGACCAGCAGTCGCAGGTCATCGGCGCCATCGTCAAGAGCATCAGCGGGATCGCCGACCAGACCAACCTGCTGGCCCTCAACGCCGCCATCGAAGCCGCCCGCGCCGGCGAGCAGGGGCGTGGCTTCGCGGTGGTGGCCGACGAGGTTCGTCAACTGGCTTCGCGCACCAGTTCGGCCACCGTGGAAATCACCAAGGTGGTGGAACAGAACCAGCAACTGGCCGAACGCGCCGTCGCCATGATCGATCGCGGTCGGCAGCAAGCCGAACTGGGCCTTGAGCTGTCCGGCCAGGCTGGCACCGCCATCGTCGAAATCCAGGACGGCGCGCAACGCGTGGTCAACGCCGTGGGGCGTTTTTCCAGCCACCTGTAAGCGTGACGAAAGGGCGCCCGGCCTTCGCGTCGCTGCGGCCCACCCTTGGGCAAGCTCTCCGGAGTCCGATCAAAGTAGAGCGCTGTGGCCAGCGCTGCCGTGGCGCATGCCATGAATACGCCATTAGCCTGAAACTCCCAGACACTCTGGGAGTATCTGGTGATGCGTGGCTTTTCGACGAGTCCCTATAGTCGGGGCAGCCAAGAGAGAACGGGGGCCTCGTTCCGACCCCGTCTATTCACATCGCCGGGAGTTCACCATGGCAACTCACAAAAAACACTCATCGCACAAGCACGATCTGGTCGCCCGCTCAGGGGCTGATCCCCTTCGACAGGACCGTCAAGGCGAGCATGGGTGGGATGGAGATGATGACGATGCGCGCGGCGACTTCAGTGTCGCGACTTCCCTGGTCGAGCCAGGTGTCAGCACTGACCTGGACGATTACGCACCCGGCAGCACCGCCACCATCACCGCTGACGGATTTGCGCTCGGCAGCACGGTGCAATTCCAGGTGCAGCACGCGGTGGGGGCGGGAGCGGATGGTGAGTGGGGCACGCCGGACGATCTGATCGACACCAACACCGGGGACGGGCACGACCCCTGGTACGTCACCGACGGCGGAGCAGGCGACCTGGATGGGGCGGCCAATGGCAGCGTCACTACCACCTGGTATGTGAACCCCGACGACTCGGCGGGAGCCACCTTTTTGCTGACGGCCAGCGCCGCCGGAACCGATGGCCAATACGGCACCACCGATGACACGTTGGCTTCCAACACGTTCACTGACAGCGTTCCCGGCATCACCACCACCGGTGTCGACGTCGTTCTGGACGAAACCGCCGGGCTGCAGAACGCGGCGGTCCCGTTGAGCCCGGTGGGAGACGCCGACGATAACGACATCCTCGTGGCGTCCCTGCCGACCACCTTCGCCGCTCGCCTGGGCGCCCTGGGCGTCGGCACGGCCCTGGGGGCGGCCCTCAGCGGCTACACAGGCGCGGTGGGTGATACCGGCAGCAACGTCTTCACCATCTCCGCAGCACCGGGGGCGAGCATTACCGACGTGGGCTTCACCGACAGTGCCGGTGCGCCGCTCAGCGGCCTGGACAGCGGGTTGGATACCCTCGATGGCAGCAGCATCCTTCTGTACACCGACAGCGACAACAACATCGTCCTTGGCCGGGTCGGTGGGCCTACTGGCGCCATCGTGTTCGCGGCCTACATCGAGGAGACCGGATCGCCGGTCACCGGTGGCAAACTGTGGACCGTGCAATACCAGCCGCTCAAGAACCTGGACACCACCAGCCATGACGATGCTCTCAATCTGCTGAACAAGGTTTATGTCAGCACCAGCCAGGACCTGGTCTTCAGCCTGGCCAATGCGCCCTCCGGGCAGAACCTTTTCCTGATGTTCACCACGGCCAACCCGACGCTGGTTGATGTCGGGGGCGTCATGCGGATCACCGATCCGGCCATCATCGCCACGGGCAAGGACCCGGCCAACCAGTCCAATGGCGTGAACATCACCACCGGCGACACCATCAACACCAGCCAGGCGGGTGGTCCCACCACGTTCGGCACCAACAACCAGATGATCGTGGAGCAGGAAGGTATCCGCTTCACCTTCGTCACGGGCGCTCGCCAGAACGTGACCATTCCCAACCTGGACCAGAACGAAGCAGACGTCGAAGCCAGCATCGACTTCACTGCCATGTTCAATGCGCGCTCGGCCAGCTTCGATGTGGTGCAGCTGCAGAGCGGCAAAAGCGCCGTGGTGAAAATCAGTGCCTTCAGCACAGCCTTCGAGCCGGGAGTGAACTTCATCGATGGCTACGGCAATGACGCCTCGATAGCGATCGACAACGTGATCGTCAGGAACAGCGCGGGGCAGATCATCGAGAACTCGAACGGCTCGGTGAACGATCCGGCCATCGTCATCAGTTTCTCAGCAGGTGTCGCGACCATTACTGGGGTAAAGGCCGGCCACAAGATCGAATACACCACCAGCCAGGACCACAACCGCGTGCTTGTCGAGAATGGCGCGGCCGTCACTGCCAAGGGAAATGACCACGCCGACTTTGACATCGGCGGCTTCATGCTGCGGCAGGTGTCCACGGCCAAAGCCGAAGTCGGTTCGAAGATGATCTTCGAGGATGACGGCCCGTCCATTACGGCCAATGCGGTGACCGTACCGACCCTCACCACCGACGACACCGACATCCCGGACGCCGATGGCCCGGTGAGTTTCGCCGGCCTGTTCAACGCGGCGGACTTCGGCCAGGACGGCTTCAAGGACAGCGACAACAACGACCTACAGGACGCCGACGCCATCGCCTACGCCCTCGACGTGAGCGCCCCCGGCGGCGTGGACAGCGGCCTGCTGGACACCCAGTCCGGCGACAAGGTCTACCTCTTCCTCGAAGG